>CAZBMZ010000010.1:0-169657 GCA_964492845.1 uncultured Clostridia bacterium
CATACCTATCTTCTTTATTCTCAACTATTCAGCTTGTTTTGCTGAATACCCTCTGCCACGTCAAGTATTCCTACCATCATGACTAATTTATTCCAACAATATGCAAGCAAACTAGGTCTTAATCCGCAGCATGCCACGTCAAGTATTCCTACTATTCCCTTAGATATGCAGGCATTAACTGGGGCAGCCGAGTCTTAATCCGCAGCATGCCACGTCAAGTATTCCTACCCATATGTCTATTATAAAATAATAATTTATATTTGGTATAGTCTTAATCCGCAGCATGCCACGTCAAGTATTCCTACTCCTAACCCAACAAAATAATAACGCAACCTTAGTATGTCTTAATCCGCAGCATGCCACGTCAAGTATTCCTACCTACCGGGGTATACGGCTAATAGTACAAGTCAGCCAACAAAGTCTTAATCCGCAGCATGCCACGTCAAGTATTCCTACTTAATGCTAACTGAATTCAGTTAGCATTAACTGTTTTAAAGCGTCTTAATCCGCAGCATGCCACGTCAAGTATTCCTACCCGGCAAAATTGGCACAGATGAATCTGATCCCATACAGAACTGTCTTAATCCGCAGCATGCCACGTCAAGTATTCCTACCAACCTATTTATCTATATTAGATAAAATTGATAGATTATTGATGTCTTAATCCGCAGCATGCCACGTCAAGTATTCCTACTCGAGAGTTGGTAGCACCGATAGACCTAAGCAAGTTAGCGTCTTAATCCGCAGCATGCCACGTCAAGTATTCCTACTCCCGGGGGTTCAAGTGCCGATGAATACAGGCTTAAAACCCCACTTTGGGCTAACCTCATGTTGAATTAGGAATTGTACGACGCGAAAACACCAAGATTAAAACATACGAGTTCTTGCTTGTCAAGGAAAATAAATGAGCTATCGATTTGGGCTAACCTCGATTTTCCTAACAAGATGTTGCACCTCCCTAAAATATAGCTTAACTTCTTTATCTACAACATCTGTAGACACACCATTCTTTTAAAAAAGCCCTAGAAAATATAGACATCAGGATCGCTTGTAACTCCACCTTTGCCTAGTATTTGTACTCGTTCTTGGCAAGCTCCACAAAAACGATAAATCCTAGTGCTATCTTCGCTAGGTTCAATAACCTTCATAAGTTTATCGATAAGTTGAAGAACTTGACGTTCTTCAATTAGGCATTCAAAAACGCTTCGTTGCACCCTAGTTCCATAATCTTCCATCAAAATGGCTACTTTACGTAGCCGTTTTTCGTCAGCAATATCATAACTTATTAGCACTAACATAATTTAATGCCACCCCTCAAAAGGCATATAAGATTGACCCCGCAACAAAGTCCGTTGTAGTTCTAAGGCTTGATCATGCAAGGCACGACGAAAAGATGTTTTTTCTGCTGTCCGACGATGAGAAAACTCTGTAGTAACAAACTTCTCATATTCTTTTAAGAATTTCTTTCGCGCCTCACCTTCAAGATAAACCGCGCCATCAGGCATAGCAGTAAAATCATTAGCAACTAATACTTTATTATTTACCATGTTAATTATCAAACGATCAATTACTAGATGTCGAAATTCCTCTATAAGATCTAGTGCTAGCGAACAACGACCGTAATTTATCCCATGATAAAAGCCTATGTATGGATCAAAGCCTATGGAGACTAACGCGCTAATTGCTTCATTATAAAGCAAGGTATAGCCAAAACTTAGCATTGCATTAACCGGATCTGTAGGCGGTTGACGAGTGCGTTTATTAAAGTGCAGTTCTCCAAGTAGCATTTTGCTAAAACATTGAAAATACAGGGCTGCTCCATGACCTTCTACACCTCGCAAGCTATCCATAGTCTGTTTTCTGTAAGCATCTGAACGTAGAGCAACTAGGTTAGAAATAGGGTCAGAAAAGTTAAAGTCTGGGTGGTTGCGCTGGAATCTAGCCAAGACCGAAGCCGAGTTAGCAAGTTTTCCAATCACCATAGCTTTAGCAATTGTAAGAGGGAAACTTCCGTCACGAGCAAAATCATATTGACGCACTCGCAAAGGGACGTTTTTTGTAGCAATAGGAGCAAGTCTCCCCTTTAACTTTCCTTGCATAGTTAAAAAAGCCGTGTCAATGCCTCGGTTGAGCAAATAAGCTATAACTTGTGTAGTTAGCTGGATATGTCCAAAAATAACTATTCGTTCAACCTTAAATTCATGAATTTCAGTAATAACAGTGCTTCCCATTTCAACTACTAGGCGATTATGGTCTTTGCTAAGTGTTGAGCCTTGTTCAGTTAAATAAAGTGTTGGCATAAACAATAACTCCTTTATTTATCGTGATTTATCGAGTCGATTTTCCCTTGACTATGTTACTTGGCATTTACATGCCAAGCTAAAGTTTGTGTCGTCGCTAATGCGACTTAAGACCTTGACATAGTGGTAACTCCTTTATTTATTTCTAGTTACCGAGTTAATTTTTCCTTGACTAGATTTGCTAATCGTTCTGTGTCTTTGGTCGAAAGCGGTTTATCTTCCAAGTAATTTAGATCTTCAATAACCGTAACTTTTTTCTCTCCAGCTAGTTTAAGCAAGCTCTTAGGTAAACGATTGGCTAAAATTAGAAATTTATTGGTATAAGTGCCAAGATATTCTCTACTTCCTGCGGTAGAAAGTTGGTCAATGCCGCTTTTAGGACGTTTTCCCTCTTTGTCACCCATTTTTACTTCTGCAATGCCTACACGATTACCTAATCTAATCACTAAGTCAATTTCTATTTGATCGCCTACACCTTCAGGGCGTACACCTGCTAAAACTTCAAAGCCGCTTTTTTTAAGAGCATCATAGACACACTTTTCAAATTTGCCTCCAATGTTAAATTGGCCGAATTCATCTTTGCTAAAACCCTCTTGGCGAAAGCCTGGCAGGTGAGCATTTAGGTAATCTGCGGCTGAAATTAAATCTGGGAGATTTTTTTCTCTAACTTTTAACTTCAAGCCTTGTTCGGTAGATTGGTAGCGTTTTAGCACAGTTTCTTTTTCTGTTTGAAAATAAACAAACTCTGCTTTAGTTCTTGTAACTAAATCAAAAGCAGCAATAGCCATTGTTTTAGTCCCACCCGTCAAGTTAAAAATAATGTCTTTTTTATCTGTTAACTCTTTATCTAAAATTTCTATCGTAGTCATAATTTCATAAGGGCTAACCTTAATATATCGACTAGATTTAATTAATTTCGTTAGCCGTTGGGCTACAGGTTCGGTTCCTGTTGTAGCAACCAAAATTGTCTCAGTAGGTTTTAAATGAAGTGCCGGCAATAAAACAGGCATTGGCTGTTCACCAACAAGTGCAATCATTGTGGTCATAAATTTTTTTGCTCCTAAATATGTTTATTCTTCTGGCAGTTTTGCAAACTCTACTAAATTGCCTAGATTCATACGC
Source organism: uncultured Clostridia bacterium (assembly GCA_964492845.1). Classification (GTDB taxonomy): domain Bacteria; phylum Acidobacteriota; class Blastocatellia; order Chloracidobacteriales; family JADJPF01; genus JADJPF01. The sequence continues at coordinate 3,423 of CAZBMZ010000010.1, forward strand.
TTGCAAAGAATTGTGCTAAGTCTTTCATATTTTTCAACTTCTACAGGAGTTAAACCATGCGCTAGGATGGATTGATTACGAGCATTTTGCACATTGCGAAGTTCGTTATAATAGGCAAAAAAGGTTTGTGCATGTGGATGTGGTGGCTCAATTGCGTTTAGCACTCTGAAAAGAGCTTCCATGCCTAATTTGATTTTACCGTCTCGCTCATAATGCTGGATGTAGTCGTCTTTTAGGCTATCAGGCAGTTTATCTTTAGGAAAATTTCCAGCGTCTTTAACTTGCAGTGGTTCTTCGGTAATAGCAACTTGAGCGACCATTTCTAGCGAGCGATAAAGCCGTGCTACTGCGTCATCATATTTATTTTCTGTTGCTCGGCGTTCAGCATTTGCAATTAAATCAGTTATAAGACTTTGGCTAGCTTTCTTAAACTGGTTTGTGTCGCCGCTAAGCTGTTTTAAGCGGTCAAAATTGGCTTGGACATCAGACACAAATTGCTGATATTTAACTTGACGATTAAAAGAAAAATAATTTGTTAGCTGTTCAAGTGCTGTTTTATGTTGTCTAAGTGCTTCTAGGTGCTGGAATTTATCCCAAAGGTCATAGATTGTACAAAGCTGGCTAATGACCTTAAAAAAGCCTTTTAGCGAATCGTCCAAGACTTGTTTATTGGCTAGCGTGTCACAAATTTCTTTTGCTGCTAGAAATTGATGACGGTTAAAGTATTTAGCGAGTAATTTTTTATCATCTACCGCATAAAGTGACCAAGGATTTATACCTGCTCTAACAACTTCTGAGCCATCTAAAACAATTCCTACTCCTGCTTTAGATCGACGATCTCCCCCAATATAAGAAAATTCATAACCTTCTTTTACTGTAGCAAGCCCTAAAGCAACAGACATTTGCTTTGTGCCGCCTGTATAATCAACAACCGTGTCTGCTGCTGCTACACCCCAGGCTTCTAGTTGTCCAATACATTCACGGGCTTTTTGATAGCAGTGTATCAAGTCATTTTCATCATCAAGAATTATTTTATGATCCTTAAAGCTTGGTAAATCGTCTCCAAATTGTTCAACAAGCATTTTTCTAATATTTGGGATTAGTTCAACAGTTTTTTGAGAGCATAAAAAACAAATATATTTTGGTTTATGCTCGCCAATAGATTTAACAATTGGGGCTTCTGTGCCACCAACAGAAATAATTAAATTTGTATACATTGGTAGTTACTCCTAAAATAAAAATTTTATTTTTAGCGAAATTTGGTTTCTAATTTCTCAATTTGCTTAAATATTGCGGTGGTTTTTGTTGTGGCTACTTTAGATAACAAACTTTTTATCTCACTAAGTTGTTCTTGTAGGTCTTTACGCATTTCTGCATCTTCAGGAAAGTTATAAGTTTTTTCTGATTTACCTAAATCTTCTACATAAGTATTAAATTCTTCTAAAATTTCTTTTAGAGCTTCTTCTGAATGTTTGCCTATAGGATAAAGTGACAAGTATCTTGCAGTAGAGCTATTAAGAACCGCAATATAGCAAGAAACAAAGCCTTCACATTCACCCCCACGAGGGTTGATAGCAGCTTCCCAAGCGATTTTATCGCCTACAGGCAAGGCTTTATATTTTTCCTGCAAATCCCAAAATACATCATATCTAATTTTCCAAGAGCCTTGGATTTCATCATAATAAATTTTAGCGTCTTGTTTCTTTAACCAAGATTTATATTGTCCGCTATCGCTTTTATCTGGAGGAATAGAGTCAACAGATTGACGAATGGCTAGGAGTTGGCCTAGTTCTAGCTCGCCCAAAGTAGCAGGTGTTTTTACTTCCTTGATAGCTTTTTCTAAAAAATTAACTAAATCCATTTGGTCATTAAATGAAGTTTTTTCCTTTAATCGAGAATTGAGTAAATTTATATAAATTTGTTCTTTTTTACTTTCATCAAAGCTTTCTGTAAAACCACCAAAGACCCAACCCTGCTTGCCATCAGACAAAACGACTTGATACCAAAAATCTTGATCTTGGCCGATTTTTTCTTTCTTTTCTGTCTTGCCAATTTCTTTTACAACAGTTCCTACAGAAAGCTTTGTGATTTCTTTAGCAGTAGTTTGTGGTTCGCTTCGCACTCTTACAGCAGAAGCGGTAATAATTCGGGATTTTTCTTGTAAAAAGTTAGCGGCAAAGGCAGAGCTAAAACTTACAAAAATAAAAACTAAGGCAAGTGATTTTATTAATAATTTATGAGGTGTAAACATTTTGTCTCCTGATATAAAAATTTGTTTTCCTTACACTCACGTTTTCTTGGCACTCACGTGCCAAGAAAAAGGTTGTGTCGTCGCTAACGCGACTCAAGAATCTTTTAAGTCCCGCCAGGGACGACACAACTTTAACTTGGGGTGTAAACCCCAAGAAAGGTGTAAACCCCAAGAAAAATGGGCATAAAATATTAATTTTTCTCAAACTCGATTTTCACCCAACCAAAAGGCCGAGTAGCTCGGTGCTTTTCAACCATTGGTAGTTTACGGGTCTTAGGATATTCAAAATCTAGGTGATCTTTAGCTAGTTTGAAATCTCTGCGCAGATTAGTAAATTCTTGTGTAGATAATTTTTTTGCTAGCAATGTTCCAACAGTTAATTTATGCCAGCCAGAACTATGACCCACAGATAAATAAATAGTGTCAGCAGAAGCTTGGCTTATTTCTTTTTGCAACTCCTGATAAAAAGCTATTAATTTATCTATTTCACAATAGCCAGCTTTTTGTTCTATGCGACTAAAATAATCAATCTCCCAATCAACAATATCTTTAGCAAATTGATTAACAGCCTGACAAAGTGAAGCTAAAGAAAAACTTCTTTGCTGCGAGTTCCAACCCATTTTGTTAACTGCTCGGTCATTGGTTAAAAGCCCAACATCAAGACTTAATTTCCCGCTAAATTGAGCATCATTTCTTATAGCCTCATAAAAAGTCCAACTAGACTTAAATTCAGCCGTGACGCTTTTGCCTGTATCTTTTAGCAAAACACGAGCATTTAGAATTTTCTCAGCAACTAGCCCTAAAACCGTTTCTGCTAGTTGAGACTGGCTATCACCAACTTGCAAAACCTTAAACAAATCAAAAGCTTTATCTTGGTATTCTTTAGGGTTAGTTCCGCCTTGCAAAATATTTTCATTTAGCACTCTATCAGCAAACTTGTCTTTTTCTTCACGTGCAATTTTTTGAAGCAGGTGTTCATCATTTAAGCATTGCTGATAAAGCCAAGCTGTACGCAGCGCACCTTTGATGGATGAGCCAGGAATGTAGACTTGATAATCACTGGTTTTAGTAGCAAGGCGAATTTTACCATTTTGATTTTTTAGCTCTTGATCCAAATGTTGAAAAGAATGCAGATACGGCCCTTTTTTATTAGTTGGACAAGTAGCATAACTCCAAGTATCTGGACTAAGTACTATTTTATGGTTCCCAATTAATTTTCCAAAAGTTCTTCCTAAATCATCAGGGTTTGTAGAAAGATTTTTAACAAAATCTGGTGCTAGCGTTGGGTCAGCAAAAAATAGACTTTCTAAATCAGGGACGATAATTCTTTTTGTTTGTTTTTCGGGCTGACCTTGAATGTCTATGTGATATTCCATTGGCAGCATTTCTTCGCCAGTTCCAATATGAACAGGTGCCATTGTTGTCAATTTGTAATTGTAATTCTCATAGCGATTCTGCTTAATCATTGGCTAAACCTCCTTTTTCATTGCAACAGTGTAGGCTAGACCATTGATTTTTACTCTAAATGAAAGCCCTGCACGTTGTTCTTCTTCAAACAATTTTCCATAAACTTGACGGTTGTTATCTTTAGGAAATACAGCACCTTCAGAAAACATAAACAAAGTAGGCTTCCAAATTTGCTTAATTTCACCTCTAACATAAGCACTTTCCAGAAAACCTTTGCGGCGTTCTAGCTGTCCATAACAATGTTCTTGATTTGCTGTTAAATGCTGCTTGTCTGCGTCATTTGGAAACATTAGCGATAATGTAACAAGCTGTTTTCCGTCCGAGTAATTTGGAAAAAGTGGTTTATTTGCAACAGTTAACGAGTCGCTAATTTCAACAGCACATTGACCAAAGCCTACGCTTGTATTTCCACCAAAACCTTTTTCTTGTAGAAAGCTAATAGCAGCCTTTAACATTGGGCGGAGTTTTTGATCAAATTGGCTATCAATTTTGACTAAAAAATAAAATCCACTTGTTAATTTTTCTGACACTTCACCTGTTAGTTTGGCGACTTTTTCATAGTTATGAGTAGCTACAACAGGTTCATGAAAAAGGTTGATAGTTGCATTAGTTAATCGGTTGACGGTGTTACGTGCTACTTCAGTTTCTACCAGAAATTTAGCTAATGGTTTTAGTTGGTCTTTTTCAGCTTGAGTCATCAACACACCAGCATGAGCAATAAAATCATCCTTTTTCTTTTCATAGCTACTATCTAAAATTGCAGTAAAAACTGTTTGAGAAACAAACTTTGCTTTTTTAGCTTTCTTTTGTTTCTCATATTCCTCTTTGCTAGTAAAACTTACTTTTGGTGGCAACATAGGACGTGGAAAAAACAAGAATTTTTGCCCTTTCATATTTTGAACATAAGGAAAAATAGAGCTTAAAACAAAAGGTGCAACATTATCCTGAAAACCATTTAGCAAATCGATTAATTCTTGCTCACCATAAAGCAAGCGAATTGACCAGCAAATCGCGCCAAAAAGGGTATCTGAACGCGGCACCGCTTTAGAAAACGGTGTTTTGGTTTGCAAATAAATAATCATTTGCCTAGCTCCTGTTTTAATTTGGTGATTGTTTCTTGGTAACTACTCAAATCTTTTAGTTCGTTAGCAGGCTTTATATTGCGAGCGTGTCTAACACCGCTTTGATAATCAGCTAATTTGTAAACAATTGGATCATCAAGTAAAAAGCGAATTTGACCAGAACCACGCGAACCACTCCCACCAAGTGCAGAATCTTCAAGCAAGCGTAGAGCTAGAAAAACTTTGTCTAGCAACTCAACATCTTTTGTAGCCAGATTTTCTACATCAAAAAGAAAATAAGTCATTTCAAAATCAAAGTACGAGCCAACCGGAACACGTTCCATTTTTCGCGGGCCTGACAATGGTTTAGAAGTAATGCGATTGATATTAACCTCGGTTTTAATTTCAACCTTTGGCAAACCTTGTCTTTCTTCTAAGTCCTTCATTCTTTTCTTAGTTTTTTCATCAGGAAAAGCATCTCTAACAAGTAGGCGAGTTGGCCCTGTAGGGCGGTCAGCTTCAGCAGGTGCGCCAAAAATCCGTGAAATTGCATCATTAATATCTTTACTAAAATAAGGCTTGCCGTCTGTTACTTTGCCTTCAGCCCATTCAAGCAAAGAGCGCATTTTGCCTTTTAATGAAGAACCTGGAATATAAGGAAACCCATCATAAGGATCTCTAATTACTGGGTTATCCATTCCGCCTATTTCATAACCACCGCCGGTTGAGCCGATATGCAAGCCTGAAACACATTTAATTTTTCCATTTAAGGTAACTGTAGCAATTAGTTGATTTTTACTCATTGATTAATATCCTCCCTTATTGGTTTTCATGTAGTAGTAGAAATAGGCATAGACAGATTCAAAAAAGATAGTGAACGCTTTTAAGGATTCTTTCATTTCTGCTAAATCATTACTTTTCAGTATCTTAGTGATTGATACATCAAAAAAATCTTTGAAATCTTTGCTTAATGTTTCACGAGCATTTGCATAAGCAATTTGTGCTTTTAAGACATGAAGTTTTATTTGTATTTTGGCTAGTTCCTCATTTTGTGCTGATTGGCTTTCTGCAACTCTAACCAAGTTATAGAATTTATTAACTTGTGTGACTGTATCTTCCCTTTTGCCTTCATCTTTTTTTGCAAATGACTTTCCTAATTCTTCATTTAAGCTAAGAATTTTATTGCTTGTAAAAGTCATTTCTTTCTGCTGAATAGTTTCCTTAAAAGTTTTTAGTGTTTCATTAACAGTTGGTGTTTGTTGTTGGCCATGTTTTTGACCTTGTTGAGGTCTATTTTGTTGATAATTCACTTATTTTACTCCTTCCATATTTTCTTGATTTCTCTCACGGGTTCTAAGTGCTGTATAACCAGCAATCACTGATAAATAGGCTTGTTGGTCTTTAATCATTGTTTGTAAATCACAACACAATTTTTTATCTGAAACATTGCGAACTAATGAATAAAGGAACTTAGGAACTAAAAGCAGGTTAGCTTTAGTTTTTTGCTCACTTTCAAAATCTGGTTCAATGTACTGTCGATGCAGTGCCATCAAGTTATAAATAAAGCCACGAGAAACTTTTGCAGGATCAGCCCTTAATCCTTCAATTAACTTGTTTGACATATCGCTAACGCCTGACCAATCTTCCCAAGAAATGCCGTAACCCATAAAAGCTATTGCATTTTTATTAGTTACCTTTTTAGCTTTTTCGTCTAAAAGTTCGCCTGCTTCCTCTGCTGCGTGGCCTATTGGATATTTACCTTTACAAAGCGCAATTCCTCCAGAAATATGCAGTGCTGGATTTTTAGCGCAATATGCTGCAAATTTTTCTTTGATAGTTTGTGCTAACTCAACAACTTCGCTCCAAGCCCCAACAATAAACAGGTCATCACCTCCAGCATAAGTTGTGTAGAGTTTAGGTTTTGCTTTTGGATTTTGATCATTTGGGTTACGTTCATTTACTAGTACGTTTAAGTAACCAGTAAAAAACATATCCAGCATCCGGGAAAGATTAGCAATTTTGGCAATAGATTTATCTTTTTCAGGAAAACCTTTGGCAAAAATTAACCCAAGGTTGTCTACATCCATTCTAAGTATTCCAAGAAATTCCGCGCCTTCAGAGTTTTTTGCTAGTTCGTGAAAATCTACTATTTGTTTATGGTAGCTTGTTCTACCCTGTTTTAGAGCAACTGCTGTAGCAAAAAACTCAAAACCTTGAGCAACAGATCTATTTTGACTAGAAAGAAAATCTATTTCCGCATTGCTATGGTCAGCAATCTGTAAGCATAAATCTGCTTTAACAGCAGGCTTATCTTTTTGAGTTAATAACCAATGCCGTTTAAGCTCTGGAATCTCAATCATTAAAGGTTTACCAGAAAACAAATCTTCAACATCAGCCGTTGTTTTTGGCTTACGTATTGCGTCAATTTCGTTCCAATGTTCGTGTCTACGTAGTTGCAAGGAATTAGTCCTTACTAAAACACGACCAATCAAGTCAAAGAACAAGCTATTTGTGCTACGAGGTGGAATGTTTTCATCAATTTTTTCATCTTGATCTTGATGGGATTTTTCTTGATAAGCTTTAGAAATTTTTACATCTTTATCAGACATATCCCGACCAGTGTCATGACAAATAGCTTGTTGCATTTTTAGCACCCAAGGATTCTGCCAAGCTTCATCAGGTGCTGAGTCTTCAAAATTTAGTGGAATTGCAAATTGTTGGAGTTTTAGCTTTGCACCTTTATCAGCAATTTTGCTACGAACGGCACTAAAGTCTTTAAGCTCACTGCTAGCAACCTCTACATCTGCCATTATCAGACCTAAAGCACCGCGAAATTCTTTCCACATCCATTTTTGAATATTTTCTCTAGCATTTTTTAGCTGATCTTTAGCTTTTTGTGTGTTAGGAGCAATAATCAAAAAATGTCCGCCTGTCGCCCATAAAGCATTGAAATTGTAAAGGTTTAATTCTCCAATAAGGTAATCCGTCAGGGTTTTTAGCAGTAAGTTTAAGTAGAATGAGCGTCCGCGAAGTCGTCGAGCAATTCCGTCTTGGAGTTCTTGACCATTAAAAGCGGGGTTGTAGATAAATTTTTGGATACCGGAAATATCACCCTCAATTATCAACAAATCTTCTGTTTTGTTTGATTCTCCAACCTTCTCAAGTTCATAAAAACAAGCTGCAAGTGCCGCGCTAATTCGGCATTGCTCATAAAGAGAAAAGCCTAAATATTGCTTGTTGCTTGCAGTTGCCGACAAACACCAAAAATATTTATGTAACAGGTAGACAAAAGAAGTTAAATAAACATTTAAGTCAGTTGTTGAAAGTTGTGCAGATTCATGAATAAAATCATTCCAAAGCTTGGTAAACTCTTTCCCATAATCTTCTTTAGAATCAATTACTTGAGGGAAAATTTGCTCAGATAATTCCAAAGCTTTTAAGGGATAAAAATATTTATCCAAGTCGCTTGGAGTTTTATTTTCTTCTCCTGTGATGCTATTTGTAATTGCTGGCAAATGTGGAATAGATCTATCACTGGCAACGCCAAATTGCTCGACTAAGTTAACAGCTTTTTCAACTAATTCATTTTTAGCACCTAAATCTTGCTTAAAATTTGTAGAAAAGGCTAGCTTTAATCCTTGCCAATAATATAGCTGATTGCGTTCACAAAATAATTTTAGACCAAAAGTTAAAGCTTGATAGGCTAAAACATCGCGCTCAAGATTCTCCATTGTTCCTCCTTTGATGAAAATTAATAAAAACTGCTAAAAATTAACCTGATATTTACCTAGGCCAAAGCTTGTGCTACCGCCTATATGCAAGATTTCACCTGCAATTAAAAGTGGTAAAAATTCAGCTATTGCAGACGATTGATATTCAATTTCTCCTACAAAACCACCTAATTTCATGCTGGTTCTTTGACGGTTAGAAAAACGTTCAAAATCCCACCATTCTAAGTTATTGTTTTTAATTTGAACATCTTCAGCAAGTTTGCTCAGTGTTGCCTCAATTCCTAATTGCCAAGAGCTTTTGTTATGAGTTTGGGCAAGTAACGAAATTCGCCGGACTAGATTTTTTACTAGTATTGAAAAACTTAAATTGTTTTGTAGCTTTCCACCTAATCTAATGCGTGTTGGTGAGAGAAAATTTAAGTTTAGTTTTTCTATATTTGATTTAGCTATTAGTGACTCACGAATAGCGACAAGCTCCGCCAATGTCTTAAATTTGTCAGGGGTGGTAAGTTGTTCTGTTTCAGCATTATAAATTGATGTAACTGGTAAACTATCTAAACAAACAACTTCACAAAGTCTAAAACTATTACGAACACGCAAACCAAAACCTTTTTCTGCCATCCTACTGATTGAATAAACAATGTAAGGAAGATAATCTATTGCTCTACCCATTAGAATAAGGTCAAAAATCATTTCTTCATCAGGTGAAAAACTTTGGTAATCTCCTGCTTTTGCACCCGTTTTTAATGGAGGTGCAAGCACAAATGGATGTGGAAGATCTTGATGTGTTTCCTTTTGGCTGTTATTAATAGCTGTTTCAAACAAATATGGATAACTACAACGATCTGACACGATACAACGGTTGCATTCTCTATGGTTAACTATGCAAACTGTGTCTTTTAGGGCATGCCCAAAAGCACCTCGAATTGTTGACCCTAAATAAACAGGAAGTCGTGCAGCTTGTTTTGCCCGTAGTTTTACTTGATAGCATGAGACTGCTAGTAGAGGTAACTCTGTTGATTTCATTGTTTTTATTTCCTAAGTGTTAATTGTTTGGGAAAGTAAAGCAGAGCAGTAATATTACATAACTAGTAAAATTTATCTAGTAAAATTTTTGGACAACTAAAAATATTTTAGCTTAGCTAACAATGCTACGTAGTAGCATTTGACAATAGGCTAGTCCTTTAGGGCTAGCCTAAAAACTAGCCTAAAAACTAGCTTAAAGAAGGCTTTTTTCTCTTAAGGCTTTCTCCACAATAGGTTTACCAAATTTGTAAAATACGGCTGGAGTGACGATTTGATCAAGCAATGTAGAGGTTAAAATCCCTCCTAAAACAACTACGGCAAGGGGTTGGAGGATTTCTTTTCCTGGTTGATTTGCGGCTAAGGCTAGTGGAATTAGCGATAATGCAGCAGTTAACGCAGTCATTAAAACAGGAACAAGTCGTTCTAATGAGCCACGAATAATCATTTTTTCACTAAAACTTTCCCCTTCTTCTTTAACTAAATGCTGATAATGAGAAATCATCATTATTCCATTGCGGGAAGTAATCCCGACTAGGGAAATAAACCCTACCAATGTTGCAATAGAAAACACTCCACCTGTTAAAAGTAGCGCGATTATTGCACCGATTAGGGCTAGAGGGATGTTAATCATTACTTGGAGTGCTGCCCGCCAATCGCCTAAAGCTTTTATTAGCAAAAAGAAAATAGCTAGAATTGAAAATAAAGTTAAAGCCGTCAAACGTCGTGTAGCTTGTTGTTGGGCCTCAAATTGTCCACCAATTTCAATAAAATAGCCTGCTGGCAAGCCGACTTGAGCAACATTTTTTTGAATTTCTCCCACAACAGAACCAAGATCCCGACCAGCAATATTTGCAAGAACTACAATCCGACGCTGCGTATTTTCTCTTAATATTTGATTTGGCCCAGGTTCAGTAACAATGTTTGCTACGGCTGTAATTGGAATTTGAACATTAGCTGGTGTGTCAATTGTTATATTTCGTATTGCGGCTAAAGTGTCTCGGTTTTGGCTATCAAAGCGGACAATTACGTCATAGCGGCGTTGTCCTTCTAATGCTTCAGAAAACTTTTTCCCATTTAACGCCATTTCTAAGGTGTCTACTATTTCGCCAGGCTGCAAACCATAGCGGGCGGCTTCGGTGCGGTTGATATTAAATCTTATTTGAGGAATTAAAACTTGTTTTTCTACTTGCACATCAGTTGTGCCAGATACATTAGCCACAATTTTACGTATTTCTTCGGCCTTAGCTCTTAAAGTAGCTAGGTCATCTCCAAAAAGTTTTACCGCTATTTGTGCGCGGATTCCTGACAACAAATGGTCGATACGGTGGGAAATAGGCTGGCCGACGTTAATTACTACACCAGAAATTATAGTTAGTTTTTGGCGAATTTCAGCAATTACTTGATTTCTAGGACGACTAGAATTTTTTAGGTCAACGTCTATTTCTGAATAATGAACGCCTTCGGCGTGTTCGTCTAATTCTGCTCGACCTGTCCGGCGACCTGTCGCGCTAACTTCTGGAATAGTTAAGAGTATTTTTTCTGCCATTTGCCCTAGCTTATCAGACTCAGAAAGTGATGTTCCAGGTTGAGCAAGTAAATTAATAGTTAGCGAGCCTTCATTAAAAGAGGGTAAAAACTCCGTTCCAACAAAGGGGAGAGTGGCAATTGCAGAAAAAAAGCAAAGTGTTGCACCTAGGATAACAACATTGGGATGTTTTAATGTCCAATGGAGCATTTTTTCATCTATTTGTTTTAAGAAGCGAACTAGAAAACCTTCTGAGGCGTGCATAATTTTAGCATTGGGTAACAGATAGGAAGCTAAAACAGGTGTAACGGTTAGGGAAACAACCAAACTAGCAAGCAAGCTAACAATATAAGCTAGGCCAAGTGGAGCTAAAAGCCGACCTTCAACGCCAGACAAGGAAAAAAGCGGGATAAAAACTAGTGCAACAATGATTGTTGCATAAACAATTGATGAGCGAATTTCTAACGAAGCTTGATAGATTACTTGCAAGGACGGTTTAGGGTTATGCTGTTGTCGGTTCTCTTTTAATCGTCGAAAAATATTTTCAATATCAACAATAGAATCGTCTACAAGCTCGCCAATCGCTACAGCAAAACCGCCTAAAGTCATTGTATTAATCGTAATACCAAACCATTGCATAATTAGCGCGGTAACAATAAATGAAAGCGGAATAGCAGTTAAAGTAATAGCAGTAGTGCGAAAATTTAGTAGAAATAAAAATAGGACGATTACGACCATTATCACGCCATCACGCAAGGCTTCTATAACATTTTTAATTGAAGCTTGAATAAAATTAGCTTGGCGAAAAAGTTCTGTGTTAATTTCTACGTCTGTGGGTAGGGTTTGCTGTAATTCAGCAATTGCAGTGTCAATTTTTTTGGTAAGTAGCAATGTATCTGCACCAGGTTGTTTGCTAATTGCCATTATTACAGCGGCTTTTGCGTCTGTGCTACCTTCCCCACGTTTGACTTTAGCTCCTAGTTCAACGCTAGCAATATCCCCTAATTTGATTGGTAAGTTATCACGATAAACAACAACTGTGTTTTTTAGCTCATCAAGTGAATTAAAGCGGGCAATATTGCGAATTAAATATTCTTGGGACTGAGCATCTACAAAACCGCCTGTAGTGTTATTGTTGGATTTTTTTAAGGCTTCGGCGATTTGTTCTAATGTGACATTAAATTGAATAAGTTTAGCTGGAGAAATCAGGGCTTGATATTGTTTTACACCGCCGCCAATGTTAGTAACTTGAGCAATACCAGCAATTGAAAGCAAGCGAGGGCGGATTGTCCAATCTGCTAGGCTACGAACATCTAGCGGGCTGGTTGCACCTGATTTTGATTGGACAGAAACCAGCATAATTTCGCCCATAATAGAAGAAATTGGAGCAATTACTGGACTAACATCTTCTGGCAGTTGCTCGCGGGCTAAATTAAGTTTTTCTGAGACAATTTGACGGTCTAAATAAATATCTGTTCCCCATTTAAACTCTATAGTTACAACAGATAAGCCTATAGCGGATTGAGAGCGCACACGCTCAACGCCTGGCGCACCATTTAACAGGGTTTCAATAGGAAAAGTGACAAGGGTTTCTACTTCTTCGGGTGCTAAACCTCCAGCCTCGGTCATAATGGTGACTGTTGGACGATTAAGATCAGGAAAAACATCTATTGGCAGATTGATAATCACCCAAACACCATAAACTAGCATTAAACTAGCAATTGCCATTACTAAAAGTCGATTTTCCAACGCCCATTTTATTATTCGATCAAGCATAGATTTAATATTTTCCCTGACCGTTAAACATTACCAAAGAGCATCATAAATATCTGCAAATACTTGGTCAAGTTGACCAAGTTTCACCAGATACTTATTATGCTCTTTGACAAGATTCAACGTAAAAGTTTAATTTTATAAGGAGTAACTCTAATGTCAGCCAACCTAAAAAGACGATACTCAATAAATGAATATTTTGAGATTGAAAAAAATACACCTTATAAAAACGAGTATTTTTATGGTGAAATTTTTGCAATGACTGGAGCAAGTCGTAATCATTGCCATATTGCAGGTGGTATCTATAGTCAACTATATCAACAGCTTAAAACAACTAGATGTGAACCTTTTATGTCTGAAATGCGAACTCGAATACATAATCAAGTTTATAGGTATCCTGATCTAGTTGTTGCCTGTGAGCCAAGATTTGAGGTTATTACAGGGCTTCAAACGTTAGTAAATCCTATTTTAGCCGTAGAAGTATTATCACGTAGTACAGCAACTTTTGATCAAGACGGTAAGTTCCAAGAATATCAACAAATTGAATCACTTAGATATTATTTGTTAGTGTCACAAAATCAGGTTCTAGCAACTCTATTTACTAAGCAGCTAGATAACACATGGAATAGTGAGTCTTTTGATAGTTTAGATAGTTCTATAGAATTACCGACTATTAATTGTAGACTAGCAATGGCTGAAATTTATTTCAACGTAGCATTTTAACCTAAACTTATGAACAATAATTTTCCTGAAACCAACAGACTTTATTATCAAGATTCACATTTACTTAAATTTTCTGCTAATGTCCTGGACTGCCAACCTTATAAAGAATATTGGGCAGTAAGACTTGATCAAACAGCCTTTTACCCAACTGGCGGAGGTCAACCTAATGACACAGGTTATTTAAGAAATGATGAAATAACTTCGCAATTAATTGACTGTATTGATAATGAAATAGATGTAATTCATATTGTAGACAAGGCAATTAATGGTCAAGTAAATTGTGAAATAAATGTAGAGCGTCGTAGAGATCACCTTCAACAGCATACAGGCCAACATATTCTATCCCAATCTTTTATCCAAATAGTTAATGCTGAAACTCGTGGATTTCATCTTGGCACGGAAAGCGCGACTATTGATCTAGCTATTGATCAATTAAATGCAGAAATGCTAAATAAAGTCGAAGATTTAGCTAACAAAATTATCTTTGAAAATCGCCCAGTTAATATTCATTTAACTGATGAAAAAGATAAATTTCCACTACGTAAAGATACAGAGCGAAGTAGCTGTATACGTATTATTGAAATTACAGATTTTGATCATTCTCCCTGTGGCGGAACACATGCTAAAAATACTGGAGAAGTAGGACTAATAGTTATTCGCAGCGTAGAACGTGCTAAAAAAATGTGTCGGGTAGAATTTCTTTGCGGTCGTCGGGCTTTGTTAGATTATCGTGCGGCTCATTCTAGCGCGTTGGCTGTAGCTAATTTATTTTCTGCTGGACGCGATAACGCAACAAATTTAGTTGTTAAGCTTCAACAAGATTATAAAGATTTGCAAAAACGCAACCGCGAATTATTAGAGTTAGCTTTAAGTTCAGAAGCAGCTAATATTTACCAAAATACATTAGCTAATGCTAATGGAATAAAAGCAATCAACCTTAATATTAAACGTGATTTAGACGAGCTAAAAACGCTAGTCCAGCTATTAACCTCTTATAACTCAGTGATAGTTTTAGCTCTTACAACCTTGGATTCACCTAAATTAATTTTTGCACGTAGCAAGGATTTAACAAGCGTTGACTCAGGAAAGCTACTTGGCAAAGTTTGTCAAGAATTTGGTGGGCGTGGTGGTGGTAGGCCAGAAATGGCTCAAGGTGGTCTGCCAGCAACTATTGAACTAGAAAAACTTTTAACAAACTTAACAGATTTAGCAAATTCTTTTTAATAATAAATTTATGAAAAAATCTAAAGTATTACTTGTTTTTACAGGTGGCACAATTTCAATGCAGATTGATCCCGTAGTTGGTGCAGCCGTGCCGGTGCTTTCTGGCGAGCAGATTCTTACTAATGTACCAGGACTAGATAAATATGCTGACTTTGAAATTCTTAATTTTTCCAAACTTCCTGGCCCACATATAACCCCAGGTTTAATGCTAGAACTAGCTGAAGAAGTTAAAGAAGCCTTAAAAAATGATGAAATTTGTGGCGCGGTAATTACTCATGGGACTGATACTTTAGAGGAAACTGCTTATTGCTTAGATTTATTAATTAATAGTCCTAAGCCAGTAGCACTTGTTGGAGCAATGCGTAATAGTTCTGAACTAGGTTGGGACGGGCCACCTAATTTAATTTCTGCTGTCCGAACAGTTGCTTGTGAACAGGCAAAAGGCTTAGGTGTGTTGGTGGTTTTTAACGATCAAATTCATGCCGCTAGTGAAGTAACTAAAACCCATACTGAAGCATTAGACACTTTTCAAAGTCCTGATTTTGGTGCATTAGGTATTGTTGATAAAGATAGAGTCTTAATTTTGCGTCGTCCTGCTTTTCGAGAATATATTGAAACAAGCAGCGTTGACACACATGTTGATATTATTAAAATGGCTGCTGGTGTAGATGATCGTCTAATCCGTTATGCTGTTGAAAGCGGCGCACATGGGCTAATAATTGAAGCTTTAGGACGTGGTAATATTCCTACTTATGCTTTACCTGGAATTAGCTTTGCTGTTGAAAATCATGTTCCTATAGTGATTGTGTCTCGTTGTCTGCGTGGCCGAGTTTTAGACACTTATGGTTACAAAGGCGGAGGACATGAACTAAGGAAAATGGGAGCAATTTTAGGAGGATATTTACCAGGCCAAAAAGCCCGAATTAAATTGATGTTAGCACTAGGGCAAACTACCAATTTATCAGAAATTCGAGAAATTTTTGAAAAGAATTTTTATTAAACTTTATTTGTTTTCTGCTAATTTCTTTAAGCCTTGGTGAGCCATTAAGTTATTATTGTCTCTGGTTATTGCCCAATAATAAGAACGTAAGGCTTTTTCTTTTTCTCCAGCGCGTTCATATTCTTGAGCTTGTTTTACAAACACCCTACTAAGCATTAATTTAGCCCTACTTTCTCCAAAACCTACTATTAAATAAGGCTCAAAGGTCGAGTAAACATTGTCTGGGATTTTATCGCTAGCTAAAACACTCATCACAACATTTATTCCTGACCATTCATTACCAAAAGGTGCTAGCTTAGTCCAACCAAAAAAGCCGCTTAAAATTAAATCTACAATTACTTCTTCATCCTGAGACTCACCTAAAAGAGTTACTATTCTAGCAGCGTTGATGGCTACATTACCTTGAGCAGGCTTTTTACACATTTTTCTTGCTACAGTTTTTAGCAATGGGTATTTTTCTACAAAATCAAACACTCTTTCACGACATTCTTCTATTTCTGTTTTTGTGTAAAACTCAGTTAGGTTTATTCTTTCTGCTATCTCATTAATAACTATCCTGAGCATTTCATAATCAGAAACACTATTAAGAACTGAAATTAGCCAGCATTCTGGAACTAGCTTAGTTGGTGAAGAAATCAACAAATTTTTTGGAGCTTTGGGAAGTATTTGCCAAGGTTTTTGACTGGTATCTACTAAATTTTCTACTTCTTTTTTAGCATAGTTATAAATCATAGTGCCAATAAGAGCTTGAAGATTAGGATCTTGGCTGGAATCCATTATTATTTCCCAGGCTTTTTCATGACATTCTTTAGTGTTTAAGTCCCGGTAGGCTAGAAATCTAGCAGCGTGTGAGCGATAAGGAGATAAAAAGCAATCAAGTAAAAATTTATTTATTTCCTCAGTAGCTTTTATTTTATGAAAAACCGCTTTTATCTGCCAAATTGCTGCATCCGTGTAATGTTGGTTAGAAAAACCTCTATCTAACATAAAATTAAAAGCTTTTAAGGAGAGTTCTAAAGTGACTTGTTTATCTGCTTCTGTATTTTCATCTAGTATTTTTGCAAGCTGTTCGCTACTTTCTTTGCTAATTTCTTTAAGAAATTTTTGCTCTTTAATCTTAAATTCACATTTTTGATAAAAATTAATTAAATTAGTTAGAGCATAGGCAAAAGCTTGCCAATTAAAGCGACGTGAAACAATTGGAGCTAAATATATGGCTGTGAGTAGTTTAGTTAATAGGAAATTACGAGGATTTTGCAACATTTCCAACACTTGATAAGCATTAACTTCACAGGCTGCACGGTTTAATTTTTCTGTGTCTGGGTCATAGTAATGAATTATTTCTGTAATATCTGGTATTTCAATAGTTGGCAAAAACCCTTTAGTTTGAAGTTTTGTAATTGCATGAGGTGCAATAGTATTTAATTTTTCGCTTGTATATTTACGTAGTCGTTCGTTTTCTGTTTCATCAAGTAATATATCAACTAGGATGTTAGCAGCTTTTAAGCGTGTTTGTTCAAAGATTTCTTTTGTTTGACGACTTCGGCCTATTTCCCAAACAATAGCTTCATAGCTACAAATTCGCTCGTTAGCAGGACGTGAACGCTCAGCAATCATTTCACAAAAGACTTGTGCTATTTGTTTTGTTTTTTCGTTTTGCT
Organism: uncultured Clostridia bacterium; assembly: GCA_964492845.1. GTDB lineage: Bacteria > Acidobacteriota > Blastocatellia > Chloracidobacteriales > JADJPF01 > JADJPF01. Next base: position 20,865 of record CAZBMZ010000010.1, read on the forward strand.
GATCAGCATTAAGTGTGGAAGTGCATTCTATTAAAGCATTTAGAGCAAAATAATACATATCTGACCTAGCAGGATTTTTTATTACTGAATAAAGCCCAGCCAGAATGTCAGATATTTTTTCTTCTATAGTCTTCTTTTTCTTAACTATCTCATAGTAAGGAGCATTTGCTAAATAACCGACCATGCCAACAGTTTGTTGAAATCCATCTATTTTTGCTTCATAAACTCTTGGATCCATCATCAACTTAAGTAGTATTGCTTGAGCTTGATCAGAAAAGCTTGTTTCACGAACTAGAACGCGACCTAAAATCAACAAGCCTGCTAAAACTAACCCTGTATCCTCACTATTTTCTAATATGTCTAAAACTATTTCTATGTCTGCACTTTCAGCCGTGTTATTCATCACATCATAGCGGTCAACTAGTCCACAAGGGCTATTACGGTCAATATAAACGTAGAAAAATTCCTCTGCTCTAGGCATTATAAAATCAAGGTTTGAGAGCTTTTTAGTAAGTTTTACAGTTGTAGGAGTTTGACTAATTGGGGTTTCTACTTTTTTGGCCTCAGAAGTTTTTTCAACTACCGTATTATTGACCAGATTAATTATACTAGCAGCTTGTGATGAAGTTATTTGACTAGGCTCTAGTTTTTGGTTATTTCTTTTAATTACTCTTAAGCCTCTGCTATCAACAATATAGAAAATTCCTTGTTTATCAACCGTGATATATTTTGGCTTATCAAACTGTCCATCTTGTAATGTTCCATCTGTAAAGCCTTTTTTCTTGCGTCCAGCAAACCAACTTACTTCACCTTTAAGAGAAATTTTGTAAATTACATGTTTGTATCCATCACAAAGATAAAGATTATTATCTAGGGAGTAAACTAAATCTAAAGGTTCTTCAAACTTAGTTTTTCCTCCAATTCCATGAGCAAAATCATAATCATTACCTACTAGAATTGTTATTTCACCTTGTGGGGATATTTTACGAACCCTAGTATTATCAATTACATAAAGATTTTCTTCTTTATCAACTGTCATTGAGGGAACAATATAAAAAGGTTCAACATACTTTTCTTTAGCAACCATTTCACTACTGGCTAAAACTGTTAACTCTTTTTTAGAGTTTAATTTATAGATTTTGTTTTCATTTGTTGCAAAATAAATGTTCCCTGCTGTGTCCATTGTGGAAGCTTTTATATCTCTGTTAACATTGCCTAATAACTCCCCTAACTCATTTTTACCTATTTTAGAAATATTATCAGCCGCAGTTTTATAGAATTTTCCATAGAGTGAATAATATAAATCATTATTTTGGTCAAAGGCTACTAGTTGCCCTGGCTGACACAAATGGTTATTTGAGGTAATATTTTTGATTTCTCCATTATGGCTTACTTGCAAAATTCCTTTATTTTTATCAAAAAGATAGAGATTAGATAATTGATCTAACGCTAAACCACTTATATGATAGCCCGATAACTTAATTAATGTGCTAATAGAAAGTTGATCATCTTCTTTTTTATTGGCTGGTAAAATGGGAGAAATTTCTATAACTGGTAAGTTAACTGTAGGTTTATCATCTAGTATTTCTGGGGTTAAAATTTTACGAATGCGGGAATTATTTGTGTCAGCAACATAAATACAACCTTGAGAGTCTATAGCCAGTCCATAGGGACTATAAAACAAAGCTTCTTTTGCTAAAGCATCTTTACAACTTCCTTTATTGTCCCCAGCAAAAATTATTATCTCTTCTGTAGACAAAGACATTCTTTTAATAAAATTATTATCTGTTATATAAAGATAATCATTTTTATCTATGGCAATAGCTTTGGGAGAATACAGAAAACAATTTTTTGCTAGTACAATTTCTATACTGTTATCATATCTATGGTCATTACCCCCACCAGCAATTGTTGTTACTTGCGCTTCAGGGGTAATTTTACGAATTCTACGATTAACCATATCTGCAACATAAAGATTTCCTTTACTATCTAGTGCTAATGCTTTGGGATAGGAAAATCTAGCTTCTGTTGTAGAACCTTCTTGATAACCAACTTCGCTACCAGCAAAAGTGCTAACTATAGCTTGAGTATCAATTTTTCTAATTCGGTTACTTCCTAAATCACTTATGTATAAATTCTCGTCATTATCAATTATTATAGAATCTGGGCGAGAAAATTTAGCTTTTTCTGCATCGCCATCAACACAACCTCTTTTACCTGCTATGCCAGCAATAGTTGAGACTTGACCATTAGGACTAATTTTTCTAACCACATGATTCATTGAGTCAGAAACATAAATATTGCCTTGTTTATCAACAGTAATGCCTGAAGGACTATTAAATTTAGCTGTTTGACCTGCCCCATCTGAGTAACCTGATTCACCGCTACCAGCAAGGGTTGAAACCTCGCCTTTAGGACTAATTTTGCGTATACGATGATTTTTTGTGTCTGCTACATAGATGTTGTCTGCTAAATCTATTGCTATTGCTTCTGGGTAATAGAGTTTAGCCTCACGTCCTACACCATCAGCAAAACCCTTACCATAACCTGCAAGTGATATGGTGGGATATTGATTCAGAAAATTTACTAGTGTTGATTGACTAATATACCATTCTGTTTTTACTTTTTCCCCGACTAAACAGCCAGATTTTAGCCAATCTTTTACTTTTTGTGGCTCAACCATTAATTTGCTAGCGGCTTCTTCCAGCATAAAAACCTTTTCTGCCATACCTGTATCTCCCATAACAGAAACCCAGGGCCAAATAGCCCTGGGGAAAAAGGTTTATATATTTTTTTATTTAATTAGTGACCAAAAACTCTTGCTGACACACGTTCTAATACTTCGTTGCCCCAAACACGGCTAGCTCCAAGTAATTGTTCTAGGTCATTAACAAAGTCTAATTCTTCAACATATTCTTCATAAACTCGACTTAAGAAAAGTCCCTTATTTTCTGGTTGGTAATCAACAAACCCGCCACCCGTGCTAAAGCGTTCAAACTCTTCTTCTTCCTTAAATCCATCAATAATTCCTTCTTTGGGGTCTTCGCGGAATTTATAAATTAAGGCACTACATTTTAGGGCCTCTTGTTCTGGTAAATACTCAAAATATATGGCTAAGTCGCCTATTGATGCACCGCCAACGTTATTTTCATTTAATCCTTCACTTTCAACGCCTTGCATCATAAAAAACTTCTTTAGAATTACAATTGCTTCTTCTCTAATCATTAAAAAGTTTTCTCCTAATGTAAAATTTGCGATCCATAGCTGGTTTTACCAACTATGAATCGCAAACTTAAAAATTTCTATAGATTTTAGTTTTTTATTTAATTAATTCAACTAAAGTTGACTTAATTATTTAAGATTTGCTTAAAATGGTTGTCTACGGTTTAAGTAAGTGCTATTGAAATCATGGACATCGCTAAATTGTGTAAATCTAACGACTTTAGCATTCTTTCCAGCATCTCTATCGCCGTTAAATAAGCCTTTAAAAGCACCTAGTCCAAATAAAACTGGGACTGGATCAGCGCGATTTACATAATGCACATATTTTGGCCCATCTGGATAAGACCCGGCTGCCGCGCCAAATGTTTCTACTTTAACTTTATTATTTAATAAGTTTTCGGCTTGAGACTTGGACATTCCATTTTCAACCATCAATCTACGTTTTACATCTGACAAAGCACGGCTAAGGATTAAACCACCTTGGCTATGTCCCATTAAATGGACGTTGCGACCAGCAGTAATTTCGTTATAAACATTGTCAGAAACAGAATCAACTGCTGCATTGCTACCAATATTTGTTTTATCACCTAAAGATTGAAGTAAATCTTTGAATGTGCTTTCTGTAGAATTATGGATACCAACAACATTAGCACCTGTTTTGTTAGCTATTTCTTGCATGCTTTGAGCTTGGCCGCTTTTTTCTGTGCGAATACCGTTAACATAAATAATTGTTTCGCCACTACTTGGACGACCATTATTTGGCTTTACACCAGGAATATCACTTAATGGGGTATTTTGATTAAAAGCTTTACCACCAGCACCAATTAAAGCACCATCATAAGCTTTGTCTGGTTGTCCATCTGGTAAAGGACTTGGGCCGGCAGCACGCCAAGCACCTGTAGCTTTGAAAACCCCAAAAGCACCTGTACTACGAACCATATCAATACCGCTACGTGCAGCCATTAAATTTTCGCTACCAGCAGGAGCGCGGCGCATTGATTGGGTATTTTTCATTGGGGATTCTTGAGGTGCTTCAGCTAAATTAGCCGCACTATAAGCCCCTTTAGCAGTAGCAGATTTATTTGTATCTGTTGTTTGATTTGTTTGATTTGTATTTTGTAAATCAGCAACTCTATTGGCACTAGTATCAGTGATTCTCATAACATCTCCTTAAAAAGCCTTATTTAATTAACCGATAAATTTAAGAATTTCTATTGTTGGTAATTTATGAATGAAGATTCAACTCTATTATCGTCCCAAAGCTTTATAGGTTGCTTAAGAAATACTTATATTTACCAAAAATAGGCTACTTAATCACTATTTAATTGATTCTAAAGCGGCTAATGCTTCTAACCTAGCACTTTGATGATCAACTATTCTAATTGGATAATTTTGTCCGAGTTTTACACCTGCTTGTTCTAAAATATTTGCAGGTGCTTCCCAAGGCTTATAAACCCAAGGTGTAGGCAAGTTTTTTAGTTCTGGCACCCAATGTTTTATATAATTACCTTCTGGATCAAACTTTTCTGCCTGACTTACAGGGTTAAAAATACGAAAATAAGGTGCTGCATCAGCCCCACATCCGGCTGTCCATTGCCAACCTAGAACATTGTTGGCTAGATCAGCATCAACTAAAGTGTCCCAAAACCAACGTTCTCCCGCTTGCCAACTAATCAACAGATCTTTGACTAAAAAGGAAGCAACTATCATTCTTACCCGGTTTTGCATCCAACCCGTCGCCCAAAGTTCACGCATACCAGCATCAACAATTGGATAGCCGGTTTTGCCCTGTTGCCAAGCTTTTAAGCTTTCTTTATTAGTTTGCCAAGGAAATCGAGCAAATTTTTCTTTTAGAGGTTTGTTTATTGTTTGAGGAAACCAAAATAATAAATGATAAGCAAATTCTCGCCACCCAAGTTGACGCAAATAAGCGTCGCCACTTTCTTGATAGCTAGAGTTCTCTGCAATTTTGCTTTTTACCGCATGCCAAATTTGTCGAGGGCTAATTTCTCCAAAATGTAAATAAGGAGAAAGCTTTGAAACGCCTTCTAAATCAGGTCGATCTCGGTTTTCTTTATAACCAGCAATTACATTTGTTAAAGCATTGTTTAATTGATCAGCGGCTGCCTTTTCCCCTACCTTCCAAGCCTTTTTTAGCCCCTCATCCCAATTAATCTTAGGTTTAAGTTCTAAATTCTCTAACTCTAAGCTCTTAGGCCATTTTTGTGGAGCTTTTATTTCTTTAGGTGTAGAAATAGGAATTGTTACAGACCTAGTTAAACAAGCTTTCCAAAAAGGAGTAAAAACTTGAAATGGCTTTTCGCTGCTATTTAACACTGTCCAAGGCTCAAAAAGTAGCTGACTATTAAAGCTTTTTGCTTCAATATTGTTACTATGTAAATAAGTTTTAATTTCTTTATCTCGTTCAATAATGCTTGGCTCATAGCGACGATTCCAAAAAACTCCTTTTGCTTGAGTCTCTGCTAGTAACTCACAAAGTACGCTCAAAGCCTGACCCTGACGAATAATTAGCCGTGAGTTAAGTTCTTCTAAATCTTTTGCTAAATTTGTCAAAGACTCATCTAGCCACCAACGCGATGCAGCACCTAAAGCCGCTTCTTTTTCTTCATCAGGCGACCAAATATAAACAGGGATAATGTTAGTTCCTGTTTCAATTGCAGCTTTTAAGGCAGGGTTATCTGAAAGACGCAAGTCTTGACGAAACCAAACCAACACATTTTTTTCTTCTAACACTAAAACCACCTATTTTCCCACCCGTAAACGGGCATCTATTTTCCCACCCGTAAACGGGCGTCTATTTTCCCACCCGTAAACGGGCGGTCTATTTTCAACTGCCGCTACGCGGCAACATCTGTGTACTATTATTTAATGATCTAAAAGGTATTGTTCATCATATTCAATTCGATGTTTATTAAGAAATATAAGAAATTCTTCCTCAAAACTTTTTCTTAGGTGATGTGAAGGTTGATTATTAATGTAAGATATTACATTATCAATGTTAGAAAGACTAACACTAAAAGCCCCATAACCATCTTGCCACTGAAAATGCTGATGCTCTGGAAAATTGTCTTTAACCCATTTTGACGATGCTCCTTTAATTAAATTCATCATTTTTGCTATTGACATTGTTGCTGGTAATGACACCAGTAAATGCACATGATCTTCAGTTCCTCCTATCGCTAACATTTTTGCTTTATTCTGTCTTGCTATTCCTCCCATAAATTCCCACAAAGGGTTTTTTATTATTTCATCTATCATCTTTTCTCGTCTTTTGGTGCTAAATACACAATGCACTATATTGCTTATATATGTATTTGACATTTTTTCTCCCATTTATTCCGCTATTTTATTCCACCTATAAGCGAGATTGCCGCTACACGGCAACATCTTCTATATGCCCCATCGGGCATTTGATAATAGGCCGCCCGTTTACGGGTGGCCTATTACGGGTGACCTATTCTGGATAACCTATTCTGGATGACCTATTCTGGATGACCTATTCTGGTATTTCTTGTCCTTCTAGGTAGCGATCATAAAAAATATTGCTTATTTCATCCATCGACAGCCCTAATTTATGAGCTTCTTTAGATAGTTCTACTGTAGTGTCATAAATAGCTGTAAAAGGTGCTTCTTCTGCACAAGCAAAACCTTGCTCATTATAAAAAACTTTATGTAATGCAAATCGTGCATGCCCGTCTTGCCAATGGATTACCACACGATAAGGACTTTTATAATCGCTTGCCCAATCTGTGATTGCTTGATTATGTGTGCTGCATCTTATTTGGAGCGTTGGCATTTGGGCTGTGTCTGCAACACAACCGCATTGATATTTAACATGCATTGATAAATCTCCTGAGCAACTTAAAAATCTGCTAATTTTAGGGAAGAAATCTTAAACTAGCTTAGTCTATATAAGTGATGGAAAAATCTCAAACTTTTACAAGCACATTTGAGCGTGAGTTAATCATTGCCGCCCAACAAGGCAATATTGGTGCTTTTAAAGAACTTTATGAAAAACATAAAGAGTCTGTTTATAGTTTGATTTTCTATCTACTTGGAAATGCAACTTTGGCTGAAGATGTTTTACAAATAGTTTTTGTTAAAGCTCATAAATCGTTGTCAAACTTTCGCTTTGAAGCAAGATTTTTGTCTTGGCTTTACCGAATTGCAATTAATGAATGTCATACACAACAACGCCGCCAAAGTAGCTATGTACCACTAGAAAATGTTTTAGGAACAGGCGAAGAATTAGACCCACAACCTACACCAGATCAACTACATGCCCAAGGTCAACGTCAGGAAATTATCCAAGCTGCAATGCTCCAACTTTCTGAAAATTTACGTGAAGTTGTAGTCTTAAAATATTTAGAAGATCTTTCTTATCAAGAAATTGCAACGATTCTGCAATGCTCTCCTGGCACAGTAGCATCGCGTCTTAACCGTGCATTAACTCAATTAGAGAAAAATTTACAGCCCTTAAAAAAGTTTCTCTTAGAGAGATAACAAGAGGTAGTTTTATGAAATGTTGGCGTATTGATTTACAAAAAAAGCTTATTCACTATCTACACAAAGAACTAGACTTAAACAGCGTGTCAAAAGTGGAAAATCATTTGCTAGATTGCAATTATTGTCGTAGTCAATTAGCACAACTACGTAATAGTCATAGTTTAATCAAAAATTTAGCAATGGTTAAACCTAAAACAGATCCTTGGCAATCAATTGAGTCTGCAATAATAAATGAGTCTACAGAACAGCTAACAAAACCAACAAAATCAACTAGTAAGCTTTACTTTCCACATTTTCCATCTAACTTAAAAGTAGCAGCAATTGCAGTAGTAATGCTAGCTACAAGTTTGCTAGCTACAGGTTTGTTTATTTCCTATAAAAAACAACAAGTTAGCAATACCTCAAATAAATCTACACAAAGCAACTTTCCTAGAGATAATTTCCGGTTAGTAGCAATTGATAAAATGCCGAGTAATACCGAGCCTCATATTGTTACTGAAGGCTATGTAAGTGAGCTTCGTATAGCTCCTGATGGAGATACGACATTTAGACTAGTTGAGCAATTAGGGCTAGAAGAACCGTTTATTGTTTGTGAAATTATTGATCCAATTAGACTTACTCCGCCAACCATTGGAAGCAAAGTTAAAGTTTATGGTGTTAGTCGCTATGACGACAAAATCAATCATAAGTGGTATGAAGTGCATCCAGTCTTAAATATTGAGCCTATAAAACACTAATTTTAGGAGCGTTAATGCTTAAACAGCTATCCAGAATATATTTTTTAACTATTAGTTTAATTTTGTTATTGAGTTTTTTTTCAACGCTAAATGAAGTTCAAGCTCAAGTTAACCAACAAGTTAGCGGCAAGATAATTGACCCAACAGACACACCAATAAAAAAAGCTACAGTGTCTTTAATTAGTGCAAATCAAGTTGTAATTGCAAAAACTGAAACTGACGATGAAGGCAAATTTAATTTTACTAATATCCCTACAGGGAGTTATGTTTTAGAAGCCTTTCAACTAGACTTTGGAACTCAGCGTTTTGCTGCACAAGTTAGCCAGCAAACTAATACAGAAGTATTAGAACTCAAGCTAGAAATTAACCCTTTTTCCGAGCATATCACTGTTAGCGCGGAAAATGGTCAAGCTCAGGATAAAGACTTTATTCCACAACAATTAAACATTATTTCTAATGAAGCACTCCAACAACGTGCTACAACGGTGCTAGCTCAAACAGCTAACGAGGAAGAAGGAATTGCCTTACAAAGAACTAGTCCAACCATTGGGTCAATTTATGTGCGTGGTCTAACAGGTCGCTATGTGTCGGTTTATGTTGATGGTGTACGTTATACAACAGGCTCACAACGTGGAGGAATCAACACATTTTTTAACCTTAATGAAGCTAGTAGTTTACGTTCTTTAGAAGTACTTCGAGGCCCAAATAGTGCGCAATATGGTTCAGGCTCTGTAGGTGGAACCGTTCAACTTGTTTCGCGTGTCCCTGGGTTTGGTAATGACTCGCCAGAACTTCATGGAGAGGTTAACACTTCATTTAGTGCTGCTGATCTTTCTTTTGGTGGAAATACTTTATTAACTTATGGAACACGTCGCTTTGGTTTGCTGCTAAATTTAGCTAGCAGACGTGCCAATAATTTGCGCACTGGCAAAGGAATTGACACTCATGCAGCAGTAACACGCTTTCTTGGCATACCTTCAGACATTCTTGGCTCTAGGCTAACTGACACTGCCTTTACACAATATGGGGGAACTATCCATTTAGCAGTTGCTCCGGCGGTTGGTAGCCAAATTATTTTTCAATATAAACGCAATCAACAAGACGGCGGCAAACGTTATGACCAAACTTTAGGCGGAGATGGCAATTTAATTTCTGATTTAAGAAATTTAATGCTTGATTTTGGCTATCTTCGCTATAACAAGCAATCTTTAGGCATTTTTGATAACGGCTCTTTTACATTCTCTTTTAATTCACAACGTGAAGAACGAGTCAACCAAGGCGGTCAAGGCAATCCTCTTGCTTCTATCACTTCACAATATGAGCGCACAAATGTTTTTGGCTTTAATTTTTCATTAGACAAAAAAATAAATAAGCAAAATACAATTTTAATTGGTGCTGATGTTTACCGTGAGCGCGTTGATGCTCCTGCTTTTACTCTTAGCCCTGCAAGTGGAAGAGTTATCGCGTCACGTCCTCGTATTCCAGATGAGGCTCGCTATTTAACTTATGGTTTTTTTGTTCAAGATAGCTTTGAGGCAATCCCTGATAGATTGCGTTTTAGTGGAGCGTTGCGCTTTGGTGTTGCTTCTTACAAAGTACGTGCAGCAGATAGTCCGCTTGTTAACAATCAACCTTTATTTCCTGATGATAGCGTTCGAGTAGACGACTTTTCCGGTCGTATTGGCTTAGTCGCTCGTCTAGTTAAAAACCTTGACCTAGCTTTTAATTATAGTCGCGGTTTTAATGCTCCAAATACAACCGAGCTTGGAACATTAGGACTAACTGGAGATGGTTTTGAAGTTTCAACAGAAGCAGCAAACTCTTTAGGTGGAACTATTGGTTCAATAGCAGGTGATCGCGCTATTTCAACTGGAATTGCAGTAACAAAAGTCAAATCAGAATTAAGCAATAACTTTGATTTAGGTTTGCGTTTCCATACTAGCCGCGTTGAAATGGATTTAACAGGCTTTATTATTGATATTATTGACCCTATTGTTAAACAAGCCCTGATTTTACCCCAAGGTGCTGTAGGAAAATTCTTAGGTGATCAACCTATTGTGCGTCAACTTCCTAATGGAGTTGTGTTTGTCCCGCTTTCAGCTTCTCCAGTGCTAGTAAGAACTAATTTTGGTGATGCTCGCTCATTTGGCTTTGAATACAGGCTAGAAGCTAAACTAACTAGAGATGTAATTTTTACTGGCAACTTTACTTATATTCGTACAAAAGACAAAGCTACGGGCGCACCTCCAAACATTGAAGGCGGAACACCTGCGCCAAACGGCTTTTTAAGCTTGCGTTATGCTCCTCAAGGCAAGCGATATTGGGTTGAAGCTTATGGAACTTTAGCTGACCGTCAAAAACGCCTCTCCTCTCTTGACTTAGCCGATCGTCGAACTGGCGCACCTCGTTCGCGCTCTAATATAGCTAGTTTCTTTAATAATGGTGCGCGTGTACGTGGTTTAATTGGTGCTGGTGCTGATGGTCGTACAGGAACATCTGACGATATTTTAATACCAACTGGCGAAACTCTAGCGCAAGTCCAAAACCGCATTTTAGGCAGTGCTACAACTTCAATACCAATGTTTCCAGAATTGCCCGGCTATGGTCTAGTCAATTTACGAGGCGGTTTTAAGATTAATGACACATCTGATTTACTTTTTAGTTTTGAAAATATTGCAGATAAAAATTATCGTGGAGTTAATTGGGGTGTTGATGGCCCGGGTCGTAGCGTTACAGTAAGATATCGCTATCAATTTTAGTGGTTAAAACAGGTTAATTAATGCTAAACAAATAAGGAAAACAAAGTTTTGATACTTATTCTAAACCTAGCTGTCTTTTGACTTCTTCCAATGGTATCCCTTTACCTTCTTTCATCTCTTTAACACCTTGGTGAAAAGCTGCCATCGCTTCTGGATCGCTCATAATTTCCAAAGTTTCAACTAAACTTTCATAAAGTTCCCAAGACATCACAGCTAAAACTGGTTTGCCTTGTCTTGTAATGGCAATTGCTCCTAATTCTTTATCTTGTTCTAATTCTTCAGGTAAGCTAGTAAGACGCTCTCTAGCTTCTATCATTGGTAAACTTTGCATGTTTTCTTCCTTTTTATATGTTTTTGTTTTTGCATTATAACTTATATTAAATGTTGAAGTTAACTGCTTTTCTAATTCACAGTAAGCTTTATCGGCCAAGTTGATGGATGTTTATCAAAATGAATACCTAATCTAATAAGATCTACATCTTCTGGGCAGGTGTAATCTCGGTCTATAACTTGACCAATAAGACAATCTCCATCTTCAAAAACTAGCTTTATATTTGTTCCTAGTGGCAAATCACAATAAGTAACAAGCCCTGTGCCAAATTCGCTAGTGTCTACAACTAAGGCATCTACTTCTTGAGTCGTTTTTTCTTCTGTTATTACTAGTTTTGCAAAAAGTCTTAATAGATTGCGTTCTTCGCCGCGACGTTCTAAAGCATCTGGGATTATCATAATAACACCTCCCAAAAACTTAAAATTATTTTTTTAAGTATCACACAATTGTTAGGGCAAAACTTATGCCAAACAATAGCTTAAAATTAATTTTGTAATTGATTGATTATAAACAAGTTGAAAAGTTGTTTTAATGTTTGCTGATTTTTACAGCGCGAATTTTTCCACAGTAAATTTAGAGCTATTAAATTTTATCATTGCTTTCCTATTTTTGGCTGATTACTTAAGCAATCTATTTTCACTTTACAATCAGTGTTGATATTTGAGATGTCTAGTTTTTCCAACCATCCTTCGCCTTCATCAAAGTCATCTAAAATGCTCAACTGCTTAAGGTTAGGTAAATTTTTAAGCGTCAATGATCTTATGTGTGAATGCCGCACAACACACATTTCTTCAAGCTTTTGATGCCCAACATTACAACTTATGTCTAAGCGCAGTTGCTCCATCACGATTGGAGGCCCAAAACCATTAGGATTATGCCAAATGTATAGATTTTTTAATTCTGGTAAATTAGTTTGAGGTGAAGCGTCTAATAAATCTCTTAAAAATCTTTCTCCAAAATTGCCATTACACCAATGATTGTTTTCATCGGCTGCATAATCCTCTTCTGTACAATTGTCTAGCTCCAAAGTTTGCAAAGATGGGCAATTAATTTGATAACTTTCAAGACGATGAAAATGTGTTAGCACTAAGCTAGTTAAAGTCTGACTTTGCAAGTCTAAAACTGAAAATTCAGGGTTATGATTATTAATAAGCCTTAATTTTTTTAAGCTTGGAAGCTCTGTTGTCAACCAAACAAAACCATTTCTAGTAAGATCATTTGCACCAAAAATATTTAAATCTTCTAGCTTGTTAAACCCTTTTAATAGCTCAGGCTCTTTTACCAAAAAGCTATGATAACCACTTTGTAAAAACAACTTTGTTGCACTTTGCAAAGACTCTTTTACTTGGTCAAAACGTTCTAAACAATTTACAAGTGGCAATATACTTGTTAGATCTATTTCAAAATTAAATTCTCTTAAACTAGAAAATGCTTGCCAATTTTTTGAATCTAAGTCGTCTTTCTCATCTGAATAATAAAAACTCAGAGTGTTATAATTTTCAGGTTGATGAACAACAAAATAAGGCTTCATTGTAGACGAATTTTGATGCAAAGCTTTTGCTATTTCTTCAGCTACTAACCACCCATAACGATAAAAAATTTTAATATTTGAAAGTTTTGTAGATGAAAGTAGAAGTGTTGCTAATTCTCTAGCATTTATTTTGCCTAAGCCAAAATATGTTAATCTTAAATCCGCAAGATTAGGTAAATGTCCTTTTAGTTCTAAAATATTGTCCTTATTTTTTTTATCAATTTTTAGTTCTAATTCAGCTAGTTTTGGAAAATTTAAAGTTATTGATTTTTGTTTATTAGGATTAATAAAAAGTTCAAGTTTTAAAAGATTTGGAAACTTTATTGTAGACAAATCTAATACATTTTGATCCCAACTAATAAAATTAAGGTCAACCATTAGTGAAGTTACACTATTAATAGGCTTAATTTTCTTAAAAGCATCTATCCAATCAGATGTGTCAGGAGAGTTTATTTTTTGCTCATTTTTAGAGCTTTTAAAAATAGTTTTTAAGCTAGATTTTCTAAAAACAGCCTCAGCAGTTTGTTCTTGGCTAATATGTTCCAAAATAAAATAAGCGTCTACTTTAGATGATGACATATTATTTTGTTCAATTATGGCTAGAGCAAAACGGCTTGAATTTGCTCTACTGCCCAATCAACTTCTTCACGAGTGATTACAAGCGGGGGAGCAAAACGAATTGTTTGTTGATGAGTTTCTTTTGCTAATATTCCTCGTTGGCTTAAAGCCTCACAAAATGGACGAGCAACGCCGGACGACTGCTCTATTTCCAAGCCAATTAATAAACCTTTTCCCCGTACTTCTTTGACATGTCGGCTATCAATACTACGTAAGCGGGAAATAAAATATTCCCCAAGTTCTGCTGCTTGTTCTGGTAGCTTTTCATCTAACAAGACGTTAAGAGCAGCTTTTCCACAAGCACAAGCTAGGGGATTTCCTCCAAAAGTGCTTCCATGGTCGCCTGGGTGAAATAAATCCATGACTTCTTGATTAGCTAAAATTGCCGATACTGGATAGAGTCCGCCACCTAAAGCTTTACCAATAATTAAAATATCTGGCTTGATGTTTTCATGCTCACAAGCAAACATTTTCCCTGTACGACCTAGGCCGGTTTGTATTTCATCGGCCATTAGCAAAACTCTATTTTCTGAGCAAATTCGCCTTGCTTCGCTAAGAAAACCTGCTGGAGGCATTAAAATCCCGCCTTCACCTTGAATTGGTTCAAAAAGAAAACCTACTGTATTTGGGTTAATTGCTGCGGCTAGCGCGTCGGCATTGCCATAAGGTATTGTGCGAAAACCTGGTGTAAAAGGGCCAAAGTCGGCTTTGTATTGTTCTTCAGAAGAAAATCCAACTATTGTAGTAGTCCGACCATGAAAGTTATTTTCACAAACAATAATTTCTGCTTTGTCAGCCTCTACACCTTTGATTTGATAGCCCCATTTGCGAGCAGCTTTAATTGCAGTTTCAACGGCTTCTGCGCCGCTATTCATTAGCAAAGCTTTGTCCATCTGTGAAATTTCACAAAGCATTTTCATAAATTCGCCCATTTGGTCATTATGAAAAGCTCTGGAAGTAAGCGTCACGCGGTCAAGTTGCTCTTTCATAGCAGCAATAATTTTAGGATGACGATGACCTTGATTAAGTGCTGAATAACTGCTTAACATATCTAAAAAGCGGTTGTTGTCGGTGTCCCATACCCAAACACCTTCCGCTTTGGAAATAACTATTGGTAGTGGGTGATAATTATGTGCGCCGTATTTTTCCGCTAATTCAATATGATTCATAAACAGTCCTTAATTATTTTTTCTTAGTCTTTTCTATAATTTGGTCATAATATTCCATATAAATTGGGATAATTTTTTCAGTAGAAAATTTTTCTATCGCAATTTGTCGTCCTAGTCGTCCCATTTTACGTTGCAGATTATCGCTAGAAAGTATCTTTGTAGCATATTTAGCCATACCTTCAATATCTCCAACCTCGGCTAAATAGCCTGTTTCACCATCAACTACTACTTCTGGAAGTCCACCAACATTGCTAGCAATTACTGGCACTTCACAAGCCATTGCTTCAAGTGCAGAAAGTCCAAAAGATTCTGTTTCACTTGGTAAAAGTAACAAATCTGCTACAGATAAATAATCAACAATCGCTGGTTGTTTACCAACAAATAGAACATTTTTGCTAATTCCCATTTGACGGGCTAGCCATTCGCCTTGAGCTTTTTCTGGCCCATCGCCAACCATTACTAACCGTGCTTTTACCTTACCTTGGAGTGCTGCAAAAATACGTATGCAATCAGTAATTCTTTTAACTGGGCGGAAGTTAGAAATATGTACAACTAGCTTTTCTCCATTAGGAGCAAGCTTTGTTCGCAAGCAGTCTTTTTCATGACGGTAATAATAACTAGGGTCAATAAAATTAGGAATAACCTTAGTTACATCACAACCAATTTCAAAAACTTCACAAGTTTCTTTTCTTAAATACTCAGAAACAGCCGTCACACCATCAGAACGCAAGATTCCAAATCTAGTGATTGGCAAATAAGAACGATCTGCCCCAACAAGGGTTATATCTGTACCGTGCAGCGTGGTAACTATAGGCAAATAAGCAAGATCCCGGTTCATTTCACGCGCTAAATAAGCACTGATTGAATGAGGAATAGCATAATGAACATGCAATAAATCTAGCTTAAAATCAGTTGCAACTTCACACATTTTTACAGCTAAGGCTAGGTCATAGGGAGGATATTCAAATAAAGGGTAATGTGTTGGTTCAACTTCGTGAAAAAGTATGTTGTCGTTAATTTCGGTTAAGCGTGTTGGTAGGGCAGAACAGATAAAATGGACAATGTAACCACGTTTAGCTAATTCGCGGCCAATTTCCGAACCAACAATACCACTACCGCCATAGGTTGGATAGCAAGTAATTCCAATATTTAGTGCCACTTAGGATTCCTCATCTAAATCTACAAAGTAATCTGGCTCTACTAACTCAAAATATTCATTAAAAGTTTCTACTGTTGGCGATAAATCAAGGTCATATTCTTGACAAGCAAAATTAATAAACCGTTCTTTTACAGGCACAGTGTCATCCATTCCATCTTGTCTAAAACCGCCTTGAGTAATTGCCACTAATATTTTTTCTAGCTGTGGTTCATCTAATCCATCAACACTAGGATGATTACTAGCCCTTAGCAATTCAAAGAAAGCTAAACGCCAAGTAATTATGTAGTAATTTTTTTCCATTGGTGCCATAGCCACAATTTTACACATCTACCATTGATTAAAAAAGCCGTCTTTGTTGGCTGTTAACTTCCATTGGTTTAAAAAGTTTTTCCTGGTTTTGCAGCTTAAAAAAAGCTTTGACAACAGAAAACAAATCCTATAAATTGCTTAAGTACCTATGTAAGGAAATTGACGTAGTGAGTTGCGGATTGAAAATTCTTGATGATGTCCTTAAGCTTCTCTTTGTCGAACTTCCAAAAACAATTGACGCGACTCACTGCGGATTTCGACCCAATACAACCAATTAAATTAACTTTACATAGTGATGTAGGAATAATTGACATGACTCGTTGCGGGTTAAGACAGCTTAAACTGTGTTGAGGTCTTAGGGTTAAGCGTATATTTGTAGGAATAGTTGACGTGATGAGTTGTGGGTTAAGACAGCCACAAAAGATGTGCCTCTATTTGGCTTGCTAGAGCGTAGGTAGGAATAATTGACGTGACGTGTTGCGGGTTATGACAAATAATACTTGGTTTCAGGCTTAATCCAGTAAATAAGTAGCGTAGGAATAATTGACGTGACTCGTTGCGGGTTAAGACATTGCATCATTGTAGGTTTCGCTAAAAGGCTGCCACATAAAGTAGGAATAATTGACGTGGCGCGTTGCGGATTGAAGCGGAACTTTGTCAAAGTGGTCAATAGCCATTTTGTTGTCGCCAATGTAGGGATAATTGACGTGACGCATTGCGGGTTATGACTCTATAACTACATCAAACTGAGCAACCATTTGGTTTCTAAGTAGGAATAATTGACGTGATGCGTTGCGGGTTATGACTATTTGATCCCCACTTCAGGGTTTATGTTTAGGATAACTCGCTGTAGGAATAATTGACGTGATGCGTTGCGGGTTAAGACCCAATTTTGTTAAAGATAGCAATAACAAACTGATAGAAAGCTAATAGGAATAATTGACGTGGCTCGCTGCGGGTTAAGACTCCTTCTCATCAACTAAGATGCTTTCTTTATAAGGTTGATTCTTGGTAGGAATAATTGACGTGACTCGTTGCGGGTTAAGACAAAACGCTTAAAATGCACTAAAGCTAACTTATCTTTATGTAGGAATAATTGACGTGACGCGTTGCGGGTTAAGACAGGAAACCAGGTACCTATAAAATTAAAGAACATTTCAACACCGTTGTAGGAATAATTGACGTGACGCGTTGCGGGTTAAGACTGCCATTTTTATAAACCCCACCGTACTGACGGTTGTACAAGTAGGAATAATTGACGTGACTCGTTGCGGGTTAAGACAAAAAAAGGTGTTTTCTTCATCGGTTTGAAGCTTAGAGATTTGTAGGAAT
This sequence comes from uncultured Clostridia bacterium, assembly GCA_964492845.1. Lineage (GTDB taxonomy): Bacteria > Acidobacteriota > Blastocatellia > Chloracidobacteriales > JADJPF01 > JADJPF01. The sequence continues at coordinate 38,559 of CAZBMZ010000010.1, forward strand.
AATTGACGTGACTCGTTGCGGGTTAAGACTTGAAGTGTTTCGGCTCTTTCTAGGATTTTTTCATCGTAGGAATAATTGACGTGACGCATTGCGGGTTAAGACTCTACCATAGGTTGTTGAGCTATTTGGTTAGCGGACGGCATTATGTAGGAATAATTGACGTGATGCGTTGCGGGTTAAGACAGATTTATTGGGATATTCAATTGTCAAAGACCTTGTTTAACTAGTAGGAATAATTGACGTGGCTTTTGCTGCGGATTGAAGTGGAACTTTGTCAAAGTGGTCAATAGCCATTTTGTTGTCACCAATATAGGAATAATTGACGTGATGCGTTGCGGGTTAAGACGTTCGTCAGTAAGCTGCTTACCTTTTAGAACATAACTGGCAGTAGGAATAATTGACGTGACTCGTTGCGGGTTAAGACCATCTCTTGCAATGTATTCTCTTATCTTCAAGTGACCTTCTAAATGTAGGAATAATTGACGTGACTCGTTGCGGGTTAAGACGGCAGAAATAATAATTGGCGTTGATGAAACTTCGGCAGGATCGCGTAGGAATAATTGACGTGACTCGTTGCGGGTTAAAACATAGCTTGTTTAGCTAAAATTCTAGCAACTCCAGTATTACTAGGTAGGAATAATTGACGTGGCTTTTGCTGCGGATTTTGAGTTGAAAAGGTTAGCTGTTTGGATTTATTGAGAATTAAAAGGGTTATGGCGAGGAATCCTAAAAAATTTTCTTCCCTGGAAGAATACTTTGAAATAGAAAAAAACTCTGACATTAAACATGAATATGTTTATGGTGAGATTTTTGCTATGTCTGGTGCTAGTGCTAATCATAATCGCATAGTTAGTGCTGTTGGAGTACAACTTTATCAGCAACTTTTAGATAGCTCATATGAATCATTTATTAGTAAGATGAGGACTTGCACACACAACCAGATTTATAAATATCCTGATGTAGTGGTTGCGTGTGAACCTAGATTTATTACTATCAATGGATTAGAAAGTTTAACTAACCCTGTTTTATTAGTAGAAGTTTTATCAGATAGCACTACTAATTTTGACCAAGAAGGAAAATTTAGGGAATATCAACAGATTGAATCTCTTAGATATTATTTGCTAGTAGCTCAAAATGAAGTTTTAGCAGTTTTGTTTACAAAACAAGAAGATAACACTTGGTCTAGTCAAACATTTAATAGCTTAGATGATTTTATAGATTTATCAGTAATTAATTGTAGACTGTCTTTGCAACGTACTTACTTACGGGTAAGATTTCAAGAATAAAAATTAGTAAAATTTGCTTAGTTCAATACCACTATAGTAGTTTTTTAAGATTTCTTCATAGTTAAGCCCGTCTACGGCTAGTCCATATGCTCCGACTTGACACATCCCTACACCATGACCCCAACCACGCCCAGAAAAACGAAAGGTTGTGACTTGTCTTTTTTCGTCGTATTCTCGCAAAATAATAAATAAACTTTCCCTAAGTCCTAGTGCTGAACGAATCCGCAAGCCTGTGATGGTGCGCTCGCCTTGTGTGCCTATGATTTTTAATTCTGCTGCACGTTGGGAAAATCCATATTTTGTAACTTTTAGGTCTAAAATATCGCCTACTTGTACCCGTGCATCTGCTAGACGCGCTTTTAGTTCTGCTGGGCTATATTGCACTTGCCAACGAGAAAAAACCGAATAGCGATCACTTGAAGCACCGTTTGAATTAGGTTGTATTTCTAAATAATCAATCCTGCCTTTAGAATCTAAATGATAATTAACCTTTTCTCCGCCTATTATTTCTATGCTATTTGCTGGGAAAACTTCATTATTGACGACTCGAAACAAATAACAATCTGAAGTAATTTCAAATTCTAAAGGCTCTTTATTTTTGGCAGTTTTAATTTTAATTCGTCGTCCTTCTAATGGCTTGGTCACGCCGCTTTCTAGTGCAGGCTTACCTATTTTTCCTAGTGCGCGAGAAATAGCAAGTAAAACGCTACTACGAGTCATAGCGTTTTTAGGGTGAAGGCTACCATCAGGATAAGGAGACAAAATTCCTTCTTGTAAGAGTGCTGCAACGCTAGCACGGTGTTTTGCTGGAATATCTCTAGCATCTGCACCTAATAAATAATCCGCATCGGTAGCAGCTAAAAGTTTAGCAGGATTATCTTGTCCATAAATAACTTGTCCTAAAGTGCTAGCAAAGTTACCTACACTAATAATATCTTTATCATTAAGCGAATTAAAATTTTTTGTTATTTCTGATAGTTCTGTTAACCAGCGTAGGACTTCTTTATCGCTCGGACTAGCTTGGAGAAAGTTAGTTGATAAATTATTTGGAATTGAAAATCTTAAAAGCTCTAAATTAACAATTTCTTTGGTTAGGACTCGGCCATTTTCGCCTAAAACTGGCTCAACTGGGCGGGAAGTCTTAAAAAGTCGTGGGTTATAGTTTTCTTCCTCAATTTCTTTATTCTTTTTTTCTTTTTTCTTATCTGCTTTATCAGACGTATCTATTTTATCTTTATCTACACGCCTAGAACGTCCTTGAGGAGAACAAGCCACGCTAACAAGGTAGGGGACGGCTTCAGTAAAAACAAATTCTGATGATTCGGTTGTGCCGCCACAAGTAGAAGTATAAAGGGCATTTATAGGTTTATTTTGATAAGTCGCTACCATTCCCCAAGTTTCTTCTACGGCTTTGTTAGTAAGTGTGTGTTCTGTTGATTTTCCACCGTAGACTTGGGAAAGTGGCGTGGCAAGCAGGTCATAGCCTTCTGCGTCAAACTGTCCTAGATTTCGCATAGCATAAGTGCGAGCAGCGACGGCTTGAGCTTTTAAGGCTTCTAGCATAGGAAATCCGCCAGGGCTTAGTTCATTAGGCACAACTCCGCGTATATAATCTTCCATTTGCAAGCGATTAATTATAGTTAGACGACCACGTTTATTAGTAAAAATCTCAATTTGACCTCGGTAGGCTTTTCCATTATAAAAAAGTGGGCTTAACTCGTCGTCTTGAGAGGCTAAGATCATTCGATCATTTGCTGCGGCAATTTGATCATTGCGGCTAGTAGCTTTGATCATTTTTTCTTTATATTTTGTTGGTGTTTGCTGGAATTTAGACACCCAAGTTTTTTTATAGCCAGCATTCATTACTTGCACCATAAAAGTTTTTGCTTGTTCAGGTGAAGAAAACGCGCCTAGTCCAACTTCATATTTATTTGCTTCACGGTCAAAGTTAACAAAAACTGGTTCGCTAAATCTTTCTCGAAGATTTGTCACTAATTTTTCTGCTTCTTGGTTAGTTTTTAGACTAGCTATTTGAACTCTATAAAGCTGTCCGGGTCGGTCGCGGACAGTTCCCCTTTCAATTTTAAGTTCATTTACTGATAGAGCAATTAATTTTTCTTCTTGTTTACTAAAATAGGCTATTGGCTGTTTAGAAGTAATTTGTGCAAAACCAACGTCGGTTGACAAAGCAACGCGAATTTCTGGCCCTTTGGTTGGATCTAACTGTTTTTCAATTACTTTACCATTAGGAACCAATTCCATATCATCGTTAGACAAAGTAATTTCATTTGGTTTTGTTGATGTCGGTTTTTCTGGTTTTGGAGGGATTTTATTAACTCGTCTGGAACGTGCATAAAAATTAGAGGATGGAGGACGGACATATTTTTTCTTGCTAATTTCCAGGTGGTCATCTCCTGCCAAATTAGCAGCAAAGGAAAATGACGGCCATAAAATTAAGCAAATTAAAAAACAAGTTAAATGAGTATGTTTACTCATAAAATCCTCCATTAAACACTTAAGGATTATAAGTTAAAATAAACCTCATACGAATAATGTCTTCTTTAGCATTAGGGTTAGCTGGTGGCGGTGGCAACGGGCTAGAACTTCGGCAAGCACTGATTGCAGCAGCATCTAAGGCGTTGCTACCTGTAGAAGATTCTTTCTCTATATCAGCAATTTTTCCATCCTGTTTTACAGTAAATAAAATAGCTACACTAAGTTTTTGTTGGTTGGCTCTAGCAATAATTGGAGGATATACATTAGAACGAATTGCCCCTTCAATTGTACGGATGTAATTATCATTAATAGGAGAATTAAGAGAAAGAATTTCAAAGCGTCCCTCTACTGAAACTTGAGCAATCGTAGTCTTAAAGGATGATGAAAGCCCGACTTTAACCTGTTCTGGTAAGCTGCCGCTACGTACTTTTTGCATTTCGCTAATGATCATTGTACGTAAGTCTATTGGGTTAGCAGGATCTTCGGTTATTTTAGTGTCTTTCTTTTGTTTGCTATTTGCAGCATCTTCAAACCAGCGTGCGTCTAATTGTCGTCCGCGCAAATGAGTTTTGGCTACGGGCAAAAACTCATCATCTTCAACAGGTGTTTGTGCTACTGTAGAAACAGAAAGCAAAAGCAAACAAATTACTATCTTCACTGTCTGTAATTTATTCATAAGCTTTAGTTTCCAAAGTTACAAAGTTAAAAAAGTTTTTGTGCTAGTTTATGAAATTCCCGACGACGGTCATTCATATTAAAATCCCAGTATTTTGGATGAGTCCGGTTAGTTAGCAAAATATAAGTTCTTGACCTAACTGGATCAATCCAAAGACTAGTCCCAGTAAAACCAGCGTGACCAAAACATTCTTTTGGTAAAGTATTTCCAGCATTAACACCAAATTCAGCTAGCAACCAACAGAGCGAGCGACCTTCTTCGCAACTTGGGGTAAAATTTTTGCTAAAAAGCTCTAAGGTAGAATCTTTTAAGAGCAAACTACCAGGTAAAAATTGCTGTGCTAAAAGAAAAACTTCTTTAGCAGTGCTAAAAAGTCCTGCATGACCTGCAATACCGCCTAAAAAATAAGCATTGCCGTCATGAACTTCACCCCAAATAACTTCTTCACGCCAATAAGGAAAATCTGTTGCTAAATTTCCTGCTAGTTGTTTTTCATACTTGTTCCCCTCTTCTGAGGCAGCTATTTGTTTTTGCCACTCTATAGGAGGGTTAAAGCAAGTATATTTTAAGTTAAGCGGTTGTAAAATCCTTTGACGTAATAATTTTGCTAAAGGTTCGCCACTAATTTTTTCTAATAAAAATCCTAGAGTAAGATAGCTTAAATCACTATAAACTACTTTTGTACCAGGTTCATAGACCAAAGGTTCTTGGGCAATTTTGGAAAGTACTTGAGAAGGTTTATCAAGTAAAGCATAAAATGGAAGCCAGGCTCTAAAACCTGCTGAATGGCTAGCTATTTGAGCAATGGTTAAATTTTGTTTTTCTGGAATGTCAAATTCTGGGAAAATTTCGCTAATTTTTTTGTCTAAAGAAATTAGTCCTTCTTCTAAAAACTGCGCTAGTAACATTCCTGTAACTAAAGGTTTAGTAAGTGAAGCTAAGTCAAAAACTGTATCCGTTGTAGTAAGTATTTTCTCTGGTGTAACTACTAGATCACCTCTAGCAGCAAAAGCCAAGATATCTTGATTTTGAGCAATTAAATAAACTGCTCCTGTAAATTCTTGGGCCGCAATAGAGGAGTCTAATAATTCATCTATTTCTTTAAGTATTGGCATAAAAGTTATTGATTCTATTGGAGTATAGCTTGCACTATAACGTGAAGTAAATTTAATTACAACCTTGATCAACACCTTATTAGCCAAAAAAAGTTAACTATAAGTTTTTATAACAACTTGTTAACAACCGTTTGGGCCACAATCACAAGCTTCATTTGAAAGAATAGTTTCTTTATACTCTAACCCTTTAGTTTCTTTAGCAGATCTGATGCTTGGCCCTTTGCAATTAAAGGGTGGGGCTTGCTCTAGTGGGATTAGCTCTTTTGGGTTAAGTGCAATTAAATCTTTAGCATAAGGACTAGTTGTCATTATTTGAAAAGTTTTGTCACAAACAGCCATTCTTTGCCCACGATAAAATGTGTGTCCATCATCATCACGGACAGATTTCCAAGGGCCTTTGTAAACAACTGATTGATAACGTTCAAGGCAAGGGCCTTCTTTACCCTTAAAAGCGCGGACTGTTAAAGATCTAAACTCTATACCATCAATAACTTGCCAAGGAGATTCTTGGCGGGAAAGTATTTCTACGCCATAAAAGCCAGCTTTTTCAAACATTTCTAAAAACTCTGCCTCTAGAAAAGCCCCTGCAATACAACCACTCCATAATTCTGGATTAGCTAAAATTTCTGGTGTTGGTGGCTCATCACAAACAATATCAGAAATTATTGCTCGTCCACCTCGTTTAAGGACGCGAAAAATTTCTTGAAAAAGCTGTTGTTTATCTTCTGGACGTACTAAATTTAATACACAATTTGACACAACAACATCAATACTATTATTTTCAATTAATGGCTCAGAGCTAGATTTAGCAGCACATTCAGCTTGAAAATGTTGCCATTCGGCTAAATTGGTAATTGGTTTTCTAGAAAGTTTTTCTTCTACCCATTCAAGGTCTAAACTGAGGTCTTGGATTTTTCCTTTTACAAAAGAGACATTTTTATAGCCAAGTTTGTCGGCCATTTCCGTTTGATATTTACGAGCCAAATTTAACATTTCAGGGTTAAAGTCTACACCAATGACTTTTCCATGTCGGCCAACTTTTTGAGCTATGATGTAGCAAAGTTTTCCTGCACCTGAGCCAAGATCTAAAACTGTTTCGCCCTCAGACACATAACTAGAAGGATCTCCACAACCATAATCTTTTTCAATTATTTCTGTTGGTAGTAATTTAAGATACTCTTGATCATAGGTAGTAGGACAACATAATTCTGCCTCTACTTCCTTTGCACCGTTTGCATAACGACGAATGACTTCACTTTCTACATTAGCATTAATTAAAGATACCGAAGTTTTAGCACTCATAAATTTACTCCTAACAATATAACCTCAATAATAAAAAATTTATTCCCTAATTAGTTAATATGGATAAGACTAAGAAATTTAAAAAGCTAAGAAGGGCCTAAAGCCCTTCATTTATGCGGATTTGAATTTATAAGGTTTCTGAGATATAAGCTGTTTGTGGGACAATACCTAGAGTTTCTTGTAAATATTCAATCATTTGTGCTTCGATGTCTGGCAAATGGCCTTTGATGGTACAGCCGGCAGCATTACGATGACCACCACCACCATATTTTTCCGTCACTCTTGCAACATTTACAGAGCCTTTGGAACGAAGGCTAGTGCGATAAGTGTTTGGGCCTATTTCCTTAAAAAATGCAACTACTTCAATTTCTTCTACTGCTAGAGGATAGTTAACAATTCCATCTAAGTCTTCTTCCGAAGCATTAGCTATTGACATAATATCTTGATTTACGCTCATTACAGCAATTCGACCGCTTTCATCTCTTTTTAGAGTAGATAAAACCATGCCTAAAATTTTAATTTTGCTAAATGGGTAAGAATAAAAAAGAGCTTGGGAAATATGAGCAGGTTTTACACCTCGTCTAACTAGTTCTGAGGCTATTTTGAATGTGCGCTCTGTTGTATTAGAAAAATGAAATGAACCTGTGTCAGTTAGTAATGCAGTATAAACACACTCAGCAATTTGTTGATTAACCGCTACGCCTAGAGCTTTACAAAGATTGTAAATCATTTCTCCAACAGCCGAGGCAGTAGAATCTATCCAATTTATATGTCCAAAAAGTGCTGTGGTGCTGTGATGATCAATGTTGACAACAAATTGTTTTTCTAAATCAATTAGTCCGGGACGGTCTATGTCACTACATTCAATAACAAAAGCAGCATCATAACCACTAGGAACTTTAGGAATTTTAATTACTTCATTAGCTCCAGGTAATTCACGGTAAGCATGCGGCACAGAATCACGCATTAATACTTGTACATCTTTATCTAAGCTTTTTAGAGTCCAATAAAGGGCTAAAGAAGATCCAAGGCTATCGCCATCTGGTCTTATATGAGAAGTGATACAAAAACGACGTTTAGATTCAATGAGTTCTACAACTTGACTTAGCATTTATTGTTTTTAGAGAACAAAAACTAGAGATTTTGTTCTCTATCTGTCTCCTCTCCTAGCAATTGTTCAATACGTGCTGCTTTTTTCCTAGAATCATCATATTGAAAGAGGAGTTCGGGTACTCGTTTAAGTTGTAGTCTAAAGGACAAATGATGACGAACAAAACTAGCAGCATGTCGCAGCGCGTTAAGTGATTCTTTTATTTGTTCAGCACTACCATCTATATCAACAAATATAGTAGCATTACGAAGATCTGCGGCTAGCTTAACACCAGTAACTACAGCCTCACCAATTCGCTCATCAACTAGTTCATACTCAATAATTTCACTTACTTCTTGTCTAATACTTTCTGTCAATCGATCAGTACGATTCCAAGACATGGCTTTACTCCTACGTAACAACTTTAATTAATTTTAACTTAAGACCTTACCTAATAGTTAAAATCTTAAGTTAAAGTGCTGTTGGGGTAACTTTTTCAGTAGTATAGATTTCTAAAATATCTCCTATTTTGATATCAGAATATTTTTCTATTCCAATACCACATTCAAAGCCTTGTTTTACTTCTGAAACATCGTCTTTGAACCGACGTAAGCTAGATAATTGGCCTTCATGTATTAGCACGCCATCCCGGATTAAACGTAGTTTTGCTGCACGTTTAATAATACCATCTATTACCATTACACCAGCAATATTACCAGCTTTAGGTATCTTAATAATTTGGCGTATCTCGGCTTTGCCTAAAGGAACTTCCTTAATAGTAGCCTCTAGCATACCAATCATAGCATTACGAATTTCTTCTTCAACTTTATAGATAATTGAATGTAGACGAACATCTACATTTTCTAGGCGAGCAATTTCTTCTGCACGTTGTTCTGGACGAACATTAAACCCAATAATAACTGCTGTATGAGCCATATCATTACTAGCACTAGCTAAAAGCACGTCAGATTCTGTAATAGCACCAACGCCACTACGAATAACACGAACCTTTACTTTATCAGTAGATAGTTTCTGTAGAGTATCCTTAAGCACTTCCACAGAGCCTTGTACATCCGTTTTTAAGATGACCAATAATTCTTTAAGTTTACCTGTTTGTACAGCACTAAAGAGGTCTTCAAGTTTTTGTGCTGAACTACGGGATAGTTCCAGCATTCGTTTCTTTGATTGACGTAGAAGAGTAATTTGTTGGGCTTTAGCAACATCAGTTACAACTTGGAATTGATCGCCTGCGGCTGGAATACCTTGTAGACCAAGGACTTCTACAGGTGTACAAGGGCCGGCTGTTTGTATAGGTTTACCAATTTCATCAAACATTGCGCGAACACGACCAAAGAACATACCAGCAATAACTGGATCGCCTACTTTTAGAGTACCATTTTGTACTAAAACAGTTGCAACTACCCCGCGACCTTTATCTAATTTAGCTTCAAGTACAACACCCATTCCAATGCGTTGAGAATCGGCTTTTAGGTCTAGAATATCAGCAGAAAGTAAGAGCATTTCTAGCAAGCCATTAAGATTTACTCTATGTTTAGCAGAAACCTCTACCATAACAGTTTCACCGCCCCAACCATCCCAGACGAGTCCATAATCTGACAAAGCTTGTTTAACTCTATCAGGTTGTGCTTGAGGTTTATCAACTTTGTTAATTGCAACAACAATAGGAACACCTGCGGCTTTTGCGTGTTCTATAGCTTCAATGGTTTGAGGCATTACACCATCATCAGCAGCTACTACTAGAACAACTATGTCAGTTACTTTTGCCCCACGCGCCCGCATCATTGTAAAAGCTTCGTGGCCTGGAGTATCAAGGAAGACAACTCGTCGTTTTTCTTCTGGCTTATCTGGATCAGGAACTAAAACGCTGTATGCGCCGATGTGTTGAGTAATACCACCTGCTTCACCTTCAGCTACTCTAGTTTTACGAATAGCATCTAGCAGACTAGTTTTTCCATGATCAACGTGACCCATTACAGTTACAACAGGCGCACGAGTTTCTAATGCCTCACCACGACTTACAATTTCTTCAAACTCTATATCTGTAGTCATTTCTTCAAAGTCAACAAAAGAAATCTCATAACCAAAGTCATGGCCTATCTCACGAACAACTTCAGAATTAAGTGTTTGATTGATTGTTGCCATAACACCTTTACTTAAAAGTAGAGCTACTACATCTTTAGGTTTTACTTCTAATTTTTCTGCTAGTTCTTTTACTGTCGTTCCTTCTACAAGTTTAACGGGTTTAAGTTCTTTTGGAACAATCACTTTAGGAACAATTGCAGAAGTTGGAGGTAGCTGCAAATGAGGTAGTTTCTCTCTCATTTCTCGTGAGTCTTTTTTACCATGTGCTACAACTGGACGGGTATTTACTGCTGCACGACGGCTCTTTTTACGTCCATCTGGTGGAGGAATATAAGTTGTACGTTGTGCATCTACATCTGCTTCAGGAGTACCTGTAACTCTATGTAACACTTGAGTTAAACCCTTACCAGGAGGTCTTTGCTGTTGTGGCTGTTGTGGTCTTTGACCAACATTTTGATTTTGTTGATGATGTGGTCTTTGCTGTTGAAATTGTTGGTTTTGTTGGTTTTGTTGATTTTGCTGGTAACTTCCTGGTTGATTTTGTTGATGATGTGGTCTTTGTTGTTGAAATTGTTGATTTTGTTGATTTTGTTGGTAATTCCCTGGCTGATTTTGTTGATTTTGTTGGTAATTGCCTGGTTGATTTTGTTGGTGTTGTGGTCGGTATTGTGGCCGATTTTGCCCAGTATTATTTTGAAACGATTGTGGCCGATTTTGTGGCCGATTTTGCTGGTAATTTCCTGGTTGATTTTGTTGATAATTGCCTGGCTGATTTTGTTGATTTTGTTGGTAATTGCCTGGCTGATTTTGTTGGTGTGGTCTTCTATTAAAATTATCTTGTCCTCTATTAACATTAGGAACATTTGGATTAGCTACTGGTGGTAGTGGGACAATATGAGTTTTAACTAAATTATTTGCACTAACATCTATTGGTTTAACCTTTGGTAAATTATTTGTTATAGCAGTTTGACTAACAGATTTTTGCTCTACAATTAAAGGTTTTATTTCTGTTTTTATCTCTTTTTTAGGAGGCTCTACCTTGAGTTCAACTTTAGCAACAGGTCTATTTTGCTCAACAACAGCAGCTTTTGCCTGATTATTAACTACAACATTTTCTTTAACTTCTGCTTTAACCTCAACAGTAGGTGTAACAACTTTTGCAGGCGTAGCTTCTATTTTTATTTCTTCTTTAATAGATGTTTCTGTAGCAGTAGCAGAAGGTTCGGCAACAATAGGTATTTCAACTAAAGTTTCTTTTTGTGGTTTTATTTCTTTTGTCTCCATGACTAAATCAGGACTTGCAACCTTTGTTGCTGCTATAGGTTCTTCTACTTTAGTAGTAGGAGTATCAATTTTTATAATACGCTGTTTTGGAGTATCTTCCATTTCACGTACTAAACTAGCAGCACTTTGGGTATTAGACATAGGTTTTTCATTTTGAGAATTTTGTGGTTCGACTACTAAAGTATCTTGTGGGAGTACTTTTATGATAGGAGTAGCAAGATTTGGTGTTATTTGATTAACAACATTGCTACTAGCTTTAGTTACAGATGGCATTTGCTTAACCAATTTTGGCATAGATGCTCGCACTTCATTATTAGACTCTTTACTCTCTAATTCAACAACATTACCTCCATCTTCAGAACGGTGTTTTACAAGCTTAACACGTCGTTCAGCAGTTTGAGGTTTTTGTGGAAAATATTTACTCTTAACCTTTTCTGCAATATCAGGAGGTACTGAATTAGAAGGAACACTTACGTCATATCCAAAACGTCTCACTTCCTCAATTACCTTTTTATTATCCAGCTTTAGCTCTTTAGCTAAATCATAAATTCTAACTTTTGACATTAATTCTCCCTTCGATCAGTATAACCTAATTATATTTCACAAGGTTAAACTCTATAATGACCCTTATAACTCTTAGCGATTTTACGCTTAGGTTATTTTAATTATCCGCTTTAGATTTTAATTCACTACTTCTTGATCTTGCGATGTGTCTTCTGGTGTATCTTCTGGTATATCTTCTTGTATATCTTCTTGTATATCTTCTGGTATATCTTCTGGTATATCTTCTTGTGCATCTTCTTGTGTATCATTGTTTGGTTTAATTATTTTATGTGCAAATTCTAGCAATGAATTTGCTTCATCTAAACTAACATCTAAAATAGTAGCAATATCATCTGAAGAACTCTTTGCTAATTGTTCTAAGGTTTCAATTCCTTCTTCTTTTAGTTTAGCAGAATGAACAGGATTAATTCCTTCAATATCATTTAATGTTATTGTAGCAGATGACATTAAAGCTTCCATTTGAAGGGCAACTTCTCGTTTCATTTCTGCTTCGCTACGTATATCAATATGCCATCCTACTAGTTTAGCAGCTAATCGGACATTTTGTCCTCTTTTACCTATAGCTAAACTTAGTTGAGATTCTTCTACCATAACCTCTAGTTGCTGATTTTGAAAGTCTGTTACCTGTACTTTACTAACTTTTGCAGGAGAAAGAGCATTTGCAGCAAATATAGCTGGATCAACAGACCATTGAATAATATCAATTTTTTCTCCTCGTAACTCTCTAATTATTGCTTGAACCCGTGAACCTTTCATTCCAACACAGGCTCCAACCGGATCAACATCTGGATCAGTTGAAGAAACAGCTATTTTTGCCCGATCTCCTGGTTCTCTGACGGCTGATTTAATTACCACAGTTCCATCATAAATTTCTGGTACTTCCATTTCAAATAAACGCTTAAGCAATTCTGAGCTAGCACGAGAAACTATTACTTGAGGCCCTTTAGATTCTTTTGTCACATCATGAATTATTACTCTGATACGCTCGCCTTGAGAAAAGTTTTCCGCTGGTGATTGTTCAGAGCGTGGCAGTACAGCTTCAATTTTTCCTAGATCGATAATGACATTGCCACGTTCATAACGCTTCATAAAGCCATTAACAAGATCACTTTTTTTGCTAATGTATTCTTCATAAATGTTATTACGCTCTGCTTCACGAACTTTTTGAAAAATAATTTGTTTAGCTGTTTGAGCGGCAATACGTCCTAAGTCTTCTACTGGACGGGGAAATTGTAGTTCGTCGCCAATTTCTACTTCATCACCTACTTCTTCTAATGCTTCATCAATGCTAATTTCTGTATCAGGGCTAACTACTTGTGATACAACTCTTTTGACTGCATAAAGCTCAATTTGTCCGGTCTCTCGGTTATAAATAGCATGTAGATCTTCTTTAGTCTTAAATTGTCTACGAGAAGCCATTTCAACAGCATTTTCCATAGCACTAACAATTACATTTGAATCAATATTTTTTTCTCGACTAAGTAGTTCTATTGTTTCTGCTAAGAGACTTACTGGCATTACTAAAATTCCCCCTAAAATATTACTAATTAAACTCTAATTACTTTAACTTAATTGTGTTTTAGCACGACGAAATAACTCTTCTAAGTCTACAATTATATTAGCCGATATTACTGATTCAAATGGAATTAACCATGTTTGTTTGTTATCGACTAATTTAATATTTTCATCTTCTAAGCCTTCTAAACGGCCACGAAAATTACGTCTACCATCAATGCTATGATGTGTTTTTAGTTTGATGGTTTCGCCTGCAAAACGTATGTAATCATTTTTTTTGTATAATCCGCGTTCAACTCCTGGGGAGGAAACTTCTAAAATATATTGATGTGAAATTAAGTCTTCTACTTCAAGAACAGTACCTAATTGATTACTAATATAGCTACAATCTTGGTGTGTTACGCCTTCGGTTTTATCTATAAATATTCTTAAAACTGTATTTTTTCCTAGGCCAGAAAACTCACAATTAACAAGTTCCATACCTTCAGCAACAACTATTCTTTCTATTACGGAATATAACTTAGGATCTAACGTTTTTGACATTTTATCTAAACTACGAATATAAAGTTAAATATAAAAAAAGTGGGCTGACTTCAGCCCACTTTACTTTGTGTCTAAGCAAGCCCATTAGTATAAAAATTGTTTTATAGAAAAGCAAGTCTTTTTCTAAGAATCTATCCATTAGGTAGCAAAACATAGCTAGACTTAAGAAAAAATAGTAGCATAACATCAATAAATAAATTATTTTAACTATTTGACTAGGTTAATTTGGCTTAACGGCAGAACATAAATTTTTGGGAGAAACACAATGGCATTAATGGAACAAATTATTAAAGATCTAACTCAAGCAATGAAAGCAAAAGAACAAGCTAGGCTAGACACACTACGAATGATGAAAGCGGCACTAAAAAATCAAGAAATCGCACTTGGTCACCCTGTTACAGATCCAGAGGTAATAAAAACGCTTTCTACCCTAGTAAAACAACGACGTGAGGCAGCAGAACAATATGTTAAAGGCAGTCGTCAAGACCTAGCAGACAAAGAATTATCTGAAATTAAAATCATTGAAAACTATTTGCCTGCTGCTGTTAGCGAAACAGAAATTGAAGAAGTGGTAAATGCCACTATTACAGAATTAAATGCTAGTACAGCTAAAGATACTGGCAATGTTATGAAAGCTGTTATGGCTAAATTATCAGGTAAAACTGTTGATGGTAAAGTAGTTAGCAACCTTGTTAAAAGCAAACTATCTAGTTAATAAGAAGTTTTGCCAAAAAATATTTCTTAGCCTTATAAGCAGAAAAGTAGAAATTCTATTTTTCTGCTTAATTATTTACAGTAGAAAGCTAAAAATATGTCACTATAAGTTACATAAATAAAATTAATAAAAACAGTAATTTCTCTATTTTTATTATTTACCAATAGAGATGCTACCTACCTATACATGCTTATAAATAGTGCTAAAATTGATTAGTAAATAATCAACCATAATTTAATACATTAAATAAATATTTTGTAACTTATTGATTCTAAATAAATATTTATAGGCAAGAAAAACTTAAGAACAAAATTTTTGGAGAGATTTAATAAATTTATTAAAAAGTTTTTGGCATAAGTTTTGCAGTTCCAGAAATCACCAGAGCCTCCTCTTTCCCACCGTTTTGAGGTTGGCACAGGTAATAAGCGCATCATACAAAAAGCCTGCAACAATTGTCAGGCTATTTTTTTTCTTAATCCTCTTTAGTTTCATCTTCCAAGATTGACTCTATTAACTTATCAAAATCTACTTCATTTGAGTTTTCTTCTGTTTGTGGTCTTTGTGCTGCATTAGCTGGGCGTTTAGCATTGGGATTGCGTTTTTTTCTTCTTTTTCTTTCTTCAACTCTTTCTGCTGGCTCAACATCATCCATTGTTAAAGAAACTTTGGTTTGTTTATTTTCAATATTATTAGGTAATAATACTAGTGGCGGATTTATAGTTCCTTCAGTCAAAGCTTGAGTAGAGTTATTTATAGCATTTTCATTAGCAGCTTTATTAGTCTTAGATTCATCGCGGGCATAACTAATTAGTTCCGTTAAAGCTATTCTAATTTTTTCTGTATTTCTCAAATTACTACCAGAAATAATTAGTAACTCTTTTTGGTAGCTTTCAGACTTAAAAGTTACATCACAAGAATTACGGAAAAATCTTTGTACACAATCGCCAATACCGTTTTTACACCCAATAGAAATAACCATAGTATTAGCTTTAGTAAAAGAAGTTATATTAGTAGGTTCAAGGTCAGTTAAAAAAGCTTCTTCGCGTGAAGCTGTGCAATTAGATTCACTTCTATGTTGTTTGTATAAAACTAGTTTGCCTTTGCTATTAACAGATACTCGGCTAACTTCAGCATAACTATTACCGTATTGTGCCGGATAAATGGCTAATGTCTCATTGATCGCTTTTATTGCTTCCTGCAATCTTTCATTAGCAATTGTATCAGGGCTATTTTGTGAATTAGCAATACTTATATTAGTTAAAATAACTAATATAATAACTAAAATAGTCATTTTATATGAATAGGCTAGCTTGTAAGTTAAAGCGTGTTTACCCATAAAACCTCTTCAGTTCAAAGGCCGAGTAAGTATTTTAGAGTTGCTATCTTTTAATCTTCTAGGATTATCACTAACAACTGTTTTTCCTAAATCTACCACTAAATTAGGGTTATTAGAACGATAAATTGATAAAGCAATTGTTAGCGACATAAAATCTCCTCGAAGCCGTTCTAAGACTTCGCCTAAAGATTTAGAACCATCAAATAATTTTACTACTTCTTGTTCTCGTTCCTCAGCAATAATCATTTCAGGCAGTTCTAGCTGTAAATAGCTATCTGTATTTGGGAAGTTAGAAACTATTATTTGTTCTTCATCATAAAAATTTAGTATATGTAACATTAATTGATAAGTTGTAACCAAAATAGGTTGTTCTAAAGCAACCGGGCCAGGTCGAAAACTTACTAAAGCTTCCTGCCAGGAAGTCACCCGGTAAAGCACTCCTAAAGGCGGCAATTTATTTAACTTAGCATTAACAATAATTCCATCTCGTAAAAAAATCATTGCCTGTTCTATATCAGACTTAATGGTTAAAATACCTGTACGACGAGATTTTTCTAACTCCTGAAGAATTTCTAAAATTGAAGTAGTGTATAAATTATAATTTGGCTGTGTATGGTATTTATTATGCAGTAATAACCGTTTAATATTAGTAGTTAGCCCATCTATTTCAATAGGTTTAACCCAATATTCATCTACTCCTTCATTAAAAGCTGCATCAATTTCTACATCTTTTTTATTACTACTGATACATACATAAGTCGTTTCCTGCATTGCAGGCATTGTAATTAATTGCCAATAAAGTTCACTACCTGTTATATCAATTAGTTCTGTATCAAAAATTATTATTGTAGGCCATTGAGTTTCTAGCCAAAATAAAACCTCTTTTGCACTATCTCCAGACATAACCTGACAACCAAGTTTGTTACTAGCTTGGGCTAATTGGTTTCTTGTTTCAATATCCTGACTAACAATAAAAATAACTTGGGAACTAAGGTCTGTTTTAGTTTGTGGTCGTCGTCGTCGCCAATTGCTGCCTGTTAATAATTTTCCAGATGCTTCATCTTTAATTAAATTACTAAATTCTATTTTGTAATCTTGTAAAATAGACTCACCTACAGGAATTTCTTCCACTATTTCTTGAGCTAACTGGTAAAGTTCTTTTGCTAAATAATGGCGAATCAACCAATTACAGTGTTTATAAGCTAAAGAAAATTCTCCCTTTTGAAAATAAATATCTATCAACCTTTTTATAATAAAAATTCGCTGTTGTGTATTTACTAAAAAATAGATTTTCCAATAAGTATTTGCAGATAAAGTAAGTTTGCCTACTTGATAATAAAGTCCTGCTAAATTAAAAAAAGCTTCTATAGCTTCTAAAACAAGCCCTGTTTTTTGATTTATTTCTGCAATTTTTTCTTGTTGACTAATATCATAAGGATCCTTTAGTAACGCAGTTTGAGCGCGTTCTAACTCATAAACATTAGTATGAGGTATTACATCACCGCTGATTTTTTGTTGTGCTATTAATAGCTCTGCTTTGGCGGTTGTTGGGGTATAACTATTAATATTACGTTTAGAAATTTCTATTAAAATTTGTGAAAATTCTTTTGCTAGCTGTTGGGCGGACTGTGGACGATTAACAGGGTTTTTATCTAAACAACTAAGTATAAGTTCTTCGAGTCTTTTAGGAATATCATTAATAAAATTACTTGGCGCAGTAACAGCCCTTTTAATATGTGCTTCAATTATTTCTAGTGGATCGTCTCCATAACAAGGAAGTGTTCCAGTAAATAGCTGATATAAAAGTATTCCAAAACTATAAATATCTGATCGCTCATCTGCATCTTCTCCTAGGCAAACTTCTGGAGACATATAATTAAAAGTCCCTACCAGCATGTTAGGAGAGGTAAGGCGGCGTTGCTGTCCTTCTTCGCCTCGTATTTTCACCAACCCAAAATCTACTACCTTTAAGATACTATTGCCTAACAAGGCTTCAAACATAATATTTTCAGGTTTAATATCACGATGCAGTACACCAAAAGCATGAGCTATAGAAAGAGCTTCGCTAATTTGACGAGCAATATCTAAGCCAAATTCTAAGCCGCAAATCGGCCAACGTTCCATTATTCTCTTTAGCTGAAAGCCTTGGATAAACTCCATTACTAGGTAAGCATAACCGTCGCGGGAAAAACCAAAATCATAAATTGAAACAATGTTAGGATGTTTTAACTTAGCAATAGCTAAAGCTTCCCGCTCAAAACGTTCCCTAGCATTTGTGTTAGAAGTAAAACTTGGACTAAGAACTTTTATTGCAACACTTCGCTGTAAAACCATTTGTGTTGCTTGATAAACAGTTCCCATTCCTCCTTCACCCAACCGGCAATTAAAAATATATTTATCATCTAAAAGAAGTCCTCCTTTTAGAGTAAATTCCAGCAACTTGCCATCTTTTGGGCAATGTGTGAGGCTGTCATCATAACATTTAGCACAGGCTAAACATTCCTTCATTGAAGGTCTCCTCTAATGAGGGCTTTTAATATAATTGCTTATTTAATTAATTATATAGAGTAGGAAAACTTGCGTGAGCCTAGTCTTTTTAACACAATCCTTATGAATATACAAGCACTTAGGTAGTTTTCCATAGAAGAAGAAAACTACCCAGTAGGAAAATTTATTAAGATTTTTGAGTTTTAATTGCGATAGCTAGGATCAATTCTATCTAGTTTACGCAGTAAGCCGGGCCAGGCTAAAGCCCCACCAACATTTTTAGTTACTTGTTTAGCTTGCATTTTTGCCCCTGCAATTATTCTTGGATCAATTGGAATAAGCTCACTGCCTCCACTTTGAGCGCGAACTTGAATCATACAAGCAGCTTCAAAAACATACATAAATAAAAATGCGTCTGGAATATTATCAGCCACGGTAATCAAGCCATGATTGCGCAGCATATAGAAGTTTTTATCTCCTAAATCATTGACTAGACGGGGTTTTTCATCCTCATTAAGTGCTACACCTTCATAATTATGATAAGCAAGGGAGGAGAGAACAAAGATCGATTGCTGAGAAACTGGTAAAAGCCCTTCTTTTTGTGCAGACACGGCTACACCATTGATGCTATGTAAGTGAAGCACACATTTTGCGTCTTCTCGGGCTGCATGAATCGCGCTATGGATAGTAAAACCTGCTGGATTAATTTCATAAGGACTATCCATTACTTTATTACCGTTAAGGTCTACTTTAACAAGGCTAGAAGCAGTAATTTCATCAAACATCATTCCAAAAGGATTAATTAAAAAATGATGTTCCGGGCCCGGAATACGAGAAGAAATATGTGTAAAAATTAGATCGTCCCAATGATAATGTGCAACCAAGCGATAACAAGCCGCTAAATCGACTCGTTGTTGCCATTCTTCAGGACTAACTTGAGATTGTAAAGAATTGCTCATTGTTATTAAAAAACTCCTTAAATTTATTCACTTAAAAACCAGTTAAAAATTCGAGAAACCCAACCATTATCAAAAGTTTGTTTGTTGCTAGTTTGGCTATTATTTTTAGTAGGTTCAATTGGTTTAACCAGTTTACGTGTAACTTCGGGCAATGATTCTAAAAACTCTTGCACGGCTGGTAAATCTACTTTTACATCATGAAAATAACCTGAATCCTCATGTAAATCTTCTTCCTGTTTAATTGCTTGTGCGTCTAAAGGTTCATTAGCTGGTTTTGGAAGCCCTGGAGGGTCAAACTTACCATTTTTATTGCGATCAATAAAGATTGGGTTAGTAAAAGCCAATGGTACAAAATCCGGTGCAATCATTGAGTAAATTGCTGGTGCTGGAGGTTGAACAAACCCACGATCATTTGTGTCTATTTTGCCATCTGCATTTGTATCACCACGATCAACAACGCCATCGCCATTTGTATCAGCAATTGCAGGCAGTTTTGTCCCTGCTTCTACAATATAATAAGCGTCTTTTTTAGGTTTAACTTTGATTGAGGCTCTAAAACGTTCTTGTCCAGTGTTTGCAGTTGGGTCACTTGGTGCTGGCGTGACTCTAGGATTAGTAGTTGCATCAAAGCGCATAATTTGCTTACCATTTTCTAATATTCGCACCTCTTCAACTGGCACCCAGGCCGGCGCAGAAACTACAATATTAAGCGTAACCTTTCCTTTACGTTTATCTACTAGTGACCCAATGGGCTTACCTTCAATGTCAAATTGAATAAATGGCCCCGATGTACCAAGCACATTACCAGCAATTACTGATTCTGTAATCATTTCATCTTTTAGCGCGGAAATATCTTCTGTTGGCACTCCTACATAGCTACGTGGAAATCCTGGTGCATCAATTACTAGTCGGTGCGAATCAGACACAGCCGTTGCTGTGCGGAAAAAGCCTTGATTAATCAGGCTAATCCAGTCATTACGCAAGACTTGAAAAAGGCCAATGCTATCACCGTTATAAAGCTCTATTGCATTAAAATCTATATTTCTTGTAGTCGTCCCTAGCTGGCTTCCAAGTAGCAGTTGTGGATTAGTTGTAATTGGTTTAGTTGGGTCAAATTTAGTAGTTGTAAACACGCCGCCTGTAACTAATCCACCTGTCCCCATAATGCCGGCTCTTGCATGGTTTAATTGAAATACTTTTTTAACGCCTGGACTTAACAAATTAGCACGATCATAAAATGTTGCTGCTGGAACATATTCCGAATTAACTGCACCTCGGCGAGGTTCAAAAGGCACTACAGGCAGAGGAAAAACATTATGATGCCCAAATCCATCTGGAAAAACAGGATTAGGTAAATTAGTTGTAATTTCTTCACCAACAATTGATTTAGTTAAACGATCAACTGCCATTTTTCTAAGCACAGGGGCAAAGTCTGTAATATAATTATGGTCAGTTGAGACTATAACCTCTACATTTTCAGCTACATAGCTACCTACACGATCTTCTAAAGGTAAAGACGTATCATTACTTCTAGCCGAATGGACATGAAAATCTGCCGACACATAACCTTTAGTGTCAATTACTCTTTCTAGTGAAAAATCCTGTTTTGTTTCTTGTCCGGCTGTCACCGTAATATCACTAATTGCAATTGTATATTCCATTCCACGAGATGCAATAACCCGATATTTGCCAGGTTTAATTATTTGTTTAACATTACCTGTAGTAGTAAAAACAAAATTTCCAGCAGGAGAGCCAATAGAAACTTCAGGTCTATTATCCCCTATGGTATCACCTGTTTTAGGGTCAAAAATTTTAGCTTCAAAAAATCTAGAGAAATTTGGGTTAGTTGTTCCATCCATTCCAATAAAAGTAAGTTTTGCAGGGACTAAATTAGCTTTTTCACTAATGCTAATATTTACTTGCCCAACTGCACTTAAATTTGGAATATCTATTACATTTGTTTGTCCGGCTGTAACAGAAACTTTTACATCTGCTAAATCTGCTCGTTCTGGAGAAATAATTGTTAAAGTATAATCTCCCGCAGGCAAAACAGAAGAAAACTTCCCACTATTATCAGTTTGTACTTGGGTAATTGGGACAATTTCGTCCCCAAAAAATGCTGGTAGTTTTCCAGATATTAAAACACTTGCTTTAACATCTGCTGTTTCTGCCCCGTTAACGTCGCCGCTTAAAGTCCCAACCATTTGAGCAGAAAAAAGATTTTGATAAAAGCTATCTGTCATTGCTGCTACATCATTACGATCCCCAATAAAAAGCCGGCGAGTATAGCTAATTGACCCTCCCATTGGGACTACAATTGGACTTGCTGGATCAAATGGATTACCTATGCCACTAACTAACGCACTGTTAATACCTAAAAAAGCAGGAAGTCGGGTTACTTGTGCCTGCATTGGCCCATTTGGGCCATCTGAGTCAAGTGCAATACTAACAGGCATAAACCCATAAGATACTTCTCCACAAACACCTTCTGTTAAAGTGTCCATCATTCCATTTTCAGGGCCAAGATTGCCAGGTGCTACTATAAAAGGAAATACTCCCAACGCATTAGAAATTCCTGTAGGACTTAAAGAAAGCTGAGGATGATTAAATCCCCGCTTTGGTGCTGGTGCAAAGGGCGAAAGCCCATGAATTGTCCAAATAATTGCATCTGTAATATTAAAGAGTGTTACATCCTGCCTAGCATTGTTAACAACTGTACTTGTCACTGTGATAAATCTATCTCCAGGTGCTACTGAATAAGTAGTAGTTGCCGCTAAAGTACGGTTTGAAATTGTAGAAATATTATCAAGTAAAACTGTACCTTGAGCCGTCACACTAGCAATATTATCTTTTACCTCACCTGTTACACCAAGATAGAAAAATGAGTTTGTCGGGCTAAGATTAGCAATTTGAAACATTTGATTAAATTGATCATTGTTTTTTCCTACTAAAGCAAAATCAATTAATGTTCCTCCTGTTGGAGCAATCCCGTTTTGTTGTGGTACTGCAACATCTTTACCTAATGCTGCATTATCAATTACCGCTTCAACAATACCATTAGAAAGATACCAGTCACCTATCCCACCAACAGCATCAGAACCGGAAAATAAACGTCGTGCAGCATTATCTTTTGTAATTTGTTCTGCTGCTAGGGGCTGTTGGGCCAAAGATTGCCCAACAAATACAGTAGTAATTGCTAGAAACAGAAATGTAGCCCGTTTCATAAATTTTTCTCCTTGATTTTTTGGAAAAAGTATGAGGAAAGAAAAAGAAATTTTAACTACAAAATTAAAAATTGGCTAGTTGTTATTTAGTTAAAATTATCTATATAACAAACAATTACGTCTTACAATGTAATTTTATTCTAATGTAATTTTTATAATTACGTTACTACATTACCTGTAAAGTTTTTTGACACTCTGCGTTAAGTAGCTAGACATTTAACTATAATTTAATAACTGCCTTATTTAGTTATAGATACAATAGTTATTAATTTTTTATTAAATCTAAGAAATTTTACTCTGTATACTTAATATACGACTATATTTATAAGCAACTATTAAACTTAAATATTTATTATCCATTACTCTTGATAATAAAGCATTTATCCAGGTTTGTTCCTGACTTCTCTATTTATAGTAACTCCTTGATTATCTTATAGATAGATATTATTTAGTATTAAGAGAAATGAAAGCCTATAAACTGTATACTTAATACTCATCAATAATAAGTTATTATAAATAATAACGTTATAGAGACTGTTAAATTTATCATTACTTTGGCTTTAGCAATTTAGCGTAATCATCTTATCTTTACACAAATTTTTGTGGCATTTAGTTTGCTGTATAGCTTCAATATAAAATCTAAGAAATATAAAAATCCACAAAATCTAAAAAATCTTTCAAATAAGGATATAACCATGAAAAAAAATAAAGTTACCTTTTTAATGATTAGTGCTGTAACATTAGTTTTCTGTTTCCTTTCTTTAGTAGTTGGTCAACAACCTCAAGTAGAGCCTATAAACACAGGCGAACAACAAGAAGATAACTTACCATTTGTTTTTGATGGTGTTGAATATGTTAACCAAAAATCCTTTAATGAAAGTGGTCGTCGTTGCGCTACCCATTTAGAGCCTGGCCTAATGAAACAAGTTGAGCGCAATTTTGAAAGAGATTTTAGAGAAGCTAGCCAAATTACTCCTAATGTAACAGGCGGGACAATTAACGTTTATTTCCACGTAATTAGAAGAGGTACAGGTGTTAGTAATGGTGATATTACAACCACTATGATTAATAACCAAATTAATGTACTAAGAAATGCTTTTTCTCCCTGGGGTTATAGCTTTAACTTAGTTAGTGTTGATCGCACTACCAATTCTACTTGGTTTACAGCAGGCCCAGGTACAACAGCACAAACTCAAATGAAAAATGCTTTACGTAGAGGTACAGCACGAGATCTTAATATCTACACCAATAGCCCAGGCGGTGGTCTTCTTGGTTATGCTACATTCCCTTGGTCATATGCAGGTAAGCCAAAAGATGACGGTGTAGTCCTACTTTATAGCAGCGTTCCAGGCGGAAGCGCAGCACCATTTAACCTAGGTGACACAGGAACACACGAAGTAGGTCACTGGATGGGTTTATATCACACATTCCAAGGTGGTTGTGCTAGTAGCACTACAAGCGGCGGTGACTTTGTTGCGGATACACCTGCTGAAGCTAGTCCAGCTAGTGGTTGCCCAACAGGACGTAATACTTGCAGCAGCGCAGGAAATGACCCTATCACTAACTTTATGGATTACTCAAACGATTCTTGCATGTTCCAATTTACTTCTGGTCAAGATGCTCGTATGGATGCAATGTATACTACCTACAGATTTAACAAATAGTTCTAAGATATAAATAAAAAAGTAAGGCAGCCATTTGGCTGCTTTTACTTTTTTAAAGTTAATTATTTTTATATTTTTCTAAAGTTTGTTCTAATATTTTTATCATCTCTTGACGAAGTTTTTCTGGTTCTACTACTTCTACTTCTGCACCATATTTTAATATATCCCTAATTAATTCTGTAGACTCCCCTATAATTACACTTTGATGAAAAGCTTCTCCCTTTTATCTCCATTGTTTTCTTTTCTTTGCCATTTACACAATTTAGTTTACACCCTCAAAACTCATTCTTGAGCATATTAAAAACAATCCTAAACTTAAAACTGACAAAGATTTACTTACTTCCATTCCTGGTATCGGTGATCTTACTGCCGCCAATCTAATGGCCGAGCTTGTTAATATCGATAACTACAAAGATGCTCGCCAAGCTGCTGCTTATTCTGGCCTTACTCCTAGACACTTTACTTCTGGCTCTTCTGTTAATTCTAAACCCAAGCTTTCTAAAATTGGTAACTCTCGTTTGCGTAAAATTTTATATTTCCCTGCCATTGTTGCTAAAACTCATAATCCTATTCTTAATGCTTTTGCCTCTAGGCTTTCTTCTCGTTGTAAACATCCTTTGGTTATTATTTCTGTTTTAATGCGTAAGCTTATCCATATTGCTTTTGGTATTTTACGTTCTCGTAAACCCTTTGATCCTTCTTTTCTATCTTCTTGCTAACTTTTTCTTGACTTTTAAGATGGTATCTTTTTCTTTGCTAAATTTGATTATCAGTATTTTTCTTTACTTTTTCAATCCTTACCCTTGGCCCGGTTAATTGGAGTGCTACCGGTGGAAGTGAAGTAAGGAAAGAGTTAAAACTTAGCTAGCCTTATCAAGCTTGTTCTTGATATCTTGTGCTTTCTTTTGATCTCTATATTTCCTAGATTTAGAAGAATGTACGATTTGAAACTTAACTTCTGGCATCTCATCTTCATATTCACCTGTATCATGAGTATCAAAAAATTCTATTTTTTCTTCTAAAGACATACCTGCTAATTCTTCTTTAAGTGTTTTCTTTTGGCTATTTTCGTCCATATTGTTTTCTTTCCTTTTCTGCCATATCACGGGCAGATACAATTAATGCTCGACCGTCAAGTTTGTAAAAAAAGAATACTACTAAATATCTACCACTATTAGTTTGGCCTAATATTCTGTACTTATCTTCTCCCTCTATTTTAATTCCTTTTTCAACATGCTTAAACTTAGGAGCATCATCAAAAATGACTTCTTCTACTTCGTACATTTCAACGTTATGTTTTAATAATAATTTTCGCTCATATTCTTCTGTTGAAAATATTTCAAGTATGTTTTTCATTGTTCTACTGCTACTTATCAGCTAAAACTGCGCTGATTATAACACAAATGGGAAATGCCGCTGAACTTGGCTGTTAGAGATATTGCTAGATGACCAATCCTATGATGCCGAGAGGCGTTGAGTATCTATATAATTATGAATCTTCTTTGTTTATACCAAGTTTTTTTTCAACAATAGTAATAGGTTCAGGTTTTACTTGCTTATAAATACGGCCTAAATACTCTCCAATAACCCCAAGAAATAAAGCATTTAACCCTATAGAGAATAAAATTAAAACAATGATGGTAGCAAAACCCGCAGGCCACTCTGAACCACTAGTATATTTTGCAATTATGGCAAAAATTGCTCCAAAAAACATCAGTATAAATATACCTATACCAGTATAGGTAGCAAAACGTAAAGGTATAACAGATTGACTAGTAATTCCATCTATAGCTAAACGTAGCATTTCATTAAGAGAAAATTTGCTCTCACCATGTTTTCTTTCATCTCGGCTGTAGGAAATGCCTATTTGCTTAAAACCAATTCTTGTAATAGTACCTCTAAGATAGGGCTGGTTGTCGTTTAAGTTCATTAAAACATCAATTATACATCTATCAATAAGTCTAAAATCTCCAGCATCATAGGGTAATTTTGTATCGCTAAGTAAATCAATCAACCGATAAAAGATTTTACGAGTGGCGTTAATTACTGCTCCCTCTTTGCGTTGGGTGCGGACTCCATAGACTACTTTATAGCCTTCTTGCCATTTTTCTAAAAACACTCCCATTAAGTTAGGTGGATCTTGTAGGTCGCAATCTAGTTGAATAGCTGCATCTCCAGCAGCAGATAGATAGCCAGTTAATATTGAGCGTTGATAGCCAAAATTCCTTGAAAATCGAATTACTCGTAGTCGGGAATCTTGAGAAGCAATTGCTTGAAGTTTTGCAAAAGTGTTATCTGTGCTGTGATTATCTGTAAATATAAATTCAAATCGAAAACGATCACTTAAGGCTTCTAATTCTTTGTTAACGGTAGTATAAAAAAGGTCTATATTACTTTCTTCATTGTAAACAGGAACAACTATTGAGATTAATGGTTTTGATGATGTACTCATAACTTACCTTAAGATTTATATATTAATTTTGTAATTGCCAACGAATTACTTTGCTTAGACCATCGTTTAAGTTAGTTTTAGCTTGCCAATTTGGTAGCTTTTCGCCGTTACAAGGCTTCATAACTTCGCGCTGGCGATAGGCTAAACCACCCCAAACAACAGGTATTTTTTTTCCTAAAATATTTTGGTAAAGTTCCACCACTTCTTGCAAAGTATAATAAACAAAACTTCCAACAAAATATCTTAAATGTTGTTCACTGTTATTTATTTTAAGTGCTTGGAAGTAGGCATTTACCACATCATCTATATAAATTAAATCTAATAACTGTTGCCCAGGTGAAAAGTTAACTGCTTTTTGTGTGGTGACAGCATTATTTAAGAGTTGCAATATTTTATTTCTAGGATCATTTGGCCCGTACACATCAAAAAGTTTTAAGGTAATAGCATTTATTTTTTTTATTTGAACATAATAATCAATAATTGCTTCAAAGGCTTGTTTGGTAGCAGCATAAAGACAAACAGGCTCATAGTTTTTAGCATCATTTAAGTGTTGCCAATAGCTACCAGTATTAATAAAGGTTTTTACTTGATGTTCTGCCATTAGTTCTAGTAGTTGAGTTCCTAGAGTAATATTAGCCGCTATCAAATTGCTAACCTGTTCCGAAGTAGTTTTATATTGACTTATTGCAGCTAAATGAAAGACTGCATCAATTTTATGTGCAACAAATATTTTGCAAATGCTTTCAGCCGTTCCATCATAGTAATAAATTTTTAACTCAGGATGTGAAATGTCTAGTAAATCAAGTTTGGCCGAAGTTCTCACTAAACAAAGCACTTGATTATTTTCTTCAAGTAAACGTTTTACTAAGTTTGCTCCTATATATCCATTAGCACCTGTTATTAGATAAGTCTTCATAAGGAATTAACAAATTTCTTAAAAGTATTATGAATATGAGAAATCATTTCTTGTGTTAAACCGTGATGACAGCCAATTAAAATCCCTCCTCGCATTACGCTATCAGCTACAGGATAACCATTTTCTTGCTTACTACAGGTTACTTGTTGAAAACCAGGTTGGCGAAGTATATTACCTGTAAATACAGGTCTTGTTTGTATTCCATGTTGTTCAAAGTAAATTTGCAATTGTTTACGGCTAAATGGAGCATTTTCTTTTACAGTCAAAGCCATTGCTAACCAGCCAGTAACGCTTTCAGACATTTGTTTAGGCAATATAAAGTAATCTCCATATTCCTTAAAAAAGTCTAAATGTTGCTGAAAATGCTGTTGGCGAAGTTTTATATTTAGCTCAAGTTTATTTAATTGAACTAGTCCAAAAGCAGCACCCATTTCAGATGGTTCTAAATTATAACCTGGTTCTTCAAATACAAATTTAGCATCATATTCTATGCCATCTAAGTCAACATTAAATCGGTTTTCGATCTTTTCAGACTCAACAAATAATGATGAACTTCGGCCCCAACTACGAAGCAATCTAGCTCTTCTTTCATAATCTTGATCATTAACGCAAAGCATTCCACCATTACCAGCACAATTAATTACATGTGAGCCATAAAAGCTAGTAGTGCTAATACAAGAGCGTGTGCCAGTGCTTTTGCCACGAAGCAACGCGCCTAAAGTGTCAGCAGAATCTTCAACTAAAATTAGATTATGTTTTTTAGCTATTCCTTCTATTACATCCCAGTCTGGCAAATTTCCAATTAGATTTGGAATCATCATTGCTTTTGTCTTAGGTGTAATCATTGACTCTATTTTATTAACATCAATGTTATAAGTACCTTCTGCAACATCAACAAATGCAGGAATTAATTTGTTACGAATTAGTGGGGCAACTGTAGTAGAAAATGTTAAGGCAGGAGTTATTACTTCTGATCCTGGGGGTAAGTTTAGAAGTTCAATAGCTAGATAATTAGCAGATGTTCCTGAATTAAGCATAATACCTGCTTTTTTTGCAAAAAGGGCTGCTACTCTACTTTCCATTTCACGAACATTTTTTCCCATTAAAGTAGAAGTTCTTAAAACTTCAACTACGGCTGCAATTTCTTCTTCACCATGTACAGATTTTCCATAAGGAACAGCTAAATAATCTTTGATCATATAATTTTCTCGCCATCCATATATTCGTTGATTTGCTTTAAACTGTAGTCGTACATAGATTGTCCTGATTGATAAGCTTTATACCATTCTACAGTTTTAGTTAATGCAGTGTCTAAATTCCATTTAGCATGCCATCCTAAAATAGTTTTAGCTTTGCTGCAATCTAAGCGTAAAAAATTAGCTTCTTTTAGGTTTTTTTTGTCTTCTTCAATCTTCCATTCTGCTTGATCGCCCCATAAATTAGCAATTTTTTCTACAATATAGCTTACTTCTTTAGCATCATCAGCATTAGGGCCAAAATTCCATCCACTAGCAAAATTATGTTGCTGATTATAAAGTGCTTGAGCTAGTTGTAAATAGCCTGCTAGCGGTTCTAAGACGTGCTGCCAGGGTCGGATCGCTTTGGGGCTACGAATAGACACAGGAATTTTTGACATAAAAGCCCGCATTATATCTGGTACAAGTCTTTCTTCTGCCCAGTCTCCTCCACCTATAACATTTCCAGCACGTGCCGAAGCCAAAGCTGTATGACTAGCTTTTGTAAAGTAGGATTGCTGATAACACTGTGTTATTAGCTCTGCACAACCTTTGCTGCTGCTATAAGGATCTGCTCCTCCCATCGGTTCATTTTCCCGATAACCCCAAATCCATTCTTTATTTGCATAACATTTATCAGACGTAATATTAATGATTACTTTAGTACAATTATTAGCACGAACAGCTTCAAACAAATTAACAGTGCCTAAGACATTAGTAGAGTAAGTTTCAATAGGGTCAAGATAAGAAGGTCTTACTAGAGATTGTGCAGCAAGATGAAAGACTATTTCTGGTTTATAATCTTTAATAGCTTTTTTAAGACTATCAAGGTTTCTAATGTCAGCAATTATAGAGGGAAAAAGTTTTTCTAGCCCAGTTAATGAATAGTGATTAATTTCTGTTGGTGGTAATGTACTATAGCCAACTACATTGCAACCAAGATTACGTAGCCATAAGGCTAGCCAACTACCCTTAAAACCTGTGTGTCCTGTAATTAATACTTTTTTACTGTGCCAGAAATTTATATCAACATTTGTTGCTAATCCCAAGTTTTCCATGGAGCTACTCCTTGTTGCCATAGAGATTCTAGTAAAGTTTTTTCGCGCAATGTATCCATAGGTTGCCAAAAGCCTTTATGTTTATAAGCAGCAATTTGTGAGTCCTTAGCTAAATTTTCTAATGGTTCTTTTTCCCAAATACAATCATCTCCAGAAATATAGTTTAATACTTTAGGAGAACATACAAAAAAACCTCCATTAATCCATCCACCACTACGAGGCTTTTCTTGAAATGAAGTAATTAACCCTTGAGTGTCAATTTCTGTAGCACCAAACCGCCCTGAAGGTTCAACTGCTGTCATTGTAGCTAAAACACCTTTGCTATAATGAAAATCAATTAATTCTGCAATGTTTACATCTCCTACACCATCACCATATGTAAGACAAAAGCTTTCTTCATCCTTAATGTAAGATGCTATGCGTTTTAAGCGTCCACCAGTCATTGTATTTTCCCCTGTGTCAACTAAAGTAACTTTCCAGGGTTCAGCATAGCTATTTAAGAACTGCATTCGATTATTAGCAATATCAAAAGTGACATCTGAGGTATGTAAATAATAATTTGCAAAAAACTCCTTAATTAAATATCCCTTATAACCTAAACAAATAATAAAATCTGTTACTCCATAGCTAGAGTAAATTTTCATAATATGCCATAAGATAGGTTTACTACCTATTTCAATTAATGGTTTAGGTCTTAAACTAGTCTCTTCGCTTAAACGTGTACCATAGCCACCAGCTAGTATAACTGCTTTCATAAATTAACTATACATCCTTAAAAAAGTTAATAACTAATAAATTTTTAGCACAATAGTTTTGGCTAAAGTTTTCCTATATTTATCTTAATTGCAAATCATTTCTAATAAAATTTGCTATTTGATAATAGTTTTTTCGTCCAAAATATCTTTATAAAATATTCTCTTTCAGATCTGTTTAGCAATTGTTTTATTTTTGTAGAGTTAAGAAAATTGACAGTTATAAATAATCTTTTGTTTTTTAACTCACACAATAATAAAAAGTTAATGTTTAATAAAAAAGTTATTTTTATATTTTTATTATTTTTTTACTATTTTTTATTTTTAATCTGGAAAAGCTCTTGACAAAAAGTAAAAATTTGCCTATCTTTCGCTAAAGACCTTTTAAAGGAGTTTGTATGAGCACGATTATATCTGAAAAACAAAGACAAGTTTATGACTTTATAGTAAAGTTTGTAAAAACGGAAGGTCATTCCCCAATGATTAGGGATATTGCCCGTCATTTCGGTTTCTCTTCTCCAGCTACAGTACATAAGTATTTAGTAGCATTAGAGGCCGCAGGAATGATTGTTCGAGGAAAAAGAAACGCTTTAGTCCAATTGCTTCCTGAAGAGCATAATTCAGAGGCAATTGATATTCCGCTACTTGGAAAAATAGCTGCTGGTCGTCCAATTGATGTTATTGCACAAGAAGAAGCGATATCTATTCCAAAAGAAATGCTAGGACGTTCCCGAACCTATGCTTTACGTGTTGTTGGGGACTCTATGATAGACGAGCATATTGCTGATGGAGATTTAATTATTGTTGAACATTGCCAACAAGCTCAAAACGGTCAAACCGTTGTAGCATTAGTTAATGACAGCAGTGCAACAGTAAAAAAAATCTTTTTTGACAAAGGACAAGTAAAACTTCAACCAGCAAATACAAAATATCAACCATTAATGTTGGATCCAACCCAAGTAAAAGTTCAAGGCCGTGTCATTGGAGTTATGAGACGCTATTAAGTTTTAATAACTATTTTTAATAACAAATGTTTATCCTACCCTTTCTTCCACTAATTAAAATTTTCTAATTAGTGGAAGAAAAACTCTTAGTCTTGTTAAGTATCTTTAATAAAATAACTTAGATGGTAAATCTATCTAATAACTCTAATGTTATCTTTTACATAATATTAATTAAATAAATTTAACTTGTAAAAGGAGGATATAATATTTCTCTTCAAGGAGAAGTATTGTTACTAAATATGACTGTCTATACTGTTCGATTTTGTGATAAAGAGTTTATTGCTAATAATTTACGTGATTTTGCTAAAATAGCTGTTTTTGCTAAGTGGTATTTGAGAACACAAGCATTATCAGAAAAATTACATTGTTCAGTAGAACAATCATCTGCACAAACTGAACCAGCACCAATAAATTTTTTTCCTTCTTTTAAGGACTTTAAGGATTTTGACCAAAATATAGAAAAACCTTTAGCACTTAAAAACGACCCTATGCGGCGTTCTCGTGTTGCAGTAATGCGTAAAGCTTTACGTGCTTTTTTTTACACTAATTTCTAGTCTAGTTTTTTTGGAATTAAGCGTCCTTGGTCTAATTGAAAAGGTATTAGATGAGTAACTAACTGAGAAATTTCTTTAGCAGAGCGGGTTTCTAGGTTTACGGCCCAGATTTTTACAGACTTATCATTACTAGTAGTAATAACTTGTCGGTTGTCATTACTAAAAATAGCATTTTCAACACTACTTCGGTGTGCTTGTAGCGATGCTAGTTCCCGACCAGTAGCAGCATCCCAAATTTTAGCTGTTTTATCACTACTAGCAGTAATAATTCTTGTATTATCTGGGCTAAAATGAACTGACAAAACACGCCCTTTATGATTTTCTAGTGAAAGTAGTTGTTTACCTGTGGAAACATCCCAAATTTTAGCTGTATTGTCATTACTACTAGTAACTATTTGTGAGGCAGTTAAATTAAATTCGGCTGATGTAACAACTCCGCGATGACCTACAAAATTAATTAGCTCTTTACCAGTGGAAACTTGCCAAACTCGTGCTACTGCATCATTTCCAGCAGTAACTAATTTAGTATTATCTGGGCTAAATTTTATGCTTGTGCATAAACCAAAATTATTAATAAATGATGTTACTAATTTTCCAGAACTACTTTCTAAAATTCTTATGTTTTTATCCTTACTAATAGTAGCAATATATTTTCCATCTTGACTAAAAGTAGCTGTATAACCATCTAAAACAAAAAGTGTTTTTCCAGATGTTGTATCCCAAATTCTTACTTTATCACCATCACTAACAGTTAATAATTGCAAATTTGTTGGGTTAAATTCTGCTGATGAGATACCTACTATTGGATTATCTAAAGTAACTAACAATTTATTATTGATAGCATCCCAAATTTTCACTTCACCATTATTATCACCAACAACAATTTTAGTATTTTGCTTGTTAAAAAGACCAAAAAGATGTTGTGCATTATTGGCTTCAAAAGTAAGTTTTAACTTATCGCTAGCAGCATCCCAAAGCTTAGCAGTTTTATCACTACTAGCGGTTAATATTTGTTTTCCATTAGGGCTAAGTGTTGCACTATAAACACTTCCCTTATGACCTTGCAGAGTAGTTAAAGCAAAACCGCTGCTAACATCCCAAATTTTTACAGTAAAATCATTGCTAGCGGTTATTACCTTAGTAGCATCTTTAGTAAAATGTGCAGTATTAACTATATCTAAATGACCTTCAAGCGAAGCAATTAAGTTTCCCGTTTTGCTATCCCAAATCTTAGCTGTGTTATCACCGCTAGCAGTTACAACTTTTGTAGCTCTAGAATTAAATTCTGCCCAATAAATATTTTTTTTATGACCATCTAATGAAGCAATTAAGTTTCCTGTTTTGCTATCCCAAATCTTAGCCGTGTTATCTTCACTAGTTGTTACTATTTTTCTACCATCACGGCTAAAAACAGCAGAGTTTACCTTTGCAGTATGCCCAACCAGATTTGCTAGTAACTCTCCTGATAAATTCCAAACTCTTATTCCTCCATCGGTTGCAGTAATAATCCTATCTCCTTTAGGATTAAATTCTGCAAGCGAGCCTATTTCTTTATCCAAAAAGCCTAAAGAAAGTTCTAATTTACCTGTTAAAGCATCCCAAAGTTTTGTTGTCCCATCCCGACTAGTTGTAATGATCTGCTTTCCATCTGGGCTAAAACGTACCGATATAACAGGCTTTTTATGTTCTGCTAATGTGTGCAGCAAACTCCCATTAGATAGATTAAAAACTTGTGCAGTGTTGTTAGTAGCAGCCATAACCAGTAATTTTCCATCTGGGCTAAATCGTGCTGACGGTTCACCTCCTTGATAATCTGCAAAGTTTATCAATTCTTTTCCGCTACTAGCTTGCCAGATTTTTGCACTATCTCGGCTAAGAGTTAAAATTTTGCTTGCATCTGGTGAAAATTCTGCTAGGTAAACTTCTCTGTTATGTTTATCTAAAGATAAAAGCTGTGCATCTACGGTTCGCATAGATTCGGCTAGTAGATATTTTAATATTGGGTCAGATTTACCTAATCGGTAAGCTTCACTTAAATAAAGTGCTGCAACTAGTGGATTACCTAATAAAATTTCTTGTCGTCCTCGGTCTTCATAGACTTCTAAAACTTTTTGTTGCACTTTATAAGTGCTTTGTTTAGCGAGTTTCGTTTGGCGGCTAGCTTCTAGCTCATTACTTTCAGCTAGTTGCTGTTGTTCTTCTGCGCGTTTTTTCTCTTGTTTAGCAAGTTCGCTGCTTTCTTCAGCACGTTTTTTTTCTTCTAAAAGTTTTTTAGCAGTTTTTCTTTCAAGTTCTGCATTAGCTTCTGCACGCTCTGCGTTAGCTTCTGCACGTTTGGCATTTTCTTGAGATATTTGGCGTTGTTGAAATAAGACAAGTAAGCCAGTTAATAGACTAAGCACAATTGCGCTAACAATAATTCGAGTCCTACGTATCCCCCTTCGTGCTTCTGAAACACTAGCACTAGCAAAATCTTCTTCAGTGCTAGTTAATTTTCCATTATAGCGGGTTCGCCAAAGTTGATATTCTGTTAAAGCTTCATCGCGCCAAAGTAGTCCTTTTACCCGTCCTCGGTCTTCCCATTGTTTAGCGGCTGTTCGTAACTGGTCACGTAGACGAGTATTTTCTTTTTCTTCTTGCTGCCATTGAACTAAACGGGGCCAGGCCATAAGCAAAGCTTCATGCACAATTTCTACTTTTTCTATTCCCTGTTCGCCTTCAGAAATAACCAAAAGACGCGCAGAAATTAACTTTTCTATTACAGCTTGAGTTTCTTCACTACTGCCTAACAAATCAATTAATTCTTTTCTAGTAAGAATAGCTCTAGTCCCTTCACTAGTAATTAACTGTCGGAAAGCTTCTTTAACAAGTCGTTGCTGGCTAGTAGTCATAGCAGCTAACATATTTTCTGCATGTTGGGCTAAAGCACCTCCTACGCCGCCCATTCCTTGGTAAGCCTTGCGGAGTAGTTGCTTAAAATTACGATCGCGCAGTTCCCAAAGCTTTGCAGCCGTAAAAGCCAGCAGTGGCAAGGCTCCAGTCTGGTCAGCAACTGAGGCTACTATTTCTTTAGGTAGATTTTCGTCTTCAAACTGATATCCAACTTTTTGAGTAGGAGCAACTAGGATTCTAAGTAAATCTTCTGGGGCAGGTGTTGTTAATACTTCTAAGCCCTGTGTTAGACGCTCTCTTAAGCCTGGTAATTGTTTAGCCCTAACTAAAAAGTCATCGCGTAAAGCTAAAACTATGCGAACCATACTTTCACTTGATACAGCCTCAGCTAGCATTGAAGCATAAAACTGACGTTCTGATAAATCAGAGCATAAAGTAAAAAGTTCTTCAAACTGATCAACAAAAAGTAAAATTGTTAAATTATTTTTTTCTGCTAAATGCTGTAAATAATCAGCTAGTGCTATTGGTTCTGTAGCTAATTTTTCAGCTAACTTTTTGTCAATGTTGCCAAATTCCCTTTTTAGCCTTGCTATAAGCGTTGCAACTGGGTGAACTGTTGGACGAACGGTTATTGCTCGCCAATTGCTGGGAAGCTCAGGAATTACGCCAGCTTGAAGAAATGAGCTTTTCCCTGCTCCAGAAGTTCCAACAATAGCTAGAAGTGGTTGAAGTCTTAACCGATTGATAAAGCTTTCTGTTTCACGCTCCCGGCCAAAAAAAAGGTCTGCATCAGCACTAGTAAAAGCCATTAAGCCAAGATAAGGAGGTTTGGCTGTTTGGCTATCGTGTTGGGATTCTTCTGCATCGTCAAAAAAAATAGCTTGGAACCATTCCCAAACTGTTTCATCCTGTCTTTCAAATCCTGTTGGTAAAGCAACTAATTTTGCACCATGACGGCCTTTTCCAGTTAGGAAAAATAGCTCTTCTCTTGTTCCGGCCAATGGTTCAAAGACCTGTAACAAAGGCCAGAGAGATAAAACTACTCGTCCTTGGCTATCTAGTAAACTTGGTCGATTTTGCTGCAATTTTTGTTGTTGCGCTGGTGCTATTGAATGTGCAGCACGTTCTTTGCCCATCCATCTTTCTAAATGTTCTCGACGCTTAACAACTATTGGATAATCCAAAATAAAGCTAATTGCTTGTAAAAATTTAGTAATTTCTGGTAAGCAGTTAGCTAGCTCATTTTGTACTTGTTCTTCTGTTGCACCCAGCAAATTAGTTGTTTGCAGTTCTAGCAAAGATTCAAAGTTTTTGCTTTGGTCAGTTTTTTGGGTGCTGCTAGGTTGAAAAAATAAAGAAACTAGCTCTGGCACTGGATAAGCATCTCGTTTTAAGGCAAAAGGTAAACATAGCTGCTCGGCTAACTTATACCATTCTTTATCATTTAGTTCCTGGCTACGTAATTTTCCAAGAAGTGTTAAAACCGTCTCGCTATCTTTTTTATTTCCTGAACCAATTTGAGCGCGACAAGCTAAAGCAATTATCCCTAAGTATCGTACTCCTACTTGTAAAATGCTTAACAAGCGTTCTCGTGATTGGTGAAGACTACGAGCAGAGCCAAACCTTGCAACACTTTCTGCTAAAGGTTGTGGAGCAGTAGCTAGCAGCATTTCATAAAGCCTTGTTTCAAGTTGTGGAAGTACACCTTGTTCTATGCTAATTCCAGCAGCAGTACGAAAAGCTGTAGCAAATTCAACCGCGCTACTATAACGATCTGTTGGCGATTTTGCCATTGCTTTAGCAATGACTGTGTTTAAGGAGAGAGGAAAAGATTTTTCTAACAATGGAACTGGTTGTTCTTTATGTGCTTTATATAGATTGTAAAAATTTACTGGCGTACCACCTGAAAACGGACGTTTTCCAGTAATCATTTCATAAGCAAATACTCCTAGAGCATAAATATCTGCACGGGCATCAACTTGGGCAGCATTTTCCCATTGTTCAGCAGGCATATAAGGAGTTGAGCCTAAAAGTCCTGTAGTTTTACTAGTATCTTCACCAAGATTTAAGTTTTCATTATTTTCTATTTGCAGCTTATTAATATAACTTGTGTCAGGTTCTAAAGTTTTAGCGATGCCAAAATCTAATAATTTAGGAAGCAAGCGACCAGCACGGGAAATGACCATTATATTAGCTGGCTTTAAGTCACGGTGAATAATGCCTGCGTCATGTGCTGTTTGTACAACTTCACAAATTTTATCTAGCAATGGAACAAAACGTTCTAGCTCAATTGCTCCCTGAGTACGTAGCAATTTATCAAGCGGAGTGCCATGCACCATTTCCATAGCAGTCCATAACAATCCATCATTTTCAGCACCAAAAGCATAAATATGGGCGGTGTAAGGATGTTCTAACCGGGATGCTAGACGGGCTTCTCGTAAAAATCTTTCAATTACTTCTTGGTTATCTCTATGTTTTTGGTGAAGAACTTTAACAACTACCTCACGCATTAAAGTTATTTGTTCAGCACGATAAACAACACCAAAAGCACCTTCTCCAAGTTTATCACAAATACGAAAATCTCCTAAAGTACGGCCTATTAGTAGATCAACGTTATTTTCGCTTATTTCTTCAGTAGTATGCTGAGGGTTAATTATTGGTGTTTCTAAAAAGTTGCTGGATTGGTCATAAGCAACAAGTAGGGCTTCTACTTCCTGACGGACTTTAGTATTTGAGCAAGACTGTAAAAAAGCCGCCCGACGTTCTGGAGGCATTTCTAGCGCGGAAAGGAAAATTTGGTCTATTTGCCCTTGTTGTGTACCCATAAACCTTTAGATGAAGAAAAGTTGCTTGTTATCTTAAATTATTCTGAGCCTTCCGGCAAATTGCTAATCTCCCGATAAAGCCAAGCTTTTGCTAGTCGCCATTCAGCCTTAACTGTATCAATTGAAACATTTAGCACACTAGCAGTTTCTTCAATTGTCATCCCTCCAAAAAAACGTAGCTCAACAATTTGACTGCGCTGAGGTTGCAATTTAGCTAAACGCTCCAAAGCTTCATCTAGTGCAACTAAATTTTTATCATGTTCTTCAGAAAGGTTAATTACATCATCTAAAGATAGTTTATGGCGTTGTCCATCTCGTT
Source organism: uncultured Clostridia bacterium (assembly GCA_964492845.1). Taxonomy (GTDB): domain Bacteria; phylum Acidobacteriota; class Blastocatellia; order Chloracidobacteriales; family JADJPF01; genus JADJPF01. Next base: position 76,925 of record CAZBMZ010000010.1, read on the forward strand.
TAGCTGCATTACGTGTTCTTGCGTAATCAACTAAAATTCGTCGCATTAGTTGTGCTGCAACACCAAAAAAATGTGCGCGGTTTTGCCATTGCACTTGTTTTTGATCAACTAAACGAATATAGGCTTCATTAATCAATGCGGTAGCTTGTAAAGTATGCTCATGACGCTCCCCATATAAATAGCGGCTGGCAATTCGGCGTAGCTCATTTGCAACTAGGGGGATAAGCCTGTCCCTAGCATCTTCATTACCATGATTCCAATCTACTAACAGCTTTGTGATGTCTTCGTTTGACATATTTTCTCCAATTTTTTGAAAACTTTCTCACCATTTTATCAATGGATTGCGCGTTTCCTGGTTAGAAGAAGATTAACATAAAAAATTAGAGGTACGATTATGAATACTACAGGGAAAATAAAAAAAATCAAGCTTATCCTTACTTATTCTTGCTTTGCTATATTTGCTTTCTATATTTTATCTAGTAACCTAAATAATATTAATTCAAAAGCTAATATAGACAATAGCCCAACACTTGGTATTAGTCGTTCACTGCCTTCAATAATAGTTTTAGACGATCCAGATATTCCAAACTCTGCATTTGCTGGTGAGCGAGGAAAAACACCTTTTGACCATGACCAACATATTAGCAAAAGGGCAGAAACTACTTGTGTTACTTGCCATCATACTAATTCTAATACCTTAACAATAAAACTTGAAGAAGATGTGCTTAAGTGTACTGTGTGTCATCAACAAGATGACACACCTTGTACAATTGAAGGCACCAATGAAAATAATAAATTTAAGGGAAAATTAGCAATTAATGCTAAGGAAGCTTATCACGGACAAGGAGAAAAAGATGATGCTGGATGTAAAAGTTGCCATACTAGCCGTAAGATTGAACCAATAGGTTGTGATGCCTGCCATACTAACGAAAATAATGTTATATACCTAATTAAACCATTATTTCCAACTATTAAATCTAGCGAAAAGACAGTAGAATCTCCAAAAGAAGTATCTAAAGAACCTATAAAAGAACCTTCTAACAAATAAATTATTTTAAGCCGTTAAAGTTTGCTTAAAAGCAGGTAAATTATCAACAAATATTCCAATATATTTACACTCTTTTGTAATATAAAACAGTCCTTTTGCTTTTAGTGGCTGAGCTAGTACAATTACTAGCTCAGGTTCACCAGCTACAGTCATACTTAAATAGTCTTTTCTTTCAGTTAATTTACCCGCTTTGCTTATATCTATTACCTCTTTAATCATTTCACGAGGTATAGTTATTTGCCATCTTAAGCCAGCATTTAATTTAAGCTCTTGATTATTGATAGTAATAGGGTTAAGTCTAATAGCTTGAAAGTCTCCCCAAAGCCAAATAACTGTATAAATGCTGGCTAGAGTAGCAACCCAGGCTAAAGTACGATCAAATTTTGCTAAGAAAAAATGTGCTACAATAGATTCAACTGTAAATAAAAGAATTAATCCTATAAAAATTGCAAAATATGCATTATTTTTGTGGTATGAAAATGTAGTTGTATTGTTTTCAATAAATGGTTTACGCCAAAAGAAAAATGCAAAATATAGCATAATTAACTCCTGGAAAACTAATTTTTATTGATTCTGCTTTCGCCAAAGCAAACGCCTATATTTTAGAAATTGTTTCCTTAGAAAACTTGTAAAATATATAGTTTGTTGTCTAGTTGCTGTTGATTTTGCTTAATGCTTTTTACTTTGAGTTTCCTTAAAAGCTATTTTTAGGTTACGAAGAGCATTTTGTAGGTGAGAACGTACTTGATCATAAGTAATATCTAAATCTTTAGCAATTTCCTCATATTTCATTCCATCCCAATAGAATTTTAAGCAACACATCCGTTGCATCGCGCTAAGTTCATTTAATGTTTGGGTTAAAAGTTCTGTTCTTTGAGCTAGAAGCAGTGAGCCATCTAAATCAATTTTAGCTATTAATTCTTGTGGTACATCTTCAATAATAACTTGTTTATTTAATGCTTCATAACGTCCTCTTAAGGACTTGAGGCATTGATTACCAACACAGCGATAGAGCCAGGAGCTAAACTTAGCGTCCTCTCGTGGTTGATAGTTATTTAGAGCATCTTTAATTAAAGCCATAAAAATTTCTTGAACCATTTCTTCAGCTTCAGCAGGGCTTTGTAAAAACTTTAGCGACCACCAGTAAACCCGTTGTGAATAACGCCGATAAAGTTCTTCAATTAGCCAAGGATCTTGGGTTTGCTTAAATTGTTCAACTATTTCTACATCTGTTAAAGATGCTAAATTCATAAAATCCTTTAAGTAAATTAAAAATTTGCGCGAGATTATAACAATTAAACAACTCTTGTGAGAAGTGATTAATCAGTTTAGAGAAATAAGGCTTGCCATCTAAGTCTAATCGCGCGAAAATCTTATATCTTCAACAATAATTATTCAACCTTACAAGTCTTGCCAGAAAAAACACTTGTAATTATGTGTTAATTTAAGCAGCACTTGATTGATTTGTGATTAATTTAAGCAGTATTAAAAACCATTGTCTTTAATAACTTAGTAGCAAAATATTTAAGGAAACAACTATGAGAAAATACTTACTTTTATTTGCGCTGTTAGTATGTAGCACTTTGTTGGCATCTAGTGCAATAATGAACAGCCAAAAATTTCCTGACATAACACCTGTTAATAACATTGATAATTCTAAACAAATAAAACCAAGTCCATTAGTAGCAAGTGATCCAGTCATGACCGAAGAAGGCCCAGTAACAGGAGAATTGCAAGATAAAAGCATTGCATTTCGTGGCATACCTTATGCGTCTGCACCAACAAATGATTTACGATGGCGACCACCTCAGCCAGCACAAGCACGAACAAGTGTTTTAGAGGCAACTAATTTTGGCTCACCTTGCGCCCAACCTGATGGAGGAAGAATTCTTGGTAGCGAAGATTGTTTAACATTAAATATCTGGGGGCCCAAAACTAAAGAAAATGCCTTACGCCCTGTTATGTTCTTTATTCATGGTGGAGGTAATGTTACTGGTTCTTCAGATCTTACTACTTTTGGAATCCGTCTTTATGATGGCACAATTTTGACGGAAATGGGCGGAGTTGTTGTTGTAACGATTAATTATCGTTTAGGCCCACTTGGATATTTTTCGCACCCTTCTCTTAGTGCTGAAGACAAAGAAAATGGCGTGTCTGGCAATTATGGGTTGATGGATCAAATTTTCGCGCTTCAATGGGTAAAAAGAAATGTTGCTAATTTTGGCGGTGACCCAAATAACATCACAATTTTTGGTGAATCTGCTGGCGGACGTAATGTTTTAGCCCTTGTTACATCTCCAAAAGCTACTGGGTTATTTCAAAAAGCTATTGTACAAAGTGGCGCACCACTTTTTGTGGATCAGCCCTTACGTACAGATACTAATTTAACTTCGGCTGAAGGTGTTGGTATGGGAGCATCAACTAAGCTTAGTTGTGAAAATAGTGATGATGTTGCTAGCTGTTTACGTAGTAAAACACCGCTTGAGCTATTAGCAGCATTAAATCCTGATGAACTGGGCTTTCAAGGCTTTCAATATGGCCCAATTGTTGATGGTGTAATTATTCCTGATAAAAGCACAGAACTGTTAAGAACCGGTAATTATAATCAAGTTCCATTAATGATTGGTACTAATAAAAATGAATTTTTAAGCTTTATACCTGGCTTAGGTGTTCAACTTAACAATCAAGCTGACTATGAAGCAACTTTAAGATTAGCCTTTGGTGATAAAGCTACAGATATTGCTAGACGTTATCCAATTTCAGATTATGGTACTGCTACTTTAGCAATAGATGCTGTTTTTACAGATTTTGCTTTTCTCTGTCCTGCTCGTACTGCTGTAAGACTGGCTGCTCCTAATCAAGCAAAAACTTTTTATTACCAATTTACTCAAGTAATAAAATCTGCTCCAGCACTAGGTTCATTTCACGGGCTAGAACTTGGTTTTGTTTTCCATACAATTAGCAATGTCCGAATACTACCTATTTCTAAGAAAGAAAACAAGTTAGCTGATAGAATGGTTGGATATTGGACTAATTTTGCTAAACAAGGTGATCCTAATGGTAACGGCTTACCTAACTGGCCCGCTTATACAACTACTAATGACACAAATATTGTCTTAAATGCTAAGATCAAAACCGCCAAAGAAACACGCAAAGCTTTTTGTGATTTTCTAAGTCAAACCATTAGTGCAGATGCTCGTTTTAGCTGTGGTTGTGGTGAATAATTAATTTTTCGTTTTAGCTAATATGCTAGCAACCTTCTAGCATATTAGCTAAATCCCACCTTATCTTAATTAATACTTATTTAGGAAGGCTAGAAATAACACATGAAAAAGTTTATTTTTAATAAAAAAGTCTATTTACCTTTAATAATAACTACTCTTTTTCTTGCAATATCTTTTAGTTTTTCTTCTGTCAATGCAGGTCAAGAGGATTGTTTAGAGAAATGCCAAGACGACGCTGATTACCAAAGATTTAAGAAAGAAATGGCTACAGGCTCTACTACAGCTAGATATTGTATGGACGCATCGCTTTATAATTGTGCTGTAAGTCGTTGTGGAAAAACTGCTGAGAAAAAAACCTACTTTAAAGACAATCGAGATAAAGAGTTAGCCAAAGCCAAGCGTGCTGGTAGAGATTGTGCTATTGCACTTGCAGAATAAATACCCCTAACTCTAATTTCCTTACGGCTATTTATCAATAATTTATCTGTATTGGCTTTTTATTAACTACTACCATACTTTAGAATCAAAGTTCTCCCTTAGCCTTTTAACTTAAATGTGGTGGTAGTCATTAATGCTAGAAACTCTAAAAAGTGTTGTAGCAAAAGAAAATAAATTTCTTGAGCAAAACAAAAAATTCACTCCTGTTTTAGCTAATTTTGCTCCAATCACTCTGATTCCACCACTACCACAACAAAATTTACTAGATACTTTTGCTGAACTTGCTGCTTTAGCCAATCATTCACTTGAAGCAAATGAGGTAAAAGAAAAAATCTATCATTATGGAGTTTCGCCAAAAACTATACAAAAACGCCAGGTAAATATACTTGGTTATTTACAAGAAAATAAAGAATTTCTTAATAATATAAGTATTGACGATATAGCAATTTTTGATAGCCCTAAAACTAAGCCTGAAGGAAAAAATTTAGCAGAGCGAATGCAGTTTTTTGGCAAAGTAGTTGATGAAATACTGGCTAAAGCTTATCTACTCAACACTTTACCCCCAGATGATATTATTCATGTAAGCTGTTCAGGTTATCTTGCCCCTAGTCCAGTAGAAAAACTAGTCTCAATACGATCTTGGACTAATACTACAGTAACACATTCTTATCATATGGGTTGTTATGGTTCTTTGCCTGCTTTAAGAATGGCAACAGGCTTTTTAGCTGCTTCTCAACTAGGTTTAGGCAAAGCTAAAACACAAATTGATATTGTGCATACAGAATTTTTAACCTTACATCTTAGCTTAGTAAATTTAACTCCAAGAGATATACTAGCAATGACTCTTTTTGGAGATGGGTTTATTAAATATTCGCTTTACCCTAAAGAAATTTTTCAAATGCAAAACACTTACGGACTAGAAATTTTAGCTCTAAAAGAAACTATTATCCCTAATACCTTATCAGAAATGCTTTGGAATCTTTCTAGTCATAATTTTGAAATGATACTTTCTAAAAAGATTCCTTTTATTATTAGAGATAATATTTTGCCTTTTGTAGAAAGTTTAATGTTAGAAGTAGGGCTTGATTTTGCTAAGGACAAAGAAAAAGTTTTGTTTGCTATTCATCCCGGCGGGCCAAAAATCATTGAGTTTATTCAGCGTAGCTTAAAACTTAATCCAGAACAAGTTGCATTTAGTCAAGAAATCTTAAGTAATTTTGGGAATATGTCATCAGCAACGCTACCCTATATTTGGGAAAAAATTCTTGCTAGCAATGAAATTCCTGTAGATACATTAATATTAAGTATAGCCTTTGGCCCTGGGCTTACTGCCGTAGGAGCTATTATGAGAAAGACTATTTCCTAGTCTTCATCTACATCAATAATAGCGTCAACATCTGCTTTAGCAGCAGCAACTTTTAAGATTGTGCGAATAGTGCTAATAGTTTTTCCACCTCGGCCTAAGAGTTTTCCCATATCCGTTTTTGCTACTTTGATATTGTAATAAACCTTACCTTGTCTTTCTCTTTCTGTTACTGCTACATCATCTTTACTATCAACTAAGGTGATGATTAAAAACTCTAATAATTCTTTTAATCGATGGCGGCGGCGTGTTGGTGGACGTTCCATTCGAGGTTCTCTATAAGAAGTATCTGATTGGCCAAATCGCGGATTTCTACGCATAGTGTTTCCTAGTTACTTATTTAAATAAACTGTTTTGTGAGAAAATTTTATATTCTTATGAAGTGAGCAATGTTAGCAAAAAATTATTTGTTGCCCTAGCCTTGTTAGCAGATCTTTTAAGGATTATTTATAGTCATAGACTTAACAGGTTTTGTTAAATTGGAGTTAACAAACTGCCTATAAGTCAATGCTGTAATAACTCCTCCAAAAATACTGTAAACCAACAAAAGTAAGCTTTCATATAAACCTAGCGTATTACCACTAATTAAGCGTAATAAAATAAATACAAGAAGTAGTATTATTGGGCTAGCAATTAATAGTAAATTTATATTTTGCCCCCAACTTAGCCAACGCAAATAACGATTTTGATTAGATAGCTCAGATAAACTTAAAAGTGCTGTGCCAAGTATTAAAAATGCAACAAAAGGAGGTTCAGGAAAAAATCCTCTTAAAGCAAAACCTATTGTTCCAGCAGCCAGTAAAATCAAAGGCTTAACTCGAAAACTGCTAACTTTTCCAACATAATCTAAAAGTTGATATTTTAAGCTCATCCAAGTTACAGCATAAATAATAGCTATAAATCCAAGCAGTTCATAAGTTAAGAGTGTTGAAAGCGACAGACCATAACCAACAGAAAAACAAATTAGTCCAAATAACTCAACAATTAAAGCAAATTGATGTTGCCAGGGGATCTCTCTTTCTAGTAGTTGCAAGCGAGCATATTCAATAATAGCTTCTATTTCCTGATCATTAAGCTGGGGATTTTGCTGCTTTATTTGCTCAATTCTTGCTCCATTTAGCAATGATTCTACTAGTGGCATTGCTAAAATGTTGGCACTGCGAAATGTAGGTTTACCACTAAAAATAGCAGGATCTATTACAATTTGCTCACGCCAGCCCATTTAGTTGCTCTCCTTTTAATGTTTATTATTTAGTTGTTTATTTAGTTATTTATTTGTTTATTTTTGACTTTTTCAGACTTGGGATGAAGCTTTCTATTGCCCATGCTATTATTAGTGTTTCTTAAATAAGTCAATAAATCAATAAATTTTTTGTTAGGATTTTATGAAAGAAATTAATAACGCTAGAGTAACAGCATTTAAGGAATTACTTAAACAAAGAATTTTAGTCCTTGATGGGGCAATGGGAACAAGTTTATTTGCTATGAAGCTAACGGCTGAAGATTATGGCGGAGCAAAATATGAAGGCTGCCCCGAACATCTTAATTTTAGCAAGCCATCAGCAATTGAGCAGATCCACCGCAGTTATTTAGAGGTTGGTGCTGACATCATAGAAACCAACACTTTTGGCGGTACTTCTGTAGTGTTAGCCGAATATAACTTAGAAGATCAAACTTATGAAATTAACCTAGCTGCTGCTAAAATTGCCCGTCGTATTGCTGATGAATATTCTAGTCCAGAAAAACCCCGTTTTGTTGCTGGTTCAATGGGGCCAACTACTAAGTCAATAGCTGTAACAGAAAGTGCAACTTTTGACCAATTATTTGAAGCTTACTATGAACAAGCAAACGCTTTGCTAGATGGCGGTGTAGACATTTTATTAGTTGAAACTGCCCTTGATACCTTAAATATGAAAGCTGCTGGTGCAGCAATACAAAAGCTTTTTCAAGATCGCGGTGAGGCTTGGCCCTTAATGCTTTCTGCTACAATAGAAATAACAGGCAAAGCAATGTTAGCTGGTCAAAAAGCCGATGCTCTTTGCACTTCAGTTCGTCATTTTAATCCTGTTAGTATTGGTCTAAATTGTGCAACAGGCCCAAGAGATATGACGGACGAAATCCGCACTCTATCAGCACTCGCTGACCTAGCTGTTAGCTGTGTTCCAAATGCTGGTGTTCCTCAAGAAGGCATTTTTCCTGAAAGCCCAGAAATGCTAGCCGATACATTAGGTTATTTTATGGACAAAGGCTGGTTAAATATAATTGGTGGTTGTTGTGGAACAACTCCAGCACATATCAAAGAACTTGCTAAACTAGCTACAAATAAAAAGCCTCGTGCTATTCCCCGTTGGCAAGGAACTCAAGTTGCTGGTATAGAACACTTAAAAATTGAAGAAGAAAACCGCCCCTATCAAGTAGGCGAAAGAATGAATGTTCTTGGCAGTCGTGTCTTTAAGCAACTAATTGCTGATGGTAAATATGAAGAAGCATCAGAAGTTGGCCGAAACCAAGTAAAAGCTGGTGCAGCGATTTTAGATGTCTGTTTGCAAGACCCTGATAGAGATGAAATGCAGGATATCTTGGCTGTTTTAAGACATTTGGTTAAAAAAGTTAAAGTTCCCATTATGCTTGATTCAACTGATCATAAAATTTTTGAACAAGCATTAAAGCTAATTCAAGGAAAAGCAATTCTTAATTCTATTAACTTAGAAAATGGCGAAGAACGTTTTGAAAAAGTTTGTCCAATTGTCCATAAATATGGTTGTGCGGTTGTGGTTGGAACAATTGACGAAGACCCGCAACAAGGCATGGGCGTTACGGTAGAGCGAAAATTAGAAATTGCTGAACGCTCCTATAACCTACTAACAGAAAAATATGGTATTCCAGCAGAAGACATTATTTTTGACCCGCTAGTTTTTCCCTGTGGGACTGGAGATGTTAACTATATTGGTTCAGCCGAAAAAACCATTAAAGGCATTACTGCAATTAAGCAAAAATTCCCCAAAACTAAGACTATTCTAGGAATTAGCAACGTTTCTTTTGGTCTACCAAATGCAGGTCGAGAGGTGCTAAATTCTGTATTTCTTTATCATTGTGTTAAAGCAGGGCTAGATTTAGCAATTGTTAACTCTCAAAAATTAGAGCGTTATCCATCAATCCCAGAAGAACAAAGAAAACTCTGTGAAGATTTAATTTTCTGGCGTGGTAATGACCCTGTAGCCGCTTTTTCCGCCTATTTCAAAGATAAAAAGTTAGTTAAGAAAGTAGTTATAGAGAATCGTACTGTAGAGCAACGTCTTGCTGACAACATTATCCAAGGTTCAAAAGAAGGCTTAATTGATAACATAAAAGAAGCATTACAAAAGTATGAACCTTTAGGTGTTATCAATGGCCCGCTAATGGATGGGATGAACGAAGTTGGACGACTTTTTAACAACAATGAATTAATTGTTGCTGAAGTTTTGCAAAGTGCTGAAGCCATGAAAGCGGCAGTAGCTTTTCTTGAACCGCTTATGCCTAAAGATGCTAGCAGTGTTAAGGGAAAAGTTATTCTTGCAACCGTCAAAGGCGATGTTCATGATATTGGTAAAAATTTAGTAGAAATAATCTTAGGCAATAATGGGTATGAAATTGTTAATCTTGGTATAAAAGTAACTTCAGATAGGATTATTGAAGCTGTAAAACAACATAAACCAAATATTATTGGACTATCAGGACTATTAGTAAAATCTACTTTAGAAATGGTCAACACAGCACAAGACTTAACTGCTGTTGGTATAACTACTCCAATTATGGTTGGTGGAGCAGCCTTAACTAAACGTTTTACCATTACTAAAATCAGACCTGCTTACCAAGGGCTAGTAGTTTACGCTAAGGATGCAATGAATGGACTAGACCTTGCAAATAAAATTCAATCTCCAGATGGTGCTGAAGAATTAGCTAAACTAGCCATTACAGAAGCAGAAAGTATTTCTACTCCAGCAAAAGCAAGCGAATCTAGCCAAGAAAAAATGGTAATTGATTGGTCAATTTCTCTAAAACCTGCCCCAGATTATATAGAACATATAGAAGCTAATGCTTCACTAGAAGAAATTTGGGATATGGTTAACCCTAAAATGCTCTTTAACAAACACTTAGGCTTTAAGGGAAATTTTGCTGAAGCCGTCGCCGCAGGAGATGAAAAGGCCGTCAAACTACTCTCCCAAGTTGACGAAGTTAAAAAAGAAGTTCTAGAAAAAGGCTATTTCAAACCTCAAAGTATTTATAGATTTTTTAAGGCTAATTCTGAAGGTAATAATTTATTTATTTATGACCCAGACGGCTTGAAAATAGCCGAGTTTAATTTCCCTCGTCAATCAAAAGGCTGGCAACTTTGCATTAGTGATTTTGCTAAACCTGCATCTTTAGGAATGGGTGATGTAGCGTTTTTTGTTACTACTTGTGGACAAGGAATCCGCGAGCTATCAGAAGGATTTAAGCAAAAAGGCGAATACTTAAAATCCGTCATTTTACAGATGTTAGCAATAGAAAGCGCGGAAAGTTATGCCGAGTTAGTACATAAGAAAATCCGTCGTGCTTGGGGAATTGCCGACGATCCTAGTTTAACTAAAGAAGAAATCTTTCGTGCTGAATATCAAGGCGTTAGGGTAAGTTTTGGTTATCCTGCTTGCCCAAGACTAGAAGACCAAGCCTTGCTTTGGCAACTACTAAAGGCTGAGCGTATTGGAGTAAATTTAACAGAAGGATTTATGATGGATCCTGAAGCAAGTGTCTCGGCACTAGTATTTCAACACCCACAAGCACGTTATTTTGCTGTTAATGTGGAAGATGTGGCAATTTTTGAAACTAAAGTAGCTCAAACAGCCCAGCCCTAAAGGACTGAGCTATTACAAAATGCCCTTACAGGACATTTAAGGTTCTACGGCTTCTTTAGAATCAATAATTTACAGAGCAAATTCCATGCATATAAATTAAATATAGGTGTGTCTATGTATAAAGCTAAATTTTTTCAACGAATTTTTGTCTTAATATTACTTTTTACCTTTTTTACCAGTTCCTTAATGGTAGCGCGAGCAGATGAAGGGATGTGGATTTTTGGTAATCCTCCTCTTAAACAACTAAAAGAAAGATATAATTTTTCACCTGATCAACAATGGTTAGATCACGCAAGGCTTTCGGCAGTACGTTTTAATAATGGTTCGGGTGCTTTTGTTTCTGCTAATGGACTAGCAATTACTAATCATCATATTGTGCGTTCTACGCTAGCAAAACTTTCTACTTCTGAACGAGATATATTAAAAACAGGTTTTTATGCTCCTACCTATGCTGATGAATTAAAATGTCCAGACCTTGAATTAAACGTTCTGGTTGGAATGGAAAATATTACTGAGCAAATAAGTCAAGCAGCTAAACAAGCAAACAATACTAAAGAGGCAGAAGAACGCCGTAAATCAGAAATTGCTAAAATAGAAAAAGAATCCCTTGAAAAAACTAAGCTAAAATCTACAGTAATTTCACTTTATGAAGGTGGAGAATATTGGCTCTATCAATATAAAAAATATACTGATGTTCGTATGGTTTTTGCTCCTGAAGCCCAAGCCGCTGAATTTGGCGGAGATTATGATAATTTTACTTATCCACGCTATGCACTAGATTTTTCTTTTGTTCGAGTTTATGAAAATGACAAGCCTGCAAAAATTGACCATTATTTCCGATGGAGTACAAGCGGGCCAAAAGATAATGAGCTAATTTTTGTAATTGGAAATCCTGGTTCAACTGACCGACTCCGCACAATAGCACAGATTAAATACCAACGGGATGTTTCTAATCCACTTGCACTAAAAAGCCTTACACGTCAACGAGATAGACTAGTTGAATATTCTGCTTTAGGTCAAGAACAAGAACGACGTGCATCAGATACAATTTCCGGGCTAAATAACACATTAAAACGGCTAAACGGCCAACAAGAAGGCTTATTGACCAATAAATTAATGCAGCAAAAAATTCAAGAGGAACAAGACTTAAGGGAAAAAGTTGCCGCAAACCCTGAATTAAAACAGCTTTACGGGTCGGCTTGGGATGAAATGGCCGGAGCCTATGAAAAATTAGCTCCTATGAGCAAACGAATATTTTATTCTTCGCTCTCTAACTCTCAACTTGCTAGACTTGCATTAACTATTAGCCAATATGTTATTGAAGTAAAAAAACCCAATGGTCAAAGACTTCCAGCTTTTAGAGATTCCAACCTTGAATCATTAAAATATCAACTTCTCTCACCTGCTCCAATTTATTCCGATTTAGAAGAAGTTTTACTTTCCAACCGCCTACAAGAAGTCTCAGAAGAATTAGGGCAAGATGACCCATTTGTTAAAGCTACCTTAAATGGTCGCTCACCAAAAGATGTTGCACAACAACTTATTAGTCAAACTAAGTTATCAGACGTAAATTTCCGTAAATCTTTACTAGAAGGAGATTTAGCTAATTTAGAAAAAAGTGGTGATCCATTGCTTGCACTAGCATTAAAGATTGATCCAATTATTAGAGAGTTAGACAAATTTGCTAGAGAAAATTTTGATGGTGTAAGAGTTGCAGCAGGCGAAAAAGTTGCTAAGGCGCGTTTTGCTGTTTATGGTCGTAGCATCGCACCGGATGCTAATTTTACCTTACGTTTTAGCTATGGCGTAGTAAAAGGTCATGAAGTAGGAACAACCCTTGTTCCTTATAAAACAACCTATGGAGGTCTTTATGATCGTGCTGCTAGTTTTGATAATAAAGCACCATTTGATTTAGCTCCTAAACTTCAAGCTAATAAATCTGCTGTTGACTTAAGTGTTCCTATGAATTTTGTTTATACGGCTGACACTATTGGAGGAAATTCTGGAAGTCCTGTAATTAACCAACAAGGTGAAATTGTTGGAGTAAATTTTGATAGCAATGTTCACCGCTTTGTTTCCCGCTATATTTATACAGAAGATCGAGGTAGAGCTATGGCTGTTCATAGTGCTGGAATGCTGGAAGCCATACGTAAAGTTTATAATGCTCAAGCTCTTGCCGATGAATTAGAAGGCCGAAAATAACTAATAAAACTAATAGCCCAGCGATAAATCACTGGGCTATTTTCAAATGCCCTTTCCAAGGGCATCAAAGGTTTTTTCTTTTAGAGTTAAACCTTTTTAAAATTAATTCCTAATACAAATAATTAATTCTTAAAACTTAAATTTTTACTTACAAAAAGAAGCTTTTTATAAGTTTTCTCGCATTAGTAAAGGTGTCATCTAGCAAATAAAAAAATGGGAGGATAAAGAATGTTTTTATTACTGATGGAAGTGCCATTATTAAATGACATAGTAGTAATTTTTGGGCTGTCAATAGCAATATTCTTTATCTGCTACCGACTACGCTTGCCTGCAATCGTTGGATTTTTAATTACTGGAATGTTGGCTGGCCCACACGGGTTTAAGCTAGTGGGAGCAGTTCATCAAGTAGAAATTTTGGCTGAAATTGGCGTGGTGCTACTTTTATTTACCATTGGAATAGAGTTTTCTCTAGGAGAACTACTAAAAATCAAAAAGGCAGTTCTACTTGGTGGAACTCTACAAGTTTTATTAACCATTTTTGCTACTTTTGCTTTAGCCAAACAACTAGGCCGCCCGACGGGAGAAGCTATTTTTTTAGGCTTTTTAATTTCACTAAGTAGTACAGCAATTGTCTTAAAACTACTTCAGGAAAGATTAGAAGTAGATAGTTCACATGGACGAACCTGTCTTGCTATTTTGATTTTCCAAGATATTGCTGTTGTACCAATGATTTTACTTACTCCATTTCTTGCCGGCCAAGGTGGTGATTTAACTAAATCTTTACTTATCTTAGGGTTAAAAATAGCTGGAATACTGCTTTTTGTTGCGATTAGTGCTAAATGGATTGTTCCAATAGTTCTTCATCAAATAGTTAGAACTCGTAGCCGAGAATTATTTTTAATGAGCATTGTTGCAATGTGTTTTGCTGTCGCGCTGTTTACTTCTTACATAGGACTTTCTCTAGCTTTAGGGGCATTTTTAGCTGGATTAATTATTTCTGAATCAGAATATAGTCATCAAGCTTTTGGCAATATTTTGCCTTTCAAGGACATTTTTACTAGCTTCTTTTTTGTCTCTATAGGTATGTTGTTGGATGCTAGGTTGCTAATAGCACAACCAATAAAAGTTGCTGTAATTGTACTAGTAATAGTGCTATTAAAAACCTTTGTTGCAGCTATTGCAGTTGCAGCACTTGGTTTTCCACTTCGCACAATGCTGTTAGCAGGGTTAGCTTTAAGTCAAATTGCGGAATTTTCTTTTATTCTCTCTAAAGCAGGTACTCAATCAGGTTTAATTTCAGATGAAACTTACCAACTTTTCCTAGCTGTATCTGTTATGACAATGATAATTTCACCTCTTATTATTTCTCTTTCTCCTCAAATAGCTGATTTTGTGCTGACTTTACCAATACCTGATAAGTTAAAAAGAGGTTTTATAAACCCAAATCAATCTGAAATAGCCCAAAAAGAACACCTTAAAGATCACTTAATTATTATTGGATTTGGTATTAATGGAAAAAATGTTGCTCGCGCTGCTAAAGCCGCTGGCATAACTTATTTTGCAATTGAAACTAATGCCGATACAGTTAAATCAGCTAAAAAAGAAGGTATTCCAATTTATTATGGTGATGCAATTCAAGAGTCAGTTCTTGAACATGCAGCAATTAAAGATGCTAGAGTAATGGTCATTGCTATTTCTGATCCAATTGCAACACGTAAAATTACTGCTATTGCTCGTCAACTTAGCCCCAAATTACATATAATTGCCCGAACTAGATTTGTACAGGAAATGAAACCTCTTTATGATTTAGGGGCTGAAGAAGTCATTCCAGAAGAATTTGAAACCTCTGTAGAAATTTTTACTAGAGTATTAACTAAGTACTTGATCCCTAGAGAAGAAATAGAAAAATTTATTAGTGAAGTTAGATGTGATGGTTATGAGATGTTTCGTAGCTTGTCTAGCAGTTCAGCAAATATTTCTGATCTAAAAACTCATTTAACAGATGTAGAAATTAGCACTTTTAAGCCTACAGAAAACTCCTTATTAATAAATAATACTCTAGCAAAAATCAGACTACGCAAAAATTATGGTGTTTCTGTTCTAGCCATTCGCCGCGATGGAAAACACATTTCAAACCCTGATGCAGACACACAAATTTTAGCTAATGACACATTGATTGTTTTAGGTGAACCAGAAAATATTACTAAAGTAATAAATTTAACAAAAAATTCTACAGATAACCTTGTAAAAACCTAAAAATAAACCTGCAATTTTTAGGAACATTTAGACTAGAAATTTTTAACGATTAATTGATAAACTTGCACAAGTTTGTTAGTTAATCGTTTTATTTATTAAGCTTACCTAGCATTTTTCTTAAGTAAAAATTTTTGGGATAAAAATAACACTAAATATTTGTGTATTAAAATGTGAGGAGGAATAAAAATATGCCTCAGTTTTTGGAGCTAAGGAAATTTTGGCTCTCTATTGCTGTGATTTTAATTTTTGCTGGAGCCGCTTTTGGTCAAGCAGGCTCAACTACCGCAAGTTTAACAGGTACAGTAATTGACGAACAAAAATCTATAATACCTGGTGCTGTTATAACAGCACGAAACCTACAAACAAATCTTACTCGTGAAATCCAAGCTAGCGAAGATGGAAGCTATTCATTACCACAACTTCCCCCAGGTTTATATGAAATTTCTGTCCAAGCACCAGGATTTTCTAATAACATGGCTCGTATAGAACTTATTTTAGGTAGAAATTCACTGTATGATTTTACTATGCGTGTTTCTGGGGAAGCTAACTTAGTAATTGTTGAAGCTAGTAGTTTACTAGATCAAGGTAAAACAGAAAGTAGCACAAACAACGGTCGACAAAGAATAGACAATTTACCAATTAATCGCCGTAATTTTTTGGACTTTTCTTTAACCTCGCCTCGTGTAACGCCTGATCGCACACCTCAACAAGGTGTTGCTGCTACGTCAGGAATTTCTTTTAATGGTCTGCCTGCGCGTCAAAATAATATTACAATTGATGGTTTAGACAATAATGACCCAGGCCCCGGAACCGTGCGTTCAACATTTAGCCAAGACGCTGTACAAGAATTTCAGGTTGTTTCTGATGGCTACTCAGCAGAATTTGGTAAAGCATTAGGTGGAGTTGTTAATATTGTTACTCGTGGCGGAAGTAATGAAGTTCATAGCACTTTATTTTTCCTTAACCGCAATGATTCTTTAAGTGCGCGAAATGCCTTTGCTAATATAAATCCTGAATTTAAGCAATATCAATTTGGTGCAACTTTAGGCGGCCCTATAAAGAAAGACAAAGCGTTTTTCTTTACCTCATTTGAAAGGCTTTCTATTAAGCAAAATAGCGTAGTTGCTATTAGTGATGCAACAGTCCAATCAGCTTTTCGAGAAGGGTTTCCTATTGCTAATGGCCCAGTACCTTTTGGTATTGGAACTACAACATTTTTAGCTCGTGGAGATGTTAGAGTTTCGCCTAATAACACTCTTTATTTCCGCTACAACTATGGTGGCACATTTAACGGTGCTGGAGAGCCTTTTGGCGAGTTAATTACTGGTTCACAAGTAGCTAATACAAATGCTGGAGTTCAGAATTTACAGGATAATAACTTTGCTTTTAGTAATACATATATTAATCCAGGCTTAAATTTAGTTAATGAGACACGTTTTCTTTATGCACGTCGTAACCAAGATTTAGATCCAATTGACCCAACTGGCCCACAAATTAATATTGTAGCTCCCGAAGGTTTAGTAGTTTTTGGACGTGGAACATTACTTCCACAACCAAAGAAGACTCGTACTTACCAATTTATTAATAATGTTACCTTAAGTCGTGGTCGTCAAACTGTTAAATTTGGCGTGGACTTTACCTATGTTGATGTACCTCTTTTTAGAGTACCAATTTTTCCAGGTGGATTTGCTACCTTTGTACCACTAGATTTAACAGGATTAGGAGGCCCTATACTTACTGGTTTACAAGCCTTTGATCAATCTTTACGTACACCACAACAAAAGGCAGCCCTTACAAACCTTGCGCAACAACTACCAATTATAGCACCTGGTTTTCCTGTTTTGCCTTTAGCAACTATGGGAATACCTGCCGCGTTTGCACAAGGATTTTTAGCTAGCAATGCTAGTGGTGTTGTTTCTCGCTCTAAAACTTTTTCTACCTTTATTCAAGACGATATCAAAATCCGACCTAATTTCTTGCTTAAATTAGGTTTACGCTATGATATTAACCGCACTAGCTTTTTAGCAGATAACAGTGGAAATGTTAGTCCACGTGTTGGTTTATCATTTAGACCTGCTAAGCTTGAAAAACTCCATTTACGTGCATCTTATGGGTTATTTTTTGCTACTCCATTATTTGGCCCTGCTACCGTAGGACAAAACACTAGTTCAGGAGCATTAAAAATTCCTGTTATTCCTTTTCCACTCTCACTACTTTTCTATTCTTTACCAGGAAAACGGCTTCCTGATGGGGATACCATCCCGCCAGGTGTACCATTTACACCACAGTTAAGTTTAGAATTCCGTAATGATCCGGGTATGCGTGCAGCATATACCCAACAAGTTAATGCTGGATTTGATTACTTTTTAGATAGAAACACAGCACTTATAGTTAATTATGATTATGTTAGAGGAATCAAAATCTTCTCCCAACGAAATATTAACCCCATTGTCAGACCAATCCCTGGTGATGGTGTTGGTAGTGCGGTAACAGGTAGAGTAGACACAACACGCGGAGATGTTTTTGAGTTTGCGTCAGCCTATGATAGCTACTACAATGGTCTAACAATTTCACTTAACCGCCGTGTACTTAATAATTTTGGATTTATTGCAAGCTATACTTTTTCCAAAGCTATAGACAACTTTATTGATATTCGTAATGAATTGCAGCAAAGCGTTGACCCGCTTAACTTAGAAGGTGAACGAGGTTTATCATTGCAAGATGTACGAAGTCGCTTTGTTTTTTCCGGTACTTGGGACTTAAATTATACTCAAAATCCGTTTTTAAGAGATTTCCAAGTTAGTTCTATTATTAATTTAGAATCTGGTCGTCCGTTTAATTTATTGGCAGGCCAAGACCTAAATCTTAATGGCGATAATCCGCCGGGAGATCGTCCAGCTAGTTTAGCTAGAAATAGTGGCTTAACTCCAGGTTTTGCTAAAGTAGATTTGCGAGTAACTAGATCAATTACTTTCAAGGAAAACTATAAATTACAACTTTTCTTTGAAGGCTTTAATATCTTTAATCGAGTTAATATTAGCGACGTTAACCCAATTTTCCCACAAAACCCAGATGGTACTTTTAATTTACCAGCTAAAGATGGAAATCGCTTTATTGCTACACCTGATCGTTTTCGTGCTGCTTTTGCTCCACGCCAATTTCAATTTGGGATGAGATTTGCTTTTTAAGTAAAACGTAAAAAAATCAACTTGCAAAAGAGCTTTGGCTACAAGCCAAGGCTTTTTTGTTAGTAGTAAAAAAGGACTTTTATGGAAAACGTTGGATTATTGAAAAGAACTGAAACTGCTCTATTAATCATTGATTTACAAGAAAAACTAATGCCTGTAATTTATAACCGTACAGAAATTTTTTCTAATGTAAATAAATTAATTGCAGGAGCAGAAATTTTATCTGTACCAATAATTATTACTGAACAATATTCTAAAGGTCTTGGTCATACTTGCTCAGATGTTCAATTACCTGATAACCCATTAATCATTGAAAAAATGTGTTTTAGCTCTATGTTATCCAATGAAGTTGTCAATAAATTACAAGAGTTAAAAGTAAAATCCTTGATAATTGCAGGTGTTGAAGCACATGTTTGTGTGCTAAAAACAGCTTTAGACGCGCTTTCACAAGGTTTTGAGGTTCATATAGTTGCTGATGCGGTTTCTTCTCGTAAAGCTTTTGATAAAGAAATAGCATTAGAAAGATTACGGCAAGTTGGCAGCTATATTGTTACAGTAGAAATGATACTTTTTCAATTAATGGATTTTGCTGGTACAGAAGAATTTAAGAAGATTAGTAGGTTAATCAAATAGATAAGAGAGTATTTCAACTAAAGGGAAATAGATTTAGAAAGGGAGATATAATCAAAAAACAAAGACAAAATAATTGTTGAAATACTCTCTAAGAAACTACTTGATTTCAAAGCATGTTATTGTGGTTTAGCTAATTCGTTGCCGGTTTGTTCAATGAAAATCATTTGTTTTTCACCTTCTAAACCAATTGCATTAAGTACTCTTGAATTATCTTGCTCTTTGGTAGCTAAAAATGTGCGGTTATTTTCTTTGTCTTGTGAAACAAATTTAGCTGAGCTTTTAACTAGTAACTCTTTATTATCATTAAAAATACTTACTTCATTAGTGGTATCGTCATAAACGACTTTATAAGTACCTTTTTTAACTACAGTGCCGTTAACATTAACATCATTTGAGAAGGTAACGGTTTTACGTTTTTCTTTAGCAAAAGCGGTAAGGGAAAGGGTGCAAACAAGTGCTAACACAGCAATACGAGTAAATAAATTTTTCATTTTTCTAACTCCTTATTATAGTAGGTAATATAGAGGATTACCTAACAGTTTGTTTTAGTTTTTGTAATGATTTGATTTGCCCGTACTAACGCAACTCAAAAAAAAAGGTTTCATCTGTTAGCAAAAATTTTTTATTTTTTTTCCAAGTTTTGGAAAAAAATTTATGTAGAAAAGTTTTTTTTTGGAATACATAAAACACAAATCAACAAAATTCCAAAATTCTAGGAGACTCTTTATTATGGTTAGCTCAATTAACAGTAACTCACCAAATAATAATTCAAATAGTTCAAGTTCTAATACCTACACAGTAAAAAAAGGTGACACTCTATCAGAAATTGCTAGAGATGCTGGAGTTAGCCTTAGCTCAGTAATTAAATCTAATCCACAAATAAAAAATCCTAATTTAATTTATCCAGGTCTACAAATTAATATGCCTTCAGCAGGTGGCAATACTGGCAATCTATCAGGCTTAAAAGTATCCCAAGCCTCTATGCCACAAGATAGCCCTGTAGATATGCTTCGCGCCCCAAGTGGCGGTGGAATGATGCGCGAAGGTAGTCGTGGGCCCGCTGTAGCAGAAATGCAGCAACAATTAAAACAATTAGGTTTTAATCCTGGCCCAGTAGATGGTGTTTTTGGTTCTCGTACAGAATCAGCCGTCAAATCCTTCCAACAAAGCCGAGGCATCACATCAGACGGTGTTTTTGGCCCTCAAAGCCGAGCAGCAATGTCTCAACCTGCTGTAAATAACGGCTCAAGACCCGCTATGAGTAATGGCGGTGTTGATAGTGTTAGAGATAACGCTAGCACTAATGGATCACCTAGTTGGTTAAATATTGCTCGTGGCGAGATTGGAACAAAAGAAATTGCTGGTTCAAGAGATAATCAAAGAATTATTGAATATCACTCAACAACAGGTAAATTTGGTGATGATGAAGTTCCTTGGTGTGCTTCTTTTGTTAATTGGACACTCAAAGAAGCAGGCATCAAAGGCACAGGTAGTGCTATGGCTCGCTCATTCCTTAATTGGGGCAAGCCTACTGAACCAAAACCCGGTGCTGTAGTAGTATTTAGTCGAGGTAATAATCCTAGTCAAGGTCACGTAGGCTTTTACCTAGGCACAGAAGGAAATATGGTTAAAGTTTTAGGTGGTAATCAAAGCGACCAAGTTAAGGTTAGCTACTATCCTAAATCCAGTGTTTTAGGTTATCGCTGGCCTAAATAAATATAAGTAAAATTACTGCATAAAAACTGCTCTTCTAGTTATTCTAAGGCTGGCTAAAATAAACTTTAGCTAGCCTTAAAAATTTTCTGGTAAATATAATTAAAACAAGCCTTAATTCTTGATAACTGCCAGCTTTTCTATCTCTTTTAATTTTGACTGTGCTAAAATGCACGGCTTTATGAAACAAGTCGTCCAAAACTTCAAAACCGGAGAATTAAAAGTAGAAGAACTTCCCCCACCGGTGCTACGTCCTGGTGGAGTGTTAGTTAGAACTGCTTATTCTTTAATTAGTGCTGGAACAGAGCGAACCACAGTTGCTACAGCACAAAGTTCATTACTTGGTAAGGCGCGTCAACGACCTGATTTAGTCAAACAAGTTTTAGATAGCGTTCGCCGTGAGGGTTTAGTAAATACTTATGAAAAAGTAATGGCCCGTCTTGAAACAGTCAAGGCACTTGGCTATAGCACGGCTGGAACCGTGATAGAAGTAGGCGAAGGTGTAACAGATTTTCGTGTTGGTGACCAAGTAGCTTGTGCTGGTGCTGGCTATGCTTCTCATGCGGAAATAAACTTTATCCCAGAAAATCTATGCTCATTGCTACCAGCAGGAGTTCCATTAGACTATGCTGCCTATACAACTTTAGGCGCGATTGCAATGCAAGGCATCCGTCAAGCTAAAGTGCAACTAGGGGAAAATGTTGTAGTTATTGGTTTAGGATTAATTGGACAGCTAACTATACAAATGTTAGTTGCTGCTGGTTGTAGAATTTTAGGAATAGATTTAGATCAAACAACAGTAGAATTAGCCTTAAAAAGTGGCGCACATCAAGCCGTTAACCGTTCCGAAGATGTACATAAAATAGTAGAAAATTTTACTCAAGGCCGAGGTGCTGACAGCATAATTCTTACAGCTAGCACTAATAGTAATGATCCTGTAAAGCTTGCAGGTGAAATTGCTCGTGATCGGGCTAGAGTGGTTGTAGTGGGAGCAGTTAAAATGGATATCCCACGAGAACATTACTATATGAAGGAATTAGAGCTTTGTTTATCTCGCTCCTATGGCCCTGGTCGTTATGATCCTAGCTATGAAGAATACGGACAAGATTATCCTATAGGTTATGTACGTTGGACAGAAAAACGTAACATGGAAGAGTTTCTTAGACTTGTAGCAGATAAAAAAATAAACCTAGATCTGCTTACTACCCATCGTTTTGCAGTAGAAAAAGCTTCAGATGCCTATGATTTAATTTTAGGAAAAACTGGTGAACGATGCTGCGGAGTGCTGCTTAAATATCCAGCAGAAAGCGAAATTATTAGTAAAATACCTACTCGCTATGCTACTAAACTAGGACAAAGGACAAAAAGCGAAATAGGAATTGGTTTTATCGGAGCAGGTAATTTTGCTACTGCTAGTTTACTTCCTCATTTACGCAGTTCTAAAGGGGTTATATTAACAGGAATTGCCAATTCTACAGGAGTTTCAGCTAAAAACACGGCTGAAAGATTTCGATTTTTATTTTCTAGCACAGATGCAAAAGAAGTAATAAATCATGACTCTACAGACTGTGTTTTTATTGCAACACGACATGGAACACACGCCGAACTAGTTTGCACAACATTAAAAGCAGGAAAAAGTGTTTTTGTAGAAAAACCCCTTTGTTTAACAGAAAACGAGCTAAAAGAAATCATTAAAATCCAAGAGCAGTCAGGAAAAGCCATTCTTGTAGGCTTTAATCGTCGGTTTTCACCCTTAGCCGTACAGCTTAAACAAGCTTTTGGCCGCAAAACTTCTCCTTATTCAATGATTTATCGAGTTAACGCTGGTTTTATTCCAAAAGATAGCTGGATCCAAGACCCGCTACAAGGTGGAGGAAGAATAATTGGGGAAGTCTGTCATTTTATTGATTTAATGCAGTTTTTTGTTGATGCTGAACCGACTCAAGTTTTTGCTCAATGTATAAAAACCCTTTCAGATAAAGAAGTTGATCAAGATTCTGTAATGATAAACATTACTTTTTCTGATGGCTCAATAGGAACGGTTCACTATTTAGCAATTGGAGATAAGTCTTTCCCTAAAGAGCGTTTAGAAGTCTTTGGAGCCGGTGCTGTAGCCGTCCTAGATGATTTTAAGACAGCTAGTTTTACTAAAAATGGTAGCACAAGCAAATTTTCTTCCTCTGCTCAAGATAAAGGTCATCGTAGTGAGGTAGAAATCTTTGTTGCAGCAATGTTAAAAAACGTAGCTGCTCCAATTGAGTTAAAGTCTTTATATTTAACAACATTAACGACTTTTCGAGCTTTAGAAAGTTTACGAACTGGTACAGCTTTACAAATTAATTTGTCTTCACTAGAAGAAAAACCTAACAACTAAAAATTTTCTTTCCTAGAGTTGATTTTTCCAAAAAATCTTCTTAGCATTGCTTTCATGAAAATAGAACTTATTCGCCAACAATTTCCATCTTTAAAATCTAGTCATCGCCCTACAATATTTTTTGATAATGCAGCAGGAACACAAGTAGCACATCATTGTATTGATCAGGTCAACAATTATTTTCTTACCTCCAATTCCAATACTGGAGGAGTATTTGAAACTGCTCAACGATCAGACAAATTAATAGAAAAATGTCGTGCAACTGTAGCCGATTTTATTGGAGCAACAGACCCGGAAGAAGTAGCTTTTGGGCCAAATATGACTACACTTACACAAGCCTTTGCCCGTGCCTTTGGACGATCCTGTCAGGCTGGAGATGAAATCATTACTACAGCCCTTGAACATGAAGCTAATATTTCTCCTTGGTTAGCACTAGAAGCAGAACGAGGTGTAAAGGTTCGTTTTGTAGACATTAACCTTGATGATATGACAATAAATTTAGACAGCTTAAAAAAACAAATTTCTGAAAGAACTTGTTTAGTAGCTGTTGGCTATGCTTCTAATGCTTTTGGCACAATTAATCCTGTTGCTGAAGTAGCAAAAATAGCTCATTCGGTTGGTGCAATTTGTTTTGTTGATGCAGTTCATTACTCACCACATGGTTTAATTGATGTGTCATCTTTAGGCTGTGATGTGCTAGCTTATTCAGCTTATAAAGCCTTTGGCCCGCATGTTGGGATAATTTGGGGCCGTCGTCAATTGATGGAAGAACTAAAAACTTTTCATTTAAGGACAGTTAAAAACATAATTCCTGATAAATTTGAAGTTGGAACACAAAACCATGAAGGCATTGCAGGAACGCTTGGAGCATTGGAATATTTGCAAATTGTCCCTAGTTTGTTAGGACTAAAAAACTCAGCAAGCTTAAACCGTAAAAAACTACTGCAAACAGCAATGAACGGCATCCAGGAGTATGAAAAAACCCTTTCAAAAAAATTACTAGATGTTTTTGCTAGCCACCCAAATGTAAAAGTTTATGGAATTACTGACCCAAGCCGCTTAAATGAACGTGTACCAACTTTTGCTATAACTGTTGATAAATACTCTTCAAAAGAAGTAGCTATTAAACTTGCTAGTTTTGGGATCAATGTTTGGTCAGGTAATTACTATGCGTTAGAACCAATGTTGCGCCTAGGTTTAGAAGATAAAGGTGGAGCAGTAAGAATTAGTTTAGTACACTACAACACTGAATCAGAGATAGATCAACTTGATGAAGCTTTAAGGTCGTTAAAATAAAGAGAATACATAATTAAATCTACTTTAAGCCAATGTTAGATAAATATCGCCGGGAATTTGTCGATTTTAACATCAACTTAAACCGTACCAGATATTTTTTCCTTTCTGGACAAAAAGTAACTTTTCCTACAATAGAAATCTATGATAGATATAGCGATTTATTTACTTTATCTGTAATTGAGTCACTAAAAAAAGAATATATAGAAACCGATCCTTATTACCAAACCAAAAGCAAAGCATTATTTAACTTAATTGCTTTTTCTACAGAGCAATATCTTAATCTAAAAGTTAAGCACTTAACTCAAGAAATTGCTAATGCTGAAAGTCGCTTGTTCATTACTTGGAAGGGTCAAAAAATATCTTTAAGTAATGTTAATAGTTTACTAAATCAAGAGCTTGATCATAAAAATAGACAAGAAATATATCAAAAAAAACTTTCTGCTCTTGATAGCATTAATGACTTAAAAGCTGAACGTATAGAAAAATTACATGAAAGTTCGCAACTTCTTGGCTATAGTAGCTATTTGGAAATGCTCTCTAAAATAAACGGGATAGATTATTTAGCCTTAAACAAGCAATTTCAAAAATTTTTAGCAGATACAGAAAAAATTTATAGCATAAACTTAAAGCGGTTTTTATCTCTAAACTTAAGGCTACCTCTAGAACAAGCAAGCCATGCTGACATTTTACAATTTACTAAACAAGAAAATTTTATTGATTTATTTCCATCTCGAATCTTAAATTTATCTTTTCAAGAAACATTAACAAACTTAAATATTTGGCCTACACAACAAAAAAATATTTATCTTAATCCCGTTCTACAAGTAGGAAAGCAAGTAGGAACTTTTTGTCTACCTGTTGTTATTCCAAATGAAATTAGGGTTGTTTATCAGCCTGGTAATGGAGTAAGAAAATATCAATCCATATTTCAAGCACGAGGAAAATCACAGTATTTTGCTTTTAACTCAAGTAGCTTAATACCAGAATTTAAGTATGCTGGGGATAATGGTTTAATAGAAAGTTATGGTTTTTTATTTCGTCATTTAGTTAACGAACCTTTTTGGCTAGAAAAAATGCTAGATGAACGAGAATCTAGCGAGCTACAAACTGCTAATTTACTTACTAAACTTTATTTAATACGAAGCTATGCAGCAAAGCTAAATTATGAAATATCTTTACATAGTAAAGGTCTTAATCAAGCAGCAGAACTTTATAGTAGCGAACTTTCTCAAGCAACACTTTTTTATGCTGAAAAGTCAGAATACTTAACAGATTACCTAGATAATCTATACGTAGCTAATTACTTAAGAGCAATGTGTTTTGAAGTAATGTTAAGAGATTATTTTAAGACTCATTTTGGTTATAAATGGTGGCAAAGTGTGCGTGCAGGTAATTTATTAAAAGAAATGTGGAATGAGGGAACCAGGTATAATTTAATGGAGTTTGCCCAACAATTATCATTAGGTGATTTGATAATTGAACCATTAGAAATAGAGTTTTTGCTTAACTTAAAATCTTAGGTGGTAGGGAAAAATAGCTGTGTATTTTTTAGCTCTATGTTATCCTTACTTTTCTTGAAAATAAACGGGTTAAATATCATTACTAGCCATTAATATAAGACTTTATAGGTCAACTAGTTCATGGAAAAATGTCCTTTATGTGGTTTTACAGACAACGAAGAAAACGCAGTTAATTGCAAAAAATGTGGAGAAACTCTAGAACCAACGTTGGCTCAAACCAAAAAATCTTTAGATAAAAACCTCCCTTCCATAGCTGAAGAGCGATTTGTTATCGAAGGCTTGTTTTTAGAAAATGGCAACACTAAGTATCATTATGCACATGAAAAGTCTGATCCAACCAAACGTTATACTATGGCTGTTTGCCCAATAGCTAATGCTGACCCACTAGCTAACTTAGGGTTAGAAACTATAGGCAACAATTCTATAAGCTCATATACAAACAAAGATAAAAGCCCGTTTTATCAGCAGTTTCACTTATTAGCAAGATTTAATTCTCCAGGAATATTAAGAGCGCATAGTTATTTTACTAAGGAAGATTCAGCCTATCTAGTATTAGAAAGGGTTGAAGGGCATCTGCTTAATAAATGCTCTAAACTTTCTGAAACCGAAGCCAGACAAATAGGAATACAGCTTTGTCAAATTGCTGATAATTTTCATCGTCAACGTTTAGTTCATAATGGCCTAACACCTGAAAGTTTAGTAATTGATAATCAAGGGCTTGTTAAAGTTATTTATTTTGATCGGGTACGTCCTCTTAAACGCTACCAAATGATTAATCCTATTTATATTACAGAAGGTTTTTCTGCACCAGAACTTTACTTACTTAATGAACAATCTATTTTAGATAAAAGGTCTGATATTTATTCTATAGGAGCTATTCTTTACTGGTTACTTACAGGTGAGATCCTATCTAACACAGACTCAAAAGCTACTTTTACCAAACCTTATCAGCTTTATCCTCAAGCAATAGTTTCTCCATCATTTGAACGCTTAATTTTGCGAGCTTTAGCCATTGAACCAAACGATAGATATAATTCTGTTAATGAAATGAAATTTGCCTTAGCTGCTCTTGGTACACCAACGGCCATACAAGTAGCACATGCTAGCGATATAGGACGACATAGAGAAATAAATGAAGACAGTGTTTTGATTCAAGAATTAAAACACTGCTTTGAATCAGTAAATACTCATATAGGTCTTTATATAGTTTCTGATGGAATGGGTGGAGAAGCGGCTGGTGAAGTAGCTTCTCGTTTAACAGTAAGAGCAGTTGCTGAATGGGTAACAGAAAGATTAATTTCTGCATCCTTACAATCAACTACTACAACATCTCTAGTAGAATCTACGCAAACAGGCTCTCTTTCCCTAACCAACGATATGGGCGCAAATGTACGCGCACCCCAGTTAATTACTAGCGCGATTTTACATGCAAATAGTGAAGTATTAGACTATGCCCATTATCATCCTTCTACTCGTGGGCTAGGAGCAACTGTTACTACGGCTCTTTTGGTAGGAAATATTTTAACCATTGGTCAAGTAGGCGATAGTCGTTGTTATATTTTAAGTAATGATCATTTAGAGCAAATAACGGAAGATCATTCTTTGGTAGAACGTATGGTGCGTAGAGGTGAATTAACCAAAGAAGAAGCTAGATTTCACCCTCACCGTAATATTATTTATCGTTCAATTGGTAGTCGAGATGACTTAGAAATAGATATAGTCACTCGTTTAATTAAACGTGGAGATGTAATTTTGCTTTGTAGTGATGGCCTTACCACTATGCTTTCAGACTATGAGATCATTTCTATAATGAAAAAACATTCTGATCCCTGGCAAATTACTAAAGAACTAATAGTTGCTGCTAATGCTAAGGGAGGGGATGATAATATTTCTGTAATTGTGGTTAAAGTAGATTAGCAGCCAAATAGGGAAGAAAAATTTTTTAGATTTCTATACAATACTCCGCTTTGATTAAGGTTTATATTTTAAAAGCTTATTTACTTAGTAAAATCTCTAGTATTTATTTAATAAAAATTTTTGAAAACCAGTTGATGTCTATTGCCGAAAAAGTTAGAGACAATTATCATAACAACAGTAATCTTGATAATACTCCTAGCTTTTAGCATTGTCTTAAATTAAAGCAGTTTTTAATAGTTAAAATTTAAATAAAAAATTTTTACTTAGTTTTATTATTTGCTTAAATTAAAACAAATTTTTAAAACTCATTTGTTTTAGGAAAAAGAAAACTATTTTATAATCTATTTGCTAAAATCTTTTCTTCCCACTAAAGTTTTCTAAAATTTACTATTGGGTGTTAATTTAAGCTAAAAATAAACCAACTGCTTGCAATAATTAAATAAGAAGGTTCGCGTAATAGTCGATTATTCAGTAAAAAGGAGGCGGCGCGTTATCCTCATAAATTACCGTTGGGTTTACTGCGCTGATTTTTTTAATGATTCGATGCACTAATTGTGGAACAGATAATTTAGATGGTTCAGAGTACTGTGATGAATGTGGAACAAAATTAACTAGTTTTGCACCTCCACCTGCTGCAAACCCACAACCGATGGCGCAAATGCCTCAATCTGTCCCACCAATGCCAGGTATGCCTCAAATGCCGCCAATGTCACGTCCTCCAATCCCTCCTGTCCCTCCACAAAGCGGGGGTGTACTACCTAGAGCAAATTCTCTTACTAATAACAAAGCTGTGCCAGAGCCACCTGCACCACCGTCTTTTTCTGCTCCAGCGGGAATACCAAAAACAGCCCCTCCCTATTCATCTGGAATGGCTTCTAACGCGCCTTTATCGCCGCCTATGACTAGTGATCCAAGTGTTATGCCTGCTAATAATTCAGCACAAAATTATGGGAAAGCTACTTCCAGAGCTAAATTAATTATTCAACGTGGTGGCACAATAGGAAAAGAGTTTATGTTAACTGATTCTGAATCAAATATTGGTCGTTGGGATGCTGATGGAGGAATTTTTCCAGATGTAGATCTAGATCAAGACGATCCAGAAGCAAAAGTATCACGTCGTCATGCCCGTATTATTCATCAAAGCGGACAATACTTAATAGAGGATTTAGGAAGCACTAATGGCACTTTTATAAATCGTGGTCGCCGACTTTTGCCAGGTAATCGCCATCCTCTTAATAATGGTGATGAAATTATTGTTGGTAAGACTTTCTTAAAATTTGTGGTAGAATAAGCCAAATTATCACACAAATTATAAAAAGCTTTTTTAGTTTCCATTACTAAATACGCCCTGTTTATGATACGGCAACAATTAGATTTGCCGAGGAGAGTATGTCAAGGAACAAGACTAAAAACCCCAATGCCCAACTAGAAGCCGGTGTAATGTTAGTTGGGCGATATCTGATTGTCAAGCGCGTTGGTGGCGGTGGCATGGGCAATGTCTACATGGCACGAGACAAACGTTTGGCAGATGCTTTGCGTGCAGTAAAAGAAATGATAGAAATGTTTTCTGATGATAATCATCGACGCAAGGCTGTAGAAGATTTTGAAAGGGAGTCTCAATTACTTGCTAGTTTAGAACATCCTTCTATTCCTACTATTTATGATTATTTTGTTTCCGAAGGCCGTTACTATTTAGTAATGAAATTTATAGGTGGAGGTGATTTAGCAAGTAGGTTAAAGATGTCTCCTACGGGACGTTTAGAAGAACGTACTGTAGCAGAATGGGCAGTTCAAGCTTGTGATGTGCTTAGTTATATTCACTGTCAACAACCTCCAATAATTTACCGTGACTTAAAGCCAGCTAACTTAATGATTGATGATAAAACCAATCGTATTATGTTAGTAGATTTTGGAATTGCTCGCTTTGTTTCACCAACACAAAAAGGTGTAACTGCAATTGGCACAATGGGTTATGCTCCTCCAGAGCTTTTTTCTGGTAAAGTTGAGCCTCGTTCAGATATTTATTCTTTAGGCGCGACAATGTTTCATTTGCTTACAGGTGCTGATCCACAAGATAATCCATTGCTAATTTTTGATTTTTCTAAAAATCCTCGTCCCAGACAAATCAATCCTAATATTACACCTGGCATGGATGCTATTATTGCCAGAACTGTTGAACATAAACCGGAAAAGCGTTTTACAAATGCTTTAGATATGAAAAAAGCCTTAGAAGAGCATATAAGGCTTTTAGATAGTGGTCAGGCTATGAAACCTGCACCTAGTTTTGGTGCAGAAAGTTCTGGACAAGTATTTTGTGGTAATTGTGGGCAAAAAATTGCCAGTGATGATCTTTTCTGCGCCCACTGTGGAGCTAGACAACCCCTTGCTACACCTAGCCCAGTAAAGCTAACAGCTAAATTAGTGCTTATGAATAATTCTGATATGTCGGCATCCTTTATACTTGATAAAGATACTAACCTAATTGGTAGGATGGATCCTCATACTGGGATTTTCCCAGAAGTTGATTTATCTACCTATGATCCAGAAACTAAAGTGTCTCGT
Source organism: uncultured Clostridia bacterium (assembly GCA_964492845.1). Taxonomy (GTDB): domain Bacteria; phylum Acidobacteriota; class Blastocatellia; order Chloracidobacteriales; family JADJPF01; genus JADJPF01. The sequence goes on from CAZBMZ010000010.1 coordinate 107,533, forward strand.
CGTCATGCTCGTGTTTATAGAGAAGGTGGACAATTTTTAGTTGAAGATCTATCTAGTGTCAATGGAACTATTGTAAATGGGACATTTAAGCTTTACCCAAAACAGCCTAGAGTACTGCAAAATGGCGATGAAATCCGATTAGGGGAAACAGTATTAAAATTTGTTATTGGGTAATAGTCCTAAATCCATAGTTAGTACCTTTAACAAGTTTTCATATAAAGTTACTTAATTTATTATGGCAAAGCAGTGCCAAAACTGTAAAAATTCTCTAACTGAGCGGGCAAAGTTTTGTCGAATGTGTGGCACGCCTACATCCATTAACCAAATTCTAAAGAATAGTAATGGAGAGTTAAGCAACCCAAAATCAGACATTAAATTGCCAGTTGCTGAACTTTTGATATCATCAAAAGCAGAATCTTTATCAGCACAAAAAGTTGTAGCACCCAGTACAACCAAAGCAAAATCTATATCTGTAGTTCAAATAGCCAAAAAATTTTCCGCTAATCTTATTGCCCCTCCTACTAATGCTTTAGTAGGCTCATTTGAGCAAGCAGGGTTTGCATTAAGATTAGGTGCATTTATGTTAGATCTAATTTTACTATTGATTCTTATGTTATTTATTACACTAATTGCTACTAAATTTATTAATTATCAAGCAATTATTAATAAAATAGGTTTAGTAATAATAATAGGTGTTTGGATCTACAATTTTTTAATCTTAGCTAGTATTAAAGGTCAAACCATTGGCAAACAACTTGTAGGGATCCGAATTATTAGCATTGATCAAAATCGTGCAAAAGCGAGTCAAATAATTATTAGACACACTTTTGGCTATTTTATTGCTACAATTGCTTTTGCTTTAGGATTTTTATGGTTACTTTGGGATAAAAAACAGCAAGGTTGGCATGACAAACTAGCTAAAACTTTAGTAATAAAAAAACGCTTCTCTTAAAGTATTAAAATAGTAATAAAATTAGTTCTATATTATAAGTAAATTTCTTATCAGTAATATTATGGCAAATAATACACCTGTTAACCAAACTATTAATAGTTCACCAAATACGGCTTCTACATCTAAGCAAATAAATAAACCTTTGCGTTATGGTGTACTATTTGGATGGTTTTTTACTTTATTTATAGCTGTTACATCTACAGGTTTAGTTACTTACTATAAAGTAGTTAAACCTTATTTAGCCAAAGATACCATTGTTTTAGCTACACCAACTCCTAGCCCAAGTCCTGAAATAGTAGTGGGTACAGCCAATTTATTAGAAGAAGCTAAAACAGCACTACAGACAGGAAATACTGAGCAAGCTTTAGAAAAATTAGCTCAATTTATTCAAGTTGATACTACAAATGCAGAAGCTTATAAACTTCAAGCCGATGCTTTAGTAAGCAGTAATCGTTATGAAGAAGCTATTGAAAGCTATCAAAAAACTATTTCTTTAGATCGAGAAAATTTAGATGCTTATCAAAAAATGGGGCAAGCCTGTGAGCAAATAGGAAAAGATGATTTGGCTATTACTACTTACACTTCTGCTTTAATAATAAAAAGTGACCCAAATATTCAATTGGCACTAGCAAAAGTTCTAGTACGTAATAACCGTTCAGAGGAAGCACGCAAGAATTTTGAAATAGTGGCTAAAGGAGAAGACTTGGCCTTAGCAACTCTAGCAAAACAAGAATTAACCAAATTAGCTGATTCTCGTCTTGCACTTAATAAACCTGTTAAAACACCAACTCCGATTGCTTCGCCAATAAATACACCTATTATCATAGCAACACCATCGCCTGAGCCGGTAAAAATTGAGCCTCCACCTAAAATAGAGACTCCAAAACCTGTAACTGTACCTAGTGAACCAAAACTAAGTGCAGATGATTATATTAGACGAGGCTCAGAAATGCTTAATGCTGGTAACACTTTTGCAGCTTTAAGAGATTTTGACAAAGCATTAAAAACAAGTCCTAGTGATTTAAAAGTTTATTATTTAATTGGTCAAGCATATCATAGGCAAGGTAATTTAGCGGCTGCCTTAAATGCTTACAAACGTTGCTCACCACCTGCTTGGCAAGGGACATATTCAGGTGTTTGTGCTAATCAAGTTAAAATGTTAGAGAAAAAGTTAAAATAAATTAGAAAATTATACTATTGGTGAAAATATGCCAAGTTTGCTAGTAAAATTGCCTGATGGAGATGGCAGGGAAATAAAAGTAGTTAAAACAAAAACCTCTATTGGTCGATCATCACGCAATGATGTATGTATCAATGATCCTTTTGCTTCTCGCTTACATGCAGAAGTTAGATATGATGGAAGCAGTTATTTTTTAACTGACCTTGGTAGTGCTAATGGCACTTTTTGTAATGGTGGTAAAGTTGTTGGTACTATTGCATTTAATATTGGTGATGTAATTCAAATTGGCGAAACAAGAATCACTCTAGTAGCTGATCCTGTCACTACACCTTCAAATGAATTAATGTTATCAGACTTAAATCTACATGCAGAAGCAGAGCTAACAATTGCTTCTAGCAAACATAGTTCTGGTATTTTCTCTGTTTTAGAAGAAGTTACTAATTCTTCTAAAGGTAATATTTTAGGACAAACCATTATTTCCCAACCAAGAGAAAAAGAGCGTAAAAAAGATCATTTATTAGCTGTAGTAAGCAAAGTAGGAGTTACTTTACTTTTAGATGCTTCTTTAGATGACACCTTAAAACGCATTATGGAACTAGTTTTTGAGGCTCTACCTGTAGAACGAGGTTTTTTATTTTTATCTAGCCAATGGACTCCTAATAGAGACTCTAAACGTCGTATGCGAGCTAAACCTAATGAGTTAGTTTGTAAAGTTGCACGTAACGCTATGAAGGATTTAACAGGGGAAGAGATTAAAATTAGTCGTTCAATCTCTGAAAAAGTCATAAATGAAGGAACTTCTGTACTAACTTCTGATGCTGCACATGACCCACGTTTTCAAGAAATGCAATCGGTTGTAATTAGTCAAATGCGCTCAATTATGGCTGTCCCTCTAGCAATTGGTGAAGAAGTAATTGGAATGATTTATGTAGATAATCCTTATGCTACAAATCGTTTTAATCAAGATGATTTACTAGTGTTAACTACTATGGCTTCAGTAGCAGCAATTAAGATTGAAAATGCTTGTCTAATTGAAGAACGAATAGAAAAGAAGCGAATGGAAGAAGAATTAAAAGTTGCTAGTGAAATACAACTTCGCCTGCAACCGCTTTCACCTCCTCGTTTGCCTGGCTATGATATGATTGGCATTAGTTTCCCTTGTCGTGAAATAGGCGGGGATTATTATGATTTTATTAAACGTAAAAATGGCCGTACTTTGTTAGCGTTAGGAGATGTTTCAGGTAAAGGTATGGGTGCAGCACTTATGATGTCTAGTTTGCATGCAGCCCTACATGCACAAGCCCAAACCCCACTTAAAACAGCCCAAATTGTTACAGAGATTAATAACTATATTTTTGAAAGTTCACCAGAAAATAAATTTTTAACTCTTTTTTGTGCTGAATTGGATCCTATTACTAATCAATTATTTTACTCTAATGCTGGTCATAACCCTCCCATATTAGTTTCTACTGATGGTAGTTATAGATTATTAGAATCTGGCGGATTGCCTATAGGAATTGTTGATTCTATTACCTATGAAGAAAACTACCTAGTAATGCAGCCTGGAGATGTATTAGTTATTTATAGTGATGGTATCACTGATAGCGTTAATGAAATAGATGAAGAATTTGGTGAACAACGTTTAATAGAAGTAGTTCGCCGTTATCGTGCTAGAACCGCATCACAACTTCGTGACCGTGTTGATGAGGCTATTACCCAATTTATAGGTCAATGTCTTCCAGTTGATGATACTACTATAATGATTATTAAACATTACTAGATTAAGTTATATACCCTATTTATTTACCTAAAATAGGTAAATAAAATCCCATTTTATATTAATTTATCTATTTACTTTACTTGACGTAAGTAGCAATATGCCGTTATTATGTCTCTACTAGTACCTTAATTATTCTAAGACTTAAGGTTATTAACTAGTAATTTTTCGTTATTAACTATATTTTTACTTAATCAAACAATATTCTTTATTCTAAGAACGCCAAAAAGATAGGGAGACAATTAATGGCTAGAACAACTAATAAACAACCGTCACTCACTGAGCGGGAACGTCAAGTGCTTAAATTACTCGTGGATGGATATGCTAATGAAGAAGTAGGTCAAATTTTAGGTCTTTCTCGTCGCACAGTTGAAGCTCATCGCGCACGTATTATGCTAAAACTTAATATTCATGACCTGCCAGCATTGGTTAAATATTCTATTAAATCTGGAATCACTACGGCTGATGATCATCGTAATGATGCTAGATTACCTGATTAATTAAACACTTAAAAACTAAATAGTAAGATTAATAGCTCAGGGTGCTATCTCTGAGCTATTTTTAAATGTCTTAAACAATAAACTTTTCTTAAGTTTTTGACTTAGATCACTTTATACTAGTTTTGCCTATCATTAAATTTTCGTCTGTTTCCCTTGGTAAGGGGCAAATATTACTTATTGGTAACCAGATATAAAAACAACTTCCTTTACCACTTCCATTAGATTCAGCCCATATTTTTCCACCATGACTTTCTATATAACCACGTGCAACGGCTAAACCTAAACCTGTTCCTCTAGTATCGAAGCCATATTTTCCTGAACTATGATTCATAATATCTGAAGCAGTGTAAAATTTTTCAAATATTCTTTCTAATTCTATAGCTTCTATTCCTATTCCATTATCTATTACTTTAATATGTATTCTATCTTTATCTTGTTCAATTATTAACTTTATTTCTCCTCCGTCATGAGTAAACTTAATAGCATTTTGTACTAAGTTTAATAACACAAGTTGAAGTTTTTCATAATCAGCAATAATTAATGGTAATTCTTTATCTAATTCTACTATTAATTTTTGTTGCCGTTGTTCAACAAAACTAGTTACTTCATCAATTACTTCTTGAACAAGCTGTTTTAAGTCAACTGTTTCTGCTTTTAATATAAGTCGTCGTTCTTCTATCTTTAACATTTCTTGGATGTTATTGACCCCATCAATAAGCCGGTCTGTTACCCGTAAACAAGTCTTTATCATCCTAGTTTGTGACGGCGTTAAATTATTGGATTTTAACTCTGTTAAAGAATCTAAATAGCCCTTTAAGACTGTTAATGGTGTACGCATCTCATGAGAAGTTACTAACATAAAATCGGTTTTCATCTTACTAAGAGATTGAAGCGTCCGACTTACTTCTTGCTCTTTTTGGTAAAGCGTTGTTAAAATTGCGTTTCGCTGCTCTAAACGCTTTAATCTTATCTGTATAACTAGGTAAACTAATATACATAGTAAAACAATATATCCAGTATAAGCCCACCAACTACGCCAGGGCGGGGATTTAATATAAAATTTTACTTCTAATGGGCCGCTAATGTTATTGTGATAGTCTTTTGCCCAAAGCTTAAAAATATATTGTCCTTCAGGTAAGGTTGTATATTCTTTTTTATAATCTGTTGTCCAATCAGAAGTCTTTTCATCTAGTCCTACTAATTGGACACGATAGCAAGTGTCAGACTCACGAAAATAGCTAAGTAGTGCATATTCAAAGCTTAAAGAATTTTCATTATAATTAAGTGAAATTTCTTCATTGGTTGGCAGTAAGGAATCTTTCCCATTAATTTGCATTTGTTCAATATAAAATGGCTTAGAGCGACGATCTTCACTATCTTTTGCTGGGTCAAAAACTGCTGCTCCTGCTACAGTTCCAGCCCAAATACGCCCTTTATGATCCACTATTGATGCTCCAACATTACATTCATTGCTAGGTAGACCGTTTTCTGTAGTAAAAGTATAAATACTATAATCTAATAATCCATCTGGATTATTATTAAGTGGTGTTAGTCGTGCAATCCCTTTATTTGTAAATAAATAAACTCGGTTACGTTTATCTATTTGAATTTGATTAATTACATTGTTGGGTAGTGAAGGTGTAGTAGCATCAGAAAAAAATAGCCATTCAAATTTATCATTGTTAATTTTTAAGCGACAAACACCCCCTGTTGTACCAACCCAAAGAAATTGATCATTTCCTGTTTTACTAGGTTGTAAGCTATAAATAGTGTCACTAGGTAAACCATCAGCCATTTTTAAGGTTGTCCACTTGTTATTTTTATAATAAGCCAACCCTCCTCCAGCAGTTCCAACCCAAATTACAGGTTCTAAATTCTGATCAAGAGTGTAAGTCATTGTAACAACAACATTTTCTGGCAACCCATTACTAGTATCAAAAGTGATCCATTTATCATCAACTAATTTAACTACACCATTAGTTGTACCAATCCAAATCGAGCGACTACCATCTTTTTCTGGAACTTCCAACAAAGTTCTTATAGCATTACTTGGCAAACCCTTGTCTTTAGTAAAAGTCGTCCATTTTCCTGCCTTTAACAAAGCAAGCCCATTTCCTTCAGTAGCTACCCAAATTAGTTGTTCTCCTGTTTTATCTTTAGTCTCTAAAAGTGCCAAAATAGAGTTATCCGGCAGTCCATTATCTTTAGTAAAAGTTGTCCAACTCCGGTTTTCTAGCTTTGATAGCCCACCTCCATATGTACCAATCCAAATCGCCTTGCTTTCATTTTTTGTAGTAGACTCCAATAAACTCATTACCGTATTATCAGACAGACCATTCTTAATATCATAACTTAGCCATTGGTCTTCTTCTAAGCGATAAAGTCCGCCTCCATTTGTTCCTACCCAAAGATGATGAGAACCATCTGGTGATTTCATTTCAAATAAACTGCTAGTTACATTATTAGGTAAACCTATCTTAGTATCATAAATAATCCATTTGTTATTTTCTAAACAAACAAGCCCACCACCATAAGTAGCAAGCCAAAGTTTTTCTGTTCCATCCAGACAGGTAGTTTTCACTAAGTCATAAATATGACTGTTAGGCAACCCCATTTTAGCGTTATAGATTGACCAGTTACCATCTTCTAAATAAATTAAGCCTTCGCCATCTGTCCCAACATAAAAGACTTCTTTACCATTTAATGTAGTAGCTAAAAAACACCGAACAGCTAATGCTGCTCCTTTTTCTCCTAAAATATCTACAGTGACTTTTTTCCATTGTCCATTTTGCAGATAACAAAAGCCTGCATCCGTTCCTACCCAAAGTTGATAGCCTTGCTTTTTTTGAGTTCCCCAAAGTACCCTTACCCGATTATCTGGCAAAACATTTTTAGTGTCATATAAACCCCATTCCAAACTCTGCAAATCAAGGCTTGCTAACCCTCCATTTGTACCTATCCAAAAAGTAGTCTTTCCATTTATTTCTGTTTCCCAAAAACTATGAATAATATTATTAGGTAATTTAGAGTTAGTAGTAGTATAGCCTGTCCATTGCTTATCTTTTAACCTCCATACACCTGCGTAAGTACCAAACCACATGCTCCCATCACTACCAGCATAAAGCGCGCGTATATAGTTTGAAACCTTTTGATTAGGCATATTTATTGCTGTCCAATGATGCCCATTATAATAAGCTGCCCCATCTTGAGTAGCTACCCATAGGTAAGATTTTTTATCTACAGTAATTGATTGTACGCTATTTTGCGGCAGTCCATCTTTGTCACTAAAGACACGGAAATAAGGACGGCCTATTTCTAGGGGGTCAAAATTAAGATCAGGATTTTCATTTTGTGCTAGTACCAAATAACTAGGGAATATACTTATTAAGTTAATAAATATTAGCCCTAAGAAAACTCCAAAAATAGTTTTTGTTAGATATCTAACTAGATACTTAGCTAAAGATTTAAACAGTCGCATAATAAGCAATATTACCAGAAAAATAAAAAAATAATCTCTTATAATTTTAATTATTTAGCAAAAAGTATATCTAAAAAATGTTGCTTTTTTCTTCGATAAATATTATATCTAGTGTCCTCAAGCTATATTGCACCAACATATAGTGACTGAAAAAAATATCTACTTAAAATTACTATCATAATAAAACAGCAAGGAAATGTTATGGCTTCTTTTGATTTTGATCTAAGCTACAATAGTCAACAGATAGATTTTGATAGCGATACTCCCACATTTTTAGCTACTGGTATTGATATTGTTAGACCAGATACTAAATCAAAAAATGACAAGTCTGGGGCCTGGTGGCGCAGGAACGTTAATAAAGAAGCAATAAAAATAAATCCTGAGCGCGATAATTTATTAACAGATTTTGGTAAAGCTACTTTAACAGACCGTTACCTTTTAGAAAATGAAAGCTACCAAAATATGTTTGCCCGTGTTGCTGCGGCTTTTGCTGATGACCAAAATCATGCACAACGCCTTTATGATTATATTTCAAAACTCTGGTTTATGCCCGCTACACCAATACTTTCTAATGGTGGTGCAGAACGAGGAATGCCAATTTCTTGTTTTCTTAACTCTGTTGGTGATAGCCTTAAGGCTATTGTAGATACTTGGAATGAAAATGTTTGGCTAGCCTCAAATGGTGGTGGCATTGGCACTTACTGGGGAAATGTTCGTTCCATAGGTGAAGCAATCGGTAAAGCTGGCAAAACATCAGGTATTATGCCTTTTATTCGTGTAATGGACTCCTTGACCCTAGCAATTAGCCAAGGCTCTCTTAGACGAGGCTCAGCAGCAGTTTATTTAGATATTCATCACCCTGAAATTGAAGAATTTTTAGAAATCCGTAAACCTTCTGGAGACTTTAACCGAAAAAGCTTAAATCTTCATCATGGCATCAATATTACAGATGAATTTATGATTGCTGTCCGGGACGATAAGACATTTAACTTACGTAGTCCAAGGACAGGTGAAGTAATTAGGCAAGTTAATGCCCGTCAACTTTGGCAAAAGATTTTAGAAACCCGTTTGCAAACCGGAGAACCTTACTTAATTTTTATTGATACAGTAAACAAAAGCATTGCTAAACATCACCAAGATTTAGGCTTAAAAGTAACTATGTCTAATCTTTGTAGCGAAATACTGCTTCCTACAGGTGTTGATCATAAGAATCAAGAGCGCACTGCTGTTTGTTGCTTGTCCTCACTTAATGCAGAAAAATGGGATGAGTGGAATAAAGACCCTCTATTTATTGAAGATGTATTTCGATTTTTAGACAATGTTTTACAAACCTATATAGATTCTGCTCCAGAACAAATGAATAAGGCTAAGTATTCTGCACATCGTGAACGTGCTGTTGGGCTTGGACTTATGGGACTTCATTCTTTCTTTCAATCAAAAGGGGTTGCATTTGAAAGCGTAACAGCTAAATCTATCAATATAAAAATGTTTCGCCATATCCGTGAACAAGCTAATTTAGCGTCAACTCGCCTTGCTGATGAGCGTGGGTCTTGTTTAGACGCTGAAGACCGAGGAGTTAAAGCCCGTTTTAGCTATAAACTAGCAATCGCTCCAACTGCTTCTATAAGCATTATTTGCGGTGGTACAAGTGCGGGCATTGAGCCAATTCCAGCCAATATTTATACACATAAAACTTTATGTGGTTCTTTTGTAGTTAAAAACCCTTACCTAGAAAAACTTTTATCTAAGCGTAGCATAAATAATGATGCCACCTGGCAATCAATACTAGCTAATGAAGGCTCAGTAGCACATCTTAATGAGCTTACTGACGATGAAAAATTTATTTTCCGTACTGCATTTGAAATTGATCAACGTTGGGTAATAGAGCTAGCTAGCGACCGCGCACCATTTATTTGCCAAGGTCAATCACTTAATATATTTCTTCCCGGTGATATTCATAAGTGGGATTTACTAATGCTTCATTGGTTAGCTTGGGAAAAAGGAGTAAAAAGCCTTTATTACTGTCGTTCAAAGTCTGTCCAACGAGCAGCATTTGCTGGTGTAGAAACTATTAAAGTACCAGATATTAAGACAATCTCTACTAATTATGAAGAGTGCCTTTCTTGCCAATAGAGCTTAGATAAAGCTTACTAGTAAAATTCTTTAATAAAGAAAAAAGTTGGTCATTTTCGCTATGTATAATACTGCTGTCAGTCAATCTAATATGGACATTGCTAATTCTAATCCTTTTTTGCTTATAGGGACAAAAACCATAGACTTATTAGAATCTACAGGAAGTTATGATGTAGATCGCTACCCTTGGGCTTATGAATGTTGGAAACGACAGCAACAAATTCATTGGATGGGCGAAGAAGTCCCGCTAGGTGAAGACTTAAAAGACTGGCAATCTGACACAATTAGCGAAGTAGAACGTAATTTGCTTACTCAAATTTTCCGCTTTTTTACCCAATCAGATGTTGAAGTGGGTGATAACTATATGAAACGCTATATGCGTATTTTCCAACCTCTAGAAGTCCAAATGATGATGGCTGCTTTTAGTAATATGGAAACTGTTCATATAGATGCTTATGCAATGCTACTAAAAACTTTAGGGATGCCAAAAACAGAATTTGAAGCTTTTCGTGATTATGCAGCAATGCGAGCTAAGGTAGACTACATGCATACCTTTGGAATAAATACCTGTGCAGATGTAGCGCGTACATTAGCTATGTTTGGTGCATTTACTGAAGGAATGGCACTTTTTGCTAGTTTTGCAATGTTACTTAATTTTCCTCGTCAAAATAAAATGAAAGGGATGGGGCAAATTGTTTCTTGGTCTGTTAGAGATGAAAGCCTTCATTGTGAAGGAATAATTAAGCTTTTTCATGAATGGGATAGGCAAACTGGCGTAGTAACTAAGCCTGTAGCAGATGACATTATAGATGTTGCTAAAACAATGGTGACACTTGAAGAACAGTTTGTAGATTTAGCTTTTTCTTTAGGAGATGGACAAGTAGAAAAAATGTCTTCTCAGGAAGTAAAAAACTACATTCGCTATATTTGTGATTGGCGGTTGACTCAGCTAAAGCTTCAACCTGTTTATGGATATTTTGCTAGAGAAAATAATGAATATAAGCAAGTCCAACCTCATCCGCTACCTTGGCTACTTCAAATATTAAATGGTGTTGAGCATGCTAACTTTTTTGAGGCTCGTGCAACAGAATATTCAAAAGCTGCTACACAAGGTCAATGGCATGGTGATGAAGGGGCTTGGTCGGCTTTTGATCAGTGGCAAAAACAACGTCCTTAATAATCCAAAATAATCTAAAAAAAAGAATTTTCTTAATAAAGCATATTTACTGTTAAAAAGATTGGCATATAATTTTCAATATGCCAAAAATTAGGATTGTACAAGAAAACTTACCAACACGTTGCGAGATTTGTCACCAGTCGGATCTTTTTAATCCTCAGACTGGCGATTGTAAGCGATGTGCAAAAGTAGCTAAAAGCCTAAAAAGCCAAGCTTGGCACTGTATCAGCCATCCTAACGATGCTGGGGTTTTGCAAGTTTTTGGCGCGTTATTAATATTTGGTGTACATATTTATTTTCTTCCCTATGCACGAATGTTTATGCAAGATTTCTGGCTAACTTGTGGAATATATTTTTCTTCCTTAATAATAGGACTACTATTAATTATTTGTGGTAAAAGTCGTCCAATAATTTAATCCTTTATTTATTAAATTTTTATTAATCTTATTTCCTACCTAAACAAACGCTATCTGTTATATCCCATTATTTTTAATATATTTAGCGGATTTATTTGACAGCTTGGCTTCTCAGCAAAGAAGAAATATGTAAAAATCTTCAAGCTGTTAAGTCTTAAATCACATTTATTCTAAATACTACTAATGTAGAGACAAAATAATGATTACAAATAAAAAATTCTCGTCCCAATTTAATCAAAAAATATTTTTATATTCCACCAAAGCTTTTGCTCTAGTATTAATATTTTGTTTAATAGGCTCTAATATTTCCAATTTTGCAGGACAATCAACTAATAATAAACAATCTAAAAATAAGTCTAGTAAAAATAATAAAAACTCTTCACAACCAAAAGTTATTTCTGCAACAGGAGTTGTAATAGATAACCCTGCTGATAAAGTGGTTAACAATACAGAAGAAGAAATTGATTTTAAGCTTGTAGAAGCTCTTTCACTTCTTAAACAAGGACGTGTTCAAAAGGAAACTGGTCAATATCAACCATCAATTCAAACTTTTCTACAAGCAATCACTACAAAAGTAGAAATTAGCGATAAAGTCAGACCTGAACTAGCCGACGCTTACTATAGATTAGCTATTGCACAACGGGAGGAAGGTTTATTAAATGAGGCTATTATCTCTTTTAGAAAAGTCCTAGAACATCAAAATAACTTAGCTGAACAAATTGCACTGACAAAACAAATTGAATCAGAAGTTGCAACAACTTATCATCGTATTGGACTAAGAGAAGCAAAAGCTGAACGTTATAGGGAAGCTATTAGTGCCTACAAAGACGCTTTTAATATCAATCAAGAACCAGAAATTAAAACAGAAATTGCTGATGGCTATTACCGAATAGGGTTATCAGACCTAAAATCAGGAAATTATACTCAAGCCATAGATTCTTTTAATAAATCTTTAGAATTTTCTCCTAATTCAGCAAAAGTTTTCTATAGCCTTGCTCAAGCTTATGAGCAAAAAGGGGATATTTCCAAGGCAATGGATTATTACCGTCAAGCAATAGAAGTTAAAAATGATTTTGCAGAAGCACATTTTGCATTAGGTAAAAATTATCAACGCCTAAATCTAGCTACTGAAGCTGTAGCAACTTTGACTACTGCAACTAAAAATAATGAAGCTTATCCAGAAGCCTATTACCATCTAGGACTTAATTTTTTAACCCTAAATAAAACTACCGAAGCAATATCAGCATTTTCCAAAGCTATAGAACTTAAACCAGAACTAGCAGAAGCACATTATCAACTAGGTGCAACACATGCTCGACTAGGAACCTTTTCAAAAGCTGTTGACCCTTTAAAAAAAGCAATAAAAATCAAACCAAATTACCCAGAAGCAGAGTTTTTACTAGGTATTGTCTACTATCGATTAGAAAAGTTTGATACTGCCACCCCACTTCTAAAAAAAGTAGTAACTCTTTTTCCTGATCGTTTAGAAGCTTATCAATACTTAGCTAATAGTTATTTAAGCTTAAAAGATTATTCATCAGCAATAACCGTACTTCAAAAAATTCGCTCATTAAGTCCAGATGACAAAGACAATGTTTATAAACTAGGCAATAGTTATTTTCAAGTTGCAAAATATGAAGAATCTATTGCTGCTTATGAAACTTTATCAGACAATAACAATTACCCTGATCTTCAATATAAAATTAGCCAAGGCTACTTAAAATTAAATACTCCTGAAGCAACTAAAAAAGGAAACAATTTGCTTTCTACAGTGTTAACTAAAGCTAAGACATCATTTAATCAAGGAAAGAAATTGGAAAAACAAAAAAACTACTTAGCTGCAATTGATAATTACAAACAAGCTACAAGTATTTATCCTGATTATATAGATGGAATTTATCATTTATCGCTTTGTTATTTTTTAGCAGGAGACAATGCTAACGGCAAACTTCAATATGAAGAATTGTTACAAAAAGCAGGTAAAAAAGATCAGAAAAAAGTAAAACTTTTAGCTAGTAAACTTTAAGTTAAATTGATTATGCCACAATACGCACTAGAAAAAGAAATTATTACCAAAAAATGCGAAGTATGCGGTAAAAATTATTTAGTTACTCGTCATACTAAAACTTGTGTACATTGTGGTTATAAGAAAAGCAAAAAAAATCCTGTCCATCCGCATGTAGCACTAGATCTTAATGCTTCTAGTTTTGCAGATGGAATGCAAAAATTCTTGTCTTCAAACAAATATTTTGGCAGCACAGAAAAAAAGATTGTTATTCTTTCTGTTATTCTAGGCTTTGTGGGCAGCTTATTTTTCCAAAGTGGACTACCAATTTCAAGCAAAATAACTTTTATTCCTTTAGCAATTGTTCTTAGTTTACTTATTGGTTTAGCCGTAACCGGAGCAGCAGCACTAGGTAATATATTTCAAAAACTCACCAAACCCTTAAGCCCAGAAGCTACTCAAGAACGCTACAAAGAATGGAAAGAAAATAAAGTGAGTAAAAAAGATAGGTGATATAAGATAAATTTTCGGATATTTTCAAACTATTTATTCTGTTAACAATTAGTTATTTTTCTATTCTTTATAGCCACATAGTGGCTTTTGATAATAGACCAGCACTTTAGGGCTGGTTCTTAAATAAGGAACCTTAAAAGATGAGAAACCAGCAAAATAAAGAAATAACCCCAGGTCTTAAAGTAAATATTGTCCTAAAACAAGATCAACGAACAGGCAAAACTACCCAAGGAATTGTTAAGGATATTTTGACAAAATCCGCTTATCATCCACATGGAATTAAAGTCCGCATTCAAACGGGCGAAGTGGGCAGAGTTAAAGAAATTATTGATTAATGATCTCAAAAGATAAGTAAATATTTAACTAACTTTATAAACAACCCCCAAAAAGCTATAATCTTCTAACAGTTTTTTAAATTTTTAATCTATAAAGGGGATTGTTTATGTATCAAACCTTTAATCTTATTCCTATACAATCTAATCTTAAAAATGCTAGCAAAAGTAGATTAGATTCTATTTCAAATAACTTCTTGTCTAACAATAATTTATCTTATGATAAATTGCTGTTTTCAATCTATTGGAATAACTATTTTGATCAAGCAGCTTATCAGGAAACTGTAGGAGATATTAATCTTTTTCTAAAAAACACAAATAAGATAGATTGGACAAATAACTTCTTATCCAACAATAGTTTATCTTATGAGAAATCTTTCCATCCAACCTATAATGACAATACTGATAGCAACCATTTTGACCAAATAGTTTGTTTAGAAAAATTAACAAGATCTGGAAATATTGGTCTTTTTATAAAAGAGCTAAATAACATAGATTGGACAAAACACCCTGCCAAAAATTTTATTTATGTCATCCGTCTAGCATTAGAAGTTGAGGCTGTTTCTGCTGCTCAAAAACTTTCACTTCTAGGTGCTAAGTTATATCCACAAAACCTAGAACTAGAAAAATTTGCTTTTATTCTTAAAAATCCTGTTCTTGCCTCCAAAAATCAAATAGCTAATTCTGATTTGGAGGCTAATTCTAAATGGATAATGAACAACAGACAAAAATATAAAGGTCAATGGGTAGCCTTAAAAAATGGCTTACTCCTTGAAGCATCAAAATCTCTTAAAACACTCACCTTAAAATTTTCCGAGCATAAAAACATTTACTTTACAAAGGTACATTGATGGTTCTTTCCTTTGCAGATGGAACGCCTTTTACAAGGGCTTGGACACCTTACGACTATAGACCTGCAACTGGCTCAGATTCTACAGACCGCATTATGATTCCTATAGAAATTGAAAGCTTTCGCACCTCAGCTTTTATTGATACAGCCTCGCCTTATGTCGTTTGTTCGCCAGAAGTTGCAGACGCAATAGCAATAAATTCGTCTAGCGCGATACAGGAAATAAAATATAACATTCGAGGTAACAAAGTGTTAGGGAATTTACACCGACTATCAATAACTTTACTTGCTCAGGAAGGAGAAAATTTATCTATCGAATCATCCATTTTTGTCCCACAAAATATAGATAAAGAAGTTTGGGCAAATTATCCAACCGTCCTAGGTCTTAAAACTTTCCTTGAACATCTACGCTTTGCCATAGACCCACTAAAAAATAGATTTTATTTTGGATTATGTAGCTACTAGTAGAATATTATACTAACTAATATAACCTAATGCCCGCATTCGTTCTTTAATTTCTTCTTCTTCTCCGTCTTCAAAAGCATTTGAGCTAATGCCGTCCCGGTATGAGCTACCCTGTCGGCGAATAGGGCGAGACATTGCAACTTCAGGTAAAAAAGCTTCTTGTAAAACTCGTCCGTCCATGTCCTCTGTTAAAGCTTCGTCCATTGCATAAAGTGCCGTAGGTGCAATATCTCTTAAATGAGCATTTTCTATTTTTACCCCTTTATGAATTCCATCACCACAAGCTATAAAAATTCCATAAGGAGCATGCGCACCTGAAGTAGTGCTAGAAGCAATAAAAGTTCCTTGCTGGCTACGACCCTCTAAAGGCACATAACTTGAGTCACGAGTAACTAAAACTAAATCTGGAAGTAGTTCAGAGTAGCGACCTTGGAAAGCTTCTTCCCTAGTTAAAACTTGCTCAAAAGCTGGCTGGTTATCAAAAGGTGACTTAAGCTGTTTTAGCTTTGTTTTTACTTCTTGCAAAAGTGGCAGGTAATCTTTTTGTGAGACAATTCCGTTTGCTTCTCTACCTTGCAAATTAATCCAAACGCCTCGATCTTGACCAAAAAAAACTTTAGTTTTCGACCAATCTATTTCTTCAAAAATAGCTTTTCCCCGCAAAGCTTTTTTATCTAAAGCATTGTCCCACCCGGCTGGAGCAGCTACTTTAATTCGATTTTCGACTTTTTCCTTTAAGCTAGCTAGTTTTTGCTTTGCCTTCCAAGCAAAACCATCCTGATAAGCAAGCCATCCTTGTTCACGTAGCCATTCATTAAGCCGAATTTCATAACGTGAAGCACAAAAACCATGATCAGAACAAACTAAAATCGGTGTACCTTCTGGAATATGTTTTAGTAATCGCCCAACAGCTACATCTGCCTTTTCATACATTTCATAAATAAAATTCTTAAACTCGGTTTTTGTGTCGTGCCTGTGATGTGTTGCGTCCATATCAGCCCAAAAATCATGCTGGGTACGGTCTAAAATTGAATAAACAACCATTAAAAAATCCCAATCATACTTGGGCAACAAAAAATCTAAGGCTCGTTGACGAGCATCTAGGCACAGGCGAAATTCAGCAGCCTTTTCCGTTTTGTCAGTGTTACGCTTAGGTTCAATTATGTAATCTGGAATAGTTTTTAGCAGTTCGTCTTTTAACTCTTGTGGACTAGTAAAATTTGACTGCAAAGTTGGGGTAAGCATTCCTGTAACTAAAAAACCTTCAACCGGGACAACTGGATAAGTAGTTGGTACATTGACCACACCTACATTGCGCTGGCGTTCAGAGAGTATTTCCCAAACGGTTTTTGTTTGAATGTCTAACGCACTCATTGCACGAAATTCATAAACTCCAGGCTGTTTAATAAAAGGTGAGTAAACTCCATGCATTCCTTCAGATGTGCCTGTAGTGCAACTTGACCAACCAGGAAAGCTATTTGGGTGAAGCGTTGAGCGAAGCGGGCCGCTAACACCTTGAGTAATTAATTTTTGTAAATTAGGCAGTTTACCTTCGGCAATCATTGGGTCAATAATGTCAAATGTAGCTCCATCTAAACCAATAATTACAGCTTGTTTTCTAGGATTTTTACTCATAGTCTTAATTACTGCATATAGCCAAGGCTGCGTAATTTATCTGCAATACCTTCGCTAGCAAAAACTTCGTCTGATGTGCTTTGTGATAATTCTTTGTAAGATGTGCCTTCGCGCTTAATTTGTTTATTAGCAAGAAATTCTGGTGTAAAGATTTCCTGTAAAACTCGTCCGTCCATTTCCGGCGTTAATGCTTCGTCTAAGTGAAAAAGCACGGTTGGGGCAACATCTCGTAAATTAGCACCAGAAATTTGCTCACCTTGACGAATATTTTTCCCCCAAGCAATAAAAATTCCGTCTGGTGTATGCTCTCCTGTGTTGTGATTAGAGGGTGTTAGGTATTTATCGCTAGATAAATCACCAAGATAAGCACCATAATTAATACATAAAACTAAATCAGGAGCAAAATGACGATAAGGGCCATCAAAAGCTTCTTCTTGAGTCAAAATATATCGAAAAACCCGTTCGCCATTGGGGTATTTATGGTCAATCAGCTTGTTTTTTATTTCCTGTTTTATGTCTTCTGCCATTTGTCCTGGCTCAACAATCCCATGTGGCTCACGCCCCTTTAGATTTAGCCTGATTCCACCATCTAAAGTATAGTAGGCTTTGGTTTTAGACCAATCTAGTTTTTCAAAATAATTTTGTGTGTCTGACTCTTGAGATTTCATTTTAGCTACGCCGTATCCAATTTCCTTTTGGAAAGGCTTGCGTATTGCACGATAAACACTTGCAACTTCATCTAGTACACCAATTCGGCGAAGTGCTGATTTTAATTTGGCTTTTTCTCCTCGTTCAACCAAATAGCCGCAATCTAGCAACCATCGAGGAATATCAAACGCGCTATAAAACGGGCCAAAACCGTGATCAGAAACAATAAAAACTGTTGTGTCTGAGTCAAGGTCTGACATCAAAGTCCCTACAGCAGCATCAAGCTTTTCATAGATTTGAAAGATTGTATTATGAATACTAGCGGGTTGTTCCTGATGTTTAGGATGTTCTTTGTCCATTGCTGCCCAAAGGCGATGTTGTGCGCGGTCGGACTCAGTAAAAACTGTCCAAAATAAATCACTTGGATATTTTTTTAGCAGGTAGCGGGAAGCCTCTAAGCGACGATCTAAAGAAGTTAGCAGTTCATCAGCAATTTGCTCTTTATTTTTGCCATGCAAATTTACATCTACCACATAGCCCGGAACAGCCGTTTCTAGTTCATCGGCTAACTCAAGTGGGTAAGTGTAAGGATATTCGCCGCCTGGCCAAAGCATTCCACAAACTAAGTAACCATTGACTTTAACAGCAGGAAATGAGCAAGGATCATTGATTACCCCAACTTGTCGGCCACGTTCAGAAAGCAATTCCCAAATAGACTTGGCTTTAATATCCAGAGTTGTCATTGCTTTTAGGGTAAAGTTATCTTCCCTACGTACTAGCGGCATAAAGATCCCGTGTCTACCTTCGCTAGTACCTGTCGCAGCAGAAGTCCAGCCAGGAAAGCTATTTGGAGTAACAGAAGAACGTAAAAAACCTGTACAACCTTCTTCAATTAATCGCCTAAGATTAGGTAATTTACCTTGATCAATTAAAATATCTATAACTTCAAATGTTGCTCCATCTAGACCAATTACTGCGGCTTTCCCACTCATAAATTTTTCTTACCTACGATTCCCAGTGATTTATCACAGGGCTATTATCAAATGCCCTTTTCAAGGGTATAAAAGGATATTTTAAAGTGCTGTTCCTGTGACTTCGCTAGGAATTGCAACCCCTAATTCTTTCATAATTGTAGGAGCAATATCACAAATATGCGGCTTTTTATCTTTAATATCTTTACGATTAATTAAAAAATGTGCATCGTCCTGGGTGTGCATACCAGTAAAAATTTCTTTATCCATCAAAGTTTGCTTATTGGTAGCACCTTTCATATCAAACCCATAGTTAGATAGCACAATTAAATCTGGTGCTTGTTCCATAAGTGGGCCTTGAAAAACATCTTCTTTCATAAAAACTTTTTTAATTGCAGTCTTGCCATTAGAGGAAATTTCCTTTAGTCCTGCGGCTAGTTCTGCACGAAGTTTTTCATATTCTGCACCGGGTTCAACTGTGCCTTGTGGGTATTTACCTTTTAGATTGATATAGATACGGGTAGGATCAAGGGCAAATGCTCGGCTACCTGGGCCAATTTCCTCTACTGATTTTGGTTGTTCAGAAGTAAAGTTTAAGTAGCCATTTTGTTTTAACCAATAATTTAAGTAAACCTGTTGGTCAAGACTAGTAAAACCATGATCGGAACACATCATAAAAGTAGTATTACTATCTAGCCGATCATAAACTTCCCCAATTAATTTATCTACCCGACGATAAAACTCAATAAACCCGCTATGATTGGGATGATTAGGATTAACTAAAGCATCCCACATAAAATGATGTAAGCGGTCGGTTTCTGTAATTGTACCAATAAATAATGACCATTTTTCTTGGTCAAAGAGTTGTAAAATGGTTTTACGACGTTTCTCAAACACATCATAAATATCTGCTAGAAAAACATCTTTAGACTCACGCGCTTTTTGAGCATCTGGATCAAGCCTGTACTGTAATTCCATAAGTGTTGGATAAAGCTCTGGTGGATAAGTAGCTTTCTTTAAGTCTGTAGCTACAAAGCCAGAAATTAACACTCCATTTAATGGTTTAGCAGGGTAGGTTTCCGGCACGTTAATTACTACTGAACGTTTACCGTAATTACCTAGCACATCCCAAAGAGCAGGAACTTTAACGCTTTTAGAATTAGGAAAATAGATTTTATAGCTATTAGGTTGTAGGTCTAAAAAGCCAAAAATCCCATGTTGTGCAGGATTCATACCTGTATAAAAACAAGTCCAGGAAGTAGAAGAAACTTCAGGAATAGAAACGTCCATTTGTCTTAAACTACTATTAGCAGCAATTTTAGCTAAGTTTGGCATTGTGCCATCTGCACAAAATTGCTTAAGCAAAGTGTAGGGTGTGCCATCTAATCCTAATAAAACTACTTTTTTTTCTTTTAGTTCTGGCTGTGATTTTCCTAAAGATCTTAATCGGTCTAAAATACCCATTATTACAACTCCAAATTACTTAACATAAAACCTTAGTTAAAAATAACCTAATTCTTCTAGACGACGTTTAACTTCTTCTTCTTCTTCCTCTGAATAAACTTCGTCTGCTGGTTTAGGGACATAACCCATTTCTTCTAGTTTACGGATGATTTTTTTAGCACTTTCTTCAGGAGTTTCTTTTGAACTATCAACCATAACTTCAGGGTTAAGAGGTGCTTCATAAGGGTCGGAAACACCTGTAAAACCAGGTATTTGTCCTGCCATTGCTTTAGCATAAAGTCCTTTAACATCTCGCTCAGCGCAAACTTCTAGCGGACAATGGACATAAACTTCTACAAAATCACCTATCATTTTTCTTACTTCGTCGCGTACTTCACGATAAGGAGAAATTGCAGCACTAATAGCAGCAACTCCGTTGCGAGAAAGCAAATGACAAACAAATCCGATACGACGGATGTTTGTATCACGATCTTCTTTAGAAAAACCTAAGCCTTTGCTTAAATTTGTTCTGACTACATCACCATCTAGGATCTCAACTTTCAAACCGCGATGGCGCAATTCTGTTTCAACTATGTGGGCAAGTGTGGTTTTACCAGCACCTGAAAGGCCAGTAAACCACAGTGTAAAACCTTTATCTGACATATAAATGATTACTCCGAAAAGGAATGATTGTAACAAATAGGTCAGTGTACAATAAAACCCTGGCAAGCGAAACTAGTTCATCCTAAAGTTTAGTGACAAGGCAAAAGATGAAAATCCGACCTTAAAACTCCTTCTAACTAGTTAATTTCTTAGCATAATAGAAAGATCAATGGTGTTTTTATCATAGTTAATTTAGGCAAGTTTTTCTTGCTAATAGTAAAGTTTTTCTAACATAATCTTTGAGCTTCATTAAATTCTACTAGCTAAAGTTGATGGTTTAATATGTTGAAAATAAATAAATTACTAGCCCTTTCCTTAAGAATAATTTTTAGTGTGTTTCTAATATTTATACTAACCAACAATACAAAAGCCAATAAAGACCCAGAAATTTTTACTTATCAAGAGCTTGTAGAGTTATGCGAAAAAGATGAGTTACCAGAAAATTTACAAAAAAAGTTAACCACCCTACTTACAGCCCCTTTTGTTAATAACAACGCTTTTCAACAAGGAGTAGTCCCACAAAAACCAAAGTCTAAAGAAATAGGCCAATTTTTAAGGGTAGTTTTTTGGAATATAGAACGAGGTCTTAATTTAGAAGCAATTGAATTAGCTTTTACTAATCCAGAAAAGTATATTTCATTACTTGACCAAAAAGTCTATTCTGCTGATAGCAAAAGAGGTAGAGAAGTTATTGAGTATGTTAATATGCTAAAACAAGCTGACGTTATTGTACTAAATGAAGTTGACTGGGGTGTAAAACGTACTAAATATAATAATGTTATTGAACGATTAGGCACAACGCTTAAAATGAATTATGCCTATGGAGTTGAATTTGTAGAAATAGATCCTATTAGTTTAGGAACAGAAAAATTTGAAGATATTCCAGAGCCAGATAGAAGCGAGTTAGTAAAAAATATCCAAGTAGATAAAAACCTTTATAAAGGCTTACACGGAACAGCTATTCTTAGCCGCTATCGTCTTGAAAACGTTCAGCTTATACCATTTACATATCAAGCTCATGATTGGTATGAGGACGAAAAAAAAGCTACTAGTTTTATAGAACAAGGAAAACGAAAAGCTAGCGAAACTGTTTTTTTAGAAAAAATTCATCGTGAAATTCGTCGCGGTGGTAGAACAACATTAATAGCAGAGATTGTTGATGAGGCTATACCAACAGGCAAAGCAGTTATTGTTGCAACACATCTTGAATCAAAAACTAAGCCTGAAAACCGTGCTAAGCAACTAGAAGAACTTTTAGGGAGGCTAAGAAACATTAAACATCCAGTAATTTTTGCTGGTGATATGAATACTTCTACTTCAGATGCTACACCTACTTCTATCTTAAAAGAGCTAAAAAACCGTGTTGGTGACGAAGAATTTTGGGTTAAACAAGGCTTTAAGTATGCAACAGGTGTAGGTTTAATTTTAGATGCTTTTGGAGGAGCAATTAAATTAAGTCGAACTCATTTAGATCCAACAGTTAAAAATGTTAGATTTCTTTCCCCAAATCCAGAAGCAGAATTTTTTACTCTTTTAGAAGAGTTTCGTTTTGATGATCGAGGAGCATTTGATCTTCGAGGTGATAAAACTAGATCATTTGATAGAAAGTCCGGCACATTAGCAAATTCAAACCAACGTAGCACCAAAGGTTTTGTAGAAACTTATCAGGTTAAACGTAAAATTGGGCCTATAGGCAAATTTAAGCTGGATTGGATATTTATTAAACCACCAAATCTTACTGATCCAACTAACAGTAAACAACCTTATGTTTTTGCTCCTCATTTTGGACAAACTTTATCAATACTAAATTTTAGCTTTGGAGAAGGAATTTCTGATCATAACCCAATCATACTAGATCTACCATTTAAGTAATATTTCTAGCGATAAGCAAAGATAAATTGACAGTTTAGCAATGCTGCTGGCACAATGACCAATTGCTATAGCACTCAAAATTTAATCCTACCAAAAATCAAAATTAAAGATTATGCGTATGCGTCGGGCAATTTATCCTGGATCATTTGACCCCATTACTAATGGTCATTTAGACATTATTGAGCGTAGTTCTAAGCTTTTTGATGAAGTAATTATTGGGGTTTTAGTAAATTCACAAAAAACACCTCTTTTTAACTTTGATGAACGAATAGAAATTATTCGCTCTGTTGTAGCAAATTGGCCGCAAGTCAGAGTAGATACTTTTAATGGTTTACTTGTTAATTATGCACAATCCCAACAAGCTGACTGTATTGTTAGGGGAATACGAGCTATTTCTGACTATGAATATGAACTCCAAATGGCACTGATGAATAGACGACTAGCACCCAATATTGAAACTGTTTTTATGATGGCGGCTGAAGATTATAGCTATTTAAGCTCCCGGCTAGTTAAAGAAGTTTTTATGTTAAATGGCTCAATTACTGGGCTTGTGCCTAGCTTAGTTGAAGAAAAAATGAAAGAAAAGCTTAAAGCTATAAAAAATACTTAAGTTTATTTGAAAGGTTAAATTAATGTCCTCAAGTGTTTCTAAATTTGTTCCTTCAACACGAGTTGCAGCAATGTCAGCTTCTTCTACTTTGGCTGTACTGCAAAAGGCTGATAGTTTGCGCCGTGCTGGATATGATGTAATTGATCTAGGTGCAGGTGAGCCAGACTTTAATACTCCAGAACATATTAAACAAGCAGCCCATCAAGCAATAACTGACAATTTCACTCGTTACACCCCAGCAGCAGGAACTAAAGAAGTAAAAGAAGCTATCATTAAGTATTTTCTCCAGCAAACTAATACAGAATATAATCCTTCTGAAATAGTTGTTTCTGCTGGCGGAAAACAAGCTATTTTTAATGCAATTTTGACATTAATTAATCCCGGAGATGAGGTATTACTGCCTACTCCTTATTGGGTAACTTTTCCTGAAATTGTTACTTTAGCTCAAGGAAAAACAGTAATTATTGATACTGAAATTAATAATTTTCAGCTAACTAAAGAAATGGTAGCTGAGCATATTAGTCCTCGTACTAAACTATTAATTCTTAACTCACCTTCTAATCCATCAGGTAGAGTTATAGATCAAAAAGAGTTTGAAGCTATTGCAGAATTAGCAGCAAAAAATAATATTTGGCTATTATCAGATGAGTGTTATTACCAATTTGTTTATCCTCCAGAAAAGCCATTTTCTGCTGCTAGTTTAAGAGAAGACTTAAGAGCCAATACATTAATATGTGGTTCATTTTCTAAGACTTATGCAATGACAGGTTGGCGGCTTGGTTATGCAATTGGGCCAAAGGAATGGATAGCAGAAATGGTTAAAGTGCAAAGTCATTCAACTTCTAACCCGTCTTCCATTGGGCAAAAGGCAGCTATAGCAGCATTAATTAACCCACAAGATAGCGTAATGGAAATGCTAGCAGAGTATAAAAAGCGAAGAGATTATTTAATTCCAGCATTAAATACAATTGCTGGAGTTGAATGCGTTGAGCCTGAAGGCGCGTTTTATGCTTTTCCAAATATAAAAAAAATCTTAGCTAGTAATGAAAAGATCAAGACATCAGATGCTTTAGCAGAACATTTACTAACACAAGCGCATGTTGCTTTAACCGCTGGATCTGCTTTTGGTAGCGAAGGTTATTTGCGCATTTCCTATGCTACTTCGCTAGATATCTTAAAACGTGCCATTGAAAGAATAAATGCTTGCGTAGAAAAATTAATTAAGTAAGATAAAAGAAAAATTTAATTGACCCCAAATTAAGTACGTTTTTTAGTCCAGGAGGGTAATTTATGCCTGTACAGGTGAAAAATTATTGTGATTATGAGCCGTTTAGACCAAAGATAGAATCAATGAATGTGATGATCATTGATAATCTACTCAAATCTGAATCAGATATTTCCCCAATAGCAGTACAGGAAGCAGACTTTAACCCCTTAAAATGGCTTAGAGAAGAGCGTCATATTGCTGGTTTAGCACTAGAAAATATTACTAGAAATGTACTTAAGTTAATAAAAAATAGTCGTACTAAAATTGTCCATCTTTCTGATTTTAGCGAAAATGTTATAGAGATGTTTAACCCTGATGCCATTATCATTAGTGGCTCACTAAGAGACTGGGATCTTTACAGTCCAGAACTGCTAAAAAGTTTTGCTAATATTATTCAAAAAACAAATGTACCTATCTTAGGTATTTGTGGGGGACATCAACTAATAGGGATAAGCTTTGGTGTTAACATAGTGACACTAGATGGTTTATTACCTAGAGAAAAAAGAAATGGCCGTATCCGAGAATATGAATATCATTATGTTAGAGTAATAAAGCCGGATGATCCTATTTTTTCAGGTTTAGATGATGTTGGTTCTCGTTTTTGGCAAGCTGGCAGCCATCAACATGTTTTAAGAGTTTGGCAAAATCATGGACTTATGATTGATAGAGTTCCAGCAGGTTTTGTTAATCTAGCAAAAAGTTATCTTTGTCCTTATCAAATGATGGTTAAACGTACTGATAACCAGTTAATTTATACTGTACAATACCACTTAGAAAAATCTTTTGAAGATTGGAATAAATTGCCTACTCGTTGGGAACACCGCAATGATAGCCGAGATGGACGAATTATTTTTGAAAATTTCTTACTTGAAGCCTTAAAACATAAACAAAAAAATAAACTATATAAAATAGCTTAATCTAAAATATGAAAGTTTGCCCAGAGTGTCAAACACAATACCAAAGTAATGCGACTTTTTGCGGCCAAGATGGTAGTCGGCTAAAGTCTATAGAAAAAACTGCACCTATTGATACATTAGTAGGTACTTGGCTAGATGCAAAATTTAAGATCCTAAGCAAAATAGGACAAGGTGGAATGGGAGCAGTTTATAAGGCTGAACATGTAAGAATGGGTCGGCTTTGTGCAATAAAAGTAATTCCTCCAGAATTTTCCCAAAATACTGAAGCTTTAGAACGTTTTGAAAGAGAAGCAAAACTATCTGCATTACTAAAAGATCCTCATGCTATTGGAGTTTATGATTTTGGTAAAACTACTGATGGCATGTTTTATTTAGTAATGGAATTTGTTGAAGGCGAAACCCTTTCCTCAATTCTACGTCGTGAAGGGCCTCAACCTTTAGATAGAGTAATTGAAATTTGTAAACAAGCTGCTGCTGCTTTGGCTGATGCACATAGCAAAAATATTATCCATCGTGACCTTAAACCCGATAACATAATGATTTGTAATGATAATGGTCGAGATTGGATAGAAGTTCTAGATTTTGGTATTGCTAAATTTTCTACGGAAGATAGCGACTTAACCAATGCAGGTTTAGTTATGGGAACCCCTGCTTATATGTCTCCAGAACAAGTTAGTGGAGATAAACTAGATATTCGTACTGATATTTATAGTTTTGCATTAATTGTTTATCAAATGCTAACTGGGGCTTTACCTTTTCCAATAGAGAGTTCCCAAACAACTATGATCAGCCGTTTATTACATAATCCTCAACCCCCTAGTCTAATTAACCCCAATATTCAATTACCTAAAGAAGTTGAAAGTGCAATAATGGCGGGTCTTGCTCGTAATAGGGAAGAACGAACTTCAACTATTGAACAGTTTGTTACAGAACTAGAAGTTGGTATGGGAATAAAATCTACCACTGTCCCAACACAGCCAGTTAAAGCAATTTTAACTAATAAATTAGGTGAGGAAAATTTAGTTGCTGAATATGCTAGATATAATAGTACTTATGGCTTACTAAATGTTACTATCCGTCAAATTCTTTTAGGACATGCAGAAATATTACTTTTAAAAAAAGAAGCCTGTTGGTATAACTTAGTTTTTGGTAAAGATAATCGTCTTTTTAGGCTTTTTGCACACGAAAATAACCCTAATGATTTTTTAGTAAGAGAAATTCTTAATTTATCTCATATTACTAAAGAAAAGCCTAGTAGCTTTCATATGTCCTATCAAGTCAATAATTTACTCCCGTTTTATGTGTTTCTAAATACTGATTTAACAAGCAACTATGAAGAAAGCCTTACCCCACAAGACTTTTCTAATCCAACTTTTAATTTGTTAGACATAACCTTAAGACAAGCTTTAACTGGACGAGCAAAGATTATTTTATTACGTAAGGAAGCTTGCTGGTACAATTTAGTTTATACAAGAGGTTCACTTAATTTTAAGATCTTTGCAAATGAGAATAATGCTTTAGATTTTTCAGTACGTGAAATAACTAGTCCTTATGATATGAAAAGTGAAACAACTAGCATTTTTAACCAGGATTATCAAATTACTAATTTATCATCTTTTGTTAGTTCTTTATTGGTAGATTTTTGATCTTTGTGTAACCAATAAAATATTAATATTTTGCTAACTTATAGTAATTTTATTCACTTAAGAAAAAATTTAAATATTTTTTTCTATAGCTTAATAATTGACTTTTCAATAATAAATAGTAAAGTTTAAAGGTTTATTAGATTAGTGATGTTTTAGAAAATTACAACACATTAAGTTAAAGATTTAGTCATCTTCGATTCATTAACTAATTAGAATTTGCCCCAAAAAGAAGTGGCAAATATAACATAAAAAAAGGGACTCTAATTTTTAGGGTTTTGATTTAGCCATGAAACAGTGTATTGAATGTAA
Organism: uncultured Clostridia bacterium; assembly: GCA_964492845.1. Classification (GTDB taxonomy): domain Bacteria; phylum Acidobacteriota; class Blastocatellia; order Chloracidobacteriales; family JADJPF01; genus JADJPF01. The sequence continues at coordinate 135,292 of CAZBMZ010000010.1, forward strand.
ACGTGCATATGAAGATTCTAATACTTTCTGTGTTTTTGACGGGCAAAGATTAGTTTCAGTTGAGCCAGAAGATCCCTTTATTGCCCTAGAAATAGATGGTAAATACAAAATTGAATCTAAAATCGCTCGTGGCGGTACAGGAATGGTTTATAAAGCCATTCATATGCAGTTAAATACTCCTGTAGCAATAAAAATTATTCATCCTCATTTAGCTAATGATCCTAAAGCTGTAGAACGTTTTCGACGTGAAGCATTGCTGACAATGAAAATACGTCACACCAATGCTATTGCAATAATGGATTTTGGTGTTACAAAAATTAAAATGCCAGAAAAGTCCATTGGGGATGTTAAAATTAGCGGAATTGAAACTAAAACTGTTTATGTAGTTATGGAATTACTACTAGGAGATACCTTAGAACAACGTTTAATATCTAAAGGGGCTTTTTCCTTAGAAGAAACTAACAGTGTAATCCAACAAATTTGTAATGCCTTAGCAATTGCTCATGACCATAGCATTGTTCATAGAGATCTTAAACCAGATAATATTTTCTTCCATAAAGATGAAGATAGAGAAATCGTTAAACTAGTAGATTTTGGTATTGCTAGGTTTTTAGGTAAAGTTGACGATGAAGAAGAAGCATCCCGTTTAACACAAGCAGGGTTTGTTGTTGGCACACCTTTTTATATGTCTCCAGAACAATGTGGAGGTTTAGAAGTTGATACCAGGTCAGATATTTATTCATTAGGAATAATAATTTATCGTATGCTTACGGGTATTTTGCCATTTGATGGTAAAAAAGCTGGCATTATTGTAATGAAGCATATATCAGAAAAGCCAAAACCTATTTATGAAGCCAAATCTGGTTTACCTGCTATTGTAAATGCTGTGGTAATGCACACATTAGCTAAAAAACCTGCTGATAGACCGCAAAACCCTAGAGAACTAAGCCAAGAGTTAACGGCAGCTATTCAAGCTGTGACTGAACATGAACTACAAAAAGTTTTTATGGATGCTTCAGAACATGATTTAGAAGCTGCTCTTTTGCTTACGTCTGAACCTGGCAGTTCTGTAAATATTTCTGATTCTGTCTCAAGATTTTCTACTGGAGGATTAGATGCAAATTTTCTAAAAGCTACTTCTGCTGATACAGTAGAAACCCAAGAAGTAGGCCCAGGTGTAGAAAATCTTTTTCAAGAACTTTTACATAGCATAAAAGACCTTAGTACTATTATCTCTATTGCCCAAGCAGATTTAGAAAATAATACTTTTCCTGATCGTGATACATTTTATGAACTAAAAACCCTAGTTGATCAACTTAGAGGAGTATTATTTGCCTTACAAACTACTTACTACAAAATCTTAGTTTAATTTTATTAACTTAAATGTCTAATAACGAATATCATTTTTTTACTAATTGGCAAGTTGAAGCTCCTATAGAGGTAGTTTTTCAGATAATAGAAAATGGTTCTGACTTACCGCGTTGGTGGCCGGATGTTTATTTAGCAGCAAAAGCAGAAAAATCAGGACGAGCAGACCGCATAGGGGATAAAATCTATTTTCATACTAAAGGGTGGCTTCCTTACACCTTAAAATGGACAGCCGAAGTAACAGCTTTTAAGGCCCCGACTTCTATGGAAATTAAAGCTACAGGTGATTTTGTTGGACGTGGAATTTGGACACTTTCTCAAGAAGGAAAAATTACTAAAGTTCAATTTGACTGGCATATTTTGGCAGAAAAACCTTTGTTACGTTACTTTTCTTTTATTGCTAAACCTATATTTTCTTGGAACCATCATTGGGCAATGAACCGCGGCTTTGAAAGCCTACAAAAAGAATTAATAAGAGTTAATAAAATAAAGACGGCCAAGTAAGTTAAGTTACTTGGCCTTTAGTTTTGGTAAACAGGTTCACAATGAATTATTTAATAGAGGCGTTAAGAGATTTCTTTTCATCTAAAAGTACATCGCTACAAGTTTGAGGATTCCAACCATAACGCAAAACTTGAAGCATCACATCTCTTCGACCAAACTGCATAGCTTCTTTACCACTAGCAAGATAGACATCTATTTTTCTACCTTTAATTTTTGCCCCTGTGTCCAACACGCTATAAAGTCCTGTATATCCTCCTACCTGTACACGAACTATAGAACCTATAGGTAAATATGTAGGATCGGCAGCAATAATTCCATATTTGCTAGTTACACCTGATGCAGTAGGGCCTTTAAGACAATAGGCTGTAGCAATCATTTTAACTCTTTTACCGTTACGTAAACGGTTAGCAAATTTAAGCGTATCCGTAAAAACTTCTTCTATTGTTGGTTCTTCTTTAGCTTCTAAATCTATTCTTTGAGAAGATTTTTCTTCTATTTTTAAAGTATTTGTTTCTGGCAATTTTTCAATAACTAAATCAAGGTTGTTTTTATTATTTTGCTCTATAGGAGACAAAACTTTTTCTTCAGCAAGATTTTTTACTGATGCTACCATTAAGTTTTGATTAAAAGAACTTATTAATTTATTTTTACTTTGGTAAATAACATCACTTGCTTTTACTTCATAATAAGCAAATGGAGAAATAACAGTAGCAAATCCAATAGCAAATCCCGCAGCACTAGCTAAATAGTATTTTAGACTTCTACCTTGTCGCTTCATCAATAGAAAGCTACTCCTTAAACTAAATTTAATAATTTTTGGTTTTTAAGGTGTGTTTTTTAGGATTAACTATGCCTAATTATTCAGATTAATAAAGTTTTGGCAAGATATTTATTCCCAGATAATTTTACCCTATTTTTAATAAGCTACTTTTTAACATTTAGTTAAGAGCCATTGGTTAAAGAAGATTATTAGCTATTTAATATCTAAAAGTCGCTTATTTTGTTAAACTTCCAAGCAAATTCCTAGAATTTAGATCGTTTTAGATCTACTAAAATACTTTGTGTATTTTTTGATTAGAACTTTGCACCAAATATTTGTCATTGTTAGTTGTATAAATTTCAACTACTACATTAACTTCACCTGTCCAATTTGGCCCGCCAATGGCTAATTTTTCCAATTGATTTTTTTCTGGCGCGTTACGTTCTTCTGTTAAAAACTCTGTTTGCCAAACTTCTTGTTCTTTAATTATCCAAAGACAACTAGCATTAACACCTGAAGCAAACGATTCTTGACCTTCTGCAACAAGCTGAATTAAAGCTTGTAAACCGTCTTTAGTGTCTTCGCCTGGCATTAAATTTCGCCAAAGATAAACTTGAAGGCTATAAACATTCCCATTAATTTCTACACTTTTTGGAGCAGCTAATAAAGTTTCCAAACTAACATTTTTATCCATAACTAATCCTATTTTTAATAATTTATAACCTAAACAAAGAAGTCTCCCATATTAGGAGACTTCTTTATACTATATTTATTTTTTTAACTAAATAAGCTTAAGCACCAAACATTGCATCAGCTTTAGCAACAGCAGCAGCAATATCTAATTTACCTTTAGTGCTAACTTTGCCTTCTAGGTCTGGGTCAAGTTCAACAGTAGATAAAATAATTTCTCGTGCTTGTACTGCGGTCATAGTTGGATATTTAGAGAATAAAATTGATGCAGCCGCAGCAACATGAGGTGCTGCCATTGAAGTGCCATCAAATTCTTCATATTTATTTCCAGGGACGGTAGAAAGAATTTTTTCACCCGGTGCTGCAAGTTCTACAACTCTATCACCAAAAGAGGAAAAGCTTGCTAGTTTGCCACCTGTTGTATCAAGTGCTGCTACAGTAAGAATATTTGGCTGTCTAGCATTATTTGGGAAACGATTTAAGTCATTAACGTTTCTGCCTGTGTTACCACCAGAAGCAACTAACATAATGTCAGCAGCAGCTAGTTTATCCAGTGCAGCATTCCAGCGAGCTTGTGAAGCAGGATCGTCATAAATCTTGGCAAAGCTACAGTTAATTACTCGAACATTAACACCTTGTTCTTTCATTTTAACTACATAATTAACACCAGCTTCAAAGTTATCTAATAAGTCGCGTGTGCCAGCACCATCATACATACCGCCAACACTCATAATTTTTACATTAGACTTAGCTGCAACTCCTGTTGTACCAGTCCCATTATCTTCAGCAGCAATAATGCCTGCTACGTGTGTTCCGTGATCGGTGCCTGATCCCTTAAATGGATCTCCTGTATTATTGCTAGTGTTTATACCAAATACATCGTCTACTACACCATTGTTATCATTATCTATTCCATCTCCAGCAACTTCACGACGATTAACCCACATATTGCCGTCTAAATCTGTGTGGTTATAATCTACGCCACCATCAAACACAGCAACTACAACTTCGCGCCCTTGTTGTGGGGGAGGTGGGGGAGGTGGGGGAGTTGTACCTTTAGTTTTTAGTGCCAAGCCCCAAGATTTTAGTACACCTTCATCTTGTCTAGCTGTATCTTCTACAGTCAATGTCCAACGACCTTTTACAGGTTCATTAGCAAATTCCGTGCGATCCAAATCTAATTGTAAGTTATCTGTACTTCCACCTGTTTTGTTATGTAGCACTACTTCTTTACCTGATGGTGATTTTAGCTTTACAACTAAGTCACCTTGATAAGTATGTGCAATATCTAGGTTTACTTTTAAGTTTTCAATTTGTCCTTCATCTGTAATATCAATAAATGAAGTAGTTGTTTGATTATCTTTTACGGCTGCATTTGGTGTAGCCGTTTTAGTTATTGTGCCGCCTGCTGGAGGTGGTACATTCTTTGGCTCGCCAGTGATTGAAAGATTCCAAGACTTAAATGTTCCTGTATCTTGATTAGCTTTATCTTCAACTACTACTGACCACGCGCCTTTGCTGCTTAAGCCGTTAAAGTCTGCTGGATTTGCTTCAAATACTAAATTATCTGCTGAACCGCCTGTTCGATTATGCAAAGTAACTTCTTTGCCTTCTGGAGAACGAAGTTTTACAACTAAATCACCTTGATAAGTATGTGCAATATCAATATTTACTTTTACTTGGCTAATATTTACATCATCTGTAACATCAATTGTTGAGCTTACAGATTGTAAGTCTCTGATTTGGGAATTTGGTTGAGCAGAAAGTGAAATGGTTTTTGTTGCTTCACGAGGGCTATTGCTACGGCTAGCTAAATCTGCTACAGGCATATTTCGTGCTGGACGATTAGAAACTAAATTGCTTAAACGACGATCTACAACATCGGCTGCCATTGGAATATTACTAACAGAAGCATTACGAATAGGACGATAATCATCTGTATTTGTTGGGTTATTTAAGCCTTGGTTAATTTGCCCAAGTACACGTTGAGCATCCATATTTGTACGAGATTGACTAAATTGTCCTTGAAGTCTGTTATCACGTCCAGAATCAGGACGTTCATTAACTGCTGAGTGTGCCGCAGGTTGTGTTGACTGTGTTTGTTGGGGGCTTTGAGTTTCATTATTGCTAATTGCTGGGGTATTTTGGTTGTCGTTAATACGAATAGCCATAGCTTTATCCTTTATATTTTTTATTTTATTAAAATGAATGAGTATTCATTCGCAATTATCGACCTAGTTAACTTCTAAGTTGCTTATTTAAACCCATTTAAACCTAAGTTTTATTTAAAAATTTACTTGCTCTGGATTATTTTTGTGTTTTGCTTGTAGAATTTTGTTAATTAAAGCATAAGAAAGTAAAAAAGCTATAAATCCCACTGCTCCAGGGATTACCAACTCAATATCCATAATTACAGTTCTAAAAGATAAGTAAAAGGCTGTACCAAACATAAAAACAATCCCGCCAATAATAAAAGGTATTGGGTATAAGATTTTTTCTAAAGTAGTCATACCATGTATAAATCCTGCAACCGTGCCTCCAATTATCACCATAGCTAAAGCGACAAGTATATTTACTTCTACATCCATCCAACCTGCATATCCAAGCCCAGCTACACCAGCAGGAACAACACCTGATATTAAAATAACTACTAATTTATTCTCATTTGTCATAAGTTTTTTATACTCCTCATTTAATAGCCCAGCCGTAAACGACTGGGCTATTATCAAATGTCACTACGCGACATCAAAAGACTTTTTTAGCCGCCTGTGCCACCACCCTTGATGCCACCTTCGGTTAATTCTCGTGGATCAAGAAGCTTAGCTAGTTCTTCAGCACTAAGATTTGTCATTTCTTCGGCAACTTCCCGGACTCGGCGATTTTCAGCATAAGCACGTTTAGCAATTTTAGCCGCCAAATCATAACCAATTACTGGATTAAGTGCTGTTACCATAATTGGATTTCTTTCTACTACATCAGCAATTTGCTCACGGTTTACTGTAAAGCCTGCTACAGCCTTATCTGCTAAAACATTAGAAACATTTGCAAGCACAGTAATTGACTGTAATAGATTATAAGCAATTACTGGTAACATTACATTTAGCTCAAAATTGCCCCATTGACCACCCAAAGTAATAGCCGTGTCATTACCAATTACATGCGCACAAGCCATTATGGTAGCTTCAGAAATTACAGGATTGATTTTTCCTGGCATTATGGAAGATCCTGGTTGAAGGGCAGGAAGAACTATTTCCCCTAACCCTGCTTGTGGGCCTGAGTTCATCCAACGAAGATCATTAGCAATCTTCATTAAAGAAACAGCAACGGTCTTAAGCTGTCCTGATAGCTCAACAGCAACATCCTGCGCGGCTTGAGCTTCAAAATGATTTTCTGCTTCACATAAAGGTAGATTTGTTAACCGAACTAACTCTTGAGCAACAGCTTTAGCATAATCTGGATGTGCATTAATGCCAGTTCCTACAGCAGTACCACCTAAAGCCATTTCTGCAAGTCTTGGCAGTGCTGCGCTAACTCTTTCAATAGAATGTTTAACTTGGCTGGCCCATCCGCTAATTTGTTGGCTTAAACGAATCGGCATAGCATCCATTAAATGGGTGCGGCCTGTTTTTACCACATCATCACAATCAGCCATGCGATTTGTTAAAGTTTGATGAAGATGCTTAAGTGCTGGTAACAGACTTTCACTTGTAGCCAAATAAGCTGATAAATGAATACAGGTAGGAATAACATCATTTGATGACTGACCCATATTTACATGATCATTAGGATGAATTTGCTTTGATCCCATTTCAACACCAATGATTTGCAATGCCCGATTAGCAATTACTTCGTTGGCGTTCATATTGGTAGAAGTACCTGAGCCAGTTTGAAAAATATCTATTGGGAAATGTTCGTCTAAAAGTCCGTCTGCAACTTCTTGAGAAGCGGCTTTAATTGGGTTGGCTTGTTCAGCCGTTAATAAACTTAAAGATAAATTAACTTCGGCTGAAGCTAGTTTTATCAGTCCTAAAGCGCGGATAAATTCCCTTGGAAAGCGTAGTCCGCTAATAGGAAAATTTTCTACTGCACGTTGGGTTTGCGCTCCATAAAGTGCTTTGGCTGGAACTCGTATTTCTCCTAGAGAATCTTTTTCAATACGATAATCATTATCTGATGATGACATGAACGACTCCTAAAATTACTTAAAAATTAGTAAATTAAAAACTTTGCGGCTAATTTTATTGGGGATTTCATTCATCTACAATTGTTTATTGCTGCCTAAAAATTCTATTAAAACTTGGTTTACTTTTTCTGGCTCTTCAAGGGTTGAAGTATGCCCAGCACCAGCAATTACTACTAATTTTGACCCTGCAATTTGCTGATTGATACGCTCTGACTTTGCTGGTACGGTTGCTGTGTCCTGATCGCCAACAATAATTAATGTAGGTGTTTTAATTTGCTTAATTTCTTCATAAACTCCATTTCGTTCAATTACCCCTTTAACAGCACGAGTTATGCTTTTACGGTTGCTTAAAATACGCCTTTTCATTTCTGCCTTTAATTCTGCTCGGCTAGGGTCATTTAAAAATTTCTTTCCAAACATAATTGGCATCACTTGGCCTATAACTAAACCAAAGCCAAACAAACCTACAACAAAATTTAACAATTTATATCGCCCAATATTTTCTTGTGGTTCAGGATCAGCAGAGGTTTCCATCAAAGTTAGAGATTTAAGTAACTCTGGATGACGAAAAGCTAGTCTCATACCAACAAAGCCGCCCATTGATAGACCCACAAAATGACAAGGCACGGCATTAAGTTTTTTTATTAGCTCTGCCGCGTCTTTGCAGAGTGTGTCCATATCGTAACCATTTTGGGTAGCCTCGCTTTGTCCTTGACCTCGAAAGTCAAAAGTAATACAGCGATAATGCTCTTTTAGCACTTTAACTTGCTGCTCATATAATTTCCCACTCCAAAGCAAGCCATGTGCAAAAACTATTGTTTCTTTGCCTGTGCCTTGTTCCTCATAATAAATATTAGCTGCGTTGACTTGAATATATGGCATAACTTTTTATCCTTCTTAAATTATAGAAAATTAGCAGTCTTAAACTGCAATTTTTCAGGAAAATTTTGTTACAGAAAATTTACTAAAATGTTACATCATGATTACACTTGACAGATTAAATAGAGGACACTTCTAAAAATACTTAAAGAAATCTATTATTTATTTTTTATCTTAAAATTACCATTTCCATTTGGAGGCAATAATGTCAGAAAACCAATCAGCTATCACTGTTGATTTAGGCGGAACTAATCTTAGAGTTGCTTTAGTAGCAAACAACCAAGTTGTTAAACGAGTAATGCACCCTACCCCGCGCGGAGCAGAAGAAATAGTTGGGTTAATTTCCAAACAAGCACTAGAGTTTACAGATCAAGGAGTAATAGGTATTGCAATTGCCGCCCCCGGCACAGCCTCACCTCAAATGGATCGTTTATCAAAAGCTCCTAACTTACCAGAGCTTAATAATTATCCTATGGCAGCAGAAATTACCAGACAAACCAAACTGCCTTGTATTATTGAAAATGACGCTAATGTTTATGCAATGGGAGAAACCTTTTTTGGTGCTGCTGTTGGTCTACACACAGTTATTGTCTACACTTTAGGAACTGGTGTAGGTGGTGGAATTATTTTATCTGGCAAACTTTGGCGTGGTGTAAATGGGGCAGCAGCAGAGCTTGGACATATTTCTATTGATGAAAATGGTCATCTTTGCGGTTGTGGTGCGCGAGGATGTTTAGAAACTTACGCATCTGCTACAGCAATGGCTAGACTTGCTAAAGAATATGGCTCAGAAGCTAATACTGCTAAAAAAGCTTTTGAACTAGCTCATGAAGGGGATGAAGGCGCGCAACGTGCTTTTGTTCGTGCTGGCTCAGCCCTAGGAATTGCTATCGCAGGAATGCTTAATGCTCTTAACCCTCAAGCCGTAGTAATTGGTGGAGGTGGTTCATCTGCTTACCCACTGCTTGAAGCAGAGATTGAAAAACAACTTAAAGTTCGAGTATTTCCAGCAGCATTAGAAAACTTTAAGCTACTTAAATGCACACTTGGCAATGATGCCGCGCTACTTGGTGGAGCAGCTTTGCTTAAAGAAGCCTTGCAATAACGACTCTTCAAAACAAAAAGCACAACAAAAACCCTTGTTGTGCTTTTTACCCTAAATTTTCTTTTTACTAATTTTACTTATGCAGTTTGCTGTAAAGATTCAATTAAAAGCTGTTCTGTTTGTTTAACTAGACTACGCTTTCTAGAAATAGCTAAACAGTAGCGGGAAAGCTTTTGGCAAACGGACATTAGCTCTAAACTATTGGTAAAAGGCTCTAGCACTAACATATCTGGCTTAGTAAATGATTGTACTAGAAATTGTAAAAGGCTATACCTTTCATTACTTTCTATATTTGATAAAGAGCCATTATTAGTTATTAGGGAAGAATTAATAAGTCTAGTTTCTGAAGCAAAAGGAACATAAGAGGGAGAACCTTTGCTAGCCCACAAAATAGCCAAAAATGGATCTATATTATCTGTAGATTTTTCAACACGCTTCTTTTGCCATAAGTAAGTAGTGTTGTAATTTAGTCCTGCCTTAAGCAAAGCATCAACATAAGAGCCTATAGACTCAAGCGGACTAAAAACTAGCAGTGAGCTATTTTCTTTCATAAAAAGCTCAGTATGAGCAATCCAAGTTGTATTGGGATGACAGCGTTCTTGTAATCTTTTTTGTAGGTTGTGGCTTTTGCTACTAACACTTGGTTCAGCAATAACTAAATCAAAACAGCCTATTAGATCACTACTAGCACCTGTTTCTTCTGAGTCATCTAGACACCAGGGAAACTCCCCCTGAAGAATCGACAGATAGGGGTTAGTAGGAGGTATTTCACAATCTATTGTATTGTTTTTTCTAGTTGTTAAGGGCTGATTCATATTTTCTAATCACTACTTATGGTATTGTGAACAACTTCAAAATCAAGATATAGTTCTAATCTAATAAAGTCAAGATTAAAGATCCCAAACTACCACATCAGCTAGTGGTTTGTAAGATTTAACACTCATTATATAGATAGTCTTGATCAGATCTCTGTTGGATCCATTGGATCAAAATGATCTTATGCCTTGTGTCTTTAACAGCATTTGAAGCCCTAAATCTTTATCCAAGCAAGATGTCGTCACTAAAATAGTTGTGCTATGCTTTGGCTATTAGCCTAGGTACAAAATTTTCTTAAAGGCTTTATTTTTAGATAAACAATTAAATAAACCTCTAACTAAACTCTAAAGCTTTTCTGAATGTACTTAGATTTATGTTTTGCAAGTATTTTGCAAATTATCTATTCACTACCTCCATTAACAATTAAATTAGGAATAATAAATGAGATCTACAGATGTATTAAAAGCATGGAAGCGCATTCTAGGTGGTCAATACCCTTCTTTATCTATTGAAATTACTCGTGAATGTCCCCTACGTTGTCCAGGATGTTATGCCTATGAACCACAACATTTAGGGAGTCTTGGAACACTTCGCCAGCTTGCTGACCATAAAGGACAAGCTCTAATAGATGGTGTTTTAGCTTTAGTAAAACAACACCAGCCTTTACATTTATCAATTGTAGGAGGTGAGCCATTAGTACGATTCCGAGAGTTAAACACACTACTACCAATGTTAAATGATATGGGAATTGCTGTCCAAGTAGTTACTAGTGCAGTAAGAGAAATTCCTGCTGAATGGTCAAAACTAAAAGAAGTATATTTGGTAGTATCTATAGATGGTTTACAACCTGAACATGATGTTAGGCGAACACCTGCAACATATGAAAAAATACTAAAAAATATCGTAGGGCATTCTATTACGGTACATTGCACAATTACCAATCAAATGACTAAAAAGCCTAATTATTTTAAGGATTTCTTATCTTTTTGGTCAGAGCGTCCTGAGGTTAAAAAGATCTGGTTTAGTCTTTTTACCCCACAAATTGGGGACACAGCAGAAGAAATCCTTTCCCCTGAAACCCGCGAAAATGTATTAAATGAGCTTGTCGCTTTACGTCCAAATTTTCCTAAGTTGAATTTACCAGACCAAGTACTTAAGGGTTATCGTAATCCTCCAGACTCGCCCAAAGATTGCTTATTTTCTCGTACCACTTTAAATATTACTGCTGATTTACAAAATAAAATTAGCCCTTGCCAATTTGGAGGCAATCCAGATTGTAAACAATGTGGTTGTATTGCATCTGCTGGGCTTAATGCTGTAGGTGCTTACCGTTTATTTGGTGTATTACCCCTAAGAAAAATTTATGATGTATCCGACCGTGTTGGCAAAATGCTTACTTAATTAGTTTAAAAGCATTAGACAATTAATTTACTAAGCTGTTTTACTAGTGCCATAAACTTTAACTTAGTATTAGTGTACTAAGTTAAAGTTTGTAGTGCGAATTTTAGCTATTATTAAATTTTTCTAAATGAGTGCGAACTTGCCAAAGTTCTGGGAAAAACTTATTGCCTAAAGTACGTTGTAGATAACCAATTCCTTCACTACCACCTGTACCAAATTTATTGCCAATCATTCTTTCTACCATTCGTAGATGATGAAATCGCCATAAATTAGTATATTCATCCACTTCAACTAATCGTTCTGCAAGTCTATAAATATCATAATGTTGTGAAGGGGTAAGGTAGACTTTTAATAATTCTTTTACTACCTGTTCTTGCCAATTATTCCAAGTTTCACTTTCAGATCTTGGTGGCGGGACAGTAACGTCAAAACCTCGGCGAGCAAGCAGTTGATAAAAAGCATCTGCTAGAGTTGGTGCAGCTAGGCGTTGTTTAAGTCTTTCTAATGCTTCGGGCTGGTCGGCAAATGCAGCTAAAATACGCTCATCTTTTAGGCCACAGCTAAATTCTACTTCTCTAAACTGTGCTGATTGAAAACCACTTGCTGGTTTTAAGTGATCTCTAAAAGCTAAAAAGTCAACTGGCAACATAGTTTCTAAAATATGTATTTGAGGAACTAAGATCCGGTTAATTTCAACTACTCGTCCAAGTTGTCGCTCTGCAAGAAATAAATCATCATTTTTCATCGCTATCATTGCTGAATCACATTCATGCAAAATTAGCCTAAACCAAAGTTCATAGGTTTGATGAATAATAATAAATAACATTTCATCATGATGAGCAGGTGTAGAACGGCATTCTTGCAAATTAATTAACTGAGGCACTTTTAAGTATTCATCATAGTTAAGTGGTTTTATTCCATCTAAATTAGCCCCAAAGTATCCCGGCATTCTTTTATTCTCCAAAGTTTTAAGATATAAAATGACTATGCAGTTTTTTCTTTTACAGCAGGTTTAGCTTTAACAAAGTCACTATCCAACGGCAATATTAAACTAAAGGTACTGCCTTTGCCTATCTCACTTTCTACTGTAATTTTCCCGCCATGCATTTCTACTAATTTTTTTACTAAAGTCAAACCTATACCAACTCCTCCATATTTGCGAGTCGTTGAAGCATCGGCCTGGCTAAATCTCTCAAATATATGTGGTAATACTTCTTTAGTTATTCCTATTCCATTATCAGACACACTAATTAAAATCTCTTTTTCTATCACTTCACTACGAACTACTATAAGACCATCATTATTAGTAAATTTAACAGCATTATTAATTAAATTAGAGACAATTTGTTGAAGTCTTAAAGGGTCAGCAGAAAGAGAAGGCAAATCTAAAGCTAGTTGGCAAGTTATCTCAATATTTTTAGCTACAGCATCAATAGTGTTATCTTCAACAGCATTTTTTATAGAATCATTAGCGTTGATTTTCTGTAACTCAAGCCTAAAAGAGCCTTTTTCTATTTTAGAAAGATCTAGTAAGGAATTTACTAAATAAAGTAGTCTAGTAGAAGATTTATTAATTTGTTCTATAGCAGAATTATGTTGTTTTTCTGAGAGTCGGCTATAAGCCATTAGTTCACCCCAACCTATGATTACAGTCAAAGGTGTACGCAGTTCATGACTAATATTATTAAGAAATTCATCTTTCATGCGGTTAAGTTCCCGCATAGAGATAAAGTTTTTTTCCATCTCGTTGTAAAGGCGAGCATTACGAATTGCTCCGGCAAGTTGTCCTGCAATGGTAAAAAGCAGTCGCCGATCATTGCTATCAAAAGCTCTTGGCTGTTCTTTTTCTACAGCAATAACACCCAAGACATCATTTCCATTTAATACAGGTACAGCTAAAAAAGATTCTGGAATAGGATGGTTGGGATTCATATTGTAAGAAAGCTCTAAGTTTTTCCATTCTACTCTATCGCGCCAAAGTACAATTTTTTTAGTATTAATTATGTGGCTTAGGATACCTTCGCTTAATGGTAAAACTTGTTTTTCACATAAAACATCCTTTTCCATTCTTAAAGCTATTTCAATTTTTTTATTTTCGCTGTCAAATAATGCAATAGTAAATGTTGTAGGATTAAAAAGATCTGTAATTTCTCGATAAACTCGTTTTAAGAGTTCCTCTTTATTTAGTAATGTATTGGCAGCATAGCCAAAGCGGTTAATTAGTCTTAAATCTGTTAGCCTTTCCTCCAAATCCACTAAAGTATTAGAATGATCTCTAAGCAATATTCCTACAACGATAAGGATTAATAATGCCCAAAACAGCGCACCCCAACCCATTACTTGATAAATAGCCGCAAGTAGTACACCAACAGGAGTTGTAGCTAGTTCAAAACCTGCGCTAGATAAAAAATCTTGAGAAAAAAATTCTTTTACAGAATTACCAGAAAATTTCTGATAAAAGCCAAGAAAAATAGAGTTAGTAAAATTGTTAGCAATAGCAACTACTAACAAAATAGCTAAATCTAGGCTAAATATGTAGTTAGTGGCAGTACAATCTGAGCAACCTAAAAATTGATAGGTCAAACTGCCAACTGTCCACATAAAAGTAGCCATACCACCACTAAAAGTAGAAATAAAAAATTGGTCGCTCCAAGGTCTAAGTAATGGAAGTTTGCGAATATAGAGACGATCTAAAGATCTAAAGATTGGCCCACCAGCAAAGCTTATGGCTGAAATCCAAATGGTTACTAGAGGGCCAAAAGAAAGAAGTAACATTATTTCAAAAATCGAAGTAAGAGAAACATGCAAAGAGCCTCGACCAATATTAAAGCCTAGAGTGCTTAAAAAAGTGGCAAATAAGGCAAGTAACCAAAATTCACCTGAAAAAAGTGGTAATTGGCTAGTCCAGGATTTGGTTAGAAAAAAAAGTAAAAACACCCCTGCAAGACCTGTTAACAGGCAGTAAGGTCTAAAAAGCGGATGTTCTTCTTTATTAACTGGCATTTTTACCTACATTTTTAGATTAGCAGCAGATAAATGCTTTTCATAAGCGTTAGTTTCTAAAATTTCTTTAATATTTTTAACTGTAATTTCTAACTCTTCATCTTTAGTGTAAAAATGTGGAGCAATACGAATTCCAGCACCAGGACGATAATCTACTAAAATTTCTCGTCTAATTAATTCTTTTGTTACAGCAGCACCATTATTAACATCAATAACCACTGCTCCGCCGCGCTCATTGGGGTTTCGCGGTGTTGGTACACGCCAACCTTGTTCTAAAGCAGCATTGATTAACCAAGTAGTTTGCCGAGTAGATTTTGCTCTAATACGTTCTACACCAATTTCATTGATAATATCATAGCCAGCCTGCGCACTATAAAGACAAGGAATATGAGGCGAGCCATGCAAAAAGCGAAAAGCGTTTGGAGCATAGCGAATTGCTCCGGTTTCAAAAGCAAATGGGTCTTGATGTGCTTGCCAGCCTGTAGTACGAGGCTCTAGACTATCTCGTAAATCTGGACGAACATAAAGATAACCTGCTCCAGGCCCACCACATAGCCATTTAACTGATCCACCTACAACAAAATCTACATCTAAATCTTTAACATTAATTGGGACTGTGCCAGCAGATTGATATGTATCTAAAATTACGTAAGCACCAACTTCACGCGCTCGTTTAACAATAGCTTTTGCATCTTGTAGAAAAGAACTCTTAAATAAAACGTGTGAAATAGGGACTAATAGAGTTTGTTCATCTATGGCAGCTAACATTTTTTCTAGCGAAACCGTCATCCCATCATCAGACTCTACAACATTGATACGAAAGCGACCATCACGGGCAAAAGCCTCATAAACATACATTACACTTGGAAAATTTAGCGATGAATAAACAACTTTGTTTCGTTTTGTAGTAGGCTGAAAGCAAGAAATAATCAAAGATTGAGCTATAGAAACATTTTGGTGCATTGCAACTTCGCCTGGGCTTGCACCTATAATTTTGCCAACTTTGTCACCAACTGTTATTGGCATATCCCACCAACCTTCAGCCCAGGCCCTAACACCTCGACTAGCCCACATATCTGCAAATTCATTCAATTTTTCATAAACCCTGCGTGGCATTGCTCCTAGAGAATGGCTGACCATATAAATAGTTTTTTCTAGGATTGGAAACTCTTTCCGCCACTCTAATAGATCATCAGACATGATATTTTTCCTTTTTAAGTTTGTTATAAGTAAATTTTTGTTTCTTTAGCCGCGATTTTATCATTGCTAGAACTGAGTGCAAACCAGAAAATTTGCTACTGGTTAACTTTATCTACTTGTATTTACTAATAGTTAACAAAATCTTAATTTTCTTCTAAATCTTTAGAAAGATAGCCGCAAACCTAACTGTATTTGACGAGCAGGAAAAGCACCTCGAAAATTTGCTGGTGGAGCAATAAAACGGCCATTTTCTACAGGTGGAAGCATAAAATTTCTGGTTCTTCTAATTGGTAAAAAGACTCGGTTAATTTGATTAGGATCTATATTTACTCGATTAAATAAATTAAAGCCTTCAATAAAAGCTTGAATACGATAAGTTTCTTTGATAGAAAAATTACGAGTTAACCGAAGGTCTACTGTAGCAAAACCTGGTGTAATTCCAACATTTCTTCCTAAAAAAGCAGGTCGATCTCTTGGTGGAGTGTCTCCACTACGATCTAAATCTACACCTGCAAGCAAGTTATAAGGACGACCTGAATTAAGGCTAACAATTGTAGAAAGACGAAAATTTCTTAAAAAAACATTTTTACTATAATTTAAGTCCCAAACACCTGTTGAAACTAATCGACTTCTAACATCTTGAATAGAAAGCCCTCGCTCTAAACCGGGTTGTAAAGGGTTAGCAATTTCTTGAAATAATGGAAAAAAGTCTACAGTATTATCTATAGCCTTAGAAAAAGTATAATGTGTAAGAAGGCTAAAACGGTTGTTAAAGCGTCGTTCTAAGGAAACAGTAAAAGCATGATAATAACTATCAAAAGCTGACTCTAGCTCAAAAACACTTCCTCTTGAAGGGTCAACACGTCCTCTTACTGCACTTTGTATAGGATCACCCAAAATTGGCCTAACAATAGGATTAATATCTCTTGAACCAAAAAGCTTTATTCCACGAACAAAGTTATAACTTAAAGAAAGCTTAGTTACTGGATCAAAGGCATAATCTATAGCTAAAGTAGCTTGTTGAGCATAGCTATCACGCAAATTATTATCTATAGCAAAATTTTGTGAAAGTTGTGGAACAGCAAGCCTTCTAAACTCTCTTGGGATTTGATTGCCTATAGCAAATCGCCTTCCTGGTTGGTTAAAAGCAAGAATAGAAAAAGGAAAAGGAAAAGTAAGATTAGTTAATCTACCAGAAAGTTCTGCCGTTAGTATTACACCTGCTAGAGGTGCGCCAACAAAAATACCATAAGCTGCCCTAATATTAGCTTTAGGTAATTTAGCAGGTTGATAAGCAATAGCTATTCTAGGACTAAAGCTTAGTTTTGACCTAGGAGAAAACCTTACAACATTAAGGTCATATCTTAAACCTGCTTTAATAAGTAAATTAGGACGCACTCTTATATCATCTTGAAAATATGTAGAAAAAAACTTGTAATCACTAGCACTTTCAGCATTACCAAAACTTTGAGTAAAAGCTATTGGAATAGCTAAACCTTGTATTGGTAAGCCTCTAGGAAAACCAGGAAATCTTCCTTCTAGCACTATCCTTAATAGTTTTAAGTCTTGTCTTTGGTTAAAGGTACGTTCAGCAGGAGAAAAAGCATCAAAAGGCATTAAAATTCGGCCAGGCGTAGAAATCCCAAGTGCCATATTTATATCAAACATATTAAAAATAGCAGCACCAGATTTTAGAGAAGGCAAAGAAAATTTACCTAAATTAGAATAAAAAACATCTACTCCAAACTTTATTTGATGGCGATTTCTTGGCAAAGAAACATTATCAACAAATTGATAAACATTTTCCTCTCTTAGTTGGGGTAGCAAAACATTACGCCCAAACAAAATACCACCTTCAACAGCATCAAGTTGTATTTGTGGGCCATTTTCATCAATAGGCAAAATGTCTTGATCCCGTCGGCTAAAAAGCAGTCGTGCTTCATTAACTAAATTAAGTTTTGTGCTGATATAAGTATTACTTGCAGCAATTGTATTATCAGAGAGTCTTTGTATGCCTCCAGCAGTTTCAGCAACTAACCCTCGGAAGTCCTGAAATGAGCCGTCATAGTTAAAACCTCCATTGTAGCGAATCCACAATGTGCTATTAGGAGAAAGCTGACTATCAACTCTAGCAAGCACTGAAGTTGTACCAACAGCATAAGTAACTATCCCATTTCTTAAGTTAAATCCTTCGTTTTGAGTTACTCTAATTGCGTCCGGGCTTAGAGTAACAATATTGCTTTGTTCAGCCGTTAACCGTTCAAAAGAAGTAAACAAAAATGTCTTATCTTTTTTTATTGGCCCACTAAACAAAGTTCCAAATTGATATTGATTTAGAGCCTGTTTTTTACGAGCAAAAACATCACGAGAGGCAAAACGGTCATTTCGATTAAGAAAAAAGCTTTCTCCACGAAATTCATTTGTCCCACCACGAGTTACAATATTAACGATTCCTCCTAAAACCCGCCCAAACTCGGCACTGTAGCTATCTGTAATTACTTGAAACTCTTGTACAGCATCTTGTCCAAATGATGAGCGTGCTGCACCGCTTACGTGATCATTATTATCTAGACCATCTATAGTAATATTATTAAATCTAGCTGATTGACTATTAGCAGATATTCCAGAAGTTGCAACAACTCCATTTGATGGCAATCTATCAGCTAAAACACGAGGAGAAATAATTGAAAAGTCTAAAAAATTACGTTGTTGACTAGGTAAGGTTTCAATCCGGCCTTGTTCAATATTTGTACTACTTTCTGTTTTTGGTTCAAGATTTTGATTAGCAGTAACCAAAATAACATTTGGATCCGTGCCAGCAATATCCAAGAAAAAATCTATAAGTGCAGTAGTTCCTAAAGTTAAAATTACAATTTCTTTAACATTAGCAAAGCCATCTGCTTGAGCAATAATCTCATATTTTCCCGGCGGAAGTTGTGCAAAAATATAGTTTCCTTTTTCCTCAGAAACTACTTCATAAGTTAAATTTGTTTCCACTTGTCGAGCCGTTATTTTTGCTCCAGAAATTACAGCATTTGTCCGATCCTGGATAACCCCTGTTATTGTGCCAGTTGTAGCCCCTGTTTGTGCTAAAACTAAAGGTGACAAATAAATAAACAAACTAATGCCAGTTAGTAAAAATAAGATTACTGTCCGAATAAAAAACATTATCGGCCTCGAAATAATAGAATTATTTATAGTAATTGATTTTAGCTTACCTTGGCAGTTGTACAGAAGCAAAGGACGGCAATTATTTTTAGCTAATTTTTTGTAATGTTTAGTTTATAAATTTAATAGAAAAATTATGTTAAATACCTGCACGTTTCACTAAGTGATTATATTCTTGGTGGGCTGTGGCAATAACTTCTTTTTCATCTATTGTTTGTAATTGTTGGTCTTTCATTAGAATTTGACCATCAATTAGAACTGTCTCCACATCGCTAGCATTAGCTGAATATACTAACGTAGAAAGTAGGTCTGGGGTAGGAGTACAATGCAGTTTATTTAGATTAACAATAATGATGTCGGCACGTTTACCAATTTCAATTGAGCCTATTTCTTTTTCTAAGCCTAGGGCTTTGGCACCAGCTAATGTAGCCAAATAAAAAGCAGTTCTTGCAGGCAAGGCAGTAGAACCATACTGCATTTTTTGTAGTAGTGCAGCTAAGCGCATTTCCTTGAAAATATCTATATTATTGTTACAAGGTGCGCCATCTGCGCCAATAGAAACAGAAACACCTTTAGCTAGCATATCTGTTATAGGTGCAACACCTGAGCCTAGTTTTAAGTTTGACGAAGGACAATGTAAAACATGTGTGTTAGTTTCTGCTAAGATTTGTTGCTCGCGGTCATTTACGTGGATGCAATGAGCTAGAGCAACGTTTTTACCTGCTAGACCAACTTTTTGTAAATATTCTATGTTACGAAGTCCTGTTTCATTTTCTACTACTTCAATTTCCCGGCGATTTTCTGAAGCATGAGTATGAACTATCATTTCTTGCTCTTTAGCAATGCTAGCAACCGTTTCCAGCAATTCTTGAGTGCAGGAAATAGCAAAACGAGGTGCAAAACAATAGCGTACCCGTCCGCTAGGGCTATTCCATGACTGCATTAGGTCTAAAGAAGCTTTTAGAGAATCTTTTGTATTTTCTGCTAATCTGTTAGGAACACCTAGCCCTTTATCCATCATACATTTACCAATGACGGCTCGAAACCCTGTTTTTTCAACAGTTTCTAAAACCGCTTCTGTATGATGTACGGTTTCCATAGTTAAAGCTGAAGTTGTGCCGGATTTAATTAATTCTCCTACTGATAGACGGGCCGAAGCAGCTAACGAGGCTGGATTATGTGCGGCTTCCATTGGCCAAACACGCAACCGCAACCAGTCTAGTAGTTCTAAATCATCGGCAGAGCCACGAAAAAGAGTTTGACAAAAATGTAAATGAGTTTGAATAAATCCAGGACTAACTAGTTTCTCTGTAGCATCAATGATGGTTAATTCTGAAGTCTTGTTTTTTAGTTCAGCAATATCAATATCTTTTTTTATATCAACAATAACACCATTTTCTATCAACAAATCCAAATTTTGAATCTGTGCATTTTCACCAAGAATTACTTGACCATTCCTAATCAAAATTTGCGTCATAAAAGATATTTTTACTGCTCCAGCATTGAAAATTAACTAGTTTTCTAACGAAAGGTTTTTTAAGACTCGATGTAGCAGTTGTGCTAAACGCTCATCGCTACTTGTAATAACTTTTTTTGCTGTTACTTTTGCATGACCAAAAATTGGTAGCAATGGCAACTGCATCCCAGCACGCGCTCTTAAAGCATTACGATAGCGGGCAATAGGTTTAATCTCGTAAGCTGCGCGGAAATGTTCTCTAGCTTTATCTATTAAATTACGCTCTAAATAAATAGTCCCTAAATTATATAATGCTGCGTCAAAAGCTGGATCTAGCTCAATAGCTTTACATAAATGTTTTAGGGCTAGCTCTTCTTGTCCTTTAATCATATAAACATGCCCTAGAACAAAGTACATTTCCGCATTTGGTTCTAGTCTTAATGCATGCTTAAAATGTGGTAAAGCGTCGTCTAATTGGCCTTCACTAGCCCAAATACGCCCCAAACTATAATGCGCTAAAAAGGAATCAGCCTTAACACTTAAAGCCCTGACAAGCCGAGATTTAGCTTTTTCTATCTCTCCACCGTCGCCATAACTAATACCTAACATTAGCAGAGCTAAATAATGGTTAGAGTCATGTTCAACTGTATTTTCTAAATAATGCTGTGCAAGAGTAAGTTTATTTTTATAGAAAAAATACTCTCCTAAAAAGAAATTTAGCTCAACATTTTCTGGATTTAGCAGTACAGCCTTTTCTAGTAAGCGTACTCCTCGACGTGCATCTTCTTCACCATTAGTAATTAAAAGTAACCCTTCAGAGACAAAAAAACTAAATTTTTCATCTATTGGTTTGCTTGCACCTAAAATTTTTTGACGGCGCACGTCCAGTTTTTCTCTTAGGTTATTTTGTTCATGCTTTTCTGCTAAACGTATTTGCCAGGTAGCAACTAATTTTTCTTTATTAACTAGGCCATCTTCAGAAAGTAGCGAAATTAACGCATCAATCATTGAATGGTCATAAAGGCTACTAGTAGCTTGACGTTGAAAAAGCTCTAAAAGTCGGTCAAAGCGTTCCTGCATACGGCTAAGAGAATACTCTAAAGCACTAATGCGTTCTAAGAGATGTTCTTCTACTCCGCCAATAGGAAGTATTTCTTCAAGTGCTGCGCGAGGAACAACAGTAATCATTAATCTTGTGTAACATTTAGAACATAATTCTTGTGTTACAGGATTTGGAGCTTTACATGCTTGACAAAAAATCATAGGGCTTATCTTTATTTGTATTTTTATTAGTTAATATTGATAGAATCCTCGTCCACTCTTACAACCTAACCAACCAGCATCAACATATTTTTTTAGTAAAGGGCAAGGACGATATTTTGGATCATTAAAACCTTCATAAAGAACATTCATAATAGCTAGACAAACATCTAACCCAATAAAATCAGCTAGTTGCAGTGGCCCCATAGGGTGACGCATCCCTAGCTTTAGAATTTCATCTACATCTTCAGCCGTTGCTAAACCTTCATAAACTGTAAAAATTGCTTCATTAATCATTGGCATTAAAATCCGGTTAGAAACAAAACCTGGCGCATCATTGACTAGAATTGCTACTTTTCCAAGTTTTTCCGCTAGTTTTTTTACAGTTTGGAAAGTTTCATCTGAAGTAGAAAGTCCGCGAATTAGCTCAACTAGCTTCATTACAGCAACAGGATTCATAAAGTGCATTCCTATTACTCTATCTGGTCTAGCAGTGGCACTAGCAAGTTTAGTAATAGATATAGAGGAAGTGTTAGTAGCTAAAATTACTTCCGGTTTTAGCATACTGTCTAGGTTAGAAAAAACTTCCATTTTTTTAGCTAAATTTTCACTAATAGCTTCTACTACTAAATCAACCTCTAGAAGTGTTTTAAGGTCTATACTTGTAGAAATACGTTTAATAGCTTGTTTCTGTAGTTGATCCGTTAAGCGACCTTTTTCTACTTCTAACTTAAGGTGATTATTTATTGTTTGTTTGCTATGGCTAACAAATTCTTCTCGCACATCATGAAGAACTACCTTAAATCCTGCTCGTGCTGCCACTTGAGCAATACCTGTTCCCATTGTGCCAGCACCAACAACACCTATTGTTTTTATTTCTGCTAATTCTTCACTCATAAAGAAACCAAAAAAACAATTTTACTAACTTACTTATTCCACTGTATTTATCTTTCAACAGCCATTGCTACAGCATTACCGCCGCCTAAACAAAGTGTAACTATTCCACGTTGAGCATTACGGCGTTTCATTTCATAAAGTAAAGTAATTAAACAACGTGTTCCGCTAGCTCCAATAGGATGACCAATAGCTACGGCTCCACCATTAACATTTACTCGGCTAACATCTAGTGATAACTCTCTACATACAGCTAAAGCTTGGACAGAAAAAGCTTCATTTACTTCAAAAAGGTCAACGTCTGAAGTTTGCCAACCAATTTTTTTCAATAATTTTTCTACAGCAACAACAGGGGCCATCATTACTTTTTTAGGATCTGTTCCCCCAACAGCTTGTCCAACAATTCGCGCTAGCACTTCACGATTTCCGGCACGTTTACTACTCATTACAACCACTGCTGCACCGCCGTCATTAACTCCAGGGGCATTGCCTGCTGTGACTGTGCCTTGAGGGTCAAAAGCTGGTTTTAATTTAGCTAAAGATTCTAGCGAAGCATCTGAGCGAACAGATTCATCAGTCTTAAATGCTAGTGGGTCGCCCTTTTTTTGAGCAATTTCTATAGGTAAGATTTCTGCTTCAAAATGTCCTGCTGCTTGAGCTTCTAAAGCTTTCTTATGAGAATTTAAGGCATATTCATCTTGTTCTTCACGAGAAATTTTATATTCTTTTGCTACCCATTCTCCACTATTGCCCATATGCCAATTTTCAAATGCACACCAAAGACCATCTTGAATCATAGAATCTACAACTTGTCCATGTCCTAAACGGTAGCCATCTCTTAGCTTAGGAAGTAAATAAGGAGCATTTGTCATAGATTCCATTCCACCAGCAACCACAATTTCTGCATCACCACATTGAATTGCTTGCGCAGCTAACATGACAGATTTTAGCCCTGAGCCACAAACTTTATTGATTGTCATTGCTGAAACAGCAGCAGGTATTTTAGCGTTAAGTGCTGCTTGACGTGCAGGGTTTTGCCCTAGTCCAGCACTAAGTACATTACCCATAATAACTTCTTCTACTTCACCTGCTTCTATTTGCGCTCGTTCATAAGCGGCTTGAACTGCTTTTGCTCCTAACTCTGTAGCCTTAAAACCCTTAAGACTTCCTTGAAATCTTCCTACAGCAGTACGAACAGCACTAACAATTACTACTTCACTCATGCTAATTCCCTTTCCATTTAGCAAAATTTAGCTAATAAATTTAGTTGATAACACATTGATTTATTGTAGTTTGTACTTTTAACTTACAACTTGTGATAACTAACTGTCAAGGTATGAGAAGCTATAGACTACCATTTAGAAATAGGGGTTAAGTATTTTTTATTTATTTTTACTAAATTTATTTTTATTAATCTCCACTAATATAAAATAAATTTATTTTTTTATATTATATAAATTATCTTTACATAATTAATTTATTGGAAATTTTGCCTTAATATTTAAAGGGAATTCGTCTTGGATTTATAACAACATTTCTTTTAGAAATTAAGCTTTTTTAGAACATAGAATTAACAAACCTCAATCAAAAATTGTTAACTTTCAAAGCTCTAAACTTATTAATCCATCACTAATTTAGGGAGAAATCTAGTGTATAGCAAAAATGATTATGACCGTTTAGTATTTTCCAATATAGCCGGATGCACAGATATTGGATTAGTAAGACAAAATAATGAAGATGCTTTTATTATGGCAGACCTAACATTAAAACGCACTCTGCCAGATACTTTTTCTATTAGTCATTTGATTACGGAGAACTGTTTACTATTAGTTGTTTCCGATGGAGTAGGTGGAACTAATGGAGGTGAGATTGCTAGCGAATTAACAGTTCTAGCTGTTAAAGATGCTTTAATGAAACTGCCCGTTTATCTCTCGGCTTATGATCGTTTAGTAGCAGCAATAGAAGAAGCTAATCATGTGGTTTGGAATGAACGTCAAAACAATCCCGTTTTAAGTAAAATGGCTGCTACTGTTACAGCAGCACTAATTGAAGGTAACCAAGTTTATATTGCTGAAGTAGGTGATAGTCGAGCTTATTTAATCCGAAATAACAATATCAAACAAGTTACTACTGATCAGTCATTTGTAGCTCATTTAGTGGCAAAAGGTGTTATTAAACCAGAACAAGCTGCCACACATCCACGCAAAAATATTGTTTTGCAATCTATTGGAAGTCAAGAAGCAATTAAAGTGGCTGTTAGTATGTTTCAGCTAAAACGACGCGATACTTTACTACTTTGTTCAGATGGGCTATCTAATTTAGTTCGTGCTGATGAAATTTGTTTTGTTGCTAGCTCACTTACTCCAGAAAACGCTTGTTGGCGACTAGTTCAACTAGCCAAAGAACGTGGTGGACAAGACAATATCACTCTAATTTTAGCTAATTTTGAAGGAGAAGTTCTTAATCAAGATGTTTCTAATGAATCATTAACAGCAGCACTTAAACCTTTAGCAGTTTTTGATCCTGATGAAGAAATAGAAAAAAGTCATAAACGAACTAAATTGTTAGGCAACACAGCAAGTAAAAATAAATTTGCAACAACAATTAATGAATTTTCTCATGTCCCTTCTCTAGTACCTGTTTCAACACTTTTTGCTTTTCCCAACTCTGGCATTATCAAACAAGATTGCCATTCATTAATGGAATACTTAACTTATTGTGAGCAATTACTTATGATAAAAACTGATCAAGTAGAACAAGCATCTGTTTGGTTAGAATCCAATGGCATGCAATATACAAAGCTAACAGAAACCCTTGCACAAATACAAAAAGCCTTATCAGAACTAACAACTCTAAAAGAAACTATCGAAAACTTTCAACAAGTTTGGGACAAGCCAAAACGCTGATTTTATTTGTTGAGCAAAAACATAATATTTTTGTTAAATGGATGGCATAGCTTCTAATGCTATTTTTTCCTCGCCATTTTCCATTGCTTGAAGTGGTAACCAAACACGAAAAGAAGTACCTTCATTAACAACACTACTAACAGTTAAATTACCTCCATGACCCTCAACAATACGTTTTACTAAGGCAAGCCCTAAACCTGTACCCGTTTCTTTTGTTGAAAAATAAGGCTCAAATATTTTTTCTAAGTTTTGTGTTTCAATACCGTTACCTGTATCAATTATCATTACTTCTAGCCCACTATTAGTTGGGTTAAATTTAACTTCTAACTTTCCACCGTTATACATTGCTTGTTGTGCATTTAGAATTAAGTTAGAAAAACAACTTTTTAAGCGTTCAACATCTGCTTCAATAATAGGGATTTTTGTTTCTTCATCTAGCAGCATTTTTATATTTTGTTGCTCAGCTTGTTCTGTAGTTAAAGCTAAAATTCCTCCTATTAACTCTCGTAAATCTATAGGTTTAGGATTAAGGTTTAGCGGTCGGCCATAGCTAAGAAAATTGCGTATTAGTCTATCTAAGCGTTTAATTTCATCCTTTATTCCATCCATTTTTTCTGTATAACGTTCTCTAGCATTTTCATCTGATGGTGCAAACTTGCTACGTAAATAATCTATAGTTAAAGAAATATAGTTCAAAGGATTTTTTACTTCATGTGCAATACCTGATGCTAGTCGTCCAACTATTGCTGATTGTTCTGCACGATGAAGCCTAGCTTCTAGTTCTCGTCTTTCCCTCAAACCCTTTACCATTTCATTAAAGACTTTCATTAATTGTCCTAGCTCGTCTTGCCTTATAACAGTTAAGTTGATATCAAAATCTCCTTCAGCAACTCTACGTGCAGCCATAACTAAATCTGCTAAAGGTTTAATAAAACCAAAAATTAAAAATAAAGATATTGCTACAGATAAAGTCAAAACGCTTCCAGTTCCTAAAAGTCTTATAGTTGAAGTAGCTCTTAATTGTCCGCTTAAATCATCTGAGAAAATAATGATTATATAAGTCTTTTGTATAGAAGGTTCATCCACTAATTCATAGCTAGCAGGAACTTGTGTTTCTATTGGGAAAGTATAAACTTTATAAGGTAAATTCTGATTAGTTAAAACAGCAAAATCTGTTGCTTGCTCAAATGTGCCATAATCTAAAGTATCAAAGTGTTTATCTCTATCATCTTCATTAGAGCTATCAACAATTACTCCATCTTCTCTTACAACCAAAATCCGCTTAACATAAAAACTTGTAGCATCCTTCATTTTTTCTTGTTTAAGAAATGTCCTAACATATTCATCGCTAGTTATAGAACGTTGTGCAACATTAATTGCTAAGGCAAATTCAGCACGTTGTTTTTCTACTTTTTTAACAATTGCTCTTTCAGCCCATTGATTTAATAAAAATAAAACTCCTGTAGCAATTACTAAAGTAAGAATTAGGACTAAAGCAATGCGGGCGCGAAAAGAATATAGATCTACTATTCCCATAAGTTCCCCATAAGTTTTTTTGGTGAGAAGATTTGTTTGGTTAGACAAAAAAAGCAGCCCTTGGGCTGCTTTTCTTTAGGGAAAAATTTTAATGGGCGGTACTGGACTCGAACCAGTGACCCTTGGTGTGTAAAACCAATGCTCTACCAACTGAGCCAACCGCCCAAGGGATCAACTAAAATTATCTTTTTGGTGAAGTGGGGAGTTTACCGCTTGAAAATAGTTTATGTCAAGACTTTATTACCTTAAATTCCCAGTTTTTTCTAAAAAGTAGAAATTTCTTTAACCGTTTGCTACAGTCAACCACCTCAATTATTATATTGGACGTTTTTAACTTCTGAAGGTGATTATAAAAATGTCAAAAAATCCTAAATCTTCTCCTAAAGATTTAACCTTAGAACGTCCTCTGCCACATAATTTAGAAGCAGAGCGAGCAGTATTAGGAGCAGTTTTGTTAGATAACAGCCTTTGTAATCAAGCAATAGAGCTACTAAAGGTAGATGATTTGTTTTTTGACTCTCATCGTCGTATTTTTGAAAAAATGATAAATCTTTCAGAAGTTAGTCAAGCTATAGATTTAATTACACTCCAAGAACAACTTTCTAGAACTTCTGAACTAGAACAAATAGGTGGGGTAGCCTATCTAGCAAGCCTTTTAGACGGTGCTATCCGTATGGGCAATATTGATAGCTACGCTAAAATCATTAAAGGAAAAAGCATACTCCGTCGCCTAATTACAAGCTCTAATCAAATTATTCATACCTGTATGGATCAAGAAAATGATCCTTATGAAATTTTAGACGAGGCAGAAAAGCTTATCTTTCAAATTGCTGAAGACCGCATTCGTACAGGTTTTGTTAGTATTTCTGAAATAGCACAACAGCATTTAGAGCTAATAGAAAAAATGTCTCAACGCCAAGAAGTAATGACTGGCATACCTACGGGTTTTACTGAACTGGATCGCTTAACTAATGGCTTACAGCCATCTGACTTAGTAATTATTGCGGCACGACCTAGCATGGGAAAAACTGCTTTTGGCTTAAACATTGCTCAAAATGCTTCTATTGCAACAGATAAAGTTGTAGGCGTTTTCTCGCTAGAAATGACCAAAGAGGCTTTAGTTTCACGTTTGCTTTGCTCTGAATCTCAAGTTGATGCACATCGTTTGCGAGGAGGATTTCTTAATCGGGATGAGTGGGCGCGTTTAGGCGCAGGTCTTCAAACTATTTCACAATCAAGAATTTTTATTGATGACACGGCTGGAATTTCAATTTTAGAAATGCGTGCTAAGGCTCGTCGTCTAAAAGCAGAGCATGGCCTGGATATGCTAATTGTTGATTATTTACAACTAATTAGAGGCAGAGGAAAGATAGAAAACCGTCAACAAGAAGTTTCTCAAATTTCGCGCGATTTAAAAGCTTTAGCAAAAGAACTAAATATTCCATTATTAGCACTTAGCCAACTTTCACGCGCTCCAGAAACCAGAACCGACCACCGCCCCCACTTAGCTGATCTTAGAGAATCTGGTTGTCTTAGTGGAGAAACTTTAGTTTATTTACCTGATGTTGGTCATTACTCTCCTATTAAAGATTTGATTGGCAAAACCAATTTCCAAGTCTTAGGCTTAAATACTAGAACTTGGCAATTTGAGCCAGCAATTGTAACTAATTCGTTTTCAACGGGAAAAAAGCCCGTTTACAAGCTTACAACCCAATTAGGACGCACTATAAGAGCAACTGCAAACCATAAATTTCTTACAATAGATGGTTGGAAACGCCTTGATGAGCTAGATACTACTAGCCGCATAGCCTTACCAAGACAACTTCCAGAAACAAATATTAAAACTATGACTGATGCTGAATTAGCGTTGTTAGGACACTTAATAGGTGATGGCTGTACCCTACCACGTCATTCAATTCAATATACAACTAAGGATTTCTCTTTAGCAGAAATAGTAGTTAATTTAACTAATCAAGTTTTTGGAGATAGTATAGTTCCTCGTATTAAACAAGAGCGCACTTGGTATCAAGTTTATTTATCTGCAAAAGAAAGGCTTACACATAATAAGCGTAATCCTATTGCTACTTGGCTAGATAAATTAGGAATATTTGGGCTTAGATCATATGAAAAGAAAGTCCCTAAAGAGGTATTTGCCCAGTCTACAGAAGGTATTGCTTGTTTTTTACGTCATTTATGGTCAACTGATGGATGTATTAAATCTTATCCAGAAAAGACTCATTATCCAAGTATCTATTATGCTTCTAGTAGTTTTGAATTAGCAATTGGCATTCAGTCACTTTTACTACGTTTAAGTATAAATGCTACTTTATCTCGCCATGCTCAGAAAAACAAAGGCCGCGATCAGTATCATGTAACAATAGGAGGTAAAGCAGAAATAGAAACATTTCTAAATAAAGTTGGAACAATAGGTCAGGATAAACCATTACATTCAAAAGTTATTTTAGAGCAATTAGCTTGTCAGTCAGCTAACACAAACCGAGATATTGTACCTGCTCAAGTTTGGGAACAACTAATGCCATCTATAACATCTTTAGGAATATCTCATAGACGACTACAAGCATCTTTAGGTATGGCTTATTCTGGTAGAAGCCTCTATACACAAAACCTTAGCCGTGAAAGAGCCTCTAATGTAGCAAAAATAATTCGATCTGAAGAGCTATCTGCTCTGGCTGAAAGTGATGTTTATTGGGACAAAATTGTTTCAATTGTACCTGATGGCATAGAAGAAGTTTATGATCTAACAGTTGATAAATTACATAATTTTATAAGTAATAATACATTAGTACATAATAGTATAGAGCAAGATGCCGATATAGTTATGTTTATTTATCGGGATGAGGTCTATAACCAAACAGAAGAAAATCAAGGAGTTGCGGAAATTATTATTGGTAAACAACGAAATGGGCCTATTGATACAGTTAGATTAGCCTTTATTAAAAACTATACTCGTTTTGAAAATCTCTATCAGTAAATTTACTTTTAAAAATTAACATGGAAAAAAGTAGGAAAATCCTGGAAATTTTTCTGTCCTCTTTTTTGTACTACTGCGCCTTACATGTCAAAAGCTAAAACACAGCTTAAAAATCTTATAAAAAAATCTTATCTAGCTTAAAAGGCTTATCAGAAAGGGAAATCAAAATGACAAAATTTAAAGTAATGGCAATTCTTACAGCAGTATTATTAAGTGCAGGTATTTTCTTAACAAGTAATAGTCAAGCAACTCCTAATGTTCAAGGCCCTGTTATGGGTAGTGAACCTACAACAGGTGAAATGGAAGATCCAAATGAAAATGTGCCATTTACTTTAGGCGACACAGA
This sequence comes from uncultured Clostridia bacterium, assembly GCA_964492845.1. Taxonomy (GTDB): domain Bacteria; phylum Acidobacteriota; class Blastocatellia; order Chloracidobacteriales; family JADJPF01; genus JADJPF01. Next base: position 165,759 of record CAZBMZ010000010.1, read on the forward strand.
GTATGTAAACCAACGTGCATTTGTAGAAAGTGGTCGTCGTTGTGGTTCATATCTTAATCCAATCAAAATGGAAGCAGCAGAAAAAGATTTTCAAATCAAGTTAGCAGCATTAACCGAAGCTAATGGTGGAATCCTTCCACAAGCACCAAAAACATTTAATGTCTTCTGGCATACAATCACTAAAGGATCAGGTATTGCTAATGGTGAAGTAACCGCAACCCAAATTCAAAACCAAATTAATGTGCTAAATGCTGCTTTTGCTTCCACTGGTTTTTCTTTTATTTTATCAGGCACTGATACTACGGTTAATAGCACTTGGTACACAATGACACCAGGATCAAGTGCTGAAACACAGTGTAAAACGGCTCTTCGTAGAGGTGGAAAAGGAGACTTAAATATTTATACTGCTAATCCAAGTGGGGGGTTACTTGGTTGGGCAACTTTCCCATCTAGCTATGCAAGCAAACCAAAAGATGACGGCGTAGTTTTACTTTTTTCATCATTACCAGGTGGAAGTGCAGCACCATATAACCTAGGCGATACAGGAACACATGAAGTAGGACATTGGGCAGGACTTTTTCACACATTTCAAGGTGGATGCACTAAGACTAATGATTCCGTATCCGATACTCCAGCAGAAAAAAGTGCTGCTTTTGGTTGTCCTACTGGACGTAACACTTGCCCTAGCACAGGTGTAGACCCAATTAAAAATTTTATGGATTATACAGATGATTCTTGTATGGATCATTTTACTGCGGGTCAAGCTACTAGAATGAATCAGCAATGTGCAACTTATAGATAAAAGCCTTCTCATACGTCCAAAATAGAAAACAGGCCAAAAGCCTGTTTTTTGTTTTGATTAACAATTTTACTAAAATCAACATTTTTTATAAAAGACTCTTAAAAGCTTTAAGTAGTTCATCTGCACTTTGATATCTATTTTGTGGAATAGGTATAAGAGCCTTTTGCAAGATTTTATCTACTTCTTTGAATAAATTAGGCTGCAAAGTAGATGGAGCAATAAAGTTTGCACCCTTTACTTTTTTTGTAATTAGTTCTTGAAAATCACTAGTTAAAATAGGTAGTTGTCCAGTAATCATTTCATAAACAATTACACCTAAGCTGTAAATATCTGATGTTTGACCAAGTGTATAGTTCATTAATTGTTCAGGAGACATATAGTTAGGTGAACCAATTATTGCTTCCTTAGATGTTAGGGCTTCTCCTTCATTAGTAATTTGTCCATCAAATTCAAGTAGTTTAACTATCCCAAAATCAGCTAATTTTATTACTTCTTTACCATCTTGTTCACCAATAAGAACATTGGAAGGTTTAAGATCCCGATGTAAAATTTTACGTTTATGAGCTAGCTCTAAAGCACTGCATAAGGGTTCAAGGATTTCTACACATCTACTTAAAGGTATTGGTGCAAATTCTTCTATATAATCAGCTAGGGTTTTAGCATTAAGATATTCCATTACTATAAAAAAGATACCATCTTTATTTTGACTAAATTCTAGGACTTTTACTATATTTGGATGAGACAAAGCCCAACCAACCCTAGCTTCCCGACGAAAACGCTTTACAAAATGCGCATTATTCTTAAAGGCTGGAGGCATTATTTTAATAGCTACTTGATTGCCTAAGAGCAGATGTTTACAACGAAAAACTGCACCCATCCCACCAGTACCTATTAATTCTTCTATTAAGTAAGTGTGATTAAATTCTGTACCTATCAGAGAATTAAAGAATTGGTCATTAGGATTTTTTGTTTCTACCAAAACAGTTGTTTCTATAGCCTTATTTTCTGGTAGAAAGTCATCTGCTTTTTCATGGTGAAAAAGTAAAGATTCTACTTCTTTACGTACATCTTCATCTTGGCAATTAGTTTTAAGATAAATTTTTGCTTGAGTAGGTTCTAAGTCTATTATTTGCTCAAATAATAACTTAACTTGCTTCCATTGTTCAGTGGTCATCAATAATTCCTAACTTAATTCTCTATGTAGCCAAGCTTTAGCCATTGCCCAATCAGTTTTAACGCTAGTTGCAGAAATTCCCAAGATAGTTGCAGTTTCTTCTATTGTTAAACCACAAAAAAAGCGTAACTCTACTATTTTAACTTGCATTGGGTCTATAGTTTCAAGTTTGCTAAGAGCTTGCTCTAAAACAAGCAGATCTACATCCTGAGTCATAATGCTTTTTGCTATTCCTGTTAAAGTTATAGCAAAAACTTCACCTTGGCGTTTTTGAGCATTTTTCTTACGAGCATAATCTACAAGTACACGCCGCATTGTATTAGCGGCTATTGCCATAAAATGGGAACGATTGGCAAAATTATTGTTATCTTCTAGTAAGCTTATAAATGCCTCATTAATTAACGCTGTTGTTTGTAAAGTATGGTTACTTCTTTCTGCTCGAAGATAATGATTAGCTAGTCTGTGGAGTTCTTTATAAATTATTGGAATTAATTCTGATAAAGCTTCTTGGCTGCCTTTTTGCCATTTCTCTAATAAAATAGTGACGGTATTAGACATTTCTTAAGTTCTCTCAAGGGAGTTTTGTTAAATTAAAATAGAGGTTAAGCGCAGCGTTTCCTATATTAACTTAGTAGGTAGATATTAACAAAACATCTTTTGCAAGGCTAAAAATTATTATCAACGAAATTCTTTTTTTAGTGCATAACGAACCACAACAGGTAAATAATCCCGAAAAGCTGGACAACTAATTTTTGTATTTGATAGGGCTTTTCTAGTAGCACTATCATCAAAAACTTTTTCTGAAATTATATAAGGCATATGACGTTGAATTTGTTGCCAGGCACGTTGAAAAAGCTGTTCAGAACGCTTACGCATTGTACCTTCCATTTTCTCTATTAAGTTTGGTGTGATAATTTCTGGACGTGCTATAAGCTGTTTACCTATTTCTTTATTATAATCATTAAACTCTTTGATACAGCTATCTACCATTTCATACATATTAATGCTTTTATCAGGGCCGGCTGTTAAATGAAAGGTTTGGTTAACAGTATTGGCTTGTTGAGCAATAGCAACAATGGCATCACAAACATAATCTATTGGAACTATATCTAGTTTTAATTCTGGCTGACAAGGCAGAAAAGTTAACTGTCCAAAATAAATCCATTTCATAGGTTCATAAATTACATAAAAATGCGGTGTACGACCAGAAATAGAATCCCCAGCAATAATACTTGGGCGATAAACAGTAATGGGTAATTCATCAAATGCTTTTCTTAAAAGCATTTCAGATTCATATTTTGACTGCTCATAGGTATTAAAAAACGCTTGTCCAAAGTCCAGGTCTGTTTCTTTGACTATTCCAACTCTATCACCAGCAACATAAGCTGTAGAAACATGGTGATATCTAATTAAGTGTCCTATTTTTTTTATCTGTTGGGCAAAACGTAAAATATTTTCTGTACCTAAATAGTTGATACTTCTGGCCTTTTCTAATGATTGGTCAAATCTTGTATTAGCGGCAGAATGATAAATTTCATTTACTTGACTAGCTATAGTGTTATATTCGCTTCCAAGACCTAAGTCTTCTTTTTCTATATTTCCAGCTAGTGCAATCACTCTATTTTTATCTTTTGAGTCAATATCTATAAAATTTAATATTTTTTCTCGTCTACTTAAAAGTTCTATTTCATTTTCTGCTCTTAGCAAAATATAAATTATTGATTCTTTGTATTGTTTTAGTAGTCGTGGAAGCAATTCTCCAGCTAAAAACCCACTTGCACCAGTAAGAAGTATTGCTGGCTGATTATTATTCAACATAAAACTTAGGTATTCCTTAGTAATATTCTTTAAAGTAGGAAATATTTATAATAGTTTCTAATTTTATAGACAAATATTACAGCAAGCCTATAAAACCCGACTTCT
>CAZBMZ010000011.1:0-167549 GCA_964492845.1 uncultured Clostridia bacterium
GCATAACCTTTTTACTTTATTTTGAAAATCACTCTTTACACCCGTTCACAGTATAGTCAGCAGTTAAGAGGTTTAGTAAATAAATTGCGCCATAAAATAGAGCCTAATCCAGAAAAGCCTCATTATATTTTAATTGAACCTGGAATAGGCTATAAATTCTATGAGCAACCTCTATAGACAAGCAGTTTAAAAATAGAATTCGAGATCAGCAAATTAAACTAGTAGTTTGTTGCTGTTTATGTTTTCTTTTTTAGCTTATGTTGTAATTTAGTTTGTTGTAGTTATTATAAGTTAGGAATATATGGAAATGTTAATTTTGCCAGCAATTGACTTAAAAGATGGTTGTTGTGTTCGTCTTACTCAAGGCGATAAAGAAAAAGTAAAAATTTATGATCAAGATCCATTGGCTGTTGCTAACGGCTTTTTAGTTTCAGGTGCAGAAATGATTCATATTGTTGATCTTGATGGGGCGTTTGCGGGTGCCAAAACACAAAACCTATTAATTGTTAAGAAAATTTGCCAGCAGTTAAATGTAAAAATAGAATTTGGCGGCGGTGTTAGAGATGAAAAAGCTGTAGAAAACCTTATAGAAATGGGGGTTAGTCGGATTGTTCTTGGTACAATAGCGGTTGAAAACAGTGATTTGTTAGCTAATTTAGCCAAAAAATATCAAAAATATTTAGCCATTGGCATAGATGCCCGTAATGGTAAAGTTGCAACTCGTGGTTGGGAAACTACTACAGAAATAGACGCAGTAACTTTGGCTAAACAAGTCTCTGAACTAGGGATTGAACGGGTAATTTACACAGATATTTCACAGGACGGAATGCTAACAGGCCCAAATTTACCGATGACTAAACACCTAGCAGAAAGTAGTAAATTAAAAGTAACCGCTTCTGGCGGTATAGGCTCTTTAGCTGATATTTGTGCCTTAAAAGCTTTAAGTGGAGTAGATAGCTGTATTATTGGAAAAGCTCTTTATGAGCAAAAATTTACTCTAAAAGAAGCTCTAGAACTTGCTGCTTAAATAACTTTAACTCGGTTACGACCAGACTTTTTAACTTCAAAAACTAAGTCATCTAATTTTTTAAGTATTTCTTCGGCGTTACTATGACTAGCATTTTTTGAAATTTCTGTTACAAGAATAGTAACTGTTATTCGGTTATAGTATTGTTGAGGGAAAAAATCAGTATTTTCTATTGCTATACGTATAGATTCAGCTAATTCTGTTGCCGGTTGTAAATTAGTTTCTGGCAATAAAATTGCGAATTCTTCGCCTCCATAACGACTTGCAAAACCTCGGCTTTGAACTTGTTTTGATAACTCTTCTGCAATTTTGACTATAACTTTATCTCCACCAATAAAACCATGAAAATCATTAACTGCTTTAAAAAAATCTATATCAATAAATAGTAGAGAAAAAGCAGGACTGCTTGTTTTTTCTAAAAGTTTATCTAGTTGTTCAATTAAAAATGTACGATTTAGCAAGCCTGTTAATCGATCTTTCATTCTTAACCTCTTTTAACTTCTACCTGTTCGTAAAAGATATATTTCTTCACCAAATTTTTCTTTTACTTTTGCACCGATTTTAACATTTTGATTTAGTTTGCCACATTGGGCGCAACTAGGATAATAACGTCCCTGCATAAGCCGTTCACGGACAGCTTGCCATTTTTCGCTATACCAATGCTCAGAAAATTTACCTTCTGCTAAATTACCTACTTCTACTTCAGTTGAACAGCAAAATAAAATTTTTCCTTCTACTGTAACGCGCGAGTAATTCCAACCCATAAAACAACCTACTTCTTTAATTGGAGCAGTTGACAAGCCTCCAATAGCGACTTGTTTTTCAAAAACATCTAAATTTGTTGTTACATCTAATTTAGCGGCTTCGCGGCGTGCTAGTGGGATTAACTCATCAAGGAGTAATTTTTGTTGTCCTTCTGTAATAGCACAACGTTCAGTTCCTTGGCTTAAGCTAGCTAATTTATAAGTAATGCTGCTAGTATTATATTTATTAGCAAACCTAACCATTTCAACTAATTCTTCGGCTGTATCCTGATTAATTACTTGGACATGCTTAAATCTTTTACCTGCCCAAGCAAAAGTTTCTAATAACTGGCAAAGTTTTTGAAAATCAGCAGGTCTTAAATTTGGATGAAATGCTGTGTAACTTGTTGGAGAAACGCCATTTACAGAAATTAGCATCATGTCTACATTTAGCGAGAGTATTTTTTCTGCATTAGCTAAAAGTGCGTTAGTAAGTACCGTAGTATGCCATCCATAACCTTTGCATACCTCAATCATTTTATAGATAGCTGGATTAACAAAAGGATCTCCCATGCCTGATAAAATCACGGCTTCAACAGAATTTAAGCTATCAAGATCTTTGGCTAATTCTCTAAACGCTTCAAAATCAAACTGTTTACGCTTCCATTCCATTGATCGAGGTAAATAAAGCAAAGGCGAATGATCCCAGCAAGTTGTGCAATTAGTGTTACAGCCGTTAGCTAAATCTATATGCACGGTTTGAGGCCCGGTTAAGACTTGACCTTCTTTTATTCCCTGCATTCGCAACTTACGCGCTTGACGAAATTTTTCTGTAATTACTGACAAAATATTTCTCCAAAAATTTTTTGTTAATAAAGTGTGAGTGTGAAACGTTTACTTATTGTCAGCTTTTTTTAGCTATTAATTTTTTGTTGATGGATGCTTGATTTTAGCAGGTCAGAAAATATGTTAAACATTATTTTCCTAAGAGTCGTAATGCAAGCAAATCCTAAAAATTACTAATCCTAAATAATACTTAAAAACTATGAAAAGATTATTCCTTTATTTAGATACCTTTAAGATTGCCCTTCAATCAATTTTTGCCCACAAATTACGAGCTTTTTTAACTTTAATAGGTATTATCATTGGTGTAGCTTCTGTTGTACTAGTAGGAGCTTCTATTAATGGTCTTAATACTTATGTAACAGATATAGTTTCTCGTGTTTTGGGTGTTAATCATTTTATGGTTGCTCGAATAGCTGCTGTAGGCAATATTTCTGATGATGAATGGGATAAGATGGATCGACGCAATAAAAGATTAACATGGGAAGATTACTATTGGTTACGTGATAATTGTAATACTTGTCAAACGGTTGGAATACAAGTTAATAATGGTATAGATCTAAAATTTGATGGTAAGGAATTGTTAGGGACAAGAGTTTCTGGAGTAACAGCAAATATGGTGGAAATAGAAGACAAAACCATTGTAGATGGTCGGTTTTTGCTGCCTTCAGAAGTTGAGCATTCTGCAATGGTTTGTGTAATTGGAATGGATGTAAAAGATAAATTCTTTCCTGGTATAGATGCTATAGATAAAACTATAAAGGTTCGACAAATTCCTTTAAGAGTTGTTGGAATAGAAGAAAAACGAGGCTCAATGTTTGGGCAATCTTTTGATAACATAATTTATATGCCTATTACTACTTATGGACATATTTTTGGCCGCCAACAAAGCCTTACCTTACATGGTAAAACTTCTGATAAAGAAGTCTTTTCTAGAGCTATTGAAGAAGCTAGAACAGCCCTGCGCAATAAACATAAACTAAAAGGCAATGAAGATGATGATTTTGGCTTAGTTAATGTTGATCAACTAAATGGTCAAGTAGATCAATTTACTGGTGCTATTGCTGTAGTTGTTGTCCCAATAACTTTAATTTCATTACTTGTTGGTGGAATTGTTGTAATGAATATTATGTTAGTAAGCGTTACTGAACGGACTTTTGAAATAGGGCTACGTAAAGCAATAGGAGCAACACGGGGCCAGATACTTTTACAATTTTTGATTGAATCATCACTGCTTTCTGCTATTGGAGGTGTATTAGGCTTAGCTACTGCTAGTGGACTAGCTAAATTGATTACAGTTGCTACTCCAATACCAATGACAATTACTCCAGCTTATGTCTTTCTTTCAATACTTGTTTCTGGTGGAATAGGTGTGATTGCTGGAATTTATCCTGCTTATAAAGCTGCAAAACTAGACCCAATTATTGCATTAGCTAAGAATTAAGGAGCAAGTAGAAATGAAAAAGCCAAAGTTAATTTTTGTTGAAATCATTGTAATGGCTGTAGAAAATCTAAAAGCTAATAAATTTCGTAGCTTTTTAACTGTATTAGGTATTGTTATTGGGGTAATGACAGTTATTGCAATAGCATCCTTATTAACAGGACTGAGAAAAAACTTAGTTAATGTAATTGAAGAGTATGGAACAAATAATATTTATGCTTTTCATCTTTCTACGGGCCCTCGTGTAGGTGGACGAGATAGAGCCGAACGACTTAGAAAACCTCTAAAAGAAGAAGATGGAGAAGTGCTTCGCGCACAAGCTGGTGCAATAAAAGATGTTGCTAACTCCTTATTTGTTAATTGGTCAGATAGTAGAATTGAATATAAAGGAACAAAATATCGTCGTGGTAATGTTACAGGAGTGTCAGCAAATTATGCTCAAATAGTTAATTTATCTGTTGGGCAAGGTAGATTTTTTAGTGAAGTTGATGACCAACATAAGCGCAATGTTATGGTAGTAGGGGTTAATGTTGCTAACGCACTCTTTCAAAATGATTCTCAAGCAATAGGGAAAAAAGTTACTTTTGTAGGTAAAGAATTTGAAATTGTTGGAGTTTTGGAAAAAAGAAAAAGTAGTTTTTTAGGAGAAAATGACGAAGATAATGATATTTTAGTCCCTTATCATACAGCAAGAAAAGTTTCACCTCGTAGCGAAACCTTAATGTTAATTATTCAATCCCACTCAGAAATGTTGCAACAAGCTTTATCACAAGCTCAAGATATTTTACGTCGTCAAAGAGGCGTAAAATTTAATGAACCAGATAATTTTGATTTAGGTACAGCAGATCGTTTTGTACAACAATTTGATTCAATTATGGGTGGAATAGGTATAATTGCAATTTTAGTTTCTAGCATTGGCTTATTAGTTGGTGGTATTGGAGTTATGAACATCATGCTAGTAAGCGTTACAGAACGAACAAAGGAAATAGGCATCCGCAAAGCTATTGGCGCACAAAGTAAAGATATTGTTACTCAATTTCTTGTTGAAGCTATGACACTAACATTTTTAGGGGGGGTTTTAGGCGTTGTGTTAGCTGTTGGTCTTGGTCAATTAATTAGTCTACTGGTTCCTTCCTTACCAGGTGTTGTGCCTCTATGGGCTGTAACTTTAGGCTTAGTAGTATCGGTTTTAATAGGCTTAGTTTTTGGTGTTTGGCCGGCAACAAAAGCTGCTAAACTAGATCCTATAGAATGTTTACGCTATGAATAATAAATAATCAGTAGATATCAAGTAGGATTGTTGCTTTACCAATCTTAGGCACACAACTATAATTAGTTACCTATTTGCAATAAATAACTTGCTTTTAAGACTAATATTTAATCTCTAGCTAATTAATTTACTTAGATGATATAACTAACTAAATTAATTAGCTAAAATTGGCTTTTAGCTAAAATATTTAATTTCTAGCTAAAGAGTTGCAAACTAAAATAGGTTAGGTTTAATCCAAACTAAAATTTCTGGCCCGATGGAAAAAGATATGGAAAACAATCAAGAGTCAAATGCTACAAATTTGCCTACAAGTAACAACCAATCGCCTAAAGTAGTTAAAACTAATACTTTGCTGACAGAAAAACTTCCTAGTAAACCAACATTTTTACAAAGGTTTTTTTCTAAGTGGACGCTTTTAGCATTATTTTTAACTTCAATAATTTTAGGGACTTTGACGGGCTTAGAACTTTCCTATCAATATGGCCTTACCTATGATGCTCAAGCTGTTAAACAATTAGCTGACTATAAACCTAGTTTAGTAACTCAAGTTATTGCTGATGATGGTAAAACCGTTATAGGTGAGTTTTCCTTAGAACGTCGCATGCCTATTAGTTATGACGAAATTCCATTAAAAATGCGACAAGCAATTATGGCAATAGAAGATGCACGTTTTGAACATCACTGGGGAATTGACCCAATAGGCATTGGGCGTGCAGGATGGCGCAATTTTCAAGCAGGATCTACTGTTGAAGGTGGTTCAACACTGACACAACAGTTAGCTAAAATGCTTTTTCTTTCACCAGAAAAATCCGTCACTCGAAAAATTAAAGAAGCACTACTAGCTTTACAAATTGAACGACAATTTACCAAACAACAAATTATGGAGTTTTACTGTAATCAGATTTTTTTAGGTGGAGGATCTTACGGAATAGAAGCAGGAGCATTATATTATTTTGGTAAATCTGTCAAAGATTTAGAGTTAGAAGAAATGGCACTTCTAGCAGGATTACCTAAAGCCCCTAGTGCTTATTCTCCTACTCGTGATGTGAACCGGGCTAAAATGCGGCGCAATCTAGTAATAGATAATATGGTAGCAGAGAATTTTATTAGCAAAGATGAAGCAGAAAAAGCAAAGAAAAAGCCTATTAAATTAAATGTTTATTCTCGTACAGGAAATAATAATTCACCTTATGGATATTTTGTTGAAGAAGTCCGTCAATACCTAGAAGAGAGCTATGGAACTAGAGTTGCCCATACTTCAGGCATGAAAGTTTACACAACTGTTGATGCTCTAGCTCAACTGCAAGCTGTTCAAGCTGTGCGAAAAGGCTTACATGATTATGAGCGTCGTCATCCAAAATGGCGGGGCAATTTTCACAATATAATAGAAGATGAAAATATCAAAGATCTAAGTAAGTATAAACACTCGGATTGGGATCAAGAAATTAAAGAAAAAATGTACGTTCAAGGTTTAGTAATGGAGGTTGGCGATAAACTAGCACAAATAAAAGTAGGTGAATATAAAGCAACAATAACCCCTAAAGAAGTTACAGGTACCAAAGATCCATTAAATAAAGTATTTAAAAAAGGTGATTTAGCTATTTGTTATATTAAAAAAGTCGATTTAGAAAAGAAAGAATTAACAGTTACTATAGAACAATTACCACAAATTGCAGGTGCTTTTATTTGTATTGAAGCAGTAACAGGTGAGATTAAAGCTATGGTAGGGGGTTATGATTTTAACCTTTCTAAATTTAATAATGCTACACAAGGTAATCGTCAAACAGGATCTAGTTTTAAGCCTTTTATCTATGCTGCTGCTTTAGAGGATGGTTGGCTAGCTGATGAATATGTAATTGATAGCCCCGTATCTTATGGCGATTGGTCACCACGTAATTATGATGGTAGTTTTATGGGGGCAATTCCTCTAAGAAAAGCTATGGCTCAATCTCGTAATATTCCAGCCGTAAAGTTATTACAATCTGTTGGTATACAAAAAGGTGCAGAAGTAGTAAAACGTTTTGGAATAACTAATCCAATGGCCCCTTATTTACCTTCTGCTTTAGGTGCAACAGAAGTTCCACTAATTGAAATGGTTGCAGCTTATAGTGCATTTCCTAACCTTGGAAGTAGGTCTAAACCTCATTATATTAAACGCATTACAGACCGCAATGGCAAATTAATAGAAGAAGAAAAGCCACAACTAACACCTGTACTTTCTCCTCATGTTGCTGGTACAGTAGTTTCTCTAATGCAAGGTGTAGTAGAAGCAGGAACAGCCAAAAAAATTAAATCTGAAAAGGAAGCAGACCTTAATAAAAGACCAATTGCTGGCAAAACAGGGACAGTAAATGATTTTACAGATGCGTGGTTTATTGGCTATACACCTAGTCTAGTGGCGGGTTTTTGGATTGGTTATCAAGGTGAAAAGAAAAGCTTAGGTGGCGGTGAAACAGGAGGCAGTGCTGCTTTACCTGTTTGGATAGATTTTATGAAATACTATCTAAAAGATAAAGAAATTGAAAAATTCCCAGAAATTCCAGAACCAGATGAAAAACTAAAGAAAATCCAAGAAAAGAGATATAAAGAAAAATTAGAAGTTTATTTAGCTTCTAGAACAGATAGTTTAGAAGGAAATATCCCTCTACCAGAAGTTTTATCAGGTGATAAATCTGTTTTTACTGGTGGAACGTTGCCACCACCGCTACCGCCACCAGGATATACTCCTACAAATTCTCGTGCAGACAATAAAAATTCTGTTAATTCTAGTACATTACCTTCGACTAAGAATGCTAGTAAAATACCTAGTAAACCAACTAATGATGTAGATGCAGACTGGAAAAGCTCACTTCCACCTGTTAAACCTCCTTCACTTGCAAAAACCAAACCAGGCGCAAAAACACAAGTGACTCCAGGAAAAAATAGTACAAATAAAAATAGTACTAAACCAATTGTGACTGCGCCAAAAAATAATTCTATTAAACCAACAAGCACAACTACTGGTTCTAGTCGTCCAAGGGTTGTAAATAATACTAAGCCTTCTACTAGTGGAGAAACTAAGAAAAATAATTCTATAACTAAACCAACAACAGGAACTAAAAGATAAAGTTATATTATTAAAATTTAAGTAAGTAACTAAAGTTAGTGTTTATATAAAAATAGGATAGTATTGCTTGATTTAATCTAAAATTCTATCTATAAAGACGTTGGGATATTGGGAACTCAACAGCTAGAAAAAGAGTTTTTCGTAATCAAACAAAAAATTAAGGGGTGTTTTCTCAACTCCTAAAATCTTAGCTAATTTCTAATTAATGGGAGGAGGCAGTATAGAAGTAAAAATACTATACTGAAAAAAATAAGTAATGAAGTTAACCATGAGAGAGGTTTCACAAACTGGCCCGATTTATGTACAAGTAAAAACGGAATTGGAAACTATGATTAGTGATAACCAAATAAAAAAAGGTGAAAAATTGCCAAGAGCGTCTGAAATAGCTCGCGCAAACAACATTCCAGAAGGAGAAGTTGTTCGCGCCTATCATGAAATGGTTCTTGCAGGATTACTTAATAAAACTCAAAAGAAAAATCTTTTTGGTGATACTGTTGTAGAACATACTGTTAAATAATAAAACTTAAGCCGGTTTTAGCTTAAGTTTTTAGCTTAAGTTTACAGCCGGCTCATAATCTCCGCTTCTTCTCTTTCCAGTTCAATACTTTCTTTTGTCCATTCAATTAATTTTTCAGCCGCTTCTTTATTTAAACCAAAAATAGATGCCATTTCTCTAAGTTTATCTGCTTCTTGTGGTGCTAGCTCATTGTCTACATAAGCTAGTTCTACCATTACTCGATAAAGCCACCTTTTCATATCAGGTTTTTCAATATGTGAGATCAGGTCTGATAAAGGCGAAGGATTTTCTAATTCTTTGTTAACTACATCTGCTACGTCTTCTTCAAACATTGACAAGCCTGCTTGCCAAACCAGTAATGCTAGTTGAGATTGTTCTTCGTCTGTAACTTTATGATCAGCGGCAATCATATTAGCAACTATACGGCAAAATTGTAGACGTTCTTCTCGGCTATAAGATGAAAGATCATTGACTATTTCTTCCATTTAATAATGTATTAGTACCAAAATTACTGGTACACCCTCCTTAGCGAATAAGTTTTATAATGCTTTTTTAGGTGATTAGCATGCTAGAAAAAAATGCTGAGGTTACACGGGCTATTTTAGCTAAAATAGCCTTGCTGGGCTAGTAGCGATGCCGCAAAAATTTTTATAGCTAAAAGCTTATAAATATGTAGCTTCCACATTTTGTAAGTAAAATTTTAGTGTTTCTATAAGAGCAGCAACTAAGGAGTAATTCTTTTTTGTAGCAGCTTGCTCAATACTTTTTCCAATTTTGCTTATCAATGGAAAACCAAAACTAGCTCCATGCCCATAAAGCATATCGCCAAGGTAGATTAATAATGGAAGATCTTTATTTTCTAATGCAGATTCTAAGGAAAGTAAGGTTTCTTTTTCTGATTTTACATACCAGGGAATCAGATCTTTTAAGGTTTCATCAGCAAAAACTAGTGGCGTGTTTATAGTTGTTTTATATAGATCAAGGTTTGCAGCCATAACTTGCCTCCTAAAATTTTTGGATAGCTACTTCTAGCGCAAGTTTAATGCCAAGCCTCCATTAAGAGTAAATACTATTTTTATGTTATTCTATTAAAAGCAGTTAGTTTGTTTATTTAATTAGTAAACTTAAAAAATACTATTTATTTAAGCTTATTTAAGCTAAGCATAAATCCCAATTCTGGGACATTAGATTTTATTTTTGGGATTTTGTAATTTTGCTGTTTGTTAAGAAAATTAATAAATCTGGAAACTTTGTATATTTATTCTTTGTAATTTGTAATTTTTTTGATTTGATACGCAACTTTAAAAATTTCCATACGATAAACTAAACAACAAAACACATTACAAATAATTGTAAAAATATTTTAGAATTTTATTTAATAAAAACTTTTAGGAGGATTTCGTTATGGCATTCTTAGGTGGAATTGGAAAAGCTTTAGGTAGTGCATTTAATGCAGTAAAAAGTTTTGCAACCAGTGGTTTAGGAAAAACCTTAATTCAAGGTGCTGCTACATTATTTGGTGGCCCAATCGGTGGAGCAATTGCAAAAGCAGCAACCAACTTACTCAGCGGTGGATTTAACGTCAAAAATTTAATCAAAACAGGTTTAGATGTATTTGGTGGTATGTCCGGTAAATTCGGTCTTGGTGATTTAGTTAAAAACCTTCCTTCTGCTCTCAAAAATCCTTCAGGTCTATTAGGCGGTTTAGGCAATGTTGCTAGTCAACTATTCTCAAATGGCAAATTTGATTTAGGTGGCGTTGCTAAGGTAGCAGGTCAATTATTAGGCCAAAGTTCTATAGGTCAAAAAGTTATGGACATTGTAGGTAAAGCTAGCAACCTTATTACCAAAGGCACAGGCTTTGCACAAGATGCACAAGGCGTTTTAGGTTCTGTTTCCAAATTCTTAGGTAACTTTGGTGTTAATACCAATGGCTTAAACAATGTTAGCGGCGGTATTTCTAATGTATTAGCAGCAGCACAAAAAGTGCAAGACATTTTAGGCAAAGTTGGCGGCTTCCTAAGCCCACCACAATCAGATATGATGATGCTTCGCGCTTAATACTTAGATTTAAGTACAGCAAATTTTAACAAAATAAGGCAACCAATTTAATTTGGTTGCCTTATTTGCTTTTAACTACCTTTTTGGCTTACGGTTTTATTCATCATCATTTGCTCCTTTTGGCTTCTCAAAATAATAGCTAAACGAGTTAGAACGTTTATCACCATTAATTACTACAATATTATTTTGCCCTACTTGCAAGAATAGATCTTTTCTTCTACCAGTTACTAGAATGCGGCCTTCATTTTGTCGGGCAATTTGAGAAACTACCTTGCCATTGATTTCTACTATAGATTTATCAGAAAAATTACTACCCTGTATTACTAACCGCATGGACTCAAAATTAGCTCCAGAAATACTTGGTGATAATTCTGTCTTGCTAGGTGTAACAGTTAGTTGAAAACGTAAAGTATTAATTAATTTAGGATTGCCATTATCGCTAGCTAGCACTTCAATAGTGTAACTACCAGCATTACCAACAACAGGATTAATCAACAATGTAGCATTACCTTGACCATCATTTCTAAAAGTAATAAATGGAAGTGGATTAACCAAGCTTAAATCTACTCTGCCATCTTGATTGTTATCTCGCTCACTATCTGGATCAGTAGCACGCACTTTTAAGGAAAGAGTTTTATTTTCCTCAATGGATGTATCTCTAATTGTTTGTACAAATGTAGGTTGACGATTTACAAATGAGCGAACTGTAAAACTACCTACAGTTTCTTTTCCTCGTGAATCTCTAGCAACTATATTAATTGTAATTCTGCCATCAAAGTCTGCTGAAGGATTAACACAAACTGACGCATTACCGGCATTAATAAATCTTTGTTGATCAGAAGTAACATTAACAGCAACTAGCTCATTATCTGGGTCGCTAACATTAAAATCTGCACAATAAGATTCACCGCCTCGAATACGAATTAATTGATTTGGTAAACCTCTGATTATAGGGGGGGTATTTACTGATTTTACTGTGATATTAAAACTTGTTGTATTACTTAAGGAAGGGTTTCCATTATCGCTTACTTCTAAAACAACTTGGTAATCTTTTCTATTGTCTCTACCGCTATCACCTGAACGAGGTTTGATAGTCAAAGTTGCTTGACCATAGCCTTGATCATAAAGCTCTACAAAATTAGGAGCATCTTTTAGCCTTAACCTAATATAACCATCCCCATTGCTATCACGGTTGCGATCAGCATCACGAGCTACAATGTTAATTTGTTGAGAGCTATTTTCTTCAACCACTACATTGTTGATAGGGTCTAAAGTGGGAGCATGGTTAACAATCAATTTAACATAAAAGCTTTCTTGGCTTTGATTACCAAAATAGTCTGTTGCTGTTAAAGTTGCAGTAAAATATCCTTCTCGATCAAAAACAGGTCTTAAAACTAAAAAACCTGTAACATATTCAATAAGATTACGATAGTACCCATCACTATAATTAAATTGCACTCTTACTTGATCTCCATCTGGGTCATAAACATTTACTGGTAGCCGTAACGTTTCGCCACTACGAATAATTATATCTGCAATAGGGTCAATTATTGGTGGGCGATTAGGTTGTTTGATATAGAGATTAAAGCTTATTTGGCTGCGTAGAGAGGGGCTACCAAAATCATAAACCTCAATAGTTACTCGGTTATTAGCCGTATTCCAGTTTTGAGAAGGATTAATAAATAATTTACCTCGCCCATTTCCATAATCTGTTAATTGGACAAAGTTAGGGCCATCAATTAAAGACAAAGCAATCCGACCATCTTGGTCAGGGTCAATATAGCTATCAGAATCTCTAGCTTGAATATTTATTTCTGTGCTTTGTCCAATATAAACAGTAACGTCATTTATGTAATCTAAAATAGGACGATGATTTTCTAAAATTTCCAAGTTAAAAGCTTGACTAGTTTTATTGCCAAAAGAATCTTGAACAACAACATAACCAGTAATATTACTTTGGTTTTTTGAGATTGCTTGCAGACAAATTGTTGAACCACTAATCCTATATCTAATGTAATTAGGCAAGTTACAGGTTAATATTAAACGGTCATTTTCTGGATCAACTATTTGTGGAGTAAAACAAACTTCTTCCCCAACACGCAATTTTTGTGGCTCTATTTGATAAATTATAGGTGCTTTATTTGGAGTTGAACGAGGGGTTTGGTTAGTTGTTGGTTGGCTCGGTCTATTAGAAGGTTGATTGTTGGGTGATGAAATAGGCGGTTGAATAGGTTTTGTTGATTGTTTAGGCGTTTCTTTTGGCTGATCTTTGGGTTGTTGGCTGTCATTATTAACAGGCTTAATGTTAGCAGTAATTCCTTGGTCATTGTTTGGGTTTATTGCAGCTAATTCATTAATTGGAAATAAAGAGTTTTTCCCATCGCTAGTAAAAAGCTTTATGTCTTTATTTACCATTGCTACGGCAATTAAATTATTTGGAATAGGAAATTTTGTAGTTGTTAACCAACGTTTAGAACTTGAATCATAAAAATCAATGTTAGTAAGAGGCTCTAATTTACTTTGATTTAAGGTTTGTCCTCCAATTAAATAAAATGTTTTTGAAATTACTAGACTACTAGCATTTACTCTTGCTAAAGGAAGTGGTGGGAGTTGTTGCCAAGTTTGCGTTTTAGGATCATAGCTTTCTACAGTTGTTAAAGCTAAGTTTTTAAGTCCTTTACCTCCAGCAACTAATAATTTATTTTCAAAAATATTTACTGCTACTTGTTCCCGAGGGGATATCATTGACGGTAGTAGTTTCCACATATTTACTTTGGGATCATAACTAAGCAAGTCTTTTAACAGTGTTTTGTTTTTACCTCCTACTAGATAAATCTGCCCATCAAATGCAACTGCTTTTGATGCAGCGCGAGCAGTTGCTAAAGGTGCTACTTTAGTTAACTTATTATTTGCAGGATCAAAGCAATAAACTGTGTTGACAGGAGTTGAGCTAGAATTATATCCGCCAATTAAGTAAATTTTATTATTTAGTGCTACGGCAGCTAAATCGTAAAGTCCTACAGGTAAGCGACTAATAACTTCCCATTGATTTGTTGTTTGGTTAACTTTTTCAATCGTAGAAAAAACTTTAGGAGATTTTTCTTTAGCTGGAGTCTTTTTTTTACCAACAATTTTAGTTTCGGGTTGGTTGTTTAATCCGCCAATTAAGTAAATATTATTGTTTAGTTCTACTATTGCAGATCGTTCTCGAATAGTAAGTTGATTAATTGGAGTTGGTGCGGCAATTTTACTATTTTGCTCTTGAGCAAAGGCTGTAAAGGCAAAAAATAACAAAAGAAAAAATATTAGAGGGGTTTTCTGAAAATTTAACATCTTTGAACCTCAACAAAAGTAACATTATTTCCCGGCAATTTTTGATTTAATAAGGTACTAGTAATACTAAATAGGAAATTGTTTGTATTTTGAAGGGTTTGGATGAAAAGGATGATAAATTTGTTTGCTCAAATAAAAACAAGTAATGTCTATTTTTAATAAGTAAATTTGATGCTCAAAAAGTCATTAACCTAAATAAAAGTAAATTTTTCTTGACTTTGTTAGTCAAGATTAGCTATGGTGTTAGACAAATTAGGATCTGTGGCGATTTATAGCAAATTGCTCCACGTTAAAAACAGCTAAACGGCTAAAGGCTTTTTACTTAAGCTCTGCGTGTTTGGCGCAGGGCTTTTTAGTTTTTAAGACCTTTAGTTTTTTCTGCTACTTTTACTAAAGTAGTAAGGAGGACATTGTGAACAATATATCCATCGCACTAAATCAGTTAGAAACAAGTTCAGATTTACTTGAGGACTGTATAAACAAATTAACCTTAACTCATAATCAACTAATAGATTTAATCAAACAACTTCCTCAATCTGCATTAGGTTGGCAACCTTTAGTTAATACACCAAACATTGGGACATTGCTTTTGCATATTGCTTATAGTGAAGCTTTTTTATCTGGTCAAACAGTTAGCCAAGATGCTAAACAATATCTTTGGGATGATACAAAACCAAATAATTTAAGTTCTGCTCCAAGCAAATCATTAAACTGGTATTTAGATTTACTAGACACTATTCATTATCATACTTTAGGAAAAATAAAACGTTTATCCTCAACAAGTTATCTCTCTATAAATACTCTTGAAGGAGTTTCAAAAGATTATCCAGTTAACTGGGTAATTTGGCATTTAATTAGCCATAAATCGCATCATCAAGGACAGATTGAACTTCTAAAAAATTGGCATAAACAAGCCTATAGCCCAGTTTATGCTTAATTTGTTTTGTCCCTTAAATTTATAAACTAGAATATAAGCTAGATTTGAAAAACTTTTTGTTAGAGAATAGACTTTTAACTTATTAGAATTTATAAAATTAAGTTTATTCTCTAGTAAATAGTTGCTTAAATAAATAATTTTAAGGGGTAATATTTTGAGTTCTTTACTTTCACGCCGAAATAAATTATTAGCTATTATTGCGTTGGTAGGTTTTGGGGTATCTATTGCATTTTTAGGAAAATTTGTTTCTCGTAACCCGTTGCCATCGCTACTTTCAGAAACAAAGCCCGAAGAATTAGGTAAACCAAGAGTTTTTAAGACAAACTTAAAAGTTACTAATAATTTTTATGGTGTGGATAAAGACGGGGTACTTATACCAGAATTTGCCAATTTACCAGCAGGCAAGTTTTTAATGGGTAGTGCTGAAGGTGATGGAGCAATAACAGAACAGCCGCAGCATGAAATAACAGTATCAGCCTTTTCCATTAGCCGGACAGAAATCACTAATGCACAATTTTTATCATTTTGTCAGGCTACTAAACGAAAATTGCCAGAAGATCCACATTGGCAGGGCGTTTATATGCGAGATTATCCAAATCATCCAATTGTTAATGTTAGTTGGCAAGATGCGGTTGATTATGGTCAGTGGTTAAGCAAAGTTTTAGGAAAAGAAGTTCGTCTTCCAACAGAAGCAGAATGGGAATATGCTGCACAAGGATCTGGCGCAGGTACAACTCTAGAATTTGCTGCTAGAGAACTGCTTCCAACAACTAAAGTAGCCAGCTATGCTCCTAGTCCTACAGGCTTATACGATATGTTAGGAAATGTTTGGGAATGGTGCCTAGATTGGTATGTTCCACAGTATTATCAAGAAAGTCCAAAGGAAAACCCAATAGGCCCATTAACAGGAGATCTCAAAGTTATTCGTGGGGGATCTTGGGCAGAAAGTCTTAGAGCTAGCCGGATTTCTCATCGAAATCGTGCCACACCAAAAGGAGGAAGCCCTACAATAGGTTTTCGTGTAATTATTAGTGAAGTTAGTAGTAGTAAGTAATTAGAATTAATCAAAGGGAACCGACTTCGCCAGTTCCTTGATAGTGCCAATCAATAATCATACGGATTTGGTTATTTTGATTAGAAATACCAACAAATTTTATAGCGCAATTAGGGCAAACGATTTCTTGGCCTTTTTCTGGCACCTTAAATTTAGTATTGGTTGGAACAAAGTTTTGAGCTTTTATTTCTAGTTTATCTATTGTGCCAGTGTAGTTATAAATATGTGTATTGCAGTAGGTACAAAAAACAGGTTTCATACTATTTTTCCAAATTATCTTCTATCTTTGTTGATTTTTCTTCTATATTAAGCTGTTTATCCACAGTATTTAGAGGAAATTCTACAGGTTCCATTAAAATATTAGTTCCGTCTAAATTCATTGAAACACCACGACCATTATCAGGGTTAAATTCTTTGTTTGGAGTTCTAGCAAAAACTATTGTCCAGCCTTGACCCGTGCGACGCTTTTTTATGAGTCCATAGGCTTTAGGTTTTAGGCTATTATGTCTTAACTTCATAACTTGTTCAAAAGTAATTAGCTTGTCATAAAGTTCTGCGGTAAGCTTGCTTTTTTCTGTTGCTGGTAGTTGGGTATAACCATTTTTAACAATAAATTCTTCTGCTAAAGAAACAGCCTCTGTTTCCTTTATTAATCTAGAGCGGGTTTTAACTTCTTCTTGATTATATAAAACAAAATTAAAAGCAAAAGTGTTTATTAGCAAAAATGTAGATAAAAAAAATTGATAAAGATTAAACATAACCTTAGTTGTTTTTCTTAAATATTTCCTTAAAAATTTGTTTAATTACTCTTTGACGACGTGGGCGCGTGTCATCCTCCTTAACACTAACAGTGTCATTATCTTGAGGAATATAGCCTTCTTCACCATCATCAACAGGAAAAGTTGAACTAGCACTACAATAATCTTTTGGCTCTGTACCTGTAATAAAATACTCATCATAAGATTCGCCACCACATTCAGGGGCAGATAAAAGACCTGTTTTAGCGTCTATAGTTACTTGAGTTAGACCAGTTTTAGGACTAGGAAATTCTTGGCCGCCAAGGTCAGGACGTTTTGCTAAAGCTTTTTTCATAAACTCTGTCCAAATAGGTAAAGCAGATTTTGAACCTTCTATACCTAGTTGAGAGTTATCATCAAGGCCAACGTAAACAACACAAACTAAATTAGGAGTAAAACCAGCAAACCAACCATCTCGACTAGTTCCGGTTTTTCCTGCTGCTACTGCGTTAAAGCCTAATGTGCGAGCGCGTGCGCCTGTGCCTTTATTCATAACATCTTGCATTATGGAATTCATAATAAATGCTACTTGAGGAGAGATAGATTGTTGATTTTTGGTTGTACCTTGATAAATTGTTTTACTATCAGAATTTACTACACGATTAATAGCAAAGGGTTCAACCCTTGTACCTAGATTAGGAAAAGTTGTGTATGCTCGTGCAACTTCGTAGGGAGTGGCCTCAGTTGTTCCTAAAGCTATGGATGGAAAAGGTTGTGGTTTAGGTAGTCCTAAGCGTTCAGCCATTTTAGCTACTTTGTTATAGCCGGTTTGCTCTGCTACACGAACTGTAACAACATTAAGAGATTTGGTTAAAGCATAACGCAAAGAAACATTTTCACCAGTATATTTTTCCCCATAATTTTCAGGTTCATAGGTTTTGCCTTCGCCAAAACTAAAAGTAGCTTTATCATCTAAAAATTGTGATGAGGCAGTAATTATTTTGTCGTCTTTTTCCTCATAAGCTGTATTAAGTGCAGCAGTGTAAACAATAGGCTTAAAGACTGAGCCAGGTTGACGGCGAGCCTCAATAGCTCGATTAAGTTGGCTAGTGCTGTAATCGCGTCCGCCAACCATTGCAAGAATTTCACCTGTTTTGGGATTTATAGCAATCAAGGCTGCTTGTAAAGAACCAGGCTTAAAACGCTTGCTATTATCTTTTTCTAGTTGTGCTAGGCCGTTTCTTAATGCCTGGTCAGCAGCACGTTGAAGATCCATATCTATTGTAGAATAAATGCGATAAGAGTTTTGAGCAAAAATCTGATCACCTAATTCTTCATTTACTTTAGTTTGTAAATAGTCTAAAAAATATGGGGCTTCAGCATTGCTACTAGATGATTTGGGGCGTATTTGCAAATCTGACTTTTTAACTTCTTCTGCTTTTTGTGTATCTATAAAATTTGCTACCACCATTGAATCAATAACTTGATTACGACGTTGGATAGCTCTATCAGCATGTTGAAAAGGTGAGTAATAACCAGGGCCGCGAATAATGCCGGCTAGAAAGGCTGATTCAGATAAATTAAGGCGGCTAACATCTTTGTTAAAATAAAATTTTGCTGCTTCTCCAAAACCATTGATTGAATAACTTCCATCTTGACCTAAGTAAATTTCATTGCAATACATTTGGAAGATTTGTTTTTTTTCTAATCTAGTTTCCAGCAAAACAGAAATAAAAGCTTCAGAGAATTTACGCTTAAAAGTTCGTTCTGAGGTTAAAAAGAAGTTTTTGACTAATTGTTGGGTAACAGTAGAGCCGCCTTGTTGGACTTCGCCTTCTGAAAGGTTGCGCCAAACTGCACGAGCAAGGCCGCGAAAATCAATTCCAGGGTGATCAAAAAAACGACGATCTTCTATTGCTACAATTGCATTAACTAGCTCTTGTGGTAAATCTTTGTATTCTATGTTTTTACGCTTTTCTTTATCGCTGTTAACAGATGTAAGCAGTTCTGGTTCAATAATGGTTTCTGAAAGATCTTTTTTGCTATCTAAATCATAAATAGAACTAAGGTTTTTTCCATCTTTGGAAAATTTAACTTGTAAATGAGGAAAAAAAACTTGCTCATCAATATTAGTGTTATCACTAGGGTCAATCTCTATTACATTATCTGTTATAGTATAAAAACCTCGTTTTGGATCACGTAATTTTGCATCGCTAATATAACCAACGTGGTCTAAATAAGTAATTAATTCAGCCTTTTTAGTATAAGGGCCTACTCTAAGTTTTACTGGGGCTGTATAAATACCGGTAGCACGGACAAAGATATCACCTTGGAGTTTTGCATCTATCATTTCAGAATAAATAACATAAAAGTAAGCAAAAACCCCTGTCATAGCTAATACTAGAATACCTAAACAAAAGACAAGTCTGGGTGTAAAAATACGTCGCCACAAGCTTTTTCTTTTTGGGGTTACTCTTTGATTAATTACTCGTTCTACCATATTTTTTTGTCCTTGGTTTTTTCAGAGGAAATCTTTGCAAAAAGATACGAAACGACTTAAATTCTGTTGCTAATAATTTCTGATTATAGCAGTTTGTAGTTGAAGTGTTACAGGATTTATTGTGCTGTAAGTGTTTGGGAAGGAAAATAGTTTTATGCTAGGCTAGATGGAAATTTTAATCCTGCAAAATATAAATAAGGTATAGTTTTTGGAGATTTAATTTATGAAAAAATTTGTGATCGTGTTAGCTTTCGTTATATTGTTTGTGGCTTGTGATGGAAATCAGCCTAAACCAGTAAATGAAAATGAAAAAATTAATGCTGGAGAAGTAAAACCAGCAAGTACAACTTCTGGTGGCACATATGGTAGTTCTCCAACATCTGGAGGGGGTACAACTACTGCACCAGCCGCAGGAGCAAGCACCAAAGTTCCAGAACCAGAAAAGCCTGCTGAACTAGTTAATTTAGAAAAAGAATATGAAAAAAATCCTAGTAATGCGGAAGCTAAGAAAAAATTAGTGCAAGCCACTTATGAATTAGGACGTAAAATAGAGTATGATGAAGCTCTACCACCACGTATTAAGTATCGTCAAGCATTAAAACTTTTTAAGCGTGCTTTAGAATTAGATCCAACACATAAGGAATCTTTAGCAGAAAAAGAACAAATAGAAGCAATTTATCGATCGATGGGGCAGCCTGTTCCAGAAGTTTAATAATTTCGGTAGTCTTAGGTTAAGTTCGAGATGAGCAGAACAGAGGATTTTGTACGTAGTTTACTACCGGCTAGGCAAAGCACTTTGCCTAGCCCCTCAAAAATTTTTTCCGAAGCAGTTATTTTACTTGGACAAGATTTTTCTGCTTCTAGGGTAGTGATTTTTACTATACAAAAAGGCCGTGCTGGAGCTAAAGCAACTTATGAATATTGTGCTAATGGAATGAATTCTATTTTAGGACAATCTTTTCCCTGGGAAGAAGATTATACAGAAGAATTACTAAATTCTACTTTACCACTACCTGTCAATGATATTGCTACAGATAAACGTTTTAACAACAAAAAAATAAGTTCTGATTGGAAGATAGCTGCTTTAATGTCTATGCCTATTCAATTAGGCGACACAATTGTTGGACTAATTACTATACAAACTGAAGATACACGTAAATGGGAAATAAGCGAAATTTCACACTTTGCGCATCTGATAAGTGGGCTATCTTATATTTTAGAGCTAATTCGTCCTTACGCTGAACTACGCAAACAATTTGATAGATATTTATTAGTTAATGAGTTAGCTAGGCAATTTACCTTAATTAATAATGTATCAGATTTATTTCATACTCTAGTTGTGGAGTTAAGACGGATATTAGCTTTTGATTTTGTTAGCCTAAATATTATTGATGAAACTACAGGCAGGTTACTTAATACAGAGCAAGCCCGCTATAGTACAGGAAGGTTTCAATTTGGGCATTTTCTACCAGCAAGTTATTCAATTCCTGGATGGTGTGTTGCTAATTGGCGATATTTAATTATTCGTAATTTAGCTAAAGAAACTGTTTTAAGAGTAAGGCGAGAATGGCTAGATGCTGGGTTAATTGGATGTGCTGCTTTTCCATTAACTTTTGCTGATCAGGTTATTGGAGCAATTTTATTTTTTACTCACTCTAAATCTGGGTTTGATGATACAGAAGTACAAATCTTGCAACAATCTGTTGAGCAAACCTCAGCCGCAATTCATCGAGTACGTACTGTAGAACAATTAGTAAAAAATGTAGGGATTGATGTTCAAGCTGTACGACGAGAAGAATTAATTAAGAGAATTAGTAAAGCTATAGGTTCACAACTGGATTGGGAATTAGTTCTTCAACACGCTGTTAATGAACTTGGACGACATTTAGCAGTTAGCCGATGTTATATTATTTTGTCTCAACAAGAAGATGATACTAGCAATATTGTTTTTGAATATCGTGCTAAAGATATATCTCCATTAACACGTTCTATCTTTCCAATAAAAAATAATTTTGGACTACAAGAAACCATTTCTAGCGGCGAAGTTGTGATGTATGTTGATGCTCAAAGTGAAGAATTGCTTAGATCTATAGAAGAATATCTTAAAGATAATAATGTACGATCTACTTTATATTACTTAATAGCAACAACAGGGGATAAACGGGCTTTTATTGGACTAGATCAATGTGATCGAACTCGAACATGGACAAAAGATGAGCAGAATTTAGTTATAACGGTTTCTCAAGAGCTAGCTATAGCTTTAGAACAAGCAGAACTAATTGCTAAACTACAAAGGCAAGCTGAAAGAGAAGCATTATTAAATAGACTTACTGCATCAATACGGGCTTCTTTAGATCCAAAACAAGTTTTACAAACTACAGTAGAAGAACTAGCAAAAACCTTAGCTATTGACCATTGTTTTATTGGACTAGCTAATAGCAATAAAAAGCAAATAGTTATTGAAAGTGAATTTTGTGCAACAGGAATAAAGTCTTTGCAAGGTCGGGCAGTTGATAGAAGGATTTTTGGAGATAATTTAGATTGGTCAAATAGTGGTAAATTTCTTGCTGTTACCAGTTCAGTAAAATTTTCTAATGAAATTAAAGAAGAAATTAAAGAAGAAATTAAAGAAGAAGAAACTTCAGAGTCAACAGGTGACACAGGGTTACCGGCTGCTGCTTATGTTCCGGTTTATGTGGATAGAAGCTTAATTGCTATAATTGGACTTAAACAACAAGGTAAACAACGTTTTTGGAAAAAAGAAGAGGTAAGTTTGCTTAGTGCGGTTGCTGATCAAGTAGCAGTAGCAATTAGCCAGGCAAATCTTCTAGAGCAAAGCCGCGCACAGGCTGAAAAAGAAGTTCTATTAAATCAGATGTTTAAGACCCTGGCAGATTCTTTTAATCGCAGTGAAATAATTGAAAAATTAGTTGTACAACTAGGACAATCTTTGCTTGTTGACCGGTGTTTTATACTACTTTATTTTGAGCCAATTTATGACACATCACGTCTTCATAGTTTAGAACATAAAAGCGAATATTTAGCCACAGATATTTCTTCTGTAAAAGAAAACTTGGAGTTTTTTCATCCTAAACTCTTAAAGTGGTTAGCTAAAAATCAACGTCCATTAGTAGTTAATGATGTTGTGGATTATCCTTTTGCTGAAGGTAAAACAGAGCTAATTAATACAGGTGTAAAGTCTTTGTTAATAGTGCCAATTGTTCAATCTGGAAAACTTATAGGTATTATGGGTCTTCATCAGTGCGAAAAAGTGCGTATTTGGCAAGAAACAGAGATTGACTTAGTTGCTGCAATTGCATCACAAACCGCAGTAGCAATAAATAATGCTTATCTATTTCGTCATATTGCTGATAGTCAAGAACATTGGCAGCGAACCTTTGATTCTATGACAGATGGCGTAGCACTGCTGGATCAAGATGGAAAAGTAATTTGTGTTAATCAAGCACTTAGCCGGCTTTGTAATCCTAATAATGAAGATTTGGTAGGAAAACATGGATCAAAGCTATTTTCTGTTGCTCCTGAAGCTTATATTGGATTTGAACCTATTGCAGAATCATTAAAATCTAGTGTTAGTATGCAGGTAGAAGTTCAAGATTTGCGAAGACGTATTTTAAGACAAAATATTGACCCTATTTTGGATGAAAAAGGGAAAGTTGCTAATCTGATTTTAGTAGTAAGAGATGTTACTAAGGAAAGAGAAGCAGAAAAAGAGATGGCCCAGCGTAATCGTGAGCTATCTACATTAAATGCTATATCGGAAGAAATTAGTAAATCGCTAGAAATAGATAAAATTATTGTTAGTGCGTTTGCTAAAACTGTTGAAGTGATGGGAGCCGACACAGGACTAGTTTTATTATTGGATGAAATGCAAGAATCCTTACGTCCTGTTGCTTATCATGGACAACAGCCAGAATCAATTTTATCTTTAATTACCCAACCTAATAGTCAGAGAAGTTTGATTAAATCAGCAACAGATTTCAAGGAAACTTATGTAATAGAAAATATTGATAAAGATGAGATGCCGGATCCAATTTTTAGAGATATTGCCCATCGTTTGGGCCTGCGAGCAGTTTTAATTACTACTTTACAATCTAAAAATCGTGGTTTAGGACTACTTTTAGTTGCTCATCGCCAAAAACATAAATTTCAAACTAATGAAATTCAATCTATTAATGCGATTGGTCGTCAAGTTGGTGTAGCAATGGAAAATGCTAGACTAGTTGGAAGTTTACAAGAAGCCCTACAAGAACTTAGAGAGGCTAACCGATTAAAGGATGAATTTCTTGCTACACTTTCTCATGAACTACGTACTCCATTAACTTCTATTCGTGGTTGGACAGAGTTATTAATTGAACATGAAGGACTAGAGGAAGATGTTTACAATAGCTTAAAGGCTGTTCTAAATAATGCTGATTCACTTCAACAACTAATCAATGATTTACTAGAACTATCAAGGATAGAAAACCGAGTATTAAAACTAGAAATTGAGCCAACAGATATAAATTTAGTGGTAATTTCTGCTGTGCAAACAGTAAAACAAATGGCAGATAACCGCGCAGTTATAATTGAGCAAAATTTAACTATGAACTTGCCTGAAATAAGTGCTGATACAAACAGGCTTCAACAGGTATTTTGGAATTTGCTATCTAATTCAATAAAGTTTTCTCGTGCTGAGGGGTATGTAAAAATTAGTACTTCTTACAATGATAAGTGGATAGAAGTACGAGTAGAAGATAATGGTATAGGTATAGAACCAACTTTTCTTCCTCTAGTTTTTGAACGCTTTCGCCAGGCTGATAGCTCATCTACTCGTCGTTATGGGGGGTTAGGTATAGGTCTATCTTTAGTAAAATCTTTAGTAGAAGTTCATGGGGGTGAAGTTCAAGCTGAAAGTGCTGGTAAAGATCAAGGTAGCACTTTTGTTGTACGTCTACCAATCTCACCACAAAGCATTGTTATTGAAAATAGAGATAAACAATTTGATGGAGTAAAAATTTCTAGCAACCAACCAAGAATTTTAATAATTGAAGATTTAGAGGATAGTTTAAGGGTTTTAACTTCCATTATAGAACGTCAAGGCCATGAAATTTTAACTGCTCGAAGTACTGAAGCAGGTTTAAGAATGGCAGAAAGATTTTTACCTAAAGTAGTTTTAATGGATGTTAATATGCCTGGGCGTAATCCTTATGATGCTATGTTAGAGCTTCGTAAATCTTCAGAAATGGAAAACATACAGGTAATAGCTATTTCTGGATTCTTGCCAGAAAATGAACGCCAAAAAATTCTTTCTACAGGTTTTGCAGGCTTAATTACTAAACCTTTCCGACGAAGTGAGTTAATAACATTAATCAATAATATACTAATTCCAAATAAGACAGAATAATTGAAATTTAATGTATTTAAGGTATCGTTATGACTTTTTGGCAAGCTTTAATATTGGGTATTATTCAAGGGTTAACCGAATTTTTACCTATTAGCAGCACCGCACATATGACACTAACTGGTAAATTACTTGGAACAATGGATAAACTTTCCCCAGAACAATGGACAGCTTTTATGGCTGTGATACAACTAGGAACGCTGCTTGCAGTGCTTGTATATTTTGCTCCAGATCTAGTTACTATAACTAGGGAGTTTTTTGTTGGCAATTTATATTACTTAAAAGGTCGTGACATGATCCTTAGTCCAGATGCAAGGCTGGGCTGGTATATTATTATTGGATCCATTCCTATTGTAGTTTGTGGCTTATTATTTAAGAAAACTATAGAAGGTGTTTTTACTAAAAATTTGTATGTTATTGCAGGTAGCTTAATTGTTTGGGCTATATTTCTTTCTTTAGCTGAATTACATGGACGACGTATTCGCACTGTAGAACAATTAACTATATTTGATACTATTTTTATTGGTATTGCACAGGCTTTTGCTTTAATTCCTGGTTCGTCTCGTTCAGGTACAACAATTACAGCAGGGCTTTTTATGGGATTAACCCGTGAATCTGCTGCACGCTTTTCTTTTCTTTTAAGCATTCCTTCTATTTTTGGTGCTGGAGTTTATGAACTTTATAAATATAGACAAGAATTAGCAGGGCAAATGAACACATCCGTAATAGTTGCAACAATTGCAGCCGCAATTGTCGGATATATTAGCATTGAATTACTAATGCGCTATTTACAGACACATACAACTTATGTATTTGTTGGTTATAGAGTTGCACTAGGGATAATAATTTTAACTTTGGTACTTACAAAAGTAATCAATGCCTAAAATTTTCTACTATAGAAAATTACCTATCTTTTTTTGAGCGTTGTTTTAATTTATTAAATAAGGTAAATAAACGAGATAATAGTCTAGTAAAAGGGTTATTAAGATTTATTAATTTATCTTTTCGTTCAATTAAAGTTACTCTGCCTAATACATTTGATTGTGGAATAGAGACATCATCATAGCTAGAAGCGTCCCCACAAGTAGTAAGATAACTTACTCCACTACGAACTTCAATTTTAGTAATTCGGTGAACTAACGCAGTATTACTTATACTAGAAAATAAAATGATATCTCCAACATGAATTTTTTGTAGTCCAACAGCTTCTACAGTCACAAAATCACCATCACAAATATTAGGTGTCATACTATTGCCAGAAACCTGCATACGGAAAGGACGTTTTTTTGCTAATTCCTGACGAGCTATTTCTAAAATATTTGGTAAGGCTAGGCCAATTTCACGGATAGATTTAGGTTTTGTCTTGCTATAAGTTTGCATATTTCTGACCTTTATAAGATAGCTACCTCTTTTAACAGTCCAATAGCTAAAACTTGCAGGCAGGCTTGGCTAAAGGGTCTATAAAAGTCTTTTTGCTTAGGGTTAATCATATTAAAAGCAGAGTGAGACGGCAAGAGCATTTTAAAGATTCTTGCCAGCTATTTATTTGATTCTAAGCTATTATTAATAGTTTTTCTCTAAATATCTTCTATTTAGTATAAAACTTCTATCTCCATAACCGCTAGAAAAAATTTTTGATAAGGGTTATAAAAAATACTTTGTTAAAAATTTTACTTAGGATCTAACTAATGCGTGTTCATCACTTAAATTGTGCTACGATGTGTCCCTATAGTTCTTACTTAATTAATGGCCCTAGCTATGATAATACTGGTAATATAGATAGCAAAAAATTACCTTTTTTAACATTATTAGGTATAACTTCTGCTACCAAATATGGCTTTTTCTCACCTGGTGAAATGGTATGTCATTGTCTATTAATAGAAACTAATGAAGGCTTAGTATTAGTTGATACAGGAATAGGTCTACAAGATATTGAGCAACCAGAAGTTAGATTAGGGAAATTCTTTGTAAAGGCAGTAAGACCTAAATTAGATAGAGAAGAAACCGCAGCCCAACAAATTCTTAAACTAGGATTTAAGCTAGCAGATGTTAAACATATTTTTGTTACTCACCTAGATCTTGACCATGCAGGCGGACTTTCAGACTTTCCACAAGCTAAAGTACATGTTTTTGAAGCCGAATATAAGGCAGCTATGAACCCGGTTAGCTTAAAAGAAAAAAATCGTTATCGATCGCTTCAGTGGAAACATAATCCTGATTGGGCAATACATTCTTTAGAAAAAGGTGAGGCTTGGTATGGATTTGATAAAGTACAAGCCTTAGTAAATGATGAGACGGAAATATTGTTAGTGCCATTAATTGGTCATAGCCGAGGACACTCTGCTATTGCTGTTAAAACAAAAGAAAACTGGTTGTTACATTGTGGAGATGGATATTTTTTTCATGGGGAGATGTTTCCAAGTGGTTATTATTGCACACCAGGTCTATGGCTTTTTCAAAATATTGTTCAAGTAGATGCTGAAGCCAGAATAAATAACCAAGAACGTTTACGTAGGCTTGTACAAACTCATTCTGATGAAGTAAAAGTTTTCTGTGCGCATGACAAAGTAGAATTAGCTAATTTTCAAGCCGGAAAATAAGAAATTTTGTCTTGACATTTTATAACGCAGTGCGTCATAATTTTACTGCTGCTAAATATCTTCTAAGATGTTTTTTTAAGTAATAATAAGGGGAATTTATATGGAACAAGTAAAAGTTGGTCAAACTTGGCAAAGTCTAACTAATCAAAACGAAATTGTAATAAAAGACTTACAAAACAAAATAGTTGTAGCTGAAGTTACTAAAACTAAAGGGCTTGTATTTGATACAGTATTTAACCTTGTCAAGTCTTATAAGTTAATTAAAGAAAATAATTCTGGTAACAGAAAAAATTAAATTTACACTAAAAATAAATGAAAGTTTTTGATTGAAGCTTCTGTATTGTCCTAAGAATTGTTACCAGTAGTCTAAATTCTTTAACGCTAAAACTAGCTTTTTATCGACTACAAAAGAAGTTTTTCTCTAATCTAATTTCTAATTTATTTTCCATCAGTAAAATAGCTACCACATCAAAACGATAAGCTATATTCTTAAGCTGTAATAGCTGTCTATATTTTTTAGCCACTTTTTTAAGTTTTTGTTGCTTACGTAAATTAACTGCCGCCTCTGGTGGTAAAAAATCACTGCTTCTAGTTTTAACTTCTATAAAACACAATGTATCCTCATCATAAGCAATAATATCTATTTCTCCAGTAATAGGCTGACCCGATAAACTACGACGTAGATATACCGTAAAATTGGTTACAACAATCTTATAACCTTCTTTTTTTAAGAACTTTTTTGCTATTTCTTCTCCTTTTTTACCTAAGATTTGAGCAGATAGATTTTCTGTTTTGCTGATCATAAACTTCCTAAATTAAATGAGATTTTTTATTATTGTGAATAGATGCAAAACTAAGAAATAAGCTGATTTGATTTGTCTCTCGCTAAAGCTTGCCGTAATATAGAAGCAATTTTCCTGCGCTAAATCATTTATTAATTAACTTTTGGGGTTCTAGTAATGAAGACAATTCTAGTAGCAGTACGCGATGAATCACTACTTACAATTATTAGTGAAGTCTTAAGCACTGTTGCTGCGGAAATGCAAACAGAAGTTGAGCCATCCTTAGAAAAAATTGAAGAAATAATGCCTGCTTTAGTTATAGTTGATTATACTGAACATCCAGAAAAAGTAGATAATTTATTTAGACAAGTTATTGAAAATGTTACTACTACTACTATTCCATTTATGTTTATTATCCCAGAATCAGGTAAATGGAGTGAAATAGAGGATTTTCGCTTAGGATTTGATACTAAAGTTTCAAGAGAAAGACCTAAACTAGGCATTCAACTACGCGTTCAAGCAATTTTAAAGAAAACCCGTACAGACGAAGGTGCTAGTACTAAAGCAAAAGACTTACAACAAATTGTACAGTCAATCATTAAAAAAACTAAAGGTGTGGGTGAAGACACAGGTAGTTATTTAGCTGCTAAACCTTTAATACAACGTTCAAAACTATTAATTGCTGAAGATGAACCCTTAACACGAGATGTTTTGCAAGCAGCCTTAGAAGAAGAATATGATCTAGTTTTTGCTTTTGATGGAAGCAAAGGCTATGAACTTGCTTTAAGAGAATTACCGGATTTAATTATTTCTGATTATATGATGCCTATTATGGATGGTATGCAGCTACTACAAAAAGTTCGTAGCCATCCAGAACTTAAAAGCATCCCTTTTCTTTTCCTAACTGCTAAAAGCAGTACTGACGATAAAATAGAAGGGCTAGAACAAGGTGCTAGCGAATATTTAAGTAAACCTTTTTCTGTACGTGAACTACAATTAAGAGTCAGGCGATTAGTTGAAGATGCCCAATATCGTCGGGGTACTTCAGGTGCTTTACAAGGCCAACTTGCTGAAGTAGCACTTCCAGATATACTACACATAATTAATAATAACCGAAAAAGTGGTGAGCTAGTAGTTAGTACTAGTTTTTTACGTGATCCAGTTCATATTTATTTTCATGAAGGAAATGTTATTAATGCTTCTTATGGAAAAAATTCTGGCTTAAAAGCTTTTTTTCGCTCATTAACCTTAGAACAAGGGAGTTTCACTTTTGAAACTAAGGTATGTAATGTTAAGCCATTGATTAAAGATCGTATGGAAAACCTTCTCTTAGAAGGTTATCGCCAAATGGATGAATTTGAGATGTTAAGAACTAAATTTTCTTCTGGCCTAGATGTTCCCCTCAGACCAGGTACAGAAAAGGCTGTTCAATCAGGACTCTCCAATGTTGATGCAATTGTGCTTTTTGCCATCGGCGCACAAGCAACTGTTCAAGAAGTTTTAGAAAAAGTTGCTTTTACAGATTTTGAAGTAATGGAAAGTATTATTAACCTTCTTGACGCTAAATTAATTACCACAGATTAATAACTAAAGATTAATAACTAATACAGAAAGCCCAAAATAATTTTTTATGCTTATGGAGGCAATTTAATGCAGGAAATTCGCGCAGCACATGGTAATAAACTTCAATGCAAGGGTTGGCATCAAGAAGCTGCCTTACGTATGTTAATGAATAACCTTGATCCAAATGTAGCCGAAAAGCCTGAAGATTTAATTGTTTATGGAGGAGTTGGTAAGGCTGCGCGTAACTGGGCATGTTATCAAGCGATTGTAAAAAGCTTAATTAACTTAGAAGACGATGAAACTTTGTTAGTCCAATCTGGTAAACCTGTAGCAGTATTTCGCACTCATGAATATGCTCCAAGGGTTTTAATTGCTAATTCTAATTTAGTTGGTAATTGGGCAAATTGGGATGAATTTCATCGATTAGAAAAACTAGGTTTAATGATGTATGGTCAAATGACCGCAGGAAGCTGGATTTATATTGGTACACAAGGAATTGTACAAGGTACATTTGAAACTTTTGCCTCTGTAGCAGATAAACATTTTGGTGGCAGCCTTCAAGGTAAACTAGTAGTTTCTGGCGGTATTGGCGGAATGGGTGGCGCACAACCTTTGGCCGCAGTAATGAATGGTGCGGCATTTTTAGGTATAGATGTTGACCCAGCTAGAATAGAAAAACGTATCCAAACCCGCTATTGCGATCAAATTTCTTATTCTTTAGATGAAGCCTTAAATTTAGTTTTAACTGCCAAAACTCAAGGTCAAGCTTTATCAGTTGGCTTAGTTGGAAATTGTGCTGATGTTTTACCAGAACTTGTAAGACGTGGTATTGTTCCAGATGTGCTAACAGATCAAACTAGTGCGCATGATGCCTTAAATGGCTATGTTCCCAATGGACTAAGCCTTTCAGAGGCTTTTGCTTTACGTACAGAAAACCCAAGCGAATATATAAAACTCTCTCAAGCTTCAATGGCTAAACATGTTGAAGCAATGCTAGAACTACAAAAAATGGGAGCCGTAACTTTTGATTATGGCAATAACATCCGCGCTCAGGCTAAAGAGCAAGGTGTAAGCAATGCTTTTAACATACCTGGATTTGTTCCTGAGTATATTCGTCCGCTATTTTGTGAGGGAAAAGGGCCTTTTCGTTGGGTAGCTCTCTCAGGTGATCCATCCGATATTCGCCGCACAGATGATTTAGCCCTAGAACTTTTTCCAGAAAATGAAGCTCTAGCACGTTGGCTAGGCTTGGCGCGGGAACGAGTCGCCTTCCAAGGTCTTCCTGCTAGAATTTGCTGGCTAGGTTATGGTGAACGTGCTTTATTTGCTGAAGCTATGAATGATCTGGTTAAACAAGGAAAACTTTCTGCCCCAATTGTTATTGGACGAGATCACTTGGATTGTGGATCGGTAGCTTCTCCTTTTAGAGAAACTGAAAATATGAAAGATGGATCAGATGCAATTTCAGACTGGCCCATATTAAATGCTTTGCTAAATACGGCTTCTGGTGCTAGCTGGGTATCATTTCATCATGGCGGAGGCGTTGGTATAGGCTATAGTTTACACGCAGGCCAGGTAAGCGTTGCTGATGGAACTGCTGAAGCTGCTAAACGTCTTAACCGTGTTCTTACTAATGACCCTGGCATAGGTGTTGCGCGTCATGTCGATGCTGGTTATGATAAAGCCGTTGAAGTTGCTAATGAAAAAGGAATAAAAATTCCTTTATTAAATCAGTGATTAAATTAAAATTTTTAGCCTAAAATGTTGTGAAAAAAGAAGATTTAACTATCCCCAATCTATTAACATTACTTAGAATCCTACTGATTCCGTTTTTTGTTTGGGCAATCTTAAAGCTAAATTTTACTCTAGCATTGATAATCTTTTTTATTGCTGGCATTAGCGATGGTTTAGACGGCTTTTTAGCTCGACGACTTAAGCAACAAAGTAGGCTTGGACAATGGCTTGACCCTATCGCAGATAAATTATTAATTACAGTTACTTGTTTAGTTTTAACTCTACCCGACAAAGGCTATCAGCCCCTACCTATTTGGCTAACTGCTGCTACCATAATTAGAGATATAGGTATTGTTGTAGTAGCATTAGCTATTCGTCAACTAACAGGCTTTAGTGACTTTAAGCCTTCTCAACCCGGTAAATTGAATACAACAATTCTTTTAATTACAATCTTACTCTTTCTTATTAGTAATAGTATAGGTTACTATCAAGAATACTTAATTATTTTTTATATTTTGTCTTTGTTTATGACGGTTTTTTCTGCATTGCATTATATTTATTTTGTAAATCAAGAGTTAGTAGAATACCGACGCACACAAAGGGGTTAACTATGTCATCACCTACACAAAATTTATCACCAATAGGGCCAAGCTCTAATAAATGGCCTAAAATGTTTCCTTTTATTATTACCTTATTAGGAGTTTTACTACTTGGTTATATGAGTGTTGGTGTTGTGCAGCGTTTAGCACAAATTATTGCTCCTGTTTTTATCCCTTTGCTGATTTCTCTAGCCGTTGCTTATATTTTAGAACCTTTAGTAGAACGCTTTGAGGCTTATCGGTTTTCTCGTTCTAACTCAACTATTATTGCCTTACTGCTTACAGGACTGTTTTTAGGAGTATTATTGTTCGTTTTCTTACCTAAGTTTTGGCTACAGTTCTCAGATGTTATTGCTAGATTGCCTAATGTTGTTAAATCTATTGGCGTTTGGGCCCAACCTAAATTAGACACCTTACGCGCTCGCAATCCAGCAGCTTTTGAGAAAGTCTTTCAAAGCTTTAAAGAATTTACTGAAGATCCTTCAGCCGTCACAGAACCCGTTGTTGGTTTTGTTAAAGGAAGTATATTACAAATAGGTAGCATTACAGCTAGCGTATTAAACTTAATCTTAATTCCATTATTTATTTATTATATTTTAGTAGATTTCCGTATGCTTACGGGAATGCTTTATCAAACTGTTCCACCTCGTAATCGTGGGACAGTTTCTGAGTTATTTGGACAAGTTGACGCAGTACTACGTAATTTTGTTAGAGGGCAATTAATAGTCTGTAGCGCGATGGCTACACTTTATGTAATAGCATTTTTCTTTTTAGATGTGCCTATGTGGTTTGCTTTAGGCGTGTTGTCCGGGTTTGGTCATATTGTTCCTTATATTGGTACTGGTTCAGCCGCAGTTCTAGTAATTAGTTTTACTGCACTTAGTCATCCTGAAGCCTGGCGAGTAATTGCAGTTATTGCAACTTATCCTATTGTTCAAAGTATTGAGGGTTTTATCCTAACACCAAGAATTTTGGGAGAAAAATTAGAGCTTCATCCATTTATGGTCTTAGTTGGTATTATTCTTGGGCATCATTTATTTGGAATTTTAGGAATTGTTTTGGCTGCTCCTGTAATGGCTAGTGCTAAAATCTTTATTGCTTTTATTTACCAACGTTACTTAAAATCTACTTATTATCAACGCCCAGCCAGCGTTTCTTCACAAACTATTCCTTTTGTAGAAGTTGGTTCAAGTCAAATTCTTAGTGAAAATAGTTTTGTTAGTTTTACTACAGGAAATACAGGTAAACTTACTATACCAAAACTTATTAATCCTATAATTACAGAAGCAACATTTGTTATTGAAACAGAAAAACAAGATAAGGAAAACCAACAAGAAGAAGATAACAAAGATAGAGAAAAAGAATCTGTTGAAACTTCTTAACTTTTAAGAATTGATGATCTTGGCTATTAAATGACCAAGATCATCAATAAAACTAAGTGCTAGTTAGTTTTTCCTTTTAAGATTATTGCTGGAAAGTTTTGCTCCTTAATTGATTGGTTAAGACTATTTAAGTCTTGCCCTAGCAAACTAGATAATTTTTGTAGCTGAACATCAACCTTGCCTGACAATTCTTGATAAACCGAATAAGCTTGCTTTGTAGGTCTATAATCTCCATCTCCAACCGTATCAGCCAACAAAGTTAACTTATCATTTAATTTAATAGGAAAATTAAGTGGATCTTGAGAACTACGATTTTTCGTCTGATAAAGCTCTTCTTCAATTGCTGTAAGCTTTTCTTTTAAGCTTTTAGCTAGTTCTAAGCTATTTTTGGCTGATGATTGGTCTTTTAAGCGCGAAGAAATATCATCAAGCTGTTTTTTTACTTCTCGAATTTGAATAATTGCTAAATGAGACTCATTGATTTTATTACTAATTTTTGTAAGTAAATCAAATTGCTCTTGAAAATCTTCTTGTGTGCTAGCGTGACGCGGATCTTTTTTAAGTTCAAAATTTTGTGTAAATGTTTTATCCCCAACACTTAATTTTACTTGGTAATTGTCGGGAACAACTCTTGGCCCAGCAGGTGTTCCACCCCATAAAATCATTCCAGCAAATTTAGTTGGATTTTCAACTCTTAAATTCCAAATAAAACGATTTAACCCTTGTTGATAAGTAAAGCTATCAGGTCTATTTGGATCATCGTCTTTCTTTTCTTCGCCATCTTTTTCTTTACCTATAAATGTTTTTAATAGCACACCTTTGCTATCAAAAAACTCTAATTTTACTTTAGTGTTAGCATCAGGTTTATTTTTCAAATAATAATTTATTACTGCTCCATTAGGGGCGTTTTCTCCAACTGTTGCCGTTGGTTGGAGTTGTGGAGCAAATCCAGCCATTCTATATGGATCTTCTGGCTTAAAAAGATAGTAATCTGCCTTAGCTATTTCTTCAGACATTTGATGTAAAACCGTCAAATCATCAATTATCCAAAAACTACGACCTTGAGTAGCTGCTATTAAGTCTTTTTCTCGCTTATGAATTACTAAATCTGTAATTGGCACAACAGGCAAATTTAATTGTAGTGGTTGCCAATCTTCACCATCATTAAAAGAAACATAAACTCCAAGTTCTGTCCCAGCATAAAGTAACCCTGGGCGATTTGGATCTTCACGGATTACCCTTGTAAATGCTTGATCTGCAATACCATTAACTATTTTTTTCCAAGTCTTGCCATAATCGCTAGTTTTATAAAGATAGGGACGAAAATCATCAGATTTATACATTGTTCCAGCTATATAAGCCTTGGCTGCACTGTGTGAAGAAGCTTCTAGGGAATTAATTTGAATCCATTCTGGTAAATCTTTTGGAGTCACATTTTGCCAGTTTTTGCCGCCGTCTTGAGTAATATGCACTAGTCCATCATCACTTCCTACCCAAATTAAATCTTTTTGAAGGGATGATTCCATTACAGCAAAAATTGTGTCGTAATATTCTACACTAGTATTATCTTTAGTAATTGGCCCGCCTGATGGCCCTTGGCGGCTTTTATCATTACGTGTTAAATCTGGGCTAATTTCCTGCCAGCTATCACCTTCATTTGTGGACTTAAATAAAACATTTGCTGCTGCATAAATTGTGCTACTGTCGTGAGGAGAAAATAGAATAGGAAAATTCCATTGAAAACGATATTTTAATCCTTCTGCACCTGCTCCCATTGGGTTATCGGGCCAAATGCTAATATCTCTAGTTTGTCCTGTTATATGATCATAGCGAGTAAAAAAGCCATCATATGAACCAGCAAAAACAATATTTGAATTTTTTGGATGAGGTGCAATCCAACCGCTTTCACCACCACCTATAGCATACCAATGACGACGATCTATTGAACCTCCATTAGTACGACTTGCAATTTTTACTGTTGAGTTATCTTGTTGCGCTCCATAAATGTTGTAAGGAAAGTCATTATCTACAGTAATTCGATAAAACTGTGCTGTAGCCTGATCTTGTTCTGTCCAAGTTTTTCCACCATTAAAAGACACGGACGCGCCGCCATCATCACCATAAATCATACGAAGCGGATTATTAGGATCAATCCAAAGGTCATGATTATCTCCATGAGGAACGCTAATAGTTGAAAAGCTTTTTCCACCATCATTTGACTTATGAAACTGGACATTTAACACATAAACTGTGTCTAAGTTTTTAGGATCAGCATAAATTCTGGAATAATACCAAGCACGTTGTCTTAGGTTTCGGTCTTCATTAACTCTAGCCCAAGTTTTGCCAGCATCATCAGAACGAAAAACCCCACCTTCTTCAGCCTCAACAATTGCCCAAACCCGATCATGATTTACTGGTGAAACTGTAACACCAATATTTCCAATTACGCTTTTTGGTAAGCCTTTATTTTGAGTAAGTTCTGTCCAAGTGTCGCCACCATCAGTAGACTTAAATAGTCCGCTACCTTTACCACCACTTTCTAAACTATAAGGAGTTCGGCGAACTTCCCAAAGCCCAGCATAAAGAATATTTGCGTTAACAGGGTCAATAATTAGGTCTGTTGCTCCTGTTTTTTCATTTCGGTAAAGAATCCTTGTCCAATTTTTTCCACCATCGGTTGAGCGAAAAACGCCGCGTTCCGTGTTATCTCCAAATAAATGTCCAAGTGCCGCTACATAAACAATATCAGGGTTTTTTGGATGAATACGGACTCTAAAAATATGTCGGCTATCTTTTAACCCTATATGTTTCCAAGTGCTACCAGCATCAGTTGATTTATAGATTCCATCGCCATGAGAGACATTTCCGCGGACAGTTCTTTCACCCATACCTAAATAAATTACATTAGGGTCACTTTCGGCAACAGCAATAGCACCTACTGAACCTGTTCCAATTTGTCCATCTGTAATAGGCCGCCAATTTTCTCCACCATCAATTGTTTTCCAAACGCCTCCACCAGTTGCACCAAAATAATAAGTAAACTCGTCTGATGCTACACCAGCCACAGCCGCAACCCGTCCACCTCGATAAGGGCCTATGGAACGCCATTTTAGATTTTTTAATATTTCGCTCGGTTCTTGTTTTTGTGCTTTAACACTGCTTGGGAAGTAATTAACTATACAAATTATTGATAATAAAATACTTGAAATATAAACAAGGCTTTTAATTTTCATGATTTATTTTTTCCTATAGGTTGGTCTAGGCGATAAAACTAATAAAGATGCTAAAGTTAACTATCTTAATTCTTTAGCATCTTTATTGGTTATATTAACCTTAAAAAGAAAATAACTTAACCTAATTAGCCGACAGCATTTTTTCTACAGTCTGGTAACTAGCTGTAAGTGCGTCATCAAGTTTAGTTGCATCACGGCCTCCAGCCTCAGCTAGATCAGGTCTTCCGCCACCATTTCCACCAACTATTGCAGCCAATTCCTTAATGATTTTACCTGCATTGAGTTTTTTGGTTAAGTCATTAGAAACACGAACTAATAAAGCCGCTTTGCTATCTTCAGCCGTTCCTAAAACAATTACACTTGCACCTAATTTTTGGGTTAATGTGTCAGCAAGTTGACGCATACCGCTACGATCTAGGTCTTCAACTTTTTGAGCTAAAACTTTTATATTTCCAATTGTGCGAGCATCACCAAGCGAGCCTGCAACGGATTGAGTTGCAAGTTTAAGTTTTAGGCTGTCA
This sequence comes from uncultured Clostridia bacterium, assembly GCA_964492845.1. Classification (GTDB taxonomy): domain Bacteria; phylum Acidobacteriota; class Blastocatellia; order Chloracidobacteriales; family JADJPF01; genus JADJPF01. The sequence continues at coordinate 37,385 of CAZBMZ010000011.1, forward strand.
ATTTGACTAGAAGCTTGTTTTAATAGTGATTGCAAACGTTCAACTTGGCCAGGAATATCATTCCAAGAAGCCTTAAACCCAACAGCTAAATTATCTAAAAGATTATAGGCTTGTTGGTAACGCTCTATTGCTACAGGCCCGGTAATAGCTTCAATTCGACGAACTCCAGCAGCAATTGAGCTATCAGTTACTATCTTAAATAAACCTATATCGCCGGTAGCTGATACGTGTGTACCGCCGCAAAGCTCTGTACTAAAGCCTGGGACGCTAATAACCCGAACTTGGCTAGAGTATTTTTCCCCAAATAGTGCTACTGCTCCAGATGCTAGAGCTTTTTCTAGTTCCATTTCTTGTTTAGAAACATCTGTATTAACTTGTATTTGCTCATTAACTAAACGCTCTATTTCAGTAATTTCTGAGTCTGTAAGGGCTGCATAATGGGTAAAGTCAAAACGCAGGCGGTCAGGAGCAACTAAACTTCCTCCTTGTTTAATATGTGGCCCTAGAACTTCTTTTAATGCAGCATGTAGCAGGTGTGTAGCTGTATGATTAAGCATAATTCGGCGGCGACGTTCACCATCAACTAATGCTGCTAGCTCATCACCTACTTTTAATGTGCCTTGCTCTAGTTTTACTTTATGAACAATAAGCCCGCTAATAGGTGAAAAGGTGTCTAAAACTCGCACTTGGACAGAATCATTTTCTAAAAGTCCTGTGTCGCCAATTTGACCACCAGACTCAGCATAAAAAGGTGTTCGGTCTAAAATTACCTCAAATATATCTTTTTCATCTTGGCTAGGTGTAAGTTCAGCAACTTCTTCATCTTTAGAAATTAGTGCTAAAACTTTAGTTCCAAGAAGTTCTGTTCCTTGATAACCAGTAAAAGAGCTTTTCACACGTTCCGCTAGTTGTTGATAAATAGCTTTAGTTTTTGTTTGGGCAGGTGTAGCACAAGCAACTTGTGTAGTTTGTTGTAGTTCTGCTAGAGCTTGTTCAAAAGCTTCTTCTGACCATTCATGGTTTTGATGCTCTAACATAACTTTCATTAAGTCTTGTGGCATTCCAAAAGTATCATAAAGTTTTGCTAGTTCTTTGTATGGTGGCATTTCATTGCCATGACGCTCAACTAAATCATGGAATTTAGGTAAACTACTCTTAAGTGTATTACGGAAACGGCGTTCTTCACCTTGAACGATTTTACTAATAAAATTACGGCTAGTTAAAAGCTCTGGAAATGGGCCGCCCATCATATGGGTAACATAATCAGTAATTTGATGAAAGAACACGTCTGAAAGCCCTAAACGATGGCTACCATGATAGATAGCTCGACGCATAATTTTACGTAAGACATAAGCACGACCAACGTTACCAGGTAAAATTCCATCTGCAATAGCAAATGCTGTAGCACGGGCATGATCGGCTAGAACACGCATAGACATACCTTCAGGCGTGTTAGCTTGATATTCACGACTAGACAGATCACTAATAAAACTTAAAATTGGACGAATTAAATCAGTGTCATAATTGCTTTTTACACCTTGAAGTACTGCGCTAATACGCTCTAGCCCCATTCCAGTATCAACAGATGGTTTTGGAAGTGGTGTTAAGGTTTTGCTAGCGTCTCGATTAAATTGCATAAAAACTAGATTCCAAATCTCCATTACATCATCACCGGGCCCGTTAACCATTTCTGCTTTTTGTAAGGAAAGATCATCACCCATATAATAATGAATTTCTGAACAAGGCCCACAAGGGCCGGTGTCGCCCATTTGCCAAAAATTATCTTTTTCACCAAATTTTAGGATTCGATCTGACGGCGCACCAACTTTTTTCCATAGTTCTAATGCCTCATCATCATCTTTGTAAACAGTAAACCAAAGCCTATTAAGTGGGAGTTGAAATTCTTTTAATAATAAATCCCAAGCAAAAACAATAGCTTCTTCCTTAAAGTAATCTCCAAAAGAAAAATTACCTAACATTTCAAAGAAGGTATGATGTCGGGCGGTTTTTCCTACTTCTTCTAAATCATTGTGCTTACCACCAGCACGAATACATTTTTGAGAAGTAACAGCGCGTGTATAATCACGAGGTTCTAAACCTAAAAAAACATCCTTAAATTGATTCATACCAGCATTAGCAAAAAGTAGAGTTGGGTCATTGGCTGGTAGTAGAGGCGAGCTTTTTACAATACGGTGTTGATGGGTAGCAAAAAATTCCAAAAATTTCTGTCTAATTTCATGTCCAGTCATGAGGATAAACTTCCAGTCTTTTGAGTTATTTAACAATCTGTAAAAAATCGTAACTAACTAAGATAGTGTAATTGCAATTTAACTGCAAGACTTGAGAACTTAGAGCTTACGGAAAAAATTTTTTCTAAAAAGGCAACTTTTTTGGGAACTTTTTTCTGCTTTAATGGTTCAAACGTAATATAAGCTTTTATAGCTAAGAGAACAGGGGAAAAAGCGATGAGATTCAAACGAAAGGTAATAGCTGGTATTTTATTGACTATGCTTTGTCCATTTATTGATGGTAACGTTTGGCTCTTCGCTTTACAACAACCTCGCACAGAACCCCAAAAAAATGTTAAAGAAGTTATTGAAACTACAACTCAACCTAATGGGGCTGAAATTTCTAAAGAGATTCGTGCTTTAGCAAAAGAAATTCGTCAGTTAAATGCTCAACAACGTAAGATAACAGACTTACTTTTCTTAAAAATGGAGCAAGACCGCTTAGATAAGTTAACAGATAGGTTTGCTGCTATTGAAGGGGAACTAAGAGTTTTAATGGCGCGAGATGCACAACTAGATTTTAGATTAAAAAATATTGATAGGGAATTTTTTACAAGAAACTTTCTTAATCGTAGTGACGGTGAAAGAATTATTAGAACAGAAATAGAAAATGAAAAAGAACAAATTGAGAAAGAAAGAAAACGGCTAGAATTTGAAGAACAGAAATTAAGACAAGAAATAACTATTACTAATAGTCAAGTAGAGTTAATAAGAGTAAGACTTTTAACTAGTTCTAATGGTACAACAATAGAGGATAGCAATGATGTTTTAGAGTATTATCAAGAAAAAGTGCCTACTAAAAAATCTGAAATCGATGGAGACTTATTAAAAGAAAATAGAAGATAAATTTTTTTCTAATATTTTAGAAAGTAAATAAAAAAGCCTAGTGTTAAGTCACTAGGCTTTTTTATTTCATGTTTAGAAAACTAAGCGGAAGCCAAATTGAAATTGACGAGGTGCAAAAGCATTACGAAATCTATCTGGAGTAACAGTAAAACGGTCTCCATCTCTAGCAGGCAGTTGGAAATTGCCTTGTGCATCGGCTGGAAAAATACGACCTATTTCGCTAATGTTAACACGATTAAATAAATTAAAAGCTTCAATAAAGCCTTGAAATTCATAGGTTTCACCTAGTTTTATAGTTCTTGAAAGTCTTACATCAACGTTAGCAAATCCACCTGTAATACCAGCATTACGAGGTAGGCTAACACCTTGGAAAAATGGTCTATCACCATCTCCGCTATCTCCATCTTGGTTTAAGTCTGCACCTGCTAGCAAATTAAATGGACGACCAGAGTTTAAGGTAATTATAGAAGAAAGTTGAAAGTCTCTTAAAATTGGATTTTTAGTATAATTAAGTCTCCAAAGCCCTGATAAAACAAAGCGACTTCGTACATCTTGAACCGATAAACTACGCTCGTCACCTATTCTAAGTGGATTAACAGGTTTATCTACTACATCAGTTCGTAAATCAAAAGCATTATCAATAGTTTTTGCAAACGTATAACTTACTAAAACTCCAAAATTACCTGTAAAACGACGATTTAGAGCTATGGTTAAAGCACTAAAGTAGCTATCATTAGCAGTTTCAAATTGTGTAATTTGGCCCGTTGTTGGATCTGAACGACCTGTTCTTAAACTTCCTAACAAATCGCCTGGAATAGGTCTAACTACAGGGTTAATTTGTCGGGAATTAAATAATTTAACACCACGAACATAAGTATAGCCTACAGATGCTACGGTAGAGTTATTAACTAAGTAATCTAAGCCAAAATTTGTTTGTTGAGTATAGCTATTACGAACATTTGGTTCAAATTGTAAGGTGTTAGTAAGTTGTGGTTCAAAATTTACACCTGCTGGAATGTCGTTACTTATTGGAAAACGTCGACCTGGCAAAGTGTTATAAGGGAGTATAGAAAAAGGGAAAGGAATAACAGGGATTTTTAATGCTCCAGAGGTGCTTAATTGAGAGAAAAATGCTGCTCCAACTAATGGGGTAGAAAAGAATAAGCCATAAGAACCACGAATTGTTAATTTAGGCAGTTGAGTAGGTCTAAAAGCAAAACCTATTCTAGGACTAAAATTACCGTTATTAGTAGGCATAAAACGAACGCGGTTAATATCATAGCGAAGACCTGCTCTAATTAATAGATTTGGTCTTAATCTAAAATCATCTTGCACAAATGTTGTAAAAAACTTTGTAGGGATAATTAAACGAGTATCGCCAAAACCTTGTACAAAAAGCAGTGGTAAGGGCAGGCTAGCTAAAGGTAAATTAGCCGGAAAACCTGGGGCTAAAGCAGGTATTAAGCCTGATGCAACAGTTAAAAATGCTCTTTGTTCAGGAGTTCGCAAAGTAGGGTCAAATGCTTGTAAAGAACTTAATACAGGTAAGTTAGGAATACCAGTTAAAGCAGAAAAATCTATAGGTGAAAATGTTGCATTACCTTGATCAAAAAATGGAACGCTGCTTTTCTTATCTGGTAAATTGGTATAGTTATAGTCAACACCAAATTTAATTTGGTGTCGGCCACGTGATAAAGAAACGTTGTTAACGATTTGAAAAATATCTTCTACACGAGGCTGGCGAGAAAGAAAACTACCAAAAAGAATATTTCCTTCTGGAGCAGAAATACTTATGCCTGGGCCTTGGTTAACTTGCACAACTGTTTGATCTCGATGACCATATAAAAATCGAGTTTCGTTAATTAAATTAAGGCGAGTATTTACATAGACATTGTTAAAGACTACAGTATTATCCGTTAGCTTTTGAATTGATCCTGTATCTTCTCCAAATAATGCTCCAAATGGTTGGAATGCACCGTTATAAGCTCCACCAAAATTGTATCGTACATAAAATGTATCATTAGGGCTTAAACGTCCATCTAAACGACCTAAAAGATTTGTTGTAGCAACAGAAAATGGAATAGCTCCATTTCTAATTGAAAACCCTTGACGGCGAGCAGCAGCTATAGAGTCATCACTAATAGTAACAATATTGTTTTGTTTTACAGACAAACGCTCAAATGAAGAAAAGAAAAATAGTTTATCTTTTTTGATTGGGCCGCTTAAAGTCGCTCCAAATTGATATTGAGCAAAATCCGCTTTTGTTTGGGCAAAAGTATCTCTAGCACTAATTTCATCATTCCGGTTTAAGAAAAATATTGTGCTATGGTATTGATTACCACCACCTTTAGTAACAATATTGACAATGCCACCTAGAGAACGCCCAAATTCAGCAGAATAATTATCAGTAATAATCTGAAACTCTTGGACAGCTTCTTGGCTAAATGTTGCTCGTACTGAGCCTGATCCTATATCATTATTACTTAGGCCGTCTATAGTAATATTATTAAACCGAGCAGATTGACCATTAAAAGAAAGCCCTGATGTAGCAGTTGCTCCTTGAACAGGAACACGATCAGCAGTAACGCGTGCAGCAGTCAAAGCAAAATCTAAAAATTCACGTCTATTAATGGGTAGAACAGTAATTTTTTCTTTTTCTACACTAGTGCTAGATTCTATATTTTCTTGAGAGGCTGGATCACTCGCTACAACTTCAACTACTTCAGAAGTTGCGCCAATAGTTAAAACAAAGTCTGAGCGAGTGGAAATACCTAATAAAAGCGAAATACGCCCCATCAAAGACTTAAAACCATCAGCAGAGACATTTATTTCATAAGTGCCTGGAGGCAATTGAGCAAGTGTATAAAGACCATCAGTTGAAGAAACAGCTTCACGTGATAGATTTGTATCAGTTTGAGTAAGTAAAATTGTTGCACCAGCAATTGAAGCCCCTGATTCATCAGTGACACGACCTGTGATAGTGGCGGATGTCGAGCCAGCAGATTGAGCAAATGTTAAAATTGGGGCAGTAATTGCTAGAAAAAATACTAGTTTAAATAAACTTATTATTATGCGGTGCATAATATTCCTCTTTTCTGCATTTCTACATTTTTGTATGGGTTAAAAAGTATACTACAAAGCGTTAAATTCTAGCTACTTAGATAAATTATTTATTGACTATGCTTTAGTTATTTCTAGCTTTTAAGATTTTACCTAAAACTAGCCAACAATAAGTTGCCAGAATATTTGAGATAACATAAAATCCAACTTGCCTCTAACTTAACACTAAACTAACTATCTTAATAACCCTATGTAAAGGTTTCAAAATGTGGTTTTTCAATAGAAAAACTAAAATATTACCAAATATGGTTTTGAAAGCTGTTTTAGCAGTTTTAGTGTTACTTTCAATTTTATCTACATTATTTCCTTTAAATACATTTGTAAATCTTTTTGCATCCACAAAACAAACTTGTTTAATGTCTTGTTGCGAAGATGGAGCAATGTCATGTTGTAGTGCAAATGAAGGAAACAAAGGTGGCTTAAGGCAAACACAGTGCCATGTAAAAGAAGATAAGCTTAATGATATTCCTGTAAATGCTGCTAAGTTAAATAAGCTTAATAATTTTGAAAGGGTAACTTATTTAAACCAACTAGCTTTAATTGAGCAAAAAAACAAAATTAAATTTTCTTCTCAAAGTTTAGAAAAACCTTGCCTTTGTCCCACATCAGCAACAATACAGTTAAGTAATTTAAAGGGTTTAGCAATATTAACAGATTTGCATTCTGTTTGTTTTCAATTAACTTGGTCAAATTCTTTCTTTGATAAACAATCAATAGTTATTTTTGAAAAACTCCAAAAATCTCACTCTCGTGCGCCCCCTTCTTTAATCTAAAGAGGTTTCTTTCACTAAAAATAATCAAATTAAAAGCGTTATTAGTCTTAGGTTGAAAATACCTTATATTTTGCTTATATAGTTTTTCTGGCTTTATTACTTAAGCATAATATAAGTATTTATTTATAAATCAGGCTAAGTCTATTTTGGATAAAAATTTTTATAAAAATAATGATTTATTAAATTTCCAAATTTAATATTAGTCTATTTTTGTTATTGCTATTTTTGTTTTTTTTATGGCTATAGTTTCACTAAATTATTCTAATTTAAGGAATAAATTTTGCTTCAAACTATTGTGATCAGGGTTTATGTGGAAATTTCCCAATAAGTTATTGGGTTTGTGTTAGTTCTTTACTTATTTACTTTGCTATAAATAATACTTAAGAAAAATAATTAATCTTAAGTTTATAAAATAGCAAAGCTAAAGATATGTAAATCTTATATTTAGGAGTCGAATAAATGAAATTTTTCAATAAAATGTTTTTCGCTTTAATTTTAGCTATGCTTTGTCTTTCTAGTGCTTTTGCTCAATCTAAAGGGCGTGTTGGTAGAGAGACAATTTTTGCACTGACTACGGGAAATCGTTTAATAAGCTTTAATAGCTTAACACCAGGCAGTATTATCAACACTGTATCAATTACAGGGTTGCAAGCTGGGGAATCATTGGTAGGTATGGATTTTCGCCCTGCTACTAGAACATTATTTTCTGTTAGCAATATGGGTCGAATTTATACCCTTAATACTTCTACAGGTCTTGCTACCCAAGTTGGAATGCAGCCAGTTGCAATCAATGGCACAAATTTTGGTGTTGATTTTAACCCTTCTCCAGATCGAATTAGGTTTGTAAGCAACGCAGGTCAAGACCTTCGCCTTAATCCAAATGATGGTACTATAGCAGCAACAGATGGAATGTTAGCCTACGCAATGGGAGATCCAAATAATGGTAGAACTCCTAATGCTTTTGCTTCTGCTTATACTAATAATTTTGCTGGTGTTGGTGGGACTGCAACCACACTTTATAACATAGACGCAGATTTAGATATTCTTGTAACACAAGGTTCACTTAACAGCGCACCTATTTCACCAAATAGCGGTCAATTATTTACTGTTGGTGCTTTAGGTATTAATGTTACAAATGTTGGTGGCATGGATATTTCAGACGTTAATGGGACTGCCTTTGCAGCTTTTACCCTTAACGGTGAAATGATGTCAAGGCTTTACACTATTAATTTAGCTACAGGAGCAGCTAGTTTAGTAGGTAACATTGGTGGAACAGAACAAATTCGAGATATAGCAGTTGTAGTAAATGGAGAAATTTTAATTGGCATTACTGGCACTAGTAGAATTGTGACATTTAATAGCACTGCACCAGGAACAATTCTAAGTTCTACTTTAATTAGCGGGTTATCAATGGGTGAAACCATTGTAGGTGCGGATTTTCGCCCTGCTACAGGCGATTTTTACGCTTTAGCTAGTACAGGTCAAGTTTATATTATTAGTGCTGCTACCGGGGCAGCTAACAAAGTTGGTACACCAAACTTTACGCTTATGGGTAGTGAGTTTGGCGTTGATTTTAACCCGGCTCCGGATCGAATCAGAGTTGTTAGTAACATGGGACAAAACCTCCGCCTAAACCCGGATAATGGTACACTAGCTGGAACTGATGGTACATTAGCTTATGCAATGACGGATAGTAACGCGGGTAGAACACCTAGAGTAGTTACATCAGCCTATACTAATAGTGTTGCTGGTACAGGCGCAACAGAAACAACACTTTATGGAATTGATTCCACCTCAGATGTTTTAGTTACTCAAGGGTCAGTTAATTCAACTCCTGTTTCTCCAAATACAGGTCAACTTTTTACTGTAGGCCCTTTAGGGGTTGATGCTTCAGACATTACTTCTTTAGATATTTCTGATGCTAGTGGTTTAGCCTATGCAACCATTACTTTACCAGGGGAAACCGTTTCTCGTCTTTACCGAATTAACCTTACTCCAGCAAATGCTACTACTCCAGTTGCTACTCAAGTAGGAATGGTGGGCGGTACAGAACAGATTCGTAGTTTAGGTGTAGTTCTTAGGGTAGAAAATGTCTTAGGTTTAACTAATGATAACCGCTTAGTAAGATTTAATCCTAGAAAGCCAGATACTTTGATTGGTACGCCAATACAAATTACAGGTCTTCAAATGGGAGAATCCTTATTAGGTATAGATTTTCGTCCAGCTACAGGATTTTTATTTGGTTTAGGTAGCACAAGCCGAATTTATACAATAAATACAAGCACCGGTGTTGCTACTGCATTAGGCGGCGCGCCATTTATACCAACATTAGCAGGTATGGAATTTGGTTTTGATTTTAATCCAGTTCCAGATCGTATTCGTGTAGTTAGCAATACTGCTCAAGACTTACGCTTAAATCCAAACAACGGTGGTATTGCTGCTGTTGATGGGGCATTAGCTTATGCAATGGGTGATGCTAATATGGGAGTAACCCCAAATTGTGTTGCTTCTGCCTACACAAATAGTTTTCCAGGTACTATTACTACTTTATATAACATAGACTCTAGGCTAGATAGTCTAGTTACTCAAGGATCAGTTAATTCTGCTCCTGTTTCTCCTAATTCTGGTCAATTGTTAACTGTTGGTAGATTGGGTGTTGATATTGGAGATGTAGCAGCATTTGATATATCTGAATCTACAAATATTGCCTATGCTAGTTTTGTAGTTAGTGGCGAAACGTCTTCTCGTTTCTATAGAGTGAATTTAGCTACAGGTGCTGCTAGCCAAGTTGGTATGTTACCTATTGGTGGTATGGCTCCTGTCACTTTGCGGGATATGGCGATAATTAACAATGTTGGTTTGTCAATTGTTGCTACTGCACCAGCTACAGTTTTATCAGGTAGCAATTTTACTTATACTTTAGCTGTTGCTAATGCTAACCCTAATAGCTTGAGCAATGTTGTTTTATCAACTGCAACCCCTGCTAACACTGCATTTCAATCTATCAATGCTCCTGCTGGATTTACCTGTATGAATCCTTCCGCAGGTGGCACAGGTGCAATTACTTGCACTGGGACATTAACTGCAAATTCTTCCGCTACATTCTCATTAGTAGTAACTCCAAATGTAACTATGAATGGGACAAATGTTTCATTGATGGCAATGGTAAGAAGTGATACACCTGATGTTAGTGGTATTAGATTTGATAACACTGCTTCTAGTGCTACTACTATGGTTAATATTCCTGGCCCAACTGTAATGGCAGCAAATATTAAAGTTACAAACATGAAGATTACAGCGACTGGAACAGGATTTTCTAGCACTACAGTTTTAGTTGATGGTGTTGGTTTTGCAAAAGCAGCCAAACTAGCTGCTAACAATACCAAATTAACACAAAAAGGTAAGCTAACTAATGGTATGTCAATAAACCAAGCTATTCCAAAAGGTAGAAGTGTAATGATAACTTTCCGCAATAGTAATGGCGGAGTAACAGTTGTACCTTTTACTAGACAATAACCAAACTAACAAGTTTTTTAATTTTTACATTGAGTGATAGAGAGCCGACTCTAAGAGTCGGCTCTTTTTTTTGATGATTATTGACTATTAACTCGGTAATAAGCACGGCTACGTTCTCTCATTCGCAATTGCCATTTACTACGAGGGGTTTCTTCGCTAAATTGTCCTAAAGCTTCCTTAAATGTCTCACCACCTGCTTGGCGCAGTTTCAAATAAAGTAGTGCTAAAGTTATAGAAAGCAAAGGAGTTACTAGAACCATTGTAGCAATAGTAAAAAGAGAAGTGTGCATTTTGGATAAACTAAAAGCTTTTTGCATGTGAAAAACCATTTTATAACTACCAAGAGAACCAATATTTATTGCTAAAGATGAAGCCAAAAGAACTTTAATTATTAATATTTTTACTGTAACCATTGGTAGTCTATTTACTAGCATTTTAGAACGAACTAGCGCAGCTTTGTTTTTTAATCCTTCCATCATTATTACTTGCTTAAACAAAACATAATGTATAGCTGCTTTTATTCCTGGAATAAAAAGTAGCAAAGACCAAAGCATAATAAATAGATGAGAAAGCAAGCTAGTTGTTACTAAAGGGATAATTTTTGTCTTTAATGACATTAATATGGGACGCAAAGACACGGGTTTAAATGGTGCTACTAATAGTTGAGCAACTACAGGAACAATTCCGCCATTAATTACTGCTTCCGCAAAAATACCACTTAATAACATAGCTAAAAACATAACAGCGGAATTAATATAAAGTAATGATTCTGGCAATATACTAACTAATATTTTGCGATTAAATAACATAAATGAAGAAAATGCAATTAAAGGTATATACCCAATCAAAGAAATACGTAAAAAAATGGGGAAGTGATTGTTATATAATGAGATAGCTTGACGAAGTAAGCTAGTTGCTCCTTGACTGCGTGCTTGTAGAGCATTAGAAAAAGCTGCTACGGTTGTAGGTCTTTCTGCTGGGTTTTTAGCTAAAGCTGACATTATTAACGTTGATACAGCTTTAGGAATGTCTCGGCGCAGTTCTTTAATATTTTGCGGAGTTGTTTTTGTATGATGTGTAATCAAACTTTGAGTGTCACCGCTAAAGGGGGGACGACCTGTAAGCATTTGATAGGCAATTACACCTAGGCTATAAACATCTGATCGGGTGTCTAGCTTTTCACCTTTACATTGTTCAGGTGACATATAAATAGGTGTGCCTAAAACCGTCCCAACATGTGTAACTAAAGCTACTTTGTCTTCTCTAATGTTGGCAGTATTACGACGTAACTGGACTTGAGTTTGTGCTTCATCGTCTGATAAAGAAGTTTGAACGGCTGTAGGAGTTTCATCAAGTGCTAAACTGCTATTATTTTTACTATTTAGTAAAGGCTGAACGGATGTTGCTGATTCGCTAAATTCCAAACTCGGTTTTATAGTTGTTGCAACAGTGATTGAAGAAGTTGCTGCAATGGCTTGAGGTGTCGTTTTAGCTATAACATTAGGTTGTTTACTACTATCTTCACAACCTTTGTTAAAGATTTTTTGAATAAAACAATCTTCTTCTGCCTCAAAAATGGCTGCTCCACCGTTTGTTATTTGTGCTGGAATTTCTCCAAGTTTAGCCAAACCAAAATCTAAAACTTTTATATTATAACTACCTAGTCCATCGGGTTCTAACCAAATGTTGTCAGGTTTTAAGTCTCGATGAATAATGCCTTGTTGGTGTGCTGTATCTATTGCAGCACAAACTTGTTCTAAAATGCTAACAGCAAATTTAAGAGGTAGCTTTCCTTCTTCAGCTAATACTTCGCTTAAAGTACAACCATCTAGGTATTCCATCACTAAATAAGCAATTCGCTCGTTTGATAATTGGGCAAAGCCAAAGTCTGTAACATCAACAACATTTGGATGTCGGAGCCGACCAGCGGCTTTAGCTTCACGCTTAAAACGTTCTACAAATTCAGGATGGCGCATAAATTGTGGAGCAATAATTTTTACTGCTACAGGACGTTCTGTGCCTAGGTGAGTAGCTAAATAAACTGCCCCCATTCCACCTTGTCCAAGTTTTTCTTCCAGACGATATTTTTCATCTAGCACTTTTTCTAGTAAGTCTTCTAGTGCCATAATGTCTCCATTTAGTCAGCTTTTAGCTGTAAGTGAGGTAGTTTTTGTTATTAGTTTGAAGCTTATTTACTGTATATTACTAGGATTTTAGCTAAAAAGCTAATAACGCCTTACAACCGATAACGAATGAATGCAATATTTATTACATAAACCCGGAAAATTAACAAAATATTTTTGGGTTATGAGTTTAGATTTTGTTGGATAAATAAAATATATTTTTTAAAGGTTCTAGATAAAAATAAGATGACAGGAAAATATTTTTTAGTAGGTGGTGGCCCAGCAGTTAGATCAATGGGCGAGCCTTTGATGAGTGAATTTATTAATGCTGCTGGTGGTAAAGATGCAAAAATAGCAATTATAACTGCTGGAACAAATGACCCTTCGGAAGTAAATGCTTGTTATTGGGAAATTTTTCTATATTGGGGAGTAAAAAATCTATTTTCTCCTAAGATTTTTTCTCGTGAAGATGCTCAAGCTGACTGGATTTATCCCAGGTTAGCTGAATGTAATGGGGTGTTTATCGCAGGTGGCTCACAATACAAACTAAGTCAACGATTAGCTGAAACTCCTGTGGAACAAGCAATTAGAGCTATTTTTGATAAAGGTGGTGTAGTGGCTGGGACTTCTTCAGGTGCTTCAATTTTTGCTGGCCCAATGATTTTATCTGGTGGAACTCTAGACCCACATCTAAGACCTGATATGATAGAAATTGGTCAAGGTTTTGGAATGTTAAAAGATATTTCTATTGATACACATTGCGCTTCTCGTGGACGGTTGCCTAGAATTATTTCCCTAATAGCACATCATCCAAAAATACTTGCAATTGGTATTGATGAAGATACTGCACTTTTAACAGAATCAGAAAATATTCTTAAAGTAGTTGGTAAAAATGCAGTCTATTTTTTAGATGCTGCAAATGCTCACCCAACACATAGTGAAAAAGATGAGGAACATTTATGTAGTAGCGATATTGTTTTACATGCTTTAACGGCTGGTGACAAATTTGATTTAAGCACCAGAAAACCTATTTATTAAAATGTAAGTTAAGTATATTAAAATAGAGGTATTTATGAGCGTAGCCGAATTGTCTAAAACCCTGGTTTCAAGCGAAGATTATATAAATAGTTTAAGAGGGAGAAAATTAAAAGTTTATCTTTTAGGTGAACTTGTTGAAGATATTGTTGATCATCCTATGATTCGCCCTAGTATTAATGCTGTAGCTGAAACCTATGATTTAGCTATAAGAGAGCAAGAGCTTGCAACGGCTGTTTCTCCATTTACAGGCGAGCGAGTAAATAGATTTTTACATATAGCAACAAGTCAATCAGATGTAGTTTTACAAAATAAAATGCAGCGACGTTTAGGACAACTTACAGGGACTTGTTTTCAACGTTGCGTAGGTATGGACGCGCTTAATTCGCTTTATTCAACAACGTTTGAAATAGATGAAAAACACCAAACTTCTTACCATAACCGCTTAAAAGACTTTATTTTACAAGCTCAAGAACAAAATCTAGTTATCAGTGGAGCAATGACAGATGTTAAAGGTGATCGTAGCCTTTCACCTCACGAGCAAGCCGATCCTGACCTTTTTGTTCACGTTACACAACGAACTAGCGAAGGTGTTTTTATTAGCGGTGCTAAGGCTCATCAAACAGGTTGCTTAAATTCTCATTGGATGATTGTTATGCCTACAATGCGCTTAAAGGCAGAGGATAAAGACTATGCAATAGTTGGAGCAATTCCTGTTGATGCTAGTGGTATTACTTATATTTATGGTCGGCAATCCTGCGACACTCGCAGTTTAGAAGGTGGCTCAATTGATGTTGGAAATGCTCAATATGGCGGCCAAGAAGCTATGGTAATTTTAGATAATGTTTTTATCCCTAATGAACTAATTTTTATGGATGGAGAATATGAGTTTGCTTCAATGCTAGTTGAACGCTTTACGTGTTATCACCGCCGCAGTTATGTTTGTAAAAGTGGTGTTGGAGATGTGTTAATTGGTGCTGCTGCAACAATTGCTGAATATAACGGCGTAGAAAATGTTTCACATATCAAAGATAAAATTGTTGAAATGACTCACTTAAACGAAACAATTTATGCTACAGGTATTGCTTCATCCTATCAATCACAAGCAACTAAATCAGGTGCTTTTATTTGTGATGATATGCTTGCTAATGTTTGTAAACACCATGTGACAAAAATTCCTTATCAAATTGCTAGACTTGCTCAAGATTTAGCAGGTGGTTTAGTTGTAACAATGCCATCGGAAAAAGATTTTTCCCATTCTGAAATAGGGGTATTGCTGGAAAAATACTTAAAAGGACGTGCAGATATCCCAACAGAATATAGAGTAAGAATACTAAGACTTATTGAAAATATGACTTTAGGACGCAATGCCGTAGGTTATTTAACAGAAAGTATGCATGGAGCAGGTTCACCACAAGCCCAACGTATTCAAATTGCTAGACAAATGCAGCTTTCTCTTAAAAAGCAACTAGCTAAAGAACTTGCTGGTATTGAAGAGCCAAAACGCAGCCAGTTAACAACAGAACTAACAGATTATTTTGGTCGAGTTTTTGATACAAAAAGCAAGTAATTAATCTACATTAGTATTTAATACAGAAGCAATAGTTTCTAGTAATTTTACTGCTGTATATGGTTTATGTAGAAAAATTGTGTCATTAAAATTTATATCAAATTTATCTTTAAGAGCAAAACCACTGGCATAGATAATTTTTGCTTGAGGATTAATTTCTCTAATTTTATTAGCAGTTTTTTGACCATCTAAATTAGGCATTATTAAATCTATTATTGATAATTTAATTGTTTCTTTATTATTTTGATAGAACTTTACAGCTTCAACACCGTCTTTAGCTGTAACTACTTTATAACCGTTATGTTCTAAAGTAGTTTTAGTTACTTGGCGAATTAAAACTTCATCATCAACTAATAAGATTAATTCTCCTTGACCAGAAAATATTTCTAAAGAAGCTTGTGAAACTCTTATATCTTGTTGGTTTGTTAAAGCAGGAAAATAAACTTGGAATGTAGTTCCTATAGAAGGCTCACTATAGACAGAAATAAAACCTTCATGGCTTTTTACTATAGCTAAAACGGTTGAAAGCCCTAAACCTGTACCTTTACCTATTTCTTTAGTAGTAAAAAATGGTTCAAAAATCTTGTTTGCAATTTCTTCTGTCATTCCTAAACCTGTATCGCTAACAGAAATTACAATGAAATTACCTAATTTAGCTTCCAAGTGAGTTTTTGTATATTGTTCATCAGTACTAATGTTAGAAATACTAATTGATAGATCACCACCTTCAAGCATTGCATCACGAGCATTAATACATAAATTCATTAGAACTTGATTAAGTTGGGTTTCATCTGCCTTAAATGCCCATAAATTGTTAGGAATTTTGATTTTAATATTGATATTTTTTGGAAAGGTTTGTATTAATATTTTTTCAATCTTTTCAATTAATTTTTTAGGATTAATTAGTATTCTTTCTCCTGCTACCCCGCGAGCAAAGGAAAGCACTTGTTTAACAAGATCTGCTCCTCGTTTGCTATGTTCTAGCATTGCTTGGATTAATTCTTGTTTATCAGGTTCGTGCTGATCTTCGGATAGAATTTCTAATCCCATTATCAATGGAGCTAAAACATTATTAAGATCATGTGCAATACCTCCTGCTAGTGTACCAATACTCTCCATTCTTTGGGATCGTAGAAATTGCGTTTCTAAAGACTTCTTTTCTGTAATATCAGTATTTACTAATAATTGTGCAGTTGGCTTTGCTTCAGTGTTTCTTACTAGTCCACGTCGGCTTTCTACTATTATTTTTTTACCAGATTTAGTGTGTTGGGTTAGCTCTCCAAACCATTCTCCTTTAGCCAATACTTGATTACATACATCTAATGGATGGCTTAAGTCGGTTCCATAAACTAACTTATAAAATTCTTTTCCTATAGTTTCTTCTTTTGTCCAACCATAAATGCGTTCTGCTCCTTTACTCCAAAACATTACTTTATCCTCTAGGTCAAGAATAAAAACTGCATTTGGAGCAAAATCTAGCAGGGCAGTTTGCTCATAAAGTCGTCTCTCTAATTCTAGTTGTGCATTACGCAAAGCTTCTTCTGTTTTTTTACGTGTAGAAATATCTCGTAAAATTACATTAAAGTGATATTCTGAATTTACTTTATATTTAGAAATAGAAGCATCAGCAGGAAACTCATTCCCATCTTTACGCACAGCTACAACTTCGCGGCGTTCTGCCATTGTTCGAGCCACTACATTTGATTTTTCAAAATCTTTTATTTGTTGTGGATGAGAATCAGTAAAGCGTTTAGGAAGAAGTAAACTTAAATTTTGCCCTAAAATTTCCTCTGCCTTGTAGCCAAAGATTTTTTCTGCACCTTTATTAAATAAAATTATCTTTTGATTGCTATCAATGGAAATAATTGCATCTTCGGCTATATCAAGAATAGTCGCTAAATGTTCAAGTTCGACTAAATTATTGTCAATAGGCAGTTTAATATTTGATGACTCATTACTCATAAAAAATTAATCTTTTTGCAATTTCTCTTCTGATTTTTCTAGTAACATAGTTGGTAAATAGGCACGTGCCTTTCGAGCCATTAATACTAAAGCTGCTCTAGCATCTTCTGCTGTAACAATTGGTTTTTCAAAAGTAAATCTTAATCTTGTTCCATCGGCTAGTAAGTCAAACCCTTCTGTATCAATACCTATCATTTTTACTTCACTAACGTTAATATTTTTAAGACCTTGGCAATAATCTTTCATTGTGTTTAAGTGGTCTTCATTCATATGTTCCAAAATATCTGTTTCAACACGGTATAAAGCATTTTCAAGCAAAATATCTTTTGGCTCAACCCAAGCAATTTTTCCAAAACCGCCAATAAAGCGAGCGCGAGTTAAATTAATTTGATAAAACTTAAAATCAGATAGTTCTAAATGGGTTTTTGAATTAGGAAAATATCTAGCGTAAGATTGCCTAGTTTCTTCTATATTTTCTTTTAAGCTTGTAGCTTCGCCTATCCAGGTAAGCCTAGCACTTTCTTGTACATCCTGAGCTTTTAGATCAAAAATGGTTAGAGAAACTTTGTTGTTTGCTCCAATATTTCGAGTATGTTGAGCTAAAGAACTAATAAAGATAATTGGTAGCCCATCTTTGTTTACTAAGTAAGGAGTAACTGAACCAAATGGATAACCAACTAAATCTAAAGAATGTGTAGCAAGTACACCTGTACTATTAGCTCTTAAAAAATTGCGTGCTATTTTGCCTATCTCAAATCCATTAGACATAACTTGCTCCAAAATAAAGTTATTTTTTATAGGTGAGGACGATTTTCTAATGAGAGAAACCAATGATTATTTTTCAAATACCACTGATGGGTTCTAATTACAGTTTTAGATTCTTTTTGATCTTTACCTCGGCGAGATTCTAAAACTTTTACTATTGCTGCTGTATTATTTTTTATAAATGTTACTTCTTCTATTTTATAGTCTGTAATGGTATAAGAATATGAGCCTAAATACTTTGTAAAAGCTTGATCTAGCTCTTTTTCAAAGTTTCCATTTTTGAAAATACACTTTAATATAGCTTGTTTATAAGGTTCGCCAAAATCAGCACTATCAATAGAATTACGAATATATTTTTCTGTAAACCGGCCTTCTTTTATTTCGTCTTTTATAGGGGCGTATTGTATTCTAAGGAAGTTATGCAAATGTTTAACTTCTTCTTGATTATAATATTCACGCATTACAAGACTTTTACGCGCTTGGCGAGCAGCCATATATCCTTCTGTACGTTTACGAATAAATGCTTCTAGATTAACTTCTGTTGCTAATGAAACAGGTAGTAAAGTAACTAGTAAGATAAAAAAAACTGTTAATCCAACTAGATATTTCATCGCTCTTGACTCCAAAAATTAATGGCCTCCTGCGTCTTTCTTTTGTGGTTTAGCATTCCAAATACGTAACATTAAGAGTCCGCCCATGATTGAAAAAGGAATAATACAATAAGTCCATACTCCCCATCCATACTTATCAATAATTAATCCTAATCCAAAACCTGTAAAACCGCTAGCAACATATTGCACCCCATCTAAAAGACCTGTAACAGTTGCAGCAGCTTTTCTACCTCCAAAGTCAGCAGAAGCCGTTCCAGAAAGCATTCCATGGACTCCAAAAATCCACATACAAGAAAATCCAACCATTGCTGCTGCCATTGCTGGAACGCTTACCCATCCTAATATTAATAAACTGATCACCTGACCAATGTAAAAAATAAAAGCTACTGGAGGACGACGAGATTGGAAAACTTTGTCTGATAAATAGCCACAAAGTAGCCCGCCGCAGATCCCACCAATTGTAATACCTAGTCCTGCCCATTCAGAAACACTAGATTTATGTACAACATGATGAACTTCTTCTAAAAAGCGGTTAAAATAGGCAAGTAGCCCTTGGCGGACAAAGCCAGTACAAAATTCTGCTAAAGCTAAAGTAATAATAATAGGATTACTTAATACTTGCTTTAGTAAGTAATTCCAATTAACGGGTTTATCATCTCCTGTTGAAGCATCTCCAGTGTTAAAGTCTTCAAAACCTGCTTCTTTAGGGCTTTCTCTTACTAAAAAGATATCAACAACAAACATAACTACTAGCATAATTGAAGGGATAATAAAAATTGCATACCAGTCAAAATTCTTAAGAATTATTCCACCTACAGTAAATGCTAGTAAGTAGCCACTAGAAATCATAATACCAAATATGCCACCAAAAATGCCTCTTTCACGAACATGAAACCAAGGAGCATTAACTTTTACTACTGATAAAGCTCCAAAGCTTTGAAAATAGCTATTTAGAGCATAAAGCAAGGCAATAATAAATAAGGCTTGAGCTTGGTTAGATGATAAAGGGGTGTGTCCAAAAACTCCATTAATCCCATTAATTATACCACTTGCTGCACCTCCAAGAGGCCCTAGAGGATTATCTTGCATTAGCCATCCAGTAAAAATACTTAAACCAAGCAGCAGATTCATTGTAGCAGCACCAATTGTGCCAAAAAGAATAGCTTTTTTACCTCCAAATCTGTCTGCTAAGGGGCCGTTAAACATTACACTAAGAGCATATACCCAAAAACCTGCTGTTATAATGATACCAAATAGGAAATTATCTAGTCCAAAAGTGCTTTTAACTGTTCCAGCTACTACATTTATATTATAACGACCCATATAAAAAGTAGCATAAGTTAATCCCAAAGGGAACCAATTCATAAACCGTCTAATTTTATATTCCCGGCTATGCTGGATTTTGACATCCCCATCGCTTGTGGTTGAAAGATTAGCCATAAATTTTTGAAATGCTCCTTAGTAATTAGTTATTAAACACTTAGTATTTTAATTGGTAGGTGATAACAGAAAAATAATAATACCATAAAGCACTAATTTAACATTGTGGAAGTTTGCCAAATTTAGCCACACAATTAGCAGACTTTAGGTCGTGCTTTGGATGAACTAAGAAAAATAATCGGCTATAATGGCTTGTTATTAATCAAGTTACAAAAATTGAAGGAAAATTTATGCACTTAGTTTCTGACTTTGATGGAGTTTGGACAGATCCACGTGCTGAAGCAGACGCAATACGTGATCTTATGAGTACACTTTTAAGTGATTTTACTAGTATTTCTATGGACAGAGTAAGAGAAATTTTTAATGAAATAGAGAAAAATTTTGTTATACATCCTTTTAAGTATGGTTGGTTATACGAAGAATATATTACAGCTTTTGCTATGGAAGATCTTTATGGTCGTAACCATGCTATAGCTACTTGTCTTTGGCAAAAAGAGCCAAATTTTCCTGAAAGCGAAGCCTTACGTGAAGCAATAGAAAAAATTGCTGAGAATGCAGATAGATTTTCTGATATTTGTTTTCGTGATGGTCGTAGCCAGTACCGGGAAAAGAATAAAACTCTTCTACTAACAGATGCAGCACAAGTAATTGCACAAATTCGTGATGCAGGTTATCGAATGACTATAGTCTCTAATTCTAAGATTACTCATATTTTAGATCTTTTTGAAGTAGCAGAAATTAGTTTAGAAGGCTTTCAAATTATTGGAGGGGCAAGAAAATTTCATCTTGGTATGGTTGGAAGTTTGCCAGAAACTTGGCAATGGCAAGAGGCTACAGTTTCATTACAACGCCCACATTACTTTGATTTACTTGAACGGCTACAACCAGATGCAGTAATTGGAGATGTTTTTTCTTTAGATCTTTCAGTGCCTCTTTACTTGCGCTCAACTAAAGATGGCTGGCAAAATCTACGTGCAGGACTAATTAAACAACCTTATACCCCTAGTTGGGTAGTAAATGAAACAAATGAAGTTTGGGCAAAAGAACAAGGTCTGGATGTTTTAGATGGTTTAAGCAGTGTGCCTAATTGGTTGGCAAATCTTGCAAAGTAAATCTAATATCTTGAACTACTTAGCAGCTAAATTTTTACTTGTTTAATAATCTAAAGCTGCTCTTAATTATTAAACTTATGTATGTTTTAGGACTTTCTTGTTATTATCACGATTCTGCGGCAGCTTTAGTAAAAGACGGAATATTGCTTGCAGCAGCAGCAGAAGAACGTTTTGTTAGACGTAAACACACCTCAGAATTTCCAGAAAAAGCCGTAGAGTATTGCTTAAAAGTAGCTGGCATTAATATTAATCAAGTTGATCATATTTGTTTTTATGAAAAACCATTTGTTAAATTTGATCGGATTTTGATTAATATATTAAGCGAATTTCCTCGCTCTTATTTTTCTTTCTTAAAATCTGTTCCTCTTTGGATGAAAGACCGTCTTTGGATGAAAAGCAAGATACAAGAGGCTTTAGGCGTAGAGAAAGAAATTTTATTTAGCCAACATCATTTATCTCATGCTGCGGCAGCTTTTTTGGTTTCTCCTTTTGAACGCGCTGCAATTCTTACGGTTGATGGTGTGGGAGAATGGTGTACTACTGGCATGGGTTATGGTGAGGGAAATCAAATCCATATGGAAAAAGAAATAGATTTTCCCCATTCTCTAGGTCTTTTTTATAGCGCGTTAACCGCTTATCTTGGTTTTAAGGTAAATGATGCTGAATGGAAAGTAATGGGACTTGCTCCTTATGGTGTGCCACGATATATAGATAAATTTAATGAAATCATAGATATAAAATCAGACGGTAGTTTTAGATTAAACTTAAAATACTTTTCACATCATTATGCTACTAAGCTCCCCTTTAGCCGCCATTATGAAAACCTATTTGGACAGCCAACGCGAGATCCAGAAAGTGAAATTACTCAATTTCATAAAGATATGGCTGCTTCAGGGCAAAAGATAGTTGAGCGAGTGATGGTTACAATGGCACAAAACGCTTATGAAACCTATAAGACAGAAAATATTTGTATTGCTGGTGGTGTAGGCTTAAATAGCGTTGCTAACTGGAAAATCTTAAAAAATACCCCATTTCGCAATATTTTTATCCAACCTGCTGCGGGCGATGATGGCGCGGCTATTGGAGCAGCTTTTATTATTTATAACAGCGTGTTAAACAATCCACGTCGATTTGTAATGACACACGCTTATTGGGGGCCAGAATTTACTAATACGGAAATTAAAGCTTTTTTAGATAGTACAAATGTTCGTTATCAAGAACTATCCGAAGCGGAAATGCTTAAGAAAACAGCTAAGCTAATTGCAGATGACAAAGTAGTAGGCTGGTTTCAAGGGCGTATGGAATTTGGCCCACGTGCTTTAGGTGGACGATCTATTTTGGCTAATCCTTCTAATCCAGAAATGAAAAATATTATTAACAGTAAAATTAAGTTTCGTGAATGGTTTCGTCCATTTGCTCCTTCAGTGCTTAAAGAATCTGTTAGTAAATATTTTGATATGGAGGGTGATAGCCCGTTTATGCTACTTGTTCCTGATGTGCTTCAAGATAAACGCGCATTACTTCCAGCTATTACTCATGAAGATGGGACTGGTAGAGTTCAAACAGTAACGGAGTCTGATAACAAACTTTATTATAAATTAATTAAGGAATTTGAGAATATTTCTGGTATTCCTGTAGTTGTTAACACTTCTTTTAATGTAAGAGGTGAGCCGATTGTTTGTAGCCCTGCCGATGCTTATAACTGTTTTATTCGCACAGGTATAGACGCTTTGGTTATGGGAAATTATGTATTAACTGAAAAACCGTTTACAAATATTTATACAGAAGAGGAGATAGTAGAGTTAGAAGGCGCGGTCAAATTAGCTAAAAAAGGCAAGACTACGGCTGACTCACTGGTTTAATCGATGGCAGGTAAATTTGGCATTGCAAAAGAATTTTTTGAGTTTCTAAAAGTAGAGAAAAAATGGTGGTTAATCCCGCTAATGGTTCTTTTTGTCTTAATAGGTTTATTTATTATCTTTGCTGAAAGTTCTGCACTTGCACCTTTTCTTTATCCATTATTTTAGCCTAAAACACTTTCTTTCCAATATTTTAACCATAATAGTTATAGCCTAAAAATCATAGGCTATAACTTCTCTATATTTTTCAACCTAAAAAATAAAATTTTCCTTAATTAAAAATAAGCTGTAGACAATCTATAGCCTTATGCTGTAGACTGCCTACATCCTGAAGGTGTAGGTTATCTACATCCTTAAAATAAAAAATTAAGAGAAAAATAAAAATGGTAAAAAAAACTAGTTATGAAAACCGAATTGAGCTACTACAAGGAACACTTGATTTACTGATTTTGCAAATTCTTCAATGGGGGCCTCAACACGGCTACGGTATTATTCAAGCTATTCGTAGCAATTCTGGAGAAGTTTTACAAGTAGATACAGGCTCGCTATATCCAGCACTTCATCGTTTAGAGCGTCAACAGTGGGTTAGCTCTGAATGGAAAGTTTCAGAAAATAATCAACGGGTCAAAGTTTATAGCCTAACTATTGCAGGTAAAGAGCAATTAGCTTCAGAGCGTTCTAGATGGCAACAGCTTAAAGATGCTATGGAAGCTGTCTTAAATCCCGCTATAAAAGAGAGCTAAAAGAATTATGAAGATACCACTATGGAGAAATAAGCAAAGAGAAAAAGAACTAGATGAAGAGCTAGAAAGCCATTTGCAAATGGCTATTGCTGACCGTATGGCTAGAGGAGAAAGCCTAGAGCAAGCGACTATTTCAGCTAGACGCGAGCTAGGCAATATTACTTTAATTAAAGAGGTGACAAGAACTATGTGGGGTGGTCAACTAATTGAACAAATAATGCAGGATTTATTATTTGGCTTAAGGATTCTTAAAAAAAGCCCTGTTTTTACAGCAGTTGCTATCTTGTCTTTAGCCTTTGGTATTGGGGCAAATATGGCTGTTTTTCAGCTTCTTAATGCTGTTTCTCTTAGACTTCTACCAGTAAATGCTCCTGAAGAACTGGCAGAAGTACGTATTAGCTCAAGCGATGAAAGATCAGGACATTTTACAGGCAATCGATCTTCTTTAACCTATGCACTTTGGCAAGAACTTTACAATAATCAAACTGGTTTTTCTGGGATTTTTGCTTGGAATAGTACCCAATTAGATCTTAGTCAAGGTGGAGAAGTTCAATTAGCTAAGGCTTTATATGTAAGTGGAGATTTTTTTAATGTGTTAGAAGTAAAGCCTGTTGTTGGGCGAATGCTTACTAATGCTGATGATAAACCGGGATGTGGTAGCAATTTAGTAGTAATAAGCTATCAATTCTGGCAGCGTCAATATGGCGGGCAAGCTTCGGTAATTGGAAAAACACTTTCTTTAATAATTTTGAAATTATAGGAGTTACTCCAGCTAGTTTTTATGGTGTTGAAACAGGAAAAACTTTTGATGTTGCAATCCCAATTTGTTCTGAAAAATTAATAAATGGCGAAGATAACTTAACAGATAGACAAGAAGCTTGGTGGTTAGGAGCTATTGGACGGCTAAAACCAGGTGTCTCTATTGAACAAGCTTCTGTTCAGCTAAATACTATTTCCTCACCTATGTTTCAAAAAACACTTCCAAGTAATTATACAAAAGATGATGCAGATAAATATGTTCAGCTTAAATTAGGAGCTTTTTTTGCTGGATCAGGTATTTCTTTACTACGTAAAGCTTATGAAACGCCTCTTTGGGTTTTAATGGCAATTACTGGACTAGTCTTACTGATTGCTTGTGCTAATTTGGCTAACTTGCTTTTAGCAAGGGCAAGCGCGAGAGAAAAAGAAATAGCTGTAAAATTAGCTTTAGGAGCTTCACGCGCTCGACTTGTTCGGCAATTTTTGCTAGAAAGTCTTTTACTTGCAGCATTAGGGACTATTGTTGGAGCATTTATAGGACGAATTCTTAGCAGCATTTTAATAACTTTTATTAGTACGGAAAGACGACAAGTATTTTTTAGTTTAGAACTAGATTGGAGAGTTTTTAGTTTTACAGTAGCTTTGGCTATATTGACTTGCTTGCTTTTTGGATTAATTCCAGCACTTCGCGCAACTAGTTGCGATCCTGCAACTATGATGAAAGCTGGTCAACGAGGTTTAACAGCTAGTCAAGAACGTTTTGGATTAAGACGTATTCTGGTAGTCTCTCAAGTAGCACTTTCACTTGTTCTTTTAGTTAGTGCAATACTTTTTATAAATACTTTGCGCAACTTAAACACTCTAAATGCAGGATTTCAGCAAAATGGGGTTTTGATAACCACAATAGATATGTCATCTCTGCAAATTCCTAAAGAACGAAGACAAGTAGCTAGAAAAGAAATGTTAGATAACCTTAGAAATATTCCTAGCATTGAATCAGTAGCAGAGGCTTCAATAGTGGCTATAAGTGGTAATGGTTGGAATGAATATGTTTTAGTTAGTGAACAAGCTAAGGCTTTATCAAACTTTAATGCAATAAGTGATAAATACTTTGAAACCCTAGAAATTCCTATACTTGCAGGACGCGACTTTAATGAGCAAGACAATCTATCTTCTCCAAAAGTAGCAATTGTTAATGAATCATTTAAGCGTAAGTTTTTTCCTGATAAAGACGCAGTAGGTAAGACTTTTCGTAAAGAAGTTGGGCCTGAAGATAAAGACTATCTTTATGAAATTGTTGGAGTTGTAAAAGATACTAAATATAGAGAACTTAAAGAAGATTTTGCACCAATTGTTTATGCCCCTATTTCCCAACAAGAAAAATTAGAAATGTATTTGACTTATGTAACACGCTCTAAATCAGATCTTAATAGTCTAATTTCTGGGATTAAAACTTCAGTAGCAAAAGTTAACCCTAACATATCACTAAAATTTACTGTTTTTAGTAACCAAATAAAAGATTCTTTAGTTAGAGAACGGCTAATGGCTACACTTTCAGGGTTTTTTGGTATTTTGGCAACCATTCTTGCAACAATTGGTTTATATGGGGTTATGTCCTATATGGTAACTCAACGTAGGAATGAAATAGGTATCCGTATGGCTTTAGGTGCAGATCGTAGTCATATTATTAAAATGATTTTATTAGAAGCTTGTAGCTTATTAGCTATTGGATTAGTTATAGGTACGCTATTATCTTTAGCTATGTCATATACTGTAAGCTCTTTGCTTTTTGGCTTAAAACCTTATGATTTTGTTACATTTACATTATCAATAGTTATATTAGCCATTGTTGGAGTAGTTGCTAGTTTTCTACCTGCACAGCGAGCTTCTAAACTTGATCCAATGATTGTTCTTAGGGCTGACTAAGATTTCTTAAGCTATTTAGACATTGCTTAAAGTCTGATGGTAAAGGACTTATAATTGTTATTTCTTTTTTGCTAATAGGATGTTGCAAGCTTAAACTATAGGCATGAAGCATCATCCTGTTAGCAAATTTACTAGATTTTCCATCATAAAGCGAATCGGCAAATATAGGCATTCCTTGTTCTGATAAATGAACACGAATTTGATGAGTTCGTCCGGTTTTTGGTCGTGCTTCAATTAAAAGAGCCGTTTTTAAGCTTTCTAATAAGATAAACTCTGTTTCTGCACTCTCTCCACTATTTTCAACAGCACAATATTTTGCTTGTTTACCTTTGTTACTGCGAACTCGGCCAAGAAAATTTTTTATTGTCCAAGTTCTAGTATTTAATGGTTTTATGGGCGCACTTACAATTGCTTGATAAACTTTAGTAATTTTGTGTGTGCTAAAAGATTGTGCAAGTCCAAGGTTAGCTTTTTGGTCTTTAGTAAATAAAATTACTCCAGAAGTATCACGGTCAAGGCGTTGGTGAATACCTAAATAAGGATCTATTTTTTTATCACGCTCAGAAAGAAAATTTTTTACACTTTGAAATAAATTATTTCTAGCTTCGTCTATTGTTGGTTGTGTTGGCAACCCGGCAGGCTTATCAATAGCTATTAAAAATTCATCTTCAAACAGAATATGTTTTTCAGACAAAACAATTGACCGATCCTTAGAAGTTTCATCACTAGCTTTTAACTTGGCTAAGTCTAAATAAACCTCTATTTGTGCATTAGTTAACAAAATTTTTGACGCAATTCTAACTCGATTACGGTTTAAGTAAACTGCTCCTGCAATAATAAGTTTACGAATTTTTGCTTTAGATAATGGTTCTGATAAAACTTGTGGAATTGTTTCTGATAAAAATTGGTCTAGTCGTTTATTTGAATCTTTAGCAGAAACAATAAAGGAGAGTTTACGTAGTGCCATAGAGATTTTACTTAGTTGTAGTATTTAGGGAGTAGTCTTATACTCTTTACCATCAAATTGATAGAGTTTATTTTCATTAACAGGAATAATCTGGTTTTCTTCGCCCTTTGTTCCTGTAGTAACTATTTTAAAGTCAAAAAAATTAGGATTTTTTCCTGGTATAAATTCATATTTAGAAGAAAATTTCCAACAAGGGCCAAGTTCATCGCCACAAGTACCAGAATTGTCTCCACCTGTTTCAACTTCTAGTATTTTTTGAAATCCTTTGTCTAATTTCGTAATTAAACTTAATCCTTCATAATTATATCCTTGTCCTGTATCACCTGTTTCAAAAAGAACACCATATTTATCATTACCAAATTTTACTAATTTTGCATCTGGAGCCGTTCCATAGGAACCTAGTTCAAAAAGATATTTTTGTTCAAATTCTAGTTCCCAAGAATTAGCAGTTTTCTTGAATAAAGCAGCAGAAATCATTGGCGCACAGGCATGACAATCATATTCAGGTGCTACAGCAGCAGTTATAAGTATGTTTTTTTCTATTCCAGTTTCTACAAAAGCGGCTATCAAGACAGGAGTTATATAAAATTCATTGTTTTCAAATATTTGTGAAGAAGTGTTGGCAGATGAAGCAATTTTGGCAAGTTCTTCTTTAGATGGTCGCCAATTAGCTTCTTTTTGCTCTTCGTTGTAGTTACCATAAAGAAATTCAAAAGCTTTTTTCTCTGAAAATTCCCCAATAATACTTTTATTATCAGTTTTTACTTCTTCTAAAGTAGTTTTACTTGGTGTTGGACTAGCAATATTTTCTAGCGACCTAGTATCATCACAAGCTAAAGTAAAAATTAGTAAGAATAAAAAAATAAATTTTCGCATAAGTAACTTATTAATTAGTAGATTAACTAAAAGCCTCAGCTAAATTTGCTCTAGCTGAGGCTAACAAACTAAGAAAAAACTATAAAGAACATGTACTCATATCAACAGTAACAGATTTAGCATCCCAAATCTCATCTGCATATTGCTTAATTGTACGATCACTAGAAAACTTACCCATATTAGCAACATTGTGGATTGCCATCTTAGTCCATTTATCTTGATCTAAGTAAGTTTGGTTAACTAGTTCTTGGCATTCAATATAAGAAGCATAGTCAGCTAACAACAAATAGTTGTCACCATCTTTAAGCAGACTATCAACTATTGGATGGAACAAATCCCGATGATGAGGGCTAAAATAGCCATCTTGAATCATATCTAAAACACGTTTTAATTCTAAATTCTCCCGATAATAATCATAAGGATTATACTTAGGTTTTAGTTCTTTTACTTCATCTGTTGTTAGGCCAAAAATAAAAATATTATCTCTACCAACTTCTTCACAGATTTCAATATTTGCTCCGTCCATTGTGCCAATAGTTAAAGCTCCATTAAGAGCAAATTTCATATTTCCTGTTCCAGATGCTTCTGTGCCAGCAGTGGAAATTTGTTCTGAAAGGTCTGAGGCAGGAAAGATTTTTTCTGCTAGCGAAACTCGGTAATTTGCTAAAAAGGCGACCTTTAAGAGTCCTCTAATTCCAGGGTCATTATTTACTACATCACCAATAGAAGTAATTAACTTAATAATTAATTTTGCCATTCGATAACCTGGTGCTGCTTTACCACCAACAATAATTGTTCTTGGTACAAAATCTTTTGTTGGATTATCTTTAATTTTGTTATAAGCAGTTATCATGTGTAGAGCATTAAGCAATTGACGTTTATATTCATGCAATCGCTTAATTTGGCAATCAAAAATAGAATTAGTATCTATTAGTAAGCTATTTTCTCGTTTAATTAAATCTGCTAGTTTTTCTTTATTAAGCTTTTTAACTTCTTGCCATTCTTGACGAAAACTAGCTACTTCTGCTAAAGGTTTAAGTTGTTGTAATTGATAAAGATCTGCTGTCCAAGCATCTCCTATTTCACGAGTAATTAGTTTTGAAAGGTTTGGGTTACATTTCTTTAACCAGCGGCGTTGAGTGATTCCATTAGTCTTATTATTAAAACGTTCAGGATACATTTCATAGAAATCTAGGAAAAGCTCATTTTTAATGATCTCTGTATGCAGTGCAGCAACACCATTGATGCTATGGCTACCAATAATTGCTAAATTAGCCATACGAATCCGCTTTTCAGGTGCTTCTTCAATAATTGACATTCTAACAAGTCGTGCTTCATCCCCAGGATATTTATAACGTACTTCATTGAGGAATCTATGGTTGATTTCATAGATTACTTGTAGATGACGTGGGAGTAAATACTCAAATAACTCTACTGTCCATTTCTCTAATGCCTCTGGTAACACTGTATGATTTGTATAAGCAAATGTCTTAGTTGTAATTTCCCAAGCTTCTTCCCAAGATAAACCTTCAATATCTACTAAAATACGCATTAGCTCAGGAATAGCAATAGCTGGATGAGTATCATTTAATTGAATAGCATTTCTTTCAGCAAATTTATCAAAATTGTCATGATGCTTTCTATAGCGTCGGATAATGTCTTGAAGCGTAGCAGACACAAAGAAATATTCTTGTTTAAGGCGTAGTTCTTTGCCTTCAAAAACATTATCATTTGGGTAGAGTACCTTAGAGATATTTTCTGAGTCGTTTTTAAGCTCTACCGCTTTCATATAATCACCTTCATTAAAATAGGTGAAATCAAAATCACGAGAAGCTTTTGCTGACCATAAGCGTAAAGTATTTACAGTATTATTATTGTAGCCAGGAATTGGAGTATCATAAGCCATTGCTAGCACTTCTTCTGTATCTAACCATTCATTAACTAATCTGTTATTACGGTCTTTATATTGCAATACTCGGCCATGAAAATGTACTGGATAAAGATATTCAGGGCGGGCTATTTCCCAAGGATTGCCATAACGTAGCCAATTGTCTGGTGCTTCTACTTGATAGCCTTCAACAATTTTTTGGTTAAAAATGCCATATTCATAACGAATACCATAACCATAGCCAGGAATTTCAAGGCTTGCTAGCGAATCTAAAAAACAGGCTGCTAAACGTCCTAAACCGCCGTTACCTAAACCAGCATCCCATTCAAGCTCTCTAATTTGTTCTAAATCATAACCTAACTTGTGCATAGCCTTGTGGCATTCATCCATTAACCCTAAGTTTACAAGGCTATTTCCTAAAGTTCGTCCCATTAAAAACTCTAAAGATAAGTAATAAACACGTTTAACATCTTGGTTATAGTAAGTTTCCTGAGTACGAATCCAGCGTTCTAATAAACGATTACGCACAGTTAGAGATAATGCTGTATAAATGTCTTGACTAGTAGCAGTATGACGATCTTTAGCTAAAAAGAATTCTAAATATTCTTGAAACCCTCTTTGTAGCGAAGCAGCATCCATTCCATGATAAAACATTTTGATGGCTTCTGGTTCGATTTTATTAGCCATAGTATCTCCTTAAGCTAGATTTATTGGTATAATATACTACTGATTTGTTGATTTACTGATAGAAAAGTTAAAGAAGCATTTGACCATAGTTAACAAATACAAGTAAAGATGTAAAAGCAACATAGACTATTTTTGAGTGTAACTTTTCATTCTTTTTAATCTAAAAAAAGAAAAGTATTGGCCTAAAACAGGCTTTAATATATCATTAGCAATATGAGAATAGTATTAGATACAGATGTTATAGTAGCTGCAATGAGAAGTGTAAAAGGAGCATCCAGAAGGTTATTAGTATTATTAGATGAAGGAAAGTTTGAAGCATTGGCAAGTGTTAGTTTAATGATTGAATATGAAGCAGTGCTAAAACGACCTGAAAACCTTAGTGCAACAGGGTTGATGGAATTAGAGATAGAAGAATTTATCAATGCTTTAGCAACTATGATAATTCCTGTAGAAATATTTTATTTATGGCGACCTGTATTAAAAGATCCTAATGATGAATTTGTCTTTGAGACAGCTATTAATGGTCAAGCAGATGCCATTGTTACTTTTAATACTAAAGATTACAAAGAAGGAGCAAGGCGGTTTTCTGTAGAAATATTAACGCCAGGAGAATTATTAAGGAGGCTAGAATAATGGCTAATACAAGTAATTACGCGCTTCGGTTGCAATCTTCTTTACTAGAGGAAGTTAGAAAAATCGCTCAAGAAGAAGGTACAACCATCAATCAGTTTATTAATGTTGCTGTTGCTGAAAAGCTTTCTGCACTTAAAACAGAAGAGTATTTTAAGAGTCGTGCTGCTAAAGGTGATCGTGCTGCTTTTAGACGTATTCTTGACAAAGTTGGCACAGAAGAGCCTAGAGAAGGTGATGAACTGCCAAATCGTTAAATATGGTTTTAATATAAATTTTTCATTAATCTTTTAAGGTGTGGAGACTCAGCCATTTATGGTTGAGAGGAAACGCCGCCACCTTTTGTATAAGAATAAGAGTAACCATCACAAGAAAATAAAAGTTTGCAATAAGAGTGTTTAATACCTTGAATGATGGTGTTTTGAGTAGTGATATTAAAATAACCTGTTGAACGAACTGCAACTTTACCTATGTATATACCTTTCTTTTTTCCGCTACTTACTACAGCTTTAACCATATCTCCCGTTTCAAATCCAAACACTTTTTTAGAGCCTTTTGCTTTTGTTCTTGGAAATCCTATCTTGTCCATTAAGCACATTTGCCTACTTCCATGTCCTACTGCCTTTATTTTCAATACTTCTACCTTGTCTAATTTTAGTTTAGGGGTGCTACTACCTACACACGCTGCATCTATCCAATGCTCTTTTCTTAACTTTTGGTTTTTACGGTTATACTTGGTTATTGCTCCTGATCCTGTTTCTATTGGTATATTTATTCTTTTTATTCTATTAAGTATTTCCCATCTTGTACTATTAACTACTGCTGCATCTTTTAGTGGAATTTTTGCTTGTTCTTGCACTTTCTCAAACCCAAACTCCAAAGCTGTTTTATTGCCTTTCTTTATGTTGCACTTTTCACAAGCTAATGTCAGGTTTGTTACTCTGTTAGTTCCACCTCTGCTTTTTGGTATTATGTGTTCTATTTGCAATGGTTTATCTCCCTCTTTACAGTATACACACTTACGTTTGTATTTCTCTAACAAATATTCTCTAACCTCATAACCTGCTAAAGTGCCTTGTTGATATTCAACTCCTTTAATATCAGTATTTTGCATTAACTGCGTATCAAATTTAACTAACTCTAAACTTATTGCTGATATTGGACATATCTTGATAAGCCTTTTTACCCAAGTTTCTACATTAGATACTCTGCTTAGTAGAGAAGGAGCTAACCAACCACAAACCCTAGTTCTATTATTAAATCTAGCCTTACGATATCTAGTTTTCCTTGAACGTCTGCCCCGACGAACTCCACGACGAGTATCTAAACTAGCTTTAATAGTTTGTCCTCTATGCTCTATTTCAGCAGCAAATACTACTTCTCTTGTTTCTTGATTAACTATAGCTACTCCCGTTGTTTTGCTACCAGGATCTAGCTTTAGCTGATAAATTTGTAGTTGTGGGTCTGTTACTTCTTTTTTAAGTATGATGGTGAAAGGAAACCGCTTATATACAGCCGCTAATCCTGCATTGAGTAGCCTACGAGCTTGACCTGGATGACACATATCTAGTTGCTGTTTATTTTTATCTAGTACAAATACTTTATTCATAGTTTGTATAACCTCGTATTTCTACGGTTAAGTTTGCCTCGACAATGTTACGAATCAGTATATCTACTAGGCACTGTCTTTATACCCTTACAACTGTTTAACCTAGCAGTTACAGAGCTTGGAACTGGCTCGCATCCCAAGGTATGTCTTTTACCTCTCTTCGTAACGTAGTTCTCTAACGAACTTAGTCTGCTCAACTGGACTTGTCACTTTCCTAACAAGCCTAGCCCTTTAGGGCTAAGTAGTTGACTAACTCTTTTCTTAAACGCTCAACTTCTAATGGGTTAATATTCGCTCCACCAACCAAAGCATTAGCTGAACCTGCCGCCACGCCCCAAGAAATTATTTCTTGAGGATTTTTGTTTTCTATAATTGCACTTGCACAACCTGCTAAAAAAGCATCCCCGCAGCCTACACAATTTATTGCATCAAGTTTTGGAGCAGTCAAAAAAACTTCTCCATTTGCCCAAGTAGCCGCTACTCCTTTATCTCCTAAAGAAACTAGTCCTATAGTCACACCTGATTGATAAATTTCTCTAGCCGCCATCAAAGCTTCTTTATCAGAAATAGTTCTATTTAATAAATTGGCAGCTTCATCACGATTAGGTTTAATTAAGTAAGGTTTTGACTGTAAGGCTAGTTTAAGAGTTTCTCCACTAGCATCAACTAAGGTAGGTATTTTATAGGAATGTGCTAGATTAACAAATTGCTGATAAGAGTTATTATTTATTCCTCTTGGTAAACTGCCGCTACAAATTAGCATTGAGGCTTTAGGTAAATAAGTGATTAGTTCTTGGTAGAATTGATTAAATTCTGTGGAAGTTATTTCTGGCCCTGGCTCATTAATAACAGTGTCTTGCTTTTTATTTTCATCAATTAAGATATAGCAACTACGAGAACTTCCAGAAATAGGAATTAGCCGAGCAGGGATTTTGCTATCTAGTAGATTTTGGCGGATATGTTGACCTGTAAAACTTCCAACAAACCCAATTACCAAAACACGTTTGCCCAAAGCTACAAGAGCGCGAGCAACATTGACGGCTTTGCCTCCAGCTTGTTCAACTACCCTTGTAGCACGAGAAATTTTCCCTAGTTCTAAATTGGAAAGATAAATAATTCTGTCAATTCCTGTGTTTAAGCTAACAATTAGAATATATTTATCTGTATCTAACATAAGTATTTAGAAAATCGATATTTATCTAGCACAAGTTAATGCTCGCCCACCATCAATAGCATAGTTAGCACCTGTTATCCAACCTGCTTGCTCAGATGCCAAGAACAAAATTAAGTCTGCTACTTCATCAGTTGTTCCCGGTCGTCCAAGCGGATGAGTCGTCTTGCTACGTTCTAAAAATGCTTCATAATTTTCTTCGCTCATACCACTACGACGATGTAAATTAGTTACTACTACTCCAGGATTTACCGAATTAACACGGATTCCTTTTTCAGCTAGTTCTAAAGCAGCACAGCGAGTAAGTTGATCTACAGCAGCTTTGCTAACACAATAGGCTAGAACACCTGGAAAAGAACGTAGTCCAGTAACACTAGACACATTAACAATATTTCCATAAGGGGCTGTCATAAAGGGGAGGACTAATTGCATTAACTCAAAGACAATACGTAAGTTTATGTGCATCATTTCATCCCAAGCCGCCATACTTGTATTAGAAATATTACCCATACTAATAATACCTGCTGCATTGACTAGGATGTCAATTTTGCCAAATTTTTCTACTGCTTTTTCAACAGCTTCTTTAGGGCCGGTGCTAGTCGCAAGGTCAGCTAGAATTGGAACAGCTTGACCGCCTTCTTGATTAATAGAATTTACTATTTTATTTAAGTTTTCTTCATTACGTCCAATAAGTCCTACACTGGCACCAGCTTGAGCAAAACGACGTGCTGTAGCTTCTCCAATACCAGAACTTGCACCTGTAATTAATGCTACACGATCTTGAAATTGTTTCATATTTTTAACCTTTGATTGCTCTTTATATTAAATTATATATACTTATGCTTCGTCATATTTACTAAGATATAATGTAGAATCATAATCGATTAACCCAAGTCTTACTAAATAAAGAAAACCGTTTCTTCCAAGTACATCTCGAATAAGATCATCATTTACAGCAAAATAAACTATCGTATTATAGTTAATATTTTCTACAGTTATATTTAGTTCATGTCCATAAGTTTGTAAGATAGAACCATTAGCCAACACAAAATCTTTTGTAATCCCATCTTTTACAGATCTTCCGCGAGAAATCCCAAGAATGCGAGTTGTGCGGATGAATCGCGGCCTTTCGGTTGAAAAATAAGAAAAACCAAAATAAAATTGAAGGTATAAGTGCATAAAAATTGCACTTGTCCAAAAGGACGATGCCACAAGGCAATTTCTTGGCTCTTTGAATTGAGGATGGAGCAGTTGAGTACAAAAGCTGTACTCGTAAAACATCCAGCGTAAAGAATAAAGCCAAGTATCTACAGCCAATAAATGCAAGTTTATTGAATGTAGTAGAGCCGCTGACACCGGCCATCCATCAATCCACGTTCTTTGTGCTGGTGGGTGATGCTTTTATGGCTTGGAAGCGGTTGGACTGTTTTCTAACAGAAGGTGTGAGCCTTTCCTACTACTTCCCTAGCGACCAAAAGAATCCAACTGCTAAAGTTGGAGTGTCAACATCCTGCAAATGGCAAACTATTTATAGGTTCAATTTTTACTAAAAAAGGTGTTTCTATCCCTTTATTTTCGAGCTTCTTCACATACTTCACGACTATTTAACCCAACACTAATTACTTTATCTCCATCTAATACTACCCATTTTCCTTGATAAGCTTCTCTATTTTGACTTATCCATTTTTTTGACAGTTCTCTTTTAGATAAAATATTACTTTCTATTACTTTTTCAGCCGGTTTTAATAAAATCCCGTCTTCTTGTTTTTCAACAATTATTTCTGTTCCTTCTACTAAATTCATAGCTGCTAACAACTCAAGTAAAGGGTTTGGGTTTGCATAATCTATTTTAACTTGTAACATTTTAATATTCTTTCTTTACATCTTAGTAAATAAATTACTTTATTTAACGAGCAACTACCATCATAGTCTAACATAGTATTTACTACTTGCCATCCATTGGCCCATCTACACGTAGCCAAGCATAATAGCCCCCCTTTAGAGCAAAGGCATTCTTAAAACCTTTTTCTTTTAAGATACCTACATAATAATTGCTTGTTGCTTCATCAGGACAAGCACAATAAGTAACTATTATTTGATCTTTTGATGTAGTTTTAAGTTTATCGTCAAGTTCCGTTGGTTCTTCTACGCGAATGTCACCTTTAATGCGCTTTGTGCTGCTTTTATAAGGGCCAATACTACGAACATCTATAATTACTAGCTTTTCGTTTTTGTTCATTTTTGCTAGCAATTCTTCTGCTGTAATTGATGGATAAGTGGAAGTTTCTTGTTGATAGGCAGCTTCAATATTAGTAGTTATTATTGGATGTACTAACATTGCTGATAATAATGCTACTGATAAACCAAAGGTTTTCATGCTTAATTCTCCTAGGTTTAATAATTTTGATAATTTAGAAAAACTATAGCACTAAGTATTTTGCTATGTCTTCTCTTTGCTGCTGATAAAGACAAGAAAGGCTAATTAGCTTTTTGTTCCTTTTGTTTTTCACAACCTCTTTCTATAGCTTTACCTAAGCTTATAAATGAAATTATTGTGCTTAAAGTAAGAGATAATGAACAAATAACTAATCCAAAAGGTTTAGTCGAAAAAAAGTAAAAAAGTAAAAAGGTTGTTATATGTAAACTTAGAAAAATTGCTAATGCTGGTATTAGCCAAGGCTTAAAATTTAACCAAATTTTAATACTCATCCATGGGTTGATGGTTCCTAAAAAAGAACGCTGAAGTCCAGCCATAGCTAGCGAAAGGGGATAAAAAATTATTGCCCAGCAACTAAGCAAAGTAGCAATAATATAAAACTTTATCCCATGACTTTTTGGAGCAATATAAACAGTTGTTATTAGAGATACTAATACTATTTGAAGTATTTCATAGCCAATATAAACCACTATTGGAGAAAGGCTTAAAATTGCAGAGCCAAGCCAGAGATAAAGACATTCAAAATTATCTGTAAAGTCATTAAAGTTAATCACTTTTAATGATTCATGACCTTGGACACAATTAATTAAATATTGTGTTGCAAGACTACTTAAAACTAAATAGCTAATAAAAGAGGCAGAAATTCCTCCCCAAGGGCCAAATAAAACTATATGTATTTTTGGAGTGTTAGCTATATCGCTAGCTGTTTCTATAATTGCAGCTAAAACCCAAATCGTTAACCAAATAGTAGAAAAGCTTTTCCATTTTCTAATAGGGAATTTAATAATTTCAATAAGTTCTTGTTTGTAAGAAAGTTGAGTTTTTTCTTTTGGTTGTTCAGTTAGTTGTTGTGTTGTAAAACAAAGTGAGTCTGAATTAGGGCAAACAGCAACCCCACCATAAATATTTACACATTGACTACAACGCCAATTTACACAAACCCTGCAAAAATATTTGCCTTCTATATTTGGGTGTTGAAAACATATTTTAGGCAAGCTTAAAGGATCTATTTGTGGGACAACTTGGCTTACAGGTTGGTTTATATCTAAGTTATTTTCAGTATCAGAATCAGTCTGAGGTTGTGCAACAATCGGAGTAGGGTTGTTTGCAGCAGCAGAAAATTTTGTTAGTAAATTATCTTCAG
Organism: uncultured Clostridia bacterium; assembly: GCA_964492845.1. Classification (GTDB taxonomy): domain Bacteria; phylum Acidobacteriota; class Blastocatellia; order Chloracidobacteriales; family JADJPF01; genus JADJPF01. The sequence continues at coordinate 75,242 of CAZBMZ010000011.1, forward strand.
GATTTGACATAGTTTAATAGTTTTAGCTACAAAGATTTACTAATTATAAAGATTAATTTTAAGGATTAGTAACTTTTTTTTCTACTATTGCTAATAATAAATCTACTAAAAGAGCAAGCAAAGCTGCTGGAATTGCTCCAGCTAAAATTACTTGGTGGTCAACCATTGAAACACCACGAAAAATATAAACCCCTAAGCCCCCAGCCCCAATAGCCGCCGCAATAGTGGCTACACCTACACCAGTAACAGCAGAAATTCTAATTCCTGCAATAATACTTCGTGCTGCTAAAGGTAGTTCTAGGCGAAAAAGTTTTTGCCAATAAGTCATTCCCATTGCTTCAGCAGCTTCACTTAAGGCAGGATCAATGCTTTTTATTCCTATAATTGTGTTATGAATTATTGGTAGTAAAGCATAAAGTACTAAGGAAATAATTGCTGTACGCGTTCCAATTCCACCTAAGTAAGGTATTGGGATTAAAAAACCAAAAAGAGCTAAACTAGGAATGGTTTGAACAATATTTGCAATACCTAAAATTAATTTACTTAGTTTAGAATACTTTATTAATAAAATACCAAGAGGTATGCCTAATAAAATTGCTGTTACAGTAGAAATAATTACTAAAATTAAATGTTCTATACTACGATCTATAACATCCGCAAAATTACGAATTAAATATACTTGTACTAGTAATATAACAGTCATAAATTTTATTTAAGTGAGATAAAAAATAGGGTTAATAGTTTGATGCTTTTTATTAAGCTTTGTTATAATAGCCGTTGCTTAAGTAAAACTAAATTAGTTCAAGAAAAAATAAAGGCTCAAAACTTGTATTTGATAGATATTTATGGTACTTGTGCATAGAGAACCCAAAAAAAAATATAATAGCGAACCATCTATTCGAGATGTTCCTTTATATTTAGTTACTACAGGCCCAGCAAAAAATATTTGGACAATGTCAACAATGTCCAAAAGAGAGTTAATAGAATTAATGCCAGTGTTTGATAGAGAAGAAAATGTAGTTAATTTGCTGGTAGAACTACAAGAAAAAACTTATCAAGCTACAACTGTTTCACTAGGCAGATTAACCACAATGGTAAAAGATAAAAAGGTGCTTTTTATCTTAAATCCTAATGTTGCTATCTGTGATGGACAAATGCTCTTAAAAGAAGGCCCTAACTGGCATCTGCCCTTAGAGCAACTTAGTAATTTGCTTTCTGTTGAACAGCAGAAATTACAAGAAAAATGATTTAATTATTTGAGAGGATGAGAGGACACAATTTATGCCAAATGTTGGTGAGAAAGCTCCAGAATTTTCCCTACCTGCTAATGATGGAAAAACTTATTCATTAAGCCAATTCCAAGGTAAAAATAATATTGTTTTAGTTTTTTACCCTGGGGATGATACTCCAACTTGTACTAAACAACTTTGTGATTATCGGGATGGGTGGGAAAGATTTCAACAATTTGACTCTATTGTCTTGGGAGTAAGCACCAATGATATGGAAGCACATAAAAAGTTTGCGACCAAATATAACTTTCCTTTCCCACTGCTAGAAGACCCAAATCGTGCTATTTGTAAAGCTTATGGTGTAATGATGCTAGGTGGTTTATTAGGCGTAACTAACCGAGCAGTGTTTATTATTGATAAACAAGGTGTTATTCGATATAAACACGTTGAAATGATTCCTATTACTAGGCGAACTAAAGAAGAGTTATTTGATGCTCTAAAAGCTATTGCTAAATAATTTAATTAACTAAGAATCTTCCATAGGCTCATCAGCAAGAATTTGTAAAGCTTCTGTAGTGCTATTAACTTTTTTAGCTTGTGTGCCTATTATTTCATAATCATCAACAATAATAACATTAGGGTTATCTTCACTTAAGTAACGAATCTTAAAAGTAGGTTTAGCGGTAGTTAAATCATTTACTTGAGTATTCTCTATAGGAAAAATACCACTAATACCAGATATATTATGAAGTAAATCATAGCGAGACCTTTTGTTATTCCAATAAAGAACCCTAACTCGATCAAAATCTTTGTTGGAATTTGGCTCGCGCTCAATGGATAAATACATTGGATGCTCTTTTCCTGTTGGATCAGTTGTACTAGTTAAAATACGCCATGACACAATCGCTTTGCTTTCAGATAATAAAGCAAGTTCTTCTGGAACATGTATGTCTACTAAACCAGAATAAATCCATCCTACAGTATTTTCAGGGGTTTTTACTAAATACCAAGTATCAAATTTGCGTTCAGAATTAGGATCACGACGAGACTTTTTAGATTTTTTGGCTTTTGAGTCAGTTGTATTGTTCGTTTCAACAGGTTTAGAGCCTGGTCTTTCTGTATGCGCAACATCATAAACTTCTAAAGTTTTAGGGCCAAAAAGCTTATAAACCTTAACTGTATCACGGCCCGGACGTAGTCGCAGATTTGCATCATCAAAAGTGTCAGCCTTCATTTGTAGTTCACGTTTTTCAACACGTTTTTTTAGTTGTAACCATTCTTCTAAATACTCACGACGTAAGATATCACGCGACTCTACCCAACCAATTTTGCCAGAAGGAAGGCGCACTTTAAGCCAACGGTTTTTTGGATCCTGAAGTATTTCTATTGAAACACCTTCTTTTAATGTATCTATTCTCTCACTTCTAGCAGCAGGGCGTTCATAAATATAAGTTTGGGGTGATAGCGTTATAGAACTAAAAAGCGTTTCTGGTTCGCTAATTGTACTAAGTGAATTACACCCTGTTGAAAGACTTAATATTAGTAAAAGAATGATTATTAAATACTTCATGTTGATTTGATACCTAACAATTAGTTTTACTAAATTATAGCAAGATAAAGTAATTGAAGGTAGTAGTGAAAACATAAAAGAAGTGTAAAGTTAAAATAAAAAATATAATGATGTAATAAAATTATTAAAACAGGAAAAATTAATTTATTTGTTGGCAATCATACTTTTATAAAAAGGTTAATTTTCGTAGACTTAAAAGCTTTAACCAAGAAATTTTAAGAGACTAAAATTTAATGTATTCAGATATTATTGTTATTGGTGGTGGTTTAATTGGTTGTGGTATTGCGGCACAACTAGCTAGCAATGGTCTAAAAGTAAGTTTATTTGAACGTGGGGAGTTAATGAAAGAAGCTTCCTGGGCTGCGGCTGGGATGCTTGCTCCACAATCTGAACTAACAGCTATTACCCCATTATTTTTACTTTGTCAAAAAAGTTTAGCTATTTATCCAGAATTTGCTAAAAAGCTTTATGAAGAAACAAAATTAGATCCTTGTTACCGTGCTGAAGGCTCTTTACAACTAGCTTTTAATCAGACTGCTGCACAAGAGCTAGAAAAAAAGCTTAGTTGGCAAACATCTGCTGGGCTAAATTTAAGAAAGCTAACCTCAAATGAAATAAAAGAGTTTGTGCCAAGTATTTCTTCTGAAGTTACTTCAGGATATTACTTACCAGATGAACATCAAGTAGATAACCGTAAACTAGCAGAAAGCATAGTAAAACAAGCTCAAATGGCTGGAGTGGATTTTCATCCTTGTAGCCAGGTTAGCGAAATAATCATTGAACAAAATAGAGCAGTAGGAATAATTGCTAATGGTGAACGCTATTTAGCTAGCAAAATAATAAATGCTGCTGGTAGTTGGGCTAGCTTATTTAGCCTATCAAACTTTCCTAAGCAAATACTACTAGAAATAAAACCTGTTCGTGGGCAAATGTTGGCAGTAAAAGCTAGCCCAAAAACATTAAATTATACTCTACATGCAGGACATATTTATTTAGTCCCTCGCTTTGATGGTAGAATTATTATTGGTAGCACCACCGAACATGTAGGTTATGATAAAAGTGTTACTATCAATGGTTTAGAGAGCTTATCTAGAGAAGCAAAAAAAATTATTCCTGAACTTGCTAATGCTACTTTGGTTTCTGCTTGGGCAGGCTTGAGACCTGCTAGCGCGGATTTACTCCCAGTTTTAGGAGAACATAGTCAATTACCAGGATTTATTTTTGCTACAGGCCATTATCGTAATGGGATTTTACTAGCTCCTATTACTATAAACTTAATTTCTAAATTAGTTATTACAGGAAAAACAGATGAACTTCTTTTGCCATTTAGCCCAAATAGATTTGTCTCAACGGCTAAAGCGAGCTAGTTTTTCTATCAAATCTTGTGGCAAATTTATGGACTTAAAATCTTTGCGACTAACGGCTACCATAATAAAATGTCCTTGAGCTAGTAGTATTTCGTCTTTAGCTCTATAAACTTCAAAATTTAAGGTTAAAGATTTATTTCCTATACGTCCGATAAAAGCAAATACTGTTAGCAGATCGTCAAGTAGGGCAGGGTGATGAAAATCAGAATGTAGCTGTACACGCGGTAGCCATATGTCATAGTCTTCAAATACTTTTCCATAGGCAAGTCCAACAGCCCGAAATAGCTCTGTTTCCGCCATTTCAAAAAAGCGCAAGTATGCTCCATAACAAATTAGCCCAGCATAATCAACATCACTCCAACGAACATATTCTTGAATAGAAAATTTTTCTGTCATAAAAACAACCTATAAATAAAAATGCCCCTAAAGAGGGGCATTTTAAGAACTCAAATTTATTAGTTTTACAATAAGCTAAAGGTAAACTCTAAGCGGGCGCGAACATTAACAGCTTGACCATCTTTTGAACCTGGAACAAACTTAATTAAGTATGCTGCCTTAATAGCTTCTTCGTCTAAACCATAACCAAGGCCACGAACTACTTTAACATCAGTAATAGTTCCATCTCTACGGAAAACTGCTGAAAGAACTACTACACCTTGAATCTTATCGCGTCGAGCATCTTCTGTATATTTAGGTTTTTGTTTAGAAAGAATTTGTGGTTGTTTAATTCCACTAGCACCAGCACTATAGATGCCATCACCACCACCAATATTTGGATTGCCCCCGCCAGTGTTATAACCACGACCAGGGCCTAAACCCGTCCCATCACCTGAACCTACACCGCCACCTTTACCAGTACCAATACCACTTCCTGAGCCAGGGCCATCAGATGGAGGCCCTGGTACACCAGTAACAACACCTGTAGGGATGTTAATATCATTGGTTCTAGCTACTAATTCAGGTTGTACTTGAATAACTGGCACAACAGGTAGAGAAGGGTTTTTAATTTCAGGGGGTTTTGTTGTTGGAGCAACAATTTGTGGTTGCTCTAAAGAAGCTTTAGGTGGTTTTCCTTTTGATGGTGGGGTCATTTCACGACGACCACCGCCGCCGCCGCCACCGGCGCGTTCTGCTGCTTTTGGTGCAGGTAGAAGTTCAGGTGCTTTAAGGGGTGTTAGGTCAACAATTTTCTGTAATTGATCATCATCTTTGGCTATTTCAGGTGGTTTCCAGTAATAAATACCAATATAAATGATCATACCAAGCATCCAAAAGAATACTGAACCAGCTATACCAACGCGCAAGTAACGACGATGTTTAGCCATTGAAGGATCGCCGCGGAAAGTATCCTGAATAAATTTTTTAGGATCTTGTCTAAATTCTTGTAAGGCTTCAAAAACAGTCCGCTTAAATCTAACAAACACGGATTCATTTTCAATAAATGTAAAGATTTCTTGTTTCATATTTTTCTCCGCAAATATTTAACAATCCATCAAGTGACAACACTTGCTAAAGTTTATAGGTTGGTAAATAACTAGTTGGTTACAATTTTATCGAATATAAAATTTAATAATTTTTCTAATAGCTTCCACATTCTAGCACACTAAAGCTTTAGTTTGAAAACTTTGATTAACAAATATTTAGCTAATTTTCCAAACTATCAATTACTTTAGCTTAGTAAGTCTTTAATAATAAAATTGCTAAAATGACCATTGCTAGAGATGTTTTTTTACTGTTGTTTGTTGCTTAAGATTAGGAAGACTTTTAGCTATTATCAATAGTTTTTCCGAGGATTTATTATTGTGTTAGTCTCATTATTACTAGCACTACTAACCCTAGTGTGCCTGTCACTAGTGATATTAGCTCAAAATATTTTTCTAATACTAAGTTTAATTTACTCCCAAAAATACGTAGTAATGCTGCTTCTAGGAAAAACCTAATTGCTCTACCAATAGCAACACCAATAGCAAAAAATACTATGTTATAGCTTAAAACTCCTGCTGCAACCATTCCAACACGAAAAAGACCTGGTGTAAAAGAAGCTATAGCTATATAAACAATGCCTTCTTTGCTAACAGAATTTTTAACTTCTTCCCAATTGTTTGTTGGAGCAATATATTGTAAAAAATAGATAGCTTTACCTAAGAGTAAGTTACCAACTAAATAGCAAACCAATGCACCTAAGATTGAGCCAATAGTTATTGCTAAAGCTGCTCTAAGCCAGCGACGTGGTGATGCGGCAATAATAGCAACTAAAAGTGCTTCTACTGGAATTGGTATTATTGTACAACTTATAAAAGCTAAAACTGTTAAATCTCTAATACAATTAGGCGATTTTCCCCACTCTTGAGATCGTAAATAAATTTTGCGTGTCCATGCACGTACTTTTTCAATCAATTGGGGTTAGCCTCCAGAAAAAATGGTGAAAGATTTGTAAGTAGAACAAATTTAAGAATGAAATAAAAGGCTTATCTTGCAACTTTTTAGAGCTTAAATTCCTGTTTTAGGTTGTGCTTAAATAAAAAATTGGCACCTACTAATTTTAGTAAATGCCAATTTAACAACTAAGCTTAAGATCTTACTTCTAGGCTGCTGAGTTAATACGCATGCTATAGAAGGATCTCCAAACAAAGAATACAGAAGCAAGGAAAAAGGCTATAGCTAAACCTCTTAAAAGGGTTCCTTGATCTGTTTTTGTCATTTCAACAGCTAATTCAACAGCTAATAAACCAAAAAGGGTAGTAAATTTAATTACTGGATTCATAGCAACAGAGGATGTATCCTTAAAAGGATCTCCTACAGTATCACCTACTACAGTAGCTGCATGTAAATCTGTACCTTTTTGTTTTAATTCTACTTCTACTACTTTCTTAGCATTATCCCAAGCACCACCAGCATTAGCCATAAATACTGCTTGGTAAAGGCCAAAAATAGCAATAGAAATTAAATAGCCAATAAAGAAGAAAGGTTCAAAACAAGCAAAAGCTAAAGTGCTAAAAAATACAGTTAAAAAGATATTAAACATACCTTTTTGTGCATATTGTGTACAAATTTCTACTACTTTTTTACTATCAGCAACAGAAGCTTTTTGTACTCCATCTAGCTTAATATTTTTCTTAATAAATTCTACTGCTTGATAAGCACCAGTAGTAACAGCTTGCATTGACGCGCCTGTAAACCAATAAATAATTGCTCCACCTGTAATTAATCCAAGAAGTACCATAGGATTAACCAAAGCTAAACGCTCAATAGCTTCAGCATCTCCAAAACTATCCTTAAGGATTTGTATAATTGAGAAAATCATCGTAGTAGCACCTACTACAGCAGTACCAATTAATACAGGTTTAGCAGTAGCTTTAAAGGTATTGCCAGCACCATCATTTTCTTCAAGAAAATGTTTAGCTTTATCAAAATTAGGTTCAAATCCAAAATCTTTCTTAATTTCTTCTTTGATATTTGGAATAGTTTCAATTAAAGAAAGTTCATAAACAGATTGAGCATTGTCGGTTACTGGCCCATAACTATCAACCGCAATTGTAACAGGCCCCATTCCTAAAAATCCAAATGCTACTAGGCCAAATGCAAAAACAGCGGGGGCAGCCATAAGTACATCTAAACCAGCAAGGCTAACCCAGTAAGATAAACCCATCAGTAGCATAATAACCATGCCCATCCAGTAACCGCTAAAGTTACCAGCTACTAGGCCGCTTAATACGTTAAGAGAAGCTCCACCTTCTTTAGAAGAAGTTACTACTTCTCGAACGTGTGCGCTATCTGTAGAGGTAAATATTTTGGTTAATTCTGGGATAATAGCTCCAGCTAAAGTACCGCAAGAAATAATGGTTGAAAGTTTCCACCAAAGGGTTCCATCACCTAAATCTTTGACTAAAAAGAAAGATGCTGCATAAGTAACGCCAACTGAAAGCAGTGAAGTAAGCCATACTAATGAAGTTAAAGGTGCTTCAAAGTTCATCTTATCAGCATTACCATATCTAGCTTTAGCAATAATTTGGTTTATAAAGTAAGAAACCACTGATGTTATAACCATTAGGATACGCATTACAAAGATCCAAACAAGCAATTGAACTTGGACTAATTCATAATTTGCTCCAGCAGTTCTTTGATTAACAGCAAGTAAAATAAAGGTAATTAATGCTACACCTGTAACACCGTAAGTTTCAAAACCATCGGCAGATGGGCCAACTGAGTCGCCAGCATTATCACCTGTACAATCTGCAATTACACCAGGGTTACGAGCATCATCTTCTTTAATGTTAAATACAATCTTCATTAAATCAGAGCCGATGTCAGCAATTTTAGTAAAAATACCGCCTGCAATACGTAGGGCAGACGCACCTAAAGATTCACCAACTGCAAAACCAATAAAACAAGCACCAGCATTTTTAGGGTCAATAAAAAGTAAAATAATAAGCATTAGTAATAACTCAACGCTTATAAGTAACATACCAATACTCATACCAGCTTTTAATGGAACATCATAAGTAGGCCAAGGTTTGCCTTGTAATGAGCCAAAAGCAGCACGGGAATTAGCATAAGTATTTACTCTAATACCAAACCAAGCTACTCCACAACTACCAAGAATTCCTATTAGGCTCCATAGCATAATGATAACTACTCTTGATATTTCAAAATGTTGTAATACAGCAAAATAGTAGACCATTACTGCACCAATACAAACTTCTAGGATTAATATAAAACGAACTTGAGTAATTAGGTAGGTTTTACAGGTTTCCCAAATTAGGTCAGAAATATCAGCCATGGATTTATGTACAGGAAGATTTTTTAATTGGATCATTTGTAGTAATCCAAAACCCATGCCTAGAAGAGATACTAATAGACCACCATAAAGTAGGTTTTTGCCGGGAACCCCGCCCACAGATTTATTTAGGTCTGGTAAGACAATATTTGCTTCACTTGCCCAAGTTGTATTTGGAGCAAGTAATATCACCAACATAATAGCCAAAATACTTATTAGTTGGGACGTTAATTGTTTGTTTTTAAATAAGTTAATGATATTACCAAATTTTGAGTAAGTAGCAGTGTACATACCTTTGTAACAAGTCTCCATGCAATTTTTTATTGAATTTAAGAATCGATTTTTAGATAAGTTTCACAGATTTGAATGGTAAGCAACTACTATGTCTAGTATGTTGATAATGTCTGTGTACTTAAAAAACGACAGTCTACTATAATGAAAACAAATAGCCTAGTGACTAACGCAGCAAATTCCCTTTATTTTCTAGGAAAAATACTAGTTTAATACTAGTTATTACTGTTGTAATTAAACTAGTAGATAATAATTTATTTATTCTCCTAGATATGCTTCACGAACACGCTTATCTGCTGCTAATTCCTGAGAATTTCCTTCTAATACAATAGTGCCTGTTTCAAGGACATAAGCACGATGGGAATGCTTTAATGCAGTGTGTGCATTTTGTTCTACTAATAAAACTGTTGTGCCTGCTTTATTGATCTCATCTATGGCTTGAAAAATAGCTTTTACAACTAATGGAGCTAGTCCTAAAGAAGGTTCATCTAATAGTAATAGTCTAGGTCGTGCCATCATTGCCCGACCAATGGCTACCATTTGTTGTTCGCCTCCTGAAAGCGTTCCAGATATTTGCTTAAGACGTTCTTTTAGTCTAGGAAAGAGAACAAAAACTTTTTCTAAGTCTGATTTTATTCTAGCCGCATCATTAGCTAAATAGGCACCTAATTCTAGATTTTCCTCTACAGATAAATTAGCAAAAACTCCTCGTCCTTCAGGTGACATGCAAATTCCTTGTGCTACTACTTTGTGCGTAGGTGTGCCACCTATATCTTTACCTTCAAAAACTACTCGTCCTTGCTTAGGGGTTAAAAGCCCTGTAATTGTGCGTAGTGTAGTAGTTTTCCCAGCACCATTAGCACCAATTAGTGTGACGACTTCACCTTGTTCAACTTTAATGGAAATACCTTTTAATGCTTTAATTGCACCATAGGAAACATGCAAATCTTCTAGTTGTAACATAATTAACCTCCTCCTAGATAAGCTTCTATAACTTTGGGATCATTTTTGACTTCTTGAGGAGTTCCTAAAGCAATACTTTTACCATATTCAATAACTTGGATTCTTTCACAAATACCCATTACTACTTTCATATTATGCTCTACAAGTACAACCGTAAGGTTAAATTTTTCTCTAATAGAGCCTATTAATTTCATTAACTCAACAGATTCTTGAGGATTCATTCCTGCTGCTGGTTCATCTAGTAGTAATAATTTAGGGTTAGTAGCTAGGGCGCGGGCAATTTCTAAACGACGTTGATTACCATAGGGAAGACTAGTAGCTTGTTCATTTGCAAATTGGACTAAATTAAAAATACTTAATAGTTCTAAGCTAAAATCTCGCTGCTGTTTTTCATCTGCTAGATGTTTGCTAGTGCGAAATATTGCATCAACCATATTTTGTTTAGTTCTAACATGATAGGCAGTCATTACATTTTCTAGCACTGTCATACTGGCAAAAAGACGAATATTTTGGAAAGTACGAGACATTCCCATTGCTGCAACTTGACAGGGTTTTGAGCCATCAACCCTTTTACCTAAAAATTTTATTATTCCAGAAGTAGGAGCATAAACACCTGTTAAGAGGTTAAAAATAGTTGTTTTTCCTGCTCCATTTGGGCCAATTAAGCCAAATATCTCACTTTCCCTAATAGCAAGATTAAGTTCATTAACTGCCGTAAGACCACCAAAACGAATTGTACAATTATTAGTTTCTAATATTTCTTTTCCACTCATAGGGTTATGGTTTTTTCTCCTCTGAGTTTGCTTTAGACTTTGTTTTAGTCTTAAATCTATTTAAAAACCGTGTTAAAGAAAACTCATATTGTCCTAATATGCCTTGTGGTCGTACTAACATAGTAATAATTAAAAGGGATGAATAGATAATCATTCTTAATTCTGGTAAATAGGTAAATGTTTTGATCATCCACTCTGGCATCCAGTCGGCTTTGAGTCCAGCCATAAGACGTAGCCATTCCGGTAGACCTGTTAAAACAATTGCCCCAAGGATTGCTCCAGTAATTGAACCCATCCCACCAAAAACAATCATAATAATTATTTCTACTGAACGGACAAAATTAAATGTGGTAGGAACTAATTGACCATAAAGATGAGCATACAGACCACCAGCAAAACCAGCTAAAGCCGCGCTAATTGTAAAGGCAGCCACTTTATAAAATGCTGTATCAATTCCCATTGCTTCAGCAGCAATTTCATTTTCACGAATAGCAATTAAAGAACGACCAAAACTAGATTTAACAATATTATGGACTACAATGACGGTCAAAATAGCAAAAAGAAAAATCCAAGACATACTGGAAAATGTTCCAGAAAAAGCACTTGTAGATAACCATTGCCAGTTAGGAAATTTTGGAATCCCAATATAACCACGCGGGCCACCAACGGTTTCAATATTTTCAATTACTAAACGAATAATTTCACCAAATCCTAACGTTACTATTGCTAGGTAATCACCTTTAAGGCGTAGCGAAGGAATACCAACTAAAAGACCAGCCATAGCACTAGCAAAAGCACCAATACTTAAGGCAATAACATATACTATTAGAGTGCTAATAAAGCCTCGTTCATCGCTTGAGCCTGTTAATAAACTTTTAGTAGTAAAAGCAGAAACATAACCACCAATAGCCATAAAACCTGCATGGCCCAAGGAAAACTGACCCGTATAGCCATTAATTAGCTGTAAACTAACGGCTAGAGAAATACTAATTCCCATTAAACAAATAATGTTTAGACCATAATCAGTAATAATGTCTGAACCCATTATTTGATAATTTTTTAGAGTTTTAAGAATGGACTCTAAAATAGTAACAATTAAAATTGATGCTCCAAGCCAACCTAAAATTCTCAACAGCGTAGCCACAAACTTCTCCTATACTTTCTCTTGTGCCGCCGAGCCAAGCAATCCGGCTGGTTTTACAATTAAAACTAAAATTAGGATCATAAATGCAAATACATCTTTGTAACTAGATGAAATATAAGCACTTACCATTATTTCTGCAATTCCTAATAATAAGCCTCCAAGTACAGCACCAGTAATATTACCAATTCCACCTAAAACTGCTGCCACAAAAGCTTTTAAGCCTGTTAAGAGTCCCATTAAAGGATCAATCTTGGTAAAGTGGACAGAATAAAGTATTCCTGCTGCTGCTGCTAAGGCTGAACCTAAAGCAAATGTAAAGGAAATTACAAAATCTGTATTGATACCCATTAATTTAGCTACATCTAAATTAAAAGATACTGCTCTCATTGCTTTTCCTAGTTTGGTCTTAAAAACAATCACATTAAGCATTAACATTAGTAATATTGAAACAACAACAATTAAAATAGAATCATTGCTGATGGTAACATTACTAGTAATATTAATATTTTTTATTTCTAACACTGTAGGAAAACTTTTTGGTGTAGCACCAAAGAAAAATTGAGCTAGATATTCTAAAAGTAAGGAAACGCCAATTGCAGTAATTAAAGAAGTTAATCTGGAAAATTTTCTTACCGGACGATAAGCAAATCTTTCTATTAATATTCCTAATATGGCAGCAGCAAACATAGCTGAAGTCATAACTAGAAATAATGCTCCTAGGCTAGGTTCTGAGATCTTAAAAGCAGCGGCTACATAAAAACCAACAAATGCCCCAACCATAAAAACATCACCATGAGCAAAGTTGATAAGACGTAGCACACCATAAACCATTGTATAGCCCAAGGCAATCAGAGCATAGATGCTGCCTTGAACAATCCCATTTATCAGTTGTTGCAGGAAAAGTTCCATGCTCCCCCTTAAGAATTCCCTTAAAATATATTACTTAGTTGTTACTGCTGCGCTTTGTGCTGGAGCAGTATCAGGTTTAATTGTTTCTCTATATTTATATTTACCATTTTGTATTTCTAAAACTACAGCAGATTTTACTGCATCACGAGTTGGGCTAATTGTAATAACTCCAGTAACAGCTTTGAACTCTTTAGTTTGTGCTAGTGCATCGCGTATTGCTTTAGGATCTGTAGAGTTTGCCCGTTTGATTGCGTCAAATAAGATTTTGGCTGCATCATAGGCTAAAGCTGCTAGTGCATCAGGAGTTTCATTAAACTTTGCCTTAAAGTTTGTAATAAAACTTTGTACATTTGGATCTGGATCTTCTATTGTGTAGTGGTTAGAAATAAAGCAGCCATTTAGAGCATCTTTTCCAATATCAAAAAGGGTTTGTGAGTCCCAACCATCTCCACCCATTAGCGGAACAGTAATTCCAGCTTTGCGGGCTTGTTGGGCAATTTGGCCTACTTGGGTATAGTATCCAGGTATATAAATAGCTTCTGGATTTAAGCCTTTAATTTTAGTTAACTGCGCACTAAAGTCAGAATCAGCACTTTGATAAGCTTCATCAACTAAAATTTCTCCACCTAATTTCTTAAATGTTTCAGAAAAAAACTGTGATAACCCCTTGCTATAATCGCTGGCATTATCATGCAAAATAGCTACTTTTTTAACTTTTAATGAATTAGCCGCAAATTTAGCCATGACTTCCCCTTGAAAGTCATCTAAAAAGCAGACACGGAAAATATAATCACCTACTTGAGTTACTTGAGGATTTGTTGAAGAAGGCGAAACCATTGGAATTTTCTTTTCTTGACAAACTTGCCCACCAGCAATTGAGTTTGTAGAAGCTACTTCACCTAAAACGGCTACTACTTTATCTTTATCAATTAGTTTTTGTACTACAGTAGTTGCTTCTTGTTGTAGTCCTCGATTATCTTCAATAATCATTTCAATTTGTTTGCCAAGCAAACCACCTGACTTGTTTGCTTCATCTAGGGCTAGGTCAATACCTTTTTTGGTAGATTGCCCAAATGTTGCTTTATCGCCTGTTAATGAGCCATATTGACCTATTTTAATTGTGTTAGAAGAATTTGTATTATTGCCACTATTATTTGCATCATCTTTTTTCTCACATGCAATAAAGGTTGCAAAAATAATTAAAATAAATAGTGAAGACAAAAGGGTTTTTAGAAAAGTTCTTGATTTCATTAAAATTTTCTCGGTACTAAAATAATTTGGTTTTTCTAAAAATAAAGTACCGCCTCCATAGTGAAAGTTTACTTAGTTAAAATAGTAAGTCTATCTAGTTTACTGCTAAAAAATAACTGATATTAATACGGATGTTTTTGGGTAGTGTAACCGAAAATTGATATAAGATATTGCTAGTTCTGTCAACCCAAATAGGCGTTTTTACTGGCAAACGCTCTTTATTTTTAAGCTAAAAGAAATTTAACTAACAGGTGGTATTTTTTCTTTTACAATATATTTTCCATTTTCAATCCCTACAATTACTGCTGGTTTTATTGCGTCACGAGTTGCACTAATAGTGATTTTACCTGTAATTCCAGAAAAATTCTTTGTTTCAGCAATAGCATCACGAATTGCTTTAGCATTAGTTGAGTTTGCCTTTTTAATAGCTGTAAACAAAATATTTGTTGCGTCATAGGCTAGACCCGCGGTAGTGTCAGGAGTTGTTTTATATCTATCTACAAAAGCTTGAACAAAGTTTTTTACTGTTGGATCCGGATCCTCAACATTATAGTGGTTTGAAAAATAACAACCATTAAGAGCTTCTTTTCCTATTTCTAAAAGTGAAGGGGAATCCCACCCATCGGCCCCAAGTAGTGGAATGGTTAAGCCCAATTTGCGGGCTTGTTGGGCAATTTGACCTACTTGAGTATAATAGCCAGGCACATAGATTGCGTCTGGATTTAAGCCTTTAATTTTAGTTAGCTGCGAGCTAAAGTCTACATCTTGTTTTTGGTAAGCTTCCTTAGCAATAATTTCTCCACCTAAATTCTTAAGCGTTTCGCTAAAAAATTGCTCTAACCCAAGGCTATAATCACTACCATTATCATAAAGTATAGCAACACGTTTAGCTTTTAAGCTGTTAAAGGCAAATCTAGCCATCACTTCGC
This sequence comes from uncultured Clostridia bacterium, assembly GCA_964492845.1. GTDB lineage: Bacteria > Acidobacteriota > Blastocatellia > Chloracidobacteriales > JADJPF01 > JADJPF01. The sequence goes on from CAZBMZ010000011.1 coordinate 90,445, forward strand.
CTTGGAAGTCATCTAAAAAGCAAATTCGGAAAATATAATCTCCAATTTGTGTAACTTGCGGATTTGTTGAAGATGGCGTAATCATTGGAATTTTCTTTTCCTGACAAACCTGTCCACCAGCAATTGAGTTTGTAGATGCAGATTCACCAAGTACGCCTATAACTTTGTCTTTATCAATAAGTTTTTGTACTGCAATACTTGAGTCTTGTTGTAGCCCACGAGTATCTTCATAAATTGCTTCTACTTGACGACCTAACAGTCCACCAGACTTGTTAATCTCGTCAACTGCCATTTCTACACCTTTTTTTCCAAATTGACCAAAAGTAGCAATTTCACCTGTAAGCGGATAATAGACACCAACTTTGATTTTACTGTCAGAAGTTGTTGGTTGGTCATTTTTTTTCTCACAGGCAAGTAGACTAGTAAAAATTAGGATAAGTAGCAGAGTTTTGAGTAAAAGTAGTTGTTTCATCTCTTTATCTAAGGCTAATATTTGATTTTATTGCTTTACTTATATTGAGTTTTTCTTAAAGAAATTAAATGATGCCAAAGAAGGTTAATGCTTCTAAACCCATTCGTAAACAGAAAAAAGCTAATAGGTGGTCTTTTAAGCGGATTTTTCTAGTTTTATTTTTATTGGGATTTGGTTATTTAGGACTAGAGTTTATTTTACTCCCCACAGGAAAAGAGCTTAAAGCTGCTAATACAACAAGCACAGCTTTAATGCGGGCTAGACAAAGAGAAGCAACTAGAGAAGGTAGAGCTTTTGAGATAAAACAAAGCTGGCAACCAATAGATCAAATCTCACCAAATTTGCTTAGAGGTGTTTTAGCTGGAGAAGATGCTAGATTTTTTCAACATAACGGCTTTGATACAATTGAAATTCAAAAAGCTTTAGAAAAAGATTGGGAAGAAGGCGCGTTTGTTCGCGGTGCTTCAAGCCTCACCCAACAATTAGCTAAAAATCTTTATTTATCTGAATCAAAAAATCCATTACGCAAACTTAAAGAAGCTGCAATAACTTATTATTTAGAAAAAAATCTAGGTAAAAAGCGAATATTAGAAGTTTACTTAAATGTTATTGAATGGGGAGATGGTGTTTTTGGTGCTGAAGCTGCGGCACAAAAATATTTTGGCAAATCAATTAGCCAAGTGTCTGCTAGCGAAGCTGCTTACTTAACAGCAATGATTCCTAATCCTAGGACGGTTTATAATCCATCAAAGAATCCAAAACGAGTAGCAAAACGACAACAATTAATTCTGCGACGTATGAATGCTGTTAAATTTCCTAAAGGTTGGTAAAAATTTAGATTTGTAAAGTTTTTGGGAAGGTAAATTAATTAGGATTTATTTAGTGGTATGAAAAAACTTTATTTTGAACAAAAGAATAGCACTGTGGTTGTGGGAGATAACCACAGTGCTAAAACCAATCGCGATTACAGTCCTCACCACTATAACCGCTTAGAGACCATAGCGACATCTCTATCGCTAATTATCTCTTGCCCCACCTAATCCTAGTGCAAGCTATATGCCACTATGGACAAAAATTTTAACGAACGTCTGCACTTTTTCCATCTATAAGTAAAAATTAGAGTTATAGCCAGCCGATTTAATCTCCAAAAGGTTGATTTATATTTTAAACTTAGGAAAAAAGGTTGAACTATGTAAAAAATACTCGATCATTCAAATAAAACTAGGTATATTTTTCCTAGTAAGCAAATTTTTCCTAGTTTCTTGCTAGCAACACATCTGTCTTAAACCCGATAATGAGTTAGCATCATAAAATTTGGAGGCTTGGATAATGGGAGACATTAAAAATAACGCTATTAACAATAACATCAATAATAACTATAATTTATCAGATATAGACAATTTAGAAATTGCACAAAGTCTTATCCAAGCAGAACTAGTTTCCAAGGAAAAATTAGTTAGCGGATCAGAAGAAACAGCAAAGGAAATAGTGCAAGAATTTTTTTCTCGCAATGATTCTAGTACAGGTGAAAACACAATTTTTGCTAATCTGGTAAAAAATCAACTAATTTCTGATACAGGCGGACATACAGTTATTAGTAGCACTCCTAGCAGTTCTAGCCAAAATGTTTCAGAACCCATGCAAATAGTAAATTCTGCACCTACGGCTGCTAGCACTCAAGCTAGTGTTAATCAAGCTAATCAAGCACGACTTCTACAGGCAAATTTAGAAAAAGAAGCCCGTCATGCTGCTGCAAACCGTAAAGCAGAAATGAATATGGTTTTAGAACATCAAGCTGCGGAAGCCACCTTAAAAAATCAACATCAAAGAGAAGAAGCTGCTTTTGCTGCCGCTAATCGTGCAGCAGAAGCTGAACTAAGAAAAACTAATGTAGCAGGAGCAGATTTATTAAAAGCAGAAAACTTAAAGAAAGAAGCTGCTTTAGCTGCACAACATAAGAGCGAGCAGCAAAACTTTTTAGCTGGTAATATGAGGGCAGAAACGGATTTAGCTAATCGTAATCGTGCTGCTGAAGATGCAGAAATGTTAGCTGATATGGCTAAAGAAGCAGCTATGCAAGCTCGGCATTCACAAGATGAGACGGCACTTAAAGCAGCTAATTTAGCCAAACAACAAGCACATGCAGAACAAAATCGCTTAGCTGAAAGCACACTTTCAACCACCAACCGCAAAGCAGAAGCTGACCTTAGCCAGGCTAATAAAGCTGCTCGTGATGTAGTGGGTGCGCAAAATCTTGCAGCAGAAGCAGAACTTGCTATTCGCAATCGTGCATTAGAAGAAGCAGAAACTGACCCTGAAAAACAAGCTTTATTAATTGCTAAACATCAGGAAGAAGAAGCAAGCTTTAGTGCAGCCAATAGACAGATGGAATCTGACCTTTTATCACGAGATCTAAAAGGTGAAATGGATTTTCGCCAAGTAAATTTAGAAAACGAAACTAATTTTGTTAATGCTAATAAACAAGCTGAAGCTGCTGAAATTGATTTAGATACTGCTGCTGAAGCACAATTAAAGGCAAATAATGATTTAGCAGAAGCTGAACTTGCTGCTAATGATCAAGCAAAACTAGCAGCATTAAAACAAGCTAATGCTTTATCTGAAACGGCTCTTGCCGCTGCTAATCGCGCTGCTGAGGCTACCTTAAAAGCTTCACATGCAAAAGAAGAAGCTGAGCTTGCTAAAAAAGATCGAGGTGCTGAAGCAGCACTTACACAAAAAAATCAAGCCTTAGAAGCAGCACTAGCTGAGAAAAACCGTAAAGCAGAAGCATCACTTGCTACAGCAAATGATGCTAAGGAATCAAACCTATCTAGCAGTAATCGCACTAAAGAAAGCGAATTTAAAGAGCAAAACTTAGCTGATGAAGCAAAACTACGCCAACAAAATCGCGCCCTTGAAGGTACAGCACGCTATTTTGACAGCATTTTAGTCCAATTTGCTGCAATGATTGATTCAATGAGAAACGCACAACTTAATCAACAAAGATCTTCAGAAACAGAAGAAAAAGCCCGTAAACAAGCTGAAGATAACCGTCCTGCCAAACGAAGTATTTTAGAATCCGTCGAAGAACTTACTAAAATAGCAAATACTGCTCAAGATAGCCGATTAGTAGAACTTGCTAATAAACTACGTATAGTTGTAGAAAAAGTAGGTAGCAAACCAGAAGTAGAGCCTACAAAAATACTAAGTCAAGTTACACAAGTAAGAGCAGAAATAACAACAGTTAACCAAAAAGAACAAACAGATTTAGTTGCAGCATTAAATAGTTTTGCCACAGCAAGCTAAAGATAACCTTTAAATAATAAAAGGTTTATAGTTTTCTAGAAAACTATAAACCTTTTTCAATTAATTACACCCTATTTTGTTTTATTTACTGAGGAGACGCACTTAGGTTTTTTGTATCGAGTAAAATATCTTCCTGCTCGCCTGCTAAAGATAATCTTTTGAGAACGCTTTTTTCTCCCTGTTTAACTACTAAGATTTCAGTGACAATATTTTTATGGCTGGCGTTATGAACGTTTTTCTTAGCATTAGATTTAGCAATTAGCTTGTCACCTTGCCAAATAATTACTTCATTGGTTTTTTCATCAAATTGAACATTATATTTTCCTTTTTTTACTTCAGTACCATTAACTACTACATCACGAGGAAATTCAATTTTTTTGCCTTTTCCACCAGCAAAAACTAATTGATTGGAAAATAAAAACACAGCAATTAAAACTAAATTAGCAAATTTTTTCATAATCTCTCCTATTTTTTTTTCTAACACAGTGTGATTAATTGTTATGCCCAGCGTAGGCTAGGGTTAAAAAGTTCTTTGTCCATAAGACAAGCTGAACATTGACGACCAGTCTTATCTAAAGTCTCTAAAACCAAATTATTACAAGTTTCTTGGCTACATTTTTTAGCTAAGATTTTATTTTGTAAGATATATTGATTAATATTAATTACTTCAGCTAATTCAATGGGTTGATTTTTAATAAACTCTAATACCTGATTTATTACTTCTGCTTGGTGTAGGATGCGACGATGCCCTAAGCCTTTAGTTGTTATAAGTTTTGCTTTAGGCCAAGCTTTAACTAATGTTGCTCCTTCAACATAGGGAACATCTTTATCTTCTTCATCATGAATAACTAAAAGAGGTGTTTGTAAAGATTTAACTAGCTCAGGAATGTCTAAGCTTTCCCAACTACGACGAAAATTCACAGTCATCAGTGCCATCATTAAACTAGTTGTTTCTGGTGAAGCTTTTAAGAACTTAGCAAATTTATGGACATAATCACGAGGTTGCAGGGGTGGAGCAACATAAACTACCCAAGGGATTTTTTTACCTTGAGTTAAAGCTAGTGTAGTTGCAGCAGTTCCTAAAGAATGTGCAATAACTCCGGCAACTGAGCCTAGTTTATCTATTAAAGCACTAAGGCTTTCACTTAAGTCAACTAAAGAAGCATGTTTGCCGTCAGAATCCCCATGTCCAGGTGCGTCATAAGCTATGACTCTATAACCTGCTGTCACTAGAGGGGCGATAAATGAGCCTAATTGCGCACCTCTGCCATTCCAACCATGTACTAATAAAATAGTTGGCCCTATACCCCAAGCCCAGGCTATCAAATCCTTTCCTTGCCAATTAAAAGTAAATTTTTCTGCTGCTTCCAACAACAATTTGCCTTCTCTCTCAGGTCGCTTATGTCTAGCTGTTTGGAAAAATAAATTCATAGCTTCTCTAGCTGCCAAAGTTGAAGAAATTTTTGACAAAAACTGAAACTTAGAGCGAACAAATTTATATTTTACTTTGGTTTTTAGTTGACGAACGTTCGTGCTATTTTTAATTGAAGAAATTGTTGAAAGAAAAGTTTTAAGCATAAAATTTACTCCTTAGCTAGTGAGAGTTATTAATTAATGCTGTAAAAGCATTTTGGTAGTAGCTTTTTGCTTGTGAGTCATTAAGCAAGCGGTGGAAATGGTGGTAGCCTAAGATAATAGAATAAAAATCATAAGCAAATTGTTGTGGATTTAGACTTTTACGAAAATGACCTTCTTCTATAGCAATTTGTGCAGCAGTAGCTAAAACAGATAGAAAATCTTTTTGGGTGCTAACTAAAAAATCACGAACCTGGCCTGGTTTATCGTCCATTTCTGTTGCCATAGAAATAAAAGGACAGCCGCCAGCAAAAGTTCTACCCCATTCAAATATATTATTGCTAAGTGCGCGAACTCGTGGTTCTCCACGAGGTTGTTTTAGTGCAGGAGCAACTACTTTTTCAACAAAAATATTTACAGCTTCTTGTATTACAGCAATTTGCAGGTTTTCAAGTGAATTAAAGTGCGCAAATAGTCCGCTTTTAGATAGCCCGACATTTTGAGCAAGTTTACCAAAACTTAAGCCTTCTAGCCCTTCTTGACTAACTGTAGTTAGGGCTGCTGATAAAATTGTTGATTTGGTATCTTTGCCTTTTGTCATAAGTTAAATATAAATAATTTGCCTTAAAATTATAGGAACATTTATAAAATAGTACGATCGTTCGCACTTGTCAACAAGAAATTTTTATTTAATTCCAGGATAAATTGATACTAATTAAAAGTAGCTAGATGATTATTCTAGGCAAAATAACAGGTATAGAAAAATTTAACATCAATTTATTTTTAATAAGTGTAAATAGTGGGGTGTAAAAAAGCTTAAATTAAGACTATAATGCAAGATTAACTTTTCTTTATCGAAATCATTCAAATTTCATACTTTTATAAAAATTTTGGAGGAGCTATGGATGTAAAGGGCCAAGTTGCTCTAGTTACTGGCGGTGCTTCTGGTTTAGGTGAAGCTTGTGTGCGTCGTTTAGTCAGTGCTGGAGCAAAAGCAGTAATTCTTGATCTAAATGAAGAACGTGGTAATGCGTTAGCTGCGGAACTAGGGGAAAGTGCTAGTTTTGTTAAAGCTAGTGTTGCATCAGCAGAAGATGTTCAAAAGGCAGTAGATACTTGTTTATCAGCTTTTGGAAAATTAAATATTTTAATTAATTGTGCTGGAATTGGTGCAGCACAAAGAGTAATAGGAAAACAAGGGCCAATGGAGCTATCACATTTTGCCCGTACTATAGAAGTTAATTTAATAGGTACTTTTAATTGTATTCGTTTAGCTGCGGCAGTAATGTCTAAAAATGAGCCTAACGAAGCAGGGGAAAGAGGAGTAATTATTAATACTGCTTCTGTAGCTGCATTTGATGGACAAATTGGACAAGCAGCTTATTCTGCTTCTAAAGGTGGTGTAGTTGGAATGACACTTCCAATTGCACGCGAGTTTGCACGTTTTGGTATTCGAGTTTTAACCATTGCACCAGGTCTATTTGATACACCACTTCTTGCAGGACTTCCAGAACCTGCTAGACAATCGCTTGCCCAGCAAGTGCCTTTTCCAGCAAGACTTGGCCGCCCTGCTGAGTATGGCGCGCTAGCACATCATATTATTGAAAATGAAATGTTAAATGGCGAAGTGATCCGGCTAGATGGAGCAATTCGCATGGCACCACAATAAGAAAATTTTTCTGCAATATCTTGGAGAAGTTTATGAAAAAATTTAATTTATTTTATCTCGGATTACCAATAGCCTTAATACTTTGTTTTCAACTAGTAATGCCAAGTATAAGCTATGGTGGCAGCAAAAAATCTGCTCCCAATGTTACTAAAAAGACTACTAAAAACTATACTTCAATAAAAAAAGCTAGTGAATTTACTCCTCAAGTACTTACTGGATTAGTAGAAGATGTTGAAGTTATTGAAGATGAGCTAGGCATTCCACATATTTTTGCTAAAACTAATGTAGATGCGTTTTTTATGGAAGGCTTTATTCATGCTAGAGATCGATTTTTCCAAATGGATGCTCGCCGCCGGATGTTAGAAGGCACTTTGGCAGAAATCCTTGGCCCAGGAGAAAATAATAGAATACTTCGCGCTGACTCTACGGCACGCGGTAGCGGACTTTACTTAGCTGCACAAGATTCACTTGCACAATATAGCCCTGAAGTTAGAGTTTTCTTAAAAGCTTATGCCGACGGTGTTAATGCTTATTTAACCAATAATCCACTTCCTGAAGAATACCAACAGTTAAAAATTACTAAAACAAGACCTTGGACAGAGCTTGATACAATTTATGTAGGTAAAGGACTTGCAGTTAGCTTAGCTTTTGACTTAAGTGATCTTGACACTACGTTAGCATTAAAAAATTACCAAGAGGCAGGAAAAGCACAAGGTTTTGATGGTACAAAGCTATTTTTTGAAGATATGTTTAGACTCTCTCCATTTGATCCTACTTATGTAATTCCTGATGCTTTAGGACAAAAACTTTCAGCTAAAACCGCAGTTCCAAACCTAGATCAAGCAAATGATGAGCTAAAAGAGCAGCATAGACAATGGGGAGAATACTTAGATAAAAATATTCATCCTTCTATATTAAATATGGCAAAAGCTTATTTAGAAGCTGCTAAAGAATCTCCATTGTTTGCTAATGCTGTTAGACCACGTGATCAACGTAACGGAAGCAACTGGTTTCTTTTAAGTGGTAAGGTTACTGAATCTGGTGCGCCAATGATCACAGGAGATCAACATTTTGATTTAGAGAACTCTCCTACTTGGTATCAAATACAAATAAATGTCACACCAACAGATAAAAAAGAGCAACCGCTAAATGTTACTGGTGCTAGTGTTGCCGGTGCGCCGGGTGTAGCACTTGGTTTTAATGATAATTTAGCTTGGCAAGCTACTGTTACTGTATTTGATTTTACAGATGTTTACCAGGATAAAATTGAGCTACAACTAGGGCCAAATCCGCTAGTTATAATTAATAAAGGTAAACGTCAACAAGTAATTTTTAGGAATGAGACATTTAAGGTTAATCAAATGGCTGAAGGTAAAACAGATAACCTAGTAGATATACCAAGAGGCACAGTTCCAGACCAATTTGCTCGAGTTCCTTTCCGTAACAATGGCCCAATTATTGGAGTTGATTTTGATAATTCAGTTGCAATGGTTGTTCAACAAGTAGGCTTTGGCCCAACTCAAGAAATTCAAGCCTTCTTAGAAATAAATCGTTCACGTACCTTAAAAGAATTTGAAAAAGCCTTGCAAAAACTTGGCGGTGCTTCGGTAAATATGGGCGTAGTAACCACTAAGGGCGAAATTGCTTATTACACAACAGGCGAACTTCCATTAAGAGAAGATTTAGAGAAAGGGACTGTAAACGGCTTACCTCCTGGTTTTATTCGAGATGGTCAAGGTGGTAGCGATTGGCAACCACTGCGTAAAAAACAGAAATTCCAAACAGTAGCTACTGATATTTTGCCATTTAAGGAAATGCCAAAGGTTATTAATCCTCCTACAGGCTTTGTAGTGTCGGCTAATAATGATCCTATTGGTGACACAGATGATAATAATCCTGCAAACACCAAACGCAAAAATGGTAAGAGCATACTTTATTTAAGTTCTGCTTATGCTAGTGGGCTACGTGCTTCACAACTGACTAGAGACATTAAAGCTGCTATTGCTAGTGGTAAAAAGATTAATGTAGATATGGCACGCGCTTTTCAAGCTGCTGGAAAAATGCGCGATGCAGAAATCCTACTCCCATTTGTTCAACAAGCTTTTGCTAATGCACAAAAGGCGGATGCTCCTGCTGAACTAAAAGCACTAGCTCAAGAACCAAGAGTTAAAGAAGCATTAGATCGTTTTTCTAAGTGGGACTTTACCACTCCAACAGGACTACGTAATGGTTATGATAGTTTTGTTCCATTTAACCAAGCTGACCCTACAGATGCACAAATTAATAATAGTGTATGTTCTAGTATTTATAGCATTTGGCGTTCACAAATGGTAAGAAATGTTATAGATGCACCACTTGCACCAAAAGGAATACCTGGCGTAGATGGTAACTTTGGACAATTAGCTATTGGTTCTTTAGGCAATTTCCTAGCAACTTTTCCTGTTAATAAAGGTGTTGGTGCTTCTGGAATTTCTTTCTTTAGCGTTCCAGAACTTGCTAACAGCCCAGCAGAAGCTCAACGTGATTTTATTATCCTAAAGAGTTTACTTAATGGATTAGATGAATTTGCCGGGCCAAACTTTACTCTAGCTTATGGTAATTCACAAAATTTAAGTGATTATCGTTGGGGTAAAATACATAGATTATTTATTCCACATTTATTAGGTGTAGATTTTTCTCTACCTTCAACAAATGGTAACTTCCAATCTACTTTCCCAGGGCTTCTTGGACTACCAAGAGATGGTGGTTATGAAGTTCCAAATGCTTGTAGCCATAAGATTAGAGCTAAAAATCAAGATGATTTTGTCTTTAATCATAGTCCAACGCATCGCTTTACGGCTGTTGCCAAACCAACAGGTTTTGAAGTTGTAGACGCTTTGCCAGGTGGACAAAGTGGAGATAGAAAGAGTCCTTTCCATGATAATCAATTGTCTTTATGGCTAACGGCTGATGTTAAGCCACTGCTATCAGATAAAAACCAGTTGATGTCTCAAGGGGCAAGAATGTTTTTATTTAAGGCAGCAGACAAAAAGTAATTTATTGATATAGAACAACTTATAGAGCATAGAAGAATAATTCTTTTATGCTCTATATCTTTTGGAGTAAAATCCGTTTTGTACAAAAATTTTTGGCTATGATAATAGCTAACTTATCCTTCACAACTTAAAAAACTCATGAAAATATGTCAAAGCTGTGGGAGGCAATACCGAAATCGGATCCGACATTGTCCAATGGATGGGACTCCATTGACATTAATGCCAGAGCCTAGTATTGATTCCTCTAGTAATCAAAACAACCAAAAAGCTATTAATAGTCTGCTAGAAGATAGCAGTGCAGAAATAGAACTAGAAAAAACAGAATATCATTCTGCTATAAGTACCAATATTAAAAGTTACATTGAGGATGATAAAGCTATTTTTGATAGTGATTTGGAGGATGATTTAAGCAGTGATTTTGAAGATGAAACAGAAGAACCACCATTTGTAAACAATACAGAAGTATCTGGAAAGACGGTTTCTTTTAGTAGTGGAGAGCTTTGCGGACATATTCTTAATAATACTTATAGATTAGAACGTAAAATTGGGCATGGTGGGATGGGGGCTGTTTATCAGGCTACACATCTTAAAATAGGCGATAATGTAGCAATTAAGTTTATTGCTGAAGAGATGGCAAAAAACCCTGTTTTAGTCGCTCGTTTTCAAAGAGAAGCCTTAGCTGCTCGGCGAATTGCTCATCCAGATGCAGTAACTGTTTATGAAATGAATGAAACCGAGCAGGGACAGCTATTTATTGTAATGCAATATGTTGAAGGTGAAAGATTTGATCAATATTTAGCTAGAGCAGGGCAACTTACCCCAAGACGGCTTTTACAACATGTTAGGTGTATTGCTGATGTTTTAGATGCTGCACATAGCGCAGGAATTATTCACCGTGATCTAAAACCTTCTAATTTAATGCTTTATAAAAATCTGCGTGGTGAAGAAAGAATCAAAGTTTTAGATTTTGGTATTGCTAAGTTTATTTCTTTAGAAGAAGACTTAGAACAAGTTGCCCATCTTACACAAAAGGGAGATGTTTTTGGCTCGCCCTATTATATGTCTCCAGAGCAAGCTTTTGGGCTAAATGTTGATGCTCGCACAGATATTTATAGTTTAGGTGTACTTACCTATCAAATGCTAACAGGTCGTTTGCCTTTTGAGGGTAAAACAGGACGTGAAGTTATAGACAAACTAGTTTCTGAACAACCTCCCCCACCTTCTAATTATATAGAATCAGAAATAGACTTTGATTCAGTTATCTTAAAAGCTTTAGCTAAAGAACCTGAATATAGATATACTACAGTAGTAGAATTTCTAAGCGATTTAGAAGCACAATTTACTTTGCTAAGTGATGCAGGAATGTGGCAAGAAAAAAGCATCACTAACGCACTTTCTACAGCAGATTTTCGTCGTGTTAATGTTTCAGTTATTCCGCCCCTAGCAATAACTGAATATAACGCACAGCCAGCACCTACCGCGCCTATAGGCGGCGGGTTAACTGGACGGCTTACAGAAAGTGTTAGCGACCGTGTTGCAATAGCAATTCTGCCTTTAAGATGTCTTTCTGCTGATGAACAAACTCAAATGCTAAGTGTTGGGCTAGCTGATACTCTAATTACAGAACTTTCTATTGTTAGAGGGCTGATGGTTCGACCAATTAGAGCCGTGCTTAAATATGAAAATACAGACGTAGATTTACTATCTGTTGGTAAAGAAATGTCAGTACAATTTATTTTAGATGGTTCGGTGCAAAATTTTGGTAAAAGGGTAAGGGTTTCATTTCGTCTTTTGGATGTTGTAGAAAATAAAGATATTTGGAATGATCGCTTTGAGTTAATTGGAGAGGATCCTTTTATTATCCAAGATACTGTTGCTCGTAGAATTGTTGAAAGTTTAAGAGTTAACTTAACTGATTATGAAAAAGAGCGTTTAGCTTATGTTCCACAGCCTTTAAGTAGCGATGCACAACAATATTACATTCGAGGCCGCCATTTTTTTGAAAGAGCCGTAGAACGCCAAGATATTGAAATGGCACTACAAATGTTTAAGCGTACCATTGAGATTGATAACCGCTTTGCTCGTGCTTATATTGGGCTTGCTCAATGCCAATATATTTTTCAAACAGGTTATGACAACAATCTTGATCATATTTCTTTAGCAGAATTAAATTGTCGTCAAGCTATAGATCTTGACCCAAATCTAGCAGACTCATACGCTACACTAGCTAGTATTTATATGGATATGGGACGACGTAGCGAAGTTTTAGATTTAATTAATAAAGCATTAACAATTACACCAAATAACTTTGAAGCAGATATGTGTTTAGGTTGGTATTATCGGTCAATGGGACAATTAGATAAATCCTTAGCTGCTTATCGTCGAGCTATGCGCGAAGATCCAACTTATTGGCGGTGTTATTGGGGAATGTGTGTTGCGTATCTTTATCAAGGTATGTTTGATGATGCAGAAAAAGTTATTGATACTTATATCAAGAGTCTTGATCCACGACATCCTGTGATTTTATTCTTAAAAGGAATTATTCAAATTTATAAAAATAGGTTAAATGAAGCTGAGGCTTTAGGGTTGAGGCTTAGAAAAGTCCTTCCAGACTTGCCTTGTGGGGATTTGCTTCTAGCACACGTTAGCGCGTATAGACAAAAATCTCAACAAGTGAATAATTACTTAAAACCAATCTCCCGACGTTTTGGGCCAAAAGAAGAGTTTTATTATTGGTATGCTCAAATCTATGCTAGATGTGGGCAAACTACTAATGCTTTAGAATATATGAAAAAATCCTTAGCAGAAGGTAATAAGAATTTTGCTTGGTTCCAACGTGATCCAGCACTAGAAAATATAAGAAATCTACAAGCTTTTAAGGAATTAATAACCGAGTTTAATAAATAAAAATGTCATCAGCCATTGACCTAAAAAAAATCGTCGATAAATTTTTGTCTCTTACCAGCAAAGATGAACTTTGGGCGCAAGCACTACAAGCTATTACTCTACATATGTTTGCTGTGTATGGAAAAAAATCCTTTCAAGAGTTTAACTTAGAACCTGTTTTAACAACACTTTTAGAAAAAATCAAAGATACTAAAGTAATTTTTTCTAAGGATCTTGCCCCATTAATTGGAATGTCTGTAATAGATATTTGGTATGTTCTAAAAGAAAGAGATATTTTCTATCCAGTACCAAATAAAGAAGACTTAAAAGCTTATTTAGAAAACTTATTGTTAGTTGAAAAAGAAATTAAATATGCCTGGCTTTTAGGTGAAATGGCTTATTCTTTGGGCTTGGACGTAAGATTAGAGCCTCTAAAACGAGATCAAAAATTCTATAAACAACACTTAAGCAATATTGATTATATTTATTGGTTAACACATAGAATTTTTTTAGGAACAAGATATTTACAACGTCCGCTTCCATCTTTTGGCTTTGGTAGCGTAATTTTAGAATTAGAGAATATAAGTAAATTAGTTATTGAGCAAGAAAGCCCCGACCTGGCCGCAGAAGTAGCCATTTGTCTAGCTGTAGCTAATAAAAAAGATACTATGGATTATGAGTATTTGCTTAGTATTGTTATAGATAACCTTAGTGAAGATGGTAGCGTTTTAGACCCATTACTAGAAGATACTGAATATAACCTTGCTCATAGCACTGCTGCTGCAATGATTGCTTTAGCTGACTTGGTAGAAAATAGCTAATTTTATGCAGCTTTTAACAGATTTTGTTTTATTTCGTGGACAGAAAATTTTTTATTGGATTTATGGTGATATAAATTCTACGGCTGAGCCTTTACTAATAGTTCACGGCGGCCCAGGCTCACCTCATAACTACCTACTTCCGCTAGCTAAACTTGCACAAGAAAGACCTGTGATTTTTTATGACCAATTAGGTTGTGGAAAATCTATTTATTTAGGAAAAGATAAATCTAGATGGAATTTAACTTATTTTCTTGAAGAGCTAACATATTTAATTACAACACTTAAGCTAAATAATTTACACCTTTTTGGACATTCCTGGGGGTCAATTTTAGTTACCGAATACGCCTTAAAAAATCCATCACAACTAAAAAGTCTGATTTTAGCTAGTCCCTGTTTAAGCATTCCTCTTTGGTCTAAAGATGCTGCAAAGTTACTTAATATGCTTCCTGTGGAAATTATAGAGATAATGGAGAAACATACAAAAGCAGGAACTACAGATTCAGAAGAATATCAATTTGCTAGTTTGGAATATTATCAACGTTATGTTTGTCGCCTACCTATTTGGCCCAAGGAAATGATAGCATCTGTTGAAGGGTCAAATGATTTAATTTATCGCACTATTTGGGGAGAATCAGAGTTTTTAGTCACAGGAAATATTCGTGATTATGATATTACTAAAGAGTTGAATAAATTACACTTACCAGTTTTATTTACCTGTGGACGATATGACGAGGCCACACCAGAAACCACTAAGTTTTATCAAAGCTTAACCAAAGAAGCTAAGTTAGTTATTTTTGAAAATAGCTCGCACCTTCCACACTTTGAAGAAAAAAAGAAATATTTAGAACAACTATCAAATTTTCTACAAACAATAAATTCTTGCCAGAATTGACAGGCCAGTTTTGACGACAACTGCCAGAATTGACAGAAATAATCAAAAAAATAATTAATTATTAGTGAGCTAAGTATCGTTAAATCTATATGTTACAGCTAGTTAAATTTTATAAATAATTATATTTGTTCCTGGCATAAAGCTTGCCATTTGAAAAGATATCCAAAAAATATCTTATAAATTGCGAGGACAAAACAATGAAAACATTTGCTACTTTTTTTCTTTTCTTAGTTATCTTCTTTTCTGTCAATGAAAATATTTTTGCACAAAACACTTACAGATATGGAAATGTAATTTATCGAATCCCAACAGGCTACGCCCAACAACAAGGCGATTCCACAATACTTTTAACGCCAGCCGGCCAAGATGCTGATGATGCTGAAATTGCTTTTGCAATTACCGAAGGAATAGACAGCGTTCCAAATAATCTAAATCAAGTAATGCAAGTTTTAGTAAATAAAGTAGAAGCAGGTCGCCAAGTCGTTAAACGAGAAACCCAAGTTCAATCGGCAGATGGCTATCAAATCTTATCCCAAATATCAGTTACTAAGGTTGGTCGTCAAATTTACTTTTCTATTTATGTTCTAGCTAACCCAGGCGGACGAGGCGAATTATTAGTTGTTAGCACTTCAAACCCAGCAGCAATAGAAAAATATCAAAGAGAAATTGCACAATTTTTGGATGGAATACAGTTTGCTAATGTTCTTGATGGCTCTGCTGTAGCACAAAATAATAGAAATTCTAACGCTCGCTCTTCTAATAACACACAAACTAGACGAAATAACAGCACTAACCAACAGTCACAAAGAAATAGAAATAACACTAATCAAATATTCTTAAATAGCATTACTAATAACTATAATAACTTGTCTCGTAGCTTCTAAATTCTTCTGAAAATAAACAGGTGTAGTCATTTTGTAGCCTAGCGACTGTCGCTAGGCTATTTTTTTTGGAAGCGAAAAATAAAAAGTTGAACCTTGATTAGGTATACTTTCTGCCCAGACTTTGCCACTATGCCGACTAATAATTCTTTTTACAGTAGCTAGTCCAATTCCAATTCCTTCAAACTCATCTGCACGGTGCAAACGTTGAAAAACACCAAACAACTTATTTGCATATTCCATATCAAATCCAACTCCATTATCCTTAATAAATATTATTTCTTCTGCTTCTTTACTTAAATATCCTACTTCTATTATGGGTGTTTCTTGTTTACTTGCATACTTTATAGCATTAGATATTAGATTATTTAATACAACAGTTAACATAGCTAAATCAGCATACACTATTGGCAGTTTATCTATAATCCATTTAATATTATTTACATCATATATAGTTGTTTGTTCCATTATTAATCTATTTAATAATACTTCTAATTCTACTTGCTTATTAATCATTTCTCGTCTTCCCATTTTGGAAAACTCTAATAATTCATCAATTAATACACCCATCTTTTGAGATGATTCATCAATAATTTTGATATATCTTTTGCTTTTTTCATCTAAATTTATATTATTTTTCTCTAATAACTTTATAAATCCTGTTATATGTCTAAGAGGTGCGCGTAAATCATGAGAAACAGAATAACTAAATGCTTCTAACTCTGTGTTTATCAATTCTAATTGCAGAGTCCTTTCTTTAACCTTCTGCTCTAACTCGCTATAAACTTGGACATTTTCCATAGCTATAGAAGTACTATCAGCCAAAGCTTGTAGCAGTTCTATTTCTTCTGAGTTAGGTATATTTACTTTAGACCAATAATTTCCTATTGCTCCTATAGGTGCTTGGCTACGAATAGGCACCATTGCTAGGCTTTTAACAAATGTTGGTTTATAAGCTTCTATTGGAACTCTACTATCTTGGTAGATATCTTCTATAATTACTGATTGAGCATTTTTCATTACCCAGCCACTAATACATTGTTCCATTGGAAAGCGATTTCCTTTCCATAACGGGCTTATAGCGTTTTCTTCAGCATAGTAACAATTATCACCATCTCGTAAAACAAAGGTTGCTCCATCTGCATTAGTTAGCTCACGTGCGGCTATTCTTACTACCTGCATTATTTCTTCCAAACTTTTCTTTTTGGAAAGCTCTTGTATTACTTTTATTAAATATTTAGTTGCTTTTCTTGAAGAGTGTTTCATAACTTTTACACTCCTTATATTTAATCTGGGGTTAGATTTATTTTAGAGTAATATGCTGATGATAGTCTATACTAATTCTCCTTTAGTTAATTTAACTCCTAAGTTTTATTTCATCAGGGTTTTAGTTGTTAAAGTGAAATAATAAGCTCTACTATTTTGATAAGTTAGGCTCGTTTCCAATATATTTAGCACGAGGTCTAATTAATTGATCAGATTTGTATTGCTCAATGGCATGGCCTAACCAACCAACTACGCGCCCCATAGCAAATAATGTTATTGCTGTTCCAATAGGTAAATTTAATACTTGGCTAATAGTTGCAAGTCCCATATCTAAATTTGGTAACTCTCCAGTTAAATCAAATACTTCTTTGACTAAACTTTGTGCTAGCAAAACAGCTTTGGTTTTAGGTGCAAATTCTTCTGCCAGTTTAATTAATAATTTAGCTCTTGGGTCGCCTTGAGGATAAAGCGAATGTCCAAAGCCAGGGATTTTCTCACCTCTACGAAGCCTATCTACTAAAATACTAGTTACATTGTCTAGTGATTTTGCTTGTTGTAGTAGTATTTCTACTTGTTCGCCTTGTCCACCATGTTTATAGCCTTGCAAGGCTGATAGTCCCGCAGTCACAACTAAATAAGGGTTTGCTCCAGTTGATGCAACACAACGAGCCGTAAAAGTAGAAGCGTTTAACTCATGATCTGCACAAACTATCAACGCAGCATTAATTAATTGAGCAGCTTTTTTATTATTTTCTGCCCAAGATTTTTGTAGTGTAGAAGCTAAATTTTTTGTTGATTCTTTTCCTTTAGTAACAATATTTACCATTAGCCTAAGAATTTGCGCTCCTGTGCTAGCTACTCCAGCCGGACGTAAATCATAAGCTGCTATGTCAAACTTTGCTGCTAAAGGTATTAAAACTTGAAAAATTTCTATTAAGGAAAGATTAGTAAGTTTTTGATGTATTTCCTGTAAATGCTCTAAATAAACATTATTTCGCTCTTTAGCAAAATAAGCAGAAATATCATCTAGCCAAATTAGGCTTGCTACCTCTTCTAAATTATTTTTGGTTGCTAAGTCTAAAACATTTATTCCTCGATAATATAAATTTCCATCTGAGATTAAACAGATCTCAGATGTCAACACCGGACTTCCCCAGTCCAAAGCCATTTCAGCCACTTTAGCAGGATCTTGACGCATTTGCTTACGTGTCTTTAATGCTAAAATATCTTCTTGATTATAACGATGTTGATGCGAAGTTTCTGTAGACTCAGAACGAATTAACCCACGACTTACATAAGCATAAAGTGTGGTTACACTAACGCCTAATTCTTTAGCTGCTTCTTTAGCTGTTAAATAAATCTTATCACTCATAAATAATTTTCCTTTTTTATATATTGATTTATGAATCAATATTGACAATATATTATAAAAAGATCAACATTGCAATCAATATAGATTTTCTATCTAGAAAGGAACTTAAAAACATGAGATTAAATAATATTGATGTAATACAAACTATTCTAAGTAAAGTAGATGGCCGTCAAGGTAGTTTAATAATTCGAGGCTTGCCAATAGAAAAACTAGCTAAAACAGAAGGTTTAGAAAGTATGGCTGTTAGACTTTGGCAAGACTTTACACCTGAGCAAAATACCGTTGAAACTGTGACTTTAGCTCTAGGTCAAGCACGTAAAAGAGCTTTTGAACTTTTACCAGCAGTTATAAAAGCAACTCCTAGTCTATCTACTATTGAAGCTTTAAGACTAGCTTTGTCTAGCCTCTCAGACAGCGAGAAAATCCCACACCATTATTTAGTAACAGGTGCAATTCCAGTTTTTTTAGCTGCAATAACTCGCACCAAACAAAATTTAGAACCAATTGCCCCAAATGAAAGTTTAACCCAAGCAGAAGACTTTTTATTGATGTTAAATGGGACTGATAAAGCAAATAAATTGTTAGCACAAGCTTTGGACAAGTATTTAGTTACGGTTTGTGAACATGGGATGAATGCTTCTACTTTTACAGCACGAGTTATAGCTTCTACTAGAGCAGGGTTAATTTCTGCGGTAATTGGTGCAATTTCAGCACTTAAAGGGCCGCTGCACGGAGGTGCGCCGGGCCCCGTACTAGATATGTTGGATGAAATTGGCACAGAGGAAAATATTGACAATTGGATAAACAAGGAACTTTCAAAAGGTAAAAGGCTGATGGGATTTGGTCATCGTATTTATCAAGTTCGTGATCCACGTGCCGACGTGCTAAAAGAAGTAGTTAGAGAGTTGCGCGAAGGTGGAAATAGCCGTCTAGCTTTTGCTGAAAAGGTGGAAAAACAAGCTTTACAGATTTTAGCTCGCCATAAGCCTGAAAAGCCTTTGCACACTAATGTAGAGTTTTACACCGCCTTAGTTTTAGAAGCTGTAGGTTTACAACGTGAGCTATTTACCTCAGTTTTTGCAATGGGTAGGGTAGTAGGTTGGATTGCACATATTTTTGAACAAGAAAAAACTGGTCGTTTAATTCGTCCTGAGTCTGAATATATAGGCTTAATGGATGAACAAGTTGCAAGCAAAACTGTAGCCTAAATAAAAAGTTGCCAAGGTTTTAACTTCAGCCTTGGCAACAATTAAGCATTATTTGATCTTATCAGTGTTTTCCTGGTTCGATCACTACACCTTTTCTTTGTGCCAAAATATAAGCTTCAATTGCACGCATTTTAGGATCATCTGGATGTAATTTTGCCCCTCTAGATGGATTTTCAATACACCAGTTAATCATATCGCGTAGCAAAGCCACCCGTCTAAGTTGTATTTGGAACTTAGGATAAGTTTCTGGATGTGTATTAGCCGCATGTGGATGACACATTGCACAAGATACGCCGTTACTGCTACCTAGTAGCTTATCGTCATGAAAAATTTGATCACCATAGGCGATTTCTTTTGCTAATTCTTTTTCCCATGACTTGTAATCACGAGAGGTAAAATCTGTTACCTGTTCTTGGCCCGTTGATGGTTTGTTTTCTTGTGTGGTAGCTTTGGTATTTGCATTTAATGACTCTTTTAGCCAGGCTTCTGATACTTCTTTAGGCTGTTTTGCTAGCCACTGAGCCATTAATTGATTAGAAACTGTTTGAGCTTTTTCTGGATCAAGTCGCTCGTTTGGGCCTACACCTTTTACTTCTAAATTTGTTTCACCATCACAAAGTTGCACTACTAAGCTTTTACCATCAGTTTTGGCGGGAGCATGTTTTGGAAGTTGCACAGGCTCTTGAGCTTCGACTTTATGACTTTGATATAAAACAACACTTGCGAAAACACAAATAATAATTAACTTTATTAACCGTACTTTATTCATCCTATGCTCGCTCCTTTATTTAGTAAGATGGCAAAGAAGTTTTTGCTGGTAAATCTTCTTGACCGTTGGAATCTAGGTATTTAGCTGTAACTGACATTGGGTTGCGATTCCATAAATCATAGCGTTTATTTACTCGTCCATTGCCAAGTACATCGATAATTCCATCTCCTAAACCTTCAGTTTGGTTAAAAGGATCAGGACGATTCATTTGCATTGTTAATTTTGGCAAACCTTGTGGTGCATAGGGCCAAGGCCAAGCTGTTGACAACATTCCATGAAAATGAATATTTCCAATTCGATTTGTTAACACTTGGTGAGTATGTCCATGAACTACTGTCACGGTTTGGAAAGGTTGTAAGAGTGCTTGGATTTCATCAGCATCATCAGTCCAGAAATTCCAGGGACGATAAAGTTTATAAAGTGGAGAATGTGAAAAAACAACAATTGGAGTTGTTTTTGGAATGTTAGCTAAATCACGTGCTAGCCATTCACGCTCCTCTGCTCCTACTTCAAAAGCACTTTGTCTACCATCATCTAAACCAGAAACGATTTGCATTCTTTGCATAGGAGAGAGGTTTTTAGCCGTCCAAAAGTCTTTCTCATTAACACTCATTAAGGTAATAAAATGTACCCCCTTATGATCAAATGAGTAATAATGTTTACCAAAAAGTTCTTTCCAGAGATCTCCCATATCTAAAAACCAGTCATGCTCACCTACCATCATTTTAAGAGGAGCTTTGACTTGTTTAAGAATTTGCGCACCAAGTTTTAATTCGCCTGGTTGACCAAGCTGGGCAAGATCTCCGCCATAAAGTACAAAATCAGGCTGTGGATCAAGTGCATTAATATCGGCTACGGCACGCTCTAATTGACGAACAAAGCGTTCATTTAGAGTTTTTTCATAAAGATGTGAATCAGAAATGTAAGCAAAGGTAAAAGCTTTGCTATCAGGTGTAGCAGCATTAACAACATCTACTAGCTGAAATGAATGTGGCACAAAAGATTGAGTAGCAGCAAATCCAGCAGCCATAGCGGACATTTTTAAGAAGTTACGGCGGCCTTCCCAAGTGCTACCAGTTTTATATAGCTCTTTAAGCCAATTTTCACGCTCTTTTAAGTATTGTTGGAGTCGTTTTTCCCATTTTAATGGAATCATAAAATTTTCCTTTCTTATTGTGGAAATGGCGCACGGGTTTGTGGTTTTATGCTTTGGACTTTGCGGCGGGTATCGTCGCTAGTAAATGTTTTCATTAGCTCAACAATGTCTTCCATTTCAGGATCTGAAAGTTTTAATGGACGCATTCCACCATCAAGATTTGGGTTAATTTCTCCACCTTTGTTATAGAAAATCACTACATCTAACAAGGTTTTTTCCGAACCATTGTGCATATAAGGTGCTGTTAACTCTATATCACGAAGCATAGATGTCTTAAAGGTTCCAATATCTCTTGGTTGTTTGGTTACTAAATAACGTCCAAGCTCAGAAAAGCCGGGCGAGAGTGCCATTTCATCTATTAATTGTTCTGCACGTTTAGGATCAGCATCTAGCACTTGGCGGGCGCGGCGTGCTAGTTTAGGGAAATCTTGATCCTTAGCTGCTACACCAATATTATGGAACTTAAAGTCACTAAAAAACGGAGATGAAGCATTAAAAGTATGACAACTTATACAGCGGGCTTTTCCATTAAATAATTCCCAACCCCGCTTGGCTGCTTCGGAAATAGCTTTTTGATCTCCAGCAATAAAACGGTCAAAGGGCGAGTTTCCTGATAGTTGTGTTCTTTCAAATGCTGCAATTGCTTTAGCTATAGTGTCAATGGTAATACCATCTTTACCAAACACGCTAGCAAACTCTTTTTGATATTCAGCAATTTCACTTACTCGTTTTACTACTGCTGCATGGTCTGGCATTCCCATTTCAATAGGGTTAATTAATGGCAATTTAGCTTGTTCTTCAAGCGTTGGAGCGCGTCCATCCCAAAATTGAGATTCATTAAACATTGAATTTAATACAGTAGGAGAATTACGCGCACCTTTTTTATTTTGAATACCTACACCAACAGCATTAATATCTGCTAGTGCTGTTGCAGGGTCATGACAAGTTGCACAGCTAACAGTTTGGTCAATAGAAAGCCGTTTATCAAAATAAAGTTTTTCACCTAGAGCGATTTTGCTTGCAGTCATTGAATTATCTGCTGGAATTAATTCATTCCAAAGATCTGTTGGTAGTCCAAAAGGTATTTGTGCTTGAAACCCTTGTGGAGGTGCGGCAGCGGCTACTTTATTTTCATTGCTCACAGAAATAAAAGAAGCCATCATTGCTATTGCAATAAAGAAAGTTATTGCAATTAATTTTGTTGCTAGAAATTTTGTTTTAGCAACATTAGAATTTGATTTTTCTATTTTCATGATCCCTTTCCTCAATTGGTAGCAAGCCAGAAATTTCTTATTGGCTTACAGAAAAAGATTACACAAATGTTAGGGTTATAATTAGAAAGATTTGTTTTTGATTGTTTTCATAAAGGGAAACACATAGCCAAACTTTTTATTCCATAAAATTATAATTATTCTAAAAAAAATTATAATTATTTCCGGTTTTGGGATTTTAGAAAAACTTTTCTTTTCCTACTTGGTTGAAATTCTAAACTTGCCCTATACTTTTCAATATTTTTCCAAACCTACAAAAGCTTATTCCAGCAAAATTTTGGTTACTTAAATTTATGAAAAAAACATTACTTATATTCGCTATTTTACTTATTTTTGCTCAAACTTCTTATGCACAACAAAATTTAGACCAACTAATTAAACAAGAATTACCAACATTAGTAACAACTTATAAAAATTTACATGCTAATCCAGAACTTTCGCATAAAGAGGAAAAAACTTCATCTTTTATTGCTTCAGAGCTAAAAAAGCTTGGTTATGAAGTAACTGAGCGTATAGGTAAATATGACCAAGCTGGTTTAACTGGCTATGGAATTGTCGCGCTGCTAAAAAATGGCGATGGGCCAAAAGTCTTAATTCGTACCGACATGGACGGCCTGCCAATAGATGAAAAGACGGGCTTGCCCTATGCTAGTAAAGTAAAAATGAAAAATGATGTTGGTGAAGAAGTTGCAGTAATGCATGGATGCGGTCATGACATTCATATGACTACATTTTTAGGTACAGCTAAAATGCTGGCAACACTGAAAAATCAATGGAAAGGGACATTAATTTTAATTGGTCAACCTGCTGAAGAACGGGGAACAGGCGCAAAGGCAATGCTTAAAGATGAGCTTTATACAAAATTTCCTAAGCCTGATTATGTTTTAGCTTTACATGACAATGCTAATTTAGCAGCAGGAAAAGTTGGTTATTGTGAAGGCTACGCACTAGCAAATGTAAATAGTGTAAATATTACTGTTCGTGGTGTTGGCGGACATGGTGCTTATCCACAAACTACAAAAGATCCTATTGTAATTGCTTCACAAATAGTTTTAGCCTTACAAACCATTGTTAGCCGGGAAAATTCACCTCTTGACCCAGCCGTTGTAACTGTAGGCTCAATTAGTGGTGGCACAAAACATAATATTATTCCAGATGAAGTAAAGTTGCAGCTAACTGTTAGGACTTATAAAGAAGAAGTGCGGCTTAAAGTTTTAAGTGCAATTGAGCGAATTAGCCAAGGAATTGGCATAGCAGCAGGGCTTCCTAAAGACAGACTTCCAATTGTTGAAGTAGTAGAAACCGAATTTACACCAGCAACTTATAATAATCCTGCTTTGACCAAGCGAATAGTAGGAGTTTTTGAGCAAACATTAGGAAAAGAAAATGTTGTTGCTACCGATCCTGTTATGGGAGGAGAAGATTTTGGACGTTTTAGCTTAAATCAAGAAATACCTGGCTTTATTTTTTGGTTAGGGGCAGTTGACCCTGTACAAATAGAAAAAAGCCAAAAACAAGCTACGTCTTTACCTTCGCTACATTCTAGTCAATTTGCACCTCTAGCCGAACCTACAATTTTTACAGGTGTTAAGGCTATGACTTCGGCAGCACTAGAATTATTAAAATAACGACCCCCCATAAATGGGAGGTCTATTTTTAGATGCCCCGATGGGGCATTATAGGTTTTTCTTTATTTTCAATAAGTTACAAAGAAAATTCCATGTATATTAAGATAGCTTAATATCTAGTTTTATAAGGCCATTGTAGTGTTAGATTAGCTGTATTACCTAATTTAATAACAGAAGAAAAATTTAACACTACTCGAAAACCTAAAAAATCATTATTGCCGTTAGGCCAACTTCCTGCCCTGGCTGCTGAGCGACAAAGATTGCTTTGTGAATACCAAGAACCGCCACGCATAACTTTACGGTTATCAATAGTATCTGTCTCCCAAGCACTTCCATCTGTTGGTGCGCCAATATAATTGTCATGCCAGGCATCTTGGCACCATTCCCAAACATTGCCATGCATATCATAAAGCCCAAAATTATTTGCTACACCAAGGTTTCCTACAGGAAGTGTTTCATTGCGGTTAACTCCTCTTGGGCCAGTACCATAACGAAATAAGCCATTATAATTTGCTAGCTCTGTAGTAATGGTTTCGCCAAAATGAAAAGCTGTTGTAGTGCCAGCCCTTGCTGCATATTCCCATTGTGCTTCACTTGGCAGCGAGTAAGAACGTCCAGTTTGTTGAGAAAGTCTTAAGCAAAACTCCTGGCAATCTTCCCAAGAAACATTTTCTACAGGGCGGCTTTCATCCTTAAAATTAGATGGATCTGGGTTTAATGGACGGCTAATTGTTGGCAATAATGAGACAGCATACCATTGCGCTTGAGTAATTGAATATTTGCTGATAAAAAATGGAGGTAGTTTTACTAAATGTTGAGGATCTTCATCTTTTGAGCGTTTAAGTTCAGTTTCAGGTGAACCCATTAAAAAAGAGCCTTCAGGAATCCAAACCATTTCCAAAGCTAAATCATTAGGTAATTCTTGGGCAAAACTTTGGCTTTGAATACAACGACGGTTCATTATTTGACCTGTTGCATCGACTGTAACTAACTCAGTATCAAAGTGCTTAAGCTCTACTTTAACATCTATTCCAAGTTTAACTTCTGTTGGCGATGTTTTGGCTCCGGTTATTGCTACACCAGATTGTATTTTTGCGGTTTCAGCTTCAGTAATATTATTTACTTGTGGGGCTAATGGATTAGTAGAAAAAGTGGCTGCTGTTAATTCTTGAATAAAATCTAAGCAAGTAGCAGGGCGTAAACTCCGATCTTTTGACATCGCTTTTGCTAAAACTTCGCTAAAAGCAGAAGACACATTGCTTTTTTCTTCATGTAAAAGTGGTGGAGGTGAAAAAAGATGTTGAGAAGCTATTTCATGTAGTGAGTCACCTTCAAAAGGCAACCGTCCTGATATTAGCTCATAAATAACTACTGCAAGGCTATAAATATCAGCACGACTATCAATTTTTGGCCCTCCATCTTTTGGCTTAGATCCCCATTGTTCGGGCGACATATAACCAGGTGTTCCTAAAATTTGATCGCTTCTAGTTGCTGCTGTAATTCGGTCATTAAAGACTTTGGCAATACCTAAGTCTAAAAGCTTAATTACAGCTTGCCCATCGTTAGTTTTGCCAAACATAATATTTTCTGGCTTTAAGTCTCGGTGGACTATCCCTAAATCATGGGCCGAATTTAATGCGTCCGCAATTGGATTAATAGTTTCTAAAGCTTCTTTTACAGAAAATGGCCCTTGTTCTTCTAAAACCTCTTTTAAGGTTTGCCCTAAGATATGCTCCATAACCATATAAGCAGTACCATCAGGCATAGTTCTTAAGTCATGTACTGAAACAACATTAGGATGTCGAAATCTTCTAGCTGTTTGACCTTCTCTTAAAAATCTACGTAGCGATTCAGGATCATTATTAAAATTACCAGAAAGAATTTTTATTGCTACATTGTCGCCTAAAAGAATATGACGCGCTCTATAAACTGTTCCCATTCCACCTTCACCAAGCAAGGCATCAATTTGGTATTGACCATCTAGGACAGTTCCTATTAGTGAGCTTTTGTCTATGTCTAAAACTTCACCATCTACAGGACAGAAATTTAAGGAATCTTCAAATTGTTTCTGACAAACCGGACAAATTTTCATAAAAAATTAAAAATTAGTAGTTTTATAAACTCCAATTAAGCAAAAATTTCTATTAAAGATACATTATTTACTTTTATTGGGCTAGCAAGAGATAGCAACAAGGTAACTATGCTTAAATAATAAAAGTTGCATTTATCTTAAATTATAGTTACTTAAGTGTAGCTAAAATAGCAGTTAAGTCAGCAGCTAAATCTTGGGCCGAGGGGCGTTTTTCAGGATTTTTTACTAGGGCTTTTAATACAATTTCATCTAATTGGGCAGGAATATCAACTAAAATGCTAGTTAGCGGTTGGGGATCTTCTGTAAGTTGCATGTTGATTAATGCCCAAACATTGTCATCAAAAGAGTCAAATGGAGGATAACCAGATAAAACCTCATAAAGCACTACACCTAGGCTATAAACATCTGATTTACCATCATACGTTTTATTGCTTAATCTTTCAGGGGACATATAAGTTGGTGTACCGATTAAAGTTCCAGTTCCAGTTAATTTGCTTAATTCCATGTTAAAAGTATCACCAGCAAGTTTAGCAATACCAAAATCTACAACTTTTACAACTTCGCCTTCTGTTGATTGGTGGAGAAAAATATTGTCTGGCTTAATATCTCGGTGAATGATGCCAACTTCATGGGCTTGAGCTAAAACATTACAAACAGGAAGAATAATTTCTAAAGCCCTTTTTGCTGACAAGCGAGATTTACTTTCTAATTCTTGGGCAAGAGTTTTTCCTTGGAGTAATTCCATTACTAAATAAGCAATTCCACCAGGCGTAATATTTGAATCTAGCACAGCAACAGCATTAGGATGGTTAATTCGACAAGCTGAAATTCCTTCTAAACGAAATCTTTCTAAAGCTTCTGAATTAACATTTCCGCTAGCAGGTCGAAATATCTTTACAGCAACCGGACGTTGCATTGACACGTGTGTAGCTTGATAGATTACTCCATAACCACCTGAGCCGATTTTTGTTTCTAGCCGATATTTATCATCAAGTATTGTGCTAGGCAAAATGTCAGACATTGCGGAAAAGATTTTCTCAGCGCGTTTATAAGATTCTAATAGCTGTTCTTTAGAAAGAATTAGTTGAGAATTTTTTTCTGCTAGCTCTTTGTTAACTTGTTCTAAAAGCGAATTTTTTTGCTCTGTCTCACGATGAGAACTAGCTAACTCTTTGTTAACTTGTTCCATAAGTTGGTTTTTTTGCTCAATTTGCTTTGCTGATAAAAGAAGTTGTTCATTTTTTTGATTTAGCTCTAAAGTACGTTCTTGAACTTTGCTTTCTAAAAGCTCATTACGCCGTTGCAAGACTTTTACTCGATAACGAACACCTGTATAGCCCAAAGCTAGAAATGACGAAATATAAAAAGCATATGCCCAATTAGTTTTTAAAGGATGTGTTTTTAAGGTGAAATAAAAACTTGCTCCTGCTTCGTTCCAAACCCCATCATTGTTACAAGCTTTTACCCTAAATTGATAATCTCCCGGCGGAATATGAGTGTAGTAAGCAACTCGTCTAGTATTTGCCATTACCCAATCTTTATCATAGCCAGCCAGCATAAACTTAAATTTAACTTTTTCTAATGCTAGAAAACTTAAGCCAGTGTAATGAAACTCATATTTTTCTTTTCCTGGATCTAAAACTACTTTTTCAATAGGATTTAATGACACACCATCAACAATTGCTTTAGTAATATAAACATCTGGAGCCAATTGATTTAACTTAATTTCATCTGGGGCAATAGTTGTAATTCCTTTAGCAGTTGCAAACCATAAACGCCCATCTTTAGATTTAATAGCACAAGGTTGAGAGGCACCATTACATTGATGAGTTTTCATTCCATCAATTTTTCCATACATTGTATAAGCAATACTACTTATTTTACCTTGATCATAATCATTAAAATCACTCTTTTTTACACTTAAAATACCTTTGCTAGTGCTAGCCCAAAGATAACCCCGGCTATCTTCTAGGATTTGAAAAGAAATTCCATCAAATAAGCCTGTACTAGTTGCATAAGGGGTAAATTTTCCTTGCTTGTATCTAGTAAAACCATCATTAGTAGTAAACCAAATATCTCCTTGACTATCTTGATAAGCAGAAAAAACAGCATTTCCAGAAACACCATCTTTTTTAGTATGGCTAAAAATTTGACCATTTTTATAAGAATTAAGACCGCTATAAGTACCAAACCAAAGATTACCTTCACGATCTAAAAAAATAGTCCTAACACTAAGATTTAATAAGCCTTCTTTTACTCCATAGTTGGTAAATTTACCATCCTTAAATAAACTAGCTCCACCTCCATTTGTACCAAACCAAAAATTACCTTCTTTGTCTTGATTTATACAGTAAATACTATTATGTGGAAGACCATCTTTAGTAGTATAGTTAGTAAATTTCCCGTTATAAAAACAACTTAAACCTTCATTAGTCCCAACCCATAATTTACCTTCTTTATCTTCATGTAAAGAGCGAACAAGGTCGCTTATTAGGCCATCTTTAGTAGTGTAATTAGTAAATTTTCCATTTTGAAATAAAGATAAGCCCCCTCCATCTGTGCCAATCCAGAAATTTCCTTTTGAATCTTCTAAAATTGCTCGGACAAAATCATTGGCTAACCCATCGCTAGAAGTGTAGTTAATAAATTTACTAGTTCTAAAACGATTTAGCCCTGAAGTAGTCCCAACCCATAAACTTCCTTCACGATCTTCTAATAAAGAGCGAATATTATCATTAGATAAGCCCTGTTTTATTTGGTAAACCTCTACTTTGTCATTAAATAAGCGTTGTAATCCGCCGTTTTCTGTTCCTAACCAAATATTGCCGTCTGTGTCAGGTAAAATTGACCGAATATTATTAGTTGTTAGCCCTTCTTGAGTTGTATAAATTTTCTTTACTCCATCTTGCCAAAAAACTGCACCTGCTGATGTAGAAATCCATAACGCACCGGTTTTATCAGGATAAATTGTTCTAATAGAATTATTTGGCAGACCGTCTTTAGTTGTGTAATTGGTAAACTGCCCATTTTTGAAAAGCGACAGTCCTTCTTCCGTTCCAATCCATAAATTACCAAGAGAGTCTTCAGTAATAGCTCGTACCTGGTTATTAACTAAGCCATTATTGGTTGTGTAGCTAATAAACTTATTGTCTTGAAGCAAATTTATTCCATTGTCAGTCCCAACCCATAATTTACCAGTCCTGTCCTGATAAATCGTTCTAACTGTATCATTTGAAAGACCTGTTTCTTGACCATAAGCCTTAAATTTTCCATCTCGCAAACTAGCAAGTCCACCTTCTAACATTCCTATCCACAATGTACCAGCACGGTCTTCATGTAGTGCTAGCACTCCAGGACGCTTTAACTCAGGAGTATTACGGTTGTTATAAGCAATAAACTCAATTCCATCAAAGCGCACGGCTCCTTCATAAGTTCCCATCCAAATATACCCATCATGAGTTTGTATTAAACAATGAACAGTACTTTGAGGAAGTTCGTCATTCCAAATGTCATGTCCATATTGAGTAATTAATTGTTTAGGATTTAGGGCAAAGCTTAAAGAGGGAAATAAAATTAAAATAATTAAAATAAGTGCGACACGCGCAAATCTAGTTATATTACTACTAGTAAACAAACCTATCATAATTATGGCCTTAAAAACCTAGCTTTGAATTTTATTAAATAATTGTTTATGTAATGTTGGGGTGAAAAACAGTTTACTATCTTTCTAATTTGTTGGCGATTTTTATTAGATAATTTTTAATCTCCTGACAAATAAATTCTTGGTACTCTAGCAGATAAACCGCAGGTAATTTCATAAGAAATTGTATTAATAGTAGATGCTACTTTTTCTGCTGAAATCTTGTTGTCTCCCATTTGCCCAATTAAAGTTACTTGGTCGCCTAAAGCTATATTAGCAATATCTGTTACATCAATTAAGGTTAAATCCATACTTACACGTCCAACAATTGGAGCTAGTTGGTTATGTACTAAAACCTGTCCAATGTTTGAATAACTACGCGCTAAACCATCTTCATAACCAATTGGTATTGTAGCGATTAAACTTTCTCTACTAGTAAAAAAAGTGTTGCAATAACCCAAACTAGTATTAGCTGGAACTTTTTTTAGTAATATTATTGTTGAATGTAAAGAAAGAGCCGGTTTTACTTTTAGCGTTGCATTAGGCGCGATTGTATCAGTTAGTCCATAAAGTAACCCACCTGCACGAACTAAATTTCCATAAGCTTGCGGCCAACTACAAGTTGCAGCACTATTTGCTGTATGTTGATAAGTAGGGTTAAAGCCTGCTTGTCTAATTTGGCTTAAACAATCTTCAAATGTTGTTAATTGTTTTTGGGTAAATTCAGACTTTTCTAGCTCATCGGCAGAAGCTAAATGCGTCATTACTCCATCTAAAATTACTTCTGGATAAGTTTTTAGCTTTTCTAAAAGTGCTGGTAGCTCATCTGGCAAAATGCCTAAACGACTCATTCCAGTATCTATTTTAAGATGAAATTTCCAACTGCAAGCTGCTTGTCTTGCTGCTTCAGCTAAATTTTCTAACATATCAACACGATAAATTGTTGGCACTAAATTATACTTAATACATTTAGAAGCTTGTGATGATTTCCAGAATCCCCCTAGACATAAAATTGGAGTTTTAACACCTGTTTCACGTAGTTTTACAGCTTCTTCTGTTAAAGCAACACCAAACCAGTCTGGTTTAATAGCTTGATTTTCTAAGTAGTTAGCAACTTCACTTGCACCATGACCATAGGCATCAGCCTTAATTACAGCCATAACTTTTACTGAACTACCTACAAACTCTTTTATTTTCTGATAATTATCCGCAATATAATCTAGTCGTACTTCTGCCCAAGTAGGTCTCATTTTCCACCTTAAAATATAGATAAAAATAACATTAGCCTAGTAAAAATTTACTAGGCTATTTGCGAAGATTTCATTTAGCAAATTATCGAAAATGTGGCATTACTTCTTTAGCAAACATTTCCATATTTTTTGTTACTAATTCTTCTGGCATATCGCCACACTGGGCCCCACCAATTAAAATCCCTGCGTGCATTTCTTCGGTATAAACACTAAGTTTTTCAATTACTGTTGATGGGCTACCGACAATTATATAACCTTCGTTGATTAGTTCATCAAAAGTTAACTGGGAAAACTGCTTAATTCCTGAACTAAGAATTGCAGCTAGCGATTTTTCTGTCACATAACCAGGAGGAAATGAAAATTGTGGAGTTGTATGTAACCCTTTGTGAAATAACCACATAACATGTTGTTTAGCTTCTTTTCTAGCAATTTCGTCTGTTTCTGCTACAAAGGTTGGAACTGCAAAAGCTAGCTGATTTGGTTGTGCTTCATAACCAAATTTATCTTCTGCTAAACGTCGGTAAAGATCGTAAGCTTTACGCTGGTAAGACTGCGGAGAAAATACCATCATAAATGGATAGCGTTTTTCTGCTGCAAACTCAACTGTTTCTAAACTTCCTGTACCAGGTAGCCAAATAGGAGGATGAGGTTTTTGCAGCGGTCTAGGCCAAGGGTTAACATAGCGATAATTATAATGTTTACCTTCAAATCTAAATGGCCCAGGTTTAGTCCACGCTTCTATAATCAAATCATGAGCTTCATAAAAACGTTCTCTAGAGTGAGCAGGGTTAACATTATAGGAATAATATTCCATCCCTGTTCCACGAACAAAACCAGAAATAATACGCCCACCGCTAATAACATCTAACATTGCTATTTCTTCTGCTACACGTAGTGGGTCATCATGCAAAGGTAGAGCATTTCCAATAATTGCAATTTTAGCGGTTTTAATTCTATGAACAAGCATTGCAGCAATAATATTAGGTGATGGCATCGTCCCATAAGCATTTTGATGATGCTCATTTACACAAACTCCATCCCAACCAAGTTCTGCTGCTCGTACTAACTCATCTAAAAAACGATTATATAAATGATGTCCTTTTTCTGGATCATAAAGACTATTAGGCAAAGTCACCCAGGTAGAATCATATTGTTTATTAAAATCTTCTGGAAGATAAGGATATGGCATTAAGTGAAAATAATAAAATTCCATTTTTTTAGTCATTTTTTAAGCTTACTCCTTAGTAAAATCTTTAATTAATTGAACTACCTGTTCGACTTGCTCTAATGGAGGCATATGCCCACATTCATCAAGTAAGGCTAATTTAGAGCCTGTAATTGCTTGGCAATATGCTTCTGCATGTGCTTGCGGAACAAGTTGGTCATCTTTTCCCCAAATTACTAGTGTTTTGGCAGTAATTCGACGTAAGCGGCCAGCTAGTTTTGGACTATAGCCAAGCTGCCATGCAATTTTAGCTACCATTGTTCTTTCCTTGTAGTCTTGCAACATTAGTTTTTTCATATTGGACATATCTCTTTGACTAGCCAAAACCATTGCGCTACTTAAATCATAAAAGCAAACCATTGCTAATTGTTCAGGTGAAAGAGCAAAAACATCTACAATAGGTGCTTTAGCTACTCTTAGCCCACCTGCTGATATTAGTACTAAGTTTTTTACTCGCTCAGGAAAAAAAGATGCAAACTCGGCAGCTAACCAACCACCTAAAGAATGCCCAACTAAGGTAACTTGCTTAAGACCGAGTATATCCAAAAGATCTGCATAGTGAATGATAAAGTCTTCTAGCGAGTCAAAAGAATCTGGAGCAGTGCTTAAGCCAAAACCAGGATGATCTGGAGCATAAAGGGTAAAATCTTGGGCAAGTTCTAAGTGAAAAGGCAGCCAAAGATCTGCTAGTCCCATTCCATGAAAAAATACTACGGGACTCCCTTGACCAGCAATTTTTAGGTGTGTTTGCACTTGAGCAACAGAAATAATTTTGTCTATAACGTTATCCACAATTTTTCCTCCAGAAAAATTTTTGCTGAATGGGCTAATTTAACATACAAAATTGCTTTAATGGATAAAGAAAACCCCTAGTAAAACCTGGTAAAAATAAAATATTATTAAACCATTAATTTTTTGTTATTATTAATTCTAGTTGCGATATGATTAAGTTTCTCTTACACTTGCTAGATAATGTTAAGAGGCAAGAATATGTCAGAAAAATACGAGACTTTAGCAAAAATGTCAGTTTATAGGAGTCATCTAGAAGATTTTCAACTATTTTCAACTGTACATAGATTTTTTGCTTCTCTTTCTCAAGTTGTTGATCAACTCCAGGATGAGCTAAATTTTGATGTTAATGGACTTGAAACAGATATTTTGGCTTGTAAAGAAAGCGAAAACTTAAATGAACTAGAAATATATATTGCTACTCGCTTTTCTCTATGGCGACAAGCTTTAGAGAAATTTGACTCTGATCTTTCTGCTAGTTCACTTCGTCAGTATTTTGAGCAGGTTTCTATTCCTGATGAAGAAACCTTAGAAACTATACTCTCTTTTTATTTAAGCAAATCCATAAAAACAGATAATGATAGAGATAAAATAGACCTAATTGCTACTTGGTGGGGACAATTCCTACTTAAAGAAGATGGTTTAGGCAGTATATCCCTATCGCAATTACCTATTTTGAGAGATAGATTAGAGAA
Source organism: uncultured Clostridia bacterium (assembly GCA_964492845.1). Taxonomy (GTDB): domain Bacteria; phylum Acidobacteriota; class Blastocatellia; order Chloracidobacteriales; family JADJPF01; genus JADJPF01. The sequence goes on from CAZBMZ010000011.1 coordinate 124,343, forward strand.
GATCTACTTAAGCTTTGGCTTAAAACCAATGCCACTTAGCGAGGCTAAAGACGCAATTGAGATTTTAGAGTTTGAAAGAAAACGACTCCTAACAGTTCGCTCCCTAAGAGAATTAATAGAAAAACAAGTGCTGCTTCGTCTACGTAAATTAAAAAGTGGACTAGGAGATTTACTTTTTCAACCAGCAATTTTGACAGAAATAGTTGCTCTTAATATAGATATTCGTAGCACATTCAGATCGCTATTTTTAGCAGAACAATCCAGACTAGCTAATTTCTTTCAACCAATCCCCAAAAATTTTAGCATTGAAGTAGTAGAAAAAACCTTAGATGAAATACCTGTAGAACCTATGGAAGCCTATCCAACAGATGCCCCAGCCGTGGACAAAGAAAAACTTAATAAATTAGGTGCCGAAATCGTAGCTCAACATCTATCTACATTGTCCCAGGTCAATAACAACATTACTTTGGATCGTAGGGAGTTATTAAAAATAATCCAAAGTATTCGTAGTGCAATTCAAATTTTAGATAAAAATCTAGAACCATTACTTAAAAAATTAAATGATAGTTAATTACGGAAGTTTTGCTGCTTAATCCAGCAATAATTATTTTCCGCAGGCACTTTTTTATTTGTTTTGCTATAATTAGCCCAACTGTCAAAATTCAACACTTAAAAAAGGAAGTTTGCTGGAGGCTTTAATGCAAGAAATACAGCCAGGCCCAGAAAATCAACAACCTACCAAAGAGTCAAATCACCAACTTTTTGCTACCAGGGTTATTACTGTCAAACTAACTGCACCAGGACTAGTTCTAGCTTTAGTTTTTATTTTGTTAACAGGCATTGGAATAGGTTCTGTAGTAGTTAATCGAGCCGGAGCAGGTACAGAAAATCCAACAAAAGCTATCAACTCTGAAGCAAGCTCTCCTTTGTCGCTTTCTGCTGCTTTTGCTGCTGCTACTCAAACTATAGAAAGTAGCGTAGTTCATATTACTACTGTAGATCTTGATGCAGAAAACTTTAGTCAAAGCAGTGGCTCAGGTTTTGTAATAGATCCTACGGGTCATATTTTAACTAATTATCATGTAGTAAAAGATGCTACTAAAATAAAAGTTAGGTTTACGGATGGCTCTATTTTAAAGGGTAGCCTAGTTGGATTTGATGAAGAAACGGATTTAGCAGTAGTAAAAGTAAGCTCTGGTAAAAAATTAAAATCTGCTCGTATAGGTGATTCTGACCGCGTAGTTGTAGGCGATTGGGTGCTTGCTATTGGTAGCCCATTTGGTTTAGAACAAACTGTAACAGCAGGCATCATTAGTGCTAAAGAGCGAGTCACAGATCAAAACCGTAATTTTCAACAATTTTTGCAAACAGATGCAGCCATTAATCCTGGTAATTCAGGTGGCCCACTTGTTAATCTATCAGGGGAAGTAATTGGAATTAACTCCCAAATTGCTACCCGCAGAGGTAATTTTGAGGGTGTTGGTTTTGCTGTCCCTGCATCTATTTTTACAGATGTTTATAATCAACTAATTACTACTGGTCGAGTCTCACGCGGCTATTTAGGCGTTTATCCAAGTAAAGTAACCCCACAATTTGCCCAAATTTATGGATTAAAGGATCCTGTTGGTGCATTAATACACGATATAACAGAAATCGATGGCCCAGCAGCAAGAGCAGGCTTAAAAAGTGGTGATGTAATTATGGAATTTGGCGGTCACTTTGTTAAAGATGACCGGGATCTAGTCCGCTATATTGTTGCTACTCGTATAAATAACCCTGTTATAGTAAAATACCTGCGTAATGGTTTAATGCAGTCTGCTTCTGTTATTTTGGTAGAAAGGCAAGCAAATCAACAACTTGTTAATCCATCAAACTTAATCCAAGAAACTAAACCTAGATTAGCCAAGTCTGATAAAGATATTTTACAAAAACTAGGGCTTTCCATTGCATCATTAACAGAAATAAGAGCTAAACAACTAGGTACTAAAACAAATAGTGGTGTTGTTGTTAGGATGGTAAATATAGATAATGTGGCGCATGATGCAGGTTTAAGAGATGGTGATATCATTAAAGAAATCAATAAAAAAACAGTTACCAAGGAAGAAGAATTTAGCGAAGCGATAAATAAACTGAAATCAGGTGATTCACTGGTGTTATTTGTAGAAAGAAATTCTCGTTTAAGTGCCTCACATCGTTACATATCGCTGACAATTCCATAACGCTTATGCAAATTCACAAAATTGTTGTTCCTACGCCTTTTTATGTTGGCCCAGTCAATGTTTATTTAGTAAGAACTGACCCTTTAACATTAATTGATGTTGGCCCAAATACTGAAGAAGCTTATCAAGGATTGCGTAATGGTTTAGCTGATCTAGGGATTGAACTAAAGCAAATTAAACGCATTATTATTTCTCATGCGCATGAAGACCATTATGGACTGGCTTCTCGGCTTCAAGAAATTGCTGGAGCAGAAGTATTGCTGCATTCTTGGGAAGAAAAAAAAGTTCATAATAACTATGACTATTCAGAACATAGAAAACTACTTAAGCGTGCTGGAGTTCCTGAACAAGTAGTTGACCGTTTTGAACAAGGCTATCAACGCTTTTCACCTCTTGCAGGTAGTAAAGTATCTATTACAACAGTTGAAGACGAAGAAGAAATAATTTTTGAAAAAGGCTCGCTTAAAGTTTTACATACTCCAGGTCATACCCCAGGCAGTATTTGTTTATTTAGAGAAAGTAACCGTGAATTAATAGCAGCAGACACAGTAATTAAGCATATTAGTCCAAATCCAATGCTACATGTTGACCCACTAGATAACTACCGACGTTTTCCTTCTTTAAGTGAATATCTTTGCTCTGTTTCAAGAATTAAAGAGCTTGCACCTACCTTTATTCATTCTGGACATGGGCATCCAATCCTAGATTATGGAGAACATTTTCATCGCTTAGTTAGACGTACTCAAGAAAGGCAAATGAAAGTAATTTCTCTTTTACCTAGCAGGGGAGCAACTGCATGGGAAATATCAGAACTACTATTTCCCAATGCTGAAGGGATGCACCGTTATTTAGCGGTTTCTGAAGCCCAAGCACATTTAGATATGGCGGTTGCAGATGGTCGCTTAATTATGGAAAAGCAAGATGAAAACGAATCTTTTCGAGTAAAATAGTTGCCCAGCCATAAATGACTGGGCTATTAACAAAAGCCACTAATGTGGCAAAGATTTGAAAATAGAGAAGTTAAATCTTACTGATTATTTTCTTTTGGTAGTTCAAAGCAGCTACGACAACGCGCTTCATATAAGTTTCCTGCTCCTAAAACTACCCGTTCTTTGTTGTGTGAGAGCCGCTGAGAATAATTAGCTAATGAGCCGCACTTCATACAAATAGCATGTGTTTTAGTTATATGTTCTGCAATTGCTAGTAGTTGTGGCATTGGCTCAAATGGCTTTCCTAAGTAATCTTGATCAAGCCCAGCGATTATTACCCGTTTTCCATTATTAGCTAAATCATTACAAACATCTACTAAATCATTATCAAAAAATTGTGCTTCATCTATACCTAAAACATTAGTATCTGGCAAAACTTTAGAAAAAAGTTCTGCTGCTGATCTCACTGGCACGGCAGCTATTTTTATTTCACTATGGGAAATTATATGATTAATTGAATAACGAGTATCTACTTCTGGCTTAAATATTTGTACTGATTGCCGGGCTAGTTGGGCGCGACGCAGACGACGAATTAATTCTTCGCTTTTTCCGCTAAACATACTGCCACAAATAACTTCTATCCAACCGCCTTCGCTACGAAAAAAATCCATGTTACTCCTAAAAATTTAATAAAGTTTGAATTATTTCTCTGGCAGAATATACTGTATTTTTTAAAAAATGAAAAGTTAAACTAATTTATTAATTGACAGTTTGTTAGTTATAGTATAAGTTGAGTTTAGTCTATGGCAGATTTTTAGCTTTTTACTCTTTGCAACTAAAAATTTTTCTGTTAGGATCTGCCACCACACAAAATTTCAAAAAATCCTTAACTTAACTTATTAACATTTTTATATATAGGTAAAACTATGCGTATAGATCGAACTTGGACAATTAGTTTTGAAGATAATGAAAAAAACCTGCTGCTAAAAGAATTAGAACTTGTAGAAATACCTTCGGAGCTAGGCTGGAAATTACTCCTAAAACAAGTTGTTACTAATCGCCAAATTACCTTGCCCTTACGAGCTATTGAACGTCTTTCTTTAGAGCTAGATATTACTCGTAGTCAATTTATTAAGCGACGACCTCACCAAGATTATACTAGGCAATTTCCTCAAATTGCTGCACTTACCGCAGAAATAGATACTATTTTATATATTTCTAAACGTAAAAGTGCTTAATTTATAATTACTCTTTTGTAGGATATCTTAAATTAGCTAGAGTTTCTTCTAGGTTAATTACTGTAGGCATTAAGCTATTAGAAAAGTATCCTAAAAATTCTTGATTGCCATCCATTCCTGTAATAGGAGAGGCTAGCAGACCTAAGCAACTTAAATTAAGTTCTTGGGCTGCTAATACAACTTCTTTTATGATTCGTTTATGCTTATTTACGTCAGTAACTATGCCACCTTTGCCAACTTCTTGTGGCCCAACTTCAAATTGAGGTTTGATTAAAGCTATGATGTTGGCAGGATTAGTTATTAGCTCAGGAACTACAGGCAAAATTTTTGTTAGAGAAATAAAAGAAACATCAACAGTAACTATTTCAAAGAGATAAGAAAAATCTTTTGCAGATAAATAGCGAGCATTAACATTTTCTATTACTGTGACACGCGAGTCTTGACGAATACGCCAATCAAGTTGATTATGTCCCACATCTAAAGCTACAACATGTTTAGCATTATTTTGTAGTAAACAATCAGTAAAGCCGCCTGTTGAAGCACCAATATCTAAGCATAATTTATTAGTAACATCTATTTGAAAAGTTTTAAGTGCGGCTGCTAATTTTAAGCCTGAACGAGAAACAAAGGGGAGTTTTTCGCCCTTGATGCGTAGTTGGGAGGTGACATCAATTTTATGACCAACTTTGTCAATTAATTGTTCATTGGCTAAAACTTGGCCTGCTAGGATTAAGGCTTGGGCTTTTTGTCTGCTTTCAACTAAACCACGTTCTACTAATAACTTATCAATTCGTTCTTTAGCCACAAAAATAAGGAAGGGAAAAAGAGTACAAGTAAAAACTTGTACTCTTAAAAAAAGGTTGATTACTTAGTCATTGCTGCATAAACATTTACACGACCACCAGAAATAGTTTTTCCTTTTAATTCTGGAGAAGGAGTAGCAGTAGTAACTATTGTTTCAATAATTTGCTTAGGTGTTAAAGTAGGATTATTGGCAAGTACAAGGCTAGCAACACCAGAAACATGAGGGGTTGCCATAGAAGTACCACTAAAGTAAGCATAATCATTACCAGAAACCGTTGAATAAACATCAACGCCTGGCGCGCCAATATGAACGGAGTTAGCACCATAATTAGAGAAACTAGCTAAATAGTCTTGATTATTAATTGCAGCAACAGAAAGAACATTGTCTGCTTTGTAGGAAGAAGGATAATGAGGATAAGTATCTGTATTTGTTGCACTATTTCCAGCAGCAGCAACAAATAAAATTCCTTCTTTATTTAAGGCTTTAATTGCATCATGCAAGGCTTGTGAATAATCTCCACCACCCCAGCTATTAGAAAGAACGCGAATATTGACACCGCGCTTTTTCATTTCTAAAGCATAATTAATGGTTTCTAAAGCGTCGTTAAGAGAGCCGCTTCCATCACCAGATAAAAACTTAAGCCCCATTAATTTGACTTTCCAATTGACTCCCACGATTCCTTCGCCGTTATCGCCAGCCGCGCCAATTGTACCAGCACAATGACTTCCATGATCATTATCATCCATTGGATCACCGCTATCATCAACTGCATTATAGCCATGAATGTCATCAACTACACCATTACCATCATCATCTATGCCATTGTCAGGAATTTCATTTTCATTAACCCACATATTTGCTTTAAGGTCTGGGTGAGTGTAATCAATACCTGTATCTACAACAGCAACAACTATTTGGTCATCACCTGTTGTTAAATCCCAAGCTTTTAAGACATTTATATCAACTCCACTAACACCACCAGGTTTTCCATTAATCTTTTGTCCTACATTATTAAGTCCCCATAATGCTTCAAAAAATGGGTCATTAGGAATAATATCATCAGCTTGATAACGGAAGTTTGGCTCTACATATTCAACATTAGGATCAGCCTTATAACGGGCGATTAATTCAGCTAAAGTTAAATTTTCTGATGTGGTGACAGAAACAAAAGAAAAACTTGGAAGTTCGCTATAAGAACGAAATGTATTAAGGTTAAATCTTGAAACCAAGGAATTAATCATTGATTGAGGTGTACCATCTTTAAACTTAATAACTAAATCATAGTTTTGAGGTATGTTTTTTTGCCAAACAGGATTTTGCCAATCTGCTTTAGGCCAATTATTTGTGGCTTCCCATTCAGATTCGGTAATACACTCAAAAGCTTTTTCTGATTGGTTAATAACACCTGCTAAATAAGCATAAATAATTACTAGTGTACCTAGTGCTAAATGTACTAATGGGGAACGCTTCATAATTTTATGTCTCCTTGCTATTTCTGCTAAGTTTACTTAGCGAGACAACTTCTAGGGATAGATTTTATAGTTTTGACCATTGAAATTAAATAAACGCACTTGATTTTTAGCTGCACGATATTCATAAGACTTTCCTTTACAACTAAGTATTAATGTCCAGCCTCTAAGCATCATTTGAGCGCACATTTCACCAGTTTTAGCTGCATCTAAACATGCATTAGAAAATTCTGTTGATTGTGTGGAGCTAACTGTAACTTCTGATTCTGCAACACTTAAACGAGTGCTTAAATCCGTTACTGCTAATTTAGTTGCTTGATTTTGATCCAATGGCATCGTAAGTTCCTTAAATTATTTTATTGTCGCTTGAGCAACCTTAAATATTGATGAGTTTGAGCTTGCAAAGGAAGCTTATAATGATTTTATTAAAAAAGCAATCCTTTAACTTGATAAGAAATAAATGCTTAGAAGTTAGTGTTTACTGGGTTTTGGACAAAAAAATTTGCCTAATTTTAGAGTATCAATTTTGACTCTAAAACTAGGCTTTAGGACTTACTTATTGAGGGGTGTAGAAATTAAAATCGTAAAAACTTGTAATATGATAATAGCCTTCTTTATTAATTTACCCTTTAACTTAAATTATGATTTATTTTGAATAATCTATTAGCAAGAAGTGTACCAGAAAATAGAAAATTTTTATTTCTTATTAACTACTAATAAATAGAATAAGTTAATTGACTCTTAAATTTATAGTGATTTTAATACTGGTTTAATTGACAAAAGCTGGCAGTAGGTAATTGACAAAAACTGTCACTAATAGAAATTTTGTTTCAATTAATGTTATAGAACAGAAGACTCTGGACTATATAACTTATAGCCCAGAGTTAGAGAAAAAATTTACTTAGCAGGGTTTCCATCTACATCTAAAACTCGGATTTCGCCTAAGTTAAGTTCTTTAATTCCTGCTTCAATCTTGCTTCTATCACCAACTATTAACCAAATTAGTTTGTCTGGTTGGATGATTTTACGAGCAGCCGCATTTACTTGATCTAACTTAAGATCTCGTACTTGATTAGCATAAGTTTTGTAGTATGTATCAGGGTAACCATAACGAACAATGTCAAGAATAGAATTTAACACTCTACCATTAGTTTCCCAACCACCGGGCAAGCCTAAAACTTGGTTAGTTTGGTCTTTTAAGAATTCTTCTTGAGTAATTGGACGTTTATCTAAAACTTCACGAAGTTCTTTTACTACTTCAGAAATAGATTCTTTAGTTTTGTCGGTTTGTACTGGAGAAATGCTTAAGAAAGGACGTTGGGCAGCAGTATCAGCTAAAAAGCTAAATACTCCATATGACCAATGTTTATCTTCACGCAAATTTAAGTTAAGACGAGAAGTAAACACGCCACCTAAAACATTATTCATAGTATTAACTGCTAGTTCATCAGCATTAGATCTTTGAGGAGCAATATGACCAGCAACAATAATAGATTGGAGTGAGCCAGGACGGTCAACTAAATAAACAATAGGTTTGCTTTGGTGATTTACTTGAGCAATATTTTTCTTTGGTACTTCGCCGGATTTCCAATCTTTAAATAATTTTTCTAGTTTTGGAACAATTTCTGAAAGGGTCGTATCGCCAACAACTACTAAAGTAGAATTATTTGGCTTAAACCAGGTTTGATGGTATTTAACTACATCAGCTTGGGTCATACTGGTAATAGATTGGGGTGTACCAGAGCCGGTAAATGGTTGGCTGTAAGGGTGACCTTTACCATAAATTAAACCTGGCATTAATCTTAGTGCAATAGAAGTTGGGTCAGCTTTTTCTTGTTCTATCCCATCAAGTTGTTGTTTTTGTAAACGCTTAAATTCTTTGTCTGGGAAAGAGGGATTTAAGACTACATCAGCAAAAATATCTAAACTTTGGTCAAGGGTGGATTTAAGGCTTCCTAAACTGACGCGAGAAGTATCTAAATCAGAAAATGCACCTAAATTAGTTCCTAAATTAGCTAAATCTTCACTAATTTTTAAGGAATCACGGTTTTTTGTTCCTTCAGTTAACATGGACATAGTCATGTTAGCTGTTCCTGGATTTGGATCTGCTGCATAACCCGCATCTACTACTAAATTAAGGCTAATAAGAGGAGAAGAATGACGTTCTGCTAAGATTACTTTTAAGCCATTGGATAAAGTAGCACGTTGAAGGTCAGGGAAAGTTATTTCTGGTGCTGGGCCTAGGTCAGGTAATTTGCTACGGTCAACACCTTTTGCTTCATTGGTAAATTCAGGAAATGGAGTAACGGTTAAAGTATAAGAGCCATCGGAGAGCCATTTTTTAGCAGTTTCTTGTAAATCTTTTGCAGTAGCGTCTTTGACTCTTTTAAGAGTAGTTTTGTAATAATCTGGATTTGCTGCATAAATTTGATTCATAGCTAAAATGTCAGATTTACCACCAAAACCGCCAATACGCTCTGCACCACGAATAAATCTAGCTGCATATTGCGCTTTAATACGTTTAAGCTCGGCTTCTGTTGGCCCTTCAGCTAAAAATCGCGCTACTTCTTCATTAACAATAGTTTCTATTTTATTTAAGTCTTCACCAGGACGAGCAAAAACTTGAACATAAAATTGTCCGCCTATTTCATTTATATCAATTGATGCACTTGCTTCAGAAGCAATTTGTAAATCATAAACTAGACGTTTGAAGAGGCGGGAATTTTTACCTGCTCCAAGTACATCGCTGGCTAAATCTAGGTAATCAGCTTCGGCTGATCCCCATTGAGGAATATTCCAAACCTTAAACATTGCTGCTTGTGGTACTCGGTCTTGGACAGTTTGACGACGTTCGCCAGTCATTTTAGCAATTGCTACTTGATGTCTTGCAATTGGAGGGCCGGCAGGAATATCACCAAAGTATTTTTCTACTTTTTCTTTAACTTCATTAGCATTAACATCGCCTGCAACTACTACTACAGCATTAGCCGCGCCATAATAAGTCTTAAACCATTCTTGCACATCTGGAAGCGATGCAGCATTAAGATCTTCCATTGAACCAATTACAGTCCAAGAATAGGGATGTTGCGCTGGATAAGTAGCTTTAGTAATTAACTCAAAAGCTACTGCATAGGGTTGATTTTCACTTTGGCGTTTTTCGTTTTGCACTACGCCGCGTTGCTCATCAAGTTTTGCTTGATTGATTGCGCCAAGAAGGTGTCCCATCCGGTCAGACTCTAGCCATAACACCATATCTAAGGCCGATTTAGGGACATTTTGAAAATAATTAGTGCGATCATTATTGGTTGTTCCATTAAGATCTGTTGCACCAATTGTTTCAAGTGCTTGAAAGTAATCTTTATTATAGTTTTCGCTACCATTAAACATTAAATGTTCAAATAGGTGAGCAAAACCGGTTTTACCAATTTTTTCGTTTTTTGAACCTACGTGATACCAAACATTAACGGCAACTATTGGAGCTTTGCGGTCTTCATGTACAAGTAATGTCAAACCATTTTTTAGGATAAACTTTTGATAAGGGATGTCTAACTCAGTGTCGGCAGCAACAGTTGTTGGAGAAGGGGGATTTTCTCCAGAACTTGCTTTTACACTAGTAAAGACTAAGCAAGCTAGTATAAAGAAAAATACTAGTAGCTTTGTTTTTCGTAGCATACTTTTAACTCCTTTTTTTGTAAGGTTGATTTTTAATTAACCTATGTATATAGAATAATTACAGTTTATGAATAATTTAATAAAAATAAATTATTTCAAACCAATTAATAAAAACACAACTATAAATGGCGGCAAATAATAAGGATTTGTATATTTATGTATTTATTGATTTTCAAGTTAAACGGCGAGCGAAAACTTTTTGTTTTTGCTTTAAGCAACTATTAAACATATTGTAAAAGCCCAACAATTGCTTATTGGGCTTAACTAGTTAAAAAGTCATTCTAAAACCAATTTGAATTTGGCGAGGAGCAAAGGCAGAACGGAAATTTTGCTTTGGAACAATAAAACGTCCATTGTCTTGAGTTGGCAAAAGAGAATTACCTTGAGCATTTGGAGAGAAAACCCTAGCAAAATCACTAATATTTACACGATTAAATAAGTTAAAGAATTCTACAAAGCCTTGTACTTTAATAGTTTCGCCTATCTTTACTTTTCTAGATAATCTTAAATCAACATTAGCAAAACCTGGTGTAATGCCAGCATTACGACCTATGCCATTAGGACGATCACCAGGCGGGTTATCCCCATTTTGGTTAAGATCTACACCTGCTAATAAATTATAAGGACGGCCAGAATTTAAGTTAACAATTGTAGAAAGTTGGAAATCACCCAACAGACGATTTTTTAAGTAGCCAAAATCTAGCACACCAGATAACACAAAACGACTACGAAGATCTTGTATAGATAAAGAGCGTTCATTACCAATATTTAGAGAATCTTGGGTTTCTTGTACAATGGTACGAAAATCTAGACTATCATCAATTGCTTTTGAAAAAGTATAGTGAGCTAACAAACTAAAACGTTTATCAAATTTTCTTTCAAATTGAAAAGTAACTGCGTGATAGTTGCTATTAAAAGCTGATTCATATTCAAAAATTCCACCAGTACGAGGATTAGCACGACCTGTTAACGCACTTTGGACAGCATTACCAGCAACCGGACGAACAATAGGATTAATTTGGCGAACAGCAAAAAGTTTTACACCTTGAGAAAAGTTATAACTTAGACTAAGAAAAGTCTTTGGATCTAGAGCATAATCAATTGTAGCTGTAAGTTGTTGGCTATAACTATCTTGCAGGTTAGGCTCAACATTTATTTCTTGGCTTAATTGTTCAACAAATTGAACTTGGGCAGGAATTTTATCATTGCCTGGAAAACGTCTATTAGGTTGGTTATAAGCCAGAACGGAAAGCGGGAAGGGAAGCACAGGAATTTTTACAGAAGCACCGCTTACTTGTGCTGCTCCTAATACGCCTACTAATGGCACACCAGAAAAAATTCCATAAGATAGCCCAACTTTTAATTTTTCTAGCGGTCGGTAGGAAATACCGATTCTAGGAGAGAAAATTCCGCTATTTCGAGGGGTAAAGCCAGCCTGGTTAGTATCAAATCTAACACCTGCATTTAAGAATAAATTTGGTTTTAGTTTAATTTTGTCTTGGACAAATAAAGAAATAAACCTAGCATAAGTTATTAGTTTTTCGTCTCCAAAACCTTGTAGAAATGTTCTTGGTATAGGTAAACTAGCTAGTCCATTGATGCCAAATTGTTGACCTAAGGCGTTAAGAAATTGAATTTGTTCTGGAGTGCGTAAATTAGGGTCAAAGGCTTGAAGTCCAGAAATTACAGGGGATGTTGGGCTAAATTGTAAAGGAGTAAAAGTAGCTTGTCCGCCAAAGAAAAAAGGCAATTCGCCCTGCATATCTAAATAACTAAAATTAACGCCAAACCTTATATCATTTTTCCCTTTAGCAATTGAAGTGTTATTAACAAATTGATAAGAATTTTCTAGTCTATTACCTGGCAATACTTGGTTACGCCCTAAAATTAATCCTCCTTCAGGAGCGATTAAAGTTAGCAGTGGGCCTTGGTTATTGTCTAAAGAAAGTAGTTTGGTAGTCCGACGGCCATAAAGCACACGAGTTTCATTAACTAAATTTAAGTTGGTGTTGATATAAGTGTTACTAGCTGCAAAAGAGTTATCATCCTGGCGCAAGACTGCGCCATTAGTTTCAGCTATTAGACCTCCAAAAGGCTCAAAAGCACCATTGTAGTTAAAGCCGCCATTATAACGAACCCAAAGTAAATTGTTTGGAGTAATGCGAAAATCTGCACGTGTTAAAAATGCGCTAGTTCCAACGGCTAAAGGCACAGCACCATTTCTTACATCTAAAAAACCTTGTCGTCTTAAAGCCGCAACTGTGTTATCAGTAATCGTTACAATATTACTTTGTTGAATAGTCAGACGTTCAAAAGAGGTAAAGAAAAAAGCTTTATCGCGTTTTATTGGCCCGCCCAACACAGCACCAAATTGATATTGCTCATAAGGAGGTTCTTTGCTTACAAAAGTATCCCGCGCACTAGTTTCATCATTACGCAAAAAGAAAAACAAATTGCCATTAAATTGATTACCACCAGTTTTAGTAACAATATTAATTGCCCCTCCTACTGCTCGGCCAAACTCAGCAGAATAAGTGTCAGAAACAACTTGAAATTCCTGCACAGCTTCTTGGCTAAAAGTTGAACGAGATGTTCCTGTTACCACATCATTATTATCTACACCATCAATAGTAATATTGTTAAATCTAGCAGGCAGGGCATTAAATGAAATTCCTGAAGATGGTGCTGTACCTTGTGCTGGTACTCGGTCGGCGGTGGCACGTGCTGAAGTTAGGGTAAAATCTAAAAAGTTTCGTCGGTTAATTGGTAAATTATTAATAGAGTCCTGGCTAATGTTAGTGCTAGTTTCTGTTTTAGTTTGATTAATACCAGCATCTGCAAATATTTCTACTATCTCAGAGTTTTGACCTAATTTTAACTTAAAGTTGATTAATGAAGTTGTACCAAGTGCTAAATCTCGTGTTGCTATTTGTTGGGAAAATCCTTCTGCTTCTATGCTAATTTCATAAGTGCCAGGAGCTAGTTGCACTAAGTTAAACGCCCCGTCTTGATCAGATGTAATTTCACGAGTGATATTAGTAGTTAAATTTTTTGCTCTAATTGTTGCTGCTATAATAACAGCACCTTGTTCATCTGTAACACTTCCTGAAATATTTACTGTTGTTGCTCCACCTTGTGCATAAATTGATTTAATTGATAGAGTTAAGAAAAGACATAAAAACATAGTAAAGATAGATCTTCTCATACAATATTACCTTTGTTTATTTAGGTTATGGAGTTTAATTTTAGGTTTATTTACGATAATTTTCTTAGTAAATTGTTAGAACGGGTATTGTTTCAAAGTTAAGAAAAAAAGTAAAGTGATTAGTTATGCTTACTTAGATTATAAATGTTAATCAGTTAATTAATTAGAAAACAAATTAGTGGATAATTGGTAAGAATTAAGGAAATTATAATGATAGGTGTGTTATTTGTATACAATTGAAAAATAAACAGATAGAAGAGAATATCTGTTATTTTTGCAATTAATTTATAATTAAAAAACCTTGGAAACAACAAACTATATTAAGTTAGGAATTTGTTGTCTCCAAGTTATATTGTTAGGCAACAGCCTTACCAGTGCGTTTTTTGGTTTGTTCTTGAGAGTCTTCTGTTTCTGTGCTTGGCAACTCGCTAGCTTTGAGTGGGCGAGTTGTTGTTGTTTCTTGGCGATTTTTAGGAACTAACTGATAACGCAACATTAGTTCTTGTTTAGTTAAAAAAATATATTTTGGTTTTCTGCCATTTTCAGCAGCTTGTAAAACTTGTTCAAATGTCATTACTTCTGCACGATCATCTTGATCAATCCAAACATAGGTATCACTCATATTTCTTAAAACCTCCAGGCGATATTGAATAATTAATAATGAATTCGATGGTAAACTATGATGAGTTTCGATATATTCAGCTACGGCTGCTTCCTGAGCCGCCTGATTTTCAGCATAAAATTTTTGAAAATCTTGACATTTATGTTTAATTGAACAACAAAGACTACAAACAATTGTGTTTTTAATATGGTTAAAAACAGGACAGTAGATTTTTAAGCTATTTTTTGTTGTTTGAATATTATTTGTTGTTTGTCGCTTATTCATAAATTAAAAAATTTTGCTCAATAGTAGATTTTTAAACTAACAGTAAATTTTCAAGAAAAAGTTTTGTTAGTAGTTAAGACATACAAAATATAGACGATTTATAATAAAAATACAACAAAATAATGTCAAGTCAAATAAAATATTTTATTTGACTTAAAGAAGTATTTTGGCAGATTATTGAAAAGCATTAAAAAATAAAAATTTTAGTTTTATCTAAAACAAACTTAGCTTCTATTCTATATAACAAAAACAGTCCTGTTTCTAAAGCTTAACGTGGAGTTTGACAGCGAAAATCTATGAGGCCAATAGATGTCATCAGAATTATTTTAGTTGGAATATTAGCAGCAATAGTTTTTACCCCACCAATTCTAGTTGGTTGGACGGTTCCAATGCTGCATAGAAGAAAAATTTTTTATTTTCCCTGGTTAATTTTTGCTCGTGGTACTTGTGCTATATGTAGAATTGATATGCATGTAAAAGGCAAAGAACATATCAAGCGAGATTCTTATTTAGGAAAACTTTATATTTCTAATCATCAAAGTGCTTTAGATATAACTTTATTAGTAGCAAATTATCCATTACCTTTTTTGACAAAAAAAGAAAACCTTTATTTACCTTTTATTGGCCTGGCAGGACTACTAGCAGGAAGCATAGCTTTTGATCGTGATAGCGGTTCAGAACGTCGTAAAGTTTTAGAAAAAATCGTTGATAGAGCAAAAAGACATACCGCACTTTATATTTTTCCTGAAGGAACACGTAGCAAAACTGGAGAACTACAAAAAAAGGTTTTTCCTGCACTACTTAGAATGGCTTGGCGTGCTGGTTTAGAAGTTGTTCCAATTGCTTTACATGGTTCTTACTTAGTTGTTGGACATAAAGCACCACCAGGGGGGCGTTACCCGGTTTTTATTGAAATAGGTGAACCAATTCCAGCAAGTAAATTTGATAATGACAAAGTATTTGCTAATTATTGTTGGGAACAAGTTATAAAACAGCATGAAAGTGTTTCTGCTGAATTTGCTGAGTTAGAAGCAATAACTAGTAAAAAAGTAATTAGTGCAGAATCTTAAGTTGCGTCTCTAAGATATTTAATAATTATTTTTTTTGACTTTTAGCCCAAGTTAAATTGTTTTTAGCCAAAGTAAAATTAGGATCTATTTTTATTGCTTTTTCACAATTTTCAATCGCCTTATCCCATTGACTAAGCCCATTATAACAAACACATATATTGTTATAAATTATTGGATTATTAGCATCTATTTCTAACGCTTTATTAGAAATATAAATGCTTTTTTCAAAATTCCCAACATTAAGAAAAGCTAAACTTAAATTTACATAATTAGCTATAGTAGCTTTTGGGGCATTCTTGTCAGCGTTTCTTGATAAAGTAAAATCATAATTATTTTTTGCTAGCTCAAACGTGGGATTGATTTCTAAGGCTTTTTTACAAGCAATTTCTGCCTCTGAAAACATAAAAATAT
Organism: uncultured Clostridia bacterium; assembly: GCA_964492845.1. Lineage (GTDB taxonomy): Bacteria > Acidobacteriota > Blastocatellia > Chloracidobacteriales > JADJPF01 > JADJPF01. The sequence goes on from CAZBMZ010000011.1 coordinate 140,247, forward strand.
TGTTATAAGCTATGCACAAGTTGTTATAAGCAATAAAATTATTTGGATTAATTTCTAAAGCTTTTTCACAAGCTAAAATAGCTAAATAATTATCACCTTTTTGAATTGATTCTAAGCTTAAATTAACAAAGTCTTTATCCGTAAAATTATTTGGAGCAGATTTAATATAGCCAATGATATCTTCTGAGGAAGTTAAAATTTTACCTGTTGCTGCTAACTGAGTTTTAGCAAAATTAAGATTATTCCTGGCTAATTGATAGTTTGGATTAAGTCTTAAAGCGTTATTTCCTGCTTCTATAGCTTTTTCCCACTGTTGTAAATAGTTATAAGCAGAACAAAGATTATTGTAAGCATCTGGATTATTAGGATTTATCTTAAGTGCTTCTTTACAATCTTCTACTTCTTCTTGATAAAGTTTAGCTTGTCCATGAAAGTAACTAAGCATCAAAAAATTTTTTTCTTTTAGGTTAATTTCTCTAATTTCTTTCGTTTCTCCAATAGAGGAATAAAGATAAAATCCGTTTTTTATAAAAAGATCTTTGTAAGTGTTAATAGAAATAATTGCTGCAATAATTAATGTAATGGCAAGAGCATGTTTTTTGATCCAAAGTGTAGAGAAATATTGATCAAACTGTAAATTGTTTAACCTAATTATATATACTATATAAACATTAGTTATTACTATAATGAAAAACCAGCAAAGAAATTCATAATTAACAATAAATGTATGCCCATGCTCAAATGCAAAAGCTCGATTCCAAGGAAATCCACTTGACCAAAAATTGTAAACCATAAAAGCAAAAATTCCACTAATTAAGTAATAGAGCAAAGTTGCTTCAAAGCCAAGGCCAACAATCCAAGGTACAAGCCAGGTAAGGTATTGAATTCCAAAACCATGACTTAAAAATAAGAAAAGAGCAAATGTAAAACCTATTTGAAAGAACGGAGGTATTTTTTTTCCAACAAAATTTATTAAAAAAGCAAATAAAGTAATAAGAGTTATAATTAAAAATTTGCTTTGATTAGCATAAAAGTTATTTAGCCAAATGTTATCACTTAAATAAGTGCTAAAAATTCTTGACAGTCCCCATATTCCATAAAAGCTATTGTACCCAAAAGTATGTTTAGCTATTTGCTCAGGGACTTGAACAATATAAGGCATGGAAAGGAGCATCCAAATAATTGCTGCTGATAGGAAATACTTAATGCGTTTTTTATTATTGTCCAAATAGAAAAAAATACAAGGAGCAACAATAATTGGAACAATCTTAACACTCATGCTTAATCCATAAAATAAACCGGCTAGAGTTAAGTTGCTTAATCCAAACTTAGTAAAATATTTATATATTGTTTCAGGTAAATAACTTCTTAATTTATCATTACTTACATCTATTAAATAAACAGAGAGCAATAAAAAGAAAGTAAAGTTAGGATCTGTGTTTCCATGAAAACCAGATACCATAATAGAAATTGGTGCAAAAATCATTAGAATTAAGGCTGCTTTTGGTAGCTTTTCTTGTCCTTTTATTTCTAAAAGAATTTTATAAGTAATTAGTAAACTACCCATATCAGATAGTGATGAAAAAAGTCTTAGCCAAAAAGCCAAATCAATTTTCGTTAAAGATTCTAATAAGTATACTATTTTAGTTACGTTTACAGTAAATGGTGGATGGTTAAAGTAGGATAGATTAGTATAAAGACCTGCACCTGTTTGTTTTTGTGTGATTTCAGAAAAAAGCCGCCAAGTTGTTATATCATTTGTTCCTTCTGTTTTGGCTGCAATAAGTAGCTTAAGTAAAAAAACTCCTATAACAAAGAAAATAGCATTATTCCAAATAATATCAATAAATCTACTAGTGTGAATTTTATTATTATCGACAGTTATTTGTGGTGGTTGATCAAGTTTATCAACTTCAGAGATTTGAAACTCTTCAAACAAAATTTCTGGGCTATTTTTCTCATTGGTTACGTCCACAACGGGTAAAACTTCATTTGTACTAATAATTTTTTCATGGATTGTTCTTTTAGTTCTACTATTTTTCGTGAGGTCTTTCATAGAATTTTTAATTTGTTTTTATTTTTTTCTAAATTAAAGCTATATTTTTCTAGCTGGTAAAATCTTCTGCCGGTAAAAAATTGGCTTTTAAGTAACTTACTGTGTCATATAAAGTTTCTTGTGGATCACGAGAAACAAAACCAAGCTCACGCTCTGCTTTGCTTGAGTCTATGTACCAAAAATAATCAGCCATTTCCACAGATACTACTTCAATAGGTGGGACTTTTCCCCAATGTCTATAAAATGAGTCGGTTATTTTAGCTCCCCAAATAGAGGCTTTAGAAGGAATGCTTAATTTTGGAGCAGATATTTTAGTTATTCTCTCAAGCTTTCCAAAAAACTTTTCAAATGTCCAATTTGGGCCACCTAGCAAATATCTTTGTCCACTTCGACCACGTTTCATTGCACTGGCAAAAGCAATTGCTGTGTCTCGAACATCGACAAAATTTATTCCTCCTTTAGGAATTACAGGAATATCACGAGACATAAATTTTAAGATGTCATTGGTTGAGCTAAGGCGGTCATCTCCGGGCCCAAGTAGTAGGCTAGGATTAAGTATTACTAACTCTACTTTACCTTTACAACTATGGCGGGCAGTTTCTTCCTGATAGACTTTGCTGCCATAGTAGGGCCAACGAGAACAAATTTCTATAGGTGTAGGCCAGGTTTCGTCTGGAATTTCTTCACCTGTTTTAGTAATAGCAATTGTTCCGCTAGTTGAAGCCATTACAATACGACGGACATTAGCTTTTTTGGCTGCTTCACACAGTATTCTAGTCCCATCAATATGAACTTCATGCATTTGTCTTTTATCATCTGGATTTCGGGAAACTTTACCGGCTAAATGATAAATTTCTGTAACACCTTCAACTGCTTCTAATACAGTTTTAGAGTCAGTAATAGAACCTGTAACAACTTCTAAATTGTTAGATAAAAAATCTGGTGTAGTTGAGCTAGCTAATATACGTAAATTTTCTTGACCTGTCTGTAACAGATGATTTATCAAATGTTTACCCAAAAAACCTGTTGCACCAGTAATTAAAGTTTTTGACATGACGACTCCAAATTGCTTTTAATAACTTGCAAAAATAGCATAACAAAAGCTTAAATGTGGAGTTAATACCGCTAATTTTAATTTTGAGGCTAACCTTTATGAATAACTCAATACAACCACTTGACCCAATATTTGTAGTAGATTTATTTCCAAAACTTAATAGCAAACTAATAGACTTATTAAAAAGCCTTGAGCCTCAAGAATGGCAAAACCCTACAATTTGCCAACTCTGGACGGTTAAAGATATTGCTTCTCATTTGCTAGATACTAACTTAAGGAAAATTTCTACTTATAGAGATAACTATTTTTGTGAAAGTGGGGACAATATAAACTCTTACCAAGACTTAGTTGCTTATCTAAATCAATTAAATGCTGATTGGGTAAAAGCTACAAGTAGAATTAGCCCTAGAATTTTAATTGATATGCTAGATCAAGCTACTAAAGAAGTTTACATAATCTTAAAATCTCTAGATCCTTTTCAACCTTCTATTTTCTCAGTTGCCTGGGCTGGGGAAGAAAAGTCTGATAACTGGTTTGATATTGCTAGAGAATATACAGAACACTGGCACCATCAACAGCAAATTCGCTTAGCTACCAACCGAGTTGAGCAAGATAGAATTGACACTAGAGAGCTTTATTTTCCTGTACTAGATGCTTTTATGCGAGCATTACCATACACTTACCGACATACTAATACAGAAGAAAATACCTTGCTTAAATTTAATATTACTGGTGAAGCTGGTGGTAGTTGGTTTTTACTGCGTCAAAATAGCTCTTGGCAACTCATTAAAGGATTAACCTTAGCTATTACTACAGAAGTTAATATTGATCAAAATATTGCTTGGAGGCTTTTTACTAAGGGAATAGACAGGCAGTTAGCCTTAAAAGATATAAGTATTACTGGGGATAAAGAGCTTGCTCAACCTGTTATAAACATGCTTTCCGTAATGGCTTAAAATAAAGTAAATCAAAGATTTCTTCTTTTTAAAGAAAGGAATATAATTTAATAGTAACTCCTCTAAATTCAATATGTTATTAAAACGCTAGTAAAAAGGGGGACTATTATGCTAAAGACAAAATTAATACCTTTTTTAAGTATGTTGCTAGTACAAGTACTAGTTTTATTTTTGCTAATTCAACCTGTCCAAGCAACATCAGCAGTAATGCTTACAGATGAAGACTTGATTGTTAGCTCAAGAGCAATAATTTATGGAAAAGTTATTTCTATAGAAAGCCAGTATGATGAAAATGGCGGAAATATTTCTACCTACATCAAAATAAAAGTCAAACAAGTTTTTAAGGGAAAGTTGTTTGAAAAAGAAATAGTTATTCGTCAAATGGGAGGCACAGTAGGTGATATTACACAAAAAGTTATTGGCACCCCAGAATTTAAGCTTAACGAAGAAGTTTTACTTTACCTAAATACGGCTGATGATGGGGCATTAAGAGTTGCTCATGTTTTTATGGGCAAATTTTCAGTAATTAAGGACAAAGATAAAATTTATGTCCTGCGTCAGGTAGGCTCTGCAACAATTATTGAACCTCAAGGACGTTCTAAAGAGCAAACCATTACTAACAAAATGGAGTTTGCTGCTTATATTGATAAAATTAAATCTGTACTTAGTACAAAAGTTGAACGAGTTAATGAGTATGAATTAATTAATAGGGATCGTCCGCTACTAGCTATTCCTAAAGAATATCATCCTAATATTAGTGGTGGAATAATTCAACCTCAATTTACATTTGCAGGAGGGCCTAGCCGTTGGCAACAAGCCGACAATGGAACTCCTATACGCTACAATGTCAATACGGCTAATGCTCCGGTTTCAGGTGGTGGAGTGGCAGAATTAGACGCTTCTTTAGCCACCTGGACTAATGTTTCTGGTGCTTCAATAATTTTACAACGTGCAAGCAATACTTCTTCTTGTGGTTTTAGTAATAGTGACAATACTAATACGGTTTCTTTTGGTGATTGTAGAAATGAGGTAGATGACTTAGTTAATTGTGCCGGAACTTTAGCTGTAGCTAGGTTTTCTTTTAGCAATGCTGTTACTAAAGTTATTAATGGGACTACATTTAGTCAACTTGTAGATGCTGATATTGTTTTTAATAGTTTTGGTAGTTGTAGTGTTTCTTCTAGCTTTATAGCAGAAATAATGGTTCATGAGGTTGGGCATACAATTGGACTAGGGCATTCTTCAGAGGATGACAGCGAACCAAGTCAAGTCCTTAAAGATGCTACAATGTTTTTTTTAATTCATAATGATGGACGTGCAGCTAGTTTAAGAAGTGACGATATTGCAGGTGTTTCTTTTATTTATCCAAATGCTGGAGGCAATCCAACAGGTTCTGTAACATTAAATGTAACAAAACTTTCTGGTACTGTTTCTCCAGGACAAAGTAGCGTTTATCCTGTAACAATTAATCGGACTAATTTTACTGGCCCTGTACAACTAGGCTTAACTATTTTAGCTAATGATGTTCCACCTGGAATAAGTTTTTCTTATTCAGCTAATCCAGCTACGGGAACAAGTAGCAATTTAACTATTGGAACAACTACGCTTACACCTGCTGGGACATATACATTTGTTGTTACTGGTACTGCTAGCGGAATTAGTATTGCTAATAGCAACCAATTTACTTTGATTGTTAATGAAAGCACACCAAATAGAGATTTTTCTATTTCTGTTGCTCCTACTTCTCAAACAATTGCAGCAGGACAAACGGCTAACTACACATTAAATGCTACATTTACAGGTGGTTTTTCTGATCCAATTAGCTTTAGTTTTAGTAGCTTGCCACCAGGCGCAAATGTTCCACAATTTCAGGGTAATTTTCCTGTACCTTTCCAAATTGTCACAAGTTCAACAACACCAGCAGGAACTTATAATATTACTGTCACTGGTACAGGTGGAGGTTTAACCCGCACTACAACGGCTGTTTTAATTGTCCAATCTGCTGCATCTGTATCATTAAGAGTAGAAAGAAATTCTGCTAGTGTTACAGCAGGTCAAACAGCAAGCTATCCTGTAACAATTAACAGAACTAATTTTTCTAGTGCTATAGAGTTAGGATTAACAATTTTAGCTAATGATGTTCCTGCTGGAATTTCATTTTCTTACTCTAGCAATCCTACTACTAGCTCAAGTGTAACCCTTAACTTAAATACAACTACACTTACACCTGGCGGAACCTATAATTTTGTTGTAACTGCAACAGCTAATGGAGTTACTATACCTAATAGTAACCAATTTAGTTTAGTCGTAACGCCGGCAACACAAGCAGATTTTTCTATTTCTATTTCTCCAACGTCGCGGACTGTTTCACCTGGTCAATTAGCCGATTACACAATAAATGCTGCATTTATGGGAGGATTTTCAAGCGCGATCTCATTTGCATTTAGCAATTTACCACCAGGCGCGAACGTTCCACAATTTCAAGGTAATTTCCCATTGCCATTTCAAATTGCTACTAGTTCAACGACACCGCCAGGGACATATAATTTTACTGTAACTGGTACTGGTGGAGGATTGACACGAACCTCTACAGCTACTTTAATTGTCCAAGCTCCGTCATCTGTATCAATTAGAGTAGAAAGGGATTCTGCCACTGTTACATCAGGTCAAGCAGCAAGTTATCCTGTAACACTATCAAGAAGTAACTTTAATAATGCTGTAGAACTTGGTTTAAGCATTTTAGCTAATAACATACCAGCAGGAATTACATTTTCTTACTCAAATAATCCTACTACTAGCTCAAATGTAACTTTAAATATCAGCACTACATCAGCTACACCAGCAGGAACTTATAACTTTGTAGCTACAGCTATAGCTAATGGAATTACTATTCCAAACAGTAATCAATTTAATTTAGTTGTAATGGCTGCAACACAAGCAGATTTTTCTATTTCTATTTCTCCAAGCTCTAGGACGGTAATGGCTGGTCAAGTGGCTGATTACACAATAAACGGAATGTTCACAGGTGGATTTTCAAGCGCGATTTCATTTGCATTTAGCAATTTGCCGCCAGGCGCGAACGTTCCACAATTCCAAGGTAATTTCCCATTACCTTTCCAAGTTGTTACAAGTCCATCTACTCCAGCCGGAACTTATAGCTTTACCATTACTGGCACTGGTGGAGGGTTAACACGAACTGCTACAGCTAATTTAATTGTTCAAGCACCAGCCGGGCCAATGATTAATAACGCATCTTACCGTAAACCTATTCTTACTATTGCAGGTGCTTTATTTGTTGGCAATGTACAAGTTAGCGTAAATGGTGTTGATGTAACATCACGAATAATTGATCGTTCAGATAGTCTTATTACTCTAAAAGGAAATAAGAAAAAATTACGTTTGCAAAAAGGCACAAATGTTGTCCAAGTTATTTCTAATGGTATAGCTTCTAATAACTTTACTTTTAATTTTGTTGTTGATGAAAATCTAATAAACCTAGAGGAAGCAAATAGTAATGTTTTTGGTAGCGGGCGCAGTGAAGATTATTATCCTAATGTTTTTGGACAAGGTGGAAGTAACTAAACGTATTTTCTTATATTTTATTGAAAGAAATAAAGATGCAGATTATTTTGTCTGCATCTTTATTCTTTTTAGGCTGGTTTTGCTATTTCGGTTTTCTTAAGAGAAATAACTAGTTTTAGATAGTTAAAAGCAACTGCTACAACTACGGCCCAACAAAGTATTTCATAGTAAATTATGTAACCTGTCCAAGGGCCTACTACATCAGAATTAGCAAAATTCCAAGGAAAGCCTTGTGACCAAAAATTGTAAACTAAAAACAAAAATAAGCCGCTAGTAAAGTAAAATGAAGCTATTAACCCGATATCTAATACAATTACCCAAGGTACTAGCCAGACCATATATTGCACACCAAACCCAGAGCTTATTGAAAGAAATACAAAAAATAGCAATCCACATTGAATAAAAAGAGGTACTTTTTTTTCTGATGAGTTCATCCAAAATGACAGTAGTGCAATAATACCTAAAACAAGATACTTTCCTTTTGTTTGATAGAATACGTTAATCCAAGATAAACTTTCAGGTAGTGAAGAACTTAGCAATCTTGGCAGTCCCCAAATACCATATTGGCTATTATAACCAAAAACATGGTCAATAATTATTTTAAGATCTCCTTGGAGGATGTAAGGTAAAGAGCCAACTAAGAAAGTAATTCCAACAGCTAGAAAATACTCCCCCCTTTTTTTCATATCTGGTAAATAAAAAAATAAACAAGGCATAAGAATTAAACATACTACTTTAATGTTTAAGCTCATTCCTAATGCAACACCAGCTAACCAAACAGGTTTGTTATTGCTGAGTAAGTAAATGGATAAAATCAGAAAAAATATCATTACTGGATCTGTATTGCCGTGAAAACCTGAAATCATTATCGAAGTAGGAGCAGTTGCTAAAAGCATTAAAGCTAATATTGAAAATTTATTAGGGGCTATCTGATTAAATATTTTAATGATTAATACTATAATGGCTATGTCAGCTATTATTGCAGGAAGCCTTAGCCAAAAGGGAAAAGCTATTCCTGAAAAATTTGCAAAAAAATCTAGAATAAACAGCCAATTAAGCATAAAAGGTGGATGGTTAAAATACCAAATTCTTTTATAAGTCTCTAATCCTCCAAATTCTTTAGCCGTTTGTAAAAAAGTTTCCCAGTATTTGACATCATTTGTTCCATAGGTATTAAAGGCAATCATTAGTTTTGCTAAGGTTACTAAACCAAGAACTAGCCAAAAAGTATTTGCCCAATTACCTAAAGTTTTAGATTGTTCTTGAAAAAAAGAAGTAATTTTTTGCATAGACCCAAATTATATAAATAAAGTAATTTATGTAAATAAAAACAAGTAGTATTTTAAGATTATAAATAAAATAAAATAGCTAGTTTTTGCTAGCTATTTTATTTTATTTGTTCAAAGTTAATTCGGGAATATATTTGATGTGTAACTAATCTGCAATTAATGATGGGAAAATCTATTACATCTTCTAAATTACTAAAGGTTTTGCTTGTCCAAGTATTGTCGGACTGTTTTGCAAATAGAACTATTAGAAGCTCATTTTGAGAAATTAAGAGATAGTACCTAAGTGTATTAATTTGCTGATACTCTCTAAATTTAGTATCTCTGTCATATCTTGCTGTAGATTTAGATAGTATTTCAATAATTAAAATAGGGTTTATTAAAGTGTCTAATCCTTCCATTACTTCAAATTGAGCATTACAAGCTACACTAACATCTGGGTAACGGTAAAGATTATCATTGATTTTTACTCTAGTGTCAGACCCAAGAGTTTCACAAGTGGTAAAATCAAACTGATTTTCTAATCTTCTAGTGATATTAGTAGCTATTCGGAGGTGATTTTTACTTGCACCAACCATTGAAAAAATCTCTCCATAAACATATTCATGCTTAATGTCAGAGACTTTCTCAATTTCAAAATATTCTTTTAATGAGTAATATTTTATAGGGTTAGTTGACATACAAGTATTATTCCTAGGCAATTATTGTTTATTCACAACCACAATCAGCAAGGAAAGTTCTGTTTGCATCAAGTTTAGTAAAGAAGGAACAGAATTTCTTTCTAAATCCTTTGCTAGTGCTTGTTTGAATATCTAAAACAAAAGTTTTATCTCCATTTTTCTTATAAACAGGCCAAGCAGGTAAATCTGTTGAATTAGGATCACCAGTTTTTGCAAAATTTGACCAATATTTAAGCATCATTTCAGATAATTTAATTTCTTCGGCAGTTGGTGCAACAGGGTTAATTTTAGCTAACGTATTGAAAACAAAACCTAGTTCTAAACCATGTTCAGCACCACGAGCTTTTCTTGACTCTAAAGCGCGAGTAAAGAGATAAACATAAGCTTTAGCTTTATTTGCTGCAAAAGCCCGGAAAGCTGTTCGCGTAGGGCAGAAAAAGAATTTATCAGTTATTATTGCATCAGCAGTTAAACGAGGCGTTCCATAGTCGGAAATAGGATAGCGTTTAACTACAGCATTTAAGTCTTCTGCACCAAAAACAATTTGTAAAGCTAATCTAAACTGAGCGTCATTTTCTAAAGGAATGTTTTCAATAAAACCTAAAGCCTCATTTTTATTTGTTCCAATCATTAAAGCTACTGGATTTTGTTGACCACTAGAAAAAATTTCTTCGCTAGTTGTTGGCAGTACATAACCATCAACATTAGCACCATAAGGAATGCCTGTTGTGCCAGCTACATCGGCGGTTTGGTCAGGTGGAATAGCTTTTAATAACTCGTCAGGGGTTTTGCTGCGTAAACAGTCCGCTACATTGCTAGCTTGACCACAACCAAGTTGAGTAGCCATTCTTAAACCAAAATCTTCGGCTGAAATTCCTCGAAGGCTGCGACTACTATCTTTTAAGAAACGCTGTATTAATATTGGAAAGGCACTTTGGATAATAGCCTTTTGGAATAAGCCTTTTGCCAGTGGTGAAGCAACTAAAGTAGAAACATCACTTCCACCAGCAGATTCACCAAAAATTGTTACATTATCGGGGTCACCACCAAAATTAGAGATATTTTTCTTTACCCATTGAAGCGCGGCTAATTGGTCTAAAATTCCGTAATTTCCAGAACTTCCATTAGCATTTTCCATTGTTAGGGCAGGGTGAGCCAGAAATCCTAGTGGGCCTAAACGATAATTAATATTTACCAGTACTACACCAGCTTTTTCAGCAAAGGGTTGACCATCATAAATTAATTCTCCATTAATTCGCTGATCTCCCGATTGGGTAATATTACCACCACCATGAATAAAAAGCATTACTGGTTTTAGATCTGTAGTTAATGTTTTAGGAGTCCAAATATTTAAGAATAAACAATCTTCGCTGCCAACAGTTTGCCCTCGTTGAGGTTGTGCGCAGGGTGAGCCAAAACTTACTGCATCAAACACATCAGTGCGCATTTCTGCTGCTTGGGGCGGCTTCCAACGCAAATTTCCAACAGGAGCCGCAGCATAAGGAATTCCGCGAAAGACTGTAGAGTTTTCTAGCACTTCTCCACGTACCGGGCCTTCTTCAGTCATAAATACATTACTTAATTCTATGTTTGTTTCAGTTTGAGTTTTTGATAAGTTTATTGAATTAGCAGAGTTAACAAATAAATTATTAGCTAAAAACAAACAAACCATAGCAACAAAGGCTAAGACAGCCCTTCGTAGAAGCATAAAAATTTCTCCTTAAAAATATTTATAGAATAAAATTTTTGACTATAGAAAAATTTCAAAGTAGCTAAAATATAGCACAATAACCACTAGTTTCTAATACAGGCTGCATAACCTAAAATCTCTTCTCCAGTCTGTAAAAGTGATGGAGTAGGTTGCCAACCTCTTTCTAATCTAACATTAAGCAATTCTTTAGCATTAGGTATATGATCCCACACGGAGATGCTATTGATTGCTCCTAGTCAGGTAACATCAGGCACTAAAACTAAGTTATTTTGCCAGGGAATAATAATATCAAAAGTATATTCATCTAGTTTTATTACTTCTGAAACAAAAGCATTTTTCTTTTTTCCCCAGTTAATTAAATTTAGTAGCGAAGTAGTGTTAGGGATCTCTAATTGCAAATTTAGGAAATCTTGTTCTAAAAGACTAGTTTTGTTAATAAATTGCATAAAATTAAATTTTCTAATCACAGAATTAAATATTTAGAAAAATTATAGTACAAGAGCTTTTTTTGCGCTTGTTAAAAGTTAAATCTCTAATCCTGTGATAAAAGGTTGTTTGGCTAAAGAGTATTCTCTAAAATAGAGAATCTTTTCCATCCTATTAAATGCTATCTGGAGTATTAACTAAATGAATCAACAAGAATTCAACATTCCCCGCCGAGAAATAAAGCTGTCTGATGGTGAACCATCTTTTTATTTATATGATACAGCAGGCCCCCAAGGTTATGACGTTAAAGAAGGCTTACCAAAGCTAAGAGCAGAATGGATTAAAAAACGTAAAGAACGCGGCGATACAAACTTTTCTCAAATGCACTATGCCCGACTTGGTGAAATTACTGAGGAAATGCGCTATATCGCTTTAAGAGAAAATGTTTCTCCTGAGTTTGTACGCGATGAAGTAGCTCGAGGTCGTGCCATCATTCCTGCCAATATCAACCATCCAGAAAGCGAACCAATGATAATTGGACGTAATTTTTTGGTCAAAATTAATGCTAATATTGGTAACTCTGCTGTAGCTTCCTCAATAGAAGAAGAAGTAGACAAAATGAAGTGGTCTGTTAAATGGGGTGCTGATACTGTAATGGATCTTTCTACAGGTAAAAATATTAAAGAAACTAGAGAGTGGATATTAAGAAATTCTCCAGTTCCTATTGGTACAGTCCCAATTTATCAAGCTTTAGAAAAAGTTGATGGTCAGGTGGAAAAGTTAAATATTGATATATTTATGGAAACTTTAATAGAACAAGCTGAACAAGGGGTAGATTATTTTACTATTCATTCTGGAGTTTTACTTAGATATATTCCTTTAACAGCAAAACGATTAACAGGAATTGTTTCTCGCGGCGGCTCAATTTTAGCTAAATGGTGCTTGGCACATCATAAGGAAAATTTCCTTTATACAGAATTTGATCGTATTTGTGAGCTAATGAAAAAATACGATATTAGTTTTTCTTTAGGCGATGGCTTGCGCCCAGGCTCAATTGCTGATGCTAATGATGCTGCTCAATTTGCTGAACTTGACACTCTAGGCGAACTTACAAAGATTGCTTGGAAACATGATGTTCAAGTAATGATTGAAGGCCCGGGACACGTACCGTTACACTTGATTAAAGAAAATGTAGATCGTCAAATGGAAGTTTGTCATGAAGCTCCATTCTATACCCTAGGGCCTTTAGTTACCGATATTGCCCCAGGCTATGATCATATTACTTCTGCCATTGGTGCAGCAATGATAGGCTGGTATGGAACAGCAATGCTTTGCTATGTAACACCAAAAGAACATTTAGGTTTACCTAACAAAGAAGACGTTAAACAAGGTGTAATTGCTTATAAAATTGCTGCTCATGCTGCTGATTTAGCTAAAAATCATCCAGGAGCTAAAGAGCGAGATAACGCACTTTCTAAAGCTAGATTTGAATTTCGTTGGCGAGATCAATTTAATTTATCTCTTGATCCAGAAACAGCACTTGCTTATCACGATGAAACATTGCCGGCTGAAGGTGCTAAAGAGGCGCATTTCTGTTCAATGTGTGGGCCAAAATTCTGCTCTATGAAAATTACTCAAGATGTCCGTGATTATGCTGCTCAAGTTGGAGTAAATGAAGAGGAAGCCTTAAATGTTGGTATGAAAGAAAAAGCTCAAGAATTTGTTGCTCTTACTCGTGGTGGTAGCCAATAAAATGCTATATGTAAGTAAAACAACAATATAAAAATAATGCGGGTAGTTTTGCCCGCATTATTTTTTATAGCAAATTTATCTATTAGGAAAATTAATTATGAAAGCACTAGTTCTTTCAGGGGGTAAGGGTACTCGCTTACGTCCATTAACTCATACATTACCCAAACAATTACTTCCAGTTGCAGCAAAACCCATCCTTTATTTTGTTATGGATCAAATCAAAGAGGCTGGTATTTCAGAAGTTGGCGTAATTATCGCACCTGAAACCGGAGATATGATCCGCGAATCCTTACAAGAAAATCCTTGGCAACATAAATTTACTTTTATTATGCAAGATAAACCTGCTGGACTTGCTCATGCAGTAAAAATTGCACGGGATTTTCTAGGAGATAGTTCTTTTTTAATGTACCTAGGCGACAATCTAATAGGGGATTCTGTTAAATCCTTTGTAGATACTTTTATTAAAGAAGACCTGGACGCAGTTATTTTACTTAAGAAAGTGGCAGACCCTCGCGCTTTCGGTGTTGCTGTTGTAGATGATAATGGCAGAGTGTTAAGACTGATTGAAAAACCAAAGAAACCACCTTCGGACTTAGCTTTAGTTGGGGTTTATCTCTTTAACCCAACAATTCATAAAATTATTGAAGACCTAAAACCTTCTGCTCGTGGAGAGCTAGAAATTACCGATGCCATCCAAAATCTAGTTACTGCTGAAGGTAAAGTAAAAGCTCACTTTTTAGAAAAATGGTGGCTAGATACTGGTAAAAAAGATGATATCATCGAAGCAAATCGAATGGTCTTAGATGAATTTACTCAACGAGATATTCGCGGCAGCGTAGATAACAATTCTAATATTGCTGGTCGGGTTTTTATTGATTCTAGCTCTATTGTAGAAAATAGCGTTATCCGAGGCCCTTCTAAAATTTGTAAAAATGTAGTAATTAGAAATGCTTATGTTGGCCCATACACTAGCATCAGTGATGGCTGCCATATAGAAAACTCTGCTGTAGAATGTTCTGTAATCCTAGAAGATAGTAAAATCATTGCCGTAGAACATTTAGATGAATCTTTAATTGGTAAACAATCCATAGTCACCAAACATAAGGGAATAAAAAAATCTTTACGTTTAATGGTAGGCGATGATGCTATTGTAGAATTACCCTAAAACACCAATAGTATTTATTTACAATAATTTAGGAGCAATAATTTTTATGGCTTTTACTCTAACCAAAATGACACTCCCAGAAGTGTTACTTTTAAGTCCAAAAATCTATCCAGATAATCGAGGTTTTTTCCTAGAAAGCTATAATAAAAGGGAATTTGCCGAACTAGGAATTTTACCTGAATTTGTCCAAGATAATTTTTCTCGTTCCTTCAAAGGAGTTTTACGAGGTCTTCATTATCAAGCCGATCCTATGGCACAAGGAAAGCTTGTCCGTTGTGTAAGAGGGGAGATTTTTGATGTTGCCGTAGATATTCGTAAGGGTTCGCCTAGTTATGGTAAATGGGTTAGCGCAAATCTTTCAGAAGAAAATCAACATCAATTTTATGTGCCTCCAGGTTTTGCACATGGGTTTTGTGTGCTAAGTGATATAGCTGATGTTATGTATAAAGCCACTAATTCTTATGCTCCTGGTTTAGATCGTGGAGTTCTTTGGTCTGATAAAACTATTAATATTGATTGGCCTGTAGATAACCCAATTTTATCTGAAAAAGATAATAACTTACCAAATTTAGCTGATGCTCTTGATCAATTCATTTATTAATTATTACTAATTAAAAACCAGCCCTAAAGTGCTGGTCTATTATCAAAAGCCACTGCGTGGCTATAAAGATATAGAAAATAACTATTCGTTAACAAAATAACTATTTTGCAAATATTCCAAAATTTACCTCAGATCACTTATGTCAGATCACTTACAAGAAGAGATAAAAGAAACCATTAGTTCAGCCGAAGAACGCTTTGAACGGCTACGCAAGTTTGCAGGTTGGGTTATTGCTCCAATAGTTTTTTTTATTTTATGGTTTCTTCCTTTGCCTTCACTTAGTCCGGTAGCCCATAAACTAGCGGCTTTAATGGGTCTTGTAGGTACTTTATGGATTACAGAAGCTTTACCCTTAGCTGTAACAGGCTTGCTTGCTCCAACCTTAGTTATTTTGTTAGGAATTGCTCCTGCTAAAGAAGCTTTTAATGCTTTTGCTGACCCAATAATGTTTTTATTTTTAGGAGCTTTTATTACTACTAAAGCAATATGTATTCATGGCTTGGATCGTCGGTTTGCTTACCTTGTTTTGTCAAATCCTTTAATTGCTGAACGTCCTAGCCGGATTTTATTTGCTTATGGTGGTGTTTGTTGTGTGCTTTCAATGTGGATTTCCAACACTGCTACGGCTGCAATGATGTTTCCTATTGGACTAGCGATTATTCGTACATTGCAAAACCTTAAAGGTGATGTCATAGGTAAAGCTTATCCTTGTGCCATTATGCTAATTTGTGCCTTTGGTGCTTCTATTGGCGGACTAGCTACCCCTGTTGGAACTCCAACAAATTTAATAGGTTTAGGGTTTATTGAAAAACAATTGCTAAGGCGAGTCTCTTTTTTTGAATGGATGACATTTGCTGTTCCAATAGTAATTGTTATGTATTTGTTACTGTTTTTTTACTTAAACTTTCTTTGTCCAACACCAGTAAAAAAACTTGAAGGTGTTAGGGAAAAATTTTTAGCTGAAAAAAATAAATTAGGCAAACTTACTAGAGGCGAGCTTAATGTAATTATTGCTTTTTCGGTTACTGTGCTGCTTTGGATTATGCCAGGTATATTTTCTTTAACTATTGGAGATGGACATAGTTTTACAAAAACTTTTATAACGCATGTTCCTGAAAGCGTCGCTGCACTAGTTGGGGCTTGTCTTCTTTTTTTGCTTCCCGTAGATTGGAAAAAGCAAGAATTTACTATTAATATTAAACAAGCTTTAGATATAGATTGGGCTGTGATGGCACTTTATGGAGGAGGGATACTTTTAGGACAACTAGCTTTTTCTACTAAATTAGCGGAGTCTATTGGAACATATTTAAGCGGTTTTATTCCTTCTTCTGGTTCAGGTTTAATTGCTAGCGTTTCAATAGTAGCGATTCTAGTTTCTGAACTAACTTCTAATGTTTCTTCTGCTAATATGGTTGTTCCTGTAGTGATTGCTATTGCTGGTGCTAATGGATTTCAAGCTGCAATTGCTGCTTCTATGGCTTCTTCTTTGGGTTTTATGCTACCTATTTCTACCCCAACAAATGCAATAGTTTATAGCTCTGGCTATATTTCTATAACAAATATGGTGAAATATGGCATTTTGCTAGATATTCTAGGCTTTCTTGTAATTGTAATAGGTAGTAAGCTACTTATTCCTAATTAAGTTATTTATTTTAAGGATTATATATAAATGAAAAATATTTATCTTGACTACAATGCTACTTCTCCAATTGATCCAGAAGTTTTAGAAGTAATGCTTCCATATTTAACAGAAAATTTTGCTAACTCACTTAGTTTTCATAGCTTTGGGCAACGTGCTGCACAAGGGTTAAATCAAGCACGTAGCGAAGTTGCTTCACTAATTAACTGCCAACCAAAAGAAATAATTTTTACTGGTGGAGGAACAGAAAGCAATAATGCAGTAATTCAAGGTGTTGCAAAATCTCGCGCTAGCCTAGGTAATCATATTATTACTAGTCAAATTGAACATCCTTCTATCATTAAATGTTGTCAAGAATTAGCTTTGTCAGGCTTTGAAACAACTTTTCTACCTGTCAATCATTTTGGTCAAATTGATATTAATGAACTAGAAAAAGCCATAACTCCAAAAACAATTTTAATTAGCATAATGCACGCTAACAACGAAGTAGGAACAATTCAACCTATTACGGAAATTGGACGTTTAGCACGGGAGAAAAACATCTATTTTCATACAGATACAGCACAATCAATTAGCAAACTTCCAATAGATGTACAAGCAATGAATATTGACTTACTGACTATAGCAGGACATAAATTTTATGGCCCAAAAGGTATTGGTGCTTTATTTGTACGTGAAGGCGTAGAAGTTACGCCTTATATGCTAGGTGCAGGCCATGAAAATGGACGACGTGCAGGAACAGTTAATGTTGCGGGTGCTGTTGGCCTAGGTAAAGCTTGTTTACTGGCACAAAACAGCAACACAATTGCTAGTGTAAAAGGAAAACGAGATAAATTTCATCAATTGATTACTGAATCACTAGAGAATGTTAAATTAAATGGTCACCCTATAGAAAGATTACCAAATACACTTAATCTAAGTTTTCCTGGACAAGATGGACAAAAACTTTTGCTAGCAACCGAAATAGCAGCCTCGCTTGGTGCTGCTTGTCATACTACTTCAAGGCAACCTTCAGCCGTGCTAAGTGCAATGGGGGTTAGTGCAGAAGATTCACTTGGAGCTATTCGCTTTAGCTTTGGTAAGTTTACTAATATAGAAGATGTTACCGAAGCCGCAGAGCGAATAATTAACGCTTGTAAAAGCTAAAAACTTACTCTAACGTTCTTTGTCTATTAGGATTTTTTTGTGGTTCAGAAGGTTCTGAATAATTTGTTTGGATTGGGTCAAATGGTAAAGCGGGTTTTGGTTCTGCTAAAAAGCTAGAAAATAAGTAAATACTGTTTCCCTCGTCTGTAAATTGTAGATTAGCCACACCTTGAGCCGCAAATTTGTCTAAAATAGTCTGGCTATCTTCAATAGATAGATTGCAACGAAGTGCAACTTCTGCAACTGTAAGTCTACCTTTAGCCGTTTTTGCCAAAGCTAATATTATTTGCTCTTGTTCAAGGTTACTTCCACCCTTCTTAAATCCTTGTCGCGCCAGCAAAATCCCACAAAAACTTGTTCCTGAAAAAAATACTAATAAGCCTAGTAAAACGCCTACACTAGTACCTGTTTTGCTTCCAAAAATTAAGTCTCCAATAGCAGCAAAAACAAAAAACAAGCTAAATAATGTTACCAGTACACCAAATAAACCCATTAATTTCTTTCCCATAATTTAGACCTAATTTTTGTAAGATTAAATAAATCTATGATATAGAAAACAAAAAACTATTGCTACAAGTTTGTTAGTTAATAACACTAAACAGGTAAGCTTAATATAACAAAGGAGTTATTTTTTTAATGAGCCAACAATTTCAGAGATATGAGAAAGTTTTTGACTCTCACAATAAGATAAAAGTCCGTCTATGATTTTTATTGATGAACAAGGATCATAATAATTTGCAGTGCCAACTTGTATTGCACAAGCTCCAGCAATAAAAAATTCTACTGCATCCATCCAATTAGCAATTCCTCCTATGCCAATTATTGGTATTTTAACAACTTGGGCCACTTCATAAACCATTCTAACAGCAACGGGTTTTACTGCCGGCCCGGAAAGACCGCCAGTAACATTAGCAATTCGCGGACGACGGCTATAAACATCTATTGACATTCCTACTAGGGTATTTATTAGGGAAAGAGCGTCTGCTCCTGCTCCTTCTACAGCTAAGGCTAATTCTTTAATGCTAGTTACATTAGGAGAAAGTTTTACAATAACTGGACGTTTTGCTACTTGTTTTACAGCCTTTGTAACTTCTGCTGCTGCATCTGGAGAATTACCGATTACAATTCCACCTTGTTTAACATTTGGACAGGAAATATTTAATTCATAAGCTGAAATCCCATCACCATCATTAAGTATTTCTATTGCTTCGATGTATTCATCCAAGCAATAGCCAAAAACATTAGCAATTACTCTAGTGTTATATTTTTTTAACTCTGGGAGTTTATCAGTTACAAATGCTTTAGCTCCAATATTTTGCAGTCCAATAGCATTAAGCATTCCTCCATGAGTTTCTACAATACGTGGAGGAGGATTTCCTTTCATTGGCTTAGGTGAAAGTCCTTTGCTGCAAAAACCACCTAAACGATTTAAGTCTATTAAATCAGCAAAATCTAGCCCATAACCAAACGTCCCGCTAGCAGTTAAAACAGGGTTTTGGAATTTAATACCAGCAATTTCTACTTCTAGCATATTTAAGGAACTTGTATTAGTAATATTTTGAAGGTTTTCTTGATTGCTCACCAAATCACCTCACTAGCATCAAAGATTGGCCCTTCAACACAAACACGTTGATAGCTAGAGTCTTGCTTTGACTCAATTTCAACAACACAACCAACACAAACGCCAAAACCGCAAGCCATACGAGCTTCTAAAGAAGTATAGGTTTTTAAGTTATATTTAGTGCCAATTTTTGCTGCTGTTTCCATCATAATTTCTGGCCCACAGGTATAAATCACAGAATTAAAATCTTTGTTTTCTTTTTGAGTTTCTAAAAATCTTTCTAGCGAGTTTGTCACAAAACCTTTATCTCCAACCGATCCATCATCGGTAGCAATAAAAAGCTTTGCTGGTAGTTGGCTAAAGTCTTCCATACCAATTAAATCCGCCTCACTTCTAGCACCAAGAAAAATAGTTGTTTCAATTTTTTCTTTGCATAGATCTTGAGCCAACATCAAAACGGCTGGCGTTCCTACACCACCAGTAACAATTACTGCATTTTGAGTAGTTTTAGCAGGTAAAATGGAAAAGCTTTTTCCAAGCGGGCCAAGAAATTCTACTTTGTCGCCAACGTGCATTTGAGCTAAAGCTTGTGTACCTCGGCCAAGAATATTAAAAATGAAGTCTACAAAAGTTTGATTTTTTACTGTACTTACTTGATAAAAAGCCATTGCACGTCTTAGAAGAGGCTCAAAAGCTCCTGCTGGTTTAAGCATTGCAAATTGGCCTGGCTCAATGTTTAATTCTTCATCTATGACTAGTTTTACTTGGCAATAAGACCTTCCAAAATACCTAATTTCTTTTACTTTAGCAATTGTTTCTTTCACAATAATTTCCAGTATAGAGAATCTTTTGAAATTTAATGCTTAAAAAATAAAACGGCTAGTCTAGCATCTTGTCCCATTAACAGACAAGCCAAACCGAAAAAATATACTTAGGATTATTGAATAATTTGTTCAAGAATAGAGGTAGTCGAATGATCTTTTGGATCACCTACAATAGCAACTCTACCACCATAGCTTTTAACAATTTCACGTTCTGGGACAGTTTCGGTTGTGTAATCTGTTCCTTTGGCATGAATATCTGGTTTAAGAAGCAACAAAAGTTCTGTTACAGTAGGTGTATCAAAAATAGTTACATAATCAACACAAGAAAGTGCAGCTATGATTTCTGCACGCTCATTTTCAGATGTTACAGGTCTATTACTTCCTTTAAGTTGCCGGACTATTCTATCACTATTAATTGCTACCAATAATAAATCCCCTAAAGCTTTAGCCCCATATAGATAACGAACATGACCAACATGCAAAAGGTCAAAACAACCATTAGCAAAAACAATAGTTTTTGCTTCTACACGGGCTTTTAAGATTATTTCTGTTAAATCGGTTATAGAAAGTATTTTATTTAAGTAGTTATTTATCATAGGGCTAACATTTCTAAGTCTTTTGTAATTGATGTAAGTAATTCTTTTTGATAGTTGCGTAAAAAGAAATGATCTCCATTAAAGATTTCTACTCTAAAATTTTTAAGAGTTTCTTTTTGCCATTCTATTAATTTGTCAGAATCAACAAAATGGTCTGCTGTTGCGCCAAAAACTGATATAGGACAAGTTAATGGGCTATTTTGTTGATAAACATAGGTTTCACAAATAGAAAAATCTGCTCTTAAAATAGGTCTTAGTAACTCCATTAGCTCATCACTTTCCAAGACAGCTTTAGGAGTACCTCCATACATTTCTAAGTTTTCTCTAAACTCTTTGTCAGGTAATTTATGCAGAGTTTTTTTATCAGCTATTTGTGGAGAAAATCGCCCAGAAACAAATAGGTGTTGTGTTAATAAATCAAAATTTTTATGTAGGTGGTGTGCTAGCTCAAAAGCTATCCATGCTCCCATACTGTGACCAAAAAGGGCAAAAGGTAAGCCTAAATAAGGTTTTATTGCTTGTGCAATGGATGGGACTAAATCAACTATTTGATGAAAAGGTTTTTCTAAAATGCGGTTTTCCCTTCCTGGTAATTGAACAGGGCAAACTTCTACCCAGTCAGGTAAATTATCTGACCAAGTGCGGAAAACGCTACTTCCTCCTCCAGCATAAGGAAAACAAAACAGTCGAAGTTTAGCTTTAGGTTTTGGTTTATAACAACTAAGCCATTTTGTATTTGTACTCATTAAAAACTTTAAACCTCCTGTTCACTTTAATTTAATTTAACAACAAAAAGAAAAAGCTCAGAAGTGGAAATCTATTTTCCCAAAAACGGACACATTAAACATAGTAGCTAAATAATGTAATACTAGTCTATGCTGTTAAAGCTTATAAATAACTTATCCAAGCTTATATTGCTATAAATATTAGTTGGCATAAAATTTGTTTAATAACCTACTAAACTTATTTACAATAAAGCTTTTTTCTTAATCAATAGTTATCAAATTTATCTAAGAAAGGATCAAAGATGCGAAAGTTATGCTTGCTTTTTGCATTAATGTTGCTATTTCCTTTGTTGGCTCTAGCCCAACAAAATGACTTAACTAGGCTTTTACGCTTTCCTGATGTACATACTGACAAAGTTGTTTTTGTTTATGCAGGAGATATTTGGATTCAGGAAGGAAACAACCCAAATGCACGGAAATTAACCTCACACTCAGGACAAGAACTTTTTCCTAAATTTTCACCTGATGGAAAGCTGATAGCTTTTTCAGCAGAATATAGCGGAACCCGTCAAGTTTATGTAATGAATGTAAATGGTGGTGAGCCAAAACAATTAACTTTTTATAATGATGTTGGCCCAATGCCGCCCCGAGGAGGCTATGATTATCAAATCCTAGATTGGACTCCTGATGGAAAAAATGTTGTTTTTCGTGGCAATCGTCTCCCTTGGGGAGAACGTATGGGAAAACCTTTTCTTATTCCTGTAGATGGTGGAATGGAAACTCCAATGGGAATCCCTGAAAGTGGTGGTGGAACTCTTTCACCCGATGGGACTAAATTTGCTTATACCCCAATTGAAAGAGAATACCGCACCTGGAAACGTCATCGCGGTGGACGCGCTCAAGATGTCTGGATTTATGACTTAAAAACTAATGCTACAGAGAAAATTACTAATCATATCGGTACAGACAACCAGCCTATTTGGATAGGAGATAATATTTATTATACTTCTGACAAAGAACATACACTTAATCTTTATGCTTACAATACAAAAAATAAGCAAACTCGTAAGGTAACTAATCATAATGATTATGATGTACTTTGGCCTAGTAGCTCAGATGGACAACATATTGTTTATCAATTAGGTGGTTATGTCTATAAGTTTGATATTAAGACAGAAAAATCTGAGCAAGTAGCTATTAAAGCTGTAGGAGATTTACCACAAACACTTCCTTACTATAAAAATGTAAGAGATTTTATTGATAACTTTTCGCTTTCTCCAAGCGGAGCTAGAGCCGTTATAACGGCAAGAGGAGATATTTTTACAGTTCCAGCCAAAGATGGAGAGATTCGCAATATTACTTTAACTCCAGGAATTAGAGAAATGGACGCTGTTTGGTCACCTGATGGTAATTGGATAGCTTATCTTAGCGATAGATCTGGAGAATATGAAGTTTACTTAAGAAAATCTGATGGCTCAGGCGAAGAAAAACGTATTACAACAGGTGGAGACATTTGGACATTTGCCCCTATTTGGTCACCAGATAGCAAGATGTTAGTGTTTGGAGATAAAAAACAACGTTTGCGCTATGTCAATATTGATACAGGTAAAATTGTTGATATGGATCGCAGTATTAACAATGATATTAATACTTATACTTGGTCACCTGATAGCAAATGGATTGCTTATACTAAAAATGCTGATAACACTTTGTCTACAATTTGGCTACATTCGATTGCAGAAGGAAAAAATTATCAACTAACTAGTGGTTTAACGGATGATGATTTTCCAGTTTTTGATCCAAAAGGTCGCTACCTTTATTTTCTATCTAACCGAGATATTAACTTAAGCTTTAGCGGACTTGAGTTTAACTATATTACTACAAATCCTACTAGGGTTTACGTTGGCTTACTTGCCAATGATGGCCCGGCTTTGTTACTTCCTACTAGTGATGAGGAAAAATTATCTAGTGAAAAGCCTGAGAAGAGCGAAAAAGCTGATAAGCCCGCTGAAGAAAGTAAAGACAAGAAAAAAAGCGAAAAGGCTGATCTTAAAATTGACATAGCAGGATTTGAAAGCCGTGTCCGAGCTATTCCTGGCACTGCTAGCAATTATCGAGGACTTAACACTAATGACAAAGGTGTCTTTTATCTAACAGGGCCAAATCTAAAGTTTTACAATATTGAGTCAAAGAAAGAAGAAACTATTTTAGAAGGAATAGTTAACTATGACATTTCTGCTGATGGAAAAAAAGTAATTTTCCGTCGTGGCAGAGATTACGGTATTGTACCAGCACAAGCGGGACAAAAACCAACTGATGGGCTACTTGGACTTGATAAACTAGAAATGAAAATAGAACCTAAAGCAGAATGGCAACAGATGTATGTAGATGCTTGGCGTGTTTGGCGAGATTGGTTTTATGACCCAAATATGCATGGTTTAGATTGGAACAAAATGCGAGATCGCTATCAAGTAATGGTTCCTTTTATTGGTACACGTTATGACTTAGATTTTATTCTAGGTGAATTAGGTGGCGAACTTAATGCAGGTCACGTTTATGTTAACTCTGGAGATAACCCAACTGTACCTAGGGTTGAAGCAGGGCTTTTAGGTGCGGAAATTGTCGCTCATTCTTCAGGTTACTTTAAAATTGAAAAGATATTTCCTGGAGAAAATTGGCATGAAAACTTTCGTTCACCACTAACTGAACCAGGAATAAAAGTAAAAGCAGGAGATTTTATCTTAGCTGTAGATGGCCGTTCTTCTAAGGATGTAAAAAATTTCTATCAACTAATGGAAAATCGAGGTGATAGAGTTGTTTCTTTACTTGTTAATGATAGACCTAGTTTAGAAGGTGCGCGGGAAGAAAAAGTGCGTCCTGTAACTGAAGAAGGTAATTTACGTTATTTGGATTGGATACAATCGCGTCGTGAATATGTTGAAAAACTTTCTGGTGGTCGTATTGGCTACATTCATTTACCTAATACAGCATTTGAAGGTAATCGAGAACTTTTCAAAAATTTCTTTCCACAAATCCATAAAGAAGCTTTGATTATAGATGACCGCTATAATGGAGGCGGATTTATTCCTGATCGTATGATAGAGCTTTTAGATCGTCCTAAGCTAAATTATTGGGCGCGACGTGGCGTTACGCCAGCAGGCGCACCTAATGCTAGCCACAATGGGCCAAAAGCTATGTTAACTAATGGTTATTCATCTTCAGGCGGAGACGCGCTACCTTATTATTTTCGTAAACGCGGGATTGGCAAAGTCATTGGAACTAGAACTTGGGGCGGTTTAATTGGTATTACTGCTAATCCGCAGCTTGTTGATAATGGCTCTGTTAGCGCACCATCATTTCGTATTTTTAGCACTGATGGACAATGGGTAGTAGAAAATGAAGGTGTTTCACCAGATATTGAAGTTCTAGACCGTGCAGATCTAATTAATAAAGGACAAGATCCTAGTTTAGAAAAAGCTGTTGAAGTTCTTTTAGAGGAATTAAAGAAGACTCCTGCACTGCGTCCTAAACAACCTGCCTATATTGATGAATCTAAATAGTTTAACTAAATAGTAGGGATAGTGAATTTAAAAAATTTACTATCCCTACTATTTTTACTAATAGATTATGCCTCCACTAATTTACTAAGCTAAAAATTCTTAATCTAAGTAAAAAACTAGCCTGTTAAAGTTATTATTTAATTTTGTGGAGCTAGCTTATTGACTAATACACATTTAAGTTTTAAGCTATGCTGAAATACAAAAATAAAACATTACTAGAACTAAAGAGATTATTATGAATGGTGAAAACATTTCTAATAATAAAGTGATATACCAAATAAGCTTAAACAGTAGAAGTTTAGGTTTAGTTAATCCTTATTTATTTATAGAAAAGCTTCGAGATGAAATTTATGCTAGTTTTCCCAGTGTTAAAGTAAGGATTATTTATCACACTAAAGGTAAAGGACAATCTCTAATCCAGTTAAAATGTTTTGTTTCCTCCCAACTCTCTCAATCTCAAACAGATAGCATCCAAGAAGAAATTAGTTTTATTGCAGATAATTTACAAAAAGAATTAAGCAATAGAATTGAAGAAGCCAAGCGTTCTGTAGCTTAAGTATCAACCTTTAATCCTCAAATCTATTTTGTATGTTTACCAGTTATTTAATTTTCTGGGAAAAGTGTCTCTTTTGGTCTTGTTTGTAGTGATTCTGTCAACTTTGACAAGACTGTCAGTTCTGACATTTAGTAGTCTGCCAATTCTGGCAGACTTTTTAGTTTAAGGCTAGAAAATAGCTAAAATATTTTTCTTGTGCCTGTCTATAAACTCTGATTATTCAATAAATAAGCTAAAATCAAATTTTCTTAGATTTTTAATTTCCTTTTTGGAACAAGCCTTGCCATTACTCTTGGTCAGAAAGACACACTAAATCAAAAATTAAAAATTTTAAGGAGATTACAACAATGGCTATCAACAATATTTCAAACAACAATCAAGGAATCAACACTCAAAATGTTAACAATCAACAAAACCTAGCAACAAGTGGAAATAAAAAACAAATAAAAGAAGAAGGCAACTTAGCTGGTCTAACAGTAAGAAAAGCTGATGAAGGCTTAAAACCAACTAACGAATCAATTGATAGATTTGGTAATACACAAAACTGTTATCCAAACCAAATGGACAAACCAATGATGGGAAATTACCCACAAATGGAAAGTCCAACAATGAAAGACAATCCAAACTCAATGATGAAAATGAACAATATGAGTAAAACAACTGGTGCTGAAGCCGCAGACCCAGCCAAAAATAAAGGCAATGAAAAATTGGATAAGGCTTTAGACGGATTAAACAGTGCTTTAGAAGCTATCAATGGACTAGTCAAAAACCAAGGTGAGTTAATCGGCGCAATCAAAGATTTAGTTAGCCAATTAACTGGTGCTGGTAAAGGTGATGGTGCTAAACCTGCTGACCCAGGCCAAATGAAAGACCCCGGACAAATGAAGGGAATGGAAGGAATGCAAGGTGCTGGGGGTGCAAATCAAGGTGGCATTAATGAAATATTAAATCAATTAGTTGGATTACTAGAAAAATTACTAGAATTGCTTAAGTCTTCTAAAGGTGGCGGCCAACCTGACCCAACTAAGGGAACTGACCCAAGCAAAGGAACCGACCCAGCAAAAGGAACTGACCCAGCAAAAGGAACTGACCCAAGTAAAGGAACCGACCCAACTAATGGTGCTGGTGGTCAAGACAAGCAAATTGGTGAAATTATTCAAGCTTTAGAAAAAATTATTGAGCAACTTAAGCAATTACAAGGTCAAGGTAAAGATGGTGGTGATGTATCAAAAACACAAGCTCAAGATACTTTAACAGCTAAAATGGCAACAATGAGAGTTTAACTTCCTCGCAAATCTCTCCTCTCATAACCTCTCACTCAGTAAAAGCACAAATTCTAACAGGTGATTAATCTCACCTGTTATTTTTTTTGATAACTGATCTTACGCAGTGAGCATAAATATTGAAAAATAAGTAGGTTAATAGCA
>CAZBMZ010000012.1:0-164141 GCA_964492845.1 uncultured Clostridia bacterium
CTGGGCTATTACAAAATGCCCTTACAGGGCATTAAGGTTCTAATTTATTAATTTATTAACTGACTAAACTTTGCTAAAAATTTTGTTTTCTAGCTCAATTACTTGTGGGAAAAGTATGTTGTTTTCTAGGTGAATGTGTTTGTGCAAGTCTTGTTCCAAATCTTGCAATCTTTGGTAAAGGCTACGAAAACTTGGACAAACATCTGTAGGGATTATGTAATCACTAGTAACTAAACGCATATTCTTTAATAAATCACCTGCTGTGTCATGCTCAAACATCATTACTCTAATAGGATTTCTTACAGTTCCAAAACAAACTGTGGGTAATTTTTCGCTCTGTACTTTGGATTTTTCCAATGCTGTTATATAAGGAAATAACACTTGCTCTTCTTTCATCATATGTTGGTCTAATTCATCTACCAAAGTTTGTAGAACTTGAGCTAGTTTTTTTAATTCTGGATGATTTTCTGCATGAGCAATAATTACTTTGGTTAAAAGTTTAGGAAGTTGTTCTATCTCTTGTTTGGTGTAAATATGATGAGTAGTCAAAATATAGTTAACTAAATTTGTAAGAGATTCTTTTGACCAGTCAATAAACTCTGATTTAACTTTTTTGTTTTCTTCTGCTTGGCTTAGCTTTGTTAAAACTTCATCAACAGTTAAACCCAGTTCCAAACAGGCTTGGTCTAACATTCGCCCGCCACCACAACAATAATCAAGTCCAAATTGCTCAAATATTTCCACTGCACCAGGTACATTGCTGGCATAATCACTTAAAGTTTTAGATGTTGTAGTAATCATAAATACCTCCAAAAAATATTTTTATGTAAACTCAAGTTTTTATAGCGTTGAGCTTAAAATAAAATCTGACTGGTGGCGTTGACTTAAGTCACAACTAGCTTGATAAATAAAGAAAACGCCGGAATTTTTCCGAAAATTTCCCTTAAAGCTCTTAAAATTTTATGGATAAAATTAAAGCTCTAAAACAAACTGTATTATTTGGTAGCTTATCAGACGTGGCATTAAGCAAATTAAGTGAAAAAGCTATAGAAAAATTTTTTAATACAGGAGAAGTAATATTTTTAGAAGGTCAAATTGCTCAAGGAATGTATGCTGTAGTTAGTGGAGCAATTCGCGCACTACGAACAAATGTTGATGGGCGAGAACAAGTTATTCATATTGAACGAGCAGGAGCAACATTTGCAGAAATTCCTGTTTTTGATGGTGGAGAGTATCCATCAACAGTTGTAGCAGATGAATCTTGTGAACTACTTTTTATTGATAAACAAGATATTTACCAGCTTTGTTTAGAACATCCAGAAATCGCGCTAGCAGCATTAAAAGTTCTATCAAAACGGCTTCGTTATTGTGCATCACTCATAGAATCTTTATCGCTTAAAGAAGTAAGCCAGCGTATAGCAGAACTGCTTTTAGAAGAAGCACAGCAAAATAATATAGTTGGTAATACTGGCAAATTTAGACTTAAATTAACTAACCAGCAAATAGCGGCTAGAGTTGGTACGGTAAGAGAAGTTGTATCTCGAAGTTTTACACGACTGCAACAAGATGGATTGATTAAATTAGAAGGCAGAGAGATTAATTTATTGGATATCAACGCTTTAGCTAAACATGCTAATTTTGCGTAATATTTTAGTAAAAAAGATCCTTTTCTAATACTCGCAAATTTAATTAATACAAATTATGATTATGAGATTGTTACCTCAGCAAATATCCAACCAGATTCTATACTAGATAATTACATGGAATAATATTCTTAAATTTTTATATAAGCAAGATAAAATGTTTATTTACAATAAATAAAGTAATTAACAATTTATTTGGGATAAAGTGTTTTCACGCATAACTAAACAAAAAGTGAGAAAATATTCGCAATATTTCTTTTGCTAAGTTTAAGTCAACAAGGCTTTTCTCTAAGATATAGGCCATTATGCAAAGTTTATTGAACGGTATATTAATTGCGTTTACTAATTTTATAAGTATAACTTTATCTTTGAATTATGTAATGAAAGCGAGGGTTGGTTATGAATATAAAATTGCTAAATCGAAACTTCGCTAAAGTATCATTATTAACTCTAATAATACTATTGATTCTTTCGTCTATCAGCTACGTATTATCACCATCCGTATATAGTCAAAGTGGTGGTAGCAAGCTGATAGGCGCATACACATTAAAATGGACATTAACTGCTACAGGCACATTTTCCGACACCTACAAATATCAACAGGGAGACTATAAAAATACTAATGAAACCAAAGACGAACAAACACTAACAACTAATGGAGAGCTAAAAGGCTCAGTGTTTGATGTAGCAGGCCAATCCTCTCATGATATTACTTATGATTCATTAGAAGTACTAAGTACTATCGCTGGTGGTGTGACTAAAATAGAAATTATTGAAAATATAATGTGGTGTGACAAAACAGGTAAAAAAGGTGAAATAACATCTGAGGCAAAAACCTCTACAAGTTATAGTGTAAAGACTCCTTCT
Organism: uncultured Clostridia bacterium; assembly: GCA_964492845.1. Classification (GTDB taxonomy): domain Bacteria; phylum Acidobacteriota; class Blastocatellia; order Chloracidobacteriales; family JADJPF01; genus JADJPF01. The sequence goes on from CAZBMZ010000012.1 coordinate 2,511, forward strand.
GATCTTTTAGCTAAGTTCAAAATTCCAAGCCTTGGAGAATTGGAAGTTGAGGACATACCAAATAGCATTAAATACTATATCAATTATTTACAATCAGACGCTGAAAAGGCTTGGCTAATTACTGAAACTGGCTCTTATACAAAGAATTGGAAAGACGAATGCGGTCAAACAGGTACAGAAACAAAAGAGATCTTAAAAGATCATGGTAACTTAACCAATAGTGCTGTTAATTCAGCATTATTTGAGTTGTTTCATAATGATTATGAAGGACTATTTTCTGGGGTTCTTGCAAATAATGGTGGCAATATTTATAGCATTACCAAAACGGCATCTTTTCCTTATACTCGAGTAGATGGTAGATACAAGTGGGAAAGTAATGCCCAAATAACATACACCTTAACCTATGAGGATCATCCATCTAATTTGGAAGTTGTGATTATTACCCCTGATAATTACAGCACCTGGCAGCCCGAGGGCGGCATAAATGAAAAGGTCAAAGGTAACGATATAGTTGTAGCAGCAGAACTAAAAGTTAAAGGCCATCCTGACCTATCTGCAGAGAAAAAAGCAAAATTCACCTTTGAGCTTGTCAATACTTCACATGAAAGAGGAGTATGTCTTAATGTTCCTGAAGAAAAGTTGGCAGATAAGACGAACCCGCTTGATATGAAGTTTGATGAGAACAGTAAAGATTTTACAATTGCTAGTAATGGTCAGCAAGCTACAAGCAAAAAGAGTGATTTTTACGCACAAATTCGCATCAATAACTATGATTGGGGCGCACGCACACAGTTAAGAGTTAGCGCGGTTGTTGATGGTGCGACTCAAAAGCTAATCGGCCACCTTGATAGCGATCGAAGCAAAGATGCTCTTGATATTCCAATGGATAAAAACCAAAATTTTATTGCTGATGCGTGGGAGGTAAATGAAGGAATTTATGAAAAGAACCTAAAAGCAGACTGGAACGAAATAGACACACCAAAGGGGCATAAGACAGAAGGAGACGGAATTTCGCTTTATGAAAGATATCGAGGCTTTCGCTTCTATGGCAATTATGAACGGCTCAAAGCAGATCGCAAATACATTTTTATCCATGACCCCGATGATATTGTCTTCTACAAGTTTTACTATCCAGAAACTCGTCAGATGAGTTTCCAAAATGTCTCAAATTGCAATATTCGTTATCTTGACAAGAAAGAGTGGAGTGGTTCAGGTGCGTTTGATCAGAAGAAACGCATTGTTAACTTCAACTATGGTACTGCCCACATTATTGACCAACATGGGCTAGAAGTGCGCAATGATAAGAGTAATATTCCAGATGTTCCTCAAGCATACAAAGATCTTTATAAGCGTATCTTAAAAATGGAATATACAGAGAAACTTGAAGATGATGGAGAAATTATCAAAGGTTTCGCTCCTCCTGATCCTAGTTCTAATCTACCCTATGATTCTCCAGATAATTGTTATCGCATCCAGGTTTTTACTAATAGAATTCAGAAGATTGTCTATGATGATGTGTGCTTTCACACTCTTGGTTTGCCTGAATGGGCAGGCAAAGAACTTGGTTCTTTAACACCTGATGAGGAGAAACGTTTGAAAGAGCAAGCTAATAGCTTTATCAGAGAACATAAGGCTGAATGGCTAGAAGCAATACTCAAGCATGAAGCCCATACAATTGCACATGAAATTGGTCATGGTTTGGGGGTCAAACATCATGACCCAACAACACTAGGCTATGATTACTGTGTAATGCTCTACTTTACCAATACGAAAGTAAAAAATCCTAATGACCGGTTTGAGCTAGGAAGTCATAATTGGCCGTATTTGTTCTGTGAAGATGAAGAATCAGAGTTTACTCACAATGGCAGGGGTTGCCGAATCCAAATTAAAGTTACGGACGAGCCTCGTCCCGCTCGCTGAGGAGGGAGAAGTTATGTTTATCAGAAAGTATTATGCTAATTCATTAATAATTGCAGGTGTGTTAGCAATAGCTATTTTGATACTATCTGTCCTATCAACCACAATGAACGGTTCAACTAAAAAGTCAAAGACTATACTAGATCAATCATCTCCAGCCATTGTTTTTACAATTGATCTAGCCTGGCCTGAGTTATACGAGGGAGATCCATTGCGTATTGAGGGCCGCCTTATTAGCCCACGTGATCGCCAAGAGATCATTGAGCAAATGAAAGCTCTTGAGAAAGGGATAAAACCTGCACAAACAGAATTAACACTTCCAGAAATTGCAGTAGATTGGGCATCAACAGTAAAACTCACTCTCTATAAGATTGACTCAAATGGCACAAAACAGGGCATTATCTCAGGTAATCTCTCAGAATATTTAGTTGGTAAGGATGAAAGCAACAATATTCCCTCATTTCCATTGCAAGCTGTAGCAATGGAAGAATGGTTAATTCCTGCCGATAAAGCAAAGTTAATCCAAGGAACATATCAATTACAAGCCATCTGGAATGGCAAAGGTAAGGTGGATCAATCAATCATAGGGCCCAAAGGCAAGTTAAAAGCGGAGTCATTAACATTTACTGTAAGCACGGTTGGAAATGCTTATCAAAGTGGTGAACATGCATACAGACTTGCGTTATCTGCTTATGCTAGTAAGGACTATGAAAATGCTAAACGTTATGGACAGGAGTCATTGACACATTTTACTAACGAATTAAATCAGGAGGCTATGGATAGCTATTTCATTGTAGGCAATTCGCAACTTGGTTTACAGGATTATCAAGGTGCGCTAACAACCTACAAGCAACTGCTAGACAAAATGCCTGACAAAGACAGTGATCTAGCAGCACTCGTTACAGCGAGAATAAAAAATCTAGAACGGTTGATAGTAGCAATGGAGTAGATGAGAATAACAGCTTCATATTAAATTCTAAAAGCTTCTGTTTATAAACCTTCTTGAACCAAATAATAGATTTAATAGATTTATCTATGTTCCACCTGCAAGTTTGATTAGCAAAACTCACAACTAAAACCGTCTACACTAAGAAATTTTTAATTTCTTTTAGTGTAAAAAATATGTGGATAAGTCCTTTGTTAAATATTTTAGATTTAAGTTTTCTTACAGAAAACGGTATTTGCTATCAACTTATTGAAGGGGAATTAGTTATGTCCGTTGTGCCAGGTTTAACACATCAAAGAACGGTTTTTAATTTGCTATTTTTACTAGGAAAATACTTGGCACAAAATCCTATTGGGGAAGTTATTCCTGGTGCAGCATTAATTTTTAGTGATTTTACTTATTTAGTAGCAGATATTGTTTATATTTCAAACTTAAAGCGAGGTGAAATAATAGCAGGTGAGCAGATTTGCGCTGCTCCAGAGTTAGTTATAGAAGTTTTATCTGTGTCGTTAGAGAGTTCTCATAAAGATCGTAGAATAAAACGGCAAATTTATCAAAAATATGGGGTAAAAGAATATTGGTTAGTTTGTCCAGAGCAACAAAATATTGAAATCTATCAAACTCCTAAATTAGAGTTAGCAAAGATTTTATCTGGTAGAGATGTTGTTTCAAGCCCACTTTTAGAAGGTTTTTATTGTCTAAGCCAAGAAATATTTAAGATTCAAAGCACAAGTTGATTTTAAGTTTTCAAGCTTTTTGCGACAATTAGCTACTTAATTTTATTTAGATTAAAAATATGGCTTTAGCTTCAGGTACAATTTTAGATGTTTATGAGATTATTTCCCTGCTAGGTATGGGGGGAATGGGTGAGGTTTATAAAGCACGAGATCGCCGATTAAATCGAGTTGTAGCATTAAAAGTTATTAACTCAGATATGGCTAGCAATTTAGAAAATATCCAACGTTTTCAACAAGAAGCCCGTGCTGCTTCTGCACTTAATCATCCAAATATTATTACTATTTATGCTTTAGGTGAAACTAAGTTAGTAGCTAATACCGCAGCAAATTCTAGCAATGAAGATAAGGAGCTACAATTTATTGCTACAGAATATATTGAAGGTCAAACCCTGCGCCAATATATGAAATCTCACCCAGGCGACATTTGCGAACTGTTAGAAATATTTATTCAAGCTGCTAATGCTTTGTTTGCTGCACATAAAGCTGGAATTATTCATCGAGATATTAAACCAGAAAATATAATGATCCGAACAGATGGCTATGTCAAAGTGTTGGATTTTGGACTAGCAAAATTAGTTGAAAGACAAAAACAAGAAGCAGATGATCTAACAGAAAAAGTACATACAAATGCTGGTGTAATAATGGGGACTGTCCAATATATGTCACCAGAACAAGCTAGAGGACTAAAATTAGACCCTCGAACTGATATATTTAGCTTAGGCATTGTGCTTTATGAAATGCTTACAGGTCTAACGCCATTTCGAGGTAAAACCATTAGTCATATTCTTGTTGCTATTATGGAACAAGCTACACCTAATCTATCAATTTACGCTAAATTGCCAGAAGAATTAGCTCAAATTGTCAATAAAGCTTTAGCAAAAGACTTATCGGCTCGCTATCAAACAGCAAAAGATCTGGTAACAGACTTAAAAAAGATAAAACAATCTTTAGAAGTCAATCCTAATTTGTTAGTAGAAATAAAGTTAGGCAAACTAACATCTTTGCCAGAAAAAATTCTTAGCGAAATTCCAACAGTAATTGGTACTGATACAGTTAATGACACAATTAATGATAGTGGTAAAAAAGTTTCTACCGCAGAAACTACAGCTAACCTAAGTATTGATCCAAATATTGCTAATCAAAGTACAGTTGTAAATACACCTAAGAGTATAGCTTTCATCGGCTTAAAAAATAATAGAAGAATTTTTGGTCTTGTTGGCTTAGTTAGCTTAATCATTCTAGTATTAAGTTTTAGTGTGTATTACTATTTTTCTCAATCTAAAGCAGGAAATATAACAAGTGATGTTATTGATTCCATTGCTGTAATGCCATTTGCAAATAACAGTAAAGACAGCAGTTTAGAATATTTATCTGACGGTATTACAGAAATTTTAATTAATAGTATCTCTGAGCTTGCGCACTTAAAAGTAAAGTCTCGTAACCTGGTTTTTACTTATAAAAATAAAAACGTAGACATAAAAGACCTAGGCAAACAACTTAATGTTCGTGCTATATTGCTTAGTCGTTTAGAAGTTCAAGGAGAAGATGTTTCTATTCATACAGAATTAATTGACACTTTAGATAATAACCAGCTTTGGGGAAAAGTTTATCATCGTAAAATGAAAGATATCTCTCTGCTACAACAAGAGATAGCAGAAAATATTGCCCAACATTTAAGCCAACATTTAACAGGTAAAGTAGTAATTTCTAGCAAACAAACTACACATAATCCTGAAGCTTATCGTTTTTATCTACAGGGTTTATATGCTTGGAATAAGCGAACGCCTGAACAAGTACGACTAGCATTAGATTATTTTAAGCAAGCAATAGATTTAGAACCCACTTATGCTTTAGCTCATATTGGACTAGCGGACTGCTACAATTTGTTAGGAACTTATAATCTAGAACTTCCAAAAAACACTTTTCCTAAAGCACAAGCTGAAGCAAAAAACGCTTTAGCTATAGAGCCTGATTTTGCAAATGCTTATGCTTCTCTAGGGTATTGTTTAACAAATTATTTTTGGCAATTTCAAGAAGCAGAAAAAGCTTTTAAGAAATCTATTGAGCTTAACCCAGGCTATAGCACGGCTTATCATTGGTATGGCTTATATTTGCTAACAAATAAGCGTTTTGATGAAGCTATTGAAATGTTAAAACAGGCTGAGAAACTCGACCCAATTTCTTTAATTATTAATACTAATTTAGGTTTAGCTTATAGTCTAGCTGGTCAACAAGATAAAGCTATTGAAGAATTGAACAAAACATTAATTCTTGAACCTAATTTTGCTTTAGCACATTTTCGATTAGGAGAAACTTACTTACAGAAAGGCGACTATGTTGCTGCAATTTTAGAATTTCAAAAAGCTAGCAAGCTAACTGAAGAAGATTTACGCTTTGTTTCTGCTTTAGGCTATGCTTATGGCAAAGCAGGTCAAAACCAGGAAGCAGAAAAGCTTTTAGTAGAGTTAGAAAAGCTATCTGAAAAGCGTTATGTTGCAGCATTTGACTTTTTTCTAATTTACTATGGATCAGGAGAAGATAAAAAGGCTTTTGAATATCTAGAAAAGGCTTTACAAGACAAAGATAATCGTATTATTTGGCTAACAGTTGACCCTAAAATGAGCTTGTTAAAAGATCAGGAAAGGTTTAGAGAAATTCTTAGAAAAATAGAGAGTAAAAACTAACTTTTTATTTACAAGTAACTTAGCAATGGTTAGATCAATATTCGGCAAAAACATAAAATACTATTAAAATCTCATTTCCAAGCTAGCAGTTAAGGATGTACAATGTTTGGTCTGGGTTCAGAGGCCACAAATTAAAATAATTTTTTAGATTTGTGACCCCTGCCTCCAGCCTAAATAGCTTTAGAGGCTCTTGATGAAAATAATTCTCACACATATAAAAGGCTCTCATGCTGGTAGTAAAACAGAATATGAAGCTCCCTTTGTGCGCGTTGGACGTGACCCTAGAGAGTGTGATTTAGCATTTAATAGCATTCAAGAACCTGGAGTATCTCGCCTTCATTCAGTAATTTCATTTTATGAGGGGAATTTTTACCTAGAAGACCTTAACAGCCGTAATGGTACTTATTTAGATCAAGAGCAAATAGAAGGAAAAGTACCTTTAAAAAAAGGAAGCTTTATCCAATTTGGGGTTGAAGGCCCGATAGTTCAATTTGAATATGATGCTAGTTTTCTTCCCAAAACTTTTAGTACACAACCTGTAGCAAAAGTTGAAGATACGGCAAACACTATTTCTTGTCCTACTTGTGAAGCACAATGTAGCGGAGATGCTAAGTTTTGTCGTCGTTGTGGTAGTGCTTTAATGGCTGGTTTAAGTGCAATATTTGCTCAAGCAGATGATGACCCAGAAATTACCATTGTTCCAATGTCTAAGCAGGAACGAGAAGCTAAAGAAAGAAAACGCATTATTGAAACTGCTATTGGTATTGCTGCGGTTCGTAGTTGTGCTGTTTGTGGAGCTAATATTATTGGAGAACCTCGGTTTTGTGCCGCTTGTGGTGCTTCAATAAGACCTGATTCAGCCGATTTAGCAGCAAGTCTAAAAGAAGATTCAAAAAGCTTAACTCCGCAACCTGCAACATCTCATGTATCAATACAAAACCTTCCTCCATCAGTAGAATACCCAGATAAAAGCGTTAAAAGTAGCAAAAAAGATAGTCCAACTGTTGGAGATTTATCAGAAAAATTGCCTGTAAGCCAACCTTCTAAAAATGTCAAAGCGGTAGAAAAGGCAATGAAGATAGAACTACCCCAGGCACAAAGACAAGGGCCTCTTATTCCTCCTAACCCAGTTAATTCATTTAATTCATTTAATCCACCTAATCCACCTAATCCACCTAATCCAATAGCTTCTACTGAGAAAAAAGCTATAGAAACTAATCTACCTCTTAATGCTTCTCTATCCCAACCTTTATCTAAAGGAGAGCGAACTTTTTCGCCAGGCTATACCCTGCTTTTATCAGCACAAGCCCTTGCTAAAGAAGGAAAAAATAAGCTAGCAATGGATGAATGCGAAAGAGCATTAGATTTAGATCCACACTTACCGGAAATCTACCAATTTATGGGTCAGCTTTTGTTAGCTGATGGAGAAAGTAAAAAGGCTATAGAAGCATTTGAAAAAGCTATAAAACTACAGCCTAGTCTAGGGGAAGTTTATGCTGATTTAGGCCAAGCCTATCTACGTTCTGGCCGTTATGAAGATGCGGCTAAATCCGCCCGTGAAGCAATAAAAATAGATCAAGTTAATCCTTCAGCCTTTTATACTATTGGGCTTGCTTTAATGGAAATGGGCGATTATCCCCACGCTTATGAAGCTTTTTCTCGCACTGTAAAATTAAAACCTGATTATGCAGAAGCTTACCTGGGTGCAGCTAACATTCAATTTCGTAGCGGGCGAGCAGATGAAGCCATAAAATCTTGCCAACAAGCAATAAAAATAAACCCTAAATACCATCAAGCCTATTGTTTATTAGGCCAATGTTATAGAGCAAAAAAACAATTTGTAGAAGCACAAAAAGCTTTCAAAGATGCTATAAAGATTAAGCCTGATTACTCGGTTGCCTATAATTATTTAGCTCTAAACTATCGTTCACAAGGCAATTTAGACGAAGCCGAAGCCGCAGGTTACAAGGCTGTAGCTTTAGATCCTAACATACCAGAAAATCATAACACTATGGGCCTTCTTTATGGTGAACGCGGACAATATAGAGAAGCTATTATGGAATACAAATGCGCCTTAAAACTTAGGTCAAATTATGCTGAAGCTTATAACAACATTGGGTTATGTTATTTTAAGACCAATGAGTTACAAAAGGCGGTAGAACATTTTGAAAAAGCTTTAGAATTAGAACCACAATTTATTTTAGCTAGAGTAAATTTAGCTTTATGCTACTTTAAGTTAAGTGATAAAGCTAACGTTAAGAAACACTATAATATTCTCTATGAGCTAGACGAGACACGAGCCGCTAAACTTTATCAAAAAATTAAGCCCTTATTGATTTCTTAAGATAATTTTCCTATCAAGATTTATTTAACTCTTTCTATTTATTAGAGTTACTTATTTAACTGAGAATTGCTAAAGCATATATTAATTTGATTTGTTTGTTATCTCAAAATAACCTTGATCTTGATAAAAGCAAATATGAGAAAGTGAGAAAAAGTTGGTTTGCCCAAGAATCAAACGTGTATCACTAACTGCCCAAGCAAAGAAAAGTTCTACTGGCTCTAAATTAAATACAGTTCCCTTTACCATAATACCAATAGCTGGCGTTTGGGAGAATCCACCACCTAAACGAATACTGGCTAGCTTATCATCCCAAACAAAACCAAGTTGAATCCCTAAATAATAAGGTAAAACATTAATTTCAGCACCACTATCAACAAGTGCTGCTCTTTCAACAAATAAATTGTCTTTCATCAATTTAAGTGGCACGAAGGGCATTAAAGCATTTTTAGTAGGAATATACTTAAATCTTTGCTTGAGCATATTCTTTGGAATACTCCATTATATCTACATCCCCTCTAACCGTTGTACATCCTCCTACTTGCTCAGGGTATTTCTCTAGTAGTTCCATAACTTTTAATGCCGCTTCTTCCATAACAATGCTTTCTTCTGGTGTGATTAAGTCTTTTCTTAGAAACTCAATTGCTTCAAGCTTTTCTTTATAACTTAATGCTTTAAGTTCTGGAATTAATTGTTGTAGTCCCATACAACCTCCTAAAAAAGATTATAGCAACATATTCCAATAAAATATAACGTATAGTCTCCACTATCTTTTCTCTTAAGCAAGTAACCTGTAAGCCAAAGTATCTTACTCTAATACAAAACTTTATCAAAAAATTAAGCCCTTGTTGATTTCTTAAGGTAATCTCCTGCTAAAGTTTTGAAATTTATCTAAATAATTTGTGTTAAACAAGTAATCCCATCAATCTTCAACAAAAATGCAGAGGTCAAATGCTTGGAAAAACTGGTCTTGAGTAAAATTTTTAGCAACACCCTCTTAAAATAAGCAATTTAGCCAAAAGCCAAAAGAAAATTTTTTGGCTTTTTTATTTTGCAAGCTAACAACTAGACTTGCCAATTTCCGCCCTTCAATGAGAAACTATAAGCAAAAGAAAAACGTTCAGCTAGTTGCAAAAAATCAATTTTATAACGCTTTAGGAGTCAAACAATTCTTATGAGAGGTGTTCCTTTAGAAGATGTTTTGATGGCTTTTGATAATATCCGCCAACATAAATTGCGCTCACTTCTAACTATCTTAGGTGTAGTAATTGGCACAATGACAGTGATTGTTATTTCTGCTTTTGTTTCTGGAATTGAAAGCCGAGTAACAAAGGAAATAGAATCTTTTGGCACTAACTCTATTTATGTCTATAAATTTGAACCTGGGTTTAACTTTGATATTTCTCGTGAAGAAAGAATGCGTAAACCTATTGGTTATGATGAATATTTAGCTGTAGCTAAAGATTGCCAAACAATAGAAGCATCAACAATTTTTCTCTCTCCTGTGGCTTTTGATGCCGGGCCTCTGGTGCCAAGAATTCCTGTCCGATACCAAGAAAAAGAAATGCTAAATGCTACTGTAACAAGCTGTTTACCATCATATTTTCGTATGGGAACAATTGACATTTCCGAAGGACGATTTTTTGGTGACGCAGAAAATGATCACCGTGCAGACGTAATAGTAATTGGTCAAGATGTAGCTAATACCTTATTTCCAAGCGTTTCTGCTATTGATAAAGAAATGTTGATTGATGGCCGTAGTTTTAGAGTTATTGGAGTCTTAGATAAACGAGAAACATTTCTAGTTGGAGATGAAGATCCAAATAATGAAAATAAATCCGTTTATATGCCTTATTTAACCTTAAAAAAACTTTACCCACAAATAAAAGACCATTTTTTAATGGCACAAGCTAAACCCGGTCAATTAACTCAAGCAGTTGAAGAAATGCGGCAAATCTTACGCAAACAACGAAAAGTTAAATTTACAGAAAAAGATAATTTTGGTATTTCTACAGCCGATCAAATTGTCCAACAATTTAATGCTATTACTTTTGGTGTATTTGCTCTAATGGTAGCGTTTTCTAGTGTTGGGTTGTTGGTTGGTGGAATTGGCGTAATGAATATTATGCTAGTTTCCGTCACAGAACGAACTAAAGAAATAGGTATCCGCAAAGCTATCGGGGCAAGACGACGGGATATAATTTTACAGTTTTTGGTTGAAGCTGCTTCGCTAACAGGTTTAGGAGGCGTAATTGGAATTTTAGTTGGTTGTGGATTAGCTAGTTTGATTAAGTTAGTTATCCCTACTTTTATTCCTTTATGGGCACCAATAACAGGTTTTGTTTTTTCTGTACTTTTAGGAGTCGGTTTTGGAATTTGGCCTGCTTGGAAAGCTTCTCGTTTAGATCCTATTGAAACTTTACGATATGAGTAAAATTTTTAGATAAATGGCTAGCTAAGTTATTTTTTAATCGCTAAGATAATATTTTTGTGGCAGTTACAGCTAAACAGACAGAAAGAAGCAAAAATTATGACAGAAAAAAATCGTTGGCAACGCAAAGGCAGACGCACATTTCCCCGTATTTCCGCTAGTGCTTTTCAACATCCAATGGATCTTAAAGCTTTAGAAGCAGTAAAAAAAGCAAAAGGTGTTGATTTTTTAATTCGTAAAGTTATCGAATATGGCTATGAGCGATATTACTATATTACAAATATTGCTGATAGCATTAGAGTTAACCAAAAACAATGTCCTTTGCTGCATGACATGTTGGTTGAGTCTTGCGAAATCCTAGATGTTGAAGTACCTGAATTTTACATTGATCAAAATCCTATTGCTAATGCCTATACTTTTGGCTCAGAAAAACCTTTTGTTGTACTCCAATCAGGACTAGTTGATTTAATGAGTGATGACGAGCTTTTTACAATAATTTGTCATGAGGTTGGACATATTAAATGCGGGCATGTGCTTTATAAAATGGTAGCTCGTTTCTTAAGCATAGTTGCTGAATATATTGCAGACCGAACATTTGGACTAGGTGGACTTATCACCGGGCCAATATTAGTTGCTTTTTATGAATGGGATCGTAAAGCAGAACTTTCTGCCGATAGAGCAGGGCTTTTAGGCATACAAAACCCTCAAGCAGTAATTTCTACTTTAATGAAATTAGCTGGCGGTTGTAATAAAGTTATAGAACAGATGGATCAAGATGAGTTTCTGCGCCAAGCTGAAAATTATCAAGAACTAGACCAAAGCTCATTAAATCAATTTTATAAATTCCTACAAGTCATTACCCGAACACATCCTTTTCCTGTGCTTAGGGCAAAAGAAATTAAAGAATGGTCAATGTCTACAGAATATAACAATATTTTAAGCGGGATTTACCCAAGAATTGATATCCAACCCTTTTCCCCTGATGGCTATAACTTTGGTGGCTATCAAAGTCCAGGCTATTCCCCGCCCTATAACCCTCCTTCGTCTTCTGGTGGTGGAGGCGCGGCAGCAACAATAACAAATTGTCCAAATTGTAGTGCTAGTTTAGATATAGGCTCTGCATTTTGTCATATTTGCGGCTCAACAATTGTTGGGGCAATAGCTGTGTTGGAAAAAAATCCAAAAACTCCTCCACCTGGTCAACCTCCCCAAAATCCAAATATTCCTCCTATAAATAATGCTCCTCCGCAGCCAAAGCCTGACACCAAGCCGCGTTGCGCTAATTGTGGTGCTAATACAAAGGCTTCAGACGCTTATTGTCCTAGTTGCGGACTAAATACTAGGTTTGACTGGTAATTAATTATAGATAATATAGATGATGTGGTTTGCCCAGTGTAATTTAACACTGGGCAAATACTCAGTTATACTTAACCTAAAGGATAAAGCTCTTCTAATTGCTGACGTAGGTAATTAAAGGCATCTTCTGGAGTATCAACAAAGTGCATTAATTTAACATCTTGAGGGCTGATTGTCCCCCATTTTACCATTGCATCAAGATTAAGCACTTCTCGCCAATATTCACTACCATAAATTAATACTGGCATAGGTTTATGTAATTTACTTGTTTGAAGTAGTGTCAGAACTTCCATAAGTTCATCAAATGTTCCAAATCCACCAGGGAAAATTACTAAAGCTTTAGCTAAATAAACAAACCAAAACTTACGCATAAAAAAGTAATGAAAATCTAAGCTTAACTCTCTGGAAATATAAGGGTTAGCACTTTGTTCAAAGGGGATTTCAATATTTAAGCCTATAGAAATACCTCTTGCTGCTGCCGCGCCTCGGTTAGCTGCTTCCATAATACCTGGGCCACCACCAGAACAAATAATAAAGCGATGTTTACCGCCGCGAAGATTCTTAGACCATTCTGTTAAAAGGCGGGCAATTTCTACAGCGTCTTCATAATAGCGAGACATTTTGACTTCAACTTTGGCTAGTCGAAGTTTTTCTTGTAGGGCTTCGTCCGTAGGACTTTCAGCTATTTTAGCTTCTAGTTGCTCTAAATTAGGCTTTGTTACTTCTGAAGGTTTAATTCTAGCTGATCCAAAAAATACAATTGTATCTTGAATACGATATTGACGAAATCGTCGTGCAGGTTCTAAATACTCTGCCAGGATTCTAATCAATCGTGCATCAGGACTATTAAGGAACTCTAGGTTGTTATATGCTTTAACTACTTTACGATCATCTGCCATAGCTTCTTCCTATAAATTAAAGATAAATAAGCAATTGTATCCATTAACGTTATTAAACAAAAGCTTTTTTCCCGATAGAAAATACTAAGAGAAAATATTTTAAGGCTATGATAGGTTGCTCTAAAAAATTAGCCAGATAATAATAGTTAAAATTTTATATCTGTTTAATAATTTAGTATTTTATAGTAGTTATTAACCATTAGGAGCAATAATGTCTGAGTTTGAACAAAACGACGAAATACAACAATATAAAGGCTATAACATTCAAGGTAGCTTAATTAAAGCCCGCTTGCTTTATATTCATGTAAATTATGGTGCAGCATCAGTAAAAAAAGTGTTAGAAACTTTGCCTTTAGAAATAAAAGAAGCCTTATCCCAAACAATATATATTGGCAACTGGTATCCAATTTCAACATTAATGATTTTAGATAGAGCAATTTGCCAAACTTTAAGCCAAGGTAATGACAAAGTTTATGAAGATTTAGGAGCTTTTTCTGCTGGTGTTAATCTTAGTGGAGCTTATGAACCTTTAACTAGAAAAAATATCCAAGAATTTTTACAACTTACAGCAGTTTTACATAAAAGTTATCAAGATTTTGGAGATGCTCAATATATAAGACTTGCCGATAATGCTGCTTTAGTACAATTTCTTTATCCAATAACCCCACCTAATAAGTTTTGTCGTAGTGGACTAGGTTATTTTCGTCGTGCTGTAGAATTATGCGGCGGAAAAAACGCTACAGTAAGAAAAACTAGTTGTCAGCGAGAAAGAGACACATTTTGTGAATTTCGTATTGAATGGCAAGAATTTTAACTAAGTAAAATACTAAGACTTATCTAAAAATATTTTTTTCCATTAAGTAATCTCTTTGCATCTAAAGAAGCGGAGTAAATTTATTACTCTTAATAAATTTCGTGAGGTGTTATATGCAAAGAATAAAAATGATTTTAGGAGCAATTTGTCTTATATCAACCATTTCCACCATTGCATCAGCACAGTTTAACGACAAACAAAATATAACTCAATTTGATAAAAAGCCTATTAATAAGCTTGTAGGAGAATCTCAACCAAAACTAAAAAATAATCTTTCCTTTTCACAACTACCTATAAAACATCGGGGACGTATTTTATCCCTAGCTTATAGTCCCGATGGTAAAATGCTTGCATCATCCAGCAAAGATTCAACAATTAAACTTTGGGATATTGAGAAAGGACAAGAAATTGCTACATTAAATGGTCATAGTGGTTTTATTTTTTCCATAGCCTATAGTCCTGATGGCAAAACTCTTGCGTCTGCTTGTTCTGACTCTACAGTTAAGCTTTGGGATATGACGACTAAAGAAGAAATTGCGACTTTAGCAGGTCATAAAAGCTTTGTTTTATCAGTGGCCTACAGCCCTGATGGAAAAAATTTAGCCTCCGCTTGTTCTGACTCTACCGTAAAACTTTGGGATGTAGCCAATAGACAAGAAATTGCTACCCTAGCAGGTCATAAATCTCCTATTTTATCAATAACTTATAGCCCTAATGGAAAGACACTTGCGTTTGCTAATGATGATTCCACTATAAGTTTATGGGATATAAAAACAAGAAAAGAAATAGCTGTATTAAAAGGACATACAGATAGCGTTTTATCAGTTGCTTTTAGTCCTAATGGAAAAACTCTTGCCTCAACTGGGTCTGACTCAACAATCAAGATTTGGAGTTTAAAAACTAAAAAAGAAATTGCGACTTTAACAGGGCATACAAACACAGTTTTATCAGTAGTTTATAGTCCTAATGGAAAAACTTTAGCGTCCGCAAGTTCTGACTCTACAGTTAAACTTTGGGATGTTAAGAGTAAAAAAGAAAAAGCCACTTTAACTGGTCATAGAGGTTTTGTCTTGTCGCTAGCTTATAGCAGCAATGGAAAAACTCTTGCGTCTAGTGGGTCTGATTCAACAATTAAGCTTTGGCAAATGCAGGCAACAAGTAAGCGTTAACTATAAGTTTTTTCTGGCATTGCACGAATTTTTAGCCCTCTAGTCTCTGGAAATAACCAAATCCAAAGACCGCTTAAGATGGCAAAAATTGCCGCAAGTGAGATGCCACCGCTTAAGCCATAGTATTGAGCAGTTACGGCAACAAGTACAGGAGCAAGAAACTGGATACCTCTTGCAAAGTTATAGGCTGAACCCATTGCAGTATTTCTAATGCTAGTTGGGTAAAGTTCGGCAAAAAGAGGCCCAT
Source organism: uncultured Clostridia bacterium (assembly GCA_964492845.1). GTDB lineage: Bacteria > Acidobacteriota > Blastocatellia > Chloracidobacteriales > JADJPF01 > JADJPF01. Next base: position 18,052 of record CAZBMZ010000012.1, read on the forward strand.
AACCAGCAAACATTCCTGTACCAAAGCCAACTAAAAACATAAAAGAAAGTATTAATGCTGGATAGGCAACAATAACTGACCACATTAAAGTGATCATTATTAAGCCTATCGCCATTAAAAAGCTAAATATTGTATAAGCTGGTCTTCGGCCAAATTTATCAGCCGTCCAGCCAAAAGCGAGGTTGCCAAAAAACGCCCCAACTTGTGCAACTATTACCCAAAATGCTGACTTTGCTAAAGAAAAAGATCGTTCTGTATATAAATAACCTGGTAGCCAGGAAAAAGTAATCCAATAAGCTGCCATATCAAAAATTGCTAAAAACAAAGAAATAGTAAACAAGTATCTATACTGAGAGCCAAAAAGTATCCAAAAATTAACTTGAGGCTCTTTGTTTTCTTTTGGTAATTTGTTTAGAAAATCTTTTCTTTCCTGCCAAATATCTGATTCTGGAATACGCTTTCTAACAAAAACTACAAGCAAAGCTGGCAAAATGGAAATATAAAAACAGGCCCGCCAACCAATTTCAGGAGCAACTAAACCCCCAACAATTGCAGCTAAAGCAAACCCAACTGGCGCGCCAGACTGCATAAAAGCCGCATAACGTGCGCGGACTCTAGGCGGAAAAGTTTCTCCAATATAAGTTTGTCCTGTCGCCCATTCACCCCCAACCCCAAAACCTGTTAAAGCTCTAAATAAAATCAATGTCCAAAGATCTACAGCAAATCCTGATAGAAAAGTGCCTAAACTAAAAAGCAAAATTGTCCATTCTAAAACTTTTTTTCTACCATATTTATCAGCTAAAAATCCAAATAGTCCACCTCCTAATGCCGTAGCCGCTAGCGAAGCACCAAAAACCCAGGAAGTTTCTATGTTAGTTAAATTTAACTCTTTTCCTATAGGAATTAGTAAAAATGAGTAAAGGATTAGATCATAAAAATCAAATACCCACCCAGCCCAACACATCATTAAAATTTCGTAATGTGTACGAGTAGGCTTTTCATATTCATTAAGTTTTAACTCTGCCATTAATTTACCTGTTTCTACCTATTTTTGTAAGATTAATTAAAATGTTTTATTTAAGTGATAAATGTAGGAAATAGGAAAATATAAATTATAGTTTTTAATCTGATAAGAAAGCAAACAGCGAATTAGAAAAGAAAAAAGGCACAACATAAATTGTGCCTTTTTTAACTATCTAAAATTTTCTTACTAAAAGTTAATTAATCTTTAGTCTTGGTTATTGTCAAAGCCTATTCGGTAATTATCCGCTAATGCTCGAATATCTTTTTCTAAGTCAAACCAAGCTTTTTCTACTAAGTAAAACTCTCTGTTTCTTTCAATTATGCGTTTTGCTTGACGAGATTCTCTTACTAGAGATTGTACAGCACCCTTTAAGCCTGCCTCACTTCCACGAGAAGTTAATAAAAGTTCAACAAACCCTGCTGTATTGCTTAAGTTACTTAATGTAGATAGAGTAACTGCTTGAGCTTCTGTTAAACGACCAACATTAAATTCTTTTCTACCACGACGAGTAACACCTGTTGATTCTTTATAACCTTCAACCATGCTAGCGGTTTGTTGTTTAAGTCTTTGAGCTAGTTCTAAACTAGCACTAGCTAAAGAAATAGTAACAGGAGTACCTTCTCCATGTACAACTACCTTGGTAATAATATTATTATCATCTCGGACAGCAGGAACTTCAACAGGGTATTTGGTTAAAGCTTGACTAGCACCACCAAAAGGAGGTGCGCCAGTGATGTAGACATGTAATTGGTCGCCATCAACTTGGGTGCTGGTATAAATTTGCCAGCCACCGCTATTGGTTTCAGCACTAGCTTTAACTCTGATGCTGTCTCTTTGACGATCAGCCGTTGCATTAAGAATACGTACTGGTAAAATCTCAATCCCGTCTTCATTAACTAAACCTAATTGGTAAGCAGTATCTAGGTCTAAATCGCCAGTTTGTTGTAAATCATAATCACGTTGAAAAGCACGTACTGCACTGCGAGTGCTTGGGCCATTAATACCATTAAGCGGGCCTTTATAATAATTTAGATCTAATAAAGCTTTTTGAGCGCGTTTTAGGACTACTTGAGATTTTAGGTCTGCTGTTCGTAAGTTACTACCTCGCGGATTTTGGTTATTGCTGTTATTTCTAGGGTCACGATTGTCATTTCGTGGGTCACGATCATTAAAGCGATCTCTATCATCATTTGCACTATAAGCATCAGGAACAATAACAGGTCTTAGAAGTTCCATACCAAATTTTTGACCATTCATTACTTGAGCTTCTTCACCCTTAGAAAAAATAGAGCCTAAAATACCGGCTGCTGCACCTACACCAGCACCAATTGCTGCACCTGATCCACCACCTGCAATAGCACCAATTGCCGCACCACCTGCCGCACCACCACCAATAAAGACTACATTACGTTTAGAAGAAGAGCCTCCAGAAACGCGGCCTTCCTCATCAATTTGTTTTTGCTCAACAGCATCTAAACTAGCTAATTGTCCTTCAACAGTAATAACTTGACCATTAGGTAAACGTAAACGATCAAAATCAATTCCTAAAGTTCCAGATTTACTCTTTCTTTCTGCTGCTTTTACAGAAGAAACTTTACCTTCTATTTTTGCACCCTTTGGGATAAGTACTGCTCCGTTAATTCTTACATCGTCAAACACAGTAGCAGTAAAAGGATCGCCAATTGCCGCAGTTCGAGAAGTCAGATAAGTATCCATACTTAGCTTTAATATTGTCCCTGCTCTAACTTCTTGGTTGCGTTGGTTGTTAGTATAGCTGCCACTATCTGAGTTATAAGCATAAGCATAATTAAAAAGTGGCAAAATCGTAGAAACTGCCATTAATAAAGCTACTAGCCTTGCTTTCCCCACTCCTAACTTCATAATAATTTTCACTCCTTCAGTTAATATTTATAAATACTGTTTTTTTGATGATTAAAATATGTCAGCTATCGGATGCTTGTATAATTTAGATCGTTTGCTTTTAGAGCTAAAACAGATCACTTATACTAATGGCTAGGCTAATAGAGTCAAGCCTATTGAGCAATTTATATTGCTAATTATATTTTGCCTAGTAAATCATGGTAGGGATATTTAACTGAGTAACTAAATTTACTGGTGGAATATTCTTGTTTAAAACTTCTAAACTTCAGGATAGTCAAAAGGATGGTTTGCTAGCACAGCACGCATATTGATTTGTCCAAGTAAGGCTTCTAAAAACGTAGCAAAAATATGAACAACTTTAGTAAAGTCTTCTAATACTCTAGTAGACATTGCTTGATAAGTCATCTTTTCAAAATCATCCCAATCCTTATACATTAAATATTTTAATGAACTTTCTCTAAATAAAGTTATTTGCTCATTAACTTCAGAAATTTTACTTTTTGCTGGGGTGGTTTGAAAACGACGAAAAGCACATAAAAGCCGCCAAATATCTAGGCGTAGCCTTAAGGATTGGTCTAAGCGAGTTTGAAAAGAGCTAAAAATTTCTAGTCCATTAAAATCAGACTTAAAGATTTGTACTAGTGATACTACTGATTGTTGAAAGCAATCTCTTAAAAGCCCATGAGAGTTTTCAACTTTAGCATAAATTGATGAAGCATGACTTAAAGAAGTAAGTCCTGTTAATTCACGTCCAAAAACTTTTTTTAAGTCCATTTGCAAGGCATAAAGAGAACCATCAATAGCATTGGACACTTCATTTAATAGATTAGGCATAGTTAATACTTGCTTTTCTGTATATTGAATTAGTTGATAGGCTTCTGTCTTAATTAATATAAAAATAGCTAAACAATTTTTTAACGGACGATCTTGACCTAAATCATTAGCAATAAAATCTAGATATTTTAATAATCTAAAAAAATTTAATAATGTTTTTGTGATTTCTTGCCTTATTAAATCATCATTTATATTATTAACGATTGCTACTAAAGCACTATTTTCTATGCAGTCGTAGATTTTATATCTATAAGTTACTAGTAAATTAGTGTAGTAACTGCGCTTAAATTCCCTTAAAGTTAGTTTTCCAATAGTAATAAATGTTTGTAAATTAACATTTACTATTCTAGTAAAATCATCTGTTTTTATTAAATTATCAATAATTATACAAATATCTGTTAATGTTTCTGTAAGTAGTGCTAAAGATTCACTTGGGGTAGGTTGAAAAAGTGAAGTTTCAACGTCTTGTTCTATCCAATTTAATTGTTCAAATAGATCCTTGTAATATGTATTAAGTTCTAATGTTAGGTTATTTTCGCTAACTAGTTCATTAGCAAGCCAGTTCATACGCAAAATAACGTTACGAGCAATTTTTAGCTCTTCAGTAAAATTTTTATTAACAATATTGCTATTTTCTTGTTCTGTAAAAGGATGGCTTTTAAGTATAAAGTAAGACTCAAAAGATCTAAGCCACATTTCTAACTCAAATAAATAATGCGTTTTTTGTGTTTGGGAAATCATATCTAGCCAACGTTGCAAGCAACGAGGGCTACTTAAGGATATGACTTTAGTTTGACCTGTAATATCTACTACTTCTTCTGTTAGAAGAGTTCCAGGTTCTTTTTCTACATCATTCATAAAATGAGGCCCCAAACAGTGACAAAACTGGCTAAAAATACTCTATTAATGTAGAAAAGGCAAGTTAACTTGTAACGCAGTAATAAGTAGAATAGTAGAAAATCCTAAATAGGATCAATAGAAATTTCGTTTTGTTGATAAATTATTGATTTGGATTAGAAATTTATTAGGCTAAAGAGAAAACCCAAAATACCTTTGGGTTTTCTACTAAGTAGTTTAGTCTTCGTCTGTGCCTAACTCGATCTTAACATCAGAAGAAAATCTCTTATAATTTGTATAGCGTACTTCCATACGTGTATGAATAGAATTACCAGGAAACTCTAATACATCATCAGAAAAAGTGTAGGTAGGAAACCAATATTTTCCATCAATGTTTTCTCGATAAGTTTCAAACTTTGGAAAACGTTCTTCGCCTTCTGGTAGTCCTTTACCAGAAACTTTTACAATTTGCAGGTCTTGATCATCTACCCAAATTCGACCTAAAAGAACCCTTTCCCCTCCACGTTTATATTTTGGTATTGATTTTGGCTTAACATCAAATACATAAGTATCGATTTCATCTATTTTCTCTTTGCCAACATAGTTGATTGAATACTTAGGTAAGTCTTTTGTAGTAAGACAAAATGTTTGAATTTCTTCTAAGTCTTTTAGATCTGTAGGAGTAATAACTAAATCTCTTAGTGTTGATTGTGGAAAGCGGACAATTCTTTCTGTACGTTTGCTGCTGTCATCAAAAACAATATCTGATATTCGGAAAAATTCGCCTGTTGGCCGGTTGCTAGGCCCAATAGTTTGAATTCTTACTTCTTGACGAAAAGTATAAGAATTGCGATTTTCCTTAAAGTCACTTTCTTTTGCTGCAAATTCTTTGATGATTTTATCAATATCTGGTGGTTGTTCTGCTGTCCGTATTTGAGCATTAGTAATTATCGATAAGCTTACTAATATTAATAAGCTACAGACTATCATTACACGATACCAAGATTTTTGCATAATGGTATTTACTCCATAAAAATTTACTAAATTAATTAATTAGTTAGTAGAAAGTTGATTCTAGCATTCACCTGTTAGTTTTAATAGATGCTTATAGCTTTTATCTAAGATGCTTAAGAGCTTTTTCCTTGACGCTAACAAGACTTAGGCTTACTATTGAAGAAATTTGTAATTCAATAACAACCTTACATAATTTATGATAGGAGGAAACATGTCCAACAAAAGCAACTATCAAGAAGGGGAAATCATTATTGAGGAAAAAAACCCCGATACAGCATCTCCCCCAGCAGAGACACCTAGCAAAACACCTAATGAAAGCCGAAATAGCGGTTTAGAAGGTATTACTTCACAATTTCGTGAGCTAGCACAGAAGATTCCAGAGTCCATTGGAAAAGCTATTGAAAGTGCATTATCAGCCCGTGAGCATGTTGTCATGGTAAGAGTTAATGATGAATCTTTGACTAAGCTAGATCATCTAGTAGAAGCTGGTATTTTTAAGAGTCGATCTGAATCAGCCGCTTTTTTAATTAGCGAAGGTATTAAAGCCCAATCAAATTTATTTGACCGCATCTCCCAAAAAATAGAGGAAATTAACCGCTTACGATCAGAGCTAAAAAATATTGTTGGACAAGAAGTAAACCGATCTGAATAAACTTATTTTGTAAGTTTTGCTAGTCTTAGCCACAGGCATAATTAATATATCTGTGGCTATTTTCATTAAGTTATATTTATTAAAATTGTTATGTCTGAGTTTAAGGTTAAAATAGAGTTGCTTGCTGAAAGGTGCGAAATCTGTCACCAATCAGATTTATTTTCTCCAGAAACAGGAATTTGCTCACGCTGTCAGAATTTAACAACTAAAATTGAAAAACAATCTACAAAACAAATAGCCAAAAATCTTATTGACAAAAAGATAGAGCGTTATACAGCTATTTCTACTGCTATCATTGGTACAAGTTTAATAGCTATTTCCACGTTAAATTACCTATTAGTTCTTTTCTTAGCTTTTATTTTAAGTTGGACATTAGCAAATTTATTTGTTTATTTAACTACTTCTCTTAAGGAAGTTTACCCTGACTCATTATTGTCAAATATAAAATTTTCTCCTGCTACAATAGGCGACTTTCCAGATTTAGATGACAGTAAGCTACAACAATACACATTTGAATTAAAAGCTTTAGGGTTTAATCGTGTTGGAGACTATAAGCTAGATAAAGAAAATCAATCTTATTTTGTTAGAACTTTTATTCATCCAAAACACCACACTTTAGCAGAAATTCATTTGTTGCCCAAATCAAGTCAAAATAGCCAAGCAACATCTTTAATTATCACTAGTTTCTTTGAAAAAGAATGGCTATTTTACTCAATAAATTCACCTTTTTTAATTAATTATTTTTTTCAATTACCTAAAAATTTATTTTTAAGGGATTCTTCTAGCTCACTTAAAGAAATGCTAGAAACTCATCTTAGCCATCGAGAAAGTTTGATAGCTTCAGCTAAACTAGAACTAATCTTAAATCCTTCAATAAATTATTGTTTTGATATGTTTTATAAAATGCATGAGCAACAAAAAGAGCTATATGCAAATAAAAAATTATTTACACTTTTTTTTTCTCAATTGATATTTCGTATTTCTGCCAGCGAAAATAATATTGGCAATCTTATAGCCAAAATCAAGAAAACCCCTAATTAATTTTAATTACATTACTTGCCTAGCAGCATAAAATAGGTTGAAGCGATTTGACCACAAAGCTTAATTAAGACTAATCTATATATTTATTTTTCCTTGCTTTTATAGTTAATAAATACAAGTGTATAGAACAATTAGGAGGATTTAATTGTGACAGAAAGAATTTATAATTTTAGTGCCGGGCCAGGTGTGTTGCCTTTAACAGTTTTAGAAGAAGCACAACGTCATCTAACTTCTTTGCCTGGTGTAGGAATGTCAATCCTAGAAATCAGTCACCGTTCCAAGGCTTTTGACAAGGTTATTTTAGGAGCAGAAGCAAAACTTAGACAATTGCTTAATATTTCTGATGATTTTCATGTGCTGTTTTTACAAGGTGGAGCTAGTTTACAATTTTCTATGATTCCAATGAATCTACTAGCTAAAGGTGCAAAGGCCGACTATGTTAATACAGGTGCATGGTCAAAAGCCGCCATTAAAGAAGCAAAAAAAATTGGTCAAATTAATGTTGCTGCCTCTACAGAAAGTGAAAATTTCGCTCGTATCCCTAAACAAGAAGAGCTAAAGCTTGATACAGAAGCAACTTATGTACATATCACCTCTAACAATACTATCTTTGGTACAGAATGGCATTATGATCCAGAAGTAGGTAAGGTTCCGCTAGTTTGTGATGTTTCATCAGATATTTTGAGTCGTCCAATAGATATGTCTCGCTATTCATTAATTTATGCTGGTGCGCAAAAAAATATGGGGCCTGCTGGAGTTACTCTAGTAGTTATTCATAAAGATTTTGTTAAGGAGCCGGCTGCTGATATGCCTACAATGCTTGCTTATAAAACTCACACTGAAACTAAATCGCTTTATAACACTCCGCCAGTTTTTTCAATTTATATTGTTGATTTAGTTTACCAATGGTTGCTTGATTTAGGTGGGTTAGAAGCGATGCAAAAACTTAATCAAGAAAAAGCTAAATTACTTTATGACACGATTGATTCAACAGAATTTTATCGAGGTCATGCACACACTGATAGTCGTTCACTTATGAATGTTACATTCCGACTTCCTAATGAAGAATTAGAAAATTTATTTGTTAAACAATCTACTGCCGCAGGCTTAGACGGCCTTAAAGGGCATCGCTCAGTAGGTGGATTAAGAGCTTCTATTTACAACGCATTTCCTAAAGCAGGTGTAGAAGCATTAGTAGAATTTATGAAGGAATTTGAACGTAAAAACGGGTAAGTTTTCTAAATTTCTACTTGTTTTTGTTTAGGATTAAAAAATAACAGCAACACAAATGCTAGCAGTGCGGCAATGGCTCCAAAGTAAAATGTCGCGCTGCTACCGTAATAGTTCCAAAGCACTCCACCTAAATAACTAGCAGGAATACGGGTTAACCCAACACTAGCAGCAAAAAGCCCTATAGCGGTTGCTCTTACTTGAGGAGTAGTTAAATCTACTGCCATTGCTTTGCCTACCCCATCGGTTAAAGCAGGATAAACACCATAAAAAGCAAATAATATCCATACCCAAAAAGAAGTTTGTGCAAAAGCAAAGCCTAAATAAGAAAGAGCAAAGATCAAAAACCCTATTAACAAAATGCTCTTACGTCCTAATCTATCAGAAAAAACACCTGCTGGATAAGAGCCAAAACAATAAATCGCGTTATAGAGCATATAACAACCAACAGAAGTAATTACTCCCATTCCAACTTCATTAGCTTTTAGAATTAAAAAAGCATTTGTTGAATTACCTAAGTTAAAAATTGTATTTATTGTCAGAAAAAGCCAAAATTCCCGGCTTAAGCCTTGAAAAGAAAAGATTTTTTTGCTGCTTTCTTGGGTTTGTTTTTCTTCGACTAAAAATAAACAGAAAAATGCCAGCAATGAAGGAATTACAGTTAAAAGAAAAACTGTTTGCAAGGAAAATCCAAATTGATAGAAAAGTGCTATTGCAACAGCAGGCCCAATTACCGCGCCTGCACTATCCATCATTCTTTCAAAACCAAAAACTTGTCCTCGATTTTCTGCGGTAGCAACATTGGCTAGCATAGTGTCTTTTGGTGCTGAACGTATACCTTTTCCAAATCTATCCATAAAGCGGCCTGTTAGCACCATTGGAATACCTGTAGCAAGTGCAATTACTGGTTTTGCTAGCGTAGTCATCCCATAACCTAAAATTGCAATGGTTTTGCGCTTTTGAAACCAATCTGAAATCCAGCCAGAAAAGGCTGTAACAATGCTTGCTGTGGCCTCAGCAATGCCTTCTATTAAGCCTAAGTAAATAGGAGAATATCCGGGTAAAGTGCTGATAAATAAAGGTAGTAGTGGGTAAGCCATTTCCGTACTTAAATCAGAAAATAGGCTTACTATTCCAATAATAATTGCTGTAGTTGGTAATTTTTTTTTGTCTGACAAGACTTAAAACAGCTTTCTTTTAGCTTTTTATTGATTTCCCATTTGCCAAGTTTTAATACTTTCCAAAGGATATAGCAACATAATGATGTTTAGGGTCAGATTATCCCTAATCCAAAGTAGCAAAATAATTTCTGTTATCACAAATATAATTAGCGACTTTTTAAAGCCCAAATATCTAGCAATAGCAAAACCCGTAGCACACATTAAAATATCACTCAAAGAGTTTATGATTGTGTCCCCTTGATAACCAAGTGCTAAGGTATTTTCCCGATAGCGGTTTATTATAAAGCTAGAATTTTCAACTATTTCCCAAATAGATTCTATCATTACTACTAATAATAATTTCCAATTGTAGGAAATATCTTTTTTAGACAGTAATAACAGCCAGCAAAATAAGAATCCATGCAACAAATGTGTAAAGCTATAAGGATCAAATAGATGTTGGGAATTATTTGAACTCCAAATGTCTCCTACCCAAAGAAAAACTGTGCCACAAGTGCAAATTAATGAGCGACCTTGGAAATATAATATTGCTGAAGTAGTTAATACTATAAAAATAATAAGAATTATGGGAAGTTTTTTACTATTCACTGTTAGAAAATAAAATTAGTCCTCAAAAAATTTCCTAAAATATTCTTGTTGTGATAGGACATCAAAAGCATAGCGACTGCCTACCATATCAGGTAAATTGCTTTTCATTGCCCATTCTATAGTCTCTATTCCAACAGAATATGCAGCTAAAGCTAGTTTTGGATCACCTCGAAAATGATCTAAACATTTTTTAACAATAGAAGTGCCAAAGTCTATATTAGTTGCAGGGTCTAAACCTTGTTGATTACTGCGTAGCCAATCATTGTAACGACGGTCATCTATTTGCATTAGCCCATAGCCACAACCATTTTTACCAATAATATTATTACCGCCGCTTTCCTGCCAAATAATTGCAGCAATTAAAGATGCTTCTACTGCATATTTTTCTGCTGCTAGATAAATAAATTCTGCCCATTTATCAAAAGGTGCAGGCATAGCAGGACGACGTTTTTGATCCGGTTTTTTCTCCTGCTCTTCTTCCTGTTGGTTAATAGTTGTTTGACTAGTACCAAAACCCGGAGGTGTTAAAGGATTATCTAGCGGTTTTTGATTGCCCATCATTTGAAAGCGTAGTTTAGAAAAATTATCAAACCCAACACCCGCCATAAAACTATCTTTAGCCTTGCTACTATTTTCTTCCAAAGGCTTTTTATCTTGAGGGAATTTAATGACTGTACCAGGATAGTTTTTATTTACATCTGTAATTTCAGGGTTAGCTTTTTTTAATTCTTCTGTTGAAACACCATGTTTTTTAGCAATTTCCGCTAAAGTGTCCCCTAATTTCATTGTATAACTATCTGGTAAATTATTGTTTTTATTAGCTTCATCGGCTTTATTACCAGTAAATTGAGGTATTTTCACTAGGAAATTTGGAGGAAGTGTAGGTATATTTGCCAGCGAAGGATTAGCTCTTAGCAAAACATTTTCACTAAGCTGATATTGTGTAGCAATATTTTCTTTAGTATCACCTCGTTTAACATTATGTTCAATAAATCCTGTAACATTAGGGTCTGAAGGAATCTCTAATTCTTGACCAGCTACTAACTCACCTACTGAACCATCCTTAAAATTTGCAGCAATTAACTCATTAATTTCTACACCAAATTGTGCTGCAATGCTTTCTAATGTGTCTCCTGGCTGAACAGTATAACCATTAGGGTTAGTCTGTGAGTCAGAACCAGCAGTTGGAACTTGGGGAATATAGATTTCCATAATTAAAGATCCTATAAGAAAATAACTTAGTTAATTTTTATTAAGTTGAAGATTATTTAATAGTAATAATAAACCAGCTAAAAGAAAAAAACTCATGAAATTTACTTTTCATGAGTTTTTCTTAAAGCTAATAGAAATTATTTTTAGTAAAAACTAATTTTTTTCCCTAGGTAAGCGTACATCTTTAGCTAAACCAAGTTTTTCTAAGATAAAAATACAATACCAACCAACATCTATTTGTGTCCAATGACGGCTAAATTTTGCTACATTAGCAGCATTATGATGATTATGGTGCCAATTTTCTCCCCAAGCTCCTAGTTGAAAAGGCCCTAACCAACCAATATTTCGGCTAGAATCTTCTCCCATAACAGATCCTGGTGAGAGATGAAGTACGCTATTAACTACCATTTGGAAATGTAAGGAATATAGCATACGAATTGCACCTAGCCAAAAGAAGGCTTGCCAACCCCAAATAAGCCCCCAAACCATAGCAAACAATATAATATAAGGTAAAGCTTTATCCCAAAAATGATATTGTTTTTTGTCCATATCAGGTGCCCATTTTTTAAGCTCTGATCCGGGCCATTGATAAACCCATCGAAGATGCGCCCACCAAAAACCACCATGTCGAGGGCTAGAAGTGTCTTCTTCTGTATCAGCCTTTGCATGGTGTTCGCGGTGATTAGCAACCCAAGTTAATGGAGAGCCATTACCATTTAGAACTGTAAAAAATATTAAAATATGCTCTACAACTTTATTAAGTTTTAATGCTCTATGTGACAAGGCACGGTGATAACAAACCGTTGTTCCTAAACCACCTAAAATAGTTAATATAAAAGTTCCTAACATTACTTTACCACTTGGCAAAGCATAATCTATAACTCCAGTAAGACCAAGCACTTGTAAAGTAATACCTACTAGTGCTATGGCATGTACAACTACCATATAAACAAAAGTTAAATAATTTTTTTTACTAGGCTTCCACCAAGGACGTTCCCAAGGACGTTCCTGCACGAGACTTGATTGTGCGCTCATGTATTTTTTCTACTCCACAACGAAATAAAATGTACCTGCTTTAAAGGCTGGTAAATAAAAATTTTATATTCTAAAGTAGTTTTCAACACTACTTACTATATTAAGTAAAACAGCGTACCCTTTTTTAGAAAGTTGTTTTTTAGAAAGTTAAATAGTTGTAAATGGAGATAGTTGTTTATTAGCTGCTGTTTTTGCTTCCTTAATTGGGAGTGAAATTTGGCAGTAAATGAAAAATTGAAAGATATAGCAATAAACATCAAAAGTAATAAAATCAAATTAGTAAAACTTTCTAGCAACAATCTCAAAACAGTCCTTAACTACTTAAAACCTGCTATTTTGCTTAATGTCAATTAACAGAAGATTTACAAAACAATGTGACAATACTAACAAAGCTATTATTTAGTTACAAAATGGGAATTCCGAAAAAAAATTAATCTATATAGGCAACCTTAAATCTATCTAAAGCTATCTACGCATAGTTCTTGAAATAAAATGCTTAAATAATGCTTGAGAGAGAGGATCCTTTTCCCAACCTGCTTCAGGGTGCCATTGAACACCTAAAATAAATTGTTCTGTCCTAGTATTAATTACAGCCTCAACTAGTCCATCTGCTGACCAGGCAATAGGGTCAAGGTCTTTTCCCAAACTATCTACACCTTGATGATGATGGCTATTAACTCTAGCAGTATTACCCCCTGCTAAAATAGCTAATAAACTTTCTTCTTTTATTTTTATGCTATGAGAAACGCGTGTATAGCTGCCCTCTTGTTGATGTTTTAAGACTTCATCTATTTGAGACTCTAAGTCTTGAAATAATGTGCCACCTCGATAAACATTAAGTAGTTGCATCCCATAACAAATAGCTAATACTGGCAATTTACGCGATTCACAAGCTTGTAGAAGCAAAAGATCTGTTTCATCTCTTTCATCAGATACTGTACCTAGTTTTATATGAGGCCCTTGTCCATATCTTAATGGATCAACATCGCTGTTATTTCCTGATAAAACTACACCATCCAAATTATTAGCAATCGCTTCTATATAATCAACTTCTGGAATCAATGGTAAATAAACAGGGATGCCGCCAGCATTATAAATAGCTTCACCATAATAGCGTCTTAAGTAAAATGAATCATCATTATAATTTATACGTGTAGGAATACCAATCAATGGTTTTTGTGTTTGATTTAACATATTTTTCCTATGAAATTTAAGCTTTTTTGTTTAAAGAATAATTTTTATCTATTTGGCTGTCAAAAGAAACTTTAAATTTTAGCTTGTTATTAATTTTTCTTTTAGCACAACTTGAATATCTTTAGTTTTAATAGCACCTTCACGAATAATTTTTGGAGGATCACAACTTAGATCAATTAGTGTAGACACGTTACCACCTGGACTTGGGCCGGTGTCTAGAATATAGTCTAGTGTGTCGCCTAGTTGGGAAAAAACCTCTTGGGCCGTTTCTGCATTAGCCTGACCTGATAAATTAGCACTTGTAGCCGTAATAATTCCGCCTGCTGCTTGAGTAAATTTCTGGGCAATATCATATTTAGGATAGCGAATTCCTATAGTTTGATTTTCAGACACTAAATTTTTTGGTAGAGTGTTAAGAGCAGGAAATACAATAGTTAATGGCCCGGGCCAGAAGTTTTTAGCTAGTAATTCAAAATATTGCATAGCTTCTTTAGACATTTTTTCCCAAGCAACACATCTATCTAACATTACTGTTGAAGAAACCAATAATAATATTGCCTTATTGCCAGAGCGTTTTTTGATCTGGTAAAGTCTTTCTACCGAGTTAGCATTGAATGGATCACAAGCTAGCCCATAAAATGTATCTGTTGGGAAGGCTACTATAGCACCTATTTCAATCATTTTTGCAGCTTGCTCAATTTGTAAATCTAACGAAATATTACTCATACAATATGTTAATAGATAAAATTACTAGTCGTCAAAATCCTTTAATTAAGAAATTTCGTGATGTTCGTCAAGGTCATGAAAGACATTTGCTTCTTATAGAAGGCATACGCTTAATGGAAGAAGCTATAAGTTCCGAACTACATTTTGAAGTAATTGCTTACACAGATCAAATACATAAAACAGAGCGCGGAAGAAAGCTTTATGGTCAACTCTTAAATCTTTCTTGTCGAGGTGCTTTAGTAACAGAGTCAATAATGACTGCAATGTCTGATGTTGTTTCCCCGCAAGGAGTAGCTGCTATAGTACAAATACCCTATTCCAGTTTAGATGACGCAATTAGTAAGCCTTTGCCATTAGTAATTGTAGCCCAACAATTACAAGATCCTGGTAATATTGGAACTATCATACGTACAGCAGAAGCTGTAGGAGTAGATAGTTTAATTACTACGGTTGGTACAGTTAATCCATTTAGCTTAAAAGCTTTAAGATCCTCAATGGGATCAGCCTTTCGCCTACCTTTAATCTTAAATCTACGTAGCCAACAAATAGTTGAGTTTTGCAATACTCACACCTTACAAATTGTTGTTGCTAGTAATAAAGCTAGCAAAGATTATAGAGAACTTAATTGGACAGTACCAACAGCATTAATAGTTGGCTCTGAAGCTAATGGAGTGGATCCTATAATAGTTAAAGCGGCTAAAGAGAGTGTATTAATTCCAATGACAAAACCGGTGGAATCGCTAAATGTCTCATCTGCTACGGCTGTACTACTTTATGAAGCATTAAAACAAAGAACAGGCAAAAGCAGTTAGTTTTATTAAAAAAAGATTTTTAGTAAACATAATAAAACAGGCTGCATTGACAGTATAAAGTGTTGCGTGTAATACTAATTTTGCTATTTTGTTAGATGGTTAGTTTAGGTTTTTTGGTTCTACTAAGTAAAATCAACACCTTACAACTATCTACAACGAAGGATAGAAACCTTCAATGTTTCGATCACTACCCAAATGTGCCAGCTAACAGTTTCTTAGCTTCCCCCGAGCTTCGGTCTAGTTGCTGGCACCCGTTTTTGGTTATACTGTTGACTATGTTAGCTTAATAGCTTTTGGCAAACTTAAAAATCAAACTAAGCAATTAAACCTAATACATGCACTTAAATATATCTAAAAATTTCAAAGAAATCCTAAACAAAACAAATTTAATCGTTAAAGTATTTTTTCAAAAATGCTAGAATAGGTATTTTGTAGCCTAAATAATATCAAATATCAGTTATAATAAATTGGCTTTTTCTTGTAAAAGATAGATTTAATAAAGCACTAAAGTAGTTAAACAGTTAAAATTAACCGATTAATTAGAAAGTATCCTAAGCAGGAGCAACCAAGTTATGTATTGTCCCTTCTGTGGAACAGACAACGCAATAGATCAAAAGTATTGCCGCAATTGTGGTGCGGCTCTGCCTACAACAACTACTAAACCACCAACAAAAGCACATGCGCCTGTAAGCAGTAACCCACGCCCATCCGCACCTTTTGTGCCTCCTGCTCCACCTAGTCTTCCTAAACGTAGCAAGCCTTTAGAACCAGCACAGCCTATTGCTAATTTAGAGGATCCCGAAGATCCAGGTGCTACAAACTTAGCTTATAAATTGCCTGGATTTGCTAGTAATGTTAACCAAGGAAATACTAACGAGATAGTAGATAATTTTTATGAAACCCAGGCTATGGGTAATGTGCTATCACCATCTTCTAATGCTGCAAAATCAACTCCTAGTAGTTTAAGAACTGTGGAAATGAATTCTCTTTCTGCTCAAGAGGATACTAAAAGCACACAAGTAGCAATGCCTGTAGTTAGAGCAAGTGATATTAATAAAGTTTCTCCTCAAAAGTCAGAAGAATATTTTCCAACCGTTTTATCAAATCCTAAACCACCTGAATCACCAGAAGAGCAATTAAAGTTATTAAAAGAGTTAATGGAAGCAGGCGGGGAAACATGGAAAGTACCACCTCCAGCACCACCTCCTCCAACAGTATCTGAACAAACATTAAGTATGGCTGCTTTACCTAAGCCACCTGAACCAAAAGTTGATAAAAAACCTCCTATAGTTCCTATAGAGGGTAAAGCTGGTCAAACAGGTGCTAAGGCTAAACAAGATATGCCATTTGATCAAACTATTACTTCTGCACCTAGTCTTTCTTTAGATAAAAAAGATTCTTTACCAATAGAACATTCTCCTTTAGGAGCAATCCCGCAAACATTAACAATGAAAGCTGCTACTAAAGGCAGCAACCCTTCAATACAAGATTTTTCTTATCCCAATTTAGAAGCAACAGATCGTTCTGGTGAAGTTCCACCTGAAACAATGCAAATGCAAAAACCCCCATCTGATCCAAAAGATGTTGCAAAGGCATTAAACTCTTGGCCGTCTGATTCAACTAATCCTTGGGGATCGCCTGTTGTACCACCTGTTCCTAGCACTACCCCTGATTCAAAAACTGAGCCTTTTAAGATGTCTTCCCCTAGTTCACAAGGAGAAAAAGGAAAATCCAAAAAGGATGCCTTTAAGACAATTTCTGTTGGGCCACGTCGTCCTAAACAAAATGATGTTCCAACTAATTCACTTTCTTCAGTTGCTAATAATCCAGCATCTATACTAGATGAGATGGATCCGCTTAAAACAGCCATATCTCCATTTCAAAATCTAGTAGCACAAGAACAACCTTTATCAGCTACAGCACCTATTTCTTTATCTAATGCTCCTTCTACAAATGTAACAGATCCTATAATGCCACTGCCAACACAACCAACAATTCCTGCACCTGTACAATCGATTCCCCAACTACCTGTTCAACCTATTGCACCGCCTATAGTACCACCTATTCAACCTATTCAAGAAAAACCCCCTAGAACTAAATCTAGTCGATCATTTAAGATACCACTACTAATAATTATAATTTTAGCGTTAGTAGTAGCGATAGCTTTTATTAGTTGGAAATTAATTCAAAATATAACTGGTAATACAACAAAAGTAATTAATACTCCTGTTGCTGTTAGTCCAAGCCCAACACCAATACAAACACCTGAGACAGCTAAAACCCCTGATCCTACTGTAGAAATACCTAAAAACATGGTATTAGTTCCTGAAGGTGAATATAAAGTTGGTATAGATAAAGCTGGCCCTGATGGAGATACTTTTTCTAGTCCTTCTCGGTCTGTAAAATTATCTGCATTTTATATAGACATCTATGAAGTAACAAATGAAGAGTATATAAAGTTTATCCAGGCTACTAACCACCCTGTACCAGCCGATTGGCAAAATGGACAATATCCAGGCAAAGCAGATGATCCTGTAACAAATGTAAGTTGGCAAGACGCTGAAAGCTATGCTAAATGGGCAGGTAAACGCTTACCTTCTGAGGAAGAATGGGAAGTAGCAGCTTCAGGTCAAGAGCATTTTCTTTATCCTTGGGGAGAAAAGGCTGATACAACTCGTGCTAATTCTAAAGAATTTGGGGCTAAAAGTGTTCGTACAGTTGGTTCTGTAAAAACTAGTAAAAGTTCTTTTGGTGCTTTTGATATGAGTGGAAATGTTTGGGAATGGACATCTTCAATGCCTAAAGCTTATCCTGGTTCTAAGAGTGAGCCTATCAAAGATGCAGAAAATAAAAGGGTTTTTCGAGGTGGTTCATTTCAAGAAAGTATTGAATATTGCACAACTACTTTTCGTGGGTTTGATTCAATAGAAAAAGCTTATCCAACACTCGGTTTTCGTTGTGCTAAAGATGTTCAAAAATAAACTATAAATCAAAATCCACAATTTAGCCAAAACTTGCTAAAAATCATAGATTTGGCCTGGGTTAGCCACTAGTATTTTTTCTGACTCTAACATTTTTAATTGCGTTACTACTTCTTCAAAATGTGATGGTTTTATGTGATAAGCAAAACATGGAATAGCTTTAGATAATTTTTTATATTCTGTTAGTAATAAATTTGGAGATAAATGTCCATATTTTAAGGCAATATCACTTAATCTATCAGGATAGGAACATTCAATAAAAGCTGCTTTTAACTCTAAAATCTCTTTAGCCTTATTCCAAAGCTCCTCTGTGCTAGTTGTATCTCCAGAAATAACCACAGCACTACTAAAATCTTTAATGATCAATCCAACCGTTGGAACTGTATGATTAACTGGTATAGCTATTATTTCAAGATCATCAATTTTTAGTATTTGACCAGGGGTTATTTCTTGAAATTGTAAACTCACATTAAAGCTATTCTTAAAACTACTAAAATCAGGCCAAATAATGTTATTAAAAATATGGTTTCTTAATGCTTGAACAGTTTCTTCGATTGCATAAACCCAGATCACTTGTTCTATTTCTGTAAAAACATTGTCTAGCATTAAAGGCAGTCCCGCTAGATGATCTAAATGGGAATGCGTAATAAAAATATGGCGAATTGCTAATTGTTCTTGCCGACTAAGTGCTAAAGGTAAAGCCCCAGCATCAACTGCCAAATTGTTATTTATTAAAAAAGAGGTTAGGTACTGTTCCTTTGGATTATTAGTACCTCCACCTGATAGCAATTGTATCTTCATAAATACTCTTACTTCGGCTAATTTACGGACTTAATAATTATAGTTTACTCTTAGAACTGCCCTTTATAGTATTCTATTTAGCTTTTGGATGCAATCTTATGGACAAATGAAAAACAAGAAATTTTCCTAGATATTCTATTATTCAGTATTAGTTTTCCTAGTCTTGTTAGCAGATTACTTGACTATAATTATAAGCTTTGCTTAACTTTAGTCACCTTTAGTTATTTTTGGAGAATATAAATTTTTTATGAATCAAAATATCACGTCATTAAATGCAATGAAAGAATTTTTACAAGAAACTATTAAAGCAAACTATTATCTTTCTTTTGATGATCTTTATCCAGAAACAATCATAAACCAAATTCAAACACAGTTATCAGAAAACCATTTTCAATGGATTGATAATACAATCTATGTCCCTAACCTGCTTATAGTTCTAGCACCTGCCTCTAACCCAGATAAAATAGAAGAATTAGAGGTTATTTTTAATTCTGTTGTGTTTATTAAGTATCTTTATGAATATATGACAGAAATGGGATATAAGCTTTTTGATTTTGTCAAAATTGATATAGAAACTTTAGAGACAATTAAAGAAACTAACTTAAAATTTTACTGGCCCTCTCCAGAAGAAGTTAGAGAAGACTTTACAGTTTTATTAAATAAGCCTGAAGGAAAAATTCTCCAAGTCTTTGCACCTCAAGCCGAAATCCCTTCTCTAGCTCGGCTTTCTGCATTAAATGGTGATCCTTATCGAAGTGATTATTTAATAACTAAACAAACAACTTACCTTGGCAGACTTAGAAATGTTACTGATCGTGAAACTAGCCATATGATAAGGCGAAATGATTTTATTTTTGCTCGTCATCCTGACCCAGAATCAGTAAACAGTTCTGTTTCCCGTCTTCATGCAAAAATTGTTTATGAAGAAGGAAATTTTATCCTCTATGACACAGGTAGTGCTAATGGTACTTCTATAACTCGTCAAGAGGAAACTATTGAGCTACCTAGAGCAGAAATAACAGGTCAAAACTTATTAGATGATGATCTAATTTTACTTGGTTCAGCACAAATTAAATTTACTCTGGTTTCAAATGAAGAAGCTGCTAACCTAGTAACTATGCCTCAAGAAAGATCCTCTTTTGAAGAGTCTGAATATTTAGAAGAAAATATGAAATCTGTTGATGATACTTTCAATATCTCTCGTAAGGAAATAAAAGCAGCATTAAAAGATATACAGGATGAGAATAGTTAATTAGCTTTTTGGTTATCAATAACACAAAAACCTTTTAATTTTTTGAAATCAATGACCATATCTACACTTCTCATAAAATTAGCCTAATTTTTATCCTTGTTATGTTTGATTCGCACTTTATTTTTAACAGGATTTTCTTCTAAAAAAGTTTCTGTATAAGCCTGTTGGACTTCTGTTGATTGCAAACTGTTGCTATCTGTCGATTGTGCATAACTAGGAATCACTAGTTCAATTTCTGATAAATCAGAGATTGAAAATTTATAAACACCTGAATTACTAATCTCTAGCTCAATTCCTAGTGCTTCAGCTAAACCTTCAGCCAAATGTTTTGCTGTTGGGCGAAATTTCGGATCTTTTTCCATTGCCTGCATTACTATTTTTTCTAACTCTATTGGTAAATCTGGGTTAAGCTCTTTAACTCTAGGTGGCTCTTTTGTTAAATGCGCTAAAATAACGGCTAGCGGCCCGTCTTTTTCTTCATCTCGAAAAGGAAGCCGCCCTGCCAGCATTTGATAAAGTATAACTCCTAGGCTATAAACATCTGATCGCCCATCATAATTATTATTGCCTAAGCGTTCAGGAGCCATATAAGCAGGGGTACCAACAAAATTTCCAGTTCCAGTTAAATTATCTTCTGTGCTATGTTCACTTACCAATTTAGCAATACCAAAATCAACTACTTTAACTATTTCTCCATCTTTTGATTGATGTAGGAAAATATTATCTGGCTTGATGTCTCTATGAATTATTCCTGCACTATGAGCTTTTTCTAATACATCACAAACAGGAATAATAATTTGTGCAATCCTACCTAAAGACAGAGTTTTATTTGTTTTTATTTCTGTAGCTAAAGTTTGACCTTGTAATAACTCCATAACTAAATAAGCAATTCCTTCTGAAGAAATTCCAGAATCTAGTATTGTGATTGCATTTGGATGATTGACCCGACAAGCTGAAACCCCTTCTAAACGAAATCTTTCTAATGCTTCAGCACTAGCATTTTTTTCTGAAGGTCTAAAAACTTTTACTGCAACATGTCGATTTAAGCCTAAGTGCATTGCCCGATAAACTGCACCAAAACCGCCACTACCAATTTTATCTTCCAATTGATATTTACCATCTAAAATGGTTCCTGGCAAAGCATTAGCTAAAACAGAAAAAATTCTATCAGCCCTTTTATAAGACTCTTCTAGTTCGGCGTTCTTTTTAGCAAGTTCTTCCACTTTTTCTTCTGTAACTGATTTTGCTTGTTTAATTTCTTCTACTAATTTGCTTAACTCTTCATTCTTTTTATCTAGCTCTATGGTACGTTGAGCAACTTTTGTTTCTAAAAGCTGATTTTGCTTTTCTAATCGTTGTAATTGAATCTTAACAATACCAAAAATTAAGCCGCTTAAAGTCAATAAATATAATAAATAAGCCGGCCAAGTGTGCCAGGGAGCAAAATTAATAGTAAAGTAAAACTCTACTGGGCCAGTAACATTACCATAATTATCTTTTCCCCAAACTTGAAAAACATAATCACCTGCTGGAAGTGTTGTATATTCTTTTTTATGGTCTGTCGTCCATTGAGAAGGCTTTTCGTCTAAGCCTTTTAATTGGGTTTGATATAAGGTGTTAGATTCTTGAAAAAAGCTTAATAGCGCAAACTCAAAAGTAATATTATTTTTATCATATGGAAGGCTTATCTTATTGGTTAAATTGGTACTTGAATTTGTTAAAAAGCTTTTTTCAATAATTAAAGGCTTTTGGCTATCCTCTACTATCTCTTTAGCAGGGTCAAACATTGCTGCACCGCCTATAGTGCCAATCCAAATACGCCCCTGACTATCAACCATTGAGCTACGACGATTACATTCATTACTTGGCAACCCGTCAGCAATGGTAAATGAATAAATGCTATATTCGGCTGTATCTGTAGCAGTAGGTTCAAGTGGAGTTAACCTAGCAACTCCATAGTTAGTGGATAGATAAATCCTTTTTTTGTTATCTACCAAAATTTGATAAATATAGTCATTTGGCAAAGCAGGGCTACTTTTAGTAGAAAATATTTGCCAATTAGGTTTGCCCGCTTCTAAATCTGCTAGATAACATTTAGCAGCACCGTCTGTAGTACCTACCCAGATAACTTCTTTTCCTTTATGGTCAGTTGTTTCTAAAACTGAGAGAATAGAATCATTTGGTAAGCCTGAACTATTATCAAAAAACTCTCTTTTTCCATCTCTAAAACGTGCTATTCCTTTATTAGTACCTGCCCAAAGGGTTTTGTTGCCTTTAGAATCTTTTGTTTCTGCTAAGAAAAAAACCGATTTATCTGTTAACCCTAACATTTCTGTATAATCAACAAATTCCTCTTTAATTAAACGAAAGACTTTACCATTACCTCCTGCTACTCCTAGTAGCAATGCTTCATTATTTAACACAGTAGTTTCTAGTAAATTATGGATTCCAATGCCATTTTTTAAGGCAATTGTTTTCCAGGTATTTCCTTCTAAAACACTTAAGCCTGTTCTTTCTAAGCCTGCAATTATTTTTTTATCTGACTCTAAACTAGCATTAGCTAAACCAAAGACCCAATTCTCTACTAATCCATCTTTTTGGTTATAAGTTTTTAGTTTGTTATCAGCTAAATAGGCGATTCCATTATCTGTACCAAACCAAAAAGTGGGCTTTTCATCAGGTGTTTTAGTTTCTAAAAAAGCAAAGATTGGGTTAGCAGGTAGTCCTGCCTTTATATCAAAAGTTAGCCAATCCGTTAAACTCATCCGGGCTAAACCACCAAATAGAGTACCTATCCAAAGCTCTCGGTCGCCTTTTGGCGCGTTAATAGCACGAAGTGAAACAATGCGATTATCTGGCAAACCTTTATTAACATCATAAGTTACCCATTTATGATTATCCCAGCTAGCTAACCCTTTATTTGTCCCTACCCAAAGAGTGTTGCTATCATCAGAATTGCGAGTTTGGCATAAACTAGTAATAAAATCTCCTGGCAGTCCATTTGTAGAATTATAAGTTGTCCATGTGTCATTAGTTAAACAAGCTAGACCTTTATTTGTCCCTACCCAGATTTTTTTATTTCCTTGTTTATCAATAGTTTCCAAAATTGGCCCAGTCTTATCACTAGGCAATCCATTACTATTGTTATAAATAGTAGCTTTTTCTGACTCAAACCGAATTAAGCCTTTATTTACAGTACTAACCCAAATTACTGGTTCATTACTAGGAGAGTTACTGACAAATAACTTTTCTATTGGATAAGATAAAAGTTCAGGATAAAAAGGAATGAGTTTTTCATCTTGAAACTTAAAAACACCTTTAGCAGTACCAAAAAGAACTTCTAATTTATTATTTTTTGTAAAAGAGGCTATCTTTACTCCAGTATCAATATTTCCAAAAATACTTTCGCTTCTAAATACTTGCCATTCACCTAATTTTAACCTTAGTATCGCATTATTGATGCCAAACCAAATACTTCCATCAGGAGTAGCCAAAATATCATTAACTCTTTTAGATGCTTTTTCTGGAAAGGCTACAGTTGTCCATTTATAACCATTGTAATAAGCAGCACCATTGTCAGTACCTACCCATAGATAACCCTTTTGGTCAAATGCAATAGCTAAAATATCATTTTGAGGAAGTCCATCTTTATTGGAAAAAATTTTTAGATTAGGTCGGCCTAGATCGGCAATATCAAAATCAGCCGCTACATTTTGCTGAGAAAAACATTTAATTGGTAAGAATATTAATAAAGAAAGTAGGACAAAAGAAAATATTAGCTTAAACATAAGCTAATTATAGTTATTAATTTTAACTAAACAATATTTCGTTTAGGGCTGGCTTAAAATAAACCAACCCTATATCTTTAATTAGCTATTAGCATCTTGATATTCTTCATACCAAGCCATTTGAATAGCTTCTAATTTTTTTTCATTAGAGTTTTTTGCATCATCATCAAATCCAGGCAGTTCCATTACCCATTTATGCAGATCTGTAAATCTAACGGTTAGAGGGTCAACATCTGGATATTTTTCTTGTAAAGCAATACCTATATCTTCAATATCTGTCCACTTCATCAATGTTCCTCCCTAGCAAAATTACGGTTCCATTCTGGAATTTCAACAATTATTTCCCCTTCTTGGAGAATTTTTGCTTGGCAGCTTAAACGAGATGCTAAGGTTAATCCAGCAGCCTCATCTAGTTGATCAGCTTCGTTATCTTCCATTTCTGTTAATAGCTGCATGCCTGATTTAACAACTACATGGCAGGTAGAACAAGCGCAAAAACCCCCACAAGCATGGTCTAAGGAAATACCATTATCTAAAGCTATATCTAAGATTGATTGCCCAACTTGAGCAGGAAAAGAAAGGTTTTCTGGTAAAAAAGTTACTTTAGCTTTTTCTTCTGTCATCAACTCATCCTTTTAAAATTAAGCCATTTTACACTTCAGACACTTTTTTATGTTTTAATGCTACTTGAACAGCAGTATCCATCACTAGTTCAGCTAATTTATGAGTTACTTCATTAAAAGTTTTTAGACTTGTACGTACAGCCCGATGATCATCTGAAGACATTGCAGCTTTTAGATCCGCTAAAGCCTTAGCAATTTCTTCTTGTTCTGAAGCACTTAAATTTTTAGCAGATTCGCTTGCTAAGGCTTTGTCAGATGCTTTTAGCACAGATTCAGCCTCATTATAAGCTTCAACAAATAAACGTTTTTTAACATCTGTTTCTGCAAACTCAATAGAGTCCATCAACATTTGTTCAACTTGTTCATCATTAAGACCATAAGAAGGTTTAACATCTATAGAATTTTCTTTTCCTGTACGTACATCACGAGCAGAAACATTTAATATTCCATTAGCATCAATTAAGAACTTAACTTCAACTCTAGCTAGTCCGGCAGGCATTGGAGGAACTTTTAAGCTAAAGCGTCCAAGTGAGCGACAATCTTGGACAAATTCCCTTTCACCCTGCAAAACATGAATATCTACCCCGGTTTGCCCATCAACATAGGTTGTAAACATCTCGCTAGCACTTGCTGGAATAGTAGAGTTACGATGTATTATCTTAGTCATCACTTCGCCAATAGTCTCAATTCCTAGTGAAAGCGGGGTAACATCTAGTAAAAGCATATCTTTACGGCTACCCGTCATAATGTCAGCTTGAATTGCCGCGCCAAGTGCTACAACTTCATCTGGATTAAGATCTATATGAGGTTCACGCTTAAAGAGTTCTTTAACACGATTGCGAACTAAAGGAACTCTAGTAGATCCTCCAACTAAAACAACTTCCTCAATATCACTTGTTTTTAAGTTAGCGTCTTTAAGAGCTTTTTTGCAGGGTGAAATTGAACGATCAACTAGATCTTCAATTAACGCTTCAAACTCTGCTCGGCTAAATTCGCGGTTGTATGTTCCATATTCGCCTAAATCAATTTCAATTGCAGCTTTTTCCTGATCAGAAAGTCTATGCTTAACTTCAATAGCAAAACGTCGAATAGTTTGCAACACCTCAGCATTACCTTGTAGGGTAAGACCAAACTGCTCTTTGATCTCATTCATAAATAAGCTAATTAATCGTTGGTCAAAGTCATCCCCACCTAAATGAGTATCGCCATTTGTAGCTAAAACTTCAAAAATTCCTGCTTTTAGTTTTAGGATAGAAATATCAAAAGTACCACCACCAAGGTCATAAACTGCAATAATTCCAGAGTCTTTTTTATCTAAACCATAGGCTAAACTAGCTGCTGTAGGCTCATTAACTATTCTTAAGACTTCTAGCCCAGCAATCTTACCAGCATCTTTTGTTGCTTGGCGTTGAGCATCATTAAAATAAGCTGGGACAGTAACAACAGCCTTTTTAACTTCTTCACCAAAAAAATCTTCTGCTTGTTTTTTTAATTCTCGTAGGACTAATGCAGAAATTTCTGGCGGAGTAAATTCTTTGTCTGCTAAACGGAATCTGATGACTTGCTCGCTACCTTCCGCTACTTGAAAATGCACCATTGATAAATCTTCTGTAACATCAGCAACCCCTTTACCCATAAATCTTTTTACTGAATAAATAGTATTCATTGGGTCGGGAATTAATTGAGCGCGAGCCGCCTCACCAACGAGTAATCCTTTATCCTTACTGTAATGGACTACAGAAGGAATTAATCTTTGTTCTTGTTTATTTTCAATTACTTGCGGTTTCCCACTACTATCAACATAAGCAACTAAACTATTAGTTGTTCCAAGGTCAATACCAACAACTTTTGGCATAAAAAACTTAAACACCTCATTAATTTATTATCTAACCATTAAATTCTTCATCTATATCATTAATTAAATTATTTATATACTTCATTTGCGCTAACAAATCGCTAGCTTTAGCTAATATTTGTTGTTTTTCTACCATAGAAACTTCATCAGGTAAATTATCCCATTTTTGAAAAACTTGTTTTAACTGGTTATTTAATGCGGCTTCTCGCTCATTTAGCATTTCTTCTGTAGCTAAAACTTGCTTTTTTAGAAGTGAAATTTGATTCTTATCTCTAGCCTTTTTTGCATTACGTAGATCTTCTATCTGTTCATTTAATTCAAAGATTTCTTCTAAAAGATCTGGTGGAGTTTGTTCTTTTTTAGGTTGAAAACCTTGAAGGGTCAATAAATAGTTGGCTCGTCGAATTGGGTCTTTAAGTGTGCGATAAGCATCATTAAGCATAGAAGTTCTGTCTGTGCTATAGCGTCGTTCAACTTCGCTAGCTTGTGAAAAAAAATCTGGGTGAAACTTACGACTTAGCTCATAAAACTTAGCTTCAAGGTGATTTGCATCAAGATGATATTTTATAGGTAACTTAAAGAAAGAAAAGTAGTTAGATGCTAGATCTAGCATTTGAATACGATCACAAGATAAGCAAAAATGCTCATCAGTTGTTGTAGTACAATACCAACATTTTTTTTCTAATAACCTTGCCTCTTGCAAAACAAAATACCTCTAAATTAATTAAAATAAAGTGTTAGTTGAAAAGATAAAACCCAGCACAAGTGTACTGGGCTGAAAGTAGAAACGACACTTAATTTTAAAGATTCGTTCTTATAAAGAAAGTAGAGTAGTTGACTAAAATTAAACTGTTAAACTGTAAAAGATTCTCCGCAACCACATTCGCCAGCAGAGTTAGGATTTACAAACTTAAATCCTCGTCCCATCAAACCGCCTTCATCTTTGTAATCAACTATCATTCCATTTAGAAATAAATAGCTTTTTAGATCAACAAAAATTTTAGCTCCATCCCGTTCAAAAATTTTATCTCCAGGACGCTCTTGAGTTTCTAGGTCTAAAATATAACTTAAACCTGAACAACCACCGCTTTTAACACCTATTCGCATTCCACCATCAGCAAGATTTTGTTCGTGTAAGATTTCTTTGATTCGTTCAGCCGCACTATTAGTTAGTTCTAAAGACATTTAAAAAACCTCTAAAAAATATAAAATTAAAGGCTAACACGTCCCTGCTTAGTGTTAGCCTGATTTTGCCTAGCTAACTTCTTGCAAAACTTCTTGTACAGTTTCTTGTTTTTTATTGTAATCAGCAATTGCTGATTTGATCGCATCTTCAGCTAATACTGAACAATGAATCTTAATTGGGGGTAGATTAAGCTCTTTTACAATGTCAGTATTTCTTATTTTTAATGCCTCATCAATAGTTTTACCTTTTACCCATTCTGTTGCTAAGGAAGAGCTAGCAATAGCCGAACCACAACCAAAAGTCTTAAAGCGTGCATCTTCAATTACACCTTCTTTATTAATTTTTAATTGCAGTTTCATAACATCGCCGCATTCAGGCGCGCCAACTAAGCCAGTACCAACTTCAGGGGAATTTTTATCTAAACTACCAACATTTCTAGGATTATTATAATGATCAATAACTTTATCTGAGTATGCCATTTGGCCTTTTCTCCTTAGCGTAAATAAGAGATTTAAGAAATTAAAATTAATGTGCTGCCCAAGTAACACTCTTTAGGTCAATTCCCTCTTGTACCATTTCCCAAAGTGGAGAAAGATCCCGAAGTTTATTGACAGCTTGAGTAACTTTTTCAATAGTAAAATCAACTTCTTCTTCAGTATTAAACCGCCCAAGCCCAAAACGCAAGGAACTATGAGCTAATTCTTCACCAACACCCAAAGCTTTTAATACATAAGAAGGTTCTAAACTAGCCGAGGTACAAGCTGAGCCAGATGATACAGCAATCTCACCTATACCCATCAATAATGATTCCCCTTCAACATAAGCAAAACTAACATTTAAGTTGTTAGGTAATCGCTTACTAGGATGTCCATTAATATAAACTTCTGGAATTTGGTCAAAGATTCCTTTTTGTAGCTTGTCTCTTAGTTGAGCAATTCTTTGCATTTCTTCAGGCATTTCTAAACGAGCAATTTCAGCAGCTTTACCTAAACCAACAATACCAGTAACATTAAGAGTTCCCGATCTCATTCCTCGTTCATGTCCGCCACCATCAATTATAGGTGAAACCATTACACGAGGATTTTTCCTTCTAACATATAATGCACCAACACCTTTTGGGCCATACATTTTATGTCCACTGATAGAAAGCAAATCAACATTTAAGGCATTTACATCTACCGCTATTTTTCCCGCTGCTTGTACTGCGTCCGTATGAAGTAAAACCCCTTTTTCACGGGTTATTTTGCCTATTTCAGCTATTGGCTGAATTACACCTATTTCATTATTAGCCATCATTATTGTAACTAAAATAGTTTTATCTGTAATAGCTCTACGTACATCTTCAGGGTCAATTAAACCATATTGATCAACAGGTAGATAAGTTACTTGATAACCTTGTTTTTCTAAATGTTTGCAGGAATCTAAAGTTGCTTTATGTTCTGTTACTACGGTAATGATATGATTGCCTTTTTCCTGATACATTTCGGCAACGCCTTTAATGGCAAGGTTGTTAGACTCTGTTGCACCGCTAGTAAAGACAATTTCTTTGGCTGTCGCCCCAATAAGTTGGGCAACTTGTTTTCGTGCTATTTCAATAGCTTCTTCTGCTTGCCAGCCAAAACTATGGTTACGACTAGCAGCATTTCCAAAAATCTCTGTAAAGTATGGCTTCATTGCCTCAAATACTCGTGGATCTACAGGTGTTGTAGCGTGATAGTCCATGTAGATTGGGAGTTTCATAATTTTACCTCTATGATTTTTCGTTTTCTTCATCGTCAAAGTTAAATAAATCAGTAGAAAGATATCTTTCTCCAAAACTAGGTAGCACAACCACAACCCGCTTACCAGTGCCTAATTCTTTAGCAATTTGCGTAGCAGCCCAAGTAATTGCGCCTGAAGAAATCCCTACAAAAATACCTTCTTCTCTAGCTAAACGCCTAGACATTTGCTTAGCGTTTTCATAAGAGACTGTAACTACTCTATCAATAAGACTACGGTTAAGTACTTCAGGGATAAACCCGGCACCTATACCTTGTATTCTATGTGGCCCAGGGCTACCACCAGATAACACAGGAGAATCTGCTGGTTCAACAGCGCAAACCAGTACTTCTTTTAAGCGAGCCTTAAAGACTTCTGCACAACCTGTAATCGTCCCACCTGTACCAACTCCAGCAACAAAAGCGTCAAATTCTGACTCAGTATCTCTTAGAATTTCAAGTGCTGTAGTTTTACGGTGAATCTCTGGATTAGACAGATTATTAAACTGCTGAGGCATAAAAGAATTAGGTGTACTACGTACTAATTCTTCTGCCTTTTGAATTGCTCCTCGCATTCCTTGCGGGCCTGGAGTAAGAACAACTTTAGCACCCAAAGCTTTAAGGGTTCTAACTCGTTCTATTGTCATAGTTTCTGGCATTGTGATAATACAACGATACCCCTTTGCAGCACATACAAGAGCTAGTGCAATGCCTGTATTACCGCTAGTTGGTTCAATAATAGTAGTTTCACCAGCTTTTATTAAACCAGCCTTTTCTGCTGCTTCAATCATAGCAGCCCCAATACGATCTTTTACTGATGACATTGGGTTAAGAGATTCAAGTTTAACCACTACCTCTGCACAGTTAGGCTCAACTACTCTGTTTAATCTTAGTAATGGCGTATTACCTATTAAATCAATAATGCTATTTGCAATACCTGGTTTAGTCATAAAGAATATAAATTAATAAAAGAACTCAAAAAAGGTAATTTGTGTTTACAAAATAGAAAAAATAATTTATTTAAATTAGTTCATCTAAGAGAGATTTTTCTCTGACAATTAATTCTAAATTAAATAGCCGCTTAACTAGCTAGAGGATAGTTAGTAGCATTGATTTTGTCAAGCATTTTGTTTCTAAAATCCCCTAACTAAGTTTAATTCAAATTCCTTTTATTGCTTGTAATTAGTTGTTATGACTAAAGTTATATATATTTTCTCATATTCCTATATTTGCTAGCTAAAGTATTTTTTCAATTTTTTTATTGACAAAATAGCTGTTACACAATATCCTCTAAACCAAATAAATTCAAACCAAAATTTAGTTATACTATTTACAAAAACTAGAGTTTTTTGATAAAACCTTAAATTTAGCCTTAGTGGTTTGATCTTAGATTGCCCAAAACTTAATTAGCTAGTTTTTAGCTAGTTCCTAAGTTTAATTGAGCAAACTTTATTTTTTAAGTTTATAGAAAGCAAAAAAATGTCAGAAAAAATTACTGAACAACAAGTTTTAGAAGTATTAAAATCAGTTAAAGAACCTAAATTAAAAAAAGATATTGTTAGTTTAAATTTTGTTAAAGATGTTAGAATTTGTGGAGGGATCATTGGTTTTCGTTTAGTTGTAGCAACTCCTTCACAAACATTGCAACAAGAATTAGAAGAACAAGCTCGCCAAGCAATATTAAAAATACCCGGGGCCCAACGCGCCGAAATCCGAACAGAATTAGACGTTCCAAAAGGAAAAGCTATTGGAGATCGTGAATCTGTTGTAGGTGTAAAAAATATTATTGCTGTTAGCTCTGGTAAAGGTGGCGTAGGTAAATCAACTGTAGCTGTAAATTTAGCAGTAGCACTAGCCGCTATGGGTGCAAAAGTAGGTTTATTAGATACAGATATTTATGGGCCTAATGTACCAATTATGATGGGTAGTATTGAAGAGCCTAAAGTACGAGGTAAAAAGATTTTACCTAGAGAAGCTTACAACGTGAAATTTATGTCTGTTGGTTTGCTTAATCGAGGGGATCAAGCAGTAGTTTGGCGTGGCCCTATGCTACATCGATTAATTGAGCAATTTTTACGGGATGTAGATTGGACTGAACTTGATTATTTATTAGTTGATATGCCTCCTGGAACAGGTGATGTTCAGCTAAGTTTAGCACAACTTGTACCTGTTTCTGGTGCAGTGCTTGTTACCACTCCTCAAGAAGTAGCACTTGCTGATGTACGCAAAGCGCATAACATGTTCCAACAAGTTGGTGTTGATGTAGTAGGTATTGTTGAAAATATGAGTTACTTTACTTGCCCTAATTGTTTAGAAAAACATGAAATATTTGGCTCTGGAGGAGGCGAAGAACTAGCAGAAAAGTTTGGAGTTACTCTTTTAGGTAAAATCCCAATTAGTTTAGGTATTCGTGAAGGTGGCGATTTAGGAGTGCCAATAGTAGCTGGCGCGCCTGATAGTCCTCAAGCACAAGCATTTTGTCAAGCAGCCGAAGCACTAGCAACAGAATTAAATATTAGAGCGTTAAAACCCACTAGGCTGCCAATATTAAATTTTGATTAATTAAATTAAATAAATTACAGATATGACGGAGGGTGAAGAAAATCTAATGGGACACAAAGTAAAAGTCACTGAATCAAATCGTTTTTCTACTTTTGTAAAAAGCAAAAAATCCGATGCTTATAAAGATTTAGAAACTTGGCAACAATGGTTTGGTAAACGTGGTATTCCGGCAATCATTGCATCTACTTCTAGTGGCTATGCACTTTATCGTGAAGGCTTGATAGAAGTTGATATACATGACGATAGTTCTACTGGCAGTTCTGCGGATTTTAGAGCAGCTTAACTCTTTAAGTTAAGCTAGGTCTTTGAGTTTTAAGTTTAATGTTAAAAATAAGCTGTTTTAGCTTATACAAGCTGTTATAAATTATTTTGTTTGTTATTATTTCTAAATAAAAATTTACATAAACAGTTTGTTATTAAATTAAAATCGCTTAATTTTTAGCCTATTACTATTTCTTACTTCTTATTTTATCAATAAAATACTTGTAAGTTCTTTTTAGGAGATTTCTAAGTTATGATTAATGTTACAGAAACAGCAGTCAGTGAAGTAAAAAAATTTATGTCAGCCGAAGGCATGGAAATAGCTAACGCTGGTTTACGTGTACGTGTATTACCTGGTGGGTGTTCTGGCTATCAATATGCTTTGGATGTAGAAGATAGTCCAACACAAAGCGACAAAATTGTTGAATCCAACGGATTAAAACTATTTGTTGATTCTTTTAGTTTACAATTACTTGATGGTGTTGAAATTGATTATGTTAGCACCGTTATGGGTTCTGGTTTTACCTTTAAGAATCCAAATTCTTCTGGTAGTTGTGGTTGTGGCAGTTCTTTTAGTGTTTAGTTTTTCCTCTTAGGTAAATAGAGCCATTATTTATATTTAATGGCTCTTTGTCTTTTCCTCAAACAATCCTAATTGTTTGAGTTTATTTGTATTTTTTGATTTCTAGTTTGTTATCTTTTATATAAACAGTAGTTGCTCCATTTAATCCTGTTTGATAAATTTCTGTTCCTAATGTCTTATATCGCTCTAAAACCTCTGGATGAGGGTGTTTGAAGCGTGATTTAGCTGGAGCAGAAATTATGGCAAACTTAGGCGATGTTTTTTCTAAAAACTCTTCTGTGCTAGAAGTCTTACTAGCATGATGAGGAACTTTTAACACATCTACCATTAAACCATCATTTATATTTGTCAAAATACTTTCTACTTTGTTTTCTATATCTCCTGTAAATAAAATGCTATAACCCTGATAGCTTAAGCGTAAAACTAAAGACTGATTATTTGCACTAAAGCTTGTTTTATCAACTTTATCGGGCCAAAGCACTTCTATTTTTACTCCATCAATAAAAAAGGTTTGTCCTCTTGACCAAATATTAGTAGTAATATTACTAGCGTCAAGTTTTTGCTTAAATTCCATCCATTCCATCTCTAAACCCTTTGAATAAGGCAAAATAGCCTGTTTTATAGCAAAATTTTTTATTACTTCATTAAACCCTTGCATATGATCTAAATGTGGATGTGTAACCACAATATAATCAAGCTTTTCCAAGCCTCTTGACCAAAGATAAGGAGAATCTACTTGCTCACCTATGGAAAATCGTTTTTCTATGGCTTGATTGCCATTTTTTATAGGTATTTCACCACCACTATCAATCATCATAGTAGTACCTTGAGGAAATTGAATAAAAATTGCGTCCCCTTGACCAACATCTAAAAATACTATCTCTAAACCTGTAGTTTTATTATTAAAAACATTTGAATAATATTTATTTGGTAAACTAATTATTAATAATGAAAATAAATATAAAACTATAATTATTATATTTATAATATAACTTTTCTTCTTCTTTCTTTTTTCTTCTATTTTCTTAACTGGAATAGTAAATACTTGCCAGTTATCTATCCTTACTAATAAAAATACAATAATTAGCCAATAGCCAATATAATAAATAGTTTGCCAGTTATACCAGCCTGCAATTCTATAGCTTAAATAAAAGTATTTTTTGTTGATTAACTCTAAAAATTGCGTCCAGGAAATATAAATAAATAGATCAATTAGATAATTTATAATATATATTAAATAGTTAGATAAAGTGTTTATAAAACTATCAAATATTATAAATATTACAAAACATGTTAATAATAAACTCATTAATAACTCTGCCAAAATATTTAAGATAATTCCTATAAAAACTACTCGGTGAAAATAAATAATTGAAAGTGGAAGCAGCCCTAGTTGAACAATTATTGATGTAATTAACATTATTACTGCTATTTGTAGTGGCTTTTGTAAGTAATATTTCTCTAATTTCGCTGCCCAAGGATTTTTTTCTAGATTGTATTTTATGTTTGACTCTGCTTGTTTTTGTGAAAACCGTTTTTCGCTCCAAAACAATAACTCTGCTAACCATTTAATAATTTTATGTGATTGTGGAGGAAAGGGACTTTTACTATTAGGATACCAATTAGCTATATTCTCTAGTTTTTTTACCAAAGGAATTACTATTAACAAAATTAAAGAGATTGCTAAAAATGTTAGTTGAAAACTAGCTTCAAACAGTGTTATTGGACGATAAGCTAATAAAATTAAACCTGTTATAGCAATTAGATTAGAAGGCTGGGCTTGTCGATAAAATAATGTTCCTATCAACATAACTGTAGCCATAAGTGTTGCCCGTAATATTGGTGGATCTGCTCCTGTTACTAAGCTATAAAGCCAAATTAATGAACTAATAACAATAAAATGTATCCATTTATTACTAGAAATTTGCTTAAGTATTTTATAAAGCAGCCAAGTTAAAAAAGCTATATGTGAGCCGCTAATTACCAAAATATGATAAAGTCCGCTAACACGAAATTTTTCAGCTATTTCTGCATTTATAAAACTATCATCTCCCAAAATAATAGCTTTTAAGACAGCAGATCTTTGAAGTTCAAAATTTTGTTCGATAGCATTATTAATATGTTGACGTAGCTTATAAATTAGATAAACAAAAGGGTTAGTGTCTTTCTTAGCTAATATAGCCAGCATTTCTTGCCCTTTTACACTTGCAGAAAAATCATATCCTTGTAGCTTAAGTATTTCTTTAGTATCCATTCCCCCAGGATTTTGAAATCTTTGTCTAGCTTGTAGTTGTGCTAATACTTGTACAATAGTTCCGGGGGTTAAAATTTCTTGTTGATAGTTTTGATCATTTAACCAAAATAGTAGTTTTACCTGAGCAGGTAAATTAATAGTTTTATTATTTCTTATAATAAAATTTGTACGAACACTTAAATAAAAATAATTATCTGCTATTTTTGGATATTCTGTTATTTCCCCATAGATTTCAACTGTTTGATCTGGTGTCCAATTAGAGTAAATTTGTTTATCAATAATTTGTTCGGTGTAATTATTTTGCTCTTTTTCTATGGTTGCTAATAAAAAAGCTCCTATTAGAAAGCCAAACATAATAAGTAAGCCAGTTAATTTTTGATATTTCCTTAAATAATAGAAAATACAAAGAATAATAAGATTAATAATTAAAAAACTTAGTATTAAGGTTTTAGAAATAATTAAAAGATTTGCTAGTAATATTCCTAGTATAAAAAACAGGAAAAAGTAAAAGATAGGTTGAAATTCAACTTGAAATAAATGAATTTGTTTGTGCATGATTGCTCCAAATTATTTTAACTTTTAGAAAAGGTAAATTTATGTCATCAATAGAGTTTTATTGGAAATCGACTTGTAGCACTTGTAGAAATGCAAGGAATTTTCTTTTAACTTCAGGTGTTAGTATGAAAGAACGGGATTTAGCGAAAAAACCATTCACAAAAGAGGAAATTTTTCAGCTAGTAGAGGGTCGAGACATTTTTAGTTTTATTAATCCAAAAAGCACACCTTACAAATCACTTGGGCTAAAAGATAAAAGCTTGACTAAAGAAGAAGCTATAAATTTACTAACTCAAGAAGTTAACCTCTTTAAGCGTCCATTTATTATTAAAGGTGATATGGTTTTATTTGGATTTTCGCTTTCAGAATATCAAAAGCTAATAGAATAAGCGTAAGGTAATAAACATACGTCTAGCAAAATTTTTAACCGAGAAATTATTGAACCATATTTAAAAAGTTGCGTATGAGCAAGCACCAAACATTATCTAAAATACCATTAATCTATTATCATAAGATAATTAATCTAAGTTTTATTTTGAGGGAAATTTTATGACTAAAATCCAAAAAGTTTTTGGCGTTCTTATTATTATCTTTGCCTTAGCTGCTGGCTTTGCCCGTAGTAATGCTGAAAAAACAGCCCTTATTAATGCAGCCGCAGCAGGCCGCACTGACCAAGTAAAAGTGCTATTAGAAAAAGGAATGGATATAAATTATAGAGATAAATATAAGCGTTCTGCTTTGCTAATGGCTGCATCTGAAGGACATAGCGACACAGTTAACTTTTTACTTGAAAAAGGTGCTGAACTTAATGCTAAAGATAATAAAGGCAACAATGCGCTAGTTATTGCTTCTACCGCAGGACATCTTGATACAGTCAAAGTACTACTAAATAAACAAATTGAAGTAAACGCCAAAAATAACAATGGAGAAACTGCCCTCATACATGCAGTTGCAGAAGATCATATTGATGTAACCAATTTACTAATAGAAAATGGTGCTAACCTTAATGTTAAAGACAAAGACGGAGATACTCCTTTAACAGTAGCCATTAGAATTAACAGCACAGATATCACTAAACTTCTTTTAGAAAAAGGTGTTGACCCAAATACTAAAGATCGCAATAACTCACCAATTTTAATTTCGGCTGTCCAACAAGGCGACTTAGACCTAGTAAACCTTCTTTTAGAAAAAGGTGTTGATATTAACACTAAAGATCATGATGGAAACACAGCTATAGCTTTAGCAATATCAATGAGTGATTTAGATATAACCAAACTTTTACTTGAAAAGGGTGCTGATGTTAATGGTAAAAGTCTTGATGGTGAAACATTGTTAATTGATGCGTTAAACAATGAAAATATTGATATTACTAAACTTTTACTTGATAAAGGTGCTGACCTTAATGTTAAAACCGTTGACGGTGATTATCCACTACTTCAATTAGTTGCAAATGATAATTTTGAGCTACTTCAACTATTACTTGAAAAAGGTGCTGATCCAAACGTTAAAAATGCTGATGGTGAATTTGCTTTAATGATAGCTGTTAATAACGACAACAAAGAAACCCTAGAATTATTACTAAATAAAGGTGCTGATGTTAACCTAAAGGATGCTGAAAGCACTACAGCTTTAATGATAGCTGTAGCTAATGAAAACATTGAAGCTGTTAAATTACTACTTGATAAAGGTGCTGATGTTAACATCAAAAATGCTGAAGGTGAAACAGCCCTCTTTATTGCTAAAGACATATTTGGAACAGATGAACTAGATACCAATCAGGAACATGAAATAATCAGCTTACTTAAAAAAGCTGGTGCAAAGTAAAAAGTAATTTTTATCAAAATAAAACTTTATTAAACCGAGAGACTAAAATTCTCTCGGTTTAATTTTTTGTTAATAGAATATTTAACCTAGCCAAACATAGCCCTAGAAAAAAAAATGTGTTAGCATAGCTGAGTTATTTTTAAGCACTCAAAACCATTATTAAAAGTTTTCGCCCGGAGTAGTGCATGGTATGGCTATTTTATTTCTTGGCAATTCTACTTTTTCTTTGGGCCATTTTAGTGTTAGGTTTGGTAATTTATAGCTATTCATCTGTAGCTCAACGAAGTAGACGCGCCCTGCTACGTGCTAGTTTACAAGCTGCAATTCAACAAAAAATAGCTCAATTTGGCTCTCTAGAAGTCTTAGATAGCAAAGATTTAGCTAGTACTTTGCTTAGTATAAGTAAAAAAGATAGAAATTGTTTGCGGGATTGCTTAGTAGAATATACTAACGGACTTTATGAAGAAGAAATAAGCAAAATTCGTGAAACCTATGATCAGTTAGGTTTTTTAAAAAAAGACATTGACACATTACAAAAAGGTAATTGGATAAAGAAATCTGAAGCTGCCATTAGATTAGGACGCATTCATTGTGCAAGCGCAATTGAAGTTATTACAGCTTTGCTACGAGATGATAATAAAGAAGTGCGTTTGGCTGCTGTTTGTTCACTAGCCGACATTGGCGATTTACGTTCAGTTCCTTCAATTATTTATGCACTAGCCGACGCAGATGGCTGGCAAGTATTACAAGTAGCAGATAAATTACTTAATATGCAAGCAGATATAACGCGGCCTCTTTTAGACCTACTACAAGCGTCTGGAGCAGTAAAAGAACGTAGGGAGCTTGCACAGAAAACAGTTTTGGAGTTAATTGCTGATTTTGGTCATCGAGGCAGTGAGCGTTTAGGAGCAAGAGCAGCACGTTTAGCAGCTACAAAATTTTTAAGTAATGACTCTATAGATATGCGAGCGCGTGCTATTCGGGCTATTGCTGCGGTAGGAATAGAAACTAACGATGAGTTAGATCTAATCTTAAATTGTTTATCAGACAAAGATTGGCCTGTTCGTGCTGTAGCGGCTAAAGCTCTTGGACAATTACAACAAGAACAATCTATTCCGGCCCTTACTCGTTCACTGACGGACGAAGCTTGGTGGGTGCGCCATAATGCAGCACATTCACTAGCACTGTTAGGTACTAATGGTTTAGCAGAACTTCGCACTCAAACCTTAAATCCTGACCGCTTTGCCCGTGATATTGCTAAACAAGTTCTTGAGGAGTTGCAGTTAGATGGAGCAGCTAAGTTTGACATCTGAAAGCCCCAAAATACAACCTCAATCTAATCAACTAGGTAATACCAATAGAGTATTAGCCTTAGTTCTATTGATTAGTCCCTTGCTGTTATTTCTTCTATTTGTTATTTACTATCTAGTTACTTTATCGGATGCTATCTCGGCTTTTACTTCTGCATTAGCTTTATTAATTGTTTTCCTGTTAACATATTTTATTATCACTAGTTTAGCAAGTTTAGGTCAAAGTTTATTTTCCTTACAAATTGCTCGACATAATGTAATTAGCCGACGTTTTAATAGTCGCTTTACCTTGGTTGATTCTCCAAAAACTCAGCCTATTTCTATTGTGCTTTGGGTACGCAATCAAGGTTATGGATTAACAGAAACAGTTAAAGCCTTACTAGCACTTAATTATCCAGACTACGAAATTATCATTATTAATGATGGTTCTACAGATAATACAATGGAGGTTTTAGAAATAGAGTTTGGTTTGCAACCGCTTAATAGAATATTTCGTCGATCACTTCCAGCTAGTTCCATTACAGCTACTTATACTTCTCCTAAATACCCTATTATTACAGTAGTAGAAAAACCGCACACAGGAAGAGCAGACTGTTTAAATATTGGAGTTAATTTAGCTAAAGCTCCCTTAATATGTATTGTTGAGCCTAATCATTTGCTTACTCGTGATGCTTTACTACTACTAGCAAAACCATTTATTGAATACCCTTCAACAACAATTATGACGGTTGGGTTAGGGGAAAAAAGAGTTAATATTGAGGATGTGTCTTTAAGAGAAAACCTACAAGTTATTGAAAGAAAACACTTTTTCCATAGTAGTCTAATTATTAGAGATAATTTCTGTTTAGTTACTGCTAACAACAATGCTGTTAAATTAGTTAAGAAAACGGAATTAATTGAGATAGGAGGCTTTTCTGACTCAGATCTTTCAGACCTAACACTTAATCTTAAAATTCAACAATTATTAAGTGGGAAAAAGCAAAACTATAGATTTTCCTATATCCCAGATGTTCTTTGCTGGGAAAATAACTTAGCAGAGCCACAAAATGCTTTTGAATTACATAGTAACTGGCAAGCTAGTGTATTAAGAGCAGCTATTAGTAACATTAAGCTATTATTTAAGCTAACATCCAAACAATCTTTTTTAGCTTCATGTTTGCTAATTTTAGAAACTCTCAATCCAATATTGACTTTACTGGGTATAGTTTTAGCTCCAATAGCTTTTTTAATTGGTGCCATATCCTTAGAATTAACTGTACTTTATTTTATTGCTTTTATTACTTTTTCATTGTTAGTTAGTTTGAGTGGAATAATTGCTGATGAATTCTCCTTAAGATATCAACACTCACTAGCAGAAATAGTTAACCTAGTATTGGCCTCTTTAGTAGAAAGTCTTTTTTATCAACCATTTGTTAAATTTTGGCGTGTTCTAGGGGCCCTTCGTACTTTGCTATCTTAAAAATACTTGTCAGAAAATTTTATGAGGATTACAGAAATATACCAAAGTATTCAAGGGGAATCATCTTTTGCTGGTTTGCCCTGTATTTTTGTACGCACAACAGGTTGCGACCTGCGTTGTAGTTGGTGTGACAGCGAATTTGCATTTTATGGTGGTGAAAAACTCTCTTTAGAACAAATTATAAACAAAATACAAAGCTTTCCTGTTCGACTAGTAGAACTTACTGGAGGAGAACCTTTACTACAAAAAGATATTCCTACCCTAGCCTATCAATTACTTGAACTAGGCTACACAGTTATGATTGAAACAGGCGGACATCGGGATGTTTCAGTTTTAGATCCTAGGGTAATTAAGATAATGGACATTAAATGCCCTGCTAGTGGGGAGAGTGAAAAAAATCTTTGGTCTAATTTAGACTATTTAACACAACAAGATGAAATTAAATTTGTTATTGCTAATCGCTCAGATTATGAATGGGTTAGGGAAATTATCAATAAATATAACCTTGGAAGATTTCGCCTTTTAGCTTCTCCAGTTTATGAAAAAATTCAGCCACAAGCTTTGGTAGAATGGATATTAGACGATAATTTGCCTGTAAGATTTCAACTTCAATTACACAAGTACGTTTGGGCAGCAGATAAAAGAGGCGTTTAGTAATTTTCTTAGATAAGCTGATTTACTAGGGCTAAGGTTTCTGCCAATTCTTTTGCAGCACGTCTTATACGAAGTCCTACACGATCAATATTTGTTTGTTGGTCAAAAATCACAATCAAAATAGCTCTTTCTCCTAACGCTGACATATGTGCGCCCCAACGTTTACCTTCCACAGAAAGAGCAGAAAAGTTACTTCCATTAACTAAATTTGCTAAAGCATCACAAGCTAAAGTTTTTCCTACAATTAAAGCTACTAGGTCTGTAGTATGAATATTTCCTAAGTCACCATAAGAAATAGAGTCTTTGCCGCTACGCTCAATAATAAAAACATGTCTAGCATTAGCATCTTCCTGAAGTTTTTTTACTAACTCCATTAAATTACTAGAACTAGCCCATCCTTCTTTGACAATTAAGGATGATGTTTGCTGGCTACGCTTATTAAATAAATCGTGATAGAACTGGGCATTTAATTGCATAAAACGAGGTTTTGTTAATTTATTTATTTTTTGGCAGTCACCTGCCTTATTTCTTGGCAGTCACCTGCCAAGCTAAAGGTTGTGTCATCGCTTGGGCGATTCTGAAAGATAAAATACCAAATTACACTTTAGCTAACAACTAGCGGCATATCAATAATTTCTTCTGTTTTAGCCTCATTATTTATTTTATTAGCTAGTCTTTTTAGCTCTAGCTCCCTTGGTTCAATTCCGTGATAACGCAAAATAGCTTCCCTAGCTAGTTTGCCATAATGTTTTAAGTCCTGATCTGTTCCCATAAATAGCCATTGAATCCCAAGACCTTCAATAATTGCACGCATTACAAGTGAAGCATCATTAATATCAATATCTCGAAACAATGCACAGCGTTGCCCATTTTCAATAATTTTACGGTAATGCTCATGACAGGCTTGATAAAATGCTCGGTTAATTTTGGCATATTCTTCTTTTCGGCTACCCTGACCTAAACAATCTAGATAGATACGGAAAAAAGCTCTATGTAATTTAACAGAATCAAATGCTTGATCTACTACATTATTAAGTTGTATTAAGGGATCTTTGCTAGTATTTACTGCGGTTTCAAAGCGTTGAGCAACTAATTGAGTAAGCCATTCAAACAGAGCTAAAAAGACATCCTCTTTTGTTTCAAAATAATAAAGCACTGCTCCTTTAGATAATTTTGCTTGTTTAGCAATATCTTCAATGCGTACTTTGGAAAAGTCTTTTTTAATAAAAACGCTATGAGCAGCAGAGACAATTTGTTGTCGTCTGATGGCTTCATTTTCTGGTGAAACAGTTCGGGCCATAATTTTTCTACTTGGAACTTATTTGTAATGTTATTAAAAACCTCAACTAATATACACGCTAGCCGTTTTCTTGGCAACAATCTCCATTTTAATTTTAACTGTCGCAAAGTATGCTAATGCTTCAAGCCCATTGATGTTGCTAATAAACAATAAATTAAATAGACTCAGAAGTTATCCTTATCC
Organism: uncultured Clostridia bacterium; assembly: GCA_964492845.1. Taxonomy (GTDB): domain Bacteria; phylum Acidobacteriota; class Blastocatellia; order Chloracidobacteriales; family JADJPF01; genus JADJPF01. The sequence goes on from CAZBMZ010000012.1 coordinate 60,501, forward strand.
TAAATAATTATTAATTTGGAGCTATATATATAATGACACAAATAATTAGTTCGTTATCTTCTACAAATACACGTAATTACTTAAATGATTATAAGTTGTTAGCAAGTGTTAATGATATCTTTACCATTTTAGACAAAGAAAAAAAAATCCTTTTAGATCTTACCTTTGATTTATCACTTTTGGAGAGTGATATTTATAGCAATCTAGCCAACTTTGACGAAGAAAAAACCCAAGATATAAATGCTCGTCTTGCTGTCTGGAGACAAGTTTTAGAAAAATTTGATTCAGAAACTTCTGTTAGCAAATTAAGACTTTTATTTGAAGAAGCAAACTCGCCTTCTGTTATACCACTAGAACATTTACTTACTTTTTATTTAACTAAAACTAGTAGATCTACAGAAGACAGGGACAAAACAGACCTTGTAGTTACTAGATTAGGTAGAATGGCTTTTCAAACCCGCGAAAGTGAAACCTTTTTACTACCACCTCCAGAATTAAAAAATCATCTAGAAAATATTTTTACAACTTTTCACCTACAAACTTTAACGGAAGATAAATTAACTGCTACAGTTTCCTTAATTGCAGAGGAAAGAAAACGCCTGCTAACTATTCGCTCACTACGTGAAATGCTAGAAAAACAAGTGCTACTAAAGCTACGCAAAATAAAAAATGATTTAGGAGAATCATTTTTCCAACCTATAGTTTTAACAGAAATAGTTGCCTTAAATGTCAGTCTACACAATGTTTTCCAAGACCTTTTTTTAGCAGAACAATCCCGCCTTACTTCCTTTTTAAGCCAACAAGAATCTGGAGGCATTCAGCGAATAACGGCAGCCGATCAAGCCCTAGCAAGCGTTATTGAAAGACCCCACAAAGATGAAGTTGTAAATATTCCATCTGTTCAAGTTTCCTTAGATGCAAATGAAATTATGGAAATTATCCAAGGCATGAGAGATATTTTGCTAATGCTAGATAAACAACTACAATTATTGTCGGAAAAAGTAAGCATAAATAACAGCTAAAGCTATTTTAGGTATTGGAGCAATTAATAGATGAGCAATTATCAAGATGTTGTAATTATTGGTGCAGGAATTACAGGCTTAGTAACTGCTTATCAATTGACTAAACAAAATATTAAGTTAGCTATTTTAGAGCAAAATACTAGAGCAGGAGGAGTAATAAATAGCACTAGGGTCAATGGTTATCTACTTGAATATGGGCCAAATAGCTTTCAAGAATCTGATGAAATTAATCAGCTAATTAGCGAACTAAACTTAAATAATGAGTTAGTTACAGCCAATCCCAAAATGCCCCGCTATGTTTATCTTAATGGTAAACTCCAAACTGTACCTTTAAGCCCACCTGCTTTAATTTCTTCTAAATTATTAAGCTTAGGTGGAAAATTACGTATTTTAGCTGAGCCAATAATTAGTAAGCGCAAAGAGACAAAAGAAGAATCTATAGCTAGTTTTGTAAAACGTAGACTTGGCCCTCAAGTCCATGATCGACTAGTTGCTCCTTTTGTATCAGGAATATATGCAGGAAATACAGAAGAGCTAAGTTTGGCCGCAAGTTTTCCTACACTTGCAACATTAGAAAATAATTATGGTTCTCTTTTGATAGGAGCTATAAAAACAGCACGTAATAATAAAGCTTCTGGAAAAAAGCCTATAGCTAAACGTCTTTGCTCCTTTGCTGATGGTCTAGCTACTTTTCCTCAAACCATTGCTAATTACTTAAAAGATAGCTTAAAAACAAATTGCGAGATCTTATCTATAAATATAAATAAGGGAAATTATATTATTAAATATAAGCAAAATAATGTAGTTACTGAAGTTATTAGTAAATGTTTGGTTTTAGCTACACCAGCTTATATCTCTGCAAAATGGCTAAGTAATTTCCCTGGTTTAGCTAATGAGCTTTTAGCAATTAAATATGCCCCTATTGCCGTTGTACATTTAAGTTTACCTTTAGAAATGGATCTAAATGGATTTGGCTTTTTAGTCCCAAGAAACCAAGGCATTAGATTATTAGGCTCTATTTGGAGTTCAAGTCTTTTTCCAAACCGCGCTCCAGATAAAGAGATACTTTTAACAAACTTTATTGGCGGATCACACGATGAAAAGGCTATAGAATTAACAGATGAAGAGCTAGGACAAATTGTTAGTCAAGAAATAAAATCTATCTTAAATCTTAAAAATACTCCTAAAGCTATTAGTATCTATAAATACCAAAAAGCAATACCTCAATATACCCTAGGTCATTTAACTAGGTTAGCTACTATTGAATCAGAGCTTAATAGTCAACTGGGAATCTATTTGGCTAGTAATTATCTTCAAGGTGTATCTTTAGGAGATTGTGTTAGCCGAGCTAATAAACTAGCTATAACAATCAAAGATTTCTTAAATTAGGTCAAAAACATTTTAATAAGATCTACCAGTTAGAATTTTTAATTTCTCCAAAATTTTGAATTTTCCAAAAATCTGGAAAACGCGTTTTAGAAATAATCTTTTGATTTTATTAAAGTTAGAGCAAACTTTAATAAAAAATCAAACATCTGACCTGCGAATTTAAGTTTGACAAAGGTTATTTTGCTATGTTATAAGCAGAATACCCAACCGCATAGGCTAGTAGTCATCAAACTACTTCTAAAGCCGCAACTTTTTTACAGTAAAACTTAAGAAGTTCAAAATAAGGGGAAATCTGCAATGCTATTTAAGAAGCTCTTTTTGTTCGGTGCTACCTTTTTGACGCTAGGAGCATTTTCTACAAGCTCACTAGCTCAAACCAACAACATAACAAATTCTCCTATCCAATTCAAAAAGACTGTAGAAATAAAATCTATAAACCCTGAAATTCAAAAAATTATTAATTCGGCTGAACAACAATATCGCTTAGGAGAAGATCTATTAGCCACCAAACAATATGAGCAAGCTCGTCTAGCTTTTGATCGTGCGGTTGACATAATGCTTACAGCCAATAACGGCGCACGTAATGACCAAAATTTCCGCGCCTTTTATTTAGAACTAGTAGAACGTGTTTATAAACACCAATTAATTGCTTGCCAAAGCTCAGACCTAGGTTTTAACTATCAATTATATGAACCTTCCCCATTAGATGAACTATCAAAAATAGATTTAGATTCCGAAGGTGTTTCTAGCTTAGGTGAAAATATTGATATTAAAGGCTTTGACTTTGAATTTATCTCTCATCCTTCTGTAGTACAATTCATTAACTTCTTTACTCAAGGTAAAGGTCGAAATACTATGGAAATTGGCCTTCGTCGTTCTGGTCGTTATCGTGCAATGGCAGAGCGTATTTTTAAAGAAGAAGGCGTACCTCTAGACATCATTTGGTTAGCCCAAGTAGAATCTGTTTGGACACCTCAAGCACTATCAACAGCAGCAGCAAAAGGTATTTGGCAATTTATTCCATCAACTGGGGAACGCTTTGGACTACGTCAAACAGGAATGATTGATGAACGTGTTGCACCAGAAAAAGCTACTCGTGCAGCAGCCCGCTACTTAAAATTCTTAAATAACTTTTTTGCAGGTGATTGGCTACTAGCAATGGGAGCTTATAATTGCGGTGAAAATGGCATGGATCGTGCTATTGGTCGTTGTGGATATGCTGATTTTTGGGAAGTTTATGATAGAGGACTTCTACCACAAGAAACCCGTAATTATGTACCTGCAATTTTAGCAGTTATGACTATTGCTAAAAACCCAGCAAAATACGGCTTTAATGTCGAACCAGAAACAGAATTAGCCTATGATACTTATAATTTAACAGCCGCATTAGATTTACGTGTAGCAGCTTCATTATTAAATACTCCTTATGAAACCATTCGTGACCTAAATCCAGAATTAAAACGAGGCGTTACCCCATCAGATGGTTTTTCTCTAAAACTTCCAAAAGGCTCTTTAAGCGAATTTGAAGTAGCTTTTAGCCAGCTACCTGTAGAAAGTTATTTACGGCCCGGCTCACCTGATGGTGATGAAATGTCATCCCGTTATAAAACTCGTTATGTCAAACATTCTGCTCGTCGTGGTGGTCGTTATAAGGTTAGACATGCTACAACAAAGAAATCTTACAACAAATCTTCTTATAGTAAATCCTCTAAAGCTAAGTATAAGAGCAGTTATCGCGCTCGTCGTCGTTAAAAATAACACCTCAAAAATTGAAAGATCCGTGCAGAAACCTGTTCACGGATCTTTTGTTTTATGAAAAACTTTCCCTCCAAACTTACCTTCTTTTTTACTATTGCTTCTTTCCTTATACTATCAGCTTTACTTAGTACAAATATAGTAGCTAAAGCAGGCTATACCGATAACCAATATGGAAATGATTTTACAGTTTTTTATGCTGCATCAAGAAATTTATATAATTTTGGCGACCCTTATAACCATCCAATAGCAACTAATACCCCTTATTTATATTTACCATTATTTGCCTTTCTACTTATTCCATTAGCACTACTTCCCCTACCTTTAGCAGCTACTATTTGGTATTGGCTTAATATTTTATTTTCTCTATCAGTAATTTTTATTAGCAGTAAACTAGTATCTTCTGACCTCAATAAACAAATTATTATTAGCTCTTTGTTATTAATTTCTTTAGCAAGACTTATTTTAGATAACTTATTTTGGGGACAAGTTAATATACTAGTAACATTGCTTATTTTACTTTGGATATTAGCTAAAAAGAAAAACTTAGCTTGGTGGGGCGAAATAGCCCTAGCTACAGCAATTGCAATTAAAATAACCCCTGCATTATTAGGCTTTTATCTAGTCTTAAAACGTCGTTGGAGAGATTTAATTCATCTAACTATTTGCTTTTTAACTCTGACTGCTATTTCTTTGATACCTTTAGGAAATCAGTCTAAACCTTTATTAATAGATTGGTTTAAGCGCACTATCTTAAATGGAGAAGGTTTTAACTGGGCATATGCTGGAAATCAATCCTTAAGAGGTGCTATAGAAAGACTTTTTACTAGCACTAGTACAGAAGCTAGTTATTATCCTAATGTAAATTACTTTGATTTAAGCAAAGGTCAGACAAGTTTTATTTTTCTTGTTCTAGCTATTAGCTTACTAAGTTACTATAGCTATAAAATACTAAAGCAAAAACAAGGAATTATTATAGCTGAAGTAGCGGCTTGTTGCTGTTTAATGTTGCTGCTTTCTAATTTAAGCTGGAAAGCTCATTTTATTTTATTAGCAATACCCTTGGCTGTTTTAGGAGAAAAGATTTTTTCCAGATCAAAACTTGAGAGGACTTTTTCAATAATAGGTTTATTAGCTTTTTTTCTTCTTACTAGTTTAACAATACAACCAATTATTGGCAGTCAACTACATCAATGGTTTGAAACACACTCTTATTATTGCGTAAGTACAACAATATTTTTTTTCCTGTCTTTAAGAATGACTAGTAAAATATAGTAATACTTTTTATGTACTTAAAATATTTGTTTCCTATAGAGACTTGAATTAACAACAAAAAAAGTGTTATCTATTATTGTTTGCCCACAGTAAAAAATCCACAAAATGCTTAGGATAGCTTGTGCTAATTGGAAACCTTAAAGATCGTCAGTTACCACAATTGCTTTACCAACTCCATTCTAACAATGCTGTTGGAACATTAATGATCACATTAAATGAAATACGCAAAGCGGTTTTATTTGATAATGGTCAAATTATTTCTGCCTACTCAAATGTTAGAGAAGATAGTTTAGGAGAAGTCTTACTTAGATCAGGTACTATTACAGTAGAAGAATACCTTGATACACAAGTACAGGTTAGACAGGGAAAGCGATTTGGACAAATACTTTTAGAAACTAATAAAATTACTGAAACAGAATTAAGCCAACAAATGACTTATCAAGTATTAGGTATTATTTATAGTCTTTTTCGTTGGCAAACAGGTCATTTTGAATTTGCTGACGGTAAACTCCCCCCTAAAGACTTGCCAAACTTAGGTATCTCTACACTAGATATTGTCTTACAAGGTGTTAAATTAATCCGTAGTTGGGATCATATTCGCAAAGAAATAGACTCTTTAGATGAAGAATTAGAGCGTTCACAAGATTGGGAGATACGTTTGTCACAATTAAAATTAACTCGAAATGAGCTAGAAGTTTTCCATATAGTTGAACCAGGCGTTACAATTCGAGATATTTGTTTAGTAAGTAAACTAAACTCTTTTGAAACTTGCCGTCTTTTAACAGGTTTTCTAATAATAGAGTTAATACAAAAACGTGGTATACCTAGCTGGGTAATTTTGGATAGTTTTTCTGATGAGTCAATATCATAAATTTTTCTGCTATCTTTCGTCTAAGCTATCCCCAAATTTTCTTTCTAATGTTATTATTAGTCGTAAAATTTTTGGAGTATTTAATAAAACTTTGTTAACGTATTTTTCAGTAGTATAAATTATGGAAGAAATTTTTGGCCCACAAGGTTTAATTGCTAAATATCACCCTAATTATGAATATCGCCCTGGTCAAGTTACTATGGCAAATGCTATTTTCTCAGCAATGAATAAAGGCAAATGCCTGCTAAGTGAAGCAGGAACGGGAACAGGCAAAACCTTAGCTTATCTTGTACCAGCACTTGCACTAAACAAAAAAGTTGTTATTTCCACTGCAACAAAAAATTTACAAGAACAACTTTACTACAAAGACATTCCCTTCCTAGAAAAAACTCTGGGACGTAAGTTAAAGGTTAGTTACTTAAAAGGCCGTTCTAATTATCTTTGTTTATATCGGCTAAAAAGGGCAGAACAAACCCCAATTTTACAAGGGTTAGAAGAACTAGATTTATTTGACGGGATTCGTCGATGGGCATTAGATACTGAAACAGGCGACCGCGCTGAGTTAGTAGATTTACCAGAAAACGTTAATTTTTGGCACCATTTAGATGCTCGTAGCGATATTTGCATTGGTCAAAAATGCCCTGATTTTGAATCTTGTTTTATTACAAAAGCTCGCCAAAAAGCTCAAGAATCAGATATCATTATAGTCAATCATCATCTCTTTTTTGCTGATTTAGCATTACGTAATAATGATTACGGTAAAATCCTGCCAGATTATTCTATTGTTATTTTTGATGAAGCACATGAGATAGAAGAAATTGCAGCAGAATATTTTGGTACAGGAGTAAGTAATTATAGTTTCAATGATTTAATTACAGATTTACAAAAACTTCCTGTTACCGATCATGACAATGCAGGTAGTTTGCTTAAAGCTATGGCTAGGTTAGCAGAACAAGCAGAGAAGTTTTGGACAGTATTTTATCGAAAAACTCCAGAAGAAAGCCGTCAAAGTTTCCCTTTAGAATTTTTTGTTAAGCAAACCTCTACAGGTACTAAACAGCCTACAGATGCAGGAGAAAGCTTTATTGCTTTAGACAATGCTTTAGAACGTCTAATAGCTACATTACTTAATATTAAAGACCCGCCTCCAGAACGTGATACTTTAGTAAGACGTGCTGAAGAGCTTCGTTTTGCCTTAGAATATATTGTTAGTAAAAGTGACCCTACTTATGTTTACTGGTATGAGAGACGTGGACGAGGGATTTTTTTGCAAGCAACTCCAATAGATGTTTCTGTTATTCTCTCTGAACGACTTTTTGCAGAAGTGGACTCTGTAATTCTTACCTCTGCCACTTTGACTTCAAACAATAGTTTTGATTTTATTCGTAGCCGTTTAGGAACTGGGCCAGCACAAGAATTAAAAATAGATTCACACTTTGATTATGCCTCTCAAGCCTTATTATATTTGCCATCAGGGATGCCAGATCCAAATAATTTTAAGTTTACAGATGCAATAACTAGCGAAATAGTAGAAATTTTACTTTTAACTCAAGGTAGAGCTTTTGTTTTATTTACTAGCACTAACCAAATGAGGGAAGTTTATCAAAGAGTACAACCTCAAATCCCATTTCCTACACTAATACAAGGACAAAGTTCAAAGGCTGGCTTGCTAGCGCGTTTTCGCTCAACTCCAAATTGTGTACTTTTTGCAGTTAGTAGTTTTTGGCAAGGTGTTGATGTTCAAGGAGAGGCTCTTTCTTGTGTAATTATTGATAAATTGCCCTTTGCCGTGCCTTCTGATCCTGTTGTGCTAGCTAGGCAAAAATATATTGATGAACAAGGTGGGAATTCATTTTTTGACTACTCTGTTCCTCAAGCAATCATTAAGCTTAAACAAGGACTAGGACGTTTAATTCGTAGCCGGGAAGATCGTGGGGTACTTTCGATACTTGACCCACGTTTAAGAACTAAAAATTATGGAAGGTTATTTTTAGCTAGCCTTCCTCCATGTCGTATAACAACACGTCGTGATGATATTGGGCTTGTGTTTTCAAAGAGATAATCAAATATTGACACTAACTTAAGAACTAGTTAGACTGCCAACTACAAATCACTTTAATTCACACATACAAGCCAATTTTTCAATATTTTTGGAGGTTTTAATAATGGTTTCCAAAATTGCTAAATGTATTTCAGCAATAGCTTTTCTATTGGTTGTTAGCACTTTTGCCCTTGCCCAACAAGGAGCAGTAAAAGGAATAGTAAACGTTAAAAAAACTGCTAGCGGCCCACCAGAACCTACAGAAGGGCTAATTGTAGATATTTACCGAATCGATATTTCTAGCAAGTTTCAAACTAAAACAGATAAAAAAGGTGAATACTACCACTCACTACCCGCTTTTGGTGATTATGTAATTTCTGTATCTGGCCCTGCACTTGGTGCTATTACTTCCGGTAAATTTAGAATAACGGCTGATCAACCTTTAGATCAAAACTTTGAATTAGTACCTGGTGATGGTCGTAGATTAGCTCAAGCCGAAGCCATTGAAATTGGAAAAAAAGGTGGGACTTTTGCTGCCGCAGGAGCTACACCTAACCGTAAAATTTCTGAAGAAGAATTAAAAAAACAACAGGAAGAAGTTGCTAAAGTTGAAAAAGAAAATGCCAAAATCAAAGCTGATTTTGAAAGCGTCAAAAAACACGTAGAGGCTGGTGCGGCATTCTCACAAAAGAGCGACTATGAAAATGCAATTAAAGAATTTAAGGAAGCAATGGCTATAGATGATGCTCAATCCGTAGTCTATGCTCAACTAGCTCAAGCACTTTTTAATCTTGGTGCTGTTCGCTTTAATGCTAAAAAGAAAGATGAAGCCCAAAATTGTTTCAAAGAATCTGTACTATATGCGGAAAAAGCTACTCAATTAGCTCCAGATAATGCTGCTTACTTAAAGATATATGCTGATTCTTGTCATATTCTCTTTAAGCAATTTCGTGGTACTGAATATGCGGACAAAGCCATTAGTGCTTATACTAATGGTTCAAATCTAGAAGCAGACGCAGCCAAAAAGACCAAAATGATTAACCGTGTAGCAGATATTTATTATTCTCAAGGAGATATGGATAAAGCTACTACTACCTATGAAAAAGTACTAGCAACAGATGCTAATAACACAGAAGCATTAAAAGGAAAAGCAAATATTATTTTAGCTACTACTACTTCCATAGCTACCCCTCAAGATAAATCCCGTTTAGAAGAAGCAATGTCTATCTATCAACAAATCGTAGATAAGCTTCCTGAAGGAGCAGAAAAGACAGAGGTTAATGGTTATATTGCTTACCTTCAAGATACAATGAAGATCGAACCACCTAAAAAAGGTAAAGATAAAGGTAAAGGTAAAAGGTAGTTAGAGTTTCAAAATCTATAAGTGAGGGGCGTATTTCTCCTCACTTATTTAGCTTTTATCGGCTTTATTTTATTAAAATTTCCTTCCTGTTGTTTGTTAAGCATCCTTATTTTAATCTTCAACTTAATAGACATTGCTTGAAATTAAAGAATAGGTTAGAATCTGCTCAGTTTGGTTTTCAATTATTCCAAAATTTAATCTCCAAATATCTAATCAACAATCGATCCTGACTAGTGATCGGGGGTAAAGTTACAACAATGTCAGCTAAATTAGGAGAAACTCTTCTCAGAGAAAATTTAATCACGCCTCAACAACTTAAAGAAGCATTAGATTATCAACGAACTAATGGTGGCCGGCTTGGTTCAACTTTAGTTAAGTTAGGCTTTCTAAGTGATGAAGAGATCACAGCCGTATTATCAAGACAATATGGCGTGCCTTCAGTCAATTTATCTCTTTTTGAAATAGATGAATCTGCCGTTAAACTAATCCCTCAAGAAGTAGCACAAAAATATATGGTTTTACCGCTTTCTAGAGTAGGTGCAACACTAACTCTAGCAATGGTTGATCCTACTAATGTGTTTGCTATCGATGATATTAAGTTTATGACTGGCTTTGGTGTCGAACCTGTAGTTGTTTCCGAAGCAGCAATGCAAGAAGCAATGGAAAAATATTATGGTTCAGCAAAATCATTAGATATCTTTAGTGCAGTAATGGAAGATATTGTCAAAGACTCACAAAAAGTAAGCTTTGATGATTCTGATGACCTAGAGCTTTTAGAAGAACAAGAGGAAATCGATCTTGATGACCTAGAAAGAGCCTCTTCTGATGCTCCAGTAGTTAAACTAGTTAATGTTTTTTTAGTTGACTCTCTACGCCGAGGTGCCTCTGATATTCATATAGAGCCTTATGAAAAAGAATTTCGGGTACGTTTTAGAATTGACGGAATTCTTTATGACATTATGCGTCCACCTATGAAAATGCGTGATGCTATAACTTCACGTGTTAAGATTATGTCTAAATTAGACATTGCCGAAAAACGGCTACCTCAAGATGGTCGGATCAAAATTAAAGTAAAACTTGATGGACGTTCTAGAGAACTAGATTTCCGTGTTTCTACTTTACCAGTTTTATGGGGCGAAAAAATTGTTCTTAGATTGCTAGACAAAGATAAACTGATGTTGGATATGACCAAGCTTGGTTTTGAACCCGAAAGCTTAGATCGCTTCAAACGCCAAATTAGTAAGCCTTATGGTATGGTTTTGGTAACAGGCCCAACTGGTTCAGGTAAAACTAATACTCTTTATTCTGCTTTATCCTCACTAAATACACCTGATACAAATATTATGACAGCAGAAGACCCTGTAGAATTTAACTTACCTGGCATTAACCAAGTACAAATGAAAGAGCAAATAGGGTTAAATTTTGCTGCTGCACTTCGTTCATTCCTTCGTCAAGACCCAAATACTATCCTTGTAGGAGAAATTCGAGACTTTGAAACAGCAGAAATTGCAGTTAAAGCTTCTCTAACAGGTCACTTAGTTTTATCTACGCTTCATACTAATGATGCTCCTTCAACCGTTAGCCGTTTGATGAATATGGGTATTGAACCCTTTTTAGTTGCAACTTCAGTTAACTTAATTCAAGCCCAGCGTCTAATACGTCGCATTTGTAAGGAATGTAAAGAAGAAGTATCCACTCCACCCCAAGCCCTAATAGACATTGGTTTTTCTCCTGATGAAGCTAGTGACATAAAAATTTATCGTGGGGTAGGTTGTGGCGTTTGCAACAGCACCGGCTACAAAGGCCGTGTAGGTCTTTATGAAGTAATGGAAGTTACTGATGAACTAAGAGAACTTATCTTAGTTGGTGCTTCTGCTTTAGAATTAAGAAAAAAAGCTATTGAAGATGGAATGATTACCTTAAGAGGTAGTGGTTTATGTAAAATTCGTCAGGGAATCACTACTATTGAAGAAGTAGTTAGAGAAACTGTTAAGTAACTTTTACAAATAAATTATAAATGTTTTTACTTAATCTATTATTTAATTATAAAGTTAAATAATTCTCATGGCTTAATTCATCAATGTTTTGCTATAATTTGGGAACACCCCAAAATTTTATAACAATAAATAGTTACTATTAAGTAGTTATCATTTCTTAAAACTCATAATAGTTTCTTACTCTTAAAATAAAAAACTTTAACTGTCCTAATAGCTAAAAATTAGAGGAAAATATTATGGCGAACCTAGTCCTCAGCGAACTTTTAAAGAAAATGACTGAATTAGGAGGATCTGATTTACATATCACTACTAATTCTCCTCCTCAAGTAAGAGTTGATGGTCATTTAAGACCTTTAGATTATGGTGAGTTAACCCCTGCGGATACTAAACAATTAGCTTATTCTGTACTTACAGATGCTCAAAAACACCGATTTGAAGAAACTTTAGAATTAGACTTCTCCTTTGGTATTAAAGGTCTATCACGTTTTCGCGCTAATTTATTTAACCAACGGGGAGCAGTTGGAGCAGTTTTTCGTGCTATCCCTTATGAAATTAAAAGTTTTGATGCTTTAGGTTTGCCACCTGTGGTAAGAAAGCTTTGTGAAAAACCTCGTGGCCTTATTTTAGTCACCGGGCCTACTGGTTCTGGTAAATCTACTACTTTGGCAGCTATGATTGACAAAGTTAATCAAGATCGCCATGAACATATCATCACCATAGAAGACCCTATAGAATTTCTTCATCCACATAAAAATTGTCTTGTTAATCAACGAGAAGTTCACTCTGATACACATTCATTTGGTAATGCCTTGAGAGCTAGCTTACGGGAAGATCCTGACGTAGTATTGATTGGCGAGTTAAGAGACTTAGAAACTGTAGAAACTGCACTACGTATTGCAGAAACAGGACACTTAACTTTTGCAACACTACATACTAATTCTGCTTATTCAACAATTAACCGGGTAATTGATATTTTCCCTGCACACCAACAATCTCAGGTAAGAACACAACTTAGCTTAGTTATAGAAGGCATACTTTGTCAGTCACTGCTGCCAAAAGCCTCTGGAGCAGGGCGTGCGATGGCAATGGAAATACTAATTCCTAATGCTGCTATTCGTAATCTTATTCGTGAAGATAAAATCCATCAAATATATTCTATGATGCAAACCGGACAGGAAAAATACGGAATGCAAACCTTTAATCAAGCTCTTGCAACAGCTTATTTTCAACGTCAAATTACTTTGGAAATGGCAATGCAACGCTCACATAACCAAGATGAATTACAAGAATTAATTAATCGTGGTACTGGATTAATTCATGCAGGTGGCCCACAAGCAGGTGGCCCACAACGTCCCGGTGTACCAGGACAACCTCCTGGCAGACCTATGCCGCCAATGGGGCGACCACCTGTCAGGTAAAGTTTTTAGCTTAAACACTAGTTGATGGTTAATAAAATTGCTGCTCCATCATATTAACCATAGAAAAAGGAGTATTAAAAATTATGCCAGTTTATGCCTTCAAAGGACGTAACCGAAGTAACGAAGTGGTGGTGGGCGAACGCTTTGCACCTGACCGGCAAACACTAGAAAACCTCCTTAGACGTGAACAAATTGTTGTTAATAGTATTAAGGAAAAAGGTAAAGAAGTAGCTATACCAAAGTTAGGCAAAAGACAAAAAGTAAATGCTAAAGAATTAGCTATTTTTACCCGACAGTTTTCTGTAATGATTGATGCTGGACTACCATTAGTACAATGTTTGGACATCTTAGGTAATCAACAAACTAACAATTTTTTTAAGCAAACTATTTTGCAAGTGCGCTCAGATGTAGAAGCTGGTATGACACTGGCAGAATCACTTTCACGTCATCCAAAAGTATTTGAAACACTTTATGTTAATATGGTGGCAGCAGGTGAAACTGGCGGTATTTTGGACTTAATCTTACAACGTTTAGCTATTTATATTGAAAAAATTGTTAAGTTAAAAAGCGATATTATTTCAGCCTCAATCTATCCTTTAGCTGTTGTAGGCTTAGCTGTTGTAGTAGTAGCTATTATTATGGTAGTAGTAATACCTGCTTTCAAAAACATATTTGAAGGCTTACTTGGCCCGGGTGAATCTTTGCCGCTTCCAACAGAAATTGTTATATCTATTAGTGACTTTATGGCTGGTTATTGGTGGGTAATATTAATAGCCATTGGGGGTATCTCCTATGCTACTAAATCTTACTATGAAACTACTAATGGTCGGCGTGTAATAGATAATCTGTTGCTTAAGTTCCCACTCTTTGGTGATATCTTAAGAAAAGTTGGTGTAGCACGTTTTTCACGTACCCTAGCCACACTACTTTCTTCAGGTGTACCAATTTTAGAATCTTTAGATATTACTGCCCGCACAGCAGGTAATGTGATAATTCAAGAAGGAATTATGAAGATTCGTGCTGGTATTGAACAAGGCCAAACCATTGTTGAACCTCTAAAAGCTTCTGGAATATTCCCTCCTATGGTCGCACAAATGATAGGTGTTGGTGAACAAACAGGTGCATTAGATGCAATGTTAGGTAAAATTGCAGACTTTTACGAACAAGAAGTTGATGCTGCTATTGCTAATCTATTAACTTTGCTTGAACCTATAATGATTGTTTTCCTAGGTGTAACTATTGGTGGTATTGTTATATCTATGTATATGCCACTCTTTGTTTTGATTGGCAAACTAGCAGGTAAACACTAATTAAAAGTCTTATAAAGCAGTAGCTAGTAAGAAATTTTACTAGCTACTACTTTTTACTTAAAATGTATGTTCAGATGCGTAATAGGTTAACTTGGTTAATCGCCTCTCGTCTCACAGTAATATTAATACTTCTTGGTACAGCAGCAATTATCAATATTGTTTCACCATCAGTATTAATTGTTAGGGTTTTCGTTAAAGCCACTTTAGTAGTGTCCATACTTTCAATAATATATAGCTTCCTAGTAAAATTTTCCTCCCGTTATACATTACAAGCATACACACAAATATTTATTGATATTGCTCTAGTTAGCTGGGTAGTTTATGAAACATCTTTAACGGAAAAATCTTTTGCTGCCCTTTATCTAGTAATTGTACTAGCTGCAAGCACTGTTTTACCCCGCTTAGCTGTATTAATAACATCTGTACTATGTGTTATTTTTTACGTAACTATTACAAGCTTATTATATTATCAAATATTTAGCAGTGATTTACCAACATTAAGCCCTGATCAAAGTGTGCCTCTTTATATTTTAGCAATTTTAGTAATAGGCATTTTAGGAGGTCAAATAGCTGAACGCTTGCAACTTAGTCATTTAGCATTAACTCAAGCAACACAAAACTTAGCTAATTTACAAGCTTTTAACGAAAGAATTATTGAAAGCATTCATAGTGGTTTAGTTACTACAGATATAGCAGGCAATATCTTATCATTTAATCGTGCGGCTGAAGAAATTACACAACACAAAGGCAATCAGGTAATTAAACGTACCTTCTTTGAAGTTTTTGGAGATCTATCAAATTACTTAAATTTTAGTCCAGAATTACTTAATACTTCTAAACCAATTCGTTTTACTGCTAGTTGCCTATCTGCCACAGGTAGACAGATGTATTTAGGAATTACCGCTTCGCCTTTATCAGGAGAAAATGGTAAACCTAATGGTTTAGTATTTTCTTTTCAAGATTTAACAGAAATTATTAAATTAGAACAAGAAATTCGTCGCCGCGACCGTTTAGCAGCTATGGGTAAAATGGCTGCTGGTATTGCTCATGAAATACGCAACCCTTTAGCAGCTATGCGAGGCTCTATTCAAGTTTTGCGTAGCGAATTAGACTTATCAGAAGATCAAGCACAACTAATGCAAATTGTTTTAAGAGAATCTGACCGATTAGATAAAATTGTTAGCGATTTTTTAGCTTATGCCCGTCCCAGTCCAGCTAAACTTGTAGAATTTGATTTAGTTAATTGGATTAAAGAAACTGTTGCCTTAATACGTTATAGCAATGAATCTTCAACTAAGCATGAAATCTTAGTTGAATGCCCTGAAACATCTATCTCCATTGTTGCTGATTCCAACCAACTGCGTCAAATAATATGGAATTTGGCAAGAAATTCTCTACAAGCAATGCCTGAAGGTGGAAAGTTAATTATTGGACTAAACCAAAATAAAGAGAAAGATATAATACTTACTTTTACTGATACAGGCGTTGGTATGTCTGAAGAAGAAATGGAAAGAATTTTTGAACCTTTTAATTCTAATCGTCCTGGTGGCACTGGATTAGGAATGGCAATTGTCTATCAAATAATTTCTGACCATAACGGCAAAATAGATGTGGTAAGTCAACCTAGTCAAGGAGCTAAAATTACTATAACCTTACCACAAAACACAACTAATAAAATACCTATTGATTTACTACCACAACAAAATATATTTTCATCTAGTGGTAAATTTAATCCTAATTTAGACTAATTTACTAGTTTCTACGTTCACAATAGCTATTAGAAAGGCTATAATTTCTCTTATGCCAAAAATATTAATAGTTGACGACGAACTAAGCATGCGAGAGTTATTAGAAAGAGTTTTCCGTAGGGAAGGCTACAATGTTAATGTAGCTGAAAACGGGGTGCGTGCTTTAGAATTAATACGTGCTAATGATTTTGACCTAGTAATCTCTGATGTAAAAATGCCTAATCTTGGTGGAATGGAACTGCTGATGCAATGTCGGGAAACCTCACCTGACACTATGGTCATTTTAATGACGGCCTATGCCACTATTGATAAGGCTCGAGAAGCTTTTAAGTTGGGAGCAGATGATTTTGTTGAAAAGCCTTTTGATATAGATGAGTTAAAACTTGTTGTCAAAAAAGCTTTAGAAAAAAGCAAACTACAACAAGAAAATGCCTTATTAAAACGTGAACTTAGGGAAAAAGGCCGATTAGATAACATCATAGGTCATTCACGTTGTATGCAGGAAGTCTACAAAATGATCATGGACATTGCCCCTACTGCTAGCACAGTTCTAATTCAAGGAGAATCAGGAACAGGAAAAGAATTAGTTGCTCGTGCCATTCATAACAATAGCCGACGTGCTAATGCTCCTTTTGTTTCAATTAATTGTGGGGCTTTAACAGAAACTCTTTTAGAATCAGAACTTTTTGGTCATGTAAAGGGAGCTTTTACTGGTGCGCAAACCAATAAAAAAGGACTTTTTGAGTCTGCTCATAGTGGAACAATTTTTCTAGATGAAATCTCAGAAACTAGCCCTACAATGCAAGTTAAACTATTAAGAGTATTGCAAGCACACGCTGTAAGACGTGTAGGAGGCACAGAAGAAATCTCCATTGACACACGTGTAGTAGCAGCCACCAACCGAGATTTATTGCAAATGGTAGAGGAAAAATCTTTTCGTCTAGACCTTTATTATCGTATTAATGTTATTATGCTTAAGCTACCTCCCTTAAGAGATAGAAAGGAAGATATTCCTACACTTGCACAACACTTTCTAGCTAAATTTAATCGTTTAGCGGGTCGTCAAATTGAAACTATTACTGAAGAAGCAATGAGCTATTTAATGAATTATCATTGGCCAGGAAATGTTCGTGAGCTAGAAAGCGTTATGGAACGGGCTGTAGCACTAGAACCGACTAAACAAGTACAAACAGAAAGATTAAGAGAGGAAATTCTTAAGTATAGTCCTGTAAGAATACAATCTTTTTTAGAATTGCCTGAAGAAGGAATAAATTTAGAAACTTATATTAATGAAATAGAAAAATCTTTTATTTTGGAGGCTTTGCGGCGCACTAATGGGAACCAAACCCGTGCAGCAGAGTTATTAGAGATGTCCGTTAGAAGCTTGCGTCATCTACTAGATAAACATCGAATTAGACAAACAGCTAGTATGCTGCGCGAAAGTCCAGATAAATAAACTTAACTAGGGGTTACTTATGAAATTACTTAAGGTTTTAATTTTAGCTTTATTACTCTCATTTACAACCTTTGCCCAATCAGGGACTAATAACAACACTTCTGTTAACAATGCTGTTACTGTTTCTGCTGGAACTCTAACCAAACTAGAACTAGATACCCCTATTAGTTCTAAACTTAATGAAATAGGGGACGAAGTATCCGCTAGACTTGTAAATTCAATTTTTATTAATGGTCAACTGGCCTTAAAACGTGGGACAGAATTTCGTGGCAAAATAACTCAAATATCGCCTGCTAAACGTGGTCAACGTCAAGCTTCTTTATCTATTGTTTTTGATAAAATAGTTGTTGCTGATGGAGAACAAGAAGTAGCTACACTAATAAAAGCAATAGATGATTATGCTAATGAAAGTAAATTAAATGCTAATGATGAAGGAACCGTAAAAGGCGGACGTGCAGGAGGTAGAACCGTTGACAATGCAACTAGAGGAGTAATCCTTGGAGGTGCAACTTATCCTGCTATTTTAGTTGGCACTGGTTCTTTAGGTGCTGCCGCTTCTGCTCCTTTAGGAGGTGCTTTAGCTGGGGTGCTTTTTAGTAAAGGAAATGATATTAAGTTATTTCCTGGTACTATTTTACGCATAGAAATTACAAAACCTATTATTGTTAATAACCAAGACACTATACCTAATCAACCTAACAGAGAAGAAAGAGAAAATGATAATTAGTAAACCTAGTAGGTTCAAGTAGGTTACATATTATTTTGGTTGAGCTTGGAAGTTATTTTTCCAAAAACAGCTTATAAGTTTTAATTGTCTACAATAATAAAATGGACAATACATTGATTTTGAAAGTATTTAAGGATTAGAATACTGATCAGAAATTCCAAGACTTTTTTATAATAGGCAACCATCCCTGTAAAAGTGAGCATCACAGGTTTGTGCGGTTAGTAAGTATATCTTTCAGGGGCAGGTTGACTAGAACAAACCTGTGACAAATACTCACCAACTGACTTCGGATTTTGATCTAGCTCGCGCAGCCGCTCTTGGAGATACTGCTGCATTTGAAGAAATCTATCAGCGTCATCATCGACGTGTATATAGTTTATGTTTGCGAATGACTAGCAACTCAACCGAAGCAGAAGATTTAACTCAAGATGTTTTTATTCAACTCTTTCGTCGTATTGGTAGTTATCGAGGAGAAGCAGCCTTCTCAACTTGGTTACATCGATTGACTGTTAATCAGGTATTGATGAGGTTGCGCAAAAAAGATATCAAACTAGAAACTACTACTTCTGATGGAGAGTTACCTATTGATTTTGAACAAAATAGTGGTAGTTTGGCAACTCCCCCTTTTATAGATTCAATCGCACTAGAACGTTCTATCAAAGAACTACCACCTGGCTATCGCACGGTATTTGTACTACATGATGTTGAAGGTTACGAACATGAAGAAATCGCTAAATTATTAAATATCACGGTTGGTACATCAAAATCACAGCTTCATAAAGCAAGAATGAAACTACGGTCATTACTCTCAAAAAAGGTGTAAGATGAACTGTTTAGACTGTCAAGATTTACTTTCAGAATATATTGATGGAGATCTCAAACCAAATAAAAGACTTCTGGTTAGTGATCACTTAAAAGATTGTCAAGAATGTAGTTTAACTCATCAAGACTTAAAACAAATTGTTGGTATTAGTCAACAACTTCCTTTGTTAGTCCCAAAAACAGCCCTTTGGAAAAATATAGAAAAAGAAATTAAAGAGCTTTCTCTTCCAACTCTCCCTAAAACACAAAGTACTTGGTCAAGATTCTGGAATCATAGATTCCAATTTAGTATCTCTGTGCCGCAATTAACAGGCTCTTTGGCAGGTTTAGCAACAATAGTTTTACTAGCAAGTAATTTTATTTATTCACCTCAAAACCTTGCAAGTACCCCTTCTCAAGGTACTGTTATAGCAAAACCTATTACTTACATTAGTAATACTACAGAAATGGAATTAACTAGTACAATAGATAGATTGTCTCATACTATTACAGAGCGTTACAAAGATTGGGATCCACAAGTACAAAAGCTCTATGATCGTAACCTAGCAGCAATTGACCAATCTATTGAAGAATGTAGTCAACTAGCACAAAAAAATCCATCAGATCCTATTGTGCATGAGCTAATGGTTACAGCTTATCAAGAAAAAATAAGGCTTTTAGAGCAATTTCTATTTTTACATAAGTAAAATACAATGATTAAGAAATTTAATATTATTAATAACATAACTAGAATTACGTTTTTTGGTGGGTTGTTAGTAGTAGTGTTATTTTCTCCAGATATTTCTGCTAACGCATTTAAGAATTATTCAAAGCATTTTAAGGTTTCTCCTCAAAATGCTTCCCTTGATATTTATAATCCAACAGGTTCTATTAAAATAACAACTTGGGATAAGGCAGAAATAAAGCTTTCTGCCTTTTTAGATGACCATGTAGAAGTATTAGAACGTCAACAAGGTAGCAGCATCGAAATAGAGGTTCATTGCGCTAAAATAGGCCAAGCTCGCTTTGAAGTTAATATCCCTCAAGAATGTACATTAGATCTTACATGCTTAAATGGGCCAATTGAAGTTTGGTCAGTTTCAGGGCCAATATCTGCACAAACAACAGAAGGCGAAATAACCCTTCAGGATTTAACTAGCAATAATATTGTTGCTAAAACTACTAGAGGTGTTATTTCTTACAAAGGTATCCTGGACAAAAAAGGCATTTATAATTTTTCTTCAATAGAAAATTCTATCAACATTACTATTCCTGCTAGTAATTCTTTTACTCTTTCCGCTACAGCTTCACCAGGAAAAGTTCATTTAGGTGGCTTTAGCCTAACAGATTCTATCCCACATGAAAGGCGTATATCAGGAAAATACGGCGGTGGAGGAGCAATGCTAAATATTAATTCTCATCATGGAGAAATTAATTTACATAAACAGCCTTAATTGATATTAAGAAAATAAATTTAATTAGTCGTTTTTTGTTTCTCTTCTTGTAATTTCTTTAAGATTTTCTTTATTGGTGGCCGATCGCTAGAACGTTTACTAATATAAGAATAGGCTAGCTTATCACCAGGCAAAATTATAAAGGCTCCACCTTGTTGATATGGATCACCTTGAACACGTCCTTGAAAATTACCTGTAAATAAGGCTTTTAATGCTGGTAGAAAATTGCGTGGGCCTATTGTTGCTAACTTGCCTCGTTTTAATCCAGCAGCATTATAAGAAGCTAAAGAAGGATCAACATAAAGAGGTGTCTCTAATTTTAATTTCTTTTGAAAAGCTGTAGCAAATTCTACTCGCCCATTACCAACAATAACTAACTCTGCACCTAATTTATGAATTTCATCTACTTTTTCACGCAACTGCGTGACTTGTTCACGACAAAGCAGTCAACCAAAATGACGGATAAAAACTAAAACTATAGGCTTTTCTTGCCAAATACTACCTAACAAAACCTGATTGCCGCTTATGTCTGTAACTAGGCTGTTGCTAAGAGCAACAATATCTGTTTTGCCTTCACCGCTAGCTAAAATATTTGGAGTAAATAGTAAAAAACTTACTAAGCTAAATAAAATCAAGCAAATACTTAATTTCTTCATTTATTTTTTCCTTGCACAAAAATTTATCTCCTAGCTTTCGCGCTTTTTATTATTTTCTTTTACAGCTTTTATATTACGTAAAAAACCAGCGTGTTTTGGTCTTGCAACAGGGCTAGCCTTAAAACGTTCTTTAAATTCCACTGCTGTAATCTCTGATAACTCTGATAAAAGCGGTGAGACATTGCTATCTCTTGGATAAAATTCTTCTATGCTAGTTTCTTTAGAAAACCGATTCCAAGGACATACATCTTGGCAAATATCACAACCAAAAATCCAGTTTTGCAAATTATTAGCTATTGGTTCCGGTAAAACTGGGTCTTTTAACTCAATAGTCCCATAGGAAATACAAAGACTTCCATCTACTAAATATGGCTCAACTATTGCACCTGTCGGACAAGCATCTATACAGCGCGTACAAGTACCACAAAAGTCTGGTACTTCCACTTTTTCATAATCCAACTTTAAATTAATTAAGATTTCACCTAAAAAAATCCAAGAACCATAGTCCCTAGTAATTACATTGGTATGTTTGCCTAGCCAGCCTATTCCAGCCTTTACTGCCCAAACCTTGTCCATCATTGGCCCGGCATCAACAAAATATCTACCCTCTGCACTTGGTTCTACTAACTTAATCCACTCTAAAAGTAACTTTAGCTTTTCGCCTAACACATCATGATAGTCATCTCCCCAAGCATAACGCGAAATCTTCCCCCTATCAGCATCATCACTATGTTTATCGGGAGTATAATAATTTAAGGCTACTGCAATAATACTTTCAACTGTAGGTAGTAATAATTTAGGATCCGCTGATTTCTCTGCATTTCGAGCTAAATAACCCATCTTGCCATGATAACCACGACTTAACCATTCATCCAGTAAACTACCTTCTTTTTCTAGCCTTTGAGCAGGTACAATACCAATCTTTGTAAGTCCTAATTCATAAGCTTTTTCCTTAATTTCTGCTGAAGTAATCATAAAAAATTATCGTGGTAGCGCGTTTGGCATATCAGCCAAAACATAAGCCATAACTGCCACTGTAGCAACATTTAAGGCTAAATCTGTTCTATCCATTTTTTCAAATGTGTCTGCTTGGGTATGATGAATATCAAAATAATGACTAGCATCATTAGATAAACCTAGTCCAGGCACACCAGCACCAGTTAAAACAGAAATATCTGCTCCTACACTACCTTGACTACGTCGAACGTTATCAGACTTAAGATTATGTAGTAGTCCAGAAATATCTTGAATAATATTAAAAGCTTCGTCTTTACCTTGAAAAGAAAAGCCTAGCGGACGAGTCCCACCAGAATCAGCTTCCATTGCCACAATATGTTTATCAAACTCTTGCTTATGTGCATCAGCGTAAGCAACTCCACCATTTAAGCCATTTTCCTCATTAGTATAAAGGACAACTCTAATTGTCCGGCGAGGTCGTAAACCCAAACGTGCTAAAATGCGCGCAGCTTCCATAACAATTACACAACCGGCACCATCATCATTTGAGCCTGTTCCAACATCCCAAGAATCTAAATGTCCGCTAATTAAAATTACCTCATCTGGCTTTTCAGATCCCCTTATTTCACCAATTACATTAGCAGACTCAGCATCCGGTAAAGTTTGCGCTCCAAGTTTTAAGTTAACAACAATTTTTTCACCACGTAAAAATAGCCGTTGCATAAGTTCAGCATTTTCAATAGTAACAGCAGCAGCAGGTATTTTAGTTATATCATCTTGATAGCGCATGGCACCCGTATGAGGAGTATTTAAGCTAACTGTAGTAACAGATCTTACTAGTGTAGCAATCGCTCCATATTTAGCAGCATTTATAGCTCCATTACCACGATATCTTACAGCTTCACCATAGGCTTGACCCGTAGGCAAATCTTTACGCATAGGAAAATTATATAAAACAATTTTTCCTTTTACCTGTGTTCCTAATTTGTCTAGCTCTTCAAAATTTCTTACTACAACTACTTCGCCCGTAACACCTTCGCTAGGTGTTCCCACAGTTCCACCAAGCCCCAAAATAGTTAGTTTATGTTTAGCTGGAGCAATTATTTCGGCTGATTCTGCACCACGTACCCAATGAGGCACCATTACTTTTTCTGTGTAAACATTATCTAATCCATCAGCTTTCATTGCTTTAACAGCCCACGCTATTGCTTGGTTAAGCTCTGCTGAACCGCTTAAACGATGTCCAATGCTATCGCTTAAATACTCTAATTTTTCATAAGCTTGACCTTCAACCAAAGCACTCCCAATAATTTGTGAAGCTGTCTTTGCATAATCTTTGCTTAATTTCTTTTCATCTGCTTTAACTGAAATATCAGTAGTAACCAAAATAATATTACTAATTAAAATAATAGACAGTAAAAATGCTAACAATCGCATAAAATATAGCCCTCAAGTTTTTAATTTTTAGTGATTTTTTATAGATAAATATTTAGACGGCTTATTATAACTAGCTAAAAACCTTTTGGCGAGTAACTGTTATCCATTTAACTTTTATTAACAAAATAAAAAGCCATCACCTTTGTGATGGCTTGACTTGTGTATTTAGAGCTAATCTGGAGGAAAACTAAGGAAAATCAAAAAATAATGTCTGCTTAATTTAAGATCTTTTCATTAGTTTTGATATTGAAAATCAAAGTCAATTTCATACATAATACTCGTTAAATTTTTATTGTCAAACAAAGTTTCCCGGCTATTTTCCTTTTTCAATTTTACAAAATATAAACAAAATAATTTTTTATTTTAAGCTAAAATTTTGTTTTTATTTGGTAGTTTAATGGTGTATGATAGCTGGCGATATTTGCTAGCAAAACTATGGAGAAATAATGGCGATAAATTGGACTAAAGATCAAGTTATTGCACTTAGCCCAGATGCAAGCTCAACAAAAGCTGGACAAGGATTAACTAACAAAAGCAAATGGCAATCTTTAGGCTGTGACGAGCTTTTTGCTTGGGGTGAATGTAAAGGAAGCGGTAAAGATCCTTATAAAGTACAAATTGATTTAAGCGAGCCTGCTTTTAAGTGTAGTTGCCCTAGTCATAAATTCCCTTGTAAACACTGTTTAGGTCTATTTTTAATGCTTGTTAACCAGGAAAGTTCTTTTACTGAAAAAGATCAACCTCTTTGGGTAAAAGAATGGATAGAATCGCGCACTAAAAAGGCTGAAAAACAAGCTAAAAAGGCCGAAAAACAAGCCACAGAGCCAAAAAAAGCTCCCGACATTGAGAAACAAGCTGCCCGTGCAGCCGAACGTGAAACAAAAGTAAAAGCGGGTATCCAAGAATTAGAACTTTGGCTAAAAGACTTGATCCGCCAAGGTTTAAGTGTTGCTCAAGGCCAAAAATATTCTTTTTGGGATACTCCAGCAGCTAGAATGGTGGATGCACAAGCTCCAGGACTTGCTAGAATGCTACGCGAAATGGCAAATATTCCTGCTTCAGGTGTAGCTTGGCAAGACCGGCTTTTAGAAAAATTATCTCTCTTACATTTAATTATTGAAGGTTATAAAAATATAGAAAACTTGCCCTCTGCCAATCAACAAGATATTCGTTTGCTAATTGGTTGGACACAAAGCCAAGAAGAATTACTTAATCAGCCAGGAGTTTTTGATAATTGGCTAATACTTGGTCAAAGAGTGGAAAGTGATTCTTTAACACCTACACTTAAATCACAGCGTATTTGGTTAAAAGGTGAACAAACTAATCAGTTTGCCTTAATACTAAATTTTATTTTTGGTAATCAACCTATAGACACTAGCTTTATTTCTGGGACAACTTTACCTGCTGAACTAGTATTTTTTCCTGGCACAGTCCCATTAAGAGCTTTAGTTAAAAATCGTCAAGCTTTTACTTCAACAAATGAGGTTAAACTATTTTCTAATATCTTAGAATTTACTAGTAGTTGCGCCGATGCTTTAGCGAAAAACCCTTGGCTAGAACGTTTTCCTTGTGCAATAGAAAATCTAACTCTTTTACCTAAAGAAGATGAATGGCTATTTTGTGATAATTTAGGTTATGAATTAAGTATTAGTAAAATTTATAGCAATATTTGGTTTTTACTGGCAATTAGTGGAGGTCATCCCGTCAAAGTTTTTGGAGAATACTATAAAGATAGAATTTGGCCTTTAAGCGTTTGGGCAGAAAATCAAATTTATTTTGTTGGTTAGGGAGTTTATCAAATGTGGCAAGATCTTATATCAACAGCACTTATTGGAACACAAAGACACCAAAACGAAATATCTATTAATTCCAGTAGTGAAAACTTAAATTCCCTTCTTACTCAAATTAATTCTAGCAATGATACTGAACAAAAATTACTTTCCTTAGCTACAACTCTTTCTGTGTATCAAAAAATCGGGCAACTACCTAGTAAAACTACTTTGAATAAACTTGAACCTGCTGATTTAGATGATTTGCCTGTATGTAAAGCTGCTTATGCGGTTTTACTACAAACACTTGGAGGAAAACATAGAAATGTATTTCCAGAAGCTATAAATCTACTGGCAAAACTTGGTAAGCGTGTCCCACCTGATATGTTATTTCCTCTATTAGAGTATGGTAAAGTCCTTGAAGATTCTCATCCAATTATTCGTCAAATAATAGGCAAACGTGGTCAATGGCTGGCTAGCCTTAACCCTAATTGGGAGTATGCTCAACAATTAAATTTAACTGAAAACAAGGTTGAAGAAATTTGGAAAACAGGCACCCAACATGATCGAACCACCCTACTTGAAACCTTACGCAAAAATAACCCTAAACAAGCTCGTGAACTACTTTTAACCTCTTGGCAAAAAGAGCCAGCAAACATTAGAGTAAAGCTTATTTCTTTTCTAAAAACAAATTTAAGTGATGATGATGAAACATTTTTAGAAGCTGCCTTAGATGATCGCAGCAAAGAGGTTCGTATTGAAGCAAAGAGGTTACTAGCTCATTTACCAAATTCTCAATTTCAAGCTCGCATTCAACAATGTGCTCGCTCATTTGTACAACTAAAAACTCAAAAGAAAAGAACTTTTATAGATGTAGAAATTCCACCTATAACTAAAGAACTAGTGAGAGATTTTCCTTACATTGAAGACCAGAATGGCAAAGGTTCTTTTCTAAATTCTTTATTTATTCAAATTGTTCCTGATTTTTGGTGTAAAGAATGGAATATTTCTTGGCTAGAGTTAATGGATTTAATAAAAACAAGCGATTGGCAACACCATTTAGAAAGTGGGTTGTTGCACTCATTGAGAGAGCACCCAAATTTAGATTTATTAACCACTCACTTAGAATACTTAATATCAATAACTAAGAAAAAATATATTAGCCGGTTTATTGATAAAAATCCTTTTTCAAATTTATCTAATGAAGAAAAAGAAATTCTACTTATTTTTGTTTTAGATCATATTCCTGTAATTAGTGATGAAAACATCTTTCTTATTAATTTCTTAACCCCCAAGCCTGGTACTTATTGGAGTGAAGAAGTATCAAAAAAATTACTTGGAGCCACAATAGCAGCTATTAGAGAAAATCAAAAGCCTAGCTATGCTTTATTGTATTGGTTTAATACCTTTGCCATTTATATACCTTTGATTGAATCATCTAAAGAAATACTTGAGCTATTTAAGCCTGAAATATTTAGTGAAGAATGGAAAGCTTGGGGAAAAGCTCTTGAAGAATTTAAAGACACTTTAGAATTTCGCCTCAATATGTTTAAGGAGTTTAATTTATGACTAATGTCTTACGTCAACATGCAGAACAACAATTTGCTGAAGAATTAACTGCCCTAGCAAAAGCTGATAAACGCCCACGTCCGCCTAATTGGAAACTCTCTCCCTGGGCCGTAACCACTTATCTTTTAGGTGGCAAATTAGAAAACGGTTTTGAAATTTCTCCTAAATATATTGGAAGTCGTCGCCTAATGGAAATTGCTGTAGCAACTTTAGCTACTGACCGAGCATTGCTATTAATTGGTGTTCCGGGAACAGCAAAATCTTGGGTTTCTGAGCATATTTCTGCTGCTGTGTCGGGTGATTCTACACTACTAATTCAAGGCACGGCTGGCACAAGCGAAGAATCTATTCGCTATGGTTGGAATTATGCCAAGCTCCTTTCTGAAGGCCCTTCACGCGCTGCATTAGTCGAAAGCCCGCTAGTTAGAGCAATGGAGCAAGGAAGAATCGCACGAATTGAAGAATTAACCCGGATTCCAGCCGATGTTCAAGACACTTTAATAACCGTTTTGTCAGAAAAAACTTTGCCAATTCCAGAGCTTAACGAAGAAGTACAAGCTAATAAAGGCTTTAATGTTATTGCAACGGCAAATAATCGGGATCGTGGAGTTAATGAGCTTTCTAGCGCGTTAAAACGTCGCTTTAATACAGTTGTTTTACCTGTTCCAGAAACAATTGAAGAAGAAGCTGAAATTGTCCAACGTCGGGTTGAAAGTATTGGACGAACTTTAGAACTTCCTGCCGAGGCTCCTGCGCTGTCAGAAATCCGTAGAATAGTTACAGTTTTTCGAGAACTGCGCGACGGCAAAACCATTGATGGTAAAACCAAGCTTAAAACTCCTAGTGGAACAATGAGTACAGCAGAAGCAATTTCTGTTGTTAACGGTGGGCTATCTCTAGCGGCTCATTTTGGCGATGGACAAATGCAGTCAAACGATGTTGCAGCAGGGCTTCTTGGCGCAGTTGTAAAGGATCCTGTTCAAGACCAAGTTGTTTGGTTGGAATATTTAGAAACAGTTGTAAAAGAGCGTGACGGATGGACAGACCTTTATAGGGCCTGCCGTGACATTTCCTAAATTTTGATTAGGGGATTTTTCCAATGAGTTTGCATATTTTTGGCATTCGTCATCATGGCCCAGGGTCAGCACGTAGTTTGTTAAACTCCTTAAACGCCTTGCAGCCAGACATAATTTTAGTTGAAGGCCCTCCAGATGCCGAAGAAGTCCTACATTTAGCAGCACATAAAGACATGAAGCCTCCAGCAGCTATCTTGATTTATGTGCCAGAAGAACTTAGCAAAGCCGTCTATTACCCTTTTGCAGTATTTTCCCCTGAATGGCAAGCTATAAATTATGGGCTAGAAAACACTATTCCTGTGCGCTTTATGGATTTACCTCAAACACATCGTTTAGCTGTCGCACCTGTAGAGCAGCTTTTAGCTACTTTATCCACAATGCGACACGATCCGCTAGGCTGGTTGGCTCAAGCCGCAGGCTATTCAGATGGTGAACGATGGTGGGAACATATGGTTGAGCATCGCCGCGATAGCAGCAACGATATTTTTGAGGCAGTGCTAGAGGCTATGACTGAAATGCGCAACTCCAAATGGATAGAGGAGACTGCAACTTGTCCCATAGAAATAAAAGAAGCCGACAATAACAAACCTGCTAAAAGTGAAAAACCTGCTGAAGAAGTTTCTACTACCCCAGCTTTAGTAATGGGTGAAGAACATCGGGAAGCTTATATGCGTCAAACCATCCGCACAGCACAAAAAGAAGGCTTTAAGAAAATTGCTGTTGTTTGTGGTGCTTGGCATGCTCCAGCACTAAAAGACTTAGAAAACCCTAAAATAGCTAAAAATGCTAAAGAAGATGCCGCACTCCTAAAAGGTTTGCCTAAAGTAAAAGTACAGGCTACTTGGATACCTTGGACACATGGAAGGCTTTCTTATCATTCAGGTTATGGAGCAGGGATTGAATCGCCTGGTTGGTATCATCATTTGTGGATGTCTGACAAGTTTTCTCCTACTCAAGTAACTATTCGCTGGCTAACAAAAGTTGCTCACCTGTTAAGAAAAGAAGATTTAGATGTTTCTGCTGCACATGTTATTGAAGCCGTCCGTTTAGCTGAAGCCCTTTCAGCAATGAGAGATCGACCTTTGCCTAGTCTTTTGGAGATTGGCGAAGCAATCCAAGCTATATTTTGTTTTGGGAGTGATTTACCTCTTAATTTAATTCAAAAACAATTAATCATTGGCGAACAACTTGGAGAAATTCCAGCAGAAACTCCAATGGTGCCTATCCAACAAGACTTGCTAAAAGAACAAAAACGTCTGCGTTTAGCTATGCAAGCTTCCAGTAAAGACTTAGACCTAGACCTACGCAAAGAAACAGATCTAGCCCGTAGTCATTTATTGCATCGTTTATCACTGCTAAATATTGGTTGGGGACAAATACAAAATAATAAATACAACAAAAAAGGGACATTCCACGAACTTTGGAAGCTAGAATGGCAACCTGAATTTACAGTTAAATTAATTGAAGCAGGTGTTTGGGGAAATACTGTTAGCAATGCTGCTAATGCTTATGTTTGTGACCAAGCTAGCAAAGCTAATGATTTAGCAGAACTTACTAAATTAGTAGATCATACACTTCTAGCCGACCTACCTTTAGCAGTTGAACAAGTGCTTAAAAATCTCCAAGACAAAGCATCCCTAACTAGTGATGTTACTCATTTAATGGGAGCATTGCCAGCACTTGCTCAAGTAATGCGTTATGGAAATGTTCGCAAAACCGACTCCGACAGCGTTTCCCACATAGTTGATGGACTAATTAGCCGAATTTGCATCGGGCTACCTAATGCTTGCTCATCTCTTAACGACGATGCAGCAACAACAATGTTTGAACATATAGTTAAAGTTAATCAAACCATTATTTTATTGCAAAATCAGGAACATAATAGCATTTGGTATGGTGTGCTAAAACAATTAGCTAACAAAAGCTCTTTACATGGTTTATTAGCTGGGCGATGTTGTCGCCTGCTCTATGAAGCTAGAGAAATAGACGCTGACCAAACAGCCCAATATATGAATTTAGCTCTTTCTAAAGCAAGTGACCCTGTACAAGCTGCCGCTTGGGTGGAAGGATTCTTAAAAGACAGTGGTTTACTCTTAATTCATGACTTAAAACTTTGGGCAGTGCTAAACGATTGGGTTTGCTCACTAAATGCAGATACTTTTACCCAACTTTTACCCTTGCTAAGACGCACTTTTTCCACTTTCCACAAAGCAGAACGTCGGCAAATAGGAGAATTAGCTAAAAAAGGAAATTCTCCCCAACAAGTTAAGCTAAAAATAGAGTCTCCAACGGATTTTGACCAAGCTAGAGCAGAAAGCGTTTTACCTCTAATTGCTAAATTATTAGGTTTGCAACAATAAATAAAAGGATCTTATGCAACAAACTGACGAAAAACTAAGACGCTGGCGGTTAATTTTAGGTGGCAATGAAGCAGATGGAACAGGTTGTCATTTAGGAGCAGATGATCTAGGTATGGACAAAGCTTTAGACGCGCTCTATGACTCAGAGCGTCAAGGCAGTTTAGGCTCTTCTTCTCCAAAAGTTGCTCGTTGGCTAGGTGATATCCGCCAGTATTTCCCCTCTAGCGTGGTTAAAGTAATGCAAAAAGACGCGCTAGAAAGACTAAATTTAACACAATTATTGCTGGAGCCTGAGCTATTAGAAGGTGTTGAACCTGATGTTGATTTAGTAGCTAACTTGCTTGCATTAAAAAATGTTATGCCAGGCAAAACTAAAGAAACTGCTCGTTTAGTTGTGCGTCGTGTAGTCGAAGAATTAGAGCGCAAACTAGCGAATAATATGCGTCAAGCTGTGATGGGAAGCCTTAACCGTGCAAGTCGTAATCGTCGCCCACGTCATAGCGAAATCGATTGGAATCGCACTATCCGAAGTAACCTAAAAAATTATCAAAAAGAGTACAAAACCATCATTCCAGAAACTCGTATTGGCTATAGCCGTAAGCGTAGCTCCTTACGTGATATTATCCTTTGTGTTGATCAAAGCGGTTCAATGGGAACTTCAGTTGTTTATTCTGGAATTTTTGGAGCAGTTTTAGCCTCGCTCCCTGCTGTACAAACTAAAATGATAGTGTTTGATACAGCAGTAGTTGACCTATCTGATAATTTACAAGATCCTGTAGACATTTTATTTGGTGTGCAATTAGGCGGAGGAACAGACATCAACAAGGCTTTAGGCTACTGCCAAACTCTAATCCGCAGACCTGAAGAAACTATTTTGATTCTAATTAGCGATCTTTATGAGGGAGGAAACCAACAAGAAATGCTTAAACGTGTTGCAAATATTGTTGGTGCAGGAACACAATTTGTTGCATTGCTAGCATTAAATGATCAAGGCGCACCTTATTATGATCATAAAACGGCTGAAATTATGGCTGGTTTTGGTGTACCATCTTTTGCTTGTACTCCAGACTTATTTCCTGATTTAATGGCAGCAGTAATTAACCGTCAAGACATCAACCAATGGGCAGCAGCAAACGAAATTGTTACATCCAGAGCAAATAAGTAACTTTAACAGCTAATATTTAGGAAAAATATGTCTATACCAACAGAAATTAAAAAATCTTCTCCTACGGAGCTAACTATTTATTGGGACGATGATCACACTAGTGTGTTTCCTATCAAATACTTACGTTTTGAATGCACTTGTGCTGGTTGTATTGATGAAGTAACTGGAAAACGTATTATCCGAGAAGAAACAATTCCCTTAAATATTTCCATTAGTAATGCAAAACACGTTGGTAAATATGGCGTGCAGTTTTACTTTAGCGACAATCACAGCACCGGTATTTATACTTGGAAGCATTTGCGGCTGTTATGTCCATGTCCAGAGTGTAGTAAGAGTTAGATTTAAAACTAGATCTTTTTGGAACTTACAAAGCTTTATTGCGTGCAAAGTCAAAGAACAAATTAGTTGCAGTTGCTAGGATAAATAATTATTATCAAGTAACTATAACTTTATATTAATCAAATAAAACCGTTGCAATAATTAAAAATTATGAGTGTATCAAGAAAAAATCAACCCACTGCGGAGCCAGATGTTCAAAAAAAGCTTAAAGCTTTGGGCATTCTTTGCGGTGCAGTAGTTTTAATTTTAGCTTATCAATATTTTATAGCGTCTGCGCCTCCGCCAATTACAGAAAAAGCAAATCCAACGGCACAAACTAATAAACCTAACAACCGTGTTCGCTGGGATCAAGTCTTAACAGAACAAAATTCTAAAGATAAAAATGCTAATGCTGCTGGTTATGTTCCTGTTTCATTAGATGTTGATGCTCTAGCAAATAAACTTAATTCTGGTTCAGAAGTAGGACGTAATCTTTTTGATTATCCACCACCACCACCACCAGAACCTGTAAAACCACCACCGCCACCAACAATAGTATTAAATTCCGTTAGCCCAACATCTGTTTATGCTCGAACTAAGCCTTTTGAAGTTGTGGTACGTGGTAGTAATTTTTCACTAAATATGCGCTTGTACCTAAACGGAAACCCAAACTTTGCTCAAACAATTTTGGTTAGCGATTCAGAAATAAAAGCCCTAGTTCCACAAAATTATTTTGAAAGACCTGGACGGTTACGTTTTGAACTAAAAGTTCCTGGCCAAGAAGTATCATTTTTCTCTAGGCCATTAGAAATTAGTGTACTTGAGCCAGAAGATCCTAACCGATTATTTAAGATTATAGGTCATTTTACAGATCCAAAAGGCAACCCTGCTACAGTCTTGGCAAAAAATGGCGGTAATCAAAATAATCCTGAAACTACTATAGCTAAAGTTGATGATACTATTTTTAATAAATGGAAGGTAATTTCTATTAATAAAGGAACTATGGAACTAGAGGATGTTGTACAAGCTAAAGGTGTACGATGGCCTGTAAAAATGAAAGAAGAAGCTACAACAGGGGTTAACGTTTCTTACTCAAATAGTAATGCTTATCAAAATAATGCTTATCAACAGGCTCAATATGATGAGCTTAATAGTGTAAATAATCCTAGTGTAGTTAACTTAAATGAAGCAAATAATAATGCTAGTGTTGATCCAAATGGAAACCAAGTATTAGGAGAGACAGCAGAAGATCAAGAGCGTAACAAAAAAATCAATGCTGAGAATATAAAAACAATGAATGAAATGTTTAAACAACAGCGAGAAGCTTTAATACAACAACGCAAAGAGTTAATGCAGAATTTGCCCAAAAATCCTCGAAATCCAAATAAATAATTATTTTCCTGATAGAGTTAAAACCTGTATTTAGTAAAACAGCCACAAAGTTTGTGGCTATTTTTATTTATGCTTAATATTTTCTGCCAGCATATTGCAAAACAAAGCACCTTGTTCAATAGCATCATCTAGGGCTTGATGAGTATGAGGAAGTCTATCAAACCAAGTTTTTGGCATATTACGTTTAGTAGAGTCCCGATAATTTTTCTTTAACATTGCCATAGCATAAGTTTTTATATCTAATGCAGAATGGGAAAAAGGGCTTTCTCCAGTAAATCTAATCAAATACCAATAAACAAACATAAAATCAAAAGCAACAGGATAGGAAACAAAAACAGGCTTACCAGGTAAGCTCTTTAACCAGACAAGATAGTTTTTCATTGCTATTTCAGCTTTTTGCAAATCTTTACGGCAAGCTTCCCAAGCTTCTTTTTGTGTTTGCCACCAAGCTATAGTGTTAGCATCAGCAACCGCGTTAGGTAATGTTTCTAGATTAGCTGTAAAAGTTGAAATCAAAGTTTTATTTGCTAAATAAGCAGCCGAACCAAAACTAAGCATTGAATTAATGCCAGGAATTGGCCCATCGGTTTCTACATCTGTACTTACGTATATTTCTTGTGCCATAAAATTTTGAGCATTTACTAGGTTTTAAGCATTTGATTATAAAACTCTTCTAAGGATGTAACTAGAATAGCTTTTCTACGTAGCATTTTTAGTTGATCTATTTCAGTTATTTTACTGATAGCTTGAGAAATATTTTCTGGTACATTGCCAAATCGTACTTCTAAATTGTCTAAAACAGATTCTCTAGCATCTAGAAGTGTTACTTCTTGATGACCTTCTTGATGACCTTCTTGGCGGCCTCGTTCAAATACCTTGTTCAATACCTTGTTCAATGCCTTGGGCTAATCCCTTTTCAAGCCACCGGCGTTCAATGCGACTAATA
This sequence comes from uncultured Clostridia bacterium, assembly GCA_964492845.1. GTDB lineage: Bacteria > Acidobacteriota > Blastocatellia > Chloracidobacteriales > JADJPF01 > JADJPF01. The sequence goes on from CAZBMZ010000012.1 coordinate 94,773, forward strand.
AAAGGCATAAGATCCTCCTTTTCAAGCTCTTCTAAATCAAGTTCAAGCTGTTGTTCTAAATAATCAGGCAAAATAATTAACCAATCTATAAAGCGAAATAATTCTAAAATTCTTTCTTTACTATAACCTTTTTCATACAGCTTCCTAATTAGCTTTCGCTTTAACAAATACCTTTCACTATCATTATTTTTTGTTTCTTGTAATTTAAGCTGCGCTATTACTATTAATGAAAATGGGTTTGTATCTTGCTCTAACTCTTCTAACCTGTTTTTATAGTCTAATAGCTTTACTACTTTATATTCACATAATTGTTTAGTACCTAATAAATTATACTCAAATTTACTAGGTCGCCAATTTGGATTTTCATCTGTTAGCACTACAAATGTTGCTACCTTTTCTTTATATCTATCAAATATTCTATATTGATAAATATATATTCTTTCACTAAAATCTTCTTCCCAATTATTTTGTATTTCTATATGAAGCAGTACCCAGCTTTCTTTGCCATTTTTTAACCAAACTTTTACTAACTTATCTACATATCTTCTTTTACCTATAGCCGTTCTTACTACTTTTTGTAGTTCTTTATCTAAAAATTCATACCCTTTTTCCCAATCTATTTGTTGATAAGCTTCTGGAAAGAAATACTCCATAAACTCTTTTAAGAACTTTTCTAGTAATTCCTTCCATACACTATCATTATCATTATCATTATCATAGCTTTCTACTTGAGTTATATTTTTTTCTTAGCCATATAAGCTATTTTCCTTCAGGCCATTGGAAATCCTGATACATTACTCTCAAACGTTTTTTATCAAATTTTCCTACACTTGTCTTAGGTATTTCCTTAATAATTTCTACGGCGTTTGGAATCCACCAAGGAGCAAATCTTTCTTTCAAATAGCTAATAACTTCTGTTGTATCAAAATCTTCGGCAAAGGCTGGTTTAGGAACAACACAGGCCAAAGGTCGTTCAACCCATTTTTCATGCGCTACAGCAATAACCGCAGCCTCTTGAATTTTAGGATGCCCAAGTAAAGCATTTTCTAAATCAACGCTAGAAATCCATTCACCGCCACTTTTAATTAAATCCTTAGTTCTATCTACAATAGCAATATAACCTTCTTGGTCAATAGTTACCACATCGCCAGTTGAAAACCAACCATCAACAAAAGCTTCTGCTCGTTCTGTAGTTGCATAGTAGCTTTTTGCTACCCAAGGGCCTTTAACTTGCAGTTCGCCGCGTGTTTCCGCGTCCCAAGGAACTACTTTTCCATCATCGTCAACAGCACGAATTTCTACACAAGCAGATGGAATACCTTGTTTAGTTCTATAACTCATTTGTTGTTCTGCTGGTAAGCTTAATAAACTGCTTTTTAGCTTAGCCATAGAACCTAGTGGAGAAAGTTCTGTCATTCCCCAAGCTTGTATAACAGGAATATTGTAGTTATTTTGGAAATATTCAATCATTGAAGCAGGAACAGCCGAACCACCTATTACAATAGAGCGCAGGTTTTCTAAATTAAATTTTTCATGGTCAAGTATTGCCATTATACCTAACCAAATAGTGGGTACTCCTGCGGTAAGGCTTACTTTTTCTTCTGAAATTAATTGAATAATATCGCGTGGCTGCATAAAGTGATTTGGGAAGACTTGGCTTGCTCCTACCATAGTTGCTGCATATGGAAGCCCCCAAGCATTAGCATGAAACATTGGAACAACTGGAAAAACAACATCTTTTTCACATAAACCCATATTGTCAGCCATCCCAATAGCCATTGAATGCAGGTAAACAGAACGATGTGAATAAAGCACTCCTTTTGGATGTCCTGTAGTTCCAGAGGTATAACAAAGCCCTGCGGCCATATTTTCATTTTCTATTTTGGGTAAAACAAAATCTTTTGGCTCTTGAGCCAATAACTTTTCATATGAATCAGCATTAAGTTCTTCAACCTCATTTTCACACATTACAACAAAATGTTTAACAGTTGTTAAATGTGAAGCAAATTGTTTTACTAATGGTATTAATGAAGGATCAAAAAATAATGCTTGGTCTTCAGCATGATTAATAATATAAGTGATTTGATCAGCAGCCAAACGAATATTTACAGTATGAACAACAGCACCAATACAAGGAATAGCAAAATAAAGCTCTAAATGTCGGTAATTGTTCCATGCAAAAGTAGCTACTCGATCACCTGGCTTAATGCCCATTTTTTGCAGCATTGAAGCTAATTGTAAAACACGCTGATAAAAATCTTGATAAGTGTAGCGATGTACTCCATTTGCTTGACGAGTAATAATTTCTCTTTTAGGAAAAAATTGTTTGGCCCTTTCCAACATCATAGGCACAGACAATTGAATGTCCATCATTAAACCATTCATAAAAATATTGTCTCCTTAAAATTGATAAATAAAAATAGGGAATTTTTGCGGGTATTTTCTAAAAGGTGGATTATAGAATATTAGGAGTTTTTTCTAAAGATTCTATTGATGACAAAATTCTTAATTTATTGGAATAACTAGGCAAACAAGCTTTTATTTAGCTTTATCTGCCTAGCTAATACCATACAATATTTACATTATTATTTTAACTTAGATATTTGTAGCTTAGTTTGATCTACTAAGCGCGTGTTTTCTTGCCAAATCCAAGCAATCACTTTTTCAATAGGATAATACTGGCCTCTTTCTTTCCAAGTAACTTGTTTTATTTGTGGGTACAGTTCAAACACAGGCTTCATCTGTTCGCTATAATCATAAACATATTTATGTTGCTCTAGTCCAACCCTCAATGACCAAATAGGAGTGACTGTTTCATAACCACGAATTATTCCTTTTATTGACTTAACCAATTCACTTTGATTATTTTTTTCATATTTTATAAGAAAAGCGTCTATCGCTCTTTTTGTTTCGTCAACCTTTGGTTGATATTGGCTAAAAGTGATTCCACTAGTAGCAGCCGATAAAGACGTTAATGATTGTAAAGCTGTGTTGGCATCACTAATAAACTGAGGATCTACTTTAGCTGGGATCTCACCAACACCAACATTTAAACTAGCAACTTCTTGTAAAGAAGAAGTAACTACTAAACCATTGCCTGCGTCAACTATTACCTGACTCATAGTTATATTAATTAGTCGTCCAGCTACTTCACGCCCGTTTGTATAACGCACACGAACTTGTATTTGTGGGCTATTTGCAGCAGGTTTAGCTACTTCTTTTGTTTCTTTAGTGCTAGAACGTTTTTTCTTTTTTTGAGGGGTTATAGCCGAAGTTAAAGAAACACAAACTATTAAGACAAGAAATAATAAGCTAGCCTTTTTCATAATTTTTACCTTATGCCTTAGAAATAAAATAGTTTCGTATAGTTTGAGGATAGAACTTATATTATATTTGCCAGCGATAAAATTTTAAGCAAAAATTTTTGTTTTTTTCCCAGTTTTACCCCAAATTAAGAATTTTCTCGAAAATAAAAACCCTTCTTTCTCCAAATCTAGCTTTGATAGTCAAAAACTTATTATAAAATGACTGCCACCTAAAAAGATAAAGAAGGTAAAACAGGAGGCCGTGTATGACTAGAATTCTGCTTGCAGATAAACTTCACTCAACTTGTATTTCAGCATTACAACAAATTAACTCTTTAGAAGTAGTTAATAAACCTGATTTAAGCGCAGATACTTTGGTAGAAGCATTAGATGGTATAGATATTTTGGTAGTTCGTAGCACTAAAGTAACTACCAAAGCTTTAGAAGCTGCTAAATCCTTAAGTTTAATTATTCGTGCTGGAGCAGGAACTAACACTATAGATGTAAAAGGAGCTTCTAAACGGGGTATTTACGTAACAAATTGTCCTGGTAAAAACGCTGCCGCAGTAGCAGAACTTGCTTTAGGGCTAATGCTGGCAATTGACCGTCGTATTCCAGATAATGTTATTGAAATGCGCCAAGGCAAGTGGAATAAAAAGAAATTCTCTAAAGCAAGTGGTCTAAAAGGTCGTACTCTTGGAATCATTGGTCTTGGTCAGATTGGTCAAGATGTAATTACTCGTAGCCAAGCTTTTGGTATGGAAGTTATTGGATGGTCACGCTCTTTAACTCCAGAAAAAGCAGAAGAACTTAATATAAAATTTGCCTCTACACCTTTAGAAGTTGCCTCTTGTGCAGATATTGTTTCTGTACATTTAGCCCTTGCCGATGGCACTAAAAACTTAATCAATAGAGAATTTTTAGCTACAATGAAAAAAGGCTCTACTTTTATTAATACTTCTCGCGGCGAAGTAGTAGATGAAGAAGCCCTAGCCAAAGAACTAGCGTCAGGCAGGCTATTTGCTGGCCTAGATGTTTTTGCTCAAGAGCCTGCTGGCGGTGAAGCTGAAATAAGTTTTCCAATTTCTACTTCTGCTAATCTTTATGGTACACACCACATAGGAGCATCCACCGACCAAGCAGAAAGCGAAACAGGCGATGAAGTAGTCCGAATAGTCAAATGTTTTCTAAATGGTGAAGAAATTCCTAATTGTGTTAACTTACGTCGTGGTTCTAGTGTAAATTATGGAATAGTAGTAAGACATGAAGATCGTGTAGGAGTTTTAGCAGCCATATTTGGAGTATTAAAAGAACATGGCTGCAACGTTCAAGAAATGCAAAACCAAATATTTGAAGGTGCTGTTGCTGCCTGCGCCAAAATTATGTTAGATGCCCCTGCTCCACAAGACGCAGTAAATTTAATTAAGGAATGTGATGGCGTTTTATACGTCGCTACAGTAGGATAAAAGTTTTACAAAAAATCCAAAACAAAATCGCCATTACTACTTTTAATAGCAATGGCGAGCTTGTTTTGTTTTTAGAAAATTGATTAAAAGAAAATGCGTTGTTGGACATCCCAATGTCTTGTTACATAATCTCCTAATGTTATAAGAAGCATTAAACCTAACCAGCCAAAACTCCCTACAACAACTACCCATAACAAACGGGTACTATAGAAAATGTGCATAAAAAATAGCACTACCAATGTGCCTTTGGTGACGGCTATGCCCATAGCTACAAAGTTACTTGCCATGCCTAAATCAATAAAAGCTACATAATAAGTTAGCACTGTAAAAACTAGCAATGCGCCTAGAATTGCAGCATAAGTTGTGGGTGAAACAATATGATGTTCAGCGTGTTTTTCAGACATAAAATTTTACCTTTCCCCTATTATCATCAAGCTTCAAGTATTAATGATGATGACGGCCAATTAAATAAAGGAGTGGGAATAAGAAAATCCAAACTATATCAACAAAGTGCCAATAAAGTCCGACTAGTTCCACTGGAGAATTATATTCTTTAGAAAATGTATTTTTTGCAGAGAGAAAAATTAACCAGATAAGTAAGCCTGCACCAATAATCATGTGGAAAGCATGAAGGCCAGTCATAGCAAAATAAAGAGAGAAAAAGATTTGTATTTCTCTTAAAGGCTTTTTATCGCCTGCTTCTGAATGATGGGTGCTTGCCCCATGACTGCTACTAGAAGAACCACTATGATCAAGTGCGGCACCTGTTTTAGGGTCGTGATGTGAAGCAAAGTCAAAATGCCGGCCTGGTACTAAGCCATGTTCAAATTTGTCTTTATATTCAAAGTACTTAACACCTAAGAATGTACCGCCTAGGATTAAGGTTAAGATTAGAAAGATAATCAAATTTGTTTTCTTACCAACTTGCGCACTATAAACAGACATTGCCATAGTAAAACTGCTAATAATCAGCACAAATGTATTGCCTAGACCCATTTTGACATCTAGTGCATTACTAGCAATAGCAAAAGCATCTGGGTAAGTAGAACGATAAATTACATAAGCTAAAAACAAGCCACCAAAGAACATAATTTCTGTGGCTAGGAAGACCCACATAGCAAGCCATGTGGTATCTTTTTGTTGGTCTAAATCTTGGAAATGGTGGGCTAACGCCGGATGATGTCCTGTTGCGTGATCACTATGCACGGGCATTTACCTCCTTAGATAGTTCTTGAGGAAAATCTTTGATGAAATCTCGGTTAGCGTAGTTATATGGGTCTTCTGTTACAATTGGAGTTTCGTGGAAATTTTCAACTATAGGTGGAGAAGAAGCTTTTTCCCATTCAAGGCCAGTTGCTTTCCAAGGATTAGAATTAACTGCTCTACCATAAAATAATGACCAAACCATATACATTACAGCCAGTAAAAATCCTAAACCAAGTACAGAACCGCCAGCAGTAGACATTATGTTAAGTAGTTGAAATTCATCAGTATAACTAGCATAACGGCGAGGCATGCCTAAATAACCTAAAACAAACTGTGGAAAGAATGTAAGGTTAAAACCAGAGAAAACTAAAATCATAGAGAATCTAGCAATACTTTCTGGATACATTTTACCTGTCATCTTAGGCCACCAAAAATGTATTCCAGCCATAAATGCCATTACAAGACCACCTACCATCACATAATGAAAGTGTGCAACAACAAAATATGTGTCGTGAACGTGAACGTCAAAACCTAGAGCAGATAGGAATAATCCTGTCAAACCACCAATTAAAAACAAGCCTTGGAAACCAAAAACATAAAGCATTGGGGTATCATAGGAAATTGACCCCTTATACATAGTTGCTGTCCAGTTAAATACTTTAATAGCTGAGAAAATACCTACTAAGTAGCTTAATATAGAAAATATCAAGGCTGAGTATACTGATTGACCAGCAACAATCATATGGTGGCCCCATACAACAAAGCTAAAGATAACAAATCCAACATTAGCAAAAGCAATTGCACGATAACCAAATATACTTCTTCGAGAAAAACAAGTTACTACTTCATTGATTACGCCCATACCTGGAACAATCATAATATAAACGGCTGGGTGGGAGTAAAACCAAAATAGATGTTGAAATAGTACAGGGTCGCCGCCTAAAGCAGGGTCAAATATCCCAAGCTTAAATAACTTTTCAAGACCTGCCATCATTAAGGTTACAGCAATTACAGGGGTACCTAGAATTTGAATAATACTAGTCGCATAAAGTGACCAAACCATTAAAGGTAATCTAAACCAACTTAGACCTGGCGCACGCATACGGTGAATTGTCACCATAAAGTTTAGTCCAGTTAAAATTGATGAAAACCCAGTAATAAATAAGCCCAACACAACTGGCACGACATGCGTTTGCGATGCAGAGGTACTATAAGGAGTGTAGAAAGTCCAGCCTGTATCAACCCCACCAGCTACTATAGTGTAAATAGTAAATGTTGCACCTACTATATATACATACCAACTAAGTAAATTCAGCTTAGGAAAGGCAACATCTTTTGCTCCTAACATCAAAGGCAAAAGGAAATTACCTAAAACAGCCGGTACAGCCGGAATAATAAAGAAAAACACCATTACTATTCCGTGCATAGTAAAGAGCTTATTATAATTATCTGGTTCAAAAAGATCTGAAGCTGGGGTCATTAATTCCAAGCGCATTAAAGATGCAAATATTCCCCCAATAAAAAACATTGCCGTGATTGAAACAAGGTAAAGCCAAGCTATTCTTTTGTGATCATAGGTTAAAAACCACGACTGAAGAGTATAGCCAGCAGTTAAATAGTTTTCTTGTTCCTTTTGTTGCGGTACAGTTGTAACACTCATATGCGTCCCTATTTTTTAGCTGGCTCACTTTTTGTTGGTGAACCAGATGTGTTGTTTTCTGTTTTTGGTTTTTGATCCCCTGTAGATTTTGCTGTTGGTGCTGGTGTTGCATTTGTGGCTGTTGGTACTGGTGTTGCTGTTTTGCTAGGAGTATTACCAGCAACAACAGGGGTTAAAGTTCTCATATAAGAAATTAACTGTAGTATTTGCTCTTCAGTAATCAAACCTTTATAAGTTGGCATATTGCTAGGAAAGCCTTCTACTACTTTAGCATTTGGATCTAGCAAGGACTCGCGCAAATAACGTTCCTCTGCTGTTAGAGAACTACCGCCTTCTAAACGAACTTGTTTTCCATAAATACCTTCTAGGTTTGGCCCTTTAGTTGCGGATTGTGGGCTATGACAACTAACACATCCTAGAGTTTTGAAAAGCTTTTGCCCAGCTTCTGACAAGGAAGCGTCTTTACTATTAGCTAGCCAATCTTCATAGTCTTTTTGCTCCATAACTATTATAGAACCAATCATACCAGAATGCTTAGTTCCACAATATTCAGCGCAAAATAGATGGTATTTTCCTGGTTTAGTGGCTTCAAACCACATTTTTGAGTAACTACCAGGGATCACATCAGCTTTGACGCGAAAAGCCGGGATATAAAAGCTATGAAGTACATCTTCAGAAGTCATAGTAAGTCTAACAGCTTTACCAACAGGAACATGCAATTCATTTATTTCACGGTGTCCATTGAGATGCTGCATCTTCCACATCCATTGTTTACCAGTAACATAGATATCCATAGCCTCTTTAGGTGGTGAAGCCATTTTGAAAAAGATTATAGCTCCCCAAAAAAACATCACAAAAGAAATGCCTAAAGGTATAACAATCCAGGTTATTTCTAGTAAAAGGTTAGAAACCGTCATAGGTGGACAATCAGCATCAGAACGACGACGATATTTCACCGCAAAGAAGGCTATTAGACCTGAAACTAACACTGTAAAAAATGCTGAGACTACCGTTAAAAACAAGTAAAGTAAATCTACTTGTAATGCGAAGGTGGAAGCCTGTTCTGGAAGAAATGGTACACCCGAACTTAACTGCATAATTTAACCTTACCTTTTGCCTAATTATTTATCAGAAATTTAGGTTAATCTTAATTTGGCTGCAACTTCTTTTTCTTACGATCATTGCGTAGAGTATTAATAATAAAAGCAGCAATAATAATTACTGTAATTGTTCCAGCCAAACGTACTACATTCATTACTGCGGCACCATATTTGCCAGTTTTAGGATCATAGTGATAGCACATCAGTAAGAGTTGATCTACAGGAGAGCCAATTTTATTTTCTGATGCTTCGACTAAGCCTAATCTTAGATCTCGTGGAGGATATTCAACTCCATAGAAATAGCGAGAAGTTTTTCCCTCTGGAGTTAAAACTATTACTCCGCTAGCGTGTGCAAAAAGATCTTTTTCTGCATCATAAACGTAACGAAAACCGACTGTTTGGGTTAAAGTTTTTATTGAGCTTTCTTCACCCGTTAAAAAATGCCAGCCCGCTTCTGTTCCTTTGGTGATATAGCGTTCTAGATAACTCCTTTTTTTACCAGTAGCTAGTTCAGGCGTTTCTCTTGAATCAAAACTAACTACTAAAACATCAAACTCTTTTCCTACAGTAAAAGAAAGAGTATTTAAGGATTGAATTAATCCATTAAGTACTAAAGAACATAACATTGGGCAATTATAATAAATTAAAGCTAATACTACAGGTTTTTTACCAAAATAATTCTGTAACTTAACATTTTGCCCATTTTCATCACGAAAAACTAAATCCAAAGGAAGCTGTTGATTAAGACGTTGGTCAATACCAATATCATTTAATACTGGTGGACGTGTATTAGGAACAGCTTGAGGTAACTCTGGCTTTGTTACTTGTGCTGGCACAGAAAGAGCTAGCATCAGCATAAGTATAACCACTAGTAGCCTCATCTTAATCTCCTCTCAAAAATCTGACCACTGCTTTGATCTGAAGGCATTTTTTCAGCTTTATCTATAAAGTTTTGAGCTTCATTTTCTGGTCTTGTTTCTACTCCCTTTTCAACTAGTTTATCTATTGCTTGTTCAATAGGAAGTTTTTCAATACTTGCATCACCTTCTTTAAGGATTTTTTCTTCTTTAGCTCTAAACTCCTTTAAGTCGCTTGATTGAGTAGCATTAGTTTGGAGTATAGGCTTTGGTGGCAAATTAGATCTTTGCTGATACATAGTGTTAAGAGGAGGATTATTTTTATCTTCCCACCAAGCTAAAGCCTCAAATAAACCAACTGTAGCAACATAAATAATTACTGTAGTAACAAGTAGAACAACAGTAAATTTAAATATTGCACGAACATCAATATCTTTATCCTCTAAATCCATTCGAGGATATTTTTTATGTCCAGTATCATCAGTGTTTGCCATGAGCTATTGCCTCCGGTTGAATATAAGGATCACGTAATGGTATTAAAGGATTGCCTGATAAGAGCCTAAAGAATGCTCCTAGCCAAATAGCTCCAATAACTCCAGTAGATACTAGTGTAAAAATAATAGAATTAATTGAAATAATCCCATTGTTAAACTGTGGGAAAACTAACCAGAATAAATCTACTAAGTGCATAAATAGCAACCCAGCAGCAATAGTAGCTAGCATAGTTGGTTTCTTTTTCAAGGCTCTTGATAAAAGAATGAAGAAAGGAACTGCAAAATGTAGAAATACTAAAGCAGGCCCAACATATTGCCATCCACCACTTCTACGGCGAATATACCAAATAATTTCTTCTGGTAAGTTAGCAGACCACATAATTAGAAGTTGTGAGAGGTTGAAATATGCCCAAAGCATTACACAAGCAAGAAGTAATTTTCCTAAATCATGAAAGTGTTTAGAAGTAATTTTCCCTTTTGCCCCTTCTCGATCAGATATTCGAGAAAGCATAATTATCATAAAAGAAAAAGAACTTAGTAAAGAGCCACCAATAACCAAAATACCAAAAATGGTAGAAAACCAGTGTGGATCTAGTGACATTATCCAATCTACAGAAGCAAATGTTACAGTTAAAGCAGAAATTAGTAGTCCAGGGCCACTTATATTGCGGCATTTTTGAGCTACATCTATAGCTTGATCTACTGTGGTAGTTTTATCTTGTTGAAGAGAAAATTTGCTTAAAAGAAAAGCAATTGCTGACCAGATAACAAAATAGATAACGGCTCTAATAGAAAAGAAAGTGGTATTAAGATAATATTGGGTTTTAGCACCTAAAGTTTTAATTTCTTCTTCATGTGTCCAAGGAAAAATATTATGAGAAAAAATTATAATTGGGATAAATAGAACAAACATTAATGGTAATGTTTTAGTAGCAGCTTCTAACAACCGGCGTATACCATGCCCCCAATTACCACCCGTTAGGTGTTGAATCATTAAAATTCCTAGTGATCCAATAGTGATTGTTATCCAAAAAAGATATCCGACTAAATAAGATGGAAAGAAGTCACTCATTTATTTGTGTCCTCCTGAATTATCTTTATTTTCTGTTTTTGGAGCATCACCATTAGTAGGAGAACTTTGCTTTTTGGGGTCAACTACACCACTTGGAGTAAAGTCTGTCATTGTATCCACTGGTAATGGATCAGTAGTACTTGTTTGGCTAGCTTGTAAAGCTCGAATATAAGCAATTATTGCCCATCTGTCCCGAACATTTACTTGAGCAGAATAACCAGCCATTGCTCCATATCCATTACTAATAACATCAAAGTAATAGCCTACAGATTGATTACGTAAGCGTTCTTCATAGAGTGAAGCAGCCTTCTTAAAGCCTCTTTGTACAATCATTCCATTACCGCTGCCTAATTGACCATGACAAGGAGCGCAATAAATATTAAAGCGTTCTTGACCACGTTTTACTACTGCTTTATCTACAGCAAAAGGAAATGTAGCTACAAACTGACCATCTTTTTTACCTGTATAAAGGTGAACATCATCTCTTAATTGTCCTCTAGCTACTGTACCAGCAACTAATTGACGAGAAGCTTGTCCATCAGAAAAAAAGTTACTTTCCTGTAATGGTCTGTAAGCTGGTTGATCTGCCATATCTTGGCGGCAGGCATTAAATAGAAATAGGCCACAAAAAATAGTTAAGATACAGAGTTTTACTTTTGTCATATTTTCTGTACTCTTTCTGTGCTGTGAAAATTTAGGGTTCAACTTCTGTTACCTCCACTGCACCAAGACTTTTTAAGAATTCTGCTGTGGCTTTACGATCAAATTTTGGATCTTCAGCTTCAACACAAATAAAGAACCTATCATTTGAAGCCAGTTCAAATCTCTCTGAGTTAAAAACTGGGTGATAAGGTTGTGGTAATCCGTTTAAGGCTAACATACTGATTACCCCAGAAAAGGCACCAAAGAGAACTGTTGTTTCAAAAGTAATTGGAATAAAAGAAACCCAGCTATGTAGAGGACGACCACCTATATTAATTGGGTAATCAATTACCGAGGTAAAATACTGTAAAGCATAACCTAAGCAACCGCCAATTATTCCACCTATCAAAACAATATATTGAATTTTGGAATGAAAGCCCATTACCTCACCTAATTCTTCTATAGGATAAGGAGAATAAGCGTCCATTTTTCTATAACCTTGTTTATATACTGCTGATGCAGCATCAACTACAGTTTGTGGATTATCAAACTCTGCCATCAGTCCATAAATTTTTGGTTGTTCTTTCATAATTATCTATTCCTCGTGATGGTGAACTTTTGATTCTGGTAGCAATGTCTTAATTTCAAACATAGGAATCATCGGCAAGAACCGGACAAATAAAACCATCAGCATAAGGAAAAATCCCATTGTGCCAATATACATGCCCCAATCCCAAATAGTCGGCCAATAAATACCCCAAGATGAAGGGACAAAATCACGATGTAAGCTAGTAACAACAATTACAAATCGTTCAAGCCACATACCAACATTAACTATCAAAGAAATAAGCCAAAGAACAATGATATTTTGTCTAACTTTTTTAATCCAAAGAATTTGTGGAACTACTCCATTACAAAATATCAATGCCCAGTATGCCCAGGCATAAGGGCCTGTCATACGGTTATACATCATAAAGCTTTCATATTTGTTGCCACTATACCAGGCCATAAATGCTTCCATGTTATAGCCATAAAAGACTATCAAACCTGTAGCAAGCATTACTTTAGCCATATTTTCTACGTGACGCATAGTAACAAAGTCTTGCAAACGAAATAGTGCGCGTACAGGTAGCATAAGTGTTAGCACCATAGCAAAACCTGAATAAACTGCACCAGCAACAAAGTAAGGAGGAAATATAGTTGCGTGCCAGCCTGGAATTACTGAAACAGCAAAGTCAAAGCTTACAATTGTATGTACAGAAACAACTAGAGGTGTAGCAAGTCCTGCTAAAAGGTTATAAATGGTTTCATAACGTATCCAGTGACGAGCAGAACCACGCCAACCCATACACATCATGCCAAAAATAATTTTAACTACTTTATTTTTAGCTCTATCTCTCATTGTTGCAAGGTCTGGGATTAAACCAACATACCAAAACAACAAAGAAACACTACCATAAGTTGAAACTGCAAAAACGTCCCACATCAGAGGGCTACGAAATTGCGGCCATAGAGACATAGTGTTAGGAATTGGAAATAACCAATAAGCAGCAAACCAGGGTCGGCCAGTGTGGAGTAATGGAAACATACCCGCACAGGCTACAGCAAAAAGCGTCATTGCTTCGGCAAATCGGTTAATTGAGGTACGCCATTTTTGACCCATCAATAACAAAATGGCTGATATTAGTGTTCCTGCGTGACCAATACCAATCCACCAAACAAAGTTAATAATTGCAAAACCCCAACCAACAGGAACGTTTAAACCCCAAACGCCTACACCGCGAACTAATAATACAGTGACAGAAGCCATCAGTACATTAACGATTAAAAAAGCAATTCCTAAAACAACAAATAAGGAAATAGGGGTGTAGCGAGTTAAAACTATAGAACTAATTTTTTCTGTAATCGTGTTGAAGTTGTGTCCTGGGCCAAGCACAGGAATTACATCTTTAAGCACGGGTTCACTCGAGCTTTTTGCTTCCATATTTACCCTTTCTTAAGCTCTGGATTAGGGTTACGCAACGCAGCCAAATAAGTAGTGCGTGGCTTAGTATTTAATTCTTCAACCATTGCATAGTTTCTTTGTTCAGCTTTTAATTTGGCAACTTTGCTTTCAGGATCATTTATATTTCCAAATACTATAGATTCTGTTGAACAAACAGCTTGGCAGGCTGTTACAACTTCACCATCTCTGATTGGACGGTTTTCTTTTTCTGCTTCTATACGTGCATAGTTAATTCGTTGGACACAATAAGTACATTTTTCCATAACACCACGACTACGAACAGTTACATCGGGATTATTAAGTAGTTTTAAGACTGGTGTACTAAAATCTGTATATTGTAAATAGTTAAATCGACGGACTTTATAAGGACAGTTATTAGCACAATAACGTGTTCCTACGCAGCGGTTATAAACCATGTCGTTAAGTCCTTCAGAACTATGAGTAGTCGCATTAACAGGGCAAACTACTTCACAAGAAGCATTTTCACACTGCATACAAGGAACTGGTTGGAAGTAAGCTTCTGGATTATCTAAAGCATGGTCATGACCATTGTCGGTATAATATCTATCAATTCTAATCCAGTGCATATGTCGGCCAACTAGAACTTCTTCTTTACCAATAACAGGAATATTATTTTCTGATTGGCAAGCAACAGCACAAGCATTACAACCTATACAAGTAGCTAGATCAATTGCCATTCCCCAAGCATAGTCTTTATATTCCCATTTTGGATACATAGAGATGTCATGATGGGAAGATCCATGTCCACCTTTTTTCTCTCCATGCCCTTCTGAAGCAGGTTCTTCTTTCTTTTCTCCATGCTCAGATTTATGTTCAGAGTCTCCACCAGATTTATAGCCAGCAAACGTTCCTACACGTAAAATATCTTGATCGCGGCCTTCCATTACTTGATGGCCTTGAGTACAAGCTATTTGATAGGTTTCTTCTATTTTCTTGATATCAACTCCACTACCAGCCCATAAAAATGTACTAATTCTTAAGGAATAAGCGTTAAATCCTGTGTTAGTACCTACACGACCAGCATTAGTACGACCATAACCAAGATGTAAAGTTACACAATCATTAGCATGACCTGGGACAATCCAAGCAGCGGCTTTTAATTTGCGGTTTTGGTATGTAAGCTCAACCATAGTTACATAGCTACGGCCACGTTCACCGCCACTATTACCAAAAGTCCTAGTAACACCATACTTTTGAGCCGTTGCTGGACTCATCATTACAGCATTATCCCATGTAATTTTGGTTAAAGGCTTAGGTAATTCTTGTAGCCAGCCATTATTAGCAAAGCGTCCATCAAAGAGTGTTGGATCTGGGCGAAAAGCTATTTCTAGGCCAGTTGCATTACTTTCTGGTAATTTAGCAAGGGCATCTGCTTTTAATGTGACCGTTTTAGCAGCAAGTGCTGTATTAGCAATAAATCCATCATGTACAGATTTACGCCAAAAAGCTTCAAAATCTGCTCCAGCTATATTTTGGCTTTGCCAATAACTACGTACAAGTTCATAACCTGAAGGATCTACTTGATCACTAAAGGCAGCAAAAAACTCATGTGGTGATTTATTATTGTATAAAGGAGCAATTAAAGGCTGAACAATGGAGGCTGTACCATCAAAAGCACGGGCATCACTCCAGGCTTCTAAATAGTGAGTTTCTGGAACCTGCCATTGGCATAGCTCAGAAGTTTCTTCATAGTAAAGGCTATAGTGAATTCTTAAAGCTGCTTTTTGCATATTTTCAGCAAACTTTAAGTCTACAGGTGCATCATAAACTGGGTTAACTCCAGCAATAACAAGTGTTGTAACAGTGCCTGCTTCTAAATCTTTTACTAAGCTACCTAATGAATCCGCATAAGTAGTAAAGCCTTCAGGATGATAGCTTATTGAATCAGTGTAAGTAACTGTTTTACCAACATTTTCTAAAGTTTGATTTATAGCGTGAGCTAAAGCATGAACTGCTGCTGGTTGTTCATTACCAGCAATAACAATGCTAGCACCTTTATTGTTTTGTAGCTCTGTAACAAGTGCTGCTACCCAATTTTTATAAGCTGGATTATCTGCTCCAGCACTAACACCAGCTACACCTAAAGCAGCAGCTAGAGCTTTAGTAAAACTAACTACATCACTTGGTTTAAGTGGTAAGCGATGATCAGCAGCAGAACCAGTATTAGTAGGCATAGTTTCTACTGAATAAAGGCGTAAGGCTTTTTCTTCCGTTGTACGACGGCGGCGAGAAAACTCACGTGCATATCTTAGACTGCCTGCACCACCACAAAGAAAATCACTATCTAATGAAACAACTACATTAGCTTTAGCAAAGTTATAAACTGTATTTACAGCTTCGCCAAAAGCTAGTTGTGCGCCATTTCTTATAGAATCGCTAAAAGCTGGCTCATATTGATGCCATTTAGCTTTAGGATATATGGTTAATATATCTTTTATTTGGTTAGCTAAAGTGGGAGAAATAACAGAGCCGGTTAAAAATCTTATTCCTGCGCCTTGGTTTTCACGTTCTTTTTCCAAGTTTCCTTTAACAGCACCAAGGAAAGCACCCCAAGTTTTAGCTTCGCGCAAATAAGTAATTGATTGAGCGCGATCAGGATCATAGAGGGTTAAAATAGAAGCTTGACCAATTGTATCAGAACCACCTAAGCTAGCAGGATGATCAGGATTACCTTCTATTTTAGTAGGCCGACCCATATGGCTTTCTACTAAAACACCGTTTGCCATACCTGCTAGAGATATGGTAGTGGCAAAGTATAGCGGTTTACCAGGAACCATTTCTTCAGGTGGACGAACATAAGGAACGATTCGTTCATTAGGTATGAGTGTTTCTGTAGGCAATTTGCAGGAAGCAAGCCCAGCAAAAGCAAAAGAAGCAGCCATTATTTTTAAGAATTTACGCCGACCAAAAGGATCAACCCATACTTCTGTATTATCAGGAAATTCCTGTTTAGCAGCTTCTGCAAAATCTGGATTATCTGATAATTCTTCTAGGCTACGCCAGAAGGTTTTACCTTTTTCTTTAGAGAGTCGCGCACGTATAGACGCAAGATCAATAAGATCTACTTGAGGTTTTTCATTTGTATTATTCATGATGCCTTTTTCAGTCTATCTATGACATGTAGAACAACTTGTTAGTAATTCTTTGCCCTGAATATTATATTGCTTTGCCAATTCACGGCCCTTAACTTCTTGATCGACAGGTGGTTCCCAATCCATTTTAAAAATATCTTCTTTAGGTCTAAGTATTTTCTCTGGATCTCGATGGCAACTTAAACACCATTCCATCTGCAAAGTATTTTCTTTCCACATCAACGGCATTTCGTCTACTCTACCATGACAGGTAGAACAACCAACACCTTTATTAACATGAATACTATGGTTAAAATAGGCAAAATCAGCGAGGTTATGAACCCTCTTCCAAACTAATGGTTTACCAGTTTCAAAGCTTGTCCTAACGGGTTCAAGCATTGGACTAGTAACCCAGATTTGCGAATGACAATTCATGCAGGTTTTAGTAGGAGGGATACCTGCGAAAGCTGCATCTTCCACAGATGTATGACAGTAACGACAATCCAGCCCAAGGCCACCAACATGGTGTTTATGGCTAAACTGAATTGGTTGTTCTATAGCGACTTGGGTCTGAGTTAGGTATGAAGAACGTATTATTATGACATTTACGACCCCGCCAATAGTGGCAAGTAACAAAGCTATTCCAACTATACTTATTTTTGCAATATTATTAAAACTACGATGAAAAATTTGTGCCATTGTCGCTATCTCATTTCAATCTGCTTGTAATATTTACTCAGAAAGCTCCCTTAATAAATAAGGTGTAGAGCATTATTTGTAACCTACATTACTACCAAATTATCTAATGTTATTTATGACTATTTCGCAAATGTATCAAGTGTATATAGAGTTATGAAAATATATTACTAAACCTATTGACACACTGCTTTTGTGCATTACTAACAGGTAATTTTGGTAGACTCATGTCCACTAAGTAAAATTTTCAAAATTGCTTATTTATGTGGAGGTTGGCTAGATTGTATGGATTTTTTATTTCAGAATCAACCTATTATTGGGCGATTTCGGGGAAATTTTTGCAGACTTAAAAACTATCCCACTAGTCAGAAATAAAACTAAGAAAAACTTAAAAATAATATAACTATTTTATTAAAAAAAACTTACAAGGACTTTTAAAATTTTCCTGACATTTAAAATAATCTCTTGCTCTTTCCATTAATTTAGAAAACTAAAAATCCTTTTATATCTAATGGAGATTAAGATCATTTTCTCTTTTCAGGAAGTCTTAATAAAGTCCACTGCATTTTTAAGGCAATATTTTCTACATTTGGAGTTACTACTTCAACTATGGCTGCATAATTATTACTAAGACTTGGTTGTTGAATTATTCTTGTAATTACTCGATCACTTCCTTGTAATTTAGTTAGGCTTAATTCATAGGCTTCATGAGGTAGAGGATCAAAGCTTACTACTACATTTTGGCAATTTTCACTTTGATCAACAAATAAGGTTTGTAACCTTATCAAAGTTGATTTAGTCACTTGACCTTGCCAGGTAACTAAGCCTGTATTTGATAAATCCCAATCCAGGTTTAGGCTAAAAACATTTTCTTTTTTAGGAATTAATTCTAGTGTCAAGCTATATCTATTATTTATATTTGGGTAGCTAATGATTTTTGCTTGTAGATCTCCTGAAAGTCGAACTAATTTAGCATCAAAAAGTCGTGTAGGAAATTTTCCTTGTAGTTTGGCAGAAATATTGTTGTTTCCTGATAAAATAACTACTTTATTATCAATAATTTGTATTGTTACACTGCCTGTAATTGTGCCGTTAAGTTGTACACTACCATTTGATTTATAATCTGAGCCTAATCTTAAAAAAATTTCTTGACTACGCATATCAACATAAGGTTTTTTCTCTGGTAAAAACTGTAGCACATTTTTATAAACTCTTAGGGCTTCATTATATCTATAGGACTTCATTAAACTTTCAGCCTTATTAAATTCCTGCTCTCCTTGAGCTAAACGTAAAGCATCCACTAAGCGAGGTTCGTTTGGATAGAGGCTTAAAGCTCCATTTAGTTTAGCTATTGCTGTAGGCAAATCATCTTTCTTTAAGCTAATTTCAGCTTCGCTAATGGTTTGTTCTTTTTCTATTTGGGCAATTATTTTTTCTATTTCTCGGTTCTCTGGCTCAATGCGGGAAAGTTTTTGATATAACTCCAAGGTTTTATTGGTATCACCTTTTTTTTGTGCTGTTTCTGCGGCTAATTTAAGATTTTTTACCATTTGTTGACGAGGAAAATCATTTTGTGGAGCAAATCTTATCCATTGTTCATAAAGTTTATAGGCTTCTTCATAATCAGAGCGTTTTTCTGCTGCTTCGCTTAATAAATCAAAGGTTTCTAAAATAAATTCTAAAGGTTTAGGGTCAACAGGATTGATTTTATTTATTTCTATATATTTAGCTACGGCTTCTTCGGCTTTTCCTTGTTCTTTCAAGC
Source organism: uncultured Clostridia bacterium (assembly GCA_964492845.1). Classification (GTDB taxonomy): domain Bacteria; phylum Acidobacteriota; class Blastocatellia; order Chloracidobacteriales; family JADJPF01; genus JADJPF01. The sequence continues at coordinate 114,133 of CAZBMZ010000012.1, forward strand.
TTTTAGCTTCTTTATAAATTAAAGCTGTTTTATATAAAGTTTCTGTCAAAGCTATTATGCTAGGTTTTACTTTTTTACGTGGAGCATTTAGGGCAGCCTCTAAATAAGCAATTGCCCCTAAATAATCGCCTGTTTCAAGTAGCCGTCCTCCTTTAGTCAAGTAAAAAGACAAAGGTTTTCCCTTTGGTACAACTTCAATGTCTGATATTTTGCTTCTACTTTTTGCTTTATTTTGAGCTAAAGTGTTATATGGCAAGCTTAAAACAATAAGTGAGACTAGAAAAATACTTAATAACAATTTTAATTTCATAATAAATAAATTTTTATAAATATTTTATTTAGTAATGCGATTGTCTTAATGTTAGTACTTACATTTAGCAAAGGAAATAAAAAGTTGTGGAATTTTATTTGTGTGAGCCAAAAATTTATTACAAATAAGAAGGGATTTGATAAAAATAGCAAATTGTAATTGTATTAACTTCATTGTTTATTACAAAGTACTAATTACAATACTTTGCAAAACTATTAATAAAATTTTCTATTTTTCTGCCTTTGTTTTCTTATTTAGTGATTATTTAGTTATACGAATTTTTACAAATTTTATCAGTTTTCCTCTTTTTCATTAATTCCTAAAACTCATTTTTTGTTTGCCAAATATAAGTTAATGTATTAGAAACTATAAAGTTGTGTTCTTATTAGCTAATATAAGTTACCTCAAAAATTATATATTTTATTTTGCAAAATAAGTCTATTATACGACGTATTTTGCTGTATATTTTTTAATTTTATATATAGGAAAACACATGTCAGAGCAAAGCGAGCAAGTTGAGGAAAAATCCATAGCACCAGAGAAATCTCTTCCTCCAGTTAATTCATCAACTCAAAAATTAACTTTTAGTAATTTATTTTCCTTACTAGATGATACAGACGTAACAGGAACGGTAGATACTATTCAAAAAGGAATAGCTATTAAAGGAGTTAACGTCTGGATGCTATTTGCAGCAGCTATGTTAGCTTCAATTGGGTTAGATACTAATTCTACGGCTGTTATTATTGGGGCAATGTTAGTCTCTCCATTAATGTCACCTATTCTAGGTGTAGGCTTAGGTGTTGGTATTTATGATCGTTATTTGCTAACAGATTCTTTAAAAAATTTCAGTGTAGCAATTCTTTTAAGTTTATTAGTTAGTATTTCTTATTTTCTAGTAACTCCTTTAGGTGATGTAACTAATGAGCTTACAGCAAGAACTTCTCCTACACTTTTAGATGTTGGAGTAGCTCTTTTTGGTGGAATTGCTGGTATTGTGGCTGGATCACGAAAGGAAAAAACCAATGCTATTCCTGGAGTAGCTATTGCTACGGCATTAATGCCTCCTTTATGTACTGCTGGATTTGGTATTGCTACTGGTCGGCCAAAATATTTTTTTGGAGCATTCTATTTATTTTTTTTGAATGCAGTTTTTATAAGCTTAGCTACTTTTTTTATTGTACGTATACTACAATTTCCTTATAGAGAATTTGCTACAGTAGAACTTAGAAAAAAGATGCGCCGTTGGATAATCACATTCTCTATTATAGTTATTATACCTAGTGGAGTAATCTTCTATGGTGTAATAAAAGAACTAAGGTTAAATAAAAAAATTCAGCTTTTTATTGCAGAAAAGGTAAATAATGGTCAAAGAAGTGCAATCCGTTGGGAAGTAGTATCAGAAGACGCAAATAAGGTGCTAAAAATCTATTTATTTGGAGAACCTTTTACAGAAGAACAAAAAGTTCAACTAAAATCTCAGCTAATTAATTACAGTTTAGGTCTTTTACAACTTAGTTTTATACAAATGAATGTAGCACAAGATGAGCGTCAAAGGCTTTCTTCGGAAATAGAATTGAGCATAATGCAAAAGGTAGCCAATATTCAAAAGCTACAAGAAACAAAAGATAAAGAAAAATTAGCAGAAATTGAGCAATTACAATTGGAAATTAAACAACTAAAAGTAGATACACAACTACTGGAAAATATCAAAAGTGAGCTAAAAATACTTTTTCCCGAAGTTCTAGATATGCTTTATGTGCCAAAAACAAATCTTGTTACTAGCCAAACAACAAGTTTTTCATTAGTAGTTATTTTTTTAGATAAAAACACTAAAGCAAAAACACAAGCCCAATTAAAAGAAAAGTTAACCGAATACTTAAAAGAACGCTTAGGAAATCCTAACCTACAATTACTACTAATACTTGGTAATCCTATAACTTTAGCTGAAATAACAGAAACAACAAAAACATCTCCTAATACTCCGCCCACTTTAATAAAAGAGGATTTTTCCAAGTAGAAGGATATTAATAAAAACAAAAATGCAGACTTCCAAGGAAGTCTGCATATCAAGGAATAATAGGAATAATCACTTATTAGAATTTCAATATTCTATAAGAGGAACTTTTTACTGCGCCCAACGCACCTGTTGAGCCTTTGAAAGTAACTTGCGCACTACCTGTTAAAGTGTTGGTAGTAACTTTGGTGTCAAAACTAGTAATATCAGCAGCAACAACCTGACCGCTATAAGTACAATTGCCTGTTAACCCAACTTGTTCACGAGCATAAACCACACCTTCAAATTTTATTGATGTTTCTAAATTACCGCTTAATGAAATATCTGTACCAGCAACAAATAATAGTTGTGGGTTGGTAAATGGAGGAGCAATTGGATCTAGTGCAGCTTTTAGTTGCCCTACAAAATTAGGTGTTCCTTGTACATCAATATATCCAGTAGTAATAATGGTTAGGCTTATTGGGTTAGCATCATTACCTGCATTACCTGTAATCACTGCATTACCATCAAAGAAATAAACTTTATTTTTTAGTTCAGTGTTACTTAAAGTATTGTTATTGCTAAAGTTGGCTCCATTACTTACCCTTGAAGGGGTTCCTGAAGGAACAACTGGAGGAGGGCAAGTTGTAGCATCTGTACATGGGCTACTTCCACCGCCACCGCCACCGCCGCCACCACCGCCACCGGGGCCCCAACCAACACCAGATAAAACACCTGCACTATTATACCTTGTACCATCACTTAATTTATACCAGCTACTTAAACTACCGTTATTGGCTATGCTAGCAATTAAAATATCGTTGCTTGCGGCTAAAGTACTACGGTCAATTACAATTGCATCATTAGCATTAGGTTTTGTTGCTCCATTACTAGTTGAACGGTTATTGCACCAGGTACTAAACTCATTCTCGCTCATTGTTGTAAACATTCTTAGTAATCCATCTTCTGTAGTAGAAAATGAGGTTGTTCTATGTCGTCGTTTACGTTGTGAGCCTGCTGTATCTTTTGGGGAAAGAAAAACTAAATCAGCACCTTTTTTGTTAGCTCTAGTATTAGTATTTTTATCTACAACATCTTTAACCCAAAACCAGCCTTCTTGATAAAAATCACCTACATCATCATCATCATCATCATCAAAACTATATCTTCTAGCAGGTGTTTGAGGATCTGGAGGTGTAGCATCTCTACGTGCTGGAAGTGGGTTTAGGTCTGGAACAATCAAAATAGGTTGATTTCCTCCAGAAAAACCACAAACTTGTATACCGCCGCCGCCACCACCACCGCCGCCACTACAACCAGATGCGGGAATGGAAGGACAGCTATCACAAAGGGCAGTAGCAGAAGTAGCACTTTGCTCTACAGTAGGAGAACCACTTAAACAAAGTCCATCATTAGCATGGATTCCACCATAAGAACCAAGAATTTTGGAACTACCTGACATTATGGTACAGCCTTCAGTTATTACAGCGGGATAAGGGAAAAAGCCTACAATACTATCAACAACAACTTCAGAAACTGGTGTAAGTGTTCCACCAACATTTTTCATTTGTCTGGCAGTAGAACGAATTAACACACGAGCATTAAAATCTTTGTTTTGTCCTGAAAAACTACTAAATTTGCTTGCGTTATTGCCTGGACATTCAACAAATTCATTTGGACAATTATCAAAAGTGTTATAAGTAGTACCAGCACCAGGAACTTTATAAACAGGTGCTATTAGCCCATTGTAACCTGTTGGATATGCAACACCTCCATCATTTGGGTAAGCATTAAATAATCTAGCGTAAGAATCATCATCATCAAAAACTTCTACATAAACCTGATAAGTTGAGTTAGTAGCAGGGTCATTAAAACTTAGTTTACCTCCCCAAATAGCACTATTTGGTAAGATAGCACCCCCTAAACCAGCAGATGTAAGTTGATCTTTAACATCTTGGGTGTTACCTAAAGGTAAGTCACTAGAACTAGTGCTAGAAAAACCTTTTACTGTATCTGGAAACATTGGCCCAGCAGCACCAGAAGCTAAAGTTCCTGTAGCTGTTGACCAGCCATCTGTACCAACAACAAATTCTTTGCCGCGAGTGGTCAAAGAATTTGCTAGCCCGCTAGTAGAATCTGGCCCACCTAAAAGGTCATTAAAATCCCCTTTCATACGTTTTACCATTGAAACAGCCATATTTAAGCCTGCTTCAGCATAGTAAAATCCTTTAGTTGCTTCTTCAGATCTACTAGCAATTTGTACTTCAATTGTAGTAGTAGAAGCCACAGAAAGCCCTATGCTAGTAATTAATAACAAAACAATTAATACCATTGCCAAAGCAACACCTCGTGAATTTTTCACAGTAGAGGCTTTTTTATCTTTATCTAGTTTATTTTCCATATAGTTACTCCTGAATCAGGCTTAACGGTTTCTTAGTTTAACAACTGAAACTAAGCTTGCATAACGAAAGCGTTTTTCATAAACGGTTTCTATTGCTACGGCTCGATTAGATCTAGCTGTAACACTAATAGTTACTTGGTTTTGTAGTGAATCTACTATAAAGTTAAGATCCGTAACAAATTCAGCAATAGCAATAGCACGGCCATTGCTACCTTGGGCAGGAGCAGAACCTCCGCCAGGTAAAGCTTGTCCTTCTGCTGGATTATAGTTATATAAGTTAACTAGTGCTGTGGATGGATCTAAATAAACAACTACGTTTTCACTAGTAATAACATTAGCAGAAAAAATAGTACTTCCTGCTGTAGTAGTACCTACATCAGTATTAGTTAAAGCATCTCCATCAAAATCGCTAAAAAGCTGGAGAGCTTTACCGTTTGGGCAAATTATTCCACTAGTTCCACCACAAGTAGGAGGAATAGTTTTACCGACTGTGGGAGATCCAGCAGGTGTAGTTGCATTAAAAGTGTCATAGAGACGAATAAAATTTAATCCATTAAGAACTGTAAGATTTTGAGGGTTATTTCCTGCGGTTTGAACAATTTCTGAGATTCGATCAATAGCATAACGAGCATTTTCTTGAGCTTGTGCATTGGCTAATTCTGCATCAAAAGTTTTTTGCCCATTTACCAAAGCACTAAAAACTGAAGTCATAATCACAGATAAAATAATTAGCACTAACATCAATTCTAGGAGAGAAAAACCTTTAATTGAGTTATTTGGCTTTTTTGGAAGTGTTTTCATAAGTTTAACTCTCCTAAGTTAGTTAGCTGGATTAGTTAGCAAGGTAGCAAATTGGATTCTTTTGGCAAATTTAGCGTCATTTACCACAGGTGCAACTCTTACAATTACATAAACTGAAGTTTGCTCATTAGTGCCAGCCCTGGCCGGAGTTGGAGAAGAAATTAAATTAGAAAAATTTGGGGTGTTAGAAGATTTTGTATAAGCATTTGTTAAGCTAACACCATTTGGATCTACATTGGCTGTAGATTTATAGCCAATTACTTGCCAACGAACTTCAAAAGCACGTTTCGTCCAATTGCTATCCCCAACCTTTGTTGTACTGGCCTTATAGTAAAGTAAGCGATTAGTTACAGAATCATTTACAGCTTCAAAATAAATTCCAGCAATATGTGCTTTATCTGCATTACCTGGAGAAGAAGCAGGTAAAGAAGTAGCTGCTACACCTCCATCACTTGGCATTAAAATAGTTCCGCCAACTTGAATCCTAGGATCAAAAGTAGGGCTAGAACTGTTTGTAGTCCAACTATTTATTGCTCTTAGCTCTTCTAGTACATTTTTTCCAGCTTTTATAGCTAATGTAGTGTTTTGAGCAAATCTATTTGAATAAGTTGAAACTACAAAAAGTTGAGCTACACCTAAAACTCCAACTAATAAAATTAATAAAGCTAAAGTAATTTCTATTAAAGTAAATCCTGCGCCTTTATTACTATTTAATTTCATAAATACTCCTTAGCAAATGACTTGGTAAGCTAAAATTTTATAGACTAAAAAGTTAGTACAGATACCCCACCTCTTAAGGAGATAGAAACTGTAAACTTAATGTTCTGTACTAATTGCTTACAAGAAATTACTACCGCGCCAGCAGGACTAGAAGAAAGGTTAGTATTTATACAGCTATTATTAGTTTGACGAAACCCTAGTTGTAACTCACCTCTTGAGTCATAAATAATTGCTTTCCACCCAGCACTTGTATAATTAGATATTCCTAATTCTGGGGCAGCACTCGCAACAGCAGGTAGGGATGTTGTTGTATTAGGAAAAGAGGCTGGTACAGAAAAGCAGCTACTTCCACCACCAAAAACTAAGCTGATGCTAGGAGCTAGGCGATATTCTTCATTAAAAGCACTACGATTAGCCACACTAGGACTATCAAAGCCTTCAGGAATGCCATTGCGGTTTAGATCTAAAAATACTCGTGAATTAGAAGGATCTACAAAAATGATTATAGGTCGCCCTTGTCCAATAGCTTGCTGACGTGCAGAATTAAGTTGAGCAGCTAAGCCTTCAGCAGATCCTTTTACACGATAAATTGATAGCATCCGACTTAGATTTGGTAAGCTAATAACTGCAATAATAAATACTATTATTACTACAACTAATAACTCTATTGCTGAAAAACCAGAGCGTTTTTTCATTAAAACCTTCCTCTTTGGCAATCAAAATTGTTTGTTTGGAATTTGTTAGGGGGTGTTAATTTTTGGGGCAAAATATTTATTATTTCCTAACAAAATATTTACATCTTTTAATAGAAATTTAATAAACTTTTTTGTTAATTTTTTATTAAGTTTTTTATTAAAAGTGATTGCATTATATCCCAATTTTTCTAGTAGTTACAGAAAAAATTTTTATAAAAAAAACTATTTTTGACTTCAAATAATAGTTATGGTATATCAAATATAAATTTGTTAAATTTGCAAGTAAACTCATCTTTTAATCTGTTTTCTAAAATAAGTACAATACCTTATTTTTAGAAAATATAATTTTATTAGGGCCAATCAGCAAAACAAACTGTTTGCATTTAAGGAAGGCTTTATGGATATTTTGGTTAAATTAGCAGAAGAAACAGAAGACACAATGGAAAATTTAGACTCTTTTATATTGGAAGATGATTTTATAATCGCTTCTGATGCAATGGAGTTAATTACCCCTAACCAAATTACAGATATAACTGCTTTGGCTAACACAACAGAAATTAATATAAACACTACCTTAGCAGAAGTTAGTTTTATGGAAGCTAATGAATTATTAGCAAAAGGCGATTACTTAAATGCAATCAAATTTTATCAAGATGCAATTAATTATGAGCCTAATAACCAAACTTACCGACAAAAATTAGCGCAAGCTTCAGACCTAGCTAAGAATAAACAATCTACAACAAATTCAGCTAAAAAAATGACTAGTAAGTTGCTTCAGAATTTAACTAACTCATCAAATCCAGCTAATAGTAATAATCTAGCTAATAAAAAAGCGGAAAAAGAACCTGCATCGGTCAATGAAACTTTAGCTGCTGTTAGTTTTATGGAAGCTAACGAACTATTAGACGCAGGTAATATGCTAGGTGCTATTGAGCGTCTTAGAGAGGCCGTTAAATACGATCCTAATAATAGTGTTTATGCTACTAAGCTAGCCTCTGTACTAGTAGAGTCAAAAACAGCTAAAACTACTCAGTTAAAAAAGGCTGACTTACCAAAATCTGCTCTAGCTTTATTACCAGATGATGAGGAAAAGCCTGCTCCTACTAAAGGAAAAACTTCAAAGCTATCAAAAAATCTTAAAAATATTGAAGAGTCAAGCCCAGATTCCCCCTTAAGCACAACTATTAGTAGTAAGAGAACTAAAACCAGCAGAAGATCTTTTATAGCAATAGTTATTTCTTCAATAGCTATTTCTTTAGTATCTATATTTTACCAATCGCAAACGGTTGTTTTAACACCTGTAAGCCTTTCTTATCCAACAGATCAAGCTAAGTTAAATACTAATCAATTAGAATTTGAATGGAAATCTACAGGCAGTAAGTTTTTATTTCAAATTGAGTCTTTAGGTAAAGTAATTGTTAGCGTTTACACAGAAGAAACTCGTTATAAGTTAACCGCAGAACAAGTAAAGCTATTTAAGCTTAAAACTGATTATAAATGGCGTGTAGTACCTGTTGATTTTAAGGGTCAAGAACTACCTAGCAAAGTTCAAGAACGTTGGTTTGAAGTTGTCCAATAAGTTTTTCCATTAGGTGTAATTACTTTGGGTTATCTTTTACTTAAATCTATTAAAAGCTTAGTAGCAAAAATTTTAAGCTACTAAGCTTATTTTCTTTTTGTTTTAGAAAAAAATAAAATATTTTTGTGCAATATTACTTACATTCTCCCTATAAAATTTGATAAACTCCGGCAAAACAAAATATTTAGGAGGGCAATTTAATGGCTGTTACTTTTAACACTCGTGAAGTATCAGGAGTAACTATTATTGACATTTCTGGACGTATTACTTTAGGTGCTGGAAATGTAGAACTGCGTGAGCATGTTAGTAAAGCTATTGACGCAGGTAGCAAAAGCATTTTACTTAATTTAGCAGAATTAAGTTATATGGATAGTTCTGCTGTAGGAACTTTAGTAGGCTGTTATACTTCGGCTCAAAATCGTGGAGCAAAGCTTAAATTACTAAATTTAACTAAGAAAATAACAGAACTATTAGCTATTACAAAATTACTAACTGTATTTGACACTTTTGATGAGGAACAAAAAGGTGTTGAGAGTTTTTAAGACTTAAGCTAAAAAAACTAGTGGAGATAGCTAAGTAAGTTATAGCCATCTCCACCGCCTACATAAAACATTTAGAGTAACAATAAGGTTTTATTTTTTGCTAACTTCTTTGCGACGAAAATAATTAAAATCATATTCTACTGCCCAAGTTTTACCCTCATCTTGAGAAATTTCGCCTAATTGTCTTACTTGATCAGAAGAAATATGAAAGAAAGTTAAGCGACGTAGGATTTTTTGACCATCCCCTTTTACTAATTCTGCTTGAAAACGCATCTCTTTATCTTTAAACCCACCAACAAAATTAATTACCCCACCTTTATCATCAATCCAATTTTGATACCATTTTTTTGTATTACTATTGTAAAAATTAAGGCTTTTTCCTGTGCCGCCTAGACTGCTAGTCCAATTCTCTATCAAAGCACAACCGCCTATGACACGCTCAATAGTGTTAGTTCCAGCTAAAAAACCCTGTTGTGTTTTTACATCCCAAGTACCAACCCAAAAATCAAATTGTCGTGCTTCGTCTAAGTAATTACAAGGATAAGCAAGTTTATCTGCTTTTTTTACTAACTCTTCAAAACGTCCATCAGTATGTAGAGCAACTAAATCCGTGTCATTTTTAATTTGATCAACTTGGTTAAAACCCTGTTCTACCGCTTTGTTAAGCCACTTAAAAGACTCTTCCCCGTTACCAAGTTGTGCATAAGCACAAGCTAAGTTATACATAACTACTGGATTATTGCCTATCTCTACCGCTTTTGAGAATGCTTCTACTGCCTTTTCATAATTTTTAGATGCGTGATAGCTAAAACCCAATCTATACCAAACACGTCCATTGCTTGGCTCTTGTTTGGCTAGTTGTGAATAAGCATCTATAGCATTTTTCCAATCTTGATTTTGAAAATATCCATTAGCTTTTTGGTTTAAGCTTTCATTTGCAGTAGCAGTATTAGTATTTTGATTAGTGTTGTTTTGTGCCAAAGTAGAATTAGCTAAACCTACCATCAAGCATAAAGCCATTAATAAAAGACAAAAAGTAGATCTTTTATCAGACCTTTGTTTTTTCATTATATTTTTCTCCTAAATAAAACTGCATACTTTTTATAAATGCAACTCCTAGGCCAATAAAATATTATTGTTAACTAATTGTATTTAATAAATTTAGATGAACAAATAAAATTAAATTTCTTATTTTATTTGTTCAATTTTGGGAAAAGTATGTTTTAGATTTGGGACAAAGTTTATTAAAGAAATTTAGTAAGAAAAGAAAAACTTTAATTGCTCTTAATGAATGCGCATTCATCTCGAAAAAAAAAAGTATTTTGTGGTAAATTTGCTTTTTTACTTGTAGCTTTCTCGGAGGTTTAATTGAAAAATAATATTGATCCGTTGTTTCACTTCCTTTTTTTAGACTTACGTTTTAGCGGTGAACTAAATCTTTATAAACCTTTCAAAGTTGACCGCGACCCTGTAGAACACTCTAGCCGCCAAGCACGCAATCGACTAATTGACATTGAAGATATTAAGTTGGACTTAAATATTGATGAAAAAGAAAAATCGCTTGTTGGAAAAGCAACCATCACATTTAGACCTTTTCTAAATGCTTTAACACAAATAGAGTTAGACGCAGCTTATTTGTCAATAAAAGAAGTTTTATCAGGTGACAAATCTTTATCGTTTGAAACCTACCCAACTAAATTACTGATCACTTTAGATAGAGCTTATAAAAATACAGAAAAAGTAACTATTTCAATTAGCTACTGTGCTAAACCACAAAAAGGAATGTTTTTTGTCCAACCAGATCAAAATTATCCTAACCGCCCTTATCAAGTTTGGACACAAGGCCAACCTGATGATAGTGCTTATTGGTTTCCCTGCTATAACTCCCCAGGGGATAAGTACACTTCAGAAATTCGAGTTACAGTAAACAGTAAATTTACAGCTATTTCCAATGGTCGACTTATAGAGGTAAATGAAGATAAAAAGGAAAAAACTAAAACTTTTCTTTGGCGACAAGCCCAACCTCATTCAAGTTATTTAATCTCCTTAATTGTAGGCGAGTATGAGCAAGTTAGCTCAGAAGTTGCAGGATGCGAGTTTTCTTACTTAATCTATCCTGGGCAAAAAGACAAAATAGAAAAAATCTTTGGTCGAACGGCTGAAATGTTTCAACTTTTCTTAGAAAAATTTGGCTATCCCTACCCATTTGATAAATATAGCCAAACCCTAGTATCTGACTTTACTTTTTCCGGTATGGAAAACACTTCTGCAACAACACTTACAGATATTTTATTAGAATGGGCATTAACCAAAGATTCTACCTCTCAAGATATTTCTCACGATGAATTAATTGCTCATGAGCTAGCGCATCAATGGTGGGGAAACTTAGTTACTTGTAAGTCGTGGCATCATAATTGGTTAAATGAAGGTTTTGCATCTTATTCAGAAGTTATTTGGCGTGAACATGCTTTTGGTAAAGAAGATGCAGCCATGTATCGATTACAAGACTATAATGAATATCTGCGCCAAGACTTAGGCGAAACCCGCCGAGCAGTAGTTTTTGACCGCTATGGCTATTCTGTAGAACTTTTTGACCGTCATGCTTATCAAAAAGGCTCGCTTATTGTTCATATGTTGCGTAAAGAACTAGGCGATGAAGCTTTTTTTGCTGCTATTAAACATTACCTACATAAACATGCCTTTAAGACAGTAGAAACACATGACTTAAAGATTGCAATAGAAGAAGTTACCGGACGTGAACAAGACACTTTCTTTCAACAATGGCTCTACAAGGCAGGTTATCCAGAATTTAGTGTTACAAGTAATTGGGATTATCAACAAAAAATACTTAGGTTAGATATTGCTCAAACCCAAAAAGTAGACAATGAAACACCTCTTTTTAAGCTACCTGTAGACATAGAAATAACGACAGCAACAGAAAAACGCTTGGTAACAGTTTTTATTGAGCAACAAACAGCTAGCTATTATTTTCCATTAGATAGCAAGCCTTTAATGGTTGTTTTTGACAAAGGGGATCACATCTTAAAAACGCTCCAGTTTCCTAAATCTAAAGAAGAGTATATCTATCAACTAAAACATGATGAGCCGCTTGGACGAGTACGAGCAGCCCGCGAGCTAGTTAATTTTACTGATGAAAAAGTAACAAATGCTCTTGCTTTAGCATTAATTGAAGACTCCGCTTGGGCAGTAGGTGTTGCAGCAGCAATTTCACTTTCAGAGCTAAAAACTGATGAAGCTAGAAAAGCTTTAGAAAATACCTACAAAACTAGTAAAAATGGGGCTGTGCGTCGTGCCTGTATTTGGGCTTTAGGCAAATTTGCTAGTGATGATAATTTGACGCATTTCTTAAGTAATGTAATAGAAAAAGATGGAAGCGATTTTGTAGTTGCTACCGCCCTACAAGCCCTAGCAAATACTAAAGCCGAACAAGCTTTTGATATTATTTCTAGTGTAGTAGAGCGTAAATCTTACCGGGAAGTTGTTTTACATGCGGCATTTACAGCTTTTATTCAACTAAAAGAGAAAAGAGCCTTACCTTTAGCAATTAAATTTAGTGAATATGGCTCACCAATTCCGGCCCGTGACGCAGCAATACGCTTTTTAGGCGAAGGTGGCAAGGGTGAAGAAAAAGCCTTTGAACGCTTGTCAGAACTCTTAAAAGATCCTGCCTGGCGTACTCGTTTTCAAGTCTGCAAAGCTTTAGGCAAATTTGGAGATAAACGCGCTATTGCACTGCTTAAAGCCGTAGAGCAAAACGAAGTGTTCGACCACATCAGAAGCGTAGCTCAAGCTGTTTACAAAGCACTGGAAAAAATGCCTGCTGAGGAAAAAAAATAAATGTTTGGCAGAACAAAGCCTAGTGAAATTGACCCAAATAGACCATTAAAATATGGTTTGTTAGCTGGTAATGGACGTTTCCCTTTTTTAGTGCTTGATGCTGCTCGTAGCCAAGGCGTAGAAATGGTAGTAGCAGCAATTAAGGAAGAAACCTTTCCAGAACTTGCCCAACACGCAAAAACCATTGAATGGCTGCATATTGGTCAGCTAGGTAAATTAATTAAATTTTTCCAACGTGAAGGCGTAACACATGCTTTAATGGCTGGACAAGTTAAACATAATCAAATCTTTAGCGGTGCAATTCCTGATTTTCGTATGGTAAAAATGCTAGCAGGTTTATTAACTAAAAACACTAATAGCTTAATTGGTGCTGTTACTAAAGAACTTGCTAGCGAAGGAATAACAGTTATTGACTCTACTAGCTTTTTAACTCCCCTACTTGCTCCAAATGGAGTTTTAACGACTCGTTCAGTAAATCAAAAAGAACAGGCCGACATTGATTATGGAATAGAAGTAGCGCGTGAAGTTGCTCGTCTTGACCTAGGCCAAACCATTGTTGTTTCTGATCGTGCAGTTGTAGCAGTCGAAGCAATGGAAGGCACAGACGCAACAATTCTTCGTGCTGCAACTTTGGTTAATGGTCGTCCTCTTACTGTTGTTAAGGTAGCTAAACCTAATCAAGATATGCGTTTTGATGTTCCTGTTGTTGGTCGTCCGACCATTGAAACAATGATTAAAGCTAAAGCTACAACTATTTCTATTACAGCAGAAAAAACCCTTATTTTTGACCGCGAAGAAATGCTTTATTTAGCCAACAAAAACCAAATTGCTATTATTGGCACAAAACTCTAACCTGCCAGGAAAAACTATTAGTTTTTTGGAAACCTAAATCTAACTCTAGCGTGTATCAAAACTATAAAATCCTGTCCAATTAATCACAATTTTACAATGACTTAGCGAGGTATAATTACATGCTATTAAGGCATACTTTTGCCCAAAAACTGCTTACTGCTCTAGTAGCTAGTTTTTTATTTGTAACAATTTCTTTTAGTCAAGTTACTCCACAAAATAACTTACTAGCTGCAAAGAAAAAAAACTCAGAAGATAAAAAATCCATAGCAGTTCAAGCCGTTGCAGAACAAGGAAAAGCTCTAATAGGAAATGCTGATTCAGCAAATTTATTAATTTTAGTTACTGATAGTGAAACTGGAGAGCCTGTTAATAATTTAACTATTGATAATTTCCAGGTTAAAAACCATTTTTCTATTAAGGGTAAGCGTTGTGCTTGTAGTGAGATTAAAAGTTTAGCTACTACTGCTCAAGGAGCATACAGAATTAAATTAGGTTTTAGTAGCAAAAAAACTGATTGTTTTTGGCAGCCTGGCAGTTATTTACTACAAATCATGGTTAAAGATAGTGAGTCTCAAGGTCAAACAGCAACAACATTAAACATAAAATAACCCTCAATAAAATAAAAATAGCCGCCAAATTTGACGGCTATTTTCTTTAATTTTAGCTATTTAACTAGCTATTTAGCTTATTGCATACCTGTTGGGCCACCAAATAGGCCTGGATTTGTAGTATGTGAAGCACGTCCGGTCGAGCCTAAAATCAATTGGTTAGTAACGTCAAGGACACGGTTATTTCCTGTGTCAGAAACAATTATTGCTCCATTAAGATTGTTGACTCTTACGCCTTCAGGTCGGTTTACTTGATTTAGACCTGTTCCAGCACTAGCAACAATTGATAAAAATGCTCCTGTGCCGCTAAAGCGTTGAATTCTATTATTACCGCTATCTGCTACTAGAATATCTCCTGTGGTTGGATCAACTGCAACGCCTTTAGGTTGATTCATAAGCCCTGGAGCAGTACCTAAATTAGCAAATACCATTAAGAAAGTTCCTGTAGGTGAAAACTTTTGAACACGATTATTTGCAGTATCAGCTACATAGAGATTTCCAGCATTATCTAAAGAAATACCTTGAGGTTTATTTACTTTACCAGGTGTAACACCAGGCCCAGCAACAATACCCATAAATACTCCCGCTGCTGTAAACTTAACTATTCTGTTGTTATTTGTATCAGCAACATAAAGTATATTTTGAGTATTATCAAAAGCCACTGCTTCAGGAGCATTTACTTGACCATTAGCCGTACCAGGGCCGGCAACAACTTTAATAAATGCGCCTGCTGAACTAAACATCTTAATAGCATTATTTCTAGTATCAGCTACATAAATATCTCCAGTATTACCATTAGAAGTAACCCCTTGAGGCATATTTAAGTTTGCTGCACCTGTGCCAGGTAAACCAAAAGATGTAAAGGTACTTGTAGCAGGATCAAGAATTTGAATACGGTTATTTCCTGTATCAGCAATATAAAGTTTTGGATTTAACCCAGCACCAGCTACTGTTCCAGCACCCATTAATGAAACTGTGCCAGAACCACCATTACTAGTAATACTTAAACTTGCTGTCTTAGTACCAGCAGAAGTTGGACGGAAAGTAACAGTTAACATCATTGAGGCATTAGGCCCAAGTGTTGTACTAGCAGGGGCTTGTACCAAGAATTGATTAGCATTTGTTCCCATAATACTAAATGGTGTGTTTAGTGTAATTGTACCAGCAGCACCATTAGTAACAGTTACTGTAAGATTTGCGCTAGAACCAACCGCAACAGAAGCAAAGTTAAGTGAAGTAGGAGCAACTTGCAGCGATGGAACAGGCGCGCTATTTAAGTTTTGTGGGTCGCTTGGAGTAAGTAACATAAAGTCACTTAAGTTGTCATTAGTATCTTGTGTACTACCAGCACCACCTCCGGGTTTACGTTCATAACCACGATTTAAGTTAGCAGCAGTTGTAGTTCCAAGATTTGGCAGTACATTACCTTCTTTGAAGGCTGAATTAACATTTAGCCCTACTTGGTCAATTATTGTGTTATCAGGCATTGTAAGAGCAATACCACCTGTATCAACAATACCTGTAGTATAAGTACGATCACCTGGTACAGTCCCGCTATAACCACTACTTCCATTATTAACAAATAAATAGTGACCACGTGCAGGTAACATTGTACCTGTTGGTATAGTCGCACGATCCCCAACAGCAGGAGTTGGGTTGCTATTAGAACCTCTTAACTTCAAGCCGCCAATGTTAATTGGACTATCTGTATTGTTATAAATTTCTACAAACTCATCATTTCCGCCAGCCGGCCCGCGGAAACGGAACTCACTGATTACAAGAGCAGTGTTAAGGTTAGGCCCACCTCCTGCTTGACCTGAACCAGTTAACATAACCGTAGCTGCGCCAGCACTACTAGCAATATTAAGCGTAGCTGTCTTAGTACCAGCAGATGTTGGTGTAAATGTGAGATTGACATTAGTAGAAGCACTTGGATCAAGAACAAGTGTTGCTGGCAAGCCAACAGTAAATTGATTTGCATTTGTACCAGTAATAGTAAATGGAGTGTTTAGAGTTACTTGACTATCACTAGTGTTAGTAATCATTACACTACCCATTCCATTAGAACCAACATTAACTGTGCCAAAATTAACTGTTGTAGGATTAACAGTTAATGCTGGAGCAACACCACCAGCAATTATATCTGCTGTACTACGTGGGAAAATCTGATAACCACTATCAAAAGGAGAAGAACTATCAAATTGTGATACTAAACCAATCAAGGAAAATGCTCCTGTTGGTGTAGGAGTACCATCAATATTAGTATCTCCATCTACTCTTAAAGTAGCACTACCAGTGCCATCACTAATGGTTAAATTAGCTGTTCCATTTGTATTTGGGAAAGTTCCACTAGTAATTGTTACGTTGTTAACACGTACAAGGCGACCTTCTAAAGGCTCACCTACGCCATTATTACCTAATTGAGATAAAGTAATAAGTTGTGGTGTTACGGCTGGCAATGTCCCCATTGGAAGGGTAGTAATATTTGCAGTAACAGCACCAGGATTAATTTCTGTTAAACCATTAAATTGTATTAATGTACCAAATACTTCTATATTAGTACCAATAGCAAATGGCCCAAAGTCAGAAGTGCTAAAAATGGTAACACCACCTGTTTGGTCTTGAATATAAAGTTCTATACCTGTGCCACCTCTAAAGTCTATAGATGTAACAACACCACGAACTTTAACTTGTTGGTTAATTAAGTCTGGAACAAAATCTGTTGGAGGAGTACCGTTTGAATTATCAACCATATCTACACGAGCATCAGCAATTGGTAGAACGGTAGCACCTGGATCTGGCGCACCTAAATCTACGCGGCTTCTAGGAGTAATACTGTAATTAGATGTAAAAGGTCTTAATGGATCGTCTTGTTGGACAATACCAATTAAAGTAAATGGGCCACTTGGAGTAGCAAGACCGGGTACATTAGTATCTTTGTCTACTTTTAACATAAATGTACCAGTGCCATCGGTTACAGTTAAAAATCCATCTAGTGAAGCAGGAGCAGTTGGAATTGTTCCACTCATCACTGTAGCGTTAGAGATAGAAACTAATCTACCTTCAAAGCCTTCTAGATTTGCGTTAAGTGCTGAAAGTGTTTGTGTGCTTGGTGTAACTGTATTGTTGCTACTTAAAACAGTCACTCCAAAGGGGGTTGTTGTTTCTGCAAATCTTGGGGTAACTTCTAAACGAACATTACCATCAAGCATACCTATACGGCCTCGTACTTCTACCATTTGACCAGCAGCAGTTGGTTGAATTGCTGGGGTAGAAGGTTGAGTAGTACGAGCAACATTGATTCCACCACTAGCATCTTGAACGTAATCATTGTTTGCACCAGAAGTTGAGTAAACTCCTGTGCCAGCAGTAACAAGCCCTTGAATACGTGCTGCATATTCTCTATAAAGTGCCTCTCCTTTAGCATTAAGTGTTTTTACATTGCTAATTTGAGCAGTACCAGAGAAATAACCATCGCTAAAACTAGTAGTTTTGCCATTAGCAGTTGCATTTATTGTAAAGTCAACTCTAGTTCCATTAGCTTGGGCTGGAATGGTTGCTTGATAAGTGTTAGCACCATTCAAAGACATAGTTAATGGTGATTGTGCTACACCATTTAAGCTAAAGTTTAATGTAACTGTACTAATAGGATTTTCTTTATCATGAACTACTGCTGTTACTACTGCTGCTTCTGTAGCTAATGGTACAGTAGGATTAACACTAGGAATTACTGTAGGTGGAAAATCTGTTGTTACACCAACTGAAGCACCATCAACAGGGTAAGTTGTTGCTGGGATTTTTACGCCACCATCATCAAAGCTTCTAATAGTAAAAGTATTAGTACCATCTGTTTCTAATAAAATAGTACCATTTCCACCATTACCAACAACTGCGCCGCTAATACCTTGTACAGTAGTTCTAGTGTCGGTCGGCGGACTAGATTGAGTTTGATAAAATATTGGGGTTGTTCCTGCGGTTGGAACCCCTGTACCTGCAAATGTATTTCCATTAGTTGCAGGAGTATTTAAGAAACGATTTACAACTTCGCGGTTAGGATGTCCAAATGTATTATTATCAGCAATTTGAGCAAAGGCTATTTCAGCTTTTGAAGCTGTAAGTAATCGTGGGTTACTAGAAGTTGTACTACCATGATGGTTAAGCTGAATAGCATCTACGTCTCCCGCAAGTTGACCAACAAAGGTTTCAACATCTGGCCCTTGTGCTGTAGAAGTTGAACCAGCACCTGTTAAGTCACCTGCTACCAAATAGTCAAAATTATTATATTCAACAAGCAAAGCAAGACTTTGACCATTAATATCCGCAGTGTTAATAAATACTGAACCACCACTTAATAAATTTCCACCAGCAGCAATACAAGTTATTGTCATCCCTCCACCCATATCAATTACAGTGCCGGGTAGAAGTTGTTGACGAGTAACGCCTGGGCGATTGGTAGCAGCTTTATAATTATTAAATGCTGTTTGTGTTCCACCAGGGTTTGGAGGTGCAACATTAGCCCCGTCACCGTTATCATAAGCAATACCAGCAACACGATTAGCATTAAGAACTTCTGTAATACCAGCAATATGATCGATGTGATAGTGAGTGACTGCGGTAAAATCTATTGTATTAATTCCTAAAGTATTTAGCAGCGGGATAATTTTATTAGTGCCACCACCGTTAGGGCCAGCATCAACTAGCATGCTTTTACCTGTTGGTGAAACTATTAAAGTTCCTGCTCCTTGACCAATATCAACATTATAAATTCTAGCTGTGTTAGTTTGCGCTGTAGCTCTAGGCGATACTGGGTTAGTTGGAAGTATACTACCCATAAATATTATTGATAAAATGACGGCACTAGCTAAAAGCAGCACCCATCTCATTACTTTCATGTTATTTCTCCAGTAAAAGTTATAGGACAGCTATTAAACCATTTAGATTTTATATGTCCTATAAATTGTTTATTTATATTTATTTACTATTAACAAAGGCGAACAATTAAAAATACACTCGATATATATTTTTAAGTTTTAGTAAATAACTAAAACTTAGTTCCTACATTGATTACATTAGTTTGAAATTTCTATTGAGTAGGACTAGATATTTTACCAGCGAATTATCATAACTCCAACTATAGTAAAGCTCTTTTACAAAAAATTTACCCATCCTGGTTCTAATGTATTGCTATTTCTTCTTTCCACTAATAGTGGGAATAAACTAAAATAGCTTTTCCTTATACTTTAATAAATAACATACTCATTTATCAGGAGTTTTGCATGACAGAGCATTTAGCGCGTCCATTGATAGAATCTGACCCAGAAATTGCTTTAACCATTTATCAGGAAACCAAGCGTCTAGCTAGTGGACTAGAAATGATTGCGTCAGAAAACTATGTTAGCGAAGCTGTGCTGGAGGCTTTAGGCTCTGTATACACAAATAAATATGCAGAAGGTTATCCGGGCCGCCGCTATTATGGCGGTTGTGAGTATGTAGATGTAGTGGAAGAACTTGCTCAAAAACGTGCTAAAGAAATTTTTGGAGCAGATCACATTAATGTGCAACCTCATTCTGGCGCGCAAGCTAATATGAGTGTTTATCTTGCAATGTTAACTCCTGGAGATACTATTTTAGGAATGAATTTATCTCATGGAGGTCATTTAACACACGGACATAAGCTTAATTTTTCTGGTAAATATTTTAATGTTGTAGCTTATGGAGTTAAACAAGACACAGAACAAATTGACTATGATGAGCTAGAACGCCTAGCACATGAACATAAACCTAAAATGATTGTTTGTGGAGCAAGTGCTTATCCAAGAATTATTGACTTTGAACGTATTGGAAAAATTGCTCGTGATGTATCAGCTTACTCTTTAGCCGATATTGCTCATGTTGCTGGGCTTGTTGCAACAGGTCTTCATCCTTCGCCTGTTCCACATATGGACTTTGTTACAACTACAACCCATAAAACCCTACGCGGGCCCCGTGCTGGAATGGCAATGTGTAAAGCAGAATTTGCTAAAAAGCTAGATAGTGCTGTTTTTCCAGGTGTTCAAGGTGGCCCACTTGTACATGTTATTGCAGCTAAAGCAGTTTCTTTTAAGGAAGCACTTCAACCAAGTTTTAAGGACTATCAATCTCAAGTAATAAAAAATGCTGCTACTTTAGCTAAAAGCCTATCAGAGCTTGGCTTTAGAATAGTTTCTGGCGGTACAGATAATCATTTAATGTTAGTAGATGTATTTGCCAAAGGTACAACCGGAAAAGTAGCAGAAAAAGTCCTAGAAACGGCTGGTATTACTGTAAATAAAAATACTATCCCATTTGATCAAAACCCTCCCCTTGTTGCTAGTGGTATTAGAATTGGCACACCTGCTTTAACAACTAGAGGAATGCAGCAAGCTCAAATGCAAACCATTGCCACCTGGATTGCTGAAGTATTAACAGAGCCAGAAAACACTAGCCGACAAGAAAAAATTAAATCAGAAGTACAAAAACTTTGTCAACAATTCCCTTTATATACTAACAGATTATCAACCTATGAAAAAACAGTAGCAACTAATGCTTAGATATTAATTATGAAAAAAGAATCTATTGCTGAGATTGTAGAACAAACAATTAAGTATTTAGAACGTACTGGAGCAGATCGACTAGCTCAACAATATCTACATTTTGCATTAAGTAGTTTCGCTAGCGGTTGTGAGGATTTATTATCACAATACTTAGAGCGTTATGCTATGCAAGATCAGTATTTTAAGGCTGAATCTGCACAGCTTTTAATTTATCGTGAAAAAGAAATTATTGCTTGTTTTGTTTTGGATTCTCATGCCAACTTAATAGGCCGATTAGACCCTGAAACCCGTTGTTATCCTAATGTTGACCTGGGGTTATTTGATACTAGTGCTAAAATTTCTCGTCGTCATGCACAAATATATTCTTTAGATGGTCGTAATTTTTGGATTGAAGACTTAGGTAGTTTTAATGGTACATTGCTAAATAAAGTTAAGCTAGTCCCCTTACAAGCACAACCCTTACATGACACAGATGAAATAATATTTGGTAATATTGCAGTTACTTTTAATTCTCCAATAATAGGCAAAGTTACTTTAGCATCTAATAGTCAACTTAATGATGACAAAAAAGAGGAAAAATCTTTAATTGATGCTACAGATGCCGATATTGTTAACTAGTTTTATTTTAGTAACAAAGCGGATAAATAATTGTGGTAACAGTAGTTATAGCCCCAAATAAAATTAATTTCTCTCCCAATCTAAAAAGCATTTTTCTAGCTGGCTCAATTGAACAAGGAAAAGCCGACGATTGGCAACAAGAAATTATAAAACAACTAGCTAGTTATAATTGCTTAATTCTAAATCCGCGCCGTGAGCAGTGGGATTCATCTTGGGAGCAAACTATTGATAATCCATTGTTTTATGAGCAAGTAGAGTGGGAACTTACGGCACAAAAACAAGCCGATATTATTGCAATGTATTTTGCTCCAAACACCCTAGCCCCTATTTCATTGCTAGAATTAGGTTTATTCGCTAGTAGCCAAAAACTTGTTGTATGTTGTCCACCACCCTATTGGCGAAAAGGTAATGTTGATATTGTTTGCAAAAAATATAATATCCCTACAGTTAATAACTTAGCTGAATTAATCAATTTCTTAAAAAATAAATTACAAAATTTTACTTAATAAATTTTTCTTTATACCAATCAACAAAATAGCTTATCCCTGTTTTAATATCCGTTTTTGGGTTAAAGTCTAGCTCTGTTTTTGCCAAACTAATATCAGCAAAAGTTACAGGCACATCTCCGGGCTGTTCTGGCAAATGTTTAATTATTGCCTTTTTACCTATGGCTTGCTCAATAGTTAAAACTAAGTCACTTAAATTTATTGGTGAAGACTCCCCTAAATTATAGATTGCAAATTGTTTAACTCGATCTAACGCATTTATTACACCCGTTACAATATCATCTATATAAGTATAATCCCGGCGTGACTCTCCACTGCCATAAATTTCTATTGGCTCACCATTAAAAATTTTACGAGTAAATTTATGGATTCCCATTTCTGGGCGTTGACGTGGGCCATAGACAGTAAAAAATCTTAAGCAAGTAATAGGTAGATTGTAAAGATGTGAGTAATTAAAAGCTAGAAGTTCACCACTACGTTTAGTTGTAGCATAGGGTGAAATAGGCTGGTTAATCGGGTCTGTTTCAGAAAAAGGTAGCTTGCTATTAATTCCATAAACTGAAGAAGATGAAGCAAAGACAAAGTTTTTTACCGACATTTCCCGGCATAGTTCTAACAAATGAATTGTACCTATAACATTTACTTGTTCGTATAGAATAGGCTGGCTTAAAGATGGACGAACTCCCGCGCGAGCAGCTAAATGAATAATGCTGTCAGGTTTTTCCTTAATGAAAATTTCTTTCATTTGCTCTTTATTACAAATATCTACTTGATAAAACTGATAATTACCATGCTTTTTAATATCGGCTAGATTTTCTTTTTTTATACTTGGAGAGTAAAAATCATTTAGCTCATCAACTATTATTACCTGATCGCCTCTACTAAGTAATCTTTCGCAAATATGTGAGCCAATAAAACCTGCTCCACCGGTAACCAAAACCTGCATTATTATCTCCTTATGTTATAATCAGCAAAATTTACAATTTATCATACAAATCTGTTAAAACTCTTGTGATATCACGAATAAATTAGATAACAATATTTATGAGGTATTATGCAGCCTAGTTCTTGGTCTACTTTATCAGCTAGCGCAACGCTAAGAAATGAAACAAACGAAAAAGCAGGTGAAAAACTAATAACTGAAAGTCTAAAACCCGAAAAATCTCGCCCTCAAGTTTCTATAATAATTCCTGTTTATAATGAGGAAGAAAATGTAGAAGCCCTTCAAAATCACTTAAATAAAACTCTAGAACAGCTAAAAATAGACTATGAAATTATTTATGTTGATGATGGTAGCAAGGATCGTAGTTTTGCACTTTTAGAAAATCTAGCTGCACAAGATAACCGAATTAAAGTAATTAAATTCCGTAAAAATCATGGTCAAACAGCAGCTATGTCTGCTGCAATTGATGTGTCAAACGGAGAAATTATTGTCCCCTTAGATGCTGATCTGCAAAATGACCCTCAAGATATTCCTAATCTTTTAAGAAAAATAGCAGAAGGTTATGATGTTGTTAGTGGATGGCGTAAAAAGCGAAAAGATACTTTTATTACTCGTAAATTGCCCTCCGTTCTAGCTAATCATTTGATATCTAGAGTAACTGGAGTTTACTTGCATGATTATGGTTGTAGCCTAAAAGCTTATAGATCAGAAATTATTAAAAATGTTCGTCTCTATGGAGAAATGCACCGCTTTATTCCAGCTTTTTGTGCTTTAGAAGGAGCTAGAATAACGGAAATTCCTGTTGATCATCATCCTAGAATGGCAGGAAAAAGCAAATATGGTTTATCGCGTACACTTAAAGTTTTCCTTGATTTAATGGTAGTAAAATTTTTAGGTGATTATGCTAAACGTCCAATCCATTTTTTTGGTACAGTAGGCGTTATTTTATGTCTAGCTAGTCTGTTAAGTGGTGTAATTAGCCTATATAAAGAGTTTACTGAGCCACAAGTATATCTTCATAATAATTTGTTTATTTTTTTATCAGTCTTTATATTTGTAGCTGGAATACAATTTATTGTTGTAGGACTCCTAGCAGAACTGCTTATTCGCATTTACCATGAATCCCAAAGTAAGAAAACTTATACAATTGCTAAAACTGTAAATTTATCATCGCTTTAACTTGAATAGTTAAGGAGCAAAAATGAGGTGAAGTTTTTACCGACCGCAACAGTGCTTGATGAACGCTACCAAATTGTTTCCGTTTTGGGTAAAGGCGGTTCAGGAACAGTTTATAAGGCTAAAGATCTAGAAACTAATCAAATTGTTGCCGTTAAAGTGTTGACGACTAACGAATTTGACCCACGAGCAGCAATGCAACATCAGTTTTTTCAACGTGAAGTTGAGTTACTTAAACGAGTCTCTCATCCAAATATTATCCATATTCTTGATAGTGGAATTAGTCCTGAAGGCCAACTTTACTTAGTTACAGATTATGTAGCAGGCAATAGCTTAAAAAGTATAATGAAAACAGGACAGCTAACCTTAGATAGAATTGCTAATATCTTTAATCAAGTTGCTGAAGCTTTGCAAGCTGTTCATAGTCAAGGAATTATTCACCGAGACTTTAAGCCGCAAAATATTTTAGTAACAGAATTTGAAGATAAAGAAATTGCTAAATTACTAGATTTTGGTATTGCTAAAATGATTCGTGGTAGCGATCAAGAAGCATTTTTACGTACAATCACTAGTAAAGGCGTAATTACTGGTACAGCACAATATATGTCTCCTGAACAATGCCAAGGAGCAAAACTAGATGAGCGTAGCGATATTTATTCTATGGGAATTACAGCTTATGAATTATTTAGCGGAAGGGTGCCGTTTGATAATGCTAGCACTTTAGGGATAATTTTAATGCATGTTGAAGTTGCGCCCCCAGCAATTGAAGGGATTCCAAAATCAATTGAGACTGTAATTATGAAAGCATTAGAAAAATTTCCAGAAAACCGCTTTGCTTGTGCAACAGACTTTTCCAAAGCTTTAACTAATGCTGTTGCAGAAGCAAAACGATCAACAAATCAAGTTATAATTTTAGGAAATGGGGCAAAAGCTGATGAAGAAACCGAAGCCTTTTCCCCAGAATTTAACGAAGCCCCAACCCAAAGACAAAAGCTATAACCATTCTTTAATATTCTAGGACACTAACGCATGCTATTTTCTCCACAAGAAATAATTGAAACTCTAATGATGACTGAGATGGAACATCTTGATATTAGGACTATTACACTGGGTATCTCTCTAAGAGATTGTGCGGATAGTTCAATGTCAAGAGTTTGTGATCGAGTAATTAGTAAAATCCGCACTCTAGCCGAACGCCTTGTCCCAGTGGTAGATGAGCTAGCAAAAGAATTTGGTATTCCTGTTGCCAATAAGCGTATTGCCGTTACACCTTTATCTTTAGTTGGCGAATCCTCAACAGACTTAAATTATGTTCAACTAGCCCGCGCCGTTGATTCTGTGGCTAAAGATGTAGGGGTAGACTTTATTGGTGGCTACTCAGCTTTGGTTCATAAAGGGATGACTAAAGGAGAAAGAAGTTTTTTTGCCTCTATTCCAGAAGCTTTAGCTGTAACTGATAGGCTTTGTGGGTCGGTCAATGTTGCAACTACTCGTTCTGGTATTAATATGGACGCAATACTTGCGCTAGGACATATCATTAAGCAACTTGCAGAGCGTACTGCTGACAGGGGCGGCATTGGATGTGCTAAATTTGTTGTTTTTGCTAATGCTGTAGAAGATAACCCATTTATGGCAGGTGCTTTTTATGGAATGGGAGAGCCGGAAGCTATTATAAATGTTGGGGTTAGCGGCCCTGGCGTAGTAGCACATGCGGTAAAGCTAGCTGGAAATTGTGATCTAGGTACACTATCAGAAGTAATTAAACGAACAGCATTTAAGATTACTCGTGCTGGTGAACTAGTCGGACGCGAAGCAGCCCGACGATTGGGAGTTCCTTTTGGAATAATTGATCTTAGCCTTGCTCCTACGCCGCTTGTTGGCGATAGTGTGGGCGAAATCCTAGAAGCAATGGGACTAGAGCGAACAGGCGCGCCAGGTTCTACTGCTGCTTTAGCACTACTGACAGACGCAGTAAAAAAAGGCGGTGCAATGGCATCAAGTCACGTTGGCGGAATGAGTGGGGCTTTTATACCTGTGTCAGAAGACCATGCAATGATTGAAGCAGTAAAGCTTGGTGCGCTAACGCTAGAAAAACTAGAGGCTATGACTTCTGTTTGCTCGGTTGGAATAGATATGGTTGCTGTTCCCGGAAACACTAGCGCGGAAACTATTTCTGCTTTGATTGCAGATGAAATGGCTATTGGAGTTGTTAACAATAAAACTACTGCTGTAAGAATAATTCCTGTTCCTGGTAAAGATGTTGGGGATATGGTGGAATATGGCGGTTTATTAGGTAGCGCGCCAGTAATGAGCATTAATAAATTTTCTGCTAGTAATTTTGTTCGCCGAGGTGGGCTTATTCCTGCCCCTGTGCAAAGCTTACGAAATTAAGCTTTCCCGATATTTTGCAGGTGTTAGTCCAGTAAAATTACGAAATACTTTTGTAAAGTGACTTTGGCTAGTATAGCCAACTGCTAAACTAACATTTGCAATAGATTCGTCTGTTTCTGCTAGTAGCTTTTTTGCTTGTTCAAGTCTTACTGCAATTAAATAATTATTAGGTGTAAGTCCTGTTATTTTCTTAAATAAATGTGCGAAGTGATATTCACTTAAAAATGCAGCGTCGGCAATTTCTGATAAGACTATTTCTTGGTGATAATTAGCATGAATATATTCAATTGCACGACGCAAGCGACGATCTACTAACCCAAAACGAGAAAGTTCTAAATGAGGATTTTGCCTAATACCTAAATGATTTCTTAGTAAAATTATTGTTATTTGTTTGATTAAACTTGTTAGCATCAATTGATAGCCTATTTGTTTAAGACTAGCTTCTTGAACAATTTTCTCGCATAAATTTTCTAAATCTAATGACTCTTTAACAACATGTTTTAAGAAAAATATTTCGCCTACTTTGTAATCCATCCCCAAACTATTAGCCAACTCATTGATTAATTCTGGTTTGATTTTAATAACTAACCTTTGACCATAAAATTTAGTTATTGTGTAACTTTTATTAGGAGAGATAAATATAAGCCCTTTATTATCAATTAACTGCTTTTTATTATCTAGCAAAATTTCTGCCGCCCCATTACTAAGATAGTAAATCGTATAATAAAAAGCTATTTGTTCTATATTTGGTTCTTTAACTTGGTTGTTGTAAGCAAGAACGTAGTTTTGATGTTGGATCTGCCAATTTTTTTGTTTTGCTTCCATAAAAGATTATTGGCACACCAATAAATGTAGCTTTTAAGCTTGTATTAAAAGCTATAGCGTTGGCAACGACGGCAAAAGGCTGTTTTTACTGTAAACATATCATCTTGATGGCAAATTTCACAACGTGTCGCAGTATTGCTACGTTTTACGGCAAAAGTATTTGGTGGCAGATCAGAAACTTTTGGCCCAACAGGTGCAAAATTAGGGATAAAATTTGCGAAATAACGATTTACTAAAAATGTCTCAACACCCCAGCAAGCTAGTGCAGGTGGAATTAGCACAAAAGGCACCCAATAAAATAGTCCCAAAATCTTTAATGGTGCTGTAACTAACTCTCTAACTGTAAGTGAAGCATCTGCGGAAAATAAAGTATAAAGACAAACTGCAATAGCAATACCTATAGGAATATTAAGAAAAAGTATAAATAAATTGCTTAAAGCTATTCTTATACCCATTAATTGATTAGATTTTATTTCTTGCCACAAAACCAAACTAGTAGCAAAGCCTAATAACCCCCCCCCAATTGCTTGTCCAATAAAAACTGCAAGCATTTCACTAAATCTATTAGTTGGTTGACTATAAAACATCATTGTTGCAGCTAGTGAAGTTAAAAAAATAGCAAAACTACAATTAGTGATGGTAAATTGTATTCTTTCTTTAGTCCAAGGAAGGCTTTGTGTACTATCTACAACACTTTGATTCTCTGCTTGATCCGTTTGAGCATATGAATATTTAGCATGATTTACTACAGTATTTTCGGGGTTTGAAAAACTTATTTCATTGTTGCTATAAGCAGCTTGATTATTGGCTGAAAAGTCTGTTTGATTGGGTCGATCTGTTAAAACTGGTTCATTGCTAAAATTATTGTTGGGTTGGTTATTATGAAAATCTGGATTATTCATAAGTAATTGCCTCATTAAATATAAACTAATTAGTGATTTGTGTAGGTTTAAGGCTGTAGACGCTAAAATATTAAATCGGTTCCCAAAAATTAACAAATTTATTTAAGATCAAAATTTTTCTAATGGTTAATTTTTGCAAAAAAAACAGGATCTATAATTTATTGTTTTTACTAGATTTAGCAAAAATAAATTTAATAAAAATTTTTTGCAAAAACTGAGTGACAACTTCTTATCTTTGCGCTAGTATGTAAATGACTTTCGAGAAAATTGTAAAGCCTTTACAAAATTGTTAACAAAATATTTGCTAGTAAGTAAAGTTAACTAGTAGCTTTTTTTGCTAATGTAAACCTTTGATCGACAAAATCAGATTAGCCTAGATTTTTGGAGAAAAATTTAGGTCGCCAATTGGTGGCAATCTGTTAGTTAGATTGATAGTTTTTATAGTAGGGTCTCGGAAGGGGGTTTTTAGCTGGTAACCCTACTAATTAGGTATCTCCACCTAATCTTATCCAACTTGTTCGGTTTTATAGAATAAAGTTGCATCAGCTTTGACTTAAGTAATATACAAAGTCAACCAATTTTGCGGAAAAACACATATCAATATATATCAAATTTTCTAAATTAAATTAATACACTTTAATAGTGTACCCACCAAAAAGAGTGGAAAAAACCTGAAAAAAAGCTAGCAATTGCTAGCTTTTTTCAATTTAAGACCAAAAACTTGCTGAATCTTTATAAGTACAAAATCAAAAAACAACCAACTAAAAATATAGTAGTTCAAGAAAAAAACATTTAATGCAATACCCTAAAGCATTTTATCTTAAATTTTAGCTTTTACAGCAAACACTATTTCTACAATCAAAACAATTACCATTACTACTAAAGCAGCTAGAACTAAATAAAATACTGTCATAATTTATTCTCTCAAAAGTAGGATTTTCAATTGCAGGTAAAATTTAGCCCTTATGGTGACATTAACTAATTTTAATGTCAAGAAATCATACATTAAATTCCTTCTGATAAGCATTTGACACCTTTTTAGTTTACCAAATAACTATTTGATAGCTTGACCAAAAGCTATCTTCAACTTAAAATTTCAAGGTCTGTTATGTTTTAAGTTAAATTCTAAAACTCAGTAAGCCAAAAAGTTATTTATTTCTAATAGTTATCTGTTTTTTTGGCTATTAACCAAGAAAGGATAGGATATTGACTTTAGCACTATATGACTTTCACCCTAAAATAGAAAGCTTTTATGATGAAGTAATAAAAGGCTTAAGCAAAACCCCAAAACAAATCCCTAGCAAATTTTTTTATGATTCCCAAGGCTCAGAGCTATTTAGCCAAATTTGTCAGCTAGAAGAATATTATCCAACTCGCACAGAATTATCCATTTTTCACCAATATAAATCAGAAATTAGTAAATTAGTTGGTAAAAATGCTTTAATAATTGAATATGGCAGTGGTGGCAGTC
Source organism: uncultured Clostridia bacterium (assembly GCA_964492845.1). Classification (GTDB taxonomy): domain Bacteria; phylum Acidobacteriota; class Blastocatellia; order Chloracidobacteriales; family JADJPF01; genus JADJPF01. Next base: position 143,896 of record CAZBMZ010000012.1, read on the forward strand.
AAAAAGTCCGATTGTTGCTAGATATGCTAGATGAACCTGTAGGCTATTTGCCAATTGATATTTCTAAGGATTACCTTTTTGATGATGCTGGTCAACTAGCTAAGGATTATCCCAAATTACAAATTATTGCTGTTTGTGCTGATTACACCAAAGCTCTAAAACTACCAGAATTAAATTTTAAGTTTGATAAAAAAGTAGTCTTTTTTCCTGGTTCTACTATTGGCAATTTAGATTATGAAGATGCTAAAAGCTTGCTTTCCAACACTGTAGCTAGGCTAAATAATAAAGATGGGATGTTAATTGGGGTAGATCTAAAGAAAAGCACAAAAATATTAAATGATGCTTATAATGATCATCAGGGTGTAACAGCAGCTTTTAATCTTAATCTCTTAACAAGAATCAACCATGACTTAAAAGCTAATTTTGATCTTTCAGCCTTTGAACATTATGCTTTTTACAATGAGGACAAAGGAAGAATAGAAATGCACCTTATCAGCCGTAAAGATCAAAAAATTAAAATTTATGATCAAGAAATTAAAATTCAGAAAAATGAAATGATCCACACAGAAAATTCTTATAAATATGAGATAAAACAATTTCAACAACTTGCAACGAGTGCTGGATTTTCTGCTTCCAAAGTATGGGTAGACCCAGATAACTTATTTAGTGTACATTATTTAACTATCAAAAAATAATCTAATAAATAACAAGTACTGTTCTAAACTGTTTTAAGGAGTTATTAGTTATGCAACGCAAATTTATCTGCCCTAACTATGTTTGCAAACTTTTTTTACTTAACATCACCATTATACTAGTAACTAATCTAGCGACATTTGCACAGGAAGCACCAAGAATTTCTGCTTCTAAATCCTCTTCTACTACTACTATTCAGATTCGCAAACAAGTTGATGTAAAAAATAGGCCAGCTATTGCTACAGGAGCAGCTATTAAAGCACCACCAATACCCAAGGAAGACCCCCCACTAAAAGTAGAAATGCCAGAAATGGTTCAAATAGCTGGAGGGTCTTTTATGATGGGGGTTGCTAACAGTAAAAGCGATGATGGCCCAGAACATTTAACAATAGTAAATAGCTTTGAGATAAGCAAATATCCAATTACTAATAAAGAGTTTCGTCAATTTGCTACAGTAGCTAAATATAAAACTGAAGCTGAAACTCATCCAACAGATTTTGAGCGAAAAAACAAAATTTCTTGGCAAGCATTTGCTACTAAAGATCGTGATAATCATCCAGTAGTTTGGATTAGCTATAATGATGTACAAGCTTATTGTGCTTGGCTTAACAAAGTAGTAAAAAATCCTCCTGTTAAACAATCAATAGAAAGCGAAGATGAAGATGGCGAAACATCTCAAACAATAATGGAGGTTACACATCCTTATCGTATTCCTACAGAAGCAGAATGGGAATATGCTGCACGAGGAAACTTAAAAGGCCAACCCTATCCCTGGGGTGCAGAAGCAGATAAACAAAAAATAAATTACAATTTTGATTCTCGTCCAAATACAATCCAAGCAGCAAAACAATATATCAAAGCTGTAGGCTATCAACCACCTAACTCATTTGGAGTTCAAGATTTAGTTGGTAACGTTGCTCAGTGGTGTTATGACTGGTATGACGAAAGTTTTTATGAGTATAGCCCTGAACCACCACTTAAAGCTTATGGGCCACTTGAAGGAAAAGAACGTGTAGTTCGTGGTGGTAGTTGGATTGATGAATTAGGAGGTTGTCGGGTAAGTTCTCGTCAATCTGCCGCAGAAACCACTAGAACGGCTCAAGTAAGTTTTAGAATTTTACGAGTAATTCCAACACCAAATAAAACAGCTAAAAGCACATTTACAAACCCTTATGAGGTAGCTAAAAGCAAGGCTACAAACCCTTTAAAACTGTCTTGTCAAACTAGTCTTTTTTCTGTGCCTTATTTCGCTACAAGTAATCGAGAAAAAGCTGTTTTAACCCGTAAGGAGTCTTTCTTAAGCTCTGAAACTGTTTATTAATAGTTTAGGAATAAAACATTTTAATAAAATGTTTTATTCCTCCCAACTTACTTCATCACCTAAAAAAATTTCTCCATCATCTAAAACCTCAGCAAATGCTCCGCCGCCCCAATCTGCTTTCATCGCTTCACGAAGCCCCAAAAAAGCTTCATCCATTCGCTCACAAGGCCGAGTTTCGCCTAAAACACGAAGCCGACAACTACCGACTTTTAATATTTTATTCCTTGTTTTTACTAAACTTATTCCACTGACCAGCAAATTAGCTCTACGTTTAGAAGCATCTAAATTTGCTCCCAAGTTTTGCATTAAATTTTGCCAAATTTCCTGTTCAATTATAGTAACTTGACGTTTTCCACCTTGGTTAGCATTTCCTACAAGCCCTTTACCAACAATTAATTGTGCAGCAATTACTTTATCCATCGGGCCAAGTTTTGCGCGCTTAATCCAAATTGTTTCTAGTCGTCCAACACTCATATTTTTAAGCCCAACCTACTTAATTTGCAGCCAAAGCAGGAATTGATTTTTGTACACTAATTAATTTTGCCAGGTAGTCTTCTAGTAAACTAATTCTCATATCAAAAACAGATTGCTGTATCATTTGTATTAAGTCATATTCTTCCCGTATTGCCAGAAGGATAAATAAAGACCAAAGCATTCTTTGACGTTCAGGTTTTAAGTAATCTTTTCGCTCTTTTGCTCCTGCAACGCCTTTTTCCTCATCCACTATTGCTTGTTCAACATCTGTGTGCATTTCTTGTAAAAGTTGTAAATTAAGCTCAAACATTGCTAAAAATCTATTTTCATAATCAACCCCATCTTTATAGTAAATATTTCGGTATTGATAAAATTTTAAGCAAACTTGCTCAGATATATTTTTACTTACTCCTATGGCTTTGCTAATTTCTTCAGGTGTAGCTTGAGTAAAACGATCAAATTTATTCCAGCCAGTAAAAATAAATTTATTAACTAGGTTGTCATCAATTTCTGGGACTTGTCTAAGGATAAATTTAACTAATAATAAGTCTTTACGTTCTGCTAAATCCGTTTCACCAGCAACTAAGGCAAACGTCTTAGGTTGTAATTCGCAAAGTCTAAGATAAGTTACTGCAAGTTCCTGAGAGATTTCTGCATTAAAAGCATTTTCCCCACTACTTTGAGAATGCGCCTTTTGTCTTCTTAAAGATGAATATAGCTCTAATAAAGTAGCTCTTAATGTCTGATCCCCAAGTTTTTCTGCTGAATTAGCTAGTAGCGTTAATGCTGGTTCTACTAAATCCATCCAACTAACAGAAGTTTCACGGCCTGCTTTCCAATTTCGGTAAAGCTCACGAATAAAATCTTTTACTGGTTTAACACACGCCATTGCAACAGCATCAAATTTGTCTTTAACTTCAATTTCTGCTTCATCCTCAGCGGCTTCTTGCTCTACTACTTGATCTACTAGATTGTTCATAGCTTCCATTGTTGTACCAATTGCTAAGTCCTGAGCTTTAGCCGGTTCAACATCTAATGGATCATTATTAGCTTCAATATTTTCTATTTTTTCTACTGCTCCTGTTCTTAGAGCAGGATCATCAGCAAAAGCTTCTTCATAAGTAGAAGTAACTTCCCTAATTTCAAAATTACTTTGCATGTAATTAACTACCAGGTTTTGCTCTTCAGCAGCAGGATGTTTTATATAATTAATAGACAAAGTTACTGCCTGTAAACATGCTTTTAATTCATTAGGCATTAATACCCGTCGGTTTTCATAACGTTCTAAATAAAACCGCCTCATCACATCTAAAACATAAAGCAGGACTTGATCCTGGGTTTCTCTCATTAAATCCGCGCAAATCTCTCCAGCCGTTTTGTAATAGTTAAACATTACGCTTCGTCTTTCTATGCGCTTTAAGTTTAACTCTAGCATTACAAAACCATCTTCTACATAAAGTTCTTTGTGTGCATCTTTATGTCCATCAATAATTAGCATTTTATGCTTGAAAAAGTAGAGCAAGATTTTGTAAAGCTCATGCTTAGAAAGACGTGTTACCTTACGTAATTCTAGGATAGAAATATCTTCAGCCAAGGCATTCCAAACAGCCCTATATTTATTTGGCTCATCTGTTAATTGCTCAAAACTAGTATAAACAATATTGACTGGACGTTGTCTAAAGCGAGACTCTAATTGTAGGTAATTGCTTCCTATTTGCGTAATTTCGCCTCGTTGAAGTAGTCCATTAGTAATCAATTTTGTAGTCACCAACTCTTTGTCTGTCATAGTTGGTCTTTGTGCAGGCTGAAAATAAATACTTTCTACATCTGCAACTTCAAGTAAAAAGCACCAATAAAAAGCGTTTTCGCCTGTTAATTGATAGCTTGCAACTAAAGCCTTCCAAACATTTCCTTGATAAAAATCTATTTGTCCCGCAATTGCATCTCGCGTAGTTACAAGTAGCCTTGTAGTAATTCCCATATCAGCAATGTAACAAACCATTTTGGGAATATTTTTACTAATGGCAAAACGTTGTAACATCCGGTCGCTAGAATAAAAAATAACTGATTGTTGACCATTTAATATTTTTTCTGCTTCTGTTACCAAAGGATGTTTACGAGCAAGTTTTTCTGTTATTTCACGACATAATTTTATAACTGGCTCTGTTTTCATATGAGCAACTAACCGTAAAAGCTCTACTGTAGTTTCTGCATCTCCAAGTAAAGAAAAGGAAAATTTTAAGCGTTGTATTTCTTTCCAAATCCTAGTAGAAATTGCTTGAACTAAATAATTACCAATATAAATATTGTTAAATCGTTCAATAACCTGTTTTAACTCACTTGTTTTTTGGTAAAAATCTACAACTATTTCTAAACCTTTATCTAACTCCATATCCATAAAAGCTAGAATAAGTTTTTGACATAAATCTACAGCTTGTTTTGACTTATCGTTTTCTATTTGTCGGTATCGCGCTATTAGACGTTCACAAGCAAAATCAGTCCCAATAAAAGATAGCGTGGTAATAATTTGATAAATCAATTGGCGTTGTGTAGTTTTTTGCCAATAACTATCTAGCAAAGCAACTGCCTCATTTTTCATTGCTTCATCACGGCAATTTATTTTGCTTAATAAGGAAGTAATATTACGGGCGTAATACCAAGGCTGGCTGCGAGCATTTGTAGCAAGCTCATCTATTAACATTCGATAAATATCTTGACCATAACATTCTAGCATTCTAAGAATTGTGCGTCTGATGCGCCGATCGTCGGCTATTTGTAGGTGATTGAGCAAATATTGTGGATGCCAACAAACAAATACAGAAATAATTTCTCTTATTAAAAAGCGATCTTGTTCTGAGGCTACATAAGCTTCTATGTTTTGTGTATTAAGTAGTTGTCCTTTTTCCTGAAAAAGATTTGAATTATAAAAGTCTACTTGCCAATCATTAGATAACTCTAAAATAATTTGAAAAACCTGAACACTTTGATAAGGAAAACTATCATTAAGTAAAGCTACTCCTAGATCTGCTAGTTGTACTATATAATTTTCTGGCTTAAAAGCTTCTTTATTTTCATATTCATTATATCGATCAGATTCATTAGCAAGTAAAATCTCTTTTTTAATTCTTTTATCTTTAATTAAATCAATAAAATCTGACAAAATACTTTTTACTTTTGTTTGACATTCCGTTACTTTTTCTGCTGTCTTTTCATCCTTAAAGTTATAGCGTTTTTCTGAAGATAAAACATTATAAGTAAGGTTTTTATAAACTCCTTCATTAAACTTATCTACTTGAACAACAACTTCTTTACGTTTTTCTGCAATAAATTTTTCTTGCTTTTCTTTGCGAATTAATCCTATAGGTCTAATGTCTTGCCATCGGAATTGTTGAAACATTTGAGCAGCTTTTTCTTGCTCATTAATTGGACATAAACTAATTAGTTTTTGCTCAAAAGCAGGGAAAAAACTATAAATTGTTTTAAAGTTTACAATTTGATAAAAGAATATATCAAAAATCTTATTTCTAGCATTTAGCAAGAGTTCTTGAAAAGGTATTTCCTTTATTTGTAGCACCCAACGCATTACTAAATTAGCAACATACTCTGGGCCTTGTGACAATTCTTTTACTAAAGAAGATGCAACAATCAAAGGGGCCCTGATGCCTGCTAAAAACATCTCAAAATCTGAAGTTAAAGCTAGCGATTTAACAGCCTCCATCAACCGAGCATCCACTACAGAAGTAATATTATGCTCCTCGCTATTTAATTGAATATCTTGGCTCTCTTGACCATCTCCAGTATTTAGATCTAAGGCAAATTCCTCTGTAATCTCATTAGAGGATATATTTTTAGCTGATTGTGGTGTTATTTGCGCTACTTGTGGAACTTCCATCGGCTTAGTGCTAGGTGTGCTAGGCGTGCTGGGGGTTGGCTTAAGTTCAGATTTACTAATCTTTGGGCTAGGTATAACCATTGGCCCACTTAAAGAAGGCGTAGGACTTATAGAATTAGCCTTTGGTATCTTGTTATCACCACTTGTATTAGGTGTTTGTAAGTATTGAGATTGCTGGCTAGTATGTGCATTGCTAAGCTCTGCTGTTGGACGAGGTTTTTTGGCTATTGGTCTTTCAACTAAATTTCTAGTGGGTGCAAGTTCAGCCCTCTGAAACATGGTTTCTTGCTCAACGGTTTCTAACTCTCGCTTAAGTTCAAGTACGCTACGTTGTCGCCCACCAACGTCTAAACTTATTCCTCGATGTATTATTTCTGCTAGCATTGGAGTAACTGAAGGTCGTAACTCTATTAATTGAGTTACTTTACCCATCATTACAATAGGAACTGTACCTGTCAGCATTTCATACATCATTAAACAAATAGTAAAAATATCTGATCTAGCATCTAGCGGAACACCATACATTTGTTCTGGAGACATATATTTTAACGTCCCCATACCCCAATCTTCCGTTAGGGTTGCATTAACAGATTCTTTCATTACAGCAATACCAAAATCCAGGACTCTTGCCATACTATCGCCATCATCAAAGCGTTGAATCATAATATTTTCTGGCTTTAAGTCCCGATGAACTATCCCTTGACGATGTGCTTCATGAAGACCTGCACACATTTGTTTAGTTATATTTATAGCTTGTCGTTCTGAAAGTTGCCCTTCTGTTTTTAATAGCTTACGTAAACTATCCCCCTCTATATATTCCATTACAATATAAGGGTCTTGGGCTGACAAAACGCCAAAATCCGTCACCATAACAACATTTGGATGGGTAACTCTAGCTAAGGCTTCTGCTTCTCGTTCAAATCTAACTAAATTGGCTGGATTAGCCGTTGCTTGGGCTTGGTGCATTAATTTTAGGGCAAAAGTTTTACCAAGTTTTAAGTGTGTTACCTTAAAAACTTTCCCCATTCCGCCTTGACCTAACAAACGATCCACTCGGTATTTACCTTCAATTTCTGTTCCTACCATTGGATCAATGACTTCTATATCACTAGTCGTTTCGTCTATCTCGTCAAACATACAAGCCCCTAAAATCTATTAACAAATAAAAAATAAGCCATAAGTATATACTCAAAACGAGTTATTTATAAACTACTTAGACCTATTAAGTTAATAGATTATTTAGCTTAATCTAAGTACCGCTACATCGATCTACTTATACTAAAGATCTGCGTACAGGTCTTGCTAAAGTTAACAAAAGCGGTTTAATCAAACATTGCAAGCATAAATTCTTTGTAACTTTACTTTAAACTATGGCTGAAAAACTTGGTATTGTACTTTTTAATCTTGGTGGGCCGGAAAATCTTAGCGATGTTCGCCCTTTTCTTTATAACCTCTTTTGTGATGCAGAAATCATTAAATTACCTTGGGAAGCAATGAGAAAACCCCTAGCTTGGTTTATCTCTACATTTCGTAATAAAAAATCTAGTGGTTATTATAAGAAAATTGGTGGAGGCTCTCCATTAAGGCGAATTACTGATCAACAAGCAATAGCTCTATCTCAAGAATTAACTCAGCGAGGTATACCATCACAATGTTATGTAGCTATGCGTTGCTGGAAACCCTTTACAGAAACGGCTATAGACCAACTAGAAAGAGATGGTGTTACTAAAGTTATTGCCCTACCGCTTTACCCTCAGTTTTCTATTTCTACAACTCGTTCTAGTTTCCGCTATTTTATTAAAGTATTAAATGAACGTGGTGGAATGCGTCATATTCGCCGTCATTATATTTCAGCCTGGTATGATCACCCAAGCTATATAAATGCTTTAGTAGAAACTATTAAAATAGCTCAAAAAGCTTTACCTAATCAAGACCCTAAAGCAACACAGCTTATTTTTAGTGCGCATAGCGTTCCAGAAAGCTACCTAAAGCAAGGCGAGCCTTACTTAAAACATACAGAAAAAACTGTGCAATTGGTGATGGAAAAAATCGGTAGTCAACAACCTTGGACATTATCATTTCAAAGCAAAGTTGGGCCGGTAAAATGGCTAGAACCCCTTACAGATCAAGTCATTCGTGATTTAGGCAAAAAAGGTACACGCCAAATCTTGCTTGTTCCTGTAAGCTTTGTTTCTGACCATATTGAAACACTTTATGAATTAGATATTCTTTATAAAGAAACCGCACAACAAGCAGGAATACCGCATTTTGTCCGCGCACCAGCTTTTAATACTATGCCTAGCTTTATCAGTGCTTTAGCTGATATTGTGGCAGAAAAATTAATTAAAGTTAATGGAACTAGCAAAAAAGCAAGATAATCAATCAGTAATAATTCTTGCTTAATTTTACCTGTGTTGATTCTTTTTATAGCTCTTTGCTAGCATGGCAGGTATGTCATTAAATATAAGTACAAATAAACCACAATTTTTAGCTTTTGATTTACATGTAGACACTCTACAACGAGTATTGGACGAAAACTTTGATCTAGCAAGTCATACAAAAACAGGACATTTAGACATCTCTAAAATGCACACAGGAGGCATTGCTACACAATTTTTTTCTATTTGGGTTAATCCACGCCAATTTCCTAAAGAAAAGGCTGTTGATAGAGCTTGGCAGTTAGTCGATTCTCTAAAAAAACAACTTTCACTACATCCAAATAAAATACAGCTAGCAACTTCCCCAGGCGATATTGAACAAATAATAAAAACGGGTCGGATTGCTGTAGGCATGGGCATAGAAGGTGGACATGCTATAAATGGACAACTCGAACTGCTAGAATCTTTTTTCCTTGCAGGCGTTCGTTATATGACCCTAACTTGGTCAAATAGCAATGAAATTTGCGGCTCTTCTGGCGATGAAGGAAATAAACAAGGCTTAACCGAATTTGGTCGCTCTGTAGTTAAGTTAATGAATAAATTAGGAATGATGGTTGATATATCGCATGTTTCTGATCAAGCTTTTTACGACGTTTTAGAACTTACTGAGTATCCAGTTATAGCCTCCCATTCTAATTTACGTCGGATTTGTTCGCATCCTCGCAACTTGACAGATGAAATGCTCAAGCTACTTGCAAAACAAGGTGGTGTTTGCTGTATTAATTATTATCCTGCTTTCCTGGACGAAGAATACTATCAAGTTAACAAAAATTTAAGTTCTAGGCTTAATGCTGCCTTAGCAGAAGTTAGAAAAATTTATAGTCATGACGCTAACAAGCGAGTACAAGCAGAAAATCAAGTTTGTGCTAGAGAATTTGCTAGACTTCCAAAAGTTAATTACAAAAAAGTAGTTGACCATATTGAGCAAGCTATAGAAATAGCCGGAATTGACCATGTAGGCTTAGGGTCAGATTATGACGGGATTGGGGCCGTTCCTGTTGGGCTAGAAGATATTTCTAAACTTCCAATAATTGCTGAAGAGCTTTTTAGACGCGGCTTTAAGCACAATGAAATAGAAAAAGTCTTTTTTACCAATGTTTTACGAGTATTTTCTAAAGTCAGTCAAAATCAAGAGGTTGTAGTTTAATTTTATGGGTAATTGCATTAAGTGTGAGTTTGTTTTAGAAATTGGCAGTAATTTCTGTCGAAAATGTGGTACACAACAAGTAGAAACTCAAAGTACTGGGGCTGAAATAGAAACCAAAAAGTTTAGCACCGAAGACTTAGCCGCTAAACCTACAGCTATAGCCGATTACACAACTACAAAAATGGACGCTCAGCAAATAGCTGTTACACCTCCTGCTTTACCCACTACTTTACCTTCTGTTGCACCAACTACGCCAATGACAGAAGTAGTCAAAAAACCTACTTCATTTTTACTTAATGGAATTATCTTTTTTCTTATAGGTGCTATTTCGGCTGGTATTGGATTTAGCGTTATTACTTATATAAGAGAAGAAAAAGCCTTAAAAATTAACACTAAAAAAGCGTTAACAAAACCTGCTCCTAAAGTTATAGTATCGCCTACACCCACACTTGATAAAGAGGAAGACGCTAGCGAAGTTGAAATTAATGAAGTTGAACAAATAGATGAAACCGATGAAATTAATAATGCTGAAGGTCAAACACCTACGCCAAAACCAGTTGAACAAGAAGTTATAACTAAACCACCTGCAACACCCAAAATTTTATTGCCTCCGGTTCCTGTGCCTAAAGAAAAAGAAATTGAAAAGCCTAAAAGTACGCCTAAACCAGAACCTAAAAAGCCAGATTTAGAAAATGAGCAAGTTTCTGATGGTGTATTGAGTGTAAGATTTCGCTTAGTAGGCAAAGCAATTGTAAGAATGAGGGGTTCTGATATATCTGTTATTCCTCTGGAAAATAGCTCTGTAATGGATGTAAATAGAAGAGTTGCTAACCCATTACCATTAAAAAAATCTTTAATTTCTGTCCGTCAAAGAACGTCTGACTCTGCATTAGTTAGAGTTTTAGAAAAACCTTCACGCCGTAATAATTTTGCTGCAACTTTTGCAGTGGAAAGCACTGCCTTAAATCCTGATCAAGCTATATCAATTGATTTAGCAATACGTTGGCAAACTAAAGATCCTAAATAAATATTCCTACTAAATATTTAGCTAAATATTTTACTTAATAGCAAATTAAAAAGGGGAAATTTTATTATTTGACTAATAAAGTACTTTGTATTATAAAGTGAATATAAATAAAATATTAGCAGTTTTCAAGGATTTTAATGCTTCAAACAGTTGATAGTTTTTTATTAGAAACAAAGGCAAGTCCAAACTTAAAAGGGTTGTATAGATTTTTGTTAGAGTTTCTTTTCTTTGGCTTAAAACAAGCTAGAGCATGTTTATTTGCTGGACTATTCTTTCTTGGAGTCTTTGCTATACCTCGTTCTGGATTGTTTGGAATACCTCGCTATGATGTTTTGCTAATTGTAGCCCTATTAATTCAAGTTTTTATGATAAAGCTAAAACTTGAAACATTGGACGAAGTTAAAGCTATAACTCTATTTCACGTTGTCGGCTTTGTCCTTGAAGTATTTAAAACATCTAGCAACATAGCTTCTTGGAGTTACCCCGATCAAGGGTATACAAAAATTTTTGGTGTGCCAATTTTTTCTGGCTTTATGTATGCGGCTGTAGGTAGCTATATTATTCAAGCCTGGAGGCTTTTTGATCTTAGAATAAAGCATCATCCCCCATATTGGATGGCTATAATTGCTGCTTTGTTAATTTATGCTAATTTCTTTTTACACCACTTTATAGGTGATTACCGATGGTATATAGCGGCTGGAATGCTTGGACTCTATGCACGATCTTACGTAATCTATAGACCATATGATCAAGATAGAAATATGCCTTTGCTATTATCTTTTTTGCTAATTGGTTTTTTTCTCTGGTTTGCAGAAAATATTAGTACATTTTTTGGTATTTGGTGTTATCCAAATCAAATAAATAATTGGTCAACTGTTCATCTTGGAAAATGGAGTTCTTGGTCTTTATTAGTTGTTATGACTTTTACAATTGTAGTTAGCCTTAAACATGTAAAATCCACAATTCACATTTCAGAATAGTTTTGCGTAGAAAAAATTTTTCTGCAAGAAATCCTTCTAGCTACATTCTTAATAACAAATCAATAAAAATAAAATAAACACAATATTTTGAGGTTGTTATGAAAACATTTTACATAAAAAGCCTAGTTTTAACTATTTGTCTAATTTTAGCTTTAGCTAATATTCATACTAATGTAATTTTAGCTAATCAAGATCAAAGTACAACAGAGAAAAAGCTTTCACAAAAAGAGCTTGGAGATTCTCTTTTAGTAGCGGCCAGACAAGGAGATTCTGCCAAAGTTTCAAAGCTACTAGCTCAAGGTGCAGATGTTAATTTTCAAGATGAGTATGATTGGGCAGCAATAACAATTGCTACAGCATTAAATCATAAAGATGTGGTTGCTACTTTAATTAAAGCTGGGGCAAACGTTGATATTTTAACTGAAGAAAGCTTTGCTTTTACTCCATTAAAAATGGCTATTTTTATGGGACACAAAGATATAGTGCAAATGTTAGTTAATGCTGGAGCAGATGTTAATGCAACAAATGATAGAAAGAGTGAAAAAGTTGCTTTAACACCTCTGTTTTTTCTAATGGCAAGTGACTACAAACAAGATACTTATACAGATGTTCTTAAAATATTGCTTAATGCTGGAGCAAATCCTAACCCAGCTAAAGGTGAATATAACGAAGGCTTTATAACTCCTTTAATGGCTGCTACTTCTTTAGGAAATGTTGAAGCTGTCAAGCTACTAATAGAATATGGTGCAAATGTTAATTACAAAACACCTGAAGGTATAACAGCTTGTTTTATTGCGGAAAAAAGAAACCAGCAAGAAATGATCGATGTGCTTAAGATGGCTGATGCAAAAAGTGAAACAAATAAATCTAAAAATAATAAAAATAATAAAAATAATAAGTTAAATAGCGATAAAATAGAGCTTCCTATAATGCAGTATGTTGGAGATGTATGTTTTATTCCTAATTTTGGCCCCATCAAACAAACTGATAAACCACTTGATATAATCTCTAAATGTGAAGGAAAAAAAATCATTGATATAAATGTTCAAGATGAAAACGGTTACACTCTTTTAATGAGCGCGCTCATAACAGGTGAATACAGCGAAGAATATGTTAAATATTTAATTAAGTCAGGAATCAATTTAGAGCTAAAAAATAATGATGGAGAAACTGCATTTTTAGTAGCAGCAGGCAACAACAAATATAGTCTTACTACAATTAGAACATTTTTGACGGCTGGAGCAAATGTTAACGCTAGAAATAGCAATGGGCAAACAGTCTTAATGGCTCATGTGATGCGTTGTCAAGGTCATGAAAGTCCTTTTATGACTTATAAATCGCTTTATGATTGTAGCCAAATTATAAAGCTTTTAGTCGCTGCTGGTGCTGATATTAATGCTCAAGATAAAGATGGAAAAACAGCTTTGATGTATGCTTTTGAGCTAGAAAACGAGTCGAATGTTTTCTTTTTAACAAAAGCCCTTTTAGATGCTGGTGCAGATCCTAACATTAAAGATAATGATGGCGTTTCTCTTTCAGATGTTTTAGGAGGAAAAAATTTATCTGAGTTTTCCGAGTTTGAAGAAAAAAATAACTAATAAGTTTTTTGCATTTACCTACCTTCCAAAACAAAGTGTATAATGAGCTAGATTTTTTGCCTAAAATAACTTGTAGCTCATCGGTAGAGTACCTTGGCATCCAAAGCCAAAGAGGGGTAAATGGTTCAATTCCATTCAGGTTTTTAGGTTGAAGTCTCGCCCAGCAAACTTGTAGCTCATCGGTAGAGCATCTTGGTCTCATAAACCAAAGAGAGGAAAATGGTTCAATTCCATTCAGGTTTCTGGGCTTTAAACCAAAAGATGTTTTATGAGAAAAATTTATGTTAGAAAAGAAAAAACTACTCTATAGACAAGGCGATGTTCTAATTCAAGGATATGATGAATTACCCGAAAAAGAAAAAATTAAACGAAAAAAAGGCCGCATTCTAGTTTATGGTGAAACTAGTGGTCATACTCACAGCCTAGCAAACCATCGAACAGCGCGGATTTTTGAGAGCTTAATGGAGAGAGAAAAAGAGGTTGGCACACTTTATTTAGAAGTTTTTGAAAAAGCAGAAATTGTTCATCCTGAACACGCTACAATTGCTTTAACTTCTGGCATATATCGAATTTGGCGACAACGTGAATATGATTTACGTGGTTCATTTAGAATGGTTATTGATTAACAAGGATTTAGACTTTTTATGTCGTTTTTGCTTAACTCAAAAGGTGTACAAAAATCTGTTGAAACTGCACAAACATATGATTCTTGGCTTGAGATTGTTAAACTTTTAACTGCTGGAAAAGCACCTCAAGACCTTAAGATTGACGGTTCACTTTCTTTAGCACAATTAAGGTTTCGCTCTTTGCCTGCAAATTTAACTGTAAAAGGCGATTTAGACCTACGCCAATGTCAAAGACTTTCGCGCATTGGAAAAAACTTAAAAGTAGAAGGTGATCTGTTTATTGGAGGCCGCTTAAACGTCATAGCCCAACATCAGCAAAAGTTAGTTAAAAGCTCTGAAAAAACCAAATTTTTAGCAAAATTAAGTAAAGATGGAAAAATCCCTTTGTCCTATTTACCAGACGACTTGCAGGTAAAAGGAGATCTAGTTATCCGTAGTGCTGCTAATCTACGATCTTTTCCAAACAACCTTGTTTTAGGAGGAAGCCTTTTACTACATGGTTGTGAAAAGTTGGAAAAGCTTCCTGAGCAACTCCATGTTAATGGAGATTTAATTTTAATTTCTTGTCCAAAACTACGTAAATTACCTGATGATCTAAAAGCTAAACGGTTATTTTTAATAGGCTGTGGAATTGAATCACTTCCGTATAAAATGGACATCAAAGAGCTAATCCATTTAGAAAGTTGTCCAAAACTAACTTCTTTAGCACCTAGTTTACTTTGTTTAGAAACAGGTAATTTAGAGCAGCTTACAATAATTAATTGTCCAATAGAAAACCTACCCTATTATGTAAATACCAGTAAAACAATAAAAATTACTAGAGTTCCTATCAAATACCTGAAAGACAGCTTACTAGAATCAGTATCGATTAGAATAACAAAATGTAAAAATTTGGAAAAAATAGACTCTCTATTAGCACCAAACTTTTCTTTAAGTTTTCGTGATTGTGTAAAGCTTGAGTCTTTTTCTGAGCCTTCATATTCCATTGCCCACCTTGATTTAACAAATTGTGAGTCTTTGCAGGCTCTACCCAATAAACTCAGTTTTTTTGAAACTAAAGAAGATAAACTGAATTTAACAAATTGTTTTAAGTTGGTGCAGCTACCTGAGTTTATGAAATTTGAAGGTCGTTTAGAAGTTTCAGGATGTTCAATAAAATCTTTACCTAAAAAAATGCAGAATTGTCGAGTATCTTGGCGCGGTCATTGGATTACATCAGACATTATTTTTGCTCCAGAAACATTAACTTCTGATCGTATTTTGACAGAAACAAATGCAGAGATTCGCCGACTTATGCTAGAAAGAGTTGGAATTGAACGTGTGCTTTCAAAAGCAAATGCGTCAACTATAGATTTAGATAAAGATGCTGGCGGCAAGCGTTCACTAATTCAAGTTCGCGTTAGAACAGATCGAAATGAACAACTTGTTAGGTATTTGCGTTGCTGTTGTCCTTCAACCGCACGGGAATATCTTCTACCTGTTCCGCCTAATATTAACTCTTGCAAAGTTGCTGCGGCTTGGCTAGCGGGGTTTGACAAAGTAGATGATTACCAACCTGTTTTAGAAACTTAAAATTTTTAATTAATTATGCAAAAAGCTGATTGGGACACTTGTTTAGAAGTTTTAACCAGGGTTATTGATGATCCTAGTTGTGCTTTAGATTTAGAAAAAATTGAGCGACTAGCTACAAATCTTTATAAAAAAGCTCGTAAACGTAACCGTAAAGAAGCTGCGTCAAATTTAACTGAAGAAGAACAAGCCTTGCGTCAAGAACGCTCAAAACAAGATCGTCAAGAAAACCGCCTTGCAGACCAACAAATTATTGCTAGAACTTCTATTGCTCGTGTTCATAAAGGTGAAAAAATAGAAGAGCAAAATAAAGAGCTTAAAACTACCACTGTAAAAGGTGGCTCAAAGTCTTGTTACTGCTGCGGTAAAGCATATCGTGAAATACATTTTTTTTACCATAAACTTTGTTTTGATTGTGCAGAGCTTAATTATAAAAAACGTCGTCAAAGAGTTGACCTAACAGGTTATTACAGCCTAGTAACAGGCGGACGTATTAAAATTGGTTTTCAAACAGCATTAAAATTGCTGCGTGATAACGCTACTGTGATGGTGACAACTCGCTTTGCTCAAGATGCTTTGGAACGTTTTAGCAAAGAGTCTGACTTTAAGGTTTGGCAAAATCGTCTTTTTATTCAACCGCTAGATTTTCGCAATTTACCTGCACTATTAAGTTTTGTAAATTATTTAGAAATTAATTGGCCTGCACTTGATATTTTAGTTAACAATGCTGCACAAACAGTTTCACACGAAGCAGAATTTTATAAATTAGAAACTGAAAAAGAATTAAAAGTTCTCGCTAGCTCTCAAAAACAAATTAGCTCAATAGAGTCTTTAGCCGCTTCTGAAGAGAGTTTAAGCTTGATGCAAAATTTGATTTTAGATTTAGATCGTCATGGACAACCTATAGACCGACGAGAAAAAAATAGTTGGACGCTAAGATTGCATGAAGTGCAGTTGCGAGAACTACTAGAAGTTTTGTTAATTAATACTGCCGCACCTTGTATTTTAACTGCAAAGCTAAAACCTTTATTTCTTAAATCAAAAAACAAAAATCGCTTTATAGTTAATGTATGCGGTTTAGATGGACAATTTAACCGTCTAAATAAAACTTCCCAACATCCGCATGTCAATATGAGTAAAGCAGCCCTTAACATGATGACTCGAACTTCTGCCATTGATTATGCAGAAGACAATATTTTTATAAATAGTGTTGATACAGGTTGGATTACTCACGAGGGAGCTTATTCAAAGCGTGAACAAATGCGCTCAAAAGGGTTTGTTCCTCCACTTGATGAAGTTGATGGTGCAGCACGAATCTATGACCCCATAGTTAATGGTATTAACTTGCAAGCAACATTTGGTAAATTATTTAGAAATTACTTGTCCGCAGATTGGTAATCTTAAGCCTTTGTATTTTTAGAGTAAAATACTAAATAATAATTCAGTAAAATAAATATTTTATAAAACGGCTGCAACCAACCATTACAAAAGAATATCTATAAGTAATAACGTTGTGGGAGATGTTTATGAAAAAATCTTGGGCAAAGTATTTAATCCTGCTTAGTTTTCTGCTTCTAACTTCAACTAACATTAACATTTCTTCAACTTATGCTAAAGATGTTTTCCAAGAAGAAACTCAATCCCTTGACCAAGTTGAACCTGTTCAAGAAACTGAGGAAGTCCAAGCCATTGAAGAACCTATAGAAGAAGTTCAACAAGAAATCATAGAAGAAACTGAAGAAGAAAAAGAAAAGAAAAAGCAGGAAGAAATTAAGAAATCATTTTTCCAAGCTGTCCACAAAGCAGACGTAAACAAAGCCTTAGAACTTATAGCCCAAGGTGCAGATGTAAATAGCAAAGATGATTCTGATTGTTCACCACTATTTCTAGCTTCTGTGCTTGGTTACACTGAAATGGTTGCAACCTTAATTCAAGCTGGCGCAGACGTTAACTTGTTAGCTTATAATTCTACTTCTTTAGAAGTAGCAATAATTCGTGGATATACAGACATTGTGCAAATGTTGATTAACGCTGGAGCAAAAACCACTGCTATTTATGATGAAGAAGGAAAATTATTAATACCTCCAGCAATAACCTTTCTTCCTCAAATACAAAAACCTTCTAACACTTTTAACAATGTCTATAACAGCATACTAATAAAATTACTTTTATCTGGTGCTAACCCCAATGTTAGTCATAAAGAAATTTTCAATGAAGAAACTTTTATGACTCCTTTAATGACTGCTGTTTGTTTAGGTAATTTAGAAGCTGTTAGTTTATTAATAACTTGTGGTGCGGATGTTGACTTTAAGACAAAAAAAGGCTTAACAGCTTATGTTTGTGCCAAAAAAACCAACCAACCAGATATGCTAGAAATTCTCAAAGAAGCTGGCACAAAGATCAAAAAAGCTTCCAAAAAAGCAAAATATCCTGATCTGCCAACAACAGAATATGTTGGTAAAATGTCTTTTATCCCTGGTTTTGGGCCAACTACATCTAGCGATGATCCTCTTAGTATAATTTCAGCTTGTGAAGAAAAAGAAATTACTGACATCAATGTTAAAGATGAAAGTGGCGAAACTATCTTGATGAGGCTTTTAAGAAACTACAACCACAGCGAAGAATATATAAAGTTTCTGGTTCTATCTGGAATTGATGTAAATTTAGAAAACAATGAAGGCGAAACCGCTTTACTTATAACAAGCAACACAAATATGCAGTGCATTTCCTCGTTGGAAACGCTTTTGAAAGGTGGAGCAAACGTTAATGTAAAAGATAAAGATGGTAAAACACCTTTGATAAGATATATTGGTGTAACTTCAAGTTGCTATTGTTCTATGTGCTACTCTTTTACCGGTTTTAATAGACACCATGAAATCATAAAGCTTTTAATTGCTGCTGGTGCAGATATTAATGCACAAGATGCAGATGGTAAAACAGCTTTAATACATGCTTTTTATAGGGATTCAGCACACAATATTTTTTCATTAACCAAAATACTACTTGAATTGGGTGCAGATCCTACAATTAAGGATAAAGACGGACTTTCTTTTTTGGATATGTTAGAAGGAAAAACACCTGCTCAAGAAGATAATAAACAGCTTGACGAGGAAACACCAAATAACCTACAAAATTAAATAAACACTAGTAAGAAAGCTACAGCAAAACATATTGCATATAAAAATATATTAGCTAACCCTACATAATAACCCGCTTGGGCAACGGGTTTTCCTGCTACTGGTGCAAGCCCTCTTTCAATTGCTGTTAGTTCTTGATGACTTAAGACAACTCCAACAATAGCCGTTATTATTGGACAAAATGCAAAAGACAAAACGCTAAAAATTAATCCCCAAATAGCTCTCTTGCTAGCATTTGCTGGTGGTGTAAATGGTGCTATTGGCTGGCTATAGGCGTTAGGTTGAAAGCCTTGCATATAAGGTTGTAAAAACTGCCCTGGTTTATAGCTTCCTGTATCCTTAGACATTTCAACACTTGGATAAACAAACTTAGGTCGCTCAATAGAGTCCCCATTCCAACCAGGTGGAGAAGGTTTTTCAGCTAAAACCGGCGGTTTTACTTCCTGTTTTGGTAAATGTTGTAGCTGATAGTTTTGCTGTGGCGGTGCTGGCAATGGAGGCAATGGAGGTAATGGAGGTAATGCAACTGGCGGCATTTGCGGAGATTGCGGAGATTGTCCAACAATAGGCCAATTATTTTTTTCTTGAGAACTTAATCTTAACGGCCCAGAGGGGCCAGACTTTAGTTGTCCAGATGGGCCAGATTTTAATTGTCCAGATGGGCCAGATCGACTTGTTGGAGTAAAAAGTTCAGGATTATTAGTAACAGGCAATGGTGCATTACATTTTATGCAAATGCGTGTGACAGGAGCTTGTTGGGTGCCACATTTTGAACAGAACATTGCTAGATTACTCTTTCTAATAAGAAAATTAATTAGGGTTAATTTCTTATAAATAAAATTCCTTTTACCAAGTTTATTTGATCAGCATTATTCTGACAAGTGTTAAACCCGCCGCAAGCTATCGCGCTTTAGCGCGGGTAGATAGGCGGGTTTCTTGCTGGCTTTAGCCAAAAGTTTTTAAGAAAATAAAGGTTAATAAAGGTTGCTAAATAAAATACAAGAAGGTATAATATAAGGTCAATATTAATTAGAGAAATAATAATATGGTAGCAAACAAAACGATAATAAAACAACTAGAAAGCAAAAAAGTAGAAGCTGTAGAAGAAACTCGCAAACTCTACAATGAAGCGATAAAGTTTTATTTTGAGTTGCTACAAGACCATCAAGAACTATTAGAGCTAGCCACAAAGCCATTACTAACTGAACTAGAAAAACTAACAGTAGAAACCCTATTAAACCCAATACCAAGTTTTCCATTACCATGGAAACTGCCAGCAATGTTTCGTAGAAGTGCAATAAATGCGGCAATAGGACAAGCTCGATCCTTTCACTCCAACTTAGA
>CAZBMZ010000013.1:0-163654 GCA_964492845.1 uncultured Clostridia bacterium
ATTCAGCAAAACAAGCTGAATAAGTGAGAATAAAGAAGATAGGTATGTACCAAGAGAAATGCTAGTATAAATACATAAGGTTAACGGGACAATTAAAGTAATTAGAGTGTTTTTATTAAAACACTAATTTTAAGTTTTAATTTTCAAGAATTCTTGTTTAATTACCAAGTTACTTAGTCCTTATTTTTAGAAATAAGTAACTTGGTAAACTGTTTATCTGATTGATCTTAAATATAGCCTTTGGCAATTAAAAGCTCTGCATTAAGAATTGCTGCTCCGGCTGCCCCTCTAATTGTATTATGCCCAAGCAAAGTAAATCGAAAATCTAAAATAGTGTCTTCTCTTACTCGACCAACTATAGTAGCCATTCCTTTTTCTAAATCACGGTCTAAGCGGGGTTGGGGACGGTTTTGTTCACTTAAAACAATTACAGGTTTGTTAGGTGCGCTATAGAGTTTAAGTTTTTGTGGCTCACCTTGGAAGTTTTCCATAACTTCAATTAATGCTGAAACACTAGTCTTTTTCTTTAACTTAATAGTTACTGCTTCAGTATGTCCATCAGAGACATTTACCCGGTGACATTGTGCGCTAATAGGGAAATCAGCAGCAATAACAGAATTACTAGACATTAAACCTAGAATTTTTTGAGGTTCACTTTCAACTTTCTTTTCTTCACCATCAATATAAGGTACAACATTATCAATAATATCTAAGGATGCTACACCAGGATAACCGGCCCCAGAAAGTGCTTGCATAGTTGAAACAATTACAGCTTCAATGCCAAAAGCTTGTTGGAGTGGGGCTAGAGCTAAAACCAATGCTACAGTTGTACAATTTGGATTAGTAACAATATAGCCTTTTTGACCATTTTTTCGTTGAACATCAATTAGTCCAATGTGTTCAGAGTTTATTTCTGGAACTAGAAGCGGCACATCGCTAGCCATACGATGATTAGAGGAATTACTAATTACTGCGTAGCCAGCACGGGCAAAATCTGTTTCTACTGTTCCAGCCATTGAGGACGGGAGGCTAGAAAAAACCATGTCGCAATCTAACGGAACTTGGCAAGCTTGTAATGGCATAGTCTTTACCCAACTTGGCATTGGGCCGGCTAATTTCCAATTGCAAGCATCAGCAAAATTACGAGATTCTGAACGCTCAGAAGCAGCCAGGGCAGTAACTTCAAATTGAGGATGTTGATCTAACAACTGGATAAAGCGTTGTCCCACCATTCCAGTTGCTCCTAAAATACCTACGCGAATCTTTTTACTCATATATACTTAAAACAATACTAAAAAATTAAATAACTTAATATTGTTTAATTGTCCTTCCTTGTTTGTCTACACTTAAAAGTTTTGTTTCAGCATCAATATTATGTTGGGCAAATATTTTTACCAGACTTTTAGCTATTTCGTCAAAGTTTTCTGTAGTTAATGCTAAAAGTGTTGGCCCAGAACCGCTTAAAGCTGTACCTAAAAGCCCAGGAATCTTTAATCTTAAAGCTTGCTCAAGACCTGGTACAAGTGGAGCGCGGAAGGGTTGATGCCAGCAATCTAAAATAGCTTCACTTATTAAATCAAATTTTTCTTGCATTAATGCTGCTTGAAAAAGTAATGCATGTTGTAGGTTAAAGACAGCATCCTTACGAGAATAATTTGCAGGCAACACGCTACGAGCTTTTTCAGTATTTAATTGAAAATCTGGGATAGTTACAAGAGTTTTTATTTGTTCAGGCCAAGCTTGTTTAAGTATTAAAACTTCATCCACACTACTTTCAAGTGCTAAAGTAAAACCACCATAACGAGCAGCAGAAGTATTATCAAAATGGTTTTCAAAAGCTTTTGCATAATGAAAAAACTTATTTGTAGGAAAATCTTTTTCTTCTATTGCTTCTACAATGCTGATGCCTGCAACAATGGCTGCTGCACTGCTACCTAGTCCCCTAGCTAAGGGGATTTGATTATCTATTTTTATATGCAGGGCAGGTAAGCTTACACCTTCAGCATCGGCAACAAATCTAGCAACTTTTAGAATTAAATTTTTTTCTGTTGTTGGAAGTGTGTTTGCTCCTTGACCAAAAAGTTCTACTTTCCAACTATCTGCAAAGTCAATTTCTAAGGTTAAAAAAAGCTCTAAAGCTAAACCAAAACAATCAAAACCTGCTCCTAAATTTGCCGATGAAGCAGGCACTTTTATTTCAATCATAAAACCACCTTATTTTTTGTTTGGGATTTTTAATCCATACAAGTTGCTATTTTTTGTTGCTATCTTCTTAATGTACAAGACTTATTTATAGCTTTACAACTTAGAGAAGTGTAGATTTTAAGAACAATTAGACTAAGTAGTTATTTAACCACACATTGACTTAATATTTCTTTGATTTCATTAGAAGAAGCAACTCGTCCAGCAAATTTTACTTGACCATCAATTGCTAAGGCTGGCGTAGACATAATTCTAAACTTCATAATTTCTTTTATGTCTTCTACCTTTTCTATTTCATCTGGTAAATTTAATGCTGCTACAGCAATACGAACATGGTTCATTAAAGCAAAACATTTTGCACATCCTGGGCCAAGAACTTGAATTTTCATAACTCCCCCTTTTCATTTTAGAATATTAAGTTAAATAGATAACCAACTAAAATAATGCCTATTGTTAAAACCCCTATAAAAGTTAAAATCAAAGGCATTTTTAGCACATTGCGTAAGATAATAATCTCAGGTAGTGATAATCCTATCACCGACATCATAAAGGCTAAAACAGAGCCTAAAGAAGCTCCTTTTTCTAAAAGTGCCTGAGCAATAGGTACAATTCCAGCAGCATTTGAATACATTGGTACACCAATTAAAACTGCTAAAGGGACAGACCACCAGGAATTTTTACCTAAGATCCCCGCCATCATCCCTGTAGGGACATAGCCATGTATTCCTGCTCCAACAGCTATTCCTAAGACGATATAAAGCCAAACTTTCTTTACTATCTCTTTAACTGCGTCGCGTCCTGCTTGTAACCGATCCTGCCATTTTATTAAAAGACTAGAATCACTTTCTAAAGGGGCTTCTACTTCATTGACCCAACCTTCAATATATTTTTCCATATGAAGATGACCAATTATCCATCCTGTTAAAATAGCAATTAATAAACCCGCAAAAATATAAATAGCGGTTACTTTAATTCCAAATAAACTAAATAAAAGCACAATAGCAACTTCATTGATCATTGGTGCAGCAATTAGAAAAGAAAAAGTTACTCCTATTGGAACACCACTTTTAATAAACCCAATAAATAAGGGTACTGCTGAACAAGAACAAAATGGGGTAACAATTCCTAACATTGCCGCTAGTACATTACCTAAAGACTCTCTTTTACCTGCTAAAAGACTGCGAGTACGTTCTGGAGTAAAAAATGTACGTACAACTCCAACTCCATAAACCACTATAATAAGCAACATCAAGACTTTTGGTACTTCAAAAATAAAAAATTCTATAGCCGAACCAATATGACTTCCTAAAGTAAAACCTAATAAATCATAAGTAAGCCAGTTAGATATAACAGCTAGGTTTTTATAAACTCCATACCAAATAATTGCTGCTAGGGCTGTTTTAAGCCAGTTAGGAACATAGAAAAAGCTACCAGCAAATTTATAGAAAGAATTTAGTGATAAACGAATTGTTTCCATAACCCACCTACTTACTTAAAAATTAACTTTTTCTATATAGTTAGTAAGCAAAATATATGCCCAGACATATGTATTTATATTCTTAATAAGAAAAGGCGTTTAAGATATTTTTAACAAACTAAAGTAGGATTTTTAATGCTTTGCAAGTGTGTTTGTTCTCAGTTATTTTTGACAGTGGGGAAAATTTACCAAAACTTCTACTAAGTTTTGGTAAATACATAAAATTATATTTTTTGAGTGCCAAAAAAGTTGACGCTATGATTTGCCATAATAATTTATTGCTTTTGCAAGGTTTTAAATAGATTTGCTTAATTTTGTTTAGCAGCAAAAAATCATATCAAAAATTATTTTCTACTTCATCCTGCTACACCATATCAAAAATAAAAATTTGTGAAATGATTGACTGTTTTGCCATATTCTTATATAGTTATATACGGATATTTTCTGATAAATTAAATTTGATGGTATCAAAATTGCCTGATTTGATTTGTAAATTAATAGAGTAATTTTTCTATCATAAAAATTTTTAGTTAGAAATTGAGGTATATGCACTTAAGTTATGGAGGTAGGCTATGAAAAAAGTATTTTTTATATTGATGTTATTAAGTCTATTTATAAACATAACTAGCCATCAAATTGTACTAGCTCAAAATCCTACTTATAATTTACCAACTTCAGATAACAGTTTAACTTTACCAATTGCTGTTGATATAGCTCTACAAAGCAATCCTTTAACACGTACAACTTTAGCTGCTCAGGACATAGCCGCAGCACAAATGTTGCAAGCACGCGCTATGCGTATGCCTTTGATTCAACTTAATCAAACTTTGATTAATAGTAATAATCCTGTTTTTGTTTTTGGTACTTTACTAGAACAAAGTCAGTTTAAGATGAATAACTTTGCTCTTGATTCTCTTAATAGTCCTTCACCATTAACAAATTTTCGTAGCTCTATTAGTTTTCGTATGCCTCTATTTGATCAAGATCAAGCTAAGACCCGCATAGCTCAAGCTAAATTGGTTGGTGAGCAAGCTTCAGCACAAAGCAGTTGGGTAAAACAGCAAATTCGTTTTCAAGTGTTGCAAGCTTATTATGGTGTTTTAGTAGCAGAAGCTAAAAAGCAAGTTGCTGATGAAGCTGTAAATATGGCTCAGGCTGATGTTAAGAGGCTTCAAGCTCTTTATGACAATGGGCTAATTGTGGTTTCTGATTTGCTTGCAATGAAAGTTCAACTTAGCGAATTTCAACAACAGCAAATTCAAGCTCAAGGTGATCTTATTACTGCTTTTGCCTCATTAAATACTGTAATGGGAATGTCTATTTCAACTCCACACAATATAAAAGATAAGCTTTTAGAACAAGATTTCTTTGTCCAACCACAAAAAGAATTAATAGAGTTAGCCTTAAAAAATCGCCCAGACTATCAGCAAAGTCTTATGAATATGAAAATTAATGATCAAAATGTACGTAGTGCTAATGGACAGTATAAACCCCGTGTAGATGTTTTTGCTAATGTAGGTAATAGCGGAAATTATATTTTTAATGGTAGCCCTGATTACACAGTTGGAGTTAGCGTTACTTTTAACCTTTTTGATGCTGTTCGCCAAGCAAAAGTAAAAGAGTTCCAATCTGCTCGCGTTTCTGCTGATGCAGAACGCCAATATAAAGAAGACCAAATACGCTTAGAAGTAGTACGTGCTTATCAAAACTACTTGGCAGCTAAAGAACGCCTTAAACTAGCTAATGCTGTAATTGAACAAGCAACCGAGGCAAGACGCATTGTAGAAGATCGTCATGAAGTTGGACTTACAACCATTACTGAAGTTTTGCGCGCCCAAACCGCGCTAGTACGCTCACAAATGAATCAGCTTAATATTAGATATGAATATTACGTAAGCTATGGGCAGACTTTGCTTGCTAGTGGTCAGCTAGACAATATTGGCTATTTTGTTAAGTAGCTTTTACAGGAGGTGAGTTATGAAACATCGGTTTTTAATTCTACTTAGTTTGGTGTTGCTACTTTTATTCACTGCCTGTAGTAGCAAAAAATCAGTAGAAAAAGCTACAGAAAAACTAAATGAAAATATAGCAGTAGAATTAGTCAAAAATCGTCCAATAAAAGAAGTTTATGAAACTACAGGGACAGTAAAGTCTAAAACTAGCAGTATTTTAGCAAGTAAAGTAATGGGACAAATTACCGCAATTTATGTTAAGCAAGGGGATCAAGTAAAATCTGGTCAAACTTTGCTAACAATTGATGATCGTGAGCAAGTTGTTCAAGTAAAAAAAGCTCAAGCAGGTTTAGCAGAAGCAGAAAGCGGTTTAACAGAAATTGACCAAGTAATTGCAGCCGCAGAACTAGCTAAAACTTCTGCTAAAGCAAACCGCGAGCTTGCTGCTTCAACTTATCAACGCTATAAAGCTTTATTAGAACGTGAGTCGGTTAGCCGACAAGAATTTGATGAGGTAGAAACTAAATATAAAGCTGCTACAGCAGAGTTTGAGCGAAGCGAAAAAATCCTTGAATCTCTAAAAGCTAGAAAATCTCAAGCTTTTGCCCGTGTTGATCAAGCAAAAGCAGACATCACTAGTTCAAAAACTTATCAAAGCTATAGCCGTATAGCTGCACCTTTTGCTGGGATAGTTACAAGTAAAAACATTGACTTAGGGATGATGGCAACACCAGGACAAGCTCTTTTAACTATAGAAGATACAACAAATTATCAATTAGAAGCACTAGTAGCAGAATCTAAATTAAATTTAATTCATTCTGAAGATGAATTAGCAGTTTATATTGATTCAATAAGTAAAGATAAAATAATTGGAAAAGTACAAGAAATTGTCCCTTCTGCTGATATTTCTAGTCATTCTTTTTTGGTTAAAATAAGCCTACCTGCTGATTTAGCGACGCGCTCAGGGATGTTTGGACGAGTAGAAATTCCTATGACAGAAAAATCAATTATTACAATTCCAAGTGTAGCAATAAAAGAACGAGGTCAGCTTACAAGTTGTTATGTGTTAGATGAAAAAGGCAATCCACAAATGAGACTAATTAAAACTGGAAAACTCTATGGTGAACGGGTAGAAATCCTTGCAGGTTTAGACATAGGGGAGAAAGTTTTATTAAGCGAGCCTAAATTAGCCCAAAAATAACTTAATGTTTTTATAAAGTCTCATAATTTTTCTGTGGAGGTAGTTATGAAAAAGGATTTGGGGTTAGCAGGCAAACTAGCACAACTTTTTATTGATTCTAAATTAACTCTATTGATTATTTTTGCTTCTATTCTCTTAGGATTAGGAGCTATACAACTATTACCACGCGAAGAAGAGCCACAAATTATTGTCCCTATTATTGATGTTTTTGTCCAAATGCCAGGAGCAAATGCTAAAGAAGTGGAGGAACGAGTTACTAAACCAATGGAAAAATTACTCTGGGAAATTCCCGGCGTAGAATACATTTATTCAACCTCTAGCCCTGGTTCTTGTTTAGCAATAGTGCGTTTTCGTGTTGGTGAAAAGGAAGAAGACGCAATTGTTAGGCTAAATCAAAAAATGTTTGCTAATTTTGACCTAATACCTCCTGGTGCTACTCAGCCTTTAATAAAACCTCGTTCAATTGATGATGTTCCAATTTTGGCATTAACACTTTGGAGTAAACGCTATGATCACTATGAGTTACGCCAAATAGCAGCACAACTTCATGACCAAATTAAAGAAGTTACTGATGTTTCAGAAGTAAAATTAATTGGAGGTCAAAAAAGACAAGTTAAAGTTGTGCTTGATGAAACAAAAATGGCTGCTTATCAAATTGCACCCGCTACAATTATTCCTAAATTAAAACAAGCAAATCAAGAATTAGAATCAGGAAGTTTTTCTAGCAATAACCAAGAATTTTTAGTTGAAACAGGAAGTTTTTTACAAACGGCTAATGAAGTTGGAAATATTGTATTAGGAGTTTTTAACAATCGCCCTGTTTACCTGCGAGATGTAGCAATAATTGAAGATGGAGCAGAAGAGCCTAGCAATTATGTCTTTTTTAATTCTGGACAAGCAGCTAATTTAAGCCAAAGTTTAATTATTGGCTCTAATGAAAAAGCTGATAACAATAGCTATCCAGCCGTGACAATCTCGGTTGCTAAACGTAAAAGCACTAATGCTACTCTAATTGCTGAACAAGTAATTGAAAAAGTAAAAAGTCTTTCAGGAAAAATCATTCCAGCAGATGTTAATGTAAGTGTTACAAGAAATTATGGAGAAACGGCTAAGGAAAAATCTAATGAACTGCTTTTCCATATGTTTCTAGCAATTCTTTCTGTGTCTGTTTTGATTTGGCTAACGCTTGGGTTTAGAGAATCAGGAGTTGTTGCTATTGCTATTCCTGTCACCTTAGCCTTAACTCTAGTAGTCTTCTACCTTTATGGTTACACGCTTAATCGAGTCACGCTTTTTGCGTTGATATTTTCTATAGGTATTTTAGTAGATGACGCAATTGTAATAGTTGAAAACATTGTTCGACATTACCGAATGCCAGAAAATAAGGCTCGATCAGTTATAGACATTGCACTTGAGGCCGTTGCAGAAGTTGGTAATCCTACAATTTTGGCTACATTTACTGTAATTGCTGCTATTTTGCCAATGGCTTTTGTTCGTGGCCTTATGGGGCCATATATGCGACCAATTCCAGTTGGAGCATCAGCAGCAATGTTATTTTCTTTACTAGTAGCTTTTATTGTCACACCTTGGGCAGCAAAACGCCTTTTAGCAAAAGAAGAAAATACTAACCCTCATAACCAAGAAGATTGGACAACTAAGTTCTATCGTCGAATTATGACACCGCTAATTAATTTACCTAAATGGCGATATAGCTTTTTAGTTATGGTCGTTGTCTTACTACTAGGAGCATTTTCTTTAGTAGCGTTTAAGGGTGTAATGGTTAAGATGCTTCCTTTTGATAACAAAAGCGAAATCCAAATAGTAATAGACATGCCTGAAGCAACAACACTAGAAAAAACTGCTACTGTAAGCCAAGAAATAGGGACTTATTTAGCTACAATACCAGAAATTACAGACTATCAAACCTATGTTGGCACGGCTTCACCTTATAATTTTAATGGGCTTGTTCGTCATTATTTTTTGCGTCAAGGAACTAATGTTGCAGATATTCAAATCAACTTAGCTCCTAAAGAGGAACGAAGCAAACAAAGCCATAATTTAGCTAAAGAACTAAGGCCCAAGATTCAAGAAATAGCTCGTCGTCATCAAGCTAATATCAAAGTGGCTGAAATCCCCCCGGGGCCACCTGTTTTACAAACTCTAGTAGCAGAAGTTTATGGAGCAAACTACCAAGAGCAAATTGCTGTAGCTAAGGAAATTCGCGCTATTTTTGAAAAAACTGAAGGTGTGGTTGATGTAGATTGGTATGTAGAAGATGATCAAGTTAAATATCAATTTATTGTAGATAAAGAAAAAGCTGCATTAAATGGTATTTCTACAGAGCAAATAAATATTACTTTACGTCTAGCCCTGCAAGGGTTAGGTGTTGGATTGCTTCATCAAAGTAAAGATAAAGAGGATGTGCCAATAATCTTACAACTACCGCGCTCTGAACGCTCTAGCCTCCAAGACCTTTCAGAAATTAGCGTTCAAGGCCAAGACAGTCTAGTCCCTCTTAGCCAGTTAATAAAAGTAGAAAAGCTTACTCAAGATAAAAGCATTTATCATAAGAATTTAATGCCAGTGGTTTATGTAACAGGAGATGTTGCAGGTAGCGAAGAAAGCCCTGTTTATTCTATAGGTAAACTTAGTGATGAAATTGCCAAAATAAAAACTCCTGAAGGTTATAAAATTGAGCAATACACATCACAACAACCTTTTAGCAGTGAACAAATAGCAATGAAATGGGATGGTGAATGGCATATAACTTATGAAGTGTTTCGTGATTTAGGTTTGGCTTTTGCTGCTGTATTGATACTAATTTATATTCTTACCGTAGGATGGTTTGAATCATTTAGGACACCACTTGTAATAATGGCAGCGATTCCATTTTCTTTAGTAGGAATTTTGCCTGCACATTGGTTTATGGGAGCTTTCTTTACTGCTACATCAATGATTGGTTTTATTGCTGGAGCAGGTATTGTAGTAAGAAATTCTATTATTTTAGTAGATTTTATAGAGTTAAGACTTAAGGAAGGAATGCCATTAAGCGAAGCTGTAATTGATGCTGGTGCAGTAAGATTTCGTCCAATGTTACTTACTGCGGCAGCGGTTGTTGTAGGTGCTTCAGTTATTTTATTTGACCCTATTTTTCAAGGTTTAGCTCTTTCATTAATGGCTGGGGAAGTAGCATCATTGCTGCTTTCAAGAATGACTGTCCCAATACTTTATTATATGAATGCTAAAGGTCAACATCAAAAACCTAATGAAAAAATAGTTGATTGCGAAACACCTCTGACTAGACATAAGCCTATATTTGAATAGGAGTTAATGAAAATATAAAAATTATTTTGGCAAATAAAGCGACATTTGATCACCTAGAGTAATGTCATCAATATGCCCAATAATATCTCCTACTTGATTTCGCACATGCATATGAGTGTTAGATGAGTGATGAGTAAATATTCCTTGGTGTTTATCAGAATAAAACCCAACTATTTCTACCTTTTGTTGTTCTAAAACACCCTTAAATTTAGCTTGGTTATGTTTTTCTTGACTAACAGGGGTATTGTCAGAAACATAGTTATTAATATGCCAATTGACTTTTAATGGGCTACCTTTTAGCAAAAAAGGGAAAGGCTTATTTATATCTATATTGGCAGTTTTTGCACTTTGAGCTACAAATTTTTCTAGTTCAGAATAACTTTTAATATTTGTAGGTAAAGTTATTTCTTGCCAATTAGAAACTTCTGCCCAAACCATAAAAATAGCTTTTTTATCAAATGATTTTTCAACTACAACAGAATTATTGCGAATAAAACTAATGTAAGGGATAGAGTCCCAAATCATAATTTCACCGCTTAAGCCTTCTAATGGAGCAACTGCATATAGATGCGGTTTGTTGCTAAATTCTGTAAGTGCAATATTGCCTTTTATATTTCCTTCTAAAAACATATTACGCATCGCGCCTCGATGCTCAAGCGTGAAAGAAACTTGTTCTGTAGATTTTGTTGGGGTATTCATACAACTAGCAAATATCAGAATTAAAAAAACGAAAATATATTTCATGATTAAAATTGATAACCTTTTATTTACTTCAGTATTTAACTTATAAAAATAAGGATTTTTACTTTATATCTAAAAATACCAAAAGAAAAAGTCTGTAAAAACAAATACTTACAAATTAAAGATTGTTAGCTATTTGATCAGATGATATCATTAATCGATTTTTAGGCAAACAACTAGAAACATCTGGAAACATCAACTAAAAAATTTAAGGCTGTCTTTTATGTCAATAATAATCTTATCTCTGCTGCCCTGTCTTTTTTGGTTAGTTTTTTTTTATGTTCAGGATTGGTATGACCGAGAACCCATTTCTTTAGTTGCCATTACGTTTTTATTAGGCATTTTTTCTACAATACCAGCATTGCTTCTTAATACAGTAGGAATGGTTTTTGTAGGAGTATTTTTAGGACAAGAAAACTTTTTAGCTAACTTTGTAATGTTTTTTGGAATAGTTGGGCCAGTTGAGGAAACAGTTAAGTTGCTGGCTGTACTTGTATTTGCCTATAAATTACCTGAATTTGATGAGCCTATTGATGGGGTAATTTACTCAGCCGCTGCTGCATTAGGATTTGCTGCTGCCGAAAATGTTTTATATGTTAGCCAATTTAAGAGCTTAGAAATTTTAACTGTTCGCGGGCCCCTAGCTAATGCAGGACATGCTTTATTTTCAGCCTTTTGGGGACTTGCTCTTAGCCGTGCTAAAGCAGCACCAAATAGCGGCGGTCAAAGAACAAATATAATTCTTTATGGATTATTGGCTGCTGCAATTGTTCATGGGCTTTATAACTTTATTTTATCTATGCTAGGCGATGCTTCTATTATTATGTCATTTTTACCTATTTTCTTATTAATGGGTGGAATGTTTTGGTATGTAGAGCATAAAGTATTAGGTTTTATTAAAACTTCTCCTAAACGTCCAACTACCAACAAATTAAAAGCAATGCTAAAATGCCCGCAGTGTGGTCAATTAGGTAAAGCAGGCTTAACTTGTCGTGGTTGTCGTAACAAATTACCTCAAATCGACTTAGGAGAAATGAGAGCTTGTAGCAAATGTAGTGAGATTAACCAACCTGGCACAGTTCAATGTAGCCGATGTTATAACAGTTTACTGGCTGTAACACATTCTGCCCCTACAACAGTTTATCCACATTTTATTAAAATGACTGATTCTGGAACCGAACAAACTGTTCATATTTTAGATAAACCTACAACAAATATAGGTAAAACACTGGACAACGACTTTGTTTTAGATGATGAAACTATAGAAAATCGTCATGCACGTATTTTTTGGGACGAACGCGGTTTTCATGTTCTTCAAGACTTAGGTAGCATTAATGGTATCTTTATTAATGGTCAACGAGTTAACGAAGGCCATTTACAAAACGGTTATGAAGTAAGGTTAGGTCAAATTCGTTTAGTTTATCGGGCTTTAAGCATTATGCAAATATAGGGTTAAAATTTCTATGAAGCACAAAAATATTAGATTTGCTTTATATTTATCTTTTTTGCTTACTTTAACTTGTCTTTATCAACTGCCTGTTTATTCAATTAGTTATGGAAATCCTATTTTATCTTCATTGCAAAATCAGCAGCTTAAGCAACATATTTTAAGCTTAATTAATCAAGAGCGTGCAAGTTTTGGTCTACGGCCTGTTGAACTAGACGGTTTTGCAAGCAAAGTAGCAGAACGTCATTGTCAAGAAATGCTAGATTATGAATTTACAAGCCATTGGAATCAAGCAGGCTTAAAACCTTATATGCGCTATTCTTATGCTGGTGGAGTTGATGCCGTTATGGAAAATGTTGCCGGAAAATGGAGCAATAGCGGTTTAGAGCCAGCACGCATTCCATCAATAGTTGAGCAACTACATTTAGCAATGTTTAATGAATACCCACCAAATGACAGTCATCGACGAACAATTTTACAACCACAACATACACACGTCGGGCTAGCATTTTTCTTTAATCAAAACCGCTTACAAATAGCAGAAGAATTTGTTGCCCGTTATGTTGATGTTGAGCCAATTGCACGAAAAATCAAACTTGGCGAAGATATTTTAATTAAAGGGGAACTACTTTATGAAGCAACAGAACTTCATACAATAGATGTTTTTTATGAACCTTTCCCAGAAAAAATGACTGTAGGTTATCTTAATCGAACAACTCAGTATGGTTTTCCTAAAGATCGCCTTGTGCTACGAACTAAAACGGCTGAAGGTTATAGCTATCCTGATGGAACAACGGGAAGCATAGAAGTTAATAAAGAAACAGGGAAATTTTCCTGTCTAATTAGCTCAAAAGCAGGACAGCCAGGAATTTACACCTTAGTAGTTTGGATTAATCATGAAGGACGAAAATTCCCAGCAACTAATATTTGTGTAGAGGTTAAATAATAAAAATTGTCCTGACATTGTCAGACATTTTTGTTATAGTGAGATTTGGTTAAAGAAAGAAAAAGGATTTATATGTCTAGTAAAACAACCAAAACACAAAAACTTGATATACGTTTAACTCCTGAAGCTAAACAAAAACTTTATTCTGCTGCTGCACTTCTACAGCGTTCTGTAAGTGAATTTGTCTTAGAAAGTGCGCTTGCCCGTGCAGAAGAAACCTTAGCTGACCGAAAACATTTTGGTCTTAAAGCTGAACAATGGACGGCCTTTATAGAAGCTTTAGACAAAGAAATAGTGACATTACCTAGGTTGCAAAAACTTTTTGATGAGCCAAGTATTTTTGAAAAGCGGAAGGTTTAGTAGCTTTGTTTTATATAGAAAAATTACGGCGAGATCATGCGGTAGAAAACTTTGATTGTGGGCAAGAAGATCTTAATCGTTTTCTTCTACGCTTTGCATTGGCTAATCAACTATCTAATGCCTCACAAACTTATTTGGGTTTAGCAGACAATTCTATTGTTGGATTCTATACAATTGTAGTAGGAGAAATTGCTTATGATGATGCCCCAGACAGGCTTACTAAAGGTTTAGCACATCATCCTATGCCTGTAGCAATACTAGCACGTTTGGCTGTAAGCGTTGATTGGCAAGGAAAAGGTGTTGGAGCAGGTTTATTAAAAGATGCAATGAAGCGAATACTGCAAGCGGCTGATATTATAGGAATTAGAGCATTTATTGTTCATGCCAAAGATGAAAATGCAAAACGCTTTTATGAGCGATTTAATTTTGTTTCTTCTCCTACAGATCCACTACATTTATATTTATTGATTAAAGATATTCGTAAAATTGCTAAACTATAAGATATATTAATTAAATAAAAGAGCCTAGCAATTAGCTGCTAGGATTTTTTATTTAATGTTAATAAATTATTACTTAGCCGCAACAACTTGTTTTGCATCAGGAGAAATTTTATTAAAACCTTTCCAAATGTTTTCAGTTAAGGCTTTTAGTTTTGCTTCGCTTACACCTTCAATTGTTAATATTTCTTGATCACGGCGTTCAATTAAAATCATTCCTTCGTCTGAAGAGTAAATAAATAAATTTGGATTTTTTTCATCACTAACTAGTTTAGCTTTAGGATAACGTTTTAAGCTACGTTGCTGATAAGCTTTAAAAAATTCTTCAGTATCTTTTTCTGTATCCCAATTAGATAGTTGTACTAAAACATTATCACCTGTTTTAGATTGATCATAAAAACCATATTGATCACCACCCCAACCAGCAGCAGCAATTTTAGCCTGATCTTTACCTAAGAATTCTACTAAGATTTGGTAATAACCATACTCACCTTGGACGCTAGTTTCTGCCTTGTTCCAGTTTTCTCCTAATTGAGCGGTAAGGTCTGGAAACTTGATAATTACTGGACTTTCACGGTTTAAGGCTTTTTCTGGATGTAGGATTTGTTCAGTGCTTTCTACTAATTCATTGTTATAGAGATCAGCGATTTTTTGCCATGAGCTTTTACCTACTACTTGTTGAACAAAAGATGCGCCATAAATATAAGGAAATTCTAGGGTTTCTCGTATTGCTCTAGGTGTTTTTGCTAGCACAGGAAAACGATTATTGTCACTAGCACTATTACCTAATTCTAGTAAAGATGAAATAGGAACTGGCATTTTAGTAATATCAAGCCCTTGTGCCTTAAATAAATAGTTAAACATTACAATTGTTGCTTCGCCTTCTATTAAAGCTTGAATGGCTAATTCTTGATCACCTTTATCTTTAGGAAATTTATCAAAGCGACGAAGGTTAAAATTTTGATCTTGGACGGCATGCATTAGCTCATGTGCTATTACAGGCTTTTGCTCTTCTAGCTCTAACCAATCGACTAAGTAAAATTCTCCTGTACGAGGGTCATAAAAACCGCCTATTTGTTCACAAAGTAGCTTTATGGTTTCTTCACGTAAGTTATAGTCTTTTGGAATTAAACCAAGGCGAACTAAAAAGCGGTGTTGGGATTTTAATTCTTCTGGGGAATGTTCTTCGTCTAGGTCGCGGACTACAATTTCTTGTAGTTCAGGACGAGACTTAAAGCCAGATTTAGCAGGATTTTTAGCTGGTAGACCTCGAAGTTCACTTACTTCTTTTAATATAGTTTCGGAAGCTTTTAATATGCTTTGTCTGTCTTTGGTTAGGGCGGGTTGTTGGGCTACTAAGTTGTTAGCTAGCAATAAAATAAGGATTGTAAACAGCAAAAACGCTCTTTTTTTTATCACAAAAACACCTCTAAAGTTATTGTTTGTTATTATTTGATTTTTTTGCACTAATTCTTTATCATCGGCTCTTAGTCGCTTTCTGTCAAGAGTTGACTTAGTAAAATTAATCGGCTAATTTTAAAGCAACTTGGGTAACTTCAATTGATATTTAATTATTTAAACCTTGGTAAACTGCAATACACTAAATTACTAGTTGAAAAAATCGCAGAGTAAAGCCAGGTGATTTATGAGTAAAACCTTAAATAACTCCAAAATTTTTAGTTCTAACATCTACCTATCAACAAATCTCTGCCATAATAAATATTCTTTAACACATACATAGCTTCTTGTCTTACTTTTTGCTTGCTTATCTTAAATATTTATCAAAAAATTAATTTACTTTCCCTAAGATAAAATAAAGGTGATTTATGAAAAACTTTAAGGTCGTCACAGAACAGCCTGACGAGAAAGAATCTCGTTATCAACAAGCCATTATAGAATCTGCTCGTTGGTTAAAAATAATTTCTACTGACCATGTAAATGACTACCAAAAAAGACGTATTGAGCGCGATACAATAGACAATTTTAATTCATATTATAATAGAGGCTTCTTAGAATATCGTAAGTCAATGACTGAATCAGGGCTTTATGCTGCTATTGAGTGGGATGGTCAAGGCTCAATTATTACTGACATTATGGGACGACGTTTTATTGATTGTTTAGGCGGCTATGGAATTTATAGCGCAGGCATTAAACATCCTAAAATTCTATCTGCGGTCTCTACACAACTTCAAAGAATGCCTCTTTCTAGCCAAGAATTATTTGACCCTTTACGAGGAGCCTTAGCTAATTTATTAGGTGAAATTGCACCGGGTGATTTACAGTATAGCTTTTTTATTAACAATGGGACTGATGCTGTAGAAGGGGCAATGAAGCTAGCCCGACTTTATACAAAAAAACCAGGTTTTATTAGCTGTATAAAAGGGTTTCATGGAAAATCCTATGGTAGTTTAAGCTTGATGGGTAAAGCGGCTTATCGTGTACCTTTTGAACCACTCCTGCAAGACGTTTTCTTTGTGCCTTTTGGAGATGCAGAAGAAGTTGAATGGGAACTACAAAAGGCTGAAGCTGTAGGGATGGGAATTGCAGCCGTTGTTGTTGAGCCTGTACAAGGCGAAGCAGGCGCGATTGTTCCGCCAGATGATTATTTTCCTAGATTACGAGAAATTTGCGACAAA
Organism: uncultured Clostridia bacterium; assembly: GCA_964492845.1. Taxonomy (GTDB): domain Bacteria; phylum Acidobacteriota; class Blastocatellia; order Chloracidobacteriales; family JADJPF01; genus JADJPF01. The sequence goes on from CAZBMZ010000013.1 coordinate 16,784, forward strand.
TTCCAAGTTTTGCTAATTGCTGATGAAGTGCAAACCGGAATGGGGCGAACAGGTAAAATGTTTGCAGTAGATCACTGGAATGTTGTTCCAGATATTATGTGTTTAGGTAAAGCTTTAGGTGGTGGAGTCATGCCGCTTTCAGCCTTTATTTCTACTCCAGAAATTTGGGGAGTTTTAGAAGAAAATCCATTTATCCATTCATCAACTTTTGGCGGCAACCCTCTAGCTTGTGCTGCTGGAATTGCTGCTATTAATGTTACTTTAGAAGAAGACTTACCTGGACAAGCTACTGTGTCTGGAACATTTTTACTAAAAAGTTTTCAGGATATTCAGTCACGCTATAAAGAATACTTAATAGATGTTAGAGGTAAAGGATTATTAATAGGACTAGAATTTGTAGATAATGAATTTGGATATGCTGTTGCTGCTGGACTATTTCGACGAGGGGTTTTAGTGGCAGGAACATTGCTTAATTCTAAAGTTATAAGGATTGAGCCAGCACTTAATATTTCTAAAGATTTGTTAACAGAAGTCTTAAATGCTTTTGAAGATACAATGAAGGACTTGACTTCATAAATTTAAGTAATTAAAAGGTAGCTTGATGGCAAGTAAAATTTTTCGTGATCCTGTTCATGGAGACATGCTTTTTGGTAGGGAAGAAGTTGCTTTAATTGACACACCGCAAATGCAGCGAATGAGAGGAATTAAACAGCTTGGTACATCATCGTTAGTCTATCCTGGAGCAGTTCATAGCCGTTTTGAGCATTCTTTAGGAACTGCTTGGTTGGCTAGAAAGATTTTACAAGCCATCGGCCAAAATCATCTTAACGCTGGACGGGAATTTCCTTTTGACTCATATACTGAAAAAGTAATTGTTAGCGCGGCACTACTTCATGATATTACACATATTCCTTATGGTCATACTTTTGAAGATGAGCGACGAATTTTTGAACGTCATGACAAAAATAAACAAAGATTAAGTTACTTTCTGGATAGCAAGCCAGTTCGGACGGCTTTAATGTCTAGCGGCATTTACCATGATGTTTTTGATCTTTTAGCAGGGGATAAAGAAAAACTCCCAGCACCATTTCTTTATCAAATTGTTGCTGGAACAATTTGTGCTGATTTGTTGGATTACTTAAAACGAGATGCTTTTTTTTGTGGAGTTACGCAAAGTTATGATGAACGGATTTTTCGCTATTTTTCTATAATTGATGGTCAATTTGTTATTGAACTGCAAAAGCGGGGCCTATTTCGTCATGACGCGCTATCGGAGCTAATAAATTTGCTTAGGATTCGTTACACATTAACCGAGCGAGTTTATTATCATCATGCCAAGGCTGTAGCTGGAGCAATGATTTCTAAAGCTTTAGAGCTTGCGCTAGAAAATCAAAAGATCAAACTAGAAGATTTATTTGAGCTAAGAGATGATAGTTTTTTATATTTTCTAAAAACTAAAACTCATAATCGTGCTGTTACTAGACTTGTAACAGCTATTGAAAATAGACAGCTTTATAAACGAGTCTATTTATTGACCTTAAAGCAAAACGAGTCAAAAACAGGTATTACAGAAGATGAACAAAAAGTTTTAGTGAAAAAGTTTTATTACAATGAAGATCTAGCTAGAACTAAAGCAGAACAAGAAATAGCTGACCGACTAGGATTAGCAGAAGGCTCAGTAATAATTTATTGTCCTTCGGCTAGTATGGCCTTAAAAGAAGCCTCAGTTCCAGTCAAAATTGATGATCAATCTCCAAGATCCTTAAAAGATTTTCAAAATCCTGAAATAAAAACCCTAACAGATAAACACCGCTATTTATGGCGGTTTTTTGTTTGTCTTGATCGCAGATATGAAAGTAAGTTTGAACAAGTTGGACAAATTTGCGAAGAAATTTTTGGACACCTAAATATGATTAAACTTCAAAGTCAGGGACAGCTTAGTTTTGAGTTTTAAGGGTGAAACTGAAAACGAATTTCAATGCTAAGTGCTTATTTATCAGATATTTAGCTTGACAAGAAAAATCTTTTCTATTACTCTTCCTTTAGCAAGCAACCAAGCCCTCCTGCCGGGCAAACTGTAAAATTAAAAAAATAGCAAAATAGAAAAGAGGCAAAAAATGTCAAATACTTATACTAATGAACAAATTATCGAGCAACTTAACAAAATTTTAAGCCTGGAGTATGCTGGAGTTGTGCAATATCTGCAACATAGCTTTTTGGTTAGTGGTCATCAAAGAATTGTTTATGCTGACTTTTTCCGCGAACAAAGCAAAGGATCCTTAAAACACGCTAGCATTATGGGAGATAAAATTGTTGCTCTAGGTGGTGTTCCAACCGTTGAACCCGCAACTATTCATCAAACTACAGACTTACAAGAAATGTTAGAGCAAGACTTACAACTTGAACGAGATGCTTTAGCTGCTTATATGACCGCTTGGGAAATGTCTGATAGAAATCCAACCTTAAAATTTATGCTAGAGTCAATTATCCAAGATGAACAAACTCATGTTGAAGATATGGAAAAAATGACTAGCAAAAATAATGTAGCCGTATCTGATGGAGAAAAAGAGATTAAGTTACATCGCGCAAGTTAATGCAAATTAATGTGTAAAAGAAAAAAGCCCAGCAATTGCTGGGCTTTTTCTTTTGGTTCTTGCTATTTTATGCTGACTTTCTTTCTGAAAAATTAAAGTGTTTGATCTTATTAACTTTCTTATCTACAACAGTATCACTTGTTGCAATATTTTCTGTATTGCGGGAAGCTTGTTTAAGTAGTGAACGCGCACCACCTAAGAGAAATTGCAATTCTTCAGCTTGATTATTTTCAATATAAATGGTTTTTTGTGTATGCCAGCCTAAACCCTTAGAATAAGTAACAAGCCTTAATGCTAGTTTAGGGGTTTGCTCTGTTTCTATAACTAATTCAAGACGTTGGTTTTCTTGGTCTGAATCTAAAATTCCAATTAATCTATCTGTGGCTTTCACGGTTGCAACCTCATTTGCAAGGGAAAATGAAAATCCTTTTCAAGTAGCAAAATTCTACTCCTGTTAACAATAAATTGTCAAGAGGTTTGTCTGGAAAAATTTCCTAAAATAGAAATAGCCCAAGAAAAAAATCTTGGGCTATTAAGTAATTAATCTTAGTTACTTTGTTAAATATCTTGACGAAGTTGTAGTCCCATAGCACTTAGAATTTCCTTAATTTCATTTAGGGATTTACGGCCAAAGTTGCGAGTCATAAGTAGTTCACGTTCAGATTTTTGAAGTAGTTCACGAAGTGTTTTAACATCAGCATTACGTAAACAGTTATAAGCTCTTACAGAAAGCTCTAAATGTTCAATTGGCATATCAAGATCTTCTTCCAATTTAGCTTCACTTGGAAAATCATCTTTAATTTCAGCAGCAATTTTTTCCTCTTCGCCAGTAAAGATCCTCATATGATCTTTAATTAATTTGGCTGCTAGCCCAAGTGATAGATCAGGAGTGATGCTTCCATTAGTCCAAATCTCTATAACTAAGCGTTCATACTCGGTACTATCTTCTAATCTTACAGGTTCAACTTGGAAATTAACCTTTTCAATAGGGGTATGTGCAGAGTCTACAGTAATAAAGCCTATTGGTAGATCTGGATCATAATTACGATCAGCAGAAACATAGCGACGACCACGTTTGACTCTTAATTCAATTTCTAAATAGCCACCTTCAGAAACTGTAGCAATATAAATGTCAGGTCTTAAGATTTCAACTGTTCCATCTGTTTCAATATCTCTAGAATAAATTACTTTAGGGCCAGTAACAGAAATTGTTAAAGTACAGGGGTTTATACTATACATTTTTAATGGGATTCGCTTAAGGTTAAGTATTATATCTGTCGCATCTTCTACCACACCAGAGACTGGCGAGAACTCGTGCATTATCCCTTCAATACGAACTGCTGTAATTGCTCCTCCTTCGATAGAGGAAAGCAAGGATCTTCTTAAGCTATTACCAATTACATTACCAAAACCTTTTTCAAAAGGTTCAGCAAAAAATTTACCATAACGTTCAGATAGAGTTGATTCGTCACAAACAACTTTTTCTGGTCGTTTTAATTTAGTAGAAATAATAGAATCCAAGGGTTACATTCTCCTTTTTGGTAGCAGATTGAAAACTATTTACTGATGTTATTAGGTATGATCACTAGGCACTCAATAGTTTTATTTTTAACACCGAAAGCGACTAGCATAAAACAACTAAAAGTTTCTGACAATGTTAAGTAGCAGATTTTATCATCGCCCAATTTTGTCTTATATCTTACTCTGATCAAGGTGCCAAGCGTTTGTTAAATTATTGTTAGTTGGTGTAAGCTAAGCGTATATGGAAAAAATTGCTACTTACGTTGTATTAGTTTATGGGTTTTTGCTTATTGCTGGTGGCGTTATTGGTTTTATGCAAGCAAAAAGCAAAGCATCTCTTATTGCTGGTTCAATTTCTGGAGTTGTTATTTTAGCAAGTGGAATAATAATGCTTCAGGGTGCTACACTCGGCACTTACTTAGCCTTAGTAGTAACCTTAGCCTTATCCGCTGTTTTTTTTATGCGTTGGTCAAAAACTCGTGCTTTTATGCCTTCAGGAATGATGCTAATACTTAATGAAATAACTTTTATTCTCGTAGTGTTAAGTTTAGTTTTATAAACTTAAGTTTTTAGTTTTATGGAAATCTTAGACAATCTTTTCTTTACAAAAACTGCTTTAGAATTAAGCCAAACAAATAATTTTCTTCTACAAATAAAAATACCTGCTAATGATTGGGTAGGGATTGTTTTTAACACTACACTTTATTTAGCTATTGTTGGTGTTTTGATTATCCTTGTTCTACAAGTAAAAACATTTAAGCAAAACCAAGCTGTTATGGAAGTAAAAGCTTGGGAAAGCATTTGGACAATAATTCCTTTACTTGCATTAGTTGGCCTTTGGTGGCTGTTCTAATATGGCTTTAGCTATTTCTATTTTGATATGGCTTTTAGCAATAGTTATTACTGCTTTTTTTTTCTTTGGTTGGTCTTTTCCTCCTTTAGCTTCAAGTTTTTCTCAAATAGATAAGCAATTTTCCTTAACATTAATCATTACAGGCATTGTTTTTCTACTTTCTCATCTTTTGCTGGGTTACTTTATTTTTAGATATCAAGAAAAAAAATCTTCTACAGCTAAGTATTATTTGGGCAATATTCGTTTAGAAATAGCTTATGGTGCTTTGCTTATTGTTATATTTATTACACTTGCTGCAACTAGCCAAAATATATGGAATAAAATTTATTCTTCTAATCCCAAAAATCCTTTAGAAATTGAAGCCGTTGCTAAACAGTTTGAATGGCAATTTCGCTATCATGGGTTAGATAATAAATTTGGCAAAATAGATTTAACTCAAATAGAACAGGATAACAACCCTTTAGGTTTAGATAAAAATGACCCTGATGGAAATGATGATATTTTAACAGGTAGCGAGCTTATAGTTCCCCTTGGAGAGTCTATAAGGCTTTATTTACGCTCTCAAGATGTTATTCATAGCTTTTTTGTTCCTAATTTAAGAGTTAAACAAGATGTTATGCCAGGAATGTTAATGAAACTGCATTTTCAAGCTACCAAAATAGGGGAATATGAAATTGCTTGTGCTGAGCTTTGTGGCTTAGGACATTACCGAATGAAAGCCAAATTAAAAGTTGTTAGTAAAGAAGACTTTGACACTTGGCTAAAAAACAATACCAAAAAATAACTTTAGAAAGGTGATTTGCTTTTATGCGCAAATATTTATTTAGCCAAGATCATAAAATCATTGGGCTACAATATTATTTGCTTGCGCTACTAGCAGTTTTTGTATCTATTACTTTTTCTGTAATAATGCGTCTTAGGTTAACTTGGCCTAGAGATGTTTGGTTTATAATGTCAAAACTGCTTCCAACAGCATTTAACCAAACTGGTCAAATGACTCCAGAATTTTACCTTTCATTAATGACAATGCACGGTACAATAATGGTTTTTTTTGTGCTAACACTGGCCCCACAAGCGGCTTTTGGTAATTACTTTTTGCCTCTGCAAATAGGTGCTAAAGAAATGGCTTATCCTAAGTTGGGGCTAATTTCTTTTTGGTTAACATTTCTGTCTTTTTGTGTCTTGCTAAGTGCTTTTTTTGTTGCAGGTGGCGCACCCTTGACGGGTTGGACGGCTTACCCTCCTTTAAGCAGTATTGTTAGCAGTCAACCAGGTCAAGCTAGAGGGATGGATCTTTGGCTAGTTAGTTTGTCAATTTTTTCATTGGCGACAATATTAAATTCAATAAATTTTCTTATTACAGTTATTACAAAACGAACTACAGGCATGAGCTTAATGCGCTTGCCGTTGACTTGTTGGGGTTGGCTAGCTACCGCTATGGTTTCGCTGCTGGCTTTTCCTGTGCTACTAGCAGCAGGTTTATTACTTTTATTTGATAGAACTTTAGGAACAGCCTTTTTTCTTCCTAGCGGGGTACTAATTGATGGAAAAGTTATTAGTTTAACTGATGGTTTACCAATACTTTGGCAACATTTATTTTGGTTTTTTGGACACCCTGAAGTTTATATTGCAATTTTACCTGCTATGGGCTTTGTCTCTCATTTTTTAGCGACTTTTTCCCGAAAACCTGTTTTTGGCTATCGAACTATGGTTTTTGCTACCCTGGCTATTGCTCTACTTGGATTTTTAGTTTGGGGACATCATATGTTTATTGCTGGAATAAGTCCTTATTTATCAATGACATTTTCTTTACTTACTTTAACAATAGCTGTGCCATCAGCAATAAAAACTCTAAATTGGTTTGGCACAATTTGGGGTGGAAAAATCCAACTTACTACACCAATGTTATATTCCCTAGGGTTTATTTCTTTATTTATCACTGGAGGCTTAGGAGGGATTTTTCTAGGCCAAAGTAGCCTGGATATTTACCTACATGATACTTATTTTGTTGTAGGTCATTTTCACTTAATTATGGGATCGTCGGCTATCTTTGCAATTTTTGCTGCTACTGCATTTTGGTTTCCTCAAGTCGTAGGCCGACAAATGAATGAAGATCTAGGAAAAGTACATTTTTTTATTACTTTTTTAGGAGTTTATGCAATATTTCTTCCTATGCACTTTTTGGGTATAGCTGGAAATCCAAGACGTTATGCCGAGATTAGCGAGTTTGTTTATCTAAACGAGTTGCAGCCCTTACATAAATTCATCACAATTGCTATGTTGGTTACGGTTAACGTCCAACTACTATTTTTAATTAACTTAATTACTAGTATTTTTGCTGGTAAAAAGGTTAAGGAAAATCCTTGGAAAGCAACAACTCTAGAATGGACTAGTAGCTCTCCACCCTCCAAAGATAACGCTACTATTGTTTACCGAGGAGCATATGATTTTAGCCTGCCGGGAGCAAATAAAGATTATTTTATGCAAACAGAGGATTTGCCTAATAATTCTTTAGATAATTCTTAGGCATTTTTAAGGAGTAATTATGACATCAGTTGATATAAAAGAAAAATCTAATGATGTTACTACTGGTGGTGGAGGAAATAACAATTTAGATAATTTTCGCGGTGGTGGCGGTGGCGGAGATGATAGCAACGACAAGAATAAAACCCAGCCAAAAGAAAAAAAATCTAGTCCAATGCTTTTTTTACTATTTGCTATAATTCCTATTGTAATATTTTTTGGCGCGATTATTTTTGTTTATATTGTTCGTGAAATGGGCAAAGTTTGGAAGCCTATCTCTATGCCATCAGCAGTTATTTCTAGCACATTAGTCTTAATTATTAGCAGCTTTACATTAGAAATCGCTCGTAGTGCCTTAAAAAATAAGCTACTAGAAAAATTTAAGCGTTGGATAATGATTTCTACTGTCTTGGGAATAGCTTTTTTTACTAGCCAATTAGTTGCCTGGAAGCAACTTATGGCTAAAGGCGTTTATATGGAAGCAACAAATCCACATGCTACATTTTTCTATATTTTAACTGGAGTTCATGCACTACATTTGTTTGGAGGGTTGCTTGGCCTAGCATATATATTGCTTGGGGCAACCTACTATAGATTTAGTGCTGAAAAACGCACAGCAGTTGATGTTGCTACTGGATATTGGCATTTTATGGATGTTTTATGGATCGCTCTTTTTGTACTACTTTTTGTTTGGAAATAATTTTCTTATTAACTGTTTTCTTCTATTTAAGTACCACTACTATATTTGCTCATTGTGCAATGTGCAAAACTACAACAGAGCAGGCAATTAATACAAGTGCAGTTAATTCGCTTGGCGTAGCAGTATTATTTTTATTTGTCCCAGCAGTAATATTTTTTGCATTAATGCTATTAGTTATTTATAAGTATAAATAGGAGATATTGGTTTTTTATTTGCTATCAATTGTTTTCACCAACAATGACAAATGTTATTGTTAAAAACAACAATATAAACAATGGTTTTCAAAGGATTGTTAGGGTTTATTGGATGAGTACCGAATCAAGCATTGTACCAACAAAGGCAGAAGTATTATCTGAATCCTTGACGGCACAAACAAATGAACAACCAAACATTAGTTTAGTAGCTACCTATCTTGAGTTAGTTAAACCACGCATTTTAATACTTTTACTACTAGTTGCCATTGCTGGTTTTGGTATGGCAACAGAAAATTGGCGTAGTCTTTTGCTACTTCACTTAAGCCTAGGTGTTTCATTAATTGGTGCCGCAACAGGGACACTTAATCAATGGTGGGAACGCTCGAGCGATGCAGAAATGCGACGCACTAAACAACGTCCCTTACCAACAAGCAGAATTAGCCCTAGAACAGCTTTTTTATTTGGTAGTGTTACAGCTTTAGCCGGAGTCTTATATTTATCATATTTTGTTAACTTAATTACTGGTCTAATAGGTTTATTTACAATACTTAGCTATATTTTTTGCTACACTCCGCTAAAACGTCGCACTCCATTAAGTACCGTAATAGGAGCTTTTCCTGGTGCTACCCCTCCATTAATTGGTTGGGCCGCAGTAACTAACCAAATTGATCTATCAGGGTTAGTATTATTTCTAATTATGTTTTTCTGGCAATTTCCCCATTTTCTAGCTATTGCTTGGATGTATAAAGAAGATTATGCTCGCGCAGGAATAAGGATGTTGCCAATTGTTGAGCCAGAAGGTTTTATCACAGGACGACAAATCTTACTTTATGCCCTAGTCCTTTTACCTATTAGCCTTCTACCAACAATGATTGGAATAACAGGAAAAATCTATTTTGTAGGAGCTTTGCTGTTAAGCTCATGGTATCTCTACTGTAGCTTTCTAACAGCTAAAGAGCGTTCCTGGCAACAAGCTAGACGACTTTTACAGGCATCTGTAATTTATTTACCTATTTTATTTCTGTTGATGTTACTAGATAAGGTTTCCTTACGCTAAGGCTAGGTTTGTTTAAAAAACAATAATGATAAGTTTTGTGTTAATAAAAGCTTATCATTACTATTTTTTATCTTTAGAGCTAGCTTAAGAAGGTTTTTCGCCTGCTTGTAAGTATTTCTTTAAGGTGCGTTTAGCTGAATCTTCATCAAAGGGACGATTTTCTAAAATAGAACGTTTACGTATGTTTTCTGCTAGGCTGCCAAAAAGCGTGGTAAGCACATGAATGCGTTCACTTAATTGGATTAAGTGTTGATCGCTAATTGTACCTTTACGATTAGCTAGCATATTGGCACAAGTGAAAAGATCGTTAACCGTTCGCTTAAGTTCTACCCTATCGGAATAAAAAACCTTTGGTAGAAATTTCATTAAATAAACTTGAATCCGTCGCATAAGTGAAGTAAGAAAAGGGTTTAATTCAAGTAAAATTTTTCTCTCAATATAATCTTTTAATTGTCGCTCGGCCCGTGAGCAAATTTGCCAAATACACCAGGTATGCTCACGTAGTAGCATAGTTCCAATAAGTCGCTCACGGTAATCTTTATAAAGGTCTTCTCTAGTTAGGTTTGGTAAATAGGTTTGTGCTAGCTCTAGGTAGTTTTCCTGTAAAACATGTCTTAAAATACCTAAACTATCTTCTACACGTTTGATATATTCCTCTAAAGAGCTAAGTTCATTTAACTGAATTAAATGCCCACGTTTACCAAAAACACGTTCTGCTTCCATTTCTAAGGTAAAAGACATGCTATCAAAACGAGTTCCTAGAGGTTCATTAACTGGATAGGATTTAAGAAAATGAATTAGTTGTCTAAAGTTAGTCTCTATTAACTTAAACCAGTAAAAAGTAAGTTGATAATCTGTTAAATCGTCTTTACTGGGACTAACTCTGGAAACCATTCTAATTAAACGGCTTAATTCTAAAAGTAGAGGAATAACGTAGCGACGTTCCCGGCGGTTATCTTCTGGGATATTCTTAAAAGCTTCTTGAAGCCGTTTATCAATAACAGTACGTTCCAAATAGTAGCGATATTTTCGATGCAATATAGGGTTAAAATAATTTAAGTCTTTAATTACTTTAACTGCAAAATAAACAAAACCTTTTAGATTTAAGAAAGGCAGTTGGGGTTTTTCCTGAAAATGTTCTTCTCTCATTGTTGAACGAAGATGCTTAAAAGTATGTCTAATTAATTCTAAATGTCTAAAATAAGCGTCTTCTAAACGTGCTGATGGCTGTTTCTCAAAAAAGCTGTCTAAAGCTTTAGATATATGGGTGAAATACTCAATGAAATCTAATAGAAATATTGAATCAGGTAGGGTTAGATTAGAAACTTTCTCATCATTAATTTGCTTTTTAGCAAAACTATTTGTTAGGGAAATAATACTTTTTCTTAGGGTTGATAAGGCTTCTTTAGTATCTGTTTGTTGACGAGTGATGGACGGGCTATTTTCCTCATTTATAAATTCTGTAATTAAAGTTGCTTCACGTTTTCTAATTCCTTTTAAGAAATCTTTATATTGTGGTATTACCCGATCAGACATTGAATCTAATGTATCAAATAGTTGTTTCCCATGCAAACTATTGCTAAGTAAAGATTTAAGCTGTTCTAAGTTTGTATAGGCTTTAATTAAATCTACTTCTGGAGATTTATTTTTGTAATATTGTTCAACTGGTAAAGGAGTATTTTTGCGTAAGCGATGAGTTTCTTTTATATAATGAACTTCAGGTTTAACTAAAGTAATACTATTTAAAACCTGTGTTACTGTATTAAGCAGTAACAATGTTTTTTTAGCGGAATTTTCAGGAGTTTGCCGTCCTAACGGGTCAGTCTCATCATAGCTATCAACGTTGTTTTGCAGCAGTAAAATTAACTCAAAATCTATATAAAGATTAGCTAGAGCAACACGTTGGTCATCAGAAGTTATTAGGCGTAAGAATTCAGTAAAGCTATTTTGTTTTACATCGCTTGGATCTGGAATTTCTCCAACTTCAACAACAGTTTCTGTAACGGGAGAATCAGATTGAGGGGCTACTAGTCCTATAACAGGCGTTTCTTCAATTTGTGGATTTATCACGCTTGGTAAATTTTTATCATTATCTGCTCCCATGAACTACTCCTTAAAAGTGAGGTTAGAGATTATTGGCTAGAATTTTTCTTGCTGCTTGCAAATCTGGCATTTGGAAACCTTCATTAAACCAATTGTAGATTTCTTTTAACATTTCTTGGGCCTTTTCTTTATTTTCTGAAGGCTGCCATAATTTAGCTAAACTAATGTTTGCACGAAGTTGCAACAATTTAGCTTGTTGATGTTTAGCAATATCTATAGCTTTAAGAAAGCAATTTTCTGCTTGAGCCAAATCATTGCCTAAGAGTAGTAAAATTTCACCTTTTAGGCGATACATTTCAGCATCATACCAATGATCATTGTTTTTTTCTGCAATGTTGATAGCTTCTGTTAAAGTGTCTAGGGCTTGGGTAATTTTACCTGTTTTGCTATAACATTCAGCTAAAAGTGTCATAAAGTAAGGAACAACAAGTTCTGAGCCTGAAGAACGCCAGAAATTTACAGCTTGCTCTACTTCTTGAAGACCTGTAAAGTCTGCTTTTTGTACTAAAGCCCATCCATGAACTACCATCCCGGCTAGTAGCCAATTAGGAAATCCTTTTTCTTGAGATAATTTAATAGCTTTTTCTGATTGTTGAAGAGCTTGATCAACTCTTAATAAATATTGTTGACAACAACAATCATGAATTAAAGCATAGCCCAGGCTATAGGGATGAGAAAGTTCTAGGGCTTCGCTAATAGCTTCTTTTCCTCGTTTAATAGCTTGTTCAGGATAGCCCATTAAACTAAGCGGCCAGGCTTGCATTCCACGATTAGCAACATCTGGATCTTGACCATAAAGAAAAGCTAAAGTGTGGTGTTTATCAGGTGTATAAAGCTCTATGCCTTCCTGCATATGGTGTTGAGAGCTAACCAAATCCCCAGTCCAAAAAATTGTATTTCCCATTGCTCTATGAGCTTCTAGCAAAATTGCAGGATCTTTTTCTTCTTGAGCTAGTTCCATGAGTTGATTAGCTAAATTTATTGCTGTTTTATAGTCTGCACGGCCAATATAAAAAGCCCATAAACCTCTTAATGCTGGAAATAATTTAGCCTTGTCGCCAAGCTTTTTACATAATTCTTGTGCATGTGAATAGGCATTTAATACTTCTATAGCTGCATAACCTTTTGTAGCAATAATTGGCGCACCAATAGCTAATTGTAATTCTATTTGGCGTTCTGTGCGTTCTATGCTGTTTGGAAGAGCTTTTAATAGCTCTAAAGCTTCAGCAAAAAATCCAATTGCTTCTTGGTTAACATAACGTTGAACTGCTTGATCACCAGCTTTTTGCAGGTAATCAACGGCTTTCCAAACTAGTTTTGGCTCAATTGCGCTATCTACAACCACTTTACACCAATGATAAGCTAGGTAGGAAAAATAAGGAGCTAGATCATTTGCATAAGTCGTTTCATACCATTCGGCTACGGCTCTATGTAGTTGGCGACGTTGGGAAAATAACATTAGGTTATAAACTACATCACGGGTAATAATATGCTTAAAAATATAGGCTAAATCCGGGTCAGGACGTTCTAACGGAGTTAAATCAAGACCTTCTAAAACCTTAAAATGTTCTGCAATACGCGCTTTATCTTCGTTTATTGGATAAATATCTTGAAGGGTACGAAAAGAGAAAACCCGCCCAATTACACTTGCTACTTTAATTGTTAGTTGTTGGGCAGGCGTAAGGCGATCTACACGGCTAGTTATTAGCCCCTGGATAGTGTTTGGAAGCTTTGTAGCTTCTAGCTGATTAGATTTATTAGATAGACGGCATTCTCCATTAATAATTTCAATAAAGCCTAAATCACGCATTACATAGGCTAATTCTTCGCTAAAAAACGGGTTGCCTTCGCTCTTTTCAATTATTAAATCTTCTACTTGTTTTGGTAGGCTTGTTACGGCTAAACGTCGGCAAACTAAGCTTAAAGTGTCGGCAATAGATAAATTATTAAGAACTATTTTTTCTGTTTTGCTAAGAGTTTGTATTTCTTTATATTCTAGCGGTATTGGCTCTGCAATTGGCCTAGTTACTATTACTGTAATTAAGTTTTCTATTTGCTGACATACCAGCAGCAACAATGCCCAAGAACCAGAATCCAACCAATGAGCATCTTCCATAACTAAAATTAAAGGGTTTTTACTAGCCTGCTTTAATAAATTAATTAGTAACTCATGCACAGCATCAGCACGAGTTTTACCTATTAATTCTACTGTATATTCATTGTCTACCCAATCCCAAGGCAAAAATACATCTAAAAGAGGAGCAGATTGCAACGTCTTAGCATCATTAGGTAATTGTCTTAAAATATGCGTTTGTTGTTCGGTTTTGTCTGCGTCGGATAAATTTTCTAATTGAAAAAGCTGATTAACCACATTACGCCAAGCAAAATAGGGAGTAGAGTTTTCAATTGAATCTCCTTCTCCACATAAAGTAAAAAATTCTAGTTCTTCTGCTTGTGCAATTAACTGCTCTGTTAAGCGAGATTTACCAATTCCTGCTTCTCCTTCAATAATTATAGAGCTACCTTTAGAGGCTTGTTTTGACAAAAGTAATTTTTCTTTTAGGAAAGCAGTTTCATTAATACGCCCTACCATAGGGGTTTTAGGGCCAGTTGTAGTTTTTGATTTTTTAGCTGTTAATAGTGAAGGTTGATAAACTCTTATTGGCTGTTGTTTACCTTTTACTATAATTGGTTCCAGAGGTGTAAAATTTAATCGATTAGAGGCTGCTTTAGCTGTAGGTTCATCAGTTAAAATACCTTCTCCAGCCGCTTGCATTAGCCTAGCAGCTAAATTAACCGTATCGCCCATAATTGTATATTCTCGTCGGACATTACTTCCAACAGAACCGCAGAAGGTTTGTCCTGTAGTAATTCCAATAGAACTTTGTAGTCCAAGCTTTTTTAGCTCTTGCTGCATAGCTAGTGCTGCTCGTACACCTCTTGCTGGGTCATCTTCGTGCGCTAATGGAGGTAGTCCCATTGCTGCTACTAGTGAAACTCCTTTATCATCAACACTTATCTTATTAATACTACCCTCATAACGATAAAGGCTAATTTGTAAAGCACACATAGTTTCTTGTGCTTTTTCTAAACTTTCATGATTAAGATCTGGAAGATTAATAAATAAAACTGTAATTCTACGTAGTTCTGCCATCCAATCTGTTTGTCCGCTATCAATACGACTGCGAATAGCTCCAGGAATAAAAGCTCTCATTGCCATTGTTGCTGTGGCTTTAGGTGGAGATTTAGCTATTTCAGAGAAATTTGATTTGCTTCTTAATTTAACTAATAGAATCTTATCATTTTTATTAATAACTTCTACTTTTTCTTTAATCAGTTCCCAAGCTTGAGAAGAAAGTAGAATTTCGCCTGCTTTGGCTAATGAATTAGCTAAGGCTATTTGATTTAGCGGCTCACCAGTTACTAAAAGCTCCCAACGACCAAAAATACCTCCTAAAGTTTGTATAGAAACTTCACCTACATTAATTATTAACTTAATTGATAGCTCTACGTCACTAGCTACTAGGTGATTATGCAGGTGTTTTTGAATTGTTAAACAACATTCTGCTACACGCTCAGTTAACTTACTTAGGTCTTCTTTTATAAATTCTTCTGTAAATAAAACTAATAAAGCATCTCCAGCAAATTTAACAACATCACCACCATAGCTTGTAATTAGGTCTATTAATTTGCCTAAATAATTATTAAGTAAGCTAGTTAGTTCTTCTGCACCAGATGGCCCGCGTGCTGCTAAACGTTCGGTTAAAGATGTAAAACCGGAAATATCAGCAAAAAGCACAACACAAGAAAGATTTTTTTTGGTTGGTTTAGTAAAGTAATTAGGATCTTGTGTGGCTTGTTCTACAACTAAAGTAGGTACATAGCTACTTAAAGTTTCTAGTAATGTAGACATAAAGCCGTTCCTTAATAATTAAGTATATTGCTTAGGGTTAATAATACAGCAAACTTATCGATTAATATATTGATTGCATAAATCCAATATATCGGACTTGTCAGATAAAAAAACATTTACAAAGTCTTCTGGCAAATTAGCTGACATTTCTTCTAATGCATGTCTAGCTTCACGTAAATAAGTTTTTGCTTCGGCAACTCGATTTTGAGCAACAAAACATCTTGCTAGTGTGCTAGAAGCAATCATAAGTGTATAGCGAAATTGATGCTCACGAGATATTTTTCTTGCTTGTCGGCAAGCTTCTAAAGCTTTGTCTATTTGATTAGAGCTAAAATAACAAAGACTAACTTTAGCTAAAGCTTCTGCTAAACGATAATGATAATTTAATGAAGCAAAAAACTCTATGGCTTGTTCATAGTTTGTAATTGCTTCAGTAAACTTTCCAGCATATTGATATATTTCTGCTAGTTCGGCATGAGCGCGGCTAACGTGTAATCTATTGCTTGATTTTTTACTTAGCTGTAAAACTTGATTGGCTGTTTCTTCTGCTAAAGAAAAATCCTTACGATACAAAAATATAGGAATCATCGTACTACGAGCAATTAACTGAGCAAATAAATTAATATTAGTAGATTGTTCTAAACCTCGACGACAACAATCTTCTGCTAAGTCAAATTGTCTACATTGGGCATAAGTTGTTCCAAGTAACCCAAGCGTTCTGGTGTATTGAGAGGTTTCGCCAGCAATTTCTAAATGTTCTAGTGAGCGTTGATAATGTTTTATAGCTTGACCAAGAAGGCCAACCTGCATATCAGATAATGCTAAGGCAGTGTAAGCAAAGCCTTTAGCTTGTGATGAACTACCAGCAACGGCCATTAACCAACGAGCAGCACCTTCTAATTCTTTTGGATTAAAAGACTTAGACAAAGTAAAACCTGATAAAGCTGCTAGTCTTTGAACTGTATCGCCGCTGCGCTCAAATATTGCTATTGCCTCTGTAAAATGTTTTTGTGCTTGAGGATAATCAGTAAGTAGTAGTTGTAGCATCCCCATTTCTTTTAGCACACTTCCATGTAATTGGGGTTCTGCTACTTTTTGACTAATCATTAAAGCTTCTTCTAAATGGCTGAGTGCTACATCTGCTCTACCACGTAGCGATGCTAGCGAGCCTAAACCAAGTCGATAGGTGCTAAGAAGACGTAAAAATTTTTTGTCATGAATATCTGTAGGCATATCAGCTAAAGCATCTTTAGCCCATTCTAAATAATTGGATTGCTCACTTGCTGAGCCTGCTTGTCTTTCTTGTTCAGCAGCACGAACAGAATATTCAAAAGTTTTTTCTGCTACTCCAGCGTTACGATAATGATAAGCAATTTGAGGAGTTACTTTTTCTATCATCCCAGAAAAACATTTTTGTAGAGCTTGAGCTACTTTTTCATGTAACTGGCGTTTTCTTCGCTTACTTAAATTTTGATAAAGTATTTGCTGGATAGTATTATGATGGAAAATATAACGATCTTCAGTTTGTCCGCCTATTTCATCAATAAGGTTGCGTCTAATGGCTGTTTCTAAGATATAAATAAGCTCTTCTTCGTCTAATTGCGTAACAGTTTGTAGAAAAATAAATCCAAATTCATTGCCAATTACAGATGCTTGGCTAAGTACATCTAAAATAGGTTTATCTAATTGTTTTAATTTTAGTTCTATTAAATCTGAAATAGATTTTGGTAGCTCTAATTTTTCCAGATCGGAAAATTTCCATTGACCATTTTTTTGTTTGGATAAAGTACCATTTTCTAGCCAAAGCATTACCATTTCTTTAACAAAATAAGGGTTTCCATCAGTTTCTTGATAAAGTGCATTTGATAATTCAGGTGTATTTTCAATTCCTGGACAAAGTTGAGAAACAAAATGTCCTACTTCTTGAAGATTAAATGGTATTAAATGACAAACCTGTACATTTTCTCTTTGATGTAGTTGCTGGGCCCAGGTTTTTAAGGTGCTACCTTCAATTAATTCTCCTGTGCGAATTGTAGCAACAAGTAAAATAGGCACATTGGCTAAAGTTTTAGTTAAATAAGCAAATGCTAGCAAACTAGCATCATCAGCCCATTGCAAATTATCTAGAAAAAATACTATAGGTCTATGTGAGGCTAAAGCTTTAAGACAACGACGAATAGCTTCAAAGCTTCGCATTGCTTGTTCAGCCCCGCCTTGCATTTGCAGCAACATATAAGAAGCACGAACAGTGTCACGCTTTTTTAAGGCTTCTTCTATTTGCTCGGTTCGTTCAGCAAAAATATTACCTAATAAATTTGTAGGATTGTCTAGCAAAGAATCAGTCCAAAAATCACTAAGAGCATCTAAAAAAGTAACAAATGGTAGTCCACAAATATTTTCATAAAAACGACCAGCAAGAAAAGCCGCTTTATTTTTAATTTGAGTGTGAAATTGACTAACTAAAACACTTTTTCCCATTCCAGACTCGCCAGTAACTAAAACTAGTTGTGGCTTACCTGTTAAAGCAAGTTGAAAACGGCTTTGAAATTGTTCTAGCTCTTTGGCGCGACCTACAAAACCTTGGTTAGCTGCAAAATCTTCCTCTAAATTTTCTACTGCTGCTGCAACAGCTTGAGCATGTTGGCCTACGGGTTGGGCTAGTGACCAAGTTGTACTAGCATTAGTGCTTTTTCCTGGCTCAATTAAACGTAATGCTCTAGCTAAAGCTAAAGCATTTTGAAAACGATCCTCTTTACGCTTAGCCAAAGCTTTAGCAATAAAAACATCAAATTCTGGCGTTAAATTCTTGTTTATATGACTAGGTGGGATTACTTCATGTCTAAGAATTGCTAGCATTTTATCTGCCAGGCTTTTAGCTTCAAAAGGTAGTTGACCAGTTAGCATTTCATAAATAACAATGCCTAATGAAAATAAATCGCTTCTTACATCAACATCTTCACCTCGAACTTGTTCAGGGGACATATAGGCAACTGTACCTTGCATTATTCTTTGGGTGTTAAGTTGTCCTACACGTCCAAGTGTACTTTTTCCTTTTGCTTCATCAATAAGACTGCCTGGACAAATTTTAGCTAGTCCAAAATCTAGCACTTTAATATAACCATCAGGACGAATCATTAAATTTTCTGGCTTAACATCTCTATGGATAATACCTAAATTATGTGCTGCTCCTAAGCCCTCAGCAGTTTGAGAAGCAATGTCTATAACTTCATAAGGGTCTAATTTAGCGGTGTTTAACCTTTCTCTTAGGGTTTGGCCAGGGATTAATTCCATTGCAATATAGTAATATTCATTATGCTGACCAACATCATAAATAGTGAGAATATTAGGATGATTAAGACCTGATGCTGCAATAGCTTCTTGTAAGACTAAGCGGTCAATTTCGCTATTAGCATCTTTACTAGGTAGTAAGATTTTTATTGCTACTTCGCGCCCAAGAAGTGAGTCTAACGCGCTATAGACTACAGCCATACCACCCCGGCCCAATTGGGATTTAATTGTATAGCGGCCCAAAGTTGTACCTATTTGTATTTCTTGCATATTCTCACCAAACTTTGATTATTCAGTTTCATTTACTAAAAGCTTTAATTGAGCAGATTTTTTTCTAGTCGGGTCAATAGCTAAGAGTTGACGAAATCTTTCATCAACATAATCTGGTGCAAGACGCTCAATCCATTTATAAGCTTCATCTCTAATGCGTACATAAACTTCTTTCTTTCTACTAACAATCCCATTTAATAATGCTGAAGCCACTTCATCAGCACTTTCTAAGCTAATAAAATGTTTTACTGTGTCAAAAAGCTTGCTATCTGCTAGGTTAGTAACGGTTACATTAGGATGAATAATTGTTAGCTGTACACCGCTATTAATAGGGAGTTCGCGTCTAAGGGCTGCTACAAAATTATTTAATCCTCCTTTAGTTCCAGTATAAACACTATGAGAAGGTGAATAAACATGCGCACTTAATGAACCAGTATAAGCAATAACTCCAGAGCGGTGAGCTAAAAAGTAATCTAAAAAAGTTCGGGTCATACGAATTTGGGCTACTAAATTTACGTCAATTAGACGCTGAATTTGTGTTGAAGACATATCCCAGAAAGGCCCTAAAACAACAATTCCAGCATTGTTAAACAAAATATCTATATTGCCAAATAAATCACGAGCATAATCTAAGATTTGTTCTGGCGCGTCTTCTTCTGTTAAATCTATAGCTAAAATTTCTACTGTGGGAAGTTCTGTTTGTAAGATTTCTAAAGCTTCTTGGTTATAATCAACTGCTAGGACTTGGGCACCTAGGCCAATTAGCTGTGAAACAATTGCTTTACCAATACCATTTGCTCCACCTGTAACAATTACTGCTTTATTATGATAATAGTCTGGCAAACTAGGGGTATTGTATTTTTTTATTAAAGCGTAGGCTAACACACCTCCACTTGCTAGAAGTAAAGCTTTAACTAATTGGTTCATAGATTTGTAGTTGCCTCCAAGAGAAAAGTTTTAGAAGAGGGCTTTATTATAAGCTAGATAAACCTTTATAACCAAGCAAGATAAAACTTTTCTTCTTTAGAAGATAATTTTCTAAAAACTACGAATTATTGTTTTTAATTAGATTCTTTAGGAGTTCTTACCAGACGAAAACCAACATAAAAATAGTGATTTATTGGTAGTCCAATTACTCGGCTAGCACAACGACAAGAAGCGGCTAAACTATGCCATCCACCACCTTTGATAACCTTCTCTGAACCACTTTTAGGGCCTGTAGGATCCGTTACCGTCTCACTTGAATAAGTATCATACCAATCTTGACACCATTCCTGAACATTGCCATGACAGTCATAAAGACCCCATGCATTGGGCTGTTTTCTGCCTACAGGATGTGTTTTTCCACCAGCATTAGCTTCATACCAAGCTAGTTTTTCAAGATCTCCTGCATAATCATCGTTACTACCAGCTTTAGCAGCATATTCCCATTCTGCTTCTGTAGGTAGACGGTAAATATAATTTGGACTAAGCATGCTAATTAGCTCAATAAACTGCTGTGTTTCTTCCCATGAAACATTTTCTACTGGTAATTTGGCACCCTTAAATGAGCTAGGGTTATTATCCATAATCATTTGCCATTGTGCTTGTGTAACTTCTGTAGCACAGATTTCAAAAGCTTTGCTGATAATTACTTTATGAACAGGTTTTTCATCTAGATGACCGTTTTCGGTTCCCATAGAAAATTCACCTGGGGAAATTTTAATAAATTTTCCTAAGAAATCATCAACAATTTTTTTGCTGGTTGTAGATGCTTTACTTTGTTGTTTTTTATTGCTTTTGTTGCTTTTACTAGGTTTGTTAGGTTTGTTTTGTTTGTTCATAAATTAAAAAAGATTATAAAAGTAGCTCAAAGTCTTGAGCTACTTTTTAAGTAATTAATCAGAAAGCTGAATAGATGAGATTATTTGTTGGAAAGCTCTTTGATAATTTCGTGATTCTGCTTGAGGTGAAACAGGAATTAAATAAAACATATCGCCGTTATTAAGTCGAGCAGTAATAATAGTTACGCTTTCAGTCTTTCCAGTAACATCTGAAATATTAGTGAACTTAGCAACAAAACCCCTTCGTCCACTTACTGTAGTGCGTTGTAGTTGTCCTTGTTGTCGTAAATTTGGGTTATTTTGTTGTAGTGCTTGAATAAATTCACTACTAGCTTGCTTAAAGTTTACTTCTGCATTAGGACGTGTTACGCCAGCCAAAACTCCATGTGTAAAAATAAAACGCTGAGATACTTCCCCATAAGCACCTTCTGGAGCAAAAGTTACACTATTTTGATCTTTTAGTTCACGCCAATTTTCTGGAACCTTAAATTCAAACACTCTATCACTATAATTTTTATAACGTGTTGAGGGTGAAGGTACCCGACTGCTTATAGTACCGCCTGTTGAAGTTGGACGATTGTTGCCAGTGTTATTACTAGCATTATCATCTCTATTATCTCTAGGAGTTGCATTTGGTAATTCTCTTAATCGTGCTTGAACACGGCTAAATTCTTGATCACTTCGATTAGTCCTACGCACATTTAAGAGTTCAGCTTCCCGATTAATAGCTTCATAACGATTACCTGGGTTAGGGTGGCTACTTAACCATTCTGGCCCACCTTTACCGCCAGAAGCTTTTTCAATAGTGCGAAACATATTTCCTAAATCTCTAGGGTCATAACCAGCTTGTGCCATAATTTGCGCACCAAGTAAATCAGACTGGGTTTCATATTCACGACTAAATTTTAGGAAATAAGCACCAATACCTAATTGGCTACCACCAGCAATAACACTACCTAGCCCACCACCAACAATTGCACCTAAAATTTGGCCTGCTGTTGCTCCAATAGCATATTTTTGTGCTTTAGCTGCTTGTGCTGTCCCATGACGTAGGGCAACATGGCTGATTTCATGCGCCATTACTCCTGCTAATTCACCTTCTGTTTTAGCTACTTCAATCAAACCCCGATTTACATAAGTAAACCCTCCAGGCAAAGCAAAAGCATTGATTTCCTTTGCATCCACTAGCTTAAAAGAGTAACGAAATTCATTTTGCTGATATTGTGGGGGAATTGCTTCAACTAGTCGCTGACCAACATTAACTAGATAGCTTTCTAATTGTCGGTCACGAATTATTGGCAATTTACGTTCTGCTTCGCTAGCTGCTTCTTGACCTAATTTAACATCATCAGAAATCTTATAAGGGTTTTTAGGCGCAACAATCTTAGTTTGTGCTAAGAGTGATGAAGAGAGTAACAAAGTTACAAGTATGATTACAGAAATAGCTTTTTGAAGTTTTCTCACAGCTAGCCTCCATTAAATAAAATAGATGGTTTTAATTACATAGGTTGTTAAAAACTAATTTTAGTTGCTTTTTTGGTTTTGAAAATTAGAAATAAAACCAATCTGTTTTTTGTTTTGGTCAATTGATCGCTATTTTAAGTAACAATATTTCAATAATATAAAAACTTAAATTTAACTATATACTTAAGTAAAATTAACCAATAAAATTAAAAAATATTTTTGATAAAAATTTTAAGCTTAAATCTTGCTATAATTAATGATAATACGTTATTATCACGTAAGCAAATATAGATATTTGTTATTTATCATAGTATCAATCAATTAACGGTAAGAAAAGCTAGAATAGCAAGATGTTTTGCTATTAATTATTTAGGGTTTTAGGTTATATTTAGAACCAAAAATTTTTGTTAAAGTAATTTAGTTTAATAATTTTTAGGAGCAAATTTTATGGGCCAAGCGGCTCAACAGAGTTATTTTGATAGTTTAATTGGTCGAGAAATCAATAGTCGATACAAATTAGAAACAAAAATTGGTTCTGGAGCAATGGGTGCGGTCTTTCGCGCTACAAATTTGCAGAGTAGCGAAATAGTAGCTATAAAAGTTATCTCTCCAGATTTGGCTAATGATGAAAAATTTATTAAACGCTTTGAAAGAGAAGGGGAACTAGGCAAACTACTTAATCACCCCAATATTGTTAGAGTAGAAGAATTTGGAGCAACAGAAGGTTTATTTTTTATAGCAATGGAATTTGTTGCTGGAGATACATTAAAAAGTTACTTAAATACATCTGCACCTTGTTCACCTAATCGAACTTTAGAACTTTTAACTCAACTTTGTGGTGCTTTGGATTTTGCACACAAACATAATGTTTTGCACCGAGACTTAAAACCAGAAAATATTTTGATGACAAGAAATTCTAAAGGTGAAGAGGTCTTAAAACTAGCAGACTTTGGAATTGCTAAACGCACCGATTTAAGCAAAACAAAAGACCAGATGCTAACGGTTGAAGGTGAAATTTTTGGCACACCTCATTATATGTCCCCAGAACAAGTTTTAGCTCAGAAATTAAAACCTACAACAGATGTTTATAGTATCGGAGTAATGCTTTATCAAATGCTTAGCGGTAAACTTCCCTTAGAACATTCTAAAGCACAACAACTTTTAATCCTTAAAATTAGTCAAGATGTTGCTCCTATTTCTAAAACTTTTCCTTTTGTTTCCCCTATTTTTGATCCTATTCTAAAAAAAGCTTTAAGTCGTACTGTTACAGATAGATATCAATCAGCAGGCGAACTATTAGAAGCTTTTGCTGATGCACTAAAAGAATTTGATCCTAACTCACAACCAGTAAAATCAGGGTCAATAACCAAAGAATTGCCTGATGTCCCAAGTAAGTTAAATGATAAAGAACCATCTTTAATAGAGCCTACACAGCAAAAGCCTATAGCTTCCACTACTGTAGATGTCCCTAATAATAAAGCTGCCTCACAAAAAATAGTTCCTAAAGATAAAATTACATCACAAAAAATTTCTATACCAGTAAAAGAATCAGCCAAAGAACTAGTAAGAGAGATACCTAATCAACCAGCTAATAGCCCCAACTGGGTACTTTTAGGAGTAATAGGAGTAGTTTTACTTGGTTTAATAGTAGTAATAATAATTTTAATGCAATAAGGATTGCTTTGGATAAAAT
The DNA here is from genome assembly GCA_964492845.1 of uncultured Clostridia bacterium. GTDB lineage: Bacteria > Acidobacteriota > Blastocatellia > Chloracidobacteriales > JADJPF01 > JADJPF01. The sequence continues at coordinate 40,780 of CAZBMZ010000013.1, forward strand.
AGGCAACTAGTCTAAATTTATTAAGTAATTGTTGGTTAACAATAAGTTAGACTTATGCTATTGTATTTGAACTAAAAACTATATTAGGAATTTGATGTACTTAAATTCCTAATGTAGTTAGCTCTAAAACTTAAGGGTGTTAATTAAAAAATTAATATATTTAACTATAAAAGCTTTGCTTAAAAAGCAAAGGAAAGAAGGATATTATGCTTAGTCTAAAAAGAAAGCTAGGTCATTTATTCGTAGCATTGATTATGACTTTTGCTCTGTTAACATTACCAACCCCAGAAACAGATGCTGCTGACCACTTAGATGGTGGTGGTGGCAGAAACTCACAATTTGACGCAATTACAGATATAACAGATGTTTGGGCATTTTTAGATCCAAATGATAATAATCGAGTAGAGTTAATTCTTGGTGTAAGACCCTTTATTATTCCTGGTGAAAATGAGAGTTCAGCTTATTTTGATCAAAATGTTACATATCGTTTTAATATTGAAAACACTGGAGATGCAAGACCTGATAGATTTGTAGATGTTACTTTTTCACAACAAACTAATCGATCTGTACCACAAACGGCTACAGTTAAAATAACAGGGGGTAGGGGCCCTAGTGTAACTTTTACTGCTCCAACTACTACTGTATCAGGAGAACCAGGAATTCCTCCTGCAAGAAATATAACTGTTAGTTCATCAAATAATATTAAATTTTTTGCAGGTTTAGCTGATGATCCTTTCTTTTTTGATGTTCCAGCAGAAATTGGTTTTAGAAAAAGTCTTGTTGCTGGCAGAGGTAACCCAGATCTCTTTCTAAGAGGCCGCGACACTTTTAGAGGTTATAATGTTCTTACAATAGTTCTTAGTGTTCCAGCAGACTTGTTAAAAGGCTCAGGAAATGTAATAGGTGTAGGTGGTGCTACATTACGACCACAAAAGACTACAAGAATGCCTGATGGTAGAGATATATTTAAGGGCAAACTAGTACAAATAGATGCTATGGGTATTCCTGTTATCAATGTTGTGCTTGTTCCTCTTGCTCGTAAAGATGAATATAATGCTAGAACTCCAGATAATTCAGCTTTTGCTAATGATATTGTTGGCTCTTTAAGATCTTTAGGTACAGATCAAACTAGTCTTGATATTCTTGGCAGTGTAGTAGTTGCTACAGGGGATTACTTGCGCTTAGATCTTAGCAAACGAAATACAGGCCCAGAAGGTGGTAATAATCCTGAAGCAGGATTTCCAAATGGTCGTCGTCTTGTAGATGATGTCACAGATACAATTGTTACCCTAATTAATAACCGTGTTGAGCAACCAGATGCTATAACTGTTAATGATAAAAAATTCTTAGATGATTTTCCTTGGGTTGCAGAACCTCATCAACCACTACCTTTGAAGGATGATGTAGATGGAACACAGAATTAGTTTTTATTAGTTTTATCTAACAACTAATAAATATCTAAACTCTATGAAGGAATGGAAAAAGCCCTAACATGTCTAAATTTAGATATGTTAGGGTTTTAGATTATGAACAAGCAAAAAATAGGAAAACTCTCACTATTATTAATAACAATAATATTTTTAACTTCTTGTGGATCTTTATCTTCACTACCAAAAACTACGCCTGCACCACCTCTGCCACCTGCTAAAACAATACCTACTCAAAATAAGGAAATAGAATCTGCTATAAGGTTTTTAGAAGATAGAGTTAAGGATAATCCTACCGATTTTGTTGCTTATAATTTATTGGCAGAGCGTTACTTAAGATTATTAAATGAAACAAATAATTTTACTTATTTAGACCTTGCTTCAAAGGCTATTAGCTCATCTTTAGAAATTGCACCGAAGGAAAAAAACTTAGCCGCTTTAACTGCTTTGGCTGAAATTCAATATACCTCACATGATTTTTCTGCTGCTTCAAAAGATGCCAAACTTTTGACTAAACTTATGCCTAAAAGCTTAGCAGCACATCAAATCTTAGCAGATTCTCTTTTAGAACTAGGAGATTATGAGCAAGCAAAATCCATTTATCAAGAAATGGAAAAAAAGACTGATTATAGTTCTCAAGCTACAGTTAGCATTGAGATTCGTTTAGCTCGCGTTGCCGCACTTTATGGTCAAACAAAAATAGCAGAAAATCATTTGTTAGCGGCTCTTAATGCAGCAATTGAAGATGCACGCCCTTCACGTGAGCGTGTAGCTTGGTGTCGTTGGCAACTAGGAGACTTAGCTTTTTCAATAGGTAAATATGATATTGCTAAACAACATTATCAAGATGCTTTAACTACTTACCCTGATTATCCTCGTGCATTGGCTTCTTTAGGACGTGTTTTAGCTGTTGAAGGTCAACTAGATAAAGCTATTGAAGCATTACAAAAAGCTTTTAATGTTCTGCCTGAACCAATTTTTGCTGCTACTTTAGGAGATATTTATAAAGTTATGGGAAAAGAAAAGCAAGCTTCACAACAATATGAACTTGTTGAACAAATAGGTCAGCTTAATAAGCTAAATGGCGCACTTTACAACCGGCAGCTTAATCTTTTTTATGCTGACCATGATATTAAATTAGAAGAAGCTTATTTAAATGCAGTAAAAGAATATGAGATTAGACAAGATGTTTATGGAGCAGATGTTTTAGCTTGGACAGCTTTTAAGGTAGGTAAATTAGAAGAAGCCCAAAAAATGATTAAAGAAACTCTTAAATTAAACACTCAAGATGCAAAATTTTTTTACCATGCAGCAATGATTGCTAAAGCTAATGGTGATAAAAAAGCTGCTCAAGATTATCTAAAACGTGTGCTAGAACTTAATCCTAAGTTTGATTTATTACAATCTGAAATAGCACAGAAAACTCTTGATGAGCTAGCTTTATAAATTATTGATATTGATAAAGTTTATAGATAAGAGCTTTAGCGAAATAGTCCTTCAACAAAACCTATTTCATAAGCCATAAATAATCCACAACTAAAGCTAAATAATCCAGCTAAAGCTCTTACTACTAAATTCATTTGAGTAAAACGATTAGTAGTAAAATGAATTGGTAAGCTAATTAGTATACTCATCAACAACATTCCACCTATTGAACCAATACCAAAAATTACAATATAAGCTAGTCCAACTAATGCTGACTTGGTTGTCCCAACAACTAAAACCATAAGCGCAGCACTTCCAGCTAAACCATGTATCATACCAACTACTATTGGACGAGAACTAAAAGCTGATTTTTTATTAGATGATGACGTAGGGTCTGATAACTCTTCACTTGAAAAAGATTTTCTATCATTTAATAGTTTATAAATAGAATTTACTCCTAAAACTACAAGCATTATTGCTACACCAAATTCTAGTCCAAGAGCAACTCTTTCTGGTATTTCAACTTTTAGTAAAATAACTAGTAACCCTGCTAGCAGTAGTGAAACTGTATGACCAGCACCCCATAAAACTCCTACAAGAGAGGACTTAAATAAGTTTTTATACTCGCTAACAATTGCTGATACAGCAGCAACATGATCAGCTTCAATAGCATGTTTAAGACCTAAGATAAAACCTAAACTAATTATAGGAACAAATGAAAGCCAAGCAGTTTTTATATCAGAAGGGGAGAGTGAAAAATTGCTATTTTGACCTAGGGATTGAAAGCAAATACCTACGCCAAGCACAGTAATAATAAAAGCACTAATAACAGGTAAAGCATTTATTAAGCGTTGGTTAGAAAATGTTGGGCGGTCAATAAAACGTTTTGCATAAATAAAAAGTAGTCCAATAAGACTTAAAACACTAGCTAAACCAATACTAAAAGAAACTACTAGTAATAAACCGTAACCTACACGATTTAATGATATTGCTGCAAGTAGCACAACTAAAGCAGATGGACAAGGTAAAAGCCCTCCAGAAACACCTAAAGCCAGCAAATTTTTCCAAGTTATTTCCGAGCCGTCTTTATTTATTGGTAAATGAGAATGTTTTACACCATCATGAGAATGTGAAAAACCCTCATTATTTTCTTTTCCATCATGTGAATGGATTGGAAGTTGTAAACCTAAAACGGCAGAAAGCCGATTTATAAATAAGCTTAAACCTATAGCAATAACAATTACTCCTGAAGTAAAACTTAGTAGAGGAAAGATTTTTTCTGGAACAATATATTTTGCTGCAAAAAGAGTAATTAGACCTAAGATAAATACTCCTAATGTATGAGTAACTGTAACTGTTAAACCAAGGAAAAGTGCGTGTTTAATTGTGCCTCGAGAACCAATTAAATATGCTCCAACAATGGTTTTTCCATGACCTGGAGAAAGAGCATGAAAACCACCTAAAGCTAGAGCAATAAATAAACCTAAAATTGCAGTGCCTAAAGTTAAATTTGGAATGGCAATTAGCTCTGTTAAAGGGTCTGAAGTTTGCGCACTAGGTCGGCCCTCCCGAGTAAGAAGGGGTGAAGAATCAGCAGGAATAAGACCTTTAATAAAAAATAAAGTTGCACTACGTTCATTAAGAGGAGCAAATAACATATTTTCAGGGTAGGCTTTAAGCTCATCTGTTATTGAATTACCAAAAACCGTGCTGTTAAAAATACTTACTCCTGATGCTGGTTTAACAAAAATTTCATGCCATCCATTACGCTCTTGATGATTGGTGTCTAGAAAATCTAATTGGTAGGGTTGGTTAATGGCTAATGAGTCTAATTTAGCTTCAAAGTCACACTCTACGCGCAATGTTGAAAGCCCACCTGCACCAGCAGGAAGCGAAATATTTTTATTAACTAATTTAAGTTCTAAAGGGGTTTGATTTAATCTTAGAGCTAATTTTTCTTTATATTCTAAAGCAATTTTTTCTAAATAAATTTCTAATTCTTTTTGATCAGGTGAGCGATCTCCATTTGTATCAAGTAGTTGTATTTCTTGAAGTGCTGGAATTTCAGCCATATCAACTACATAGCGTAAGGAGATACTTTCTGAAGTAACTTCAATTTTAGCAAAATGGTTGACAGTAAAATTGCCTAATGGATGTGCGAGGGTTATTATTGCGGAGCTAGAAATTATAATTATTATAAGTAACAATACCAGTAATTTATTAATTGAACCTAGCAGCTTACGCATTATATTAATACTCCAATAAAAAATATATCTTTATAAAAATCAGGTAAATAGCAATATTTTTTTTACTATATGAAAGGTAAAGTTTGCTTGAATCAAAGAGTAAAATCAAGCAAGATACTAGCATGTTAGACAAACTTCATGAAGAATGTGGCGTTTTTGGTATCTGGAATCATCCAGATGCGGCTCATTTAACCTACTTAGGTCTTTATGCCCTACAACATCGAGGCCAAGAATCTGCTGGTATTGTTGCTTCAGATGGTAATTTACTACGTGCTGAAAAAGGCATGGGATATGTCAACGAGGTATTTAAAGAGACTCAAATGAGTCATTTACCTGGACAAGCTAGCATTGGGCATGTTCGCTACTCTACAGCAGGCGAAGTGTCAATTCGTGAAGCGCAACCCTTACTTATTAATTATCATCGTGGTCAACTAGCAGTTTGTCATAATGGTAACTTACCTTTTGCCAACAGTTTACGAGAAGAGTTAGAAGCACAAGGAGCTATTTTTTCTTCCACTAGTGACACAGAAGTAGTTTTACATGGAATTGCTCGTTCACGTTCAAGTAGCCTTTATGAAGCAATAGTTGATACTTTTTCAACTATTGAAGGGGCTTACTCAATGCTATTTCTTACTACAGATAGCTTAATAGCTATTCGTGATCCAAGAGGTTTTAGACCGCTGTCATTAGGAAGATTAGCTAATAGTTATGTAATTGCTTCAGAAACCTGTGCTTTTGATTTAATTGGCGCAGAACATATTAGAGATATAGAACCAGGGGAAATAGTTATAATTAATGAAGATGGACTAAATAGCTTTTTTCCTTTTCCTAGAAAACCTTCGGCAATGTGTATTTTTGAGCATGTATATTTTTCCCGCCCAGATAGCATAGTCTTTGGTCAAAGTGTCAATAAAAGTCGTCATAAAATGGGTCGTCAACTAGCCTTAGAACATCCTGTAGCAGCAGATATTGTTGTTCCAATCCCTGATTCAGGTACAGCAGCAGCAATTGGTTTTGCTGCTCAAGCTGGAATTTCCTTTAGATTTGGGTTAGTACGTAATCATTATATTGGACGTACTTTTATACAGCCTCAGCAATCTATCAGAAATTTTGGAGTAAGAGTTAAACTTAACCCTGTGAGAGATTTAATAGAGGGACGACGAGTAGTTTTAATTGATGATTCTATTGTACGTGGAACAACTAGCCAAAAAATTGTTGCAATGCTACGTCAAGTTGGAGCAAAAGAAGTTCATATGCGTATTAGTTGCCCACCAACCATTGCACCTTGTTATTATGGGGTTGATACTCCTAGCCGAGAAGAATTAATTGCTGCACATCAAAGTGTTAAGGAAATTTGCCAGTTTATTGGAGCAGATAGCCTTGGATATTTAAGTATTGAAGGCTTATTGGCTGCTTGTGGTGAAGAAGCAACAAAACCAGTATTTTGTACTGCTTGCTATACTAATAAATACCCAATAGAAGTTACAGCATCTAGTAAACAACTTTGCTCAGTTGTTGACATTAATAAAAATGTACTAGCCGTTAGTAAGTAATTAAGATAGTTCTGGAATAAAATACAGTAAAACTGTTTAGCCCTGTTAAGGGCTACTGATAATAGCCCAGTCATGCCAGGGCTGAGCTAAAATAGGGTGTAACTTTATGATAATAAAGAAAGATGGATTTTCTCCTCGTATTTTTGTCTTACTATTTTCATTAGTCCTATTATTAACTACACAACTCTTTACTGCTTGTAAGATAGAACCACCAGACAAGCCCACTAAAGATAAAACTGATAAACCAAAAGATGATGATACAGGCAAAAATACTTTAGGGGATAAACAGCTAAAAATTCATATGCTAGATATTGGTCAAGGTGACAGCATATTAATTGTTACTCCAGAAAAAAAGGCTGTGCTTGTTGATGCAGGACTCGTTAAAGCAGGGGATAAAGTTATTGAAACACTAGAAAAATATGGTATTTCACAAATTGATTTAATGGTTGCAACTCATCCACATGCTGACCATATTGGAGGAATGCCTAAAGTATTAAAAGCTGTTCCAGTAAAAGCTTTTCTTGATAGTGGACAAGAACATCCTACAGCAACTTATGAAAAATTACTTACTACAGTAAAGGAAGAAGTTGGTAAATTAACTGTTGCTCGTGCTGGTCAAAACTTTGAACTAGATTCAGGAATTAAAATAAAAATCTTAGGCCCATCTAAACCATTGCTGGAAAAAGTAAGTGGTAGTATTGAAAATGCTAATTCTGTAATTATGATGCTCTCTTATGGTGATTTCCGTATGATTTTTACTGGTGATAGCGAAGACGAGACAGAAGAAAGACTGCTAGAAAAGAACTTTGACTTAAAAGCTCAAGTTCTAAAAGTTGCTCATCATGGTTCACAATATGCTTCTAGCGATGAGTTTTTAGAAAAAGTCTCTCCAGAAGTTGCTCTTATTTCTTGTGGTGAAGATAATAATTATGGTCATCCCTCACCACCAACACTAGAAAAATTTAAGAAAGCCAAAGTTAAAGTTTATAGAACTGACCTTCAAGGTGAAATCACTGTAATTTCTGATGGTAAAAATTATCAAGTAAAAACTGATCATAAAGCTACTGGCGATCTTTGGGCCGGTCGTACTTCATCAAGATCTAAATCTGAATAAATAAAAGGTTTTATGAAATTTATATTTTCTTTAATCCTTACACTAACTTTCTTTATTCCAATTATTGGACAAGAACCAATTGATAGCATTTATACGGACACTGCATCTGATAAATGTAAAACTATAAAATTTGATGAAGAATCATCATATTCTGAGCAGCTTTGTCCGGGCGTGGCAGGTTATAAACTTAAGGTTATTGAAGGAGATTTAAGAGTAACAATTGTTGTTATAGACCCAAAAGGCAAAGAATATGATTTAAGAATGCCAGAAGTCCTTGGTGCAGGCTTTAGCAATATTGGTCAGAAAGCAGAGTGGCGAGTAAAAAAACAAAACAATCAAATAATTCCTGTAGCATTAATAGTACGTTTTGATGTGATTGAAAATCCAGAGGAGTATAATAAATCTACTTCATTTTTAACCATAACGAAAATTACTAATAATAGTATTTGTATTGTAGATAAAGTGCGACCAAACAAAGATCAAAACCTACAAGCTAGAAAAATAGCAGACCTTGCACAATCAAAGGGCTGTTTATAAAAATAAACACAATCTTTAAATTATGCTAAATAAAACAGGTGCATTAACAGAAATTGCTTATCCAAGACCTCCTTGGCAACTAGGCGGAGAGTCCTGGGTAGGAGTGTTTAAGTCACCTGGTGCAGCTAATGTTCCTATTCCTCTTAAACCACTTGTTAGTCCTCATTACTTAGTTGTAGCAATTATTCGTTATTTATATGGCACACTTACTTATGATGAAATGATTATTGGCTCAATTGCTCGTTATGGTTGGCGGATAGGTCTTTATGTCCATCATATTTGGGTAGATGATATTTCTTCTATGTGGGGTGGGCGTAAAATTTGGGGACTTAATAAAGAAATGGCTAACTTTTCTTGGGATAGAAACACAGTTCAAGTTAGCGATGAGTTAGGTGTAATTGCTAGTGTAAGTGTTGATAAAGAAAAAAGTTCATTGCCAGCTATTTGGCTACCTGTACCTAGTTTTGGGCATTTAGATGAACGATGGCTTTTTACTTTAGGTAGCATTAAAGCTAATTTAGGTCGTGCAGGTATGGAAATAAACGAATGGTCAACTCGCTTTCCTTATCAAGCTTTAGGTCGTCCAAGTTTTAGCATTGCTGGCAAGCCTTTTGATATGACCTTTGTTGCTCCTAAAGAATTGTAGAATTACTTATAAAAACCAAACCCATTTTTGCCAGCTTCCTTAATTTCATACATCGCCTTATCTGCGTTTTTAATTAATATTTCTGGGTCACGTCCATGAAGAGGAAAAATGCTAATCCCAATACTTGCACCAATTAACAGTTTTTTCCCTTCTATTGCAAAAGGTGTTGATAATGTATGAACAACTTTTTGGGCAACCCTAGCTGCATCTTCTAAAGAGAAAATATCTTCTAAAACTACAATAAATTCATCTCCTCCTATTCTAGCTACAGTATCTTCCTCACGTACACAACCTTTAAGACGTTCTGCTACAGCTTGAAGCAGTAAATCCCCAATCTTATGCCCATGTAGATCGTTTATTGGCTTAAAGCGATCTAAATCAATGAAAACTACTGCAACTAAAGACTCATTACGGATTCCTTTTAGTAAAGCTTGTTTAAGACGATCTTTAAGTAAGATTCTATTAGGCAATCCCGTTAGTGCATCATGATGAGCCATATAAATTAAGTGGCGTTCTGCTAATTTAACGGTTGTGATATCTGAAAAAATAGCTACATAGTTAGTAACACGCCCTTTTTCATCCTTAATTGTACTAATGGTTAACCATTCTGGGTAAATTTCGCCATTTTTTCTACGGTTCCAGATCTCTCCTTGCCATTCTCCCTTAGCATTAATTGCCTGCCAAAGGTTATTATAAAAAGAAGCATCATGACGGCCAGACTGTAGAAAACGAGGATTTCTCCCTACTACTTCTGCTTCTGTATAACCGGTAATAGTTGTAAATGCTGGATTTATTTTTTGAATAATATTATTAGAATCTGAAATTAAAATAGCTTCTTGTGTACACTGAAAAACTTTAGCAAACATCTCTAATGTCTTTTCTGCCTGTTTTATATCTGAAATATCTCGAACAATAGTAGAAAAAAATTCTATTTTTTCTTCCTTATCTTTATGAGCAATAATTACTTGTGAGACAGGTATTTCTACTTGAGTATGATAAGAAGTAATAGTAGTTTCGCCACTCCAAACACCTTCCCCCATTGCTATAGGTATAGCCTCTAGTAAAATTAGATTACGTTGTTGTTCTGGATAAATATTTATTAGAGGAAAAGAAGAGCTTTCGTTAATTGGATTAATACCTAATAATTTTTGTCCTGCACGATTAAGATGAGTTATTTTCCCATTGACATCAAAAGTTGCTACTAAATCTGTAGTAGCATCAAAAATAGAGGCTAGTTTAAGGTAATGATTATTGTCTTCTGTTGGGGTAGTGTTAATTGTTGGCCTAGGAAAAAAGGCAGATTTACGTAAAATTTCTTTCATGTTTCTCCCTCCTCTAAGTTTTATTTCTTTAAAGCAAGGCTTAGACCATTTTTGTGAGTAAATCTAGGAAAGGGCTTATTTTTATAAATGTGACTTAAATATAACAATATCATACTGGTTTTTCAATAAATTACCCAGACTTAAAATCTTCTTAATGGTTACTATTCCAAAGTAGTTTAATGAGAAAAATTTCTCTCTTCAAACTTTGTTTATTAAATTTTATGTGTAGAAATCCTCAAGAATTAGCATAAAAACTTTGCTGCAATTTATAAAATATAGTAAATAAAAGGTTTATAAAAATTTTTATTTTAATAAATGTTTTTGGAACAAAATATGCAAAAAGAATAAGCAAATCCGCTAGAAAATTAAAAGTTAAAAGTTTAGGAGGTAGTTATGATTACAATGGCAAAACCTACAAATAATTGTGAACACCGGCAAAAACCCCGTTTTGCAGCGCAACAATTTATTCGTTTACAAGTTATGGATGATGAAGAAAATGAAAGCATTTTAGCTCTTACTAAAGATATTAGTGATGAAGGCGTAGCAATATTAACTTATTTTCCTTTACCTGTCGGAACTCAAGTAAAAATTGTTAGAGATAATGACACTATTGCTTGTGCTGAAGTAGCAGATTGGGAATGGGATTATGATTGTGATATGGCAAGAATAGGTTTACAAGTTCTAGATAAATCTTGTATTTGGCCTATTAATTAAATTCTATAATCTTAATAACTTAATAATAAGTAAGTATTTTTGATTATAGCAATTTATTTATAGACAGTTAATTTAGTTATTTTTCCCTTAAAACATAATTTGATGTTCCACAATAAAGGCAAGATTCAAAAATTCCAGGTGGATGAATTCTAATGACAGCTTGATTACAATGCCAACATTGCCATTTTCTTAGGGGTAGAGGTGTAGTTTCTAAAGCCTTAAAAAGCTCTTCTTCTGTGTATTGATTAGACAGTTCGTTTGTTGTTCGCCATTCAATAGAACGGTCAATAATTCGCCAAACGTGTTGTACAGTATGACAACGTAAGCAACAACGTTCCCAACGGGAGTTATACCATTTATGAAACCCTACTCGGCAAAGTAGCAAGGATAAACTACTGCTATTTTCTTGAGTAAGATTAATAGGAGTAAAATTAAGAGCTTTTCTTTCCATTTCGCTACAACGTTGGCAATAATTATGATTTGGATCAAAGTAGTCTGCTTGATGGCAAATTTCGCAGCGTGTTGGGAGAGTTTGATTTTTAACAGCTATGCTCATAATAACCTCCTAAAGATTCCTAGCAAGTATTAAGCCATATTAGTAAATTACTGAAATAATTAAAGATAACAATTATTGAAAAGTAAAAATTGTTATAATTTTGAAACGTTTTATTCCCAGAACCGGACACTAAAACTAAGCATCAATTAAGCTCAGCGATTAAGCCCAGCCATAAATGACTGGGCTATTAACAAATGCCACTGACGTGGCAGGGAAGTAGAAATAAGAAAAAGTCTTTCTTAATTTAGTTACTTATAAAGGTCAATTACTCTTTCAATAGCAATTTTACAGACTGTGCAAAAAGCCTCGCTACGGGTAAACATAATACAATCAACTTCTGGGCGATAGTAACCTTTAGCCTCATACATTGCACCTTCAAAAGCTCCAACTTTACTAAAATACTTTTCTTTGGATAAAGTTTTCAAGTCATTTTCTTTATTTTCTTGAAATAGTGCTTCCATTTCCTCTTCAGGACGGTTTTCTTGTCGTATACGGCTACGCTTTTTTTGATACTCTATAGAGTATTTTTCATAGGCTTCTTTTTCCCAAGGTGTAGGCAGTGGGGTAGTTTTATCAATAAGATTTTTCCATTTTAAATTATCAGGGTCTAATAACGCAGTTACGTTTGGTTCCCAGGGTTCAAGCTTAACTGTTGGTGAAGTGTAAGCAACAGAAGATGTGTAATATTCGTCTGCCAAACCTGCAAAATGATGTCCAAATTCATGGACAAAAATATAAGGGGCCCAAGTGCTATCGGCTGAAACTGTTCCATAAAGGTTAAAAATCCCACCACCGCCATAAGTACGATTATTAACTAAAATTTCAACAAAATCATAGGGTGCAAATGAAGCAATAGTGCGAAAAGCACGGTTATCATAGGTTAAAACATAACGTTCTGAGCCAAAAGCATCATAGCTACAACCCAATGGGGAAGAACGGTAAAGCCCTGTTGATGGGCGGGAAACGCCTGTTTCTGATGATGGCGGGCAAAGTCCCCAAACATTAAAATCTTGTTTTCGCTCCTTAAAGGGTGAAGTAGCAAAAAGAATTTCTGTCATACGACGGGCATCACGCTCAAATTTGGCTTGTTCGTTGGCGGTATAGCCATCACCTAAAACTAACAAATCTACTTTATTTTCAGGACTACCATTTTTCAAGATTTCTATAAGTGTTGCTGGTGTGGTAACTTTAGCTCGATCAATAAAAATATCTTTAGGATCTATTAGCAAAGACCAAATTTGCTGAAAAGCATTGTTGGTATCACGTTTTTTTAAGACAACTTGAACGGAATTTGAAGGAGCAGGAAAACGTAAGGACTCATGAAAAGTACGGTTTATGCTTTTAGCTTCATCGGTTGTTTCCCATTCACCATAAATTGAGGCAAAACCACGAGAATAAACAACTTTATTAGTGTTACGGTCAATAACTTCAAAAAAATATTTTCCTAAATTAGTATCATCAATTGGCTTTTGTGGATTGCCGGGCCAGGGTAGTGGCTCAATTACTACGCGATCTAAACTAAATAATTCTTCTTTTACATTACCAGTATGATAGTAATCTACTCTCATAGTAGGGACAGCAAAAATACTAAAAAAAGAGGCTGATAATAATAAGAAAAATATTGAATTTATTACCTTAAACATTTATCTAACTCCTACAAAATTAAATAAAAAAGCGGGCCATTTGACCCGCTTTTTTGTTAGCAAAAAGTTTGGTGATTAGTTTACACCACTTGGTTGATTAAAACGGCCTGGGGTTGGTGCTGTGCCTGGAGTACCTACAACACTAAATACACCAGCAGAAGTTCTACGTTGAATACGGTTATTACTGGTATCACCAATAAAGAGATTACCTAAAGAAGAAAGAACTACACCACGGGGAGCATTAACTGTTCCAAGTGCAGTACCTGGGCCAGCTACAGTTGTCCATCCAGTGGTAAGTCCGCCAACATTCATCATTACACGATTGTTAGCAGTATCAGCAACATAAACACGATTTTGTGAATCAACAAAAATACCACGAGGTTGATTTACTTTACCAATAGCAGTACCAGCAGTTGCACCTGCAAATACTTGCCACCCAGTAAGTGAACCATTGATATTAAATTGGAGACGATTGTTAGCAGTGTCAGCAACATAAACACGACCAACAATATCCACAGCTACAGCGGTAGGTTGATTAAATTTACCTAAAGCAGTACCAGCAGTTGCACCAGCAAATACTATAGCAGTACCAGTAGCAGCAGTAGTTGCATTAGCAAATACTTGGACACGGTTATTACCAGTATCAGCAATATAGAGAGCATTGGTTAAAGAGTTATAAGCAACACCTTCAGGGCGATTAACTGTTCCAACTGCTGTACCTGGGCCAGCTACTAATGACCAAGTTAAGCCACCATTTGTAGAACGTTGTACACGGTTATTAAGTGTGTCAGCAACAAATATGTTTTGACCAGTAAAGTCAGCAGCTACACCACGTGGGCCATTAAATGTACCTAATGCAGTGCCTGGGCCACCTAGAGATGTCCAACTTGTCAAAGCTTGGTTGCCAGCATCATCAATTGCTACTTGAATACGATTATTAAGTGTGTCAGCAGCAATTAAGAATGGATTTTCTAGCCCTATTCCAGCAACAACAGAAGTAGCAGGAACAATAGCAATATCACGAACTGGAGTAGTAGTTCCAATATTACCAATAAAGGAAACACGACCAGATTCTGGTAAACCTGTACTTAGATTAACGCTATATAGACCATTGTTAATACTTAGTCCAGCTAAAGCTACATTGGAATTAGCTGCAATATCAAAACCAGCTAAAGAACCACCTACAGTAACATTTGCGCTACCTTGAGTTATTAAAGTCCCATTATTTGGTGGGTTTTGAATTGCTACGATTGCTGGTACTCCAGGGGTATTAGTCGCAGCATCAATATCATAAAGGGTAGTTGCTAAAGTGCCAGAGAAGCTATTTGTATAAGCAACAGAAGTAACTACAGGTATGCGAGCAGCATTAACATCACCAACAGCATAAGTAATTGTACCATCTGTAGCAGCTAAAGCACCATTATTAGGATTGAGTCGTAAATCTTGACGAGCATCACTAACTACACGAATACGATCTGGAACAGGATTAAAGTCAAATCCAAAATTTGTTCCCATAAGGGTTACTAGAGCAGTACCAACTTGAGTAGCAACACCACTCATTGGATTAATGATGTAGGTGCGGCCAGTGCTACCTAAAGCATAAAGTTGAGCAGTAGCAGGGCGGAAATCCATACCTTGCACAAATTCGCCAATTTGCATTCCAGTGATTAGGGTTGGGCCGCTAAGTAATTGGCTTGGGTTAGAGCTAACAAAAGACATCAAATTATTGTTAGTATCAACAGCAAATACTCTTTCTTCGCCAGTTGTAATACTGTTAACAATTTCGCCACCAGCGATAGTTCCAACTAAAGTAGCAGCACCTGTCATTAAATTAACAGTGTAAAGACCAGAAGTAGTAGCAGGAGAAACATTTAATGCTGCATAAGCAATACCACTACGGCCAGAAATATCAAAACCAGCAAAGTTTGTTGTATTTACACCTAAAGAACCAACAGTTACTAAAGTACCGTTGTTTGGTGGGTTTTGAATAGCTAAAATATCAAGACCAGCATCAATATCATAAAGGGTTGTAGTACCGGGGGCTGGGCCAAAAGTGCTATTTGTATATCCAACAGCAACTACCATTGCTGGAGTACCTTGATTTGGATCACCAATAGCATAAGCAAGATTGCCATCTGTGGAAGCTAAGTTACCATCATTTGGATTTAAGCGTAAATCTTGAGTTGCATTACTAACAAAACGAATACGATCTGGAACTGGGTTAAAGTCAAATCCAAAGTTTGTCCCATTAGGTACAATAGGTACAGTTGTTATTGCAGTAGCAACACCTGTGGCAGTATTAATAACATAAGTTCGGCCAGTGCTACCTTCGCCATAAAGTTGACCAGTAGCAGGACGAAAATCTATACCTAATAAATTTTCACCAGTTTGTAAGCCTGTGATTTGTACATTCTTCATTAATCTACCAGGATCATTACTGTTAAAAGTAATTAGCTTATTGCTATTGGTTAGGCCAAACATAACTTCACTACGAATATCTGAAACTGTGATGCTTTCTAGTAAATCTACTGTGCCAATATCACCAACCAAAGTAGCAGCACCAGTTGCTAAGTTGATTGTATAAAGCGTTGACATTGTACTTCCAACCTTTGGAGAGATTTTGCCATCATTATTTTTTCTAGTCATCATCATGTCATTGATGTTCAAACTAGCATAAGCAACACCACTTGAACCAGAAATATCAAAACCAGCAAAATCAGTAGTATCAACGCCAAGAGAGCCAACAGTTATTAATGTACCATTGTTTGGTGGATTTTGAATGGCTAGAATATCTAAATCTGAATCAATATCATAAAGTGTTGTAGCAACAGCAAATGCTGGATCAAAAGCAGCATTTGTATATCCAACAGCAACAACATTAGGGATAGCTGCTGCATTAGGGTCACCTACAGCATAAGCTAAGTTGCCATCCGTAGCAGCTAAATTACCGTTAAGCGGATTTAAGCGCAAATCTTGGGTGCTATCAGCAACAAAACGAATACGATCTGGTACTGGGTTAAAGTCAACTCCAAAAGAAATGCCCATTGGGGTAACAGGAGTGGTAGTAATAGTGCTTGCAGCACCAGTAGTAGGATTAATTACATAAACACGACCATCACTACCTACACCATAAAGTTCACTAGTAGCGGGGCGAAAATCAATACCTAACAAATCTGCGCCACCTAAGCCAGTAATGTTTACAGTACTAAGTATTGTGCTTGGTGTGTCGCTTCTAAAGCTAACTAATTGATTAGTGGACGTTAAACCAAATATCAATTCACTTGCTACACTAACTGAATGTGTTTGAAAATAAGGTCTAATTTTGGCACTACTGGTTGAAGGTGCAATATTAAAAAGAGCCATCAATAAACTAAGAACTGCACAAAAACCAGCAAGCCTATGAATCTTTGAGCGCATGGGGGTTTTCATCCCAAATCCTCCTCTAAAACTATATAGGTTTTACTGCGGTATGTTAGCTATGAAAAATTTTCGTTAAACTAACATAAAAAATTATTAACATAAACTAATCAGCAAAAATAAATAAAAATACTTATAGCTATAAGCATCACTAAATATTTATGTTTTTAGCTGATTAACATATAGATATCGAAAAAATTATTAAAGATTTTTAGCCTTATTAAAGCTAAAAGGTTTAGACAAAAATAAGCTAAAACTTATTTTTGTTTTATCCTCAACACCCTGGCAAGAGTTAAGTATTATTTTATTAGTAAGAGTTATAAAGGGTTGTAATAGGGATCTTACTAATTTTAATTATTAGACATTAACAAATTATAGTTGCCAATTTTAACCATAAACTTTGGTTTTTCCAACTTAAAATTACCATTTTGATAGATTTATCTAAATTTTTTGTAAAGATATCATTTTTTTTACCACATCTAAAGCTGCTTGAGGACGAGCTAATTTTTTTACATTATTTTGCATATTTATAAAGCGTTCTTTGTCATCTAGTAAACAATCTATTTTATAAGCCAAAGTAGGTAGGTTGTTACAGCGAATTGCAACACCTTGTTCTAACAAATGATCTGAATTTCTTTCTTCTTGCCCTGGGATAGGGTTAAAAATTACAAATACAAGACCTTTTGCTAAGGCTTCAGATGTTGTTAAACCTCCTGGTTTACCTAACAAAATGTCAGAAGCAGACATATATTCATCCATATCTTTAGTGTAGCCAATAGGTTTAATACTAATTAAGCTATTATTTGTAAGAGTTGCGGCTAGTGTATCAACACGTTGTTTTAATTCTGTGCTTTTTCCGCAAATTGCAATTATTTGCAAAGGGTTTTTTGAATGTAGCAAGGCTCTTAATAGTAGTTCCACTGGGCCTACACCAAAACCACCAGCAGAAATTAGTATGGTTGTTTTGTTAGGATCAAAGCCATATTTTAAGCGCATTGTTTGTTTATCTTTTTGCTCGGAAAATATTGGGTCTATTGGA
The DNA here is from genome assembly GCA_964492845.1 of uncultured Clostridia bacterium. Classification (GTDB taxonomy): domain Bacteria; phylum Acidobacteriota; class Blastocatellia; order Chloracidobacteriales; family JADJPF01; genus JADJPF01. The sequence continues at coordinate 58,419 of CAZBMZ010000013.1, forward strand.
ATGCCAGTTACTGAAATTTTATCTGTCGAAATACCTAATTTATTTAAGTGAACGGATGCTTCATCAATAGCAACAAAATAATGTTCGTAATGATGACAAAGCCAAAGAGCATGAACGTCAAAGTCTGTAATTACAATACCTTGTGGACAAGTTAATTTTTCTTTAGCTTTCATCCAAGAAACAATTTCAGCAGGCAAAAAATGAGTGCAAATAATTGCATCTGGTTGGTATTTTTTGACAAATTTCATAAATGGACGAGTATTTAGTTTATCTACAGCTAAACGACGACGTTCTTTTTCCCAAGGGGTGTCTAGTTTGTCATAAATCCATCCCAAGAGTTCAGGAGTTTTGTTAACCATTTCAATATATGCTTTTGAGTAGAGATTACGAAATACTTTATTAGTATATTCAAGTGTGTCTATATGTATAATTTCTTTAGCTGCGTTTAGTTGAATGGCTGCTTTTTCAATTGCTTGAGCAGCGCGAATATGACCTGCTCCGGCTGAAGCTGAGAGGATCAGCAATTTATTAAACATATTTTCTATCATCTCCTAAAATTTTAAAGGTTAACAAAAAATTTTCCCTCTGATTGTACAACAATTTGCTAGGTTTTTAGTTTAATTTATCCAAACTAATGCTTTGCAGATTTGCTAGTTGGTTTGGCTAGCATCTATCATTGGTTAAAGCAAAAAATGTTCAATTTAGATAAGGTTTATTTTTATGGACAATTGGCAAGAAACGTTAAAAACTGATAATGCCAAAAAGCTTAATACTGTTTGTTGTTTCTGTTCTTGCGGTTGTGGGATGATTGCGTCTGTTAGAAATGGAAAATTAATTGGCTTAGAAGGTGATCCACAACACCCAATTAATCAAGGCGCGCTTTGTAGTAAAGGTGCTGCCGCAGCAGAACTACATCGATCTCCCGATCGACTAACACAACCTCTTTACCGTAAAAGCCTTACAGACAAATGGGAAGAAGTTAGTTGGGAGTTTGCCTTTTCTCTAATTGCTAAAAAAATTTATGAAATTAGAGAAGCTAATTGGGAAAGTGAAGAAACACTTGCGACAGGTGAGAAAATAGCTGTTAACCGAATGGATGCAGTAGCTTTTTTTGGTTCGGCTGTTTGTACTAATGAGGAAACTTATTTAGAAAAGAAAATGGCCCTGCTTTTAGGGACAAGCTACATTGAACATCAGGCCCGGCTTTGACATAGCCCCACGGTTCCTAGTCTAGGAACAAGCTTTGGTCGAGGTGCTTCAACTAACCATTATATAGACTTTAAGAATTCTCGCTGTTTTTTGATCGAAGGTAATAATACGGCGGAAAATCATCCTATGGCGATGCCTTGGATTATGGAAGCTAAAATGAAGGGTGCAAAAGTTATTCATGTTGATCCTCGTTTTACCCGAACATCAGCAATAGCAGATATTTACGCTCAAATTCGACCTGGTAGCGACATTGCTTTTTTAGGGGCAATGATTAACTATATTATTTCTAATAATTATTATGATCAACAATATCTAAAAGATTTTACTAATGCTTATTATTTAATAAATCCAGAATATAAATTTGAAGAAGGGTTATTTGTTGGTTTTGATGAAGTTACAGCTAGCTATGATACTAGTAAATGGGCTTATCAACTTGATAGTGCTGGTAAACCAAAAGTAGCCAATAGTTTAACAGATGAAAACACAGTTTTTTCACTCTTAAAGAGACATTTTGCAGACTATAGTTTTGAAAAAGCAGCTAAAGTTACAGGGATTGGAGCTAAAAAACAAAAGTTAATAGCAGATACTTTTATAAATAATCGTCCAGGAACAATTCTTTATGCTTTAGGAGCAACACAACATACTTATGGGACGCAACACATCCGCTGTTATCCAATAATTCAGCTACTTTTGGGAAATGTTGGAAAAGCTGGTGGCGGTGTAGCGGCTAATAGAGGCGAATCAAATGTTCAAGGTGCAACGGATTTAGGCGTAGCCTGGGACAAATTGCCAGGTTATTTATCTGCTCCATCAACCGACACACCAACCTTAAAAAGTTGGATAGAAAAAAATGGGACTTCTCGCGCTAAATATTTAATTAGCTATCTTAAAGCAATTTATGGAGATGTAGCGCAAGCAGAAAATGATTTTTGCTACGATTGGTTACCTAAGCAAAGTACTAAAATAAATTATTCTGCTTTTAAGATGTTTGAAGCTATGGAAGCAGGAAAAATTAAAATGTTGATTAACATAGGTCAAAATCCTGCTGTATCTAATGCTAATCATAACGTAACTTTACAAGGGCTAGCCAAACTAGATTTATTGGTTGTAGTAGACATTTTTGAGACTGAAACAGCTAGTTTTTGGCGCGATCCAAGTTTTAAGACTTCTAGTGTTGCCGCAGATGTTTTGGCCTTGCCTGCGGCTAGTTTTTTGGAAAAATCCGGCTGTATTACTCATAGTGGGCGATGGTTACAATGGCGAGATAAATGTGTTGATGCTCCAGGAAATGCTCTAACAGATTTAGAAATACTAGACCAAATCTTTAAGCAAGTTCGCTTACTTTATGCTAATTCCACTGATCCAAAAGACGCAAGCATTCTTAACTCTACTTGGGATTATGGAGAGCAGCCTAGTTATTTAGAAGTGCTAAAGGAGATTAGCGGTAAAGTTTGGCAAGATAAAACCATAACTATTGCTAATAAAGAAGTAAGCTTAAAAACAGGTCATCAAGTGCCACATGTTCAAGCCCTGCAAGCAGATGGGTCAACTAGTGCAGGTTGCTGGCTTTATTGTGGTGCAGTAGGCGAAGAAAATAACAAGATAGTAAATTATACTGCACGTCGTGATCCTAGTGATCCTAGTGAAATAGGGCTACATCCAAGTTGGGCTTGGTCTTGGCCCGGTAATATTCGCATTCTTTATAATCGTGCCTCTTGTGATTTATCTGGTCAACCTAGAGATGGTGCTAAACCGCTAGTTTGGTGGGATGAAAACAAAAAATCTTGGCAAGGTGTTGATGTACCTGATGTTACAAGTATTTTAGCCCGTCCAGAAACAGAAATAGGACGTAATGCTTTTCGCTTTTTAGCTGAAGGACGAGCTAGGCTTTTTGCTGCTCCTTACACAGATAAAGAGGCAGAAAGCCCGCTTGCTCGTGATAAATCACCTGTTTTAGTTGATGGGCCGCTTCCAGTTTATTATGAACCTATCGAAAGCCCAACCATAAATATTTATCATAAAGTCCAAAATAATCCGTTAGTAAAACATCGTGGGTCAAATCCTGCTACAGTTGAACAAGCAGCAGGAGAATTTCCCTATGTTTTATGTACAGGTTTTATTCATGAAATGTGGGGCGGTGGGGCAATGACTCGTAGAATGCCTAAGCTAGTAGAATTAGTTCCAGAACCGTTTGTAGAAATGAGTAAACAGTTAGCTGCAAAATTAGGTATAAAAGCGGGTGACCATGTTAAGCTCACAACCCAACGGGGTTATGCACAGGCAAGAGCCATTGTTACAGGTAGAATACAAACCTTGATAATTAATGATAAGCCAGTAGAAACGCTTTGGGCCCCAATGCACTGGGGCAGTTTGGGAATGAGTTGCGGAAACGCTATTAACGCTTTAACACTTGATGCACTAGAACCTAATGTACAAATTGCTGAAAATAAAGCTTGTTTATGTAATGTAGAAAAACTTTAAATAGAAAAATTAATTTTCTTAAATGTCAAAAAAACAAATTTATTTAGCATTAGCTTTTGGAATTATTTGTATTTCTTCTTCAGGCATATTAGTTAAAATCTTGGAAATACGACAGTTACCATTATTGGGCGTAGCTTGTTATCGTATGCTTTTAGCCGCCTTAATCATATCTATACCTACTTTAGCTTTACAAAAAAAAGAGTTAGCAAAAATAAACTCCTCACAAATAAAAGCTTTACTGCTAGCAGGTCTTTTCTTAGCTCTACATTTTGGCACCTGGACACTTTCAATTGCTTATATTCCTGTTGCTCGCTCGGTTTTACTTGTAACTTGTCATCCAATTTTTACCGCTTTAGCTAGCAGAATTTTCCTAAAAGAAAAATTTTCCTTACGTAATTTACTAGCAGTATTAATTGCTTTCGGTGGAATAATTGTTATTTTGCTAGAGTCTTTAATGGATTTAGCTAGCTTAAAAGGCTCTTTAATTGGTGACTTACTTGCTTTAGTAGGGGCTATTACTATAGTAGGTTATATTATTATTGGAAAAAAACTTCGAGCCAATATGACAGTTTCTAGCTATGCTACTTTGGTTTATAGTGTTTGCGCTATGCTACTTCTACCAGTAGCTTTAATATCAGGAGCTAGCCCAAATATTTTTACATCATCGGATTACTTAGTTTTACTAGGTTTAGCAATTGTTCCAACTTTAGGCGGACATACAATTTTTAATTTGCTCCTAAAAAATGTTAGTGCTACTTTAATTTCTATTGCTTTTTTAGGTGAACCTTTAGGAGCATCATTGCTAGCCTGGTTAATTTTTGGAGAAGTCCCATCTTTGCAAACATTTATTGGAGGTGCATTAGTGTTAATAGGTATTTATTTAGTGCAATTAGAAACCCCAGCAAAAAATAATTTGTCAAAAGAAAATAAATAAATTTGACTCTGAAAAAATTTTAATTATTGTTAAAGCTATGAAATTTCAGGTCAAAACAAAAACTAAGTCAATTCGTTGTGAAATTTGTCATCAAACAGATCAATTTGATGAGGCTACAGAAACTTGCCTTCGTTGTCAAAGTCTGGTAGTTGCTAATCTTCTTCCACAAACACCAAATAGCCAATTTCAAGACTGGATGGTTAATTTAGGTAATGCTAATAGAGCATCTCTAAGCACTAGGGAGCTTTTTCGGGTTGTCCAAAACGCATTTCAATTCTACTGGCAAAATTTTTTATTATTAATAAGTATTACTGCTGTTAGTTTAATACCTCTTTGTTTACTTCATGAAGATATTGTACGCTACTCTTTTGGAATTAAAGATGCGGACTTACGTATAGTTATTTGTAATATAATACCTTTTATTATGTATTCGTTTGTTATAGGTACTTTGGATTTAGCCATTCTTAAGCGGCATCGAGGCGAAAACATAACGCTTTTTTCTGCTTATCGTAATGTATTTAGTCGAGGTATTAAATATTTGTTTACTTCTTTAGTTGGGAGAATTTACCAATTAGTAGGAATTGCATTTTGCTGGCTAGGAGTTTTATATACTTATCCTAGTGGGGCTTTTGCTTCAGAAATAGCAATAGCAGAAGAAGTTTATAATATGCAAGCATTTAAGCTTAGTCATAAGTTAGGAATGCGTATGCCTATTTTTTTATTGCTACTAGGTTTATTTGGTTTTATTTCACCACTTTTAATTACAGAAGCCTTAAATGAAACTTTAGGTACTAATATTTTTGGGTATGGAGTAAACTTGCCGGATTTTTCTTACTTTGTGGTTGTGTTTTTTAATATTTTAATTTGGCCTCTGTTTGTAGTCGTAAAGATGTTAGCTTATTTGCGTTTGCAAAGTCAGGAAGCAACAGCAAACAATCAAAATACCACTGCTACATTTGAGCCAAGAGCATAGTTAAATTTTATGGATAGAGTAGAAAAAGTTGTTAGCAAAATTAAAGAAGACCCCTGGATTGGTAAAACTGTTGCCGAAAAATACCTTTTGGAAAAACTAATTGGAACAGGTGGCATGGGGTCGGTTTATGCTGGAAAACATGTCCAACTAGGTCGAGCAATTGCCGTTAAAGTTATGAACGCTGATACGGTTTCTGATGAAGTCGCCATAGCCCGCTTTATTCGTGAAGCTAAAACCGCTGCTAAACTTGACCACGCTAACGCTGTTACTATTCATGATTTTGGCTCTACTTCAAATGGTGGAGCTTTTATTGTAATGGAATATATTAACGGCCAAAGCTTAAGAAAATACCTAAGTAAACATGGAGCTTTATCCTTAAAACAAACTTTATCCTGGTTTATGCCAATTTGCGAAGTAGTAGAAGCTGCACACCAACGAGGAATTATTCACCGAGACTTAAAGCCTGAAAATATTATGCTTAAAGAAATTGGTGAAGAAATAGTAATAAAAGTAGTAGATTTTGGGCTTGCTAAACTTGTTACCAATACAGATGCTTCCCAAAAATTAACTAAGACAGGTGAATTTATGGGAACACCTCAATATATGGCTCCAGAAGTTTATGATGGCGAACCAGCAGACCACCGCACAGATATTTATGCTTTAGGAATTATTCTTTATGAAATGATTAGCGGTAAAATCCCTTTTGCTGGTTCAGTACAAAATATTATTTCTGGACATTTATTTAACGAACCAAAACCTATTGCTAGCATTAATCCAAATTTACCAACAGAAATAGATCAAGTCTTAGCCTTAGCTCTGGAAAAAAACCGGGATAAACGAATTAGTAGTGCGGTAGAATTTGCTAATGCTTTTAAGAAGGCTCTAAGCAAAATTGGCACCCAACAAATTATTAAACAAGCTGTAGCAACTCAATTAAAAAATATTCCATCCGTAGATGAAACAAATCTTCCTACTGTTAGAGATTCAATTGCTGAATCAAAAAATAGTGTTAATCAAGAAAATGATTTTAATGGTGTTTCTGAAATTAATAAAAATAGTGATGTTGCTAAAGAACAAAATAAGGTTGCAAATACATCGCTACTTAATTTATTAAAAGAAAATCCAATATTATTAGTAGTTGGGCTTGTTCCTCTAATAATGGCGTTATTTTTAATAGGGTATTTTCTTTTTAATAAATAAGTACACTGTTATTCCCAATGTCCGGGAATTAGCATGTCTGCTATGCTGGCTATATTTTTAATGGTTTGGTTGTTTAACCATTCAGAAGCTTTTTGTTTTAAGTTTTCCCCTTTGCTATTACCCATCAATTGACCTCGACGATAACAGGTGCAATAAGCATAAAGATACATGTCTACAGCAATTAACTCGGCTTCTGCTTGCTCTAACTGTAAAATTGCGGTGGCTTTGTCTGCGGTTTGAACTGAGATCATAGCGTAAATAAGTTGGGCAAGTGGCATTGCCCAAGCTACTTGACGGTTTTCTATTTCTTGAGCATCTTGTTTTGCTAAAGCAAAAAACTTATCTTTTTCGTCACTCTCTAAGGCAATGGCTAAAGCACAACGGGCGTGTAAATAAAAAGTTTCTAGTAAAAATATTTCTACTCTTAATAGTAAGGATTCTATTAATTTAGACCAAGACTTATCAATAATCTCCCATGCTTTTGCTGCTTGCTGGTTATAAAGAGCAATCTCAACATTAGCAAATAAACTCCAGTAATGTTGCATGTAAAAACTTTCTTGTGACCAGTTGCTAATAGCTTCTTTTACTTGTTTTTCTGCAATATTTGGTAGATCTTCTGCTAGTGGGACAATATAAAATCTAGAGTAAATTAAGGCTACTACCCAAAGATTACTTCTTTCTTGTACTTCTTTTAATAAACTTGGCAGTTGATAAGAAATTTCTTTAATCTCTCCTAAATAATATAAAGCACGTAATAGATAAAGCTTAGTAGCATCTATTTCCCAAGGAACATTAACGCATTGTTCCCGAAAAATCTTTTCACCTTCTCGCATAAACTGACAAGTTTCTTTCCACTTACCATTAAAATAAGGGATAGAACCTATTACTAATTTATATAAACCTAAAGTATGTGCATTAGGTGATTTAGTTAGTAGTTTATCTAGATGTTCAATTACTTCAAATGCGTTATTTAAGACTGCTTTACCACCAGCAGCACGATGACCTACTTCCATAGCAAGAGCGCGGGAGATTCTATAAATCTCACCACTTTCTAAAGCTAATAATAAATGTCGTGCTTGAAATTCTGCTGCTCGGATTGTATCAATAAATGTTAGTCCGATAACAATTGACCAACAAGCATCTATAGATAATTTTTCTTCTGTGGAAAGTTCTGATTCTGTTCTTTCGCTAAAATTAAAGCCACGAGCAGCAATTTCTGTTCGTGTAGCAAGCATGGAGCTAAAAGCTTCCTGTGGGGTAGTAGGTAGCTGCATACCTAAAGCATTAAGTATTGTATGAAATAAAGATAAACCTTCGGTAATTAAACCTGAAACTAAGAATTGTTCTGCTGCCCGACGTTGAAGATCTAGCCATTCTTCAGGTTCGGCTTCTTCGGAAGCTAGCAAAAAGACTTGTGCGGCTTCTGCTCCGCGTCCAACACAGGAAAGAACCGTGGCTAGTTTAATTTGTAAAGTTTTAAGACTTTCTACAGCAGTATCTTTATTATATAAATTGATACAAATTTGGTAGAAATGGGCGGCTTGGTCAAAGGCTAGTGCTTGTCGGGCTTTATCTGCGGCAATCAAGGCATATTTGGCGGTTTTTTCTAAATCGCTAGATTGTAAAAAGTGAACTACTAAAATTTCTGGATCAATATTAGTAAAAGCTTCTAGGGCTAAAGCTAATTTATGATGATATAGTTGCTTTTCACTAGTCGTTAAATAGCGCGTTATAGCTTCTCTAATACGATCATGATAAATTTCTAGGTCATCATTAAAATTTTCTCGAAATCTAATTAAATGTTGTGAGCGTAGAAGCGAAATGGCAGAAAGTTCCTCTTGTTGAAGCCCTGCAACTTGTTTAGCTAGTTGACGAAGAATTGGACGACCAGCAATAGCAATTACTTCTAATAAATGTCGTGCTGAGGTGGGAAGGTGCGAAATACGTTCATGAATAACTGCTTCTAGTGATTTTACCGCTTCAGTATTTTCTTTAGTTAATCTGAGTTTACCAGAAGAAATTAATTCTCCAGTTTTAGTAACACGTTTATTTGCTGAACCTATGGGAATATGTTGGACTAGTTCAACAATAAAAAATGGGATTCCAGCCGATTCTTCTGCAATTAAATCTGCAAATACAGAAAGAATTTCTTCATTTTCACCTAAGAGTTTTAATGCTAATTCACGCGATTCTTCTTCGGAAAGTTTATCAACTTCTATATGCCAGGAACTAATATTTGACTCTGTTGGTAGGGCTAAAAAAGCTTTTAAGAAAACATTATATTTTTCTTCACTGCGATAAGTAGCAATTAACAAAATTGATGGAGGAGCAGGAGGACGAAAGATTTCTTGAACTAGTGCAATGCTATCTCCATCTCCCCATTGTAAATCATCAATAAATAATACTACTGAATATTTTTGGCTTAAATTAATTAATAACTGTCGTAAGGCTGTAAAAGCACGACGGCGAAGCTCTTGTGTATCAGGGATTTTAAGAACTTTTTTATATTCTTGGCGAATAGTTGGAATAGATTTTAGCACTGGAAAAAGTCGGGTTAAGGCTAAAAAATCTTCTGGTAATAATGTAAGTAATAGACTTTCAGGTAAAAATTTTAAGTATTGTGCTAGTGAATCTATAAGGCTATCAAACACCTTATAGGGCATAGATTCTTGCTCATAACAGCGGCCAGACAAAATTAAAACATTGGAGTTTAAAGACTTAGTTTGTGCTAAAAAATAACGAGCTAAAGAAGTTTTGCCCATCCCAGAAATACCATGAACATTTGCAATAGCTGGGCCTCCAGATTTACTATGATTAAATGCGGTGGTTAAAGCATTAATATGGCTATTTCTTCCAACAAATACATTTGTAACAGGTGAAAAACGTTTTGTTAAAGTCGGGCTGTTTTTATCCTTAAAACTTTCTATTATTTCTAGCCCTATAGGGCGATTTTGTGGATCTCTTTGCAATAGAGCTAAACATAGGTCTACTAAGTCCGTTGGTAGACCGCTTACTATTTGATTAGGTGATACAGGGTCTAAAAATTGCTTTTTGTTTAATATTTCAAATAATTTACCAGAAAAAGGTAATTGTCCCGTTAAAGCTTGATAAAGTATTACACCAAAACTATACCAATCACTTGCAGTAGTAATTGGTAAGCCCGCTGCTTGTTCTGGGGACATATGCGTAGGTGTACCAACTAGGTCAATCTCCAGATTTTCAAGAGTTTGTTCTATTACTAAACCAAAATCTAAAATTACAACTCTTCCAGAATCACTAACTAAAACATTAGAAGGTTTTAAGTCTCGGTGTAGTTTGCCAATTTTATGAAGCGCGTGAATACCTGCTGCTAGTTGCTTTAAGGCTTCTCTTAGTCGCTCTATTATCTCAGGTGTAATAGCAGTTTTTGTTAAAGAGTTAGAGGAACTTACTTGATGGATTTTAGGTATGTCTTTTGACACAGTTGATTTATTAATTGTTGTTGTAGCAGCATCTAAGATAGTTTGTTGTGAAGAATTATTAGATAGATTAGGTGTATTATGTTTATTTTTTCCATAAACATAGTCGATAAAGCTAACACCATCAATTAGTTCCATAGTAAAGAACCATTGATTTCCATCAGAAATTAGCTCATAAAGATCAACTAAGTTAGGATGGTTAACTTCAGCTAATGAACGAAATTCTTGCTTAAATCGATAAAGAGCTTCAGAGTTTTGCTCATAAATTGTTTTACGTAATTTTTTTAGAGCAACTACACTATTATTAATTTGGTCATAAGCTTGGTAGACGACTCCAAAAGTCCCTGAGCCTATTAAGTTTTGAATTAAGAATCTATTAGTTCCAAGAAAATCTTCAGATTTTATAAATGACATAAATTAAAAGCTTTCTTCTTGGTTAGTAGTAAAAATTTGCAAATGTAGTAGCCATTAAGTTATGCCAAAATATAGCATATAAAAAATTACTTAGACTAATTAAAATTAAGGCTAAAGACTAAAGGCTAAAAAATTATGGATGATTTTAATGCGTTAATGCCAAAATCATCCATAATAATATTATTTCTAAAGTTTAGAATTGTTTATTGATTTATACCTAATTGAGTAAGTATAAATGTGTAGTTAAAAGCTACTTCCTTAAATCTATCATAGCGACCTGATGCACCACCATGACCACCAGCTAAATTAGTTTTTAGAAGTAATAAATTGTTATCAGTTTTATTTACACGAAGTTTTGCAACATATTTGGCAGGTTCCCAATACATTACTTGGCTATCATTTAATGAGGTTTTTACTAAAATGTTGGGATAAGCTTTGGCTGCAATGTTAGTGTAGGGGCAATAAGATTTTAAGTAGTCATACTCATTTTTAACTTTAGGATTACCCCATTCTAAAAATTCACCTACGGTTAGAGGCAAAGTTTCATCTAACATTGTGTTAATTACATCAACAAAAGGCACTTCGGCTATAGCTGCCTTAAAAAGTTCTGGACGCATATTAACCACTGCACCTATAAGCAAACCGCCAGCACTACCACCTTGGATTACTATTCGATCTTTACTAGTGTATTTTTCATTAGCTAGATATTCTGCGACGTTAATAAAATCGGTAAAAGTATTACGTTTAAGCATCATTTTACCTTGGTCATGCCAGATTTGGCCTAATTCACTACCGCCACGAACATGCGCACGGACAAAGATTACACCTCGGTTGATTAAACTTAAGGCTGCTGAGGAAAATGTAACAGGAGTTGTAGAACCATAAGCACCATAAGCACTTAAAAACATTGGGCGAGAGCCATCTTTTACTAAATCTTTTTTGTAGACCATTGAAACAGGGATACGCGCACCATCTGTTGCAGTGACAAAGATTCTTTCAGATTTATATTGAGTTGAATCATAGCCTCCAACAACTTCATCTTGTTTTAATAGCTTACGCTCGCGTTTGTCCATATCGTAATCAAAGACGGAGTTAGGAGTAACAAAAGATTGGTAAGAAAACCTAAAAACATTGCTGTCAAATATACGATTAGCATTACCAAAAACCGAATAAGCTGGTTCAGGAAATTCAATAAAATGAGATTGTTTATTGTTTAGGTTTGAAATAAGAATTTTTTGCAGCCCATCTTCACGTTGATAAACTATATAGTGGTTAGCAAAAAATTGCATTCCTTCTAGTTTGACTTTTTCTTTGTGAGGGATTATTTCTTGCCAAGAATTTTTGTTAGAGTTTTCAATTGCAGAAGTAACTAAACGATAGTTTTTGGCTTCCAGATTTGTAAGAACATAAAAACTTTGTCCGCTATGGTGATCTAAAGAATATTCATGACCTTCTTCACGTGCTAAGAATAGCTTAAAATTACTATCAGGTTTGTTGCTAGGTATATAGCGAACTTCTGAAGTAGTAGAACTACTGGAAATAGAAAAAATATAAGCCTCACTACTAGATTTATCTAAACCTAAACCATAGAGTTCGTCTTTTTCTTCAAAAACTAGGTCGTCTTTTTCACTACCTAATAAATGTCGATAAAGCTGATAGGAACGTTTAGTTTGAGGATGTTCTACTACATAAAATAGAGTTTTGTTATCTTCTGCCCATAAAACAGTTGTAACACGTTCTCTAGTTTCAGAGTAAACTTTACCTGTTTCAAGGTCTTTGATGAAAAGTTTATATTGTCTAAACCCATTATTATCAGTAGTATAAGCTAAATTTCTTCCATCTGGGCTAATGTCCAAGTCGCCTAAAGACATAAATTTCTGACCTTCTGCTAGTTTATTTAGATCTAGCAGAATTTCTTCTTTAGCATTTGCACTAGCGGCCAGCTTACGACAAAGAATAGAATATTGTTTACCTTCTTCTGTTCGGTTGTAATAAAGATAATTTCCTTCGCGGTAGGGAACAGAAAGGTCTGTTTCTTTAATTCTACCAATGATTTCTTTATAAAGATTTTGCTCAAATTCTTTATAAGGCTTCATTACAGAATCTGTATAAGCATTTTCTGCTTCTAGGTAAGAAATAACTTCAGGATTATCTTTTTCTCTTAACCAATAATAATTATCTGTTAATGTATCTCCATGTATTTTGTTAATCTTTGGTACTTTTTTAGCTATTGGTGCTGTGATATTAGTTTGTGCCATAGTTAAACTAAAACTCCCGAAGGTAATTAAAAAAATAATTAAGAGGAAAAACTTTTTTCTCATATGCCTCCTAATAAAAGTAAATTATTTTTCTGTTATATTTGTTTTCAAAATCATAAAAGTAGCAGTGGCAGTAGCATAAAGCTTACCTGCGTTATCTAAAACTTTTCCTTGTGTTACAGATGTTTGTTTACCTAAATGAATTACTTCACCTTCACAACGTAACAACCCAGATTTTAATGTAATTGCACGAAGGTAATTAACTTTAATCTCTAGTGTAGTACAAAATTTTCCTTTTGGCAGTAGAGAATGGATAGCACAAGCCATAGCCGCATCTAAAACGGTTGCTGCTACACCTCCATGAACTACACCTAATGGGTTATAGTGATATTCGGCAGGTTCAAATGTAAATACAGCTTTACCTTCAGTCGCTTCAGTAAGCTTAAAACTTAAAGAGCTAGCAATAGGAGGGTTTTTTTTATTTTCAATCATCAGTTTTAGAAATGATAAACCATCCATTTCTGCTGATATTTTTGCTACTTCAAAAGGATCTTCCCAAGTTACTACACGACTACGAGTTTTATTATCTGGAGTATCCATTAAGAATTTTACCTGTAAATTTTAAGATGGATTGATTTGTATATTACAATCAGGACAAAAGATTTTTATTATTTCTGTCATTTGTTCTGAGCCTAATTGTCCTACCCAAATACCTTTGATGCTGCCATCTGCACCAAGAGCAATTGTAGTTGGTATATCTGGAATACGACAGCCAAAACGCGCATCTACATCAGGCATTACAGCTACCTTAAAAGGTATGCTTAATTCTTTAACACTAAATTCTGTTGCAGCTTTTGGTTGTACAGATAATGCAATAACAGGGATATTACGCTCGTGGAAAAAGCCATTATAAAGCGTAGCAACACGGGGCATAGTAGCATGGCAAACTGGGCAACTTGGAGCGTAAACCATTAAAAGTTGGCCTTGTTTATCTAAACGTGAGCCAACTGTTAAGTTATTTCCAGCAATATCTGTAGTAAGAATTTCTGGTATTGAAAGACCAACCTTAATATTTTCTTTTTTATCTAGTAAAACTGTATCAGGATTATTTGTTGTGTTTGTTGGTGTTTGGCTAGCTTCAATGCTAGTTGAGGGGTTAGTAGTCGCCTCATTTTGACAGGCTGTAGCCAACAAAATTACTACTAAAAAGAAATAGAAAAAACGTCTTGCTGACATAAATTAAAATTTTCCTAAAAATTAGCAATTTCCAATACTGCTACACTATTGTTTATTTTCTGTTGTAGCTGTTGGATCAACTGCTTCTACCGCTGGTGGTAGGGCTGTTAAAAAAAATGTTTGTACTACAGGATCATAAACGTCTTGATCACCTTTATAAAGTATGTTGATGCGTGATTTTGGCACTTCTTCAACCGCTTTAGGTGTAAGAGCTTGATTAAATAATTCTTTAGTGGTTGTTTGTAACTCTTTAGCATCCTTACCAACTATATAAAGTTGATTAACTTCTGCTAAATTACGAACGGCTTTTTGTGCTGAAGTAGTCCCATATTTTGAAAAGGTTATTTTCATTCCAAGTTCAGTAAAATAAAACAGTAGAGGATTACTTAAACTAGAAAACTCTTTCATTTTAAGTTCTAAATACCTACTAACATCTGGATAAATTGCATCAACAGCTACTGCCTTTATTGAAGGGTCTTTGCTAGCAGCAACTAAAGAAGCATAAGCACCAAGACTAACTCCAAAAAGCCCTACACGGTTTTTGTCAACTAATGGTTCACCATTTGGATCTTTAAGACTTTTTACCTGCTCTATTCCTGCAAGTAAATCATCTACTTCATCATCACCTAAAGAAGTTTGCTCTACAGAGCTTTGTCCATGTCCTCTTAAGTCATAAAGTAAAACATGATAGCCAGAACTGTATAACAAGACAGCTAAACTAATTTGGTCAACCATATTTTGACCATAACTATGACTTAGAACAATTAAAGGTGCGCCTTTTGGCCCTTGAAAAAGCCAACCATCTGCTTTCCCTCCGCCTTTTAATGACCAACTAACATCTTGCTTAGTTATAGGTACACCTATTAACTTATAGTCATCTAGGCTTATTGCATAGGGAGAGCGAGGAGGTTTAGTAAGTGACTTTATTGTAAAAAATGTAAGTGACAGCATTAATACTATAAATGCTGTAACAAGAGGTAAGACAAATTTACCAACAGTAATAAGAACTTTTTTTTGCTGTCTACTCAGCATTATGGTCTCCAATTTTGGGGAAGATTAATTAGAAATTATTAGCAAGAAATTTGCTAGGCCATTATATCAATTTTTCTTTTATCAAACAAAACTTCGCTTCCTTGGAAAACAATAAAAATAAATAATCTAAGACAAATAATGGCTCACTAAATCAAAGTCAGTAGGAGTATTTATATTAGTGAAAAAATGTTCTGCTCCTTTTAAGTCAGCAAAATCCTTAAAATGCACTATTTTTGTTTTTACTAAAGAAAATAAATTTTTAGGAGCAAACTTTTTTTGATCAAGTAAGGCTAAAATGTTCTCTTGGCAAGACTTATGGTAAAGAGCGCAAAGCGGTTGTAGTTGCTCATCTTTGTCCATTGGTACACAAACTTGATAAGTATTTCCTTGCTCAATTAAAAAAAGCAGTAACTCACTGGATACAAAAGGCATATCACAAGCAAGTGTAAGTATATAATCAGTCGTAGAATAATGTAGGGCTGAATAAATGCCGCCCAATGGCCCACAATCAAGGCGAAGGTCTGGATAAGAGTTTATTTTTAGATCGCTATAAACATCAGGAGTATTTGTAATAATTGAAACATAAGAAGTTATACTTAAAAGATTTTCTATAGGGTATTCAATTAATTTACGGCCAGCTAAATTTAGTAGGGCTTTATTTTGTCCCATTCTTTGACTTTTACCACCAGCTTGTATAAAGGCAGAAACACATGGCTTGACGGACATAAAAAAAATCGCTATTGATTGAAGTTTCTTAAAAGCAAAACATTCTAGCTGATGACAAGATAGAAGATAAAGCAAATAATTTTAACTATTAACAGAAGGGATTTTTATTTAAATGGATCAGCCAAGTGTATTAGAGTTATTTACTGAATGTGGGGCATTATTAACAGGGCATTTTTTACTTAGTTCAGGGCTACATAGTGCTAAATATTTACAATGTGCCTTGGTATTGCAATATCCAAAGGATGCAGAAAGTTTGGGACAGAATTTAGCTAAACGTTTTTATACTCAAAAAATAGATTTAGTGGTTGCCCCTGCTTTAGGTGGTGTAATTATTGGACATGAAGTTGCACGTAATCTTTCAGTAAGAGCAGTTTTTACTGAACGTGAAGCAGGACAAATGCAGCTAAGACGAGGTTTTGAAATAAAACCAGGTGAAAAAGTTTTAGTAATTGAAGATGTTATTACTACAGGCAAATCTACTAGAGAAGTAATTGAAGTGGTAACAAAATTAGGTGGGGAAGTTGTTGGAAATGCTTCTATTATTGATCGTTCGGCAGGTAAGGCTGAACTTCCCTTTGCACCAGTGTCTTTAGCCGTTTTAGATGTTGCTACTTACTCAGCGGAAAATTGTCCAATGTGCCAAGAGGGATTGCCGCTAGTAAAACCAGGTAGTCGGCAACCTCTTGATAAATCCAAGTGAATAGAAAATTAATAATTAATGCGTAATATTAAACTTACTTTGCAATATGATGGAACTAATTATTGTGGTTGGCAAATTCAGCCCAATGGAACTACTATTCAGGGAATTTTGACAGAAATTTTAAGCCGTATAACAAGTGAAAAAGTAACTTTACATGGTGCAGGTCGTACTGATGCAGGAGTCCACGCGCTTGGACAAGTAGCTAGTTTTTTAACAGAAAAACAGATTGCTTGTGATAAATTAAAACGTGCAATTAATGGGAATTTGCCTTTAGATATCCGTGTTAGTCAGGTTGAAGAAGTTAAACAGGACTTTCATGCTAGATTTTCAGCAAAAGGGAAAAGTTATTGTTATCAAGTTGGGATTGGAGAAATTCTTAGTCCTTTTAAGTATCGTTACTTTTATCATTATCCATATAAATTAAATCTACTTAATCTAAAAACAGCAGCTAATAATTTAATTGGGACACATAATTTTGCTGCTTTTGCTACAGCACCAGAAACACATTCTTGTATTCGCACTATTACTGGCATTGAAATAGAGGAAAAAGAAGATCAGTTAATTTTTCAAGTTTCAGGTAATGGATTTTTACGCTATATGGTGCGGACAATAGTTGGAACATTATTAGAAGTTGGACGGGGTAAATTAACAGCAGAAAAAATTATTAAAATTTTAGAGTCTGAGGATCGTAGCCAAGCCGGGCCAACCGCCCCTGCTTGTGGTTTAACCTTGCTCAAGGTAGACTACTAGTTTGTCAATTTACAAAAAAATCAAATTTTTCCAGTAACTTGACATCGCACTTTCGCTTTTGGCTTTGTTATAATCTTGCGGCCAATCTTAACAGGGAAACATAGGTAAATGTTCGATTTTGAAGGTGTTATTGAACGCGGCTCGCGCGATGAGTTCCTACTTAATCAAATAAACTCGGAAAAAATGCCTCAACATATAGCTATTATTATGGATGGCAATGGGCGTTGGGCGGCTAAGCGTGGTCGTCCTCGCGTAGTTGGACATCGTGCAGGTGTGCAAGCTGTACGTGCAACTGTAGAAACAGCCGCAAGACTAAAACTTAAGGCTCTTACCTTATATGCTTTTTCTGTAGAAAATTGGAAACGCCCTCATTTAGAGGTTGTTACCCTAATGAGTTTATTAAAAGAGTTTTTACGTTCAGAACTAGCAGAAATTAAACGTAATAATATTCGTTTTGTAACCGTCGGACGTACAGAAGAGCTAGATCGCTCAATACAAAAAGAAATTAAATTTGCTCAAGAACAAACTGCTAATAATACTGGTATGGTACTAAATATTGCCTTAAATTATGGTGGTCGTAATGAGATTGTAGATGCTTTTCGCAGACTTCACTTAGATTATCTTAAAAATGGTCGCAATGTTTCAGATATTACTGAGCAAGAAATTTCCCGCTATCTTTATACTTCACAACTTCCTGACCCTGACTTACTAATTCGTACTAGCGGAGAAATGCGAATTTCTAATTTTCTTCTTTGGCAAATTGCTTATACAGAAATTTACGTAGTTGATACTTTATGGCCTGACTTTTGCCGTACAAATTTATTTGAAGCAGTAATTGAATATCAAAAACGGGAACGCCGTTATGGAGGTCTGGCCCCAGTTGAGCAACCTGCTGCGAGGGTAGCAAAATGAAACGTGTTGTTTCTGGACTTGTTCTAGTTTCTTTACTAGGCTTTGCTATTTGGAGTCAAACCCCTTATTACTTCTTAACTTTAGCTGCGATTGTCCTGGCATTGGCTCTTTGGGAATTTTATCAGCTAGCAAAAAAAGTTGGCTCTAACCCTCATCAAATCCAAGGTTTTCTAGCTGCTGCTCTAATAGTTTATGCTTCTACACAAAATAATAATCCAGAAAAAATAATTATCCCTACAATAGTTGTTTTACTTACTACAATGATGATTACTTCGCTTTTTGAAAGTAAAACATCAGAAGATTTTGCAAAAGTCTTAAATTCAGTTGCTGCAACTTTATTAGGTGTTTGTTATGTGGTTCTACTAGCTAGCTTTTTAATTGCAATAAAATTTACTGCTAATCCTTATCCTAAATCTAGTCAACTACTTTCCTTATTTTTTCTAATTATTGTTGCTAGTGATACAGCGGCTTATTATGTAGGTAGCAACCTAGGGAAAAATAAGTTAGTACCATTAATTTCACCTGGAAAAACTGTTGAAGGTTCTATAGGCGGGTTACTTGGTGCAATTACGGCAAGTTTAGTTACTAAATATACTTTTTTCCCCCAACTTCCTCTTGTTCATGCTTTGATTTTAGCTATAACAATGAACATTATTAGTCAGATGGGGGATTTATTTGAGTCGCTGCTTAAACGTGGATCAGGTGCTAAAGATGCTGCCTCAATAATTCCAGGTCATGGAGGATTGTTAGATCGTTTAGACAGCGTACTTTTTAACGCCCCAATACTTTATTATTACTTTCTTTTTTTACTTCCAAATTAACTGCACTACATTGACAGAGTTTGAGCTAACTTAAATAATTCTTTATCTATAGACTTAGTTTTGTTGGCTATTTCTGAAAGGGGAGTAGCCGCTAAAGCACCATTTACCCAACCTGCTAAAACTCCTGCTTGACCTTTGCTTAAAAACTCTACTGCACCAGCAGCTAACCTAGTGGCTAGCAATCTATCAAATGCGCTTGGAACTCCGCCACGCTGCACATGTCCTAATTTAGTTAACCTAAGATCAAACCCTAGTCTTTTACCATGTTCCTTAAAATAAGCTATTAAAGTTTCCGCATTATTTTCTGAGCCTTCAGCTACAACAACAATTGCGTGGGATTTTCCTCTTTCATAAGAATTATTTATTTGCTCTGCAATTGTTTCTGGAGAAAGTTCTGCTTCAGGAATCACTATAGCTTCAGCACCACCAGCAATGCCGGCCATTAATGCCAAATAACCACATTTACGCCCCATTACTTCTAAAAGAAATCCTCTTTTATGTGAAGATGCAGTTGTTTTAATACGGTCAATAGCTTCAAGTGCAATATTAAGCGCGGTGTCTGTGCCAATAGTAATATCTGAACCACAGAGGTCATTATCAATTGTTGATGCAACTCCCACAACGGGAAAGCCTTTTTGGAAAAGAGCATCAGCACCACTTTGTGTACCATTTCCCCCTATAACTACTAAAGCATCAATCTTATTGTCTTGTAATGCTTGTAGAGCTTTTTGTTTTCCTTCTTCGCTGCGCATTTCTGGACAACGAGAACTTCCCAGCATTGTCCCACCTTTTTGGATAATTCCTCCTACATCACGAACGCCAAGAGGGATAATATTGCCATTTAATAAGCCTGTGTAACCATAGCGAATACCAAATGTTTCCCAACCTTTTTCTAAACCTGTTCTTACTACAGCACGAATAGCAGCATTCATTCCAGGAGCATCTCCACCACTAGTTAAAACTGCAATTTTTTGGATTTGCATAATTACTTCCTCTTATTTTCTTATGTGTTAACTTCCTCAGATATTTCTTAATAACTTATTACTTATTCGTTGACGCAATAAACGTGCCATTCTAGCATGCTAAGTTTTATCGAGAAAGCCTATTAAAGTTGGCTAACTTTAAAGCTTTTTCAAAATTTATATTAAAAAACAATTTTCCTGCAAAAATTTTAATTTCTTTGCGGAACTTTTTTTAGTGATAAACGACCAAATAGAAAAATCAATAACAAACAGAGGTTAGAAAGTTTATGACTAAACGAAGTATCCCATTAAATATGATTTCTATTGCTGCTCCTTGTTCTGCTAACTGGAATGAAATGACTGGTAATGACCAAGTTCGATTTTGCCAACAATGTAGCTTAAATGTTTATAATCTTTCTAACATGGCACAAGACCAAGCAGAAGAACTAATTAGAAATAAAGAAGGTCGCTTATGTGTTAGGTTTTATCGTCGTTCAGATGGAACTATACTAACTCAAAATTGTCCTGTTGGTCTTCAAGCATTAAAAAAGAAAATTGCTCGTACAGCAACGGCTATCATTTCAGCCGTGTTAAGTTTTGGAGCAAGCTTTGGGATGTTTAGTTATCTAACTAGCAAAAAAACAGTAGAACATCCGCTTATGGGATCTGTTGCTGCTAACTATGATCCAATCCCTAAAAATAATTATGTACAAGGCGAAATGGCAATTGATACTAATCCAATCCCTAAAGATGAATTAGCTAATAGTAATTCTAGTAGCTGTTCAACTACTGCACCTGAGATGGGAAAAATGGTTATGGGACGAGTTGCTGCTAATCCAGTAAATGAACCAGTAGTAGAAATGGGAGGTGTAGTTATTAAAACGATAGTGATTAACCGTAGTGAAAAAGAATTGCGCCAAGCAGCTAGCGTTATTGTTGAGCCAGAAATAGAAAATGATTTTACAGGTCAAGTTATAGTAGAAATTGAAGTTGACCGAGCAGGAAATGTTATAAATAGCCAAATTATTAGCGGTGATGAAAAAGTAAATGATGTTTGTTTAGAGGCTATTGAGCAGTGGAAATTTAACACAAGTAAATTAAAAACAGGTTCAGCTAATGTAAAAGGACAGATTTCATTTAGGCTATAAGCCCCAATATTAGTTACGTAAGAGTATAAATTTATGCTCTTACGTAACTATATTTTAACTGTTTGCTAAAGACACAGTTTTTAATTTTGTTTCTTCTATTGGATTAACCTGCCAGTCTGCAACCAAAACATTGGCCCCAAATAAAACTAAAGATAACCAAACCAAATCAGCTACTAATAAATGCACTAATTGAAGCCAAGTAGGAGCAAGTAGAGC
Source organism: uncultured Clostridia bacterium (assembly GCA_964492845.1). Taxonomy (GTDB): domain Bacteria; phylum Acidobacteriota; class Blastocatellia; order Chloracidobacteriales; family JADJPF01; genus JADJPF01. Next base: position 79,849 of record CAZBMZ010000013.1, read on the forward strand.
AACATTTAAGACGCCTAAAGTTATTTGAAGTATTGATAAAGCTACAAACGACCAACCAAAACGCTTTGACCAAATGCTAGGTTGTTGCAACATAGCAACTATAACAAAGGAAAGAGAAAGACTAACAGCAATTACTGCAATGATTGGGTGAAAAATACGTAGGCGGATTAAAAGATGTGCTGTAGGTGAAAGGTCAGCTTTTAGGGCTTGTTCTAAAGAATGAGCAGGGAATAAAGTGTCCCCAAGTGCTGCTACTGCTCCACTCATACCTAAAAGCATTATCGCTAATAGACAGGCAGTTATACCTGAACTAAGCATTGGCCGTGCCTTTAACCTAATTACCGCGCCACCAGATGCCCACCAAGCTGTTAATGTTAATGCTGCTAGTAGTAAAAACGTGTTAACCAAATGCACAGACATAAACATTGCACGTGCAATAGAAGCATTGTCGGCTACTAAACTAAATAAAACTATGCCTGCTCCTACAGCAGCTTCTAATAGCATAAAAATCATAGAAAGTTTAGCACCAAGTCTTACAGGATGTTTTTTCTGATAAAGGCGATGTGACCAAATAAGTAGTGCTACTACCATTAGTAATGCAATACCGCTAGTTAACCGATGAGTAAATTCAATAATGGTTTTTAGTTCTGGGGCTGTTGGAATTATTTCTCCGTTGCAATCAGGCCAATGGCTTCCACATCCATCACCTGAACGGCTAGAACGAACATAAGCACCCCAAACAATCACGGCTAAGTTATAACCTAGCACCCCCCAAGCATATATTGCTAATTTATTTAGTTTTAGTAACACAGCCGAATCCTTTAACAAAACTTAACTTAACCCAATTATTGTGTATTCTTTTGGGTGTTCTACGGTAAAAGTAAGAGAAAACTCTTTTTTCTCTCCAGCTTTTAAGTCTAACTCCCATTTTATAATCTGTAGGTCATCTTGTTCAGTAGGTTTTGGAGAAATTTCACTGTTTTTTACTTTTATTTGTTCATGAGAGGCAACAGGCAATTGATCAAAAATTGTTATTTTAACAGGCTTAGTTGTATTATTAGTAATAGTATTAATGTAAGTGAAAGTAATGCGTTTACTACCCCCAAGGAAAGTTTTGCTTACAGTGCGCTGAGTTAACTTTCTTTCTGCTTTAATGCGGCTATCAACTCCTAGTTGCAATTCAAATTCTTCATTAGGGGCAGTTAGTTCTAGTTCTGTGTTACCAACAAAATCCGCGTCATGAAAAATATTTGCTTTGCCTGGTAAGAATAAATAAGGAGAAGTGTTTTTTATTTTAGCTCGTAAGTATACTTCAGACGCTAATTTTGGCGCAGTAACATAATCTAAGCTAGCTTCTAATGGAATTATTGCAATCGTTGTTTTATGTGGTGAGCCATCATTAGGAATATTAGTAGATTTTGGCACATGATAAGTAACAGATGATCCAGAAGAGTTTGTTTCTATTGTTGTAGTTGCTATTTGGGCTGGTTCAGCTAGCACGTCTGATAAAGCTAGTTCGTCGTCTTCTGAGGATTCTTCTAAGCGTCGTCTAACGGCTCCGCCAAATGCTGCTAAAGGGCCAGCGGATTTAGCCATTGATTGAGGTGGAGGATATACAGGAGGAGAATAAACCCTTAAATACCAAGGAGATAATTCTGGGATTGTTCTAGTTGTTGCTGCTTGTGCAGTAGAAAGCGACAGATCAACTTCACGCCATTCTTCGCCGGTTTGTTGAGTAATGCTAGCTAGATAACTTAATGTAACCTTATCTTCTACTAGGCGAATATCATATAGAGGTTGCCAGGATGCTCCATTAACTAGGTAAGATATTTCTAAAATAATTTCTGCTTCGCTAGACATTTCTACAAAAACTTGTATTTCCCAGCGTAATTTAACATCCTTATTTTGTAATTTATTTAGTTCATATTTAGTTATAGCTATTTGTTTTGCTAAACCCTGTTGGTTTTCTTTAAATTCTAACTCTTGTTTGTAAGTATTTTGTAACTCTTGGGTTAAATAATTTAGTGTTTTATCTAAATTATCTATTGAGTTTTTGTTATAGCTAATAGATCTTGGAAAATCCGTTCCAACAGATGTTTGTAGTTGGTTGAGTAAGGATAATTTACCACTAATTATCTTAGCTTCAGAATTTAACTTTTGCTCTTCTAATTGTAAGCTTTTCAAGGATTTTTCTAGTTCAGCTATTTTGGCTTCTGGAGACTCGCTTAACATTTGTTGGTTTACTTCTACAGCAATAATTTTTAACTCGCTACCTTGACCATTTACACGTACAGAGTCGGATAAAAAAGTATCAGGTAGATTGTTAATTACTAAGGTGTGATCCCCAGTTATTAATTTGGTTTTGACCTGACGAGTCACCCTAGCATAACTAGTGTAAACCGTAACATTAGTTATAGTTGTTTCTAAAATAGTCATATTTTACCCAAAGTAATTACTTTATGGATTATTACTAAAAATAGAGAAATTATTCTTTAGTAAAATTGTTGTTAAGTGTGGAGAAAGCTCTTCTGTAGGAACTTCAAAAGCGGCTATAAATTTATCAAAAACTGCTTGTTCGGGAATGTCAATTTCTTGGTCAGAAATAGCACATTCAAATATATTAAGTAAAATACATTTCTTTTGTAGATGTGAAAGAATAGGTGTTACCTCTAATAAAAAATGATCTAAAGAATTATGACTGCGATAATGTAAAGCTAAGTCAAGAGATTTTTGGTTAATTGCTTGAAGGCTAAGAGGGCCGGTTTTAGTGCTACCAGTAATGGTTAATAGTCGTGCAATTTCTTGACTTTCGATTTGTTCATCAGCCGAAATCATATAGAGCATAGAAATTAAAAAAGCTCGTGCAGGCGACATTGTACTGCTTGTATCATGTTTTAATATCTCCAGAAATTTCATGACAGCCACTCCAAAGGAAAATAATTTAAGGGGAAATTTATAGGGATATATTAAGGCTATTTAGTAAAGAGACAAAGATTTTTATTTTAATAATAAAGATTTACAGATTATTTTAGCTTTTCAAAAGTACCAGTACGAAAAATACGGTTATATTGACTACGTTTATTTGGATCAATCAAAGTTTCAAAAGCTTCTTTTAAGCGGGAAAAAATCTTTTTTAAGTCTGTCTGTAAACTAGGATTGTAGCTAGATAAATGTAGATATTTACTAGGGTTAAATTTATTAGCTAATTCTCTATAAGCTGTAATTACCTGCTCTGATGTAGCATCAGAACTAATTCCAAGTACCGCAAAATGTGTTCCATAGTCAATTGTTCTTAACATACTTTCTACTTCATAGCAAAGTTGTGCTGCTGCCTGAAAATCAATAGTTGGTGTATTAACAGGCTCAGCTTTTGCCTGTTGTTGAACGCTTGGACTTGATAGAGGACTTGATAGAGGACTTGATAATGGTTTAGATACTTGTTGAAAACTTGAGTTTAGTTGTTGAGGTGCAACTGCGGGTAATGGTTTAGGTGTAAGAGATTGAAATAATGATGGTGTAGATGATGGAGTTGGTTTAGTTGTTGAATTTATATTAGGTATAGTAGCTGGTTGTTCCCCTGTAGTTTTGATAGTGGAAGCTGAACTAGGGGAGGTTAAGGAACTAGGAGAAGTTGTTGAGTTTGAAGAAATTGTTTTAGCTGAAGGTGTATTACTAGATGGATTAGATGGATTAGATGGATTATTTGAACTACTTGGAAGACCACTAGTTATTTTAGCAAATGCTCCTGATAAAGATGGCCTTTGAGGAGGAGTAGCTTGAATAGTGTTGTTCATCAGACTTTGAGCTTTGCTGTCATTTATATTGACTGAAACCATTTCAATTTGACTTTTATTGGCAACAGCAAAATTAGAATTATTGTTAAAAGATATTAGTCTTTTTTTCAAGGTTAAAGTATTAGGCAATCTAGCTTCAACTTGAGGATTAACTAAATCTTTCAACAGTGTTAAAAGTTGAGGGGAGATTTTGCCCATCAATTCTTTATCTAGTTTATCTGTAGTAGAGTTAGATAGTAGTAATCTAGGTGGAACACCTGTTAGTAGATATATTACTGATGCTCCAACTGCATAAAGATCACTTTGTATAGTTGTTTGACCTAGGAATTGTTCTGGAGGTGCATAGCCTAACGAGCCTATAACAGTATGATTAGCATTTGGGCTTGCTGCTGCCTGACAAACGGCTCCAAAATCTATAAGCATTATTCGCCCATCTTGATGACGCATCAAATTATGAGGCTTAATATCTCGGTGAATTACTGGAGGTGTATGGCTATGTAAATAATCTAGTATATCAGCCAAAGAAGTTAATATTGGCATTATCTCTTCTTCAGTCAGCGGGGTTTTACGTCTCTTAAACTCTTCAGAAAGAGTTTGACCAGGAATAAAATCTTGAACTAAATAAGAAAAACTTTCTTCAGCAAAATAAGCATAAAGACGAGGAATACCGCTATGATATAAGTTTAACAAGACTTGTGCTTCACGCCGAAAGAGTCTTTCAGCCATATCTTTAAGATCCAATGGATCTTCATCTTTTATACTTAAGGTTAACTCTTTTAATATTCTTTGTTCTTCAAAACAATCTAAGTCTTTTACTAGGTAAGTAGTACCAAACCCACCTTTGCCAACCATTTTATCAATTAAATAACGGTGGCGAAGTAATGAACCAATAGCTAATGCTTGACAGTTTGGACAGCGGCGATTGCCAACTAAGCCAGATTGACCACACTTAGAGTTAGAACAAACAGCACCAGACTCACTACTTACTACTTGAGCTACACTAAATTGAGTAGTAACTTTTTCGCTCTTTTGTAAGTCTTCTGCTAATTCAAGGGCTGTTTGATAACGTTTTTCTGGCTGCTTAGCAAGAGCTTTATTAACGATTTCTTCAAATTCTACTGGTACTGTTGGCATTAGGCTTGTTACTTTAGGGGGAGGGCTACTTAAATGCCTAAGTGCTAATGACACAGGAGACAGTTCATCAAATGGTAATTGGCCCGTTAGCATCTCAAAAAGAATTACTCCCAAACTATAAATATCAGTTGCTGGGCTAACAGGATCATTTTGATATTGCTCAGGTGACATATAATGAGGTGTTCCTGCTAAAAGGCTTTGATCTTCTTCGCTAACTACTCTTCCAACAATTTCTGCAATACCAAAATCTAACACTTTTACTTGCTCTACATTGTCTTTTATATGTATATAAATATTGTCGGGCTTTAGATCTTTATGAATTATGTTGGATTTATGCGCTGCATCTAGTGCATCACATACTTGAAGCATAATTCTAATTGTATCTTTAAGGCTTAATGCACCATTTGTTTTTAGTTGTTTTCTTAAGGAAAACCCTTCTAGGTATTCCATTACTAGATAAAATGTCCCGCCACTAATACCAAAATCCAAAATAGTTGTAACATTAGGGTGTTGAATACGTGCTGCTGCCCTAGCTTCTAGCTTAAATCTTTCTATTGCAGCGGTATCGGTTAAGTACTCTTGACGCAGGAATTTAATGGCTACAGGACGATCTATAAATATATGATTAGCGCGATAGACTAATCCCATACCACCTTCACCAATTTTTTCTTCTATTTTATATTTGCTGTCAAATTCAGTACCTATTATTGGTTCCCAAGACTCTTTATCTTTATTAAATTGTGTGGTGGCATTAGATGTAGATGAATCAGAAATTTCTGCTTCTAATAGAAATTCTTCAGGTGATGATGCCTGGGTAAGAGAAGCATCTATTATTACTAATGTTTCTTCGGCTTTTTGACGATCGTCGCCCATTATGTTTTTACCTAAGCAACTGTTCTGTATAAGATATATTACTAGTACAATCTACTTGTTGAATATCATTATTTTGTTATTGTTATTATTTATATAAATTAATTGTGGGTAAGCAATTATGTCACTCGTCTATTAAGTCTGTAAACCAAACTTTGCTATAGAGAAATACTTAGTTATTTTCAAGTAACATTAAAACAACGATAATGACCTATGATCTTCCACTCAAAAAGCCTAGGCTCGGCTTTTGTCCCTGCACCAATGTTATGAATAACTTGATAAGATTTTCCTGACAAATCAAGTAAATCACTAACTATGCCAATATGCAAAAGTCCATTATCAAGTCGCCAAGCAACAACATCGCCAGGTAGGTAATCCTTTGAATTTTGACTAATAGCTAATGCGTAGCCTTTACGTTGAAAATACGTCATCAAATTAGCTACTCGACGGTGATCAATGTTAGGATCAGGTCTTTTTAAGCCCCAAATTTTAGGATAGAGCTTAAAATTAGCTTTCATGTCCTGGTGAAGTTCTTGTTGTAGATCTATTGAAGCAGCACGAAACGCCCTAATTACAACGTCTGCACAAACTCCTCGTTCTAAAGGCACATCTCCATTTGGATAAGATAGTTTTACATAAGAAGGGTCATAATAAATTGTTTGGAAGGTTTGCTGTTCTATTGAGGTAAGAACTTTTCCTAGTGTTGTTTTAGGGTGTTGATGAGGTAGAAAAGTATATTTAGGATAAAAAAATGAGCTACCACTTACACTATAGGATATGGAAAAAATTGATAAAAAAAACAACATTAATTTTTTCATAAATTTTAGCTTTTTTGTTGTTAGCGATTTGGTGATATTGCCATCATTGTTGCAAGCATTGTTGCAATAAGTTTTTCTTCTTTATCTGTAATTGCATAAACCTCGCCGCTAGTAACAGAAATCGTTCTACCGCTTTTATTTACTTTACCATGTGCTTGAAACTTTGTTCCTATGGCAGGTGAAAGAAAATTTATCTTAAATTCTATGGTTAACACATCAAAATCAGGTGGAAAAAGACTAAAAGCTGCATAACCACAAGCTGTATCCACTATGCTAGTTATTACTCCTGCATGAATAAATCCATTTTGTTGCGTAAATTCTTTGCTGTAAGGAATTTCTATTATTACTTTACCTGGACTAACTTCTTTTAAGCTAGCATTTAGAGTTGTCATTAAAGTTTGTTTTTCAAAACTTTCTTTAACTTTATTTTGATAATTAGCATCTTGTGGGATATTTTGAGCCATTTTTTAGCCTAATTTTTAATTAGTTAACATGGAAATTTATTTTAGTTTTTTTGCTTGGATTGTCACACCAAAAAAAAGGTTTTCTTGGTGTGACAATTTTAATTTTTGGAAGGCTTATTTGGTTTTTTCTTTTAGCTCTTTTAGCAGTTCAGCACGAAAATAAGGCGGAGGAATTGTTCCATACTGCATAAATAGAATATGAAAAGCTTTAGGAGAAAATTTATCTCCTAAAAGTTTATTGGCCTCAGCACGTAGCGCGAAAATTTGATCTTTTCCAATTCGGTAAGTAATAGCTTGAGTCGGCCATTTAGAATAGCGAAAGATTGCTTTTTCTGAAGAATCACAACTAGCACGTTTAGCATCATTTTTTAATGCTTCGGCTGATTGACAACTACCAGGCTGGAAATCAACTATTTCTGAAAATAAATCTACTGCCTCATCATACTTCATCTTTCCTATATGAATACCAGTATCAATACGTACTCTTAGATCCCTGTATAATTTACCTTGTAATTGATAAAGTTTTTCTTCAAGAGTGTAAAATCCATTAGGGGAATCTGCTTGAGGTTCTGCCATAAGAGCTTCAGAATAAAGTCCCCAACCTTCAGAAGCCATTGAATCTTGCCACATTGAAGAAGAGTCTTCTACAGCACCAGCAGTAAGCCAACGAACTGGGGAAATACGGTCACGATACTGTGTCATAACCTTATAATTCCAGTCATGACCGGGAAAACCTTCATGTGCTGAGAGATCAGCAATAGAAGCACGGTTATTAGCTTTTAATTTTGCTACATCATTATTAGTTGTAGAGACATAAAAACGTCCAACACCAGTATTCTTAAATGGCGGTGCAGGATAATAAGCTGCACCATCAATAGAAGATTGTAGTGGTGGAGGAGTTTCCACAACTTCTAACTTATAGTCTGTTGGTACATCAAAAATGCCTGTTTTACGGGAATAGTCAACTAAACGAAAAGCAGCTTCTTTATACCAATTAACCATTTCTGCGTCGCTTTTTGGATAATCTTTTGAAAGATCTTCAATTACTACATTTACTGCTGCTGGGCCATCTTCAGGAAGTTTTAAGTTTCTTATTTGGCCTATTTCACGAGCTAGCTTAATCATTTCATCCCGAGTAGCTTGGACAATGGGCCAGGCTTCTTCATAAAGCTGAGCAGCAGACTTGTCTATTTTTAAGTTATTTTTTACTGCCCAATCATATTCCTTTTCACCCATCATAAAACGATCGCCACGAAACTGGGCTTTTACGCCTGCCTCACCTTTAGCATTTAGGTCATCAAAAAAAGTTTTTGCTACATAATCTTTTAGCTCTCGGTAAGCGGTTGCTGCTGATTTAGCAGATTCTGTAAGTTTTTTTAGTAACTCGTCTCGCTCTGGCCCAGAAATTCTTTCAGATGCAATCTTAGGTATTTCTGCTTCAAAATATTTTGCATTTGATTCTGATGTATCAACTCCATTACGCCGTAGCATACGATAATCAGCCGTGTTGTTAGCCTTAACGCCTGCTTCTAGTTGTTCTTGAGCAACTTTTAAGTATTTTGGAACTTCTCCAAGTCGATTTATTAAGAGTTTCCATTCTTCGGCTGTTCCATAGCTTTTTTCTCCAGTTTGAGTCATACCTTGCAATTGCCAATCAACAGCGCGAAAAGGTTCATCAATATAGGTGTCTAAAGCCCGTTCTTGATATCGACGTTCTTGATGTTGATGCAGCAGAAAGCGAGTTTGTGCTAAAGCTACATTTCGATCAATTGCTAAGGTAGGAGAAATAGTTTTTTCATCAATTTTTTCAAGCTTTTCTAAAGTTTCTTTTAACCATTTATCTTCTGCTTCTAGTGCAGCTATTGAGTGATCCCGTAGTTTTCCATCTACTTCTTTTAAGCTTGTATCAAGTCCACCACCGCCTAAGTAAGTATTAACTGTTGGGTTACGGCGTAGAAACTCAAGTACATAAGCGTTTATTACTTCTTTACAAGCCTTTTCATTTTCAGCAGAAATAGTTGGTTCAGAAGAAGTATTGTTTGGAGTAGGGTTGCTACATCTAATCATACTAAATGCAAGAATAACCACTATTAAAAATAAAACAGTCTTTCTCATTAGAAATTACACCTTTTTAGAAATAGAAAATTTTTAGACAAATTTAAACAAAAAAGTCTGGCAGTGGTTCTACGCCTGGAGTTGTTGCATATTTTTCAAAATCTGTAACACCTGCACTAGCTAAAACACCTTCGTCAATAAAGAAATTTCCAGTGCATTCACGGCTTGGACGAGTAAAAATATAATGTGCAGCATCGGCCATAATATCAGCCTTTCGAGACTGCCTAGCTACTTCACTCCCACCTAATAAATTTAGTACAGCAGCAGTAGCAATAATTGTTTTGGGCCAAAGTGCATTTACTGCTACACCTTGATCTTTAAACTCAGCAGCCATTCCAAGTACACACATACTCATCCCAAATTTAGCCATTGTGTAGGCAACATGTCCAGCAAACCAACGTGCTTCCATACTAAGTGGCGGAGAAATATTAAGAATATGAGGATTTTCAGCTTTTAATAAATGTGGTAAACAAGCCTGTGAACAAGCAAAAGTTCCTCTTGCATTGATTTGGTGCATTAAGTCAAATCTTTTCATAGGTGTTTCTAATGTACCAGTTACACTAATTGCACTAGCATTATTTACTAAAATATCAATACTACCAAATTGAGCCAAAGTTTTTTCTACGGCTGCTTGGATTTGATCTTCAAAACGAATATCAACCAAACAGGGAAGTGCTTGACCGCCTGCCGCCTCAATTTCTTTTGCTGCACTATAAATTGTTCCTGGTAGTTTTGGATGTTCTTCTGCACTTTTTGCAGCAATAACTATATTAGCTCCGTCTTGTGCGGCTCTAAGGGCTATTGCTAGACCAATACCCCGACTAGCTCCAGTAATAAATAATGTTTTACCTTTTAATGTACTCATCTTATTTCCTTGGTAATAAATTTTAAGAAATCAATATTAATAGTATAATAATAATTAACAATAGAATGGTACTTCTAGCTAAACTTAGAAAATCTAAGTTTATAACTTACTACAAAATAAATAATTTAAAGTTTACTGTTTGCTTAGTTCAAGACGAATTTGGCGAATTTGTGCAACATGATTTTCACAATGTTCAGCATAAAGACGCACTAGGTCAAGTAGTGTCATTTTGCCATGTTCATCATGTATACCTGTTCGCTCCCAGTCTGCTTCTGTTAGACCTTCAAATAATTCTGAGGTAGATTTACGCAGTAACCTAAATAGTTCTACTCCATTGTTTAGATTACGTTTGCCATATTTAAGGTTACTAGCCCAAAGGTCTTGGTCATAACTAGTTAGCTTAGCATCATCCTCTGCTAAAACCCTACGAATGCGATGCGCAGCAACTATTTCACTATCACAAAGATGAATAGCTATTTCTCGGATATTCCATTTTCCTGGCGCAGGGCGAAACTCTAGTTGATACTCTCCTAAACCATCAATACTGCGTTCTAACTTTCCTGGTGCAGAACGAAAACGCTCTACTATTTCTTTGCGCTCAGTCGCATCCATGCAAAAAACTCCTTATATAGGATAGTTAAATAGTCTTAGTATAATTAAAATTATTAATTTATATTGAGTTAGTCTAGCAAATTGCAAAAAATTACCAGCTATTAAAATGCTTAAAATTTAATGAATTATTAAGCATTATTAATCCAATGGGTAGGCACATTGTATCTTGGCAGAATAAAAAGATCCACCAGCACTTGTCAAATACTCTTGAGTTTTAAGGCTTGACATTTCTGTTTGCTTGACATACTTTTGCCCTTTCGGACATAAACTTGTTGTTACCTACCAAATAGAAGTCAAATTAAATAAATAAGATGTTGTTTTTCTAAAATTTTATAAGGGGTTTTTGATTAATGAAGATTCATGAATACCAAGCAAAAGCATTGTTAGCCAAATATGGTGTAAAAATACCTCGTGGGGAAATGGTACGTACTGCCGCAGATGCTCGCGCTGCTGCTGAAAAACTAGGTGTTCCAGCAGTGGTAAAAGCCCAAATTCATGCTGGTGGGCGTGGTAAAGGTGGAGGTGTAAAGTTAGGCCATAGTATAGAACAAGTAGAAACTTTAGCTAGTCAAATACTGGGCATGCAGTTAATTACACACCAAACCGGCCCCGAAGGGCGAGAAGTACAAACACTGCTAATTGAAGAAGGCTTAAAAATTAAAAAGGAATTTTACTTAAGCTTATTAGTTGACCGTGTTACTTCCAGAGTCGTTTTTATGGCTTCTGCCGCAGGAGGTATGGATATAGAAGAAGTTGCTGCACATAATCCAGAAGCAATCTTAAAGGAATATATTGACCCATTAGTAGGGATGCAAGCCTTTCAAGGGCGTAAATTAGCTTTTGGTTTAGGGCTTCCAGCAGAACTTATTTCTAATGCAACTAAGTTTTTCCTTGCACTATATCAAGCTTTTACGGACATGGATGCTTCATTGCTAGAAATAAATCCATTTTTGTTAACTGAAGATGGGCAACTTTATGCCTTGGATGCAAAAGTAAATTTTGATGATAACGCTCTATTTCGTCATAAAGCTTTTAATGAACTACGGGATCTTAACGAAGAAGAACCCCTAGAAATAGAAGCCTCAAAATTTGACCTTAACTATATAAAACTTGATGGCACAATAGGTTGTATGGTTAACGGCGCAGGACTGGCAATGGCTACTATGGATATTATCAAGCTTGCAGGTGGAGAACCTGCTAACTTTTTAGATGTAGGTGGTGGAGCATCTCAAGCAAGAGTAGAAAATGCTTTTCGTATTCTACTTGCAGATGAAAAAGTTCGTGCTGTGCTAATCAATATTTTTGGTGGGATTGTTCGTTGTGATATGGTTGCTGCTGGTGTAATTGAAGCGGCTAAAAACATTGGAATTAAAATTCCAATAGTAGTTCGTCTTGAAGGAACAAATGTTGAAGCAGCACGCCAACTACTTGCAAACTCAGGTCTTAACTTTACTACTGCTACAGGTATGAAAGATGCCGCAGAAAAAGTAGTTGCGCTTGCTCAATAGTGCCAACTAACTTATAATTTTACGCACTAAAAAAGGCGCATAATAATTAAACAAACAATGTGCGCCTTTTTGCATCACTAAAAAACCTTTAAATCCATTTTTTCAATTGTTTAAATCCATTTTTTTGTTTGGAAAAGCATTGAACTAAATTTAATAGTAATAAGTAATGTTAAACTAACTTATTTATTAACAATAAAATAATACCTTCTAGTAAAAATAATTGTGGTTGGCATTCTAGTTGCGTATGATAAGCTCATAAACTTACTAAAAAAGTAATCAATCATAATTTCTAATAAATTTTTTGACAGGTTTTGCCGTCACACGGCCACTTAATAAAGAGCAACAGTTATACAAATAGGTAAGTTAAAAATTATTCCTAAAGTTATAAGCAGATAAATTTTATAGGAGGAGAGATGTTTAAAAAGCTATCAAAATTAACAGGTAAAACTGCACTAATGTTATTAATGGGTATGACTAGCTTGTCTTATGCTCAATCTTCTACTGGAGGTGTTGCTGGGGTAGTTCAAGACCCAACAGGAGCCGTTGTTGCAGGTGCAACAGTTGAAGTTGAAAATACTAAAACAGGTATAAAACGAACTGTTACTACTAGTGAAGATGGTACTTACAATGTACCTAGCCTTGACCCAGGTATTTATAATGTTACAGTTACTGCTGCTGGATTTAGTAATGCTACGGCTGCTAATATTCAAGTATCTGTATCATTTGTAACTAGTGCAAATATCAATGTACAACCAGGCACAGATAACATTGTTGTAGATGTTAACGCTAGTGATGCTATTACACAAATCAACACTACTGACCAACAATTATCCACTCTAATTGATAATAAGAAAATTTTACAGTTACCATTATTGTCACGTGATCCTAATGCTTTGATTTTACTTGCTCCAGGTGTATTGCCTGCTAACTCTGGACTGGGTGGTTTTTCTGTTAATGGTTCACGAGAACGTAATAATAACTTCCAAGTAGATGGTGTTGATAACAATGATACAGAAGTACCAGGTATCCCAGGCGGTGTTACTACACCTAGCATTGACGCTACACAAGAATTTCGTGTTATTACTAATAACTATAATGCTGAATTTGGCCGTAATACAGGTGCAATCATCAATGTTGCTACTCGCAGTGGTACAAATGAGTATCATGGAGGAGCTTACCTTTATAACCGAGATGATTCTTTAGCTGCACGTAATTTCTTTGATATGGAAGAAAAGCGGGAATTAAGCCGTTACCAATTTGGTGGTACTTTTGGCGGCCCAATCATTAAAAATAAACTTTTCTTCTTTGTTAACTCTGAAGCAGATATCTTTGATATAGGTTCTCGTCAAGTTCGTGTTGTTCCTTCTGCTAGTGCAAGAATGGGTATTTTAGAAAATACTCCTTTTGGTCGATTAGATGTTCGTCCTAATGGTGTAAATAATCCTAATGGCTTTACCTTTAGCCCAGTTGTTCAACAAATATTTAATCAAATTTATCCTTTAGGTAATGACCCATTAAGATCCCCATTCCCAGGAACACTTGATGCGTTTAGCTTTAACTTTACAGCAGAACAACGCCAACAAGATGTTACAACACGTGTTGATTATCAACTTTCTGATAGAAATCGTATTTCTGCACGTTATGGATTTACTCGTTTTGATGGCCCATTAGGTGGCCCAACCTTCCCCGGAACAGAAGATGAAGGTAATACATTACAACGTACCCAACTTGCTGCTATTGCTTTTACCTCTGTTATTACTCCAAATTTAATCAATGAATTTAAGCTAGGTGGTAATCGTGTTAATGCTCCATTTAGCGGCCCTGGCAGCGGCGGCAATTCTGCTAAATTAGATGATATGGTTCGTGCTGCTTTCCAAGCAGTTGGCGCACCTACTAATTTTCAACCTTTTGGCACTCGTAATGGTCAAGTATTAAACTTAGGCTTTGGTGGTATTACAGGCTTAGGTGGGTTTGATACACAAACCCGTTTTACTGGTACAACTACTATTGCTGATAATGTTTCTTATAACCGTGGAAAACATGCCTTTAAGTTTGGTATTGAAAGCCGTTTTGTTTACTCCAACAGTGATACAAACTTTGGTCGTTCAGAATTTGTTAGCTTTGCACTTCCAACAACTTTTGGATTCCCAATCCTTGCTGATTCTGCTGGTAGGCCAATTCCAGCCGCTGGTAATGGTGGTACATTTAACAATTTTGCTTCCACACTCTATGGTTTAGTTGCTTTCCAAACACAAACACAATTCTTTGATTTAAGTGGCGCACGTACAGACAATAATTTGCGTGGTTTCCGTGTACGTGAGATAGATTTCTATGTACAAGATACTTGGAGAATACTATCAAACTTTACCTTAAATTATGGTGTTCGCTATGAATATAAAGGTGTGCCTTATGAAGTTAATGGACTTTTAACTAGCTTACTTGGTCAAGATCCTAGCGGCGTTCAACCTAAAGGCGGATTTTTATTTAGTCCTATAGGTAAAAACTCACCAAATCCAAGTATTCCTCTTTATAGTAATGACTATAATAACTTTGGCCCACGTGTAGGTTTTGCTTGGGATCCATTTAAGAAGGGTAAAACCTCTATTCGTGGTGGTTATGGTATTTTCTATGACCGTGTATTTGGTAACCTCTTTACTAATGCTCGTGGTAACCCACCATTTGAAATTGCCTTTATTGATTTCCCTGCAACTAGAGACTTTAATGAAGCTTTAATAGAAAATGTTCCTCGTGTACCTAGCATTGTCTCTACTCCTATTGTAGTGAATGGAGATGAACTTTTACCTGTAATTTTCCCAACTAAGGGCAGAGACGGCAAGCCAAACAATAGTTTTAGAGATGATTTCAAAAATCTTTACTCTCAAAACTTTAACTTTGGTATCCAACAAGAAGTTCTCCGCAATTTAATTGTTGAAGTTGATTATATTGGTGCTAAAGCTACTAACCTCTTAAATGTGGTAGATGGTAATAGAACTAGTGTAGCACGTGTTAATGCACTTACAGGAAGTAATAATGCTATTAGCCAAAGTTTACGTCAAAACTTCTTAAGAGGCTCATTAAATACAGCCTTCAACATTGCTTTTGTAAACTTAGCAGATGCTTTTTCCACCTATCATGCTTTAACAGTTAGAGTTACCAAGACTTTAACTGATGGTAGATTTGGTACAGGCCAATTCCAAGGAGCTTATACCTATAGCCATGCTATTGATAATGCTACAGATCCATTAGTTCCTAGCGATGGCAACCGTTCCTTACCTCGTGATTCCTCTGGTTTTGCTGGTGGTCAAGCTGCTGAACGTGGCCCATCAGGTAATGACGTTCGTAGCAGATTTGTTATGAACTTTATCTATGACCTCCCATTTAAGTCTTCTAATAAAGTATTAAACCAATTTGTTAGTGGTGTTTCAGTGTCTGGTATTTTCCAAGCCCAAACAGGTAATTCCTTTGGTATTTTCTATAATGGTTTGGACACTCAAGGAACTGGTTTAAGCGCACGTGCTAGATTTGCTAATGGTCAACCTGGCCAAGCACCTGCTCCAAATATTAACCCACGCTTACAAACAGGCCCAGATTCTTCCTTGTTCTTACCTGCTTCATTGTCATTACTAGATGGTAATCCTGGTGACGTTCCACGTGGCTCATTTGTTGGCCCAGGCTTTAACCAATTTGACTTCTCTGTTACTAAAGCCTTTAGTGTTAAAGAAAGAAATAAATTCTTAATTCGTGCAGATTTCTTTAACCTCTTTAATCGTGTTAATTTAGGTAACCCTGGTACTATTTTAGGCGTAGCACAATTTGGTATTTCTACCACTGCTGCTACTTCTAGAATTGTCCAAATCGTTGCTCGTTATAACTTCTAGTAAAAAGCTAAAAATTTTTAGTAGTGAAATTAAAAAAGGAGATACCAAAAGTATCTCCTTTTTGCTTTAGGAAGCTAAGTTTATTTATTGTACAAGTAGATATTCTAAATGTTCATTAAGTAAATTAACTGTTATTACCATTTCATCTACCACTGGAAAAAGCAGTACAGGGTCATGAAGTAAACCTGATTGGCGATAAAGTAATTTTTCAGGTGTTAGCTCAAAAGACTTTCCTAAACGAGAATATTCTTGTCTTAAAATAGATAGCTGTTCTACTACTTGTGGATGAAGACGTTTATTTAGTAATCGGCTATTTATCTCTTGGGTAATAGGCTCTAAGCTTTCTTGTTCTTTATCAGCCTTTGCACTAGTCAATATTTTATTAATAACACTAAAAGTAGTTTCAGGGTAAAGCTTTAAGCGGTTACTCATTTCTTCAGGATAGGAAACTTCTACTAAAACGCTACATTTTTGGTCTTTAAGTAAACTTAATGCAATCAAATAACCATTATAACTACCATCAAGACGGATTAGCTCTTTACCTTGTTGGGGTGTACCACTACTAAAAAGTAAGGAATTATCTAGCCCTACCTGAAACCATCGTTCTTTAATAATTTCCCAAGAATGATATTTTTGTGTAGTTCCTCGAAAAACAAAAAATAGTATTAATGCTAGAGCAATAAATAAAATATAAAACATAGCTTAAAATAAAGCCCATTAGCCCAAACATTTAGCCAAGATATTTGGCCCAGCCCTAAAGGACTGGGCTAATACCAAAAGCCCCTCTGGGGCTTAATGATTAAACCTTTAATGCCACATAGTGGCATTTGGCAATAGACAAGTCCTTTAGGGCTTGTCTATTCTATTCTATTCTAATAAGGAAGTTATAGCGTCTCCGGTTTCTGTAGTGCTAAGACTTCCACCTAAATCACGAGTCATTTTTCCTGCTGCTAAGGCTTTAATAACAGCTTGCTCAATACCATTAGCGGCTTGTTTATGACCAACATACTCTAACATCATTGCAGCAGTTAGAATTGCACCTATAGGATTTGTAACATTTTTTCCTGCATATTTAGGCGCGCTACCATGCACCGGTTCAAAAAGTGAAACCTTTCCTGGATGAATATTACCTGAAGCAGCCATTCCTAAACCTCCTTGGAGTGCTGCACCTAAATCAGTAATAATATCACCGAACATATTATTAGTTACAATAACTTCATATTGATCTGGCTTAAGCACCATCCACATAGTAACAGCATCAACAAATTGCGTATTGCTTTCAATTTCTGGATAGCGAGTAGCAATTTCTGCAAAAGCCCTTTGCCAAAGGTCGTGACCATAGCGCAAAACATTAGACTTATCAGCCATTGTTAGACGTTTGCGACCATGCTCTTTAGCATATTCAAAGGCTGCAACAATTATTCGTTCTACACCTTTACGGGTGTTCATATCTTCTTGAATGGCAATTTCATCTGGAGTATCTTTTTTGAAATTACCGCCAATATTAACATACATTCCTTCGGTATTTTCTCGAAAAACAACAAAATTAATATCTTTTTGAGTACGTGATTTTAGCGGGGTTAAACTATCGTGAAGTAGTTTAACGGGGCGTAAATTAATATATAAATCTAGTCCAAAACGTAGTCCTAATAGAATATCTGCTGCATGTTTCATATCTGGCACACGAGGATCACCAAATGCACCAACATAAATAGCATCATACTCATTGCGAAACATATCCATTGCACCTTCTGGTAGACTTATGCCTTCGCTTAAGTACTTATCTGCGCTCCAGTCAAAATGATTCATTTTTAACTTAAAATCATAAACTTTTTGGGCATGTTCTAATACTTTTACTGCTTCGCGTGTTACATCAACCCCAATACCATCACCAGGAATAATTGCTATTTGTTTCACTAAATATCCTCCAAATTTGTTATATTAAAATTACTTAGTAGTTTTAATTAGATAGTTAAATATTTTAGGAAGACTGTTTAATACAGTATCTCCAACAGTTTTAAGACTTTCTACACTTATTTTGTCTAAAGAATCTTCTTGAGTATGCCAAAAATCATTATCTGGGCCATAGTCAAAATCGATAATATCTACAGCCGCAACACCAGCACGTAAAAAAGGTGTATGGTCATCTTCTATATCACAAGTTTCATCTGGAAAAGATTTCTGATAACCAAGTTCTTCTGCTGTAGAGTAAATAATATTTTTTAACCAACCTGTAGAAGCTTCATCACGGCAAATATTAAGTTCTTTATCTCCAATCATATCTAGTAAGACCATAGCTCTAATATTACTTAACTTTGCTTCTGTGCGTAATTTATTAACTAAATGAGTTGAGCCATAGGTATGGTCTGTACCTTGCCATTCTATATTCATTGCTTCTTCACCATCAAAGAATACTAGCCATAATGTATACTCTGGACTAGATTTAGCTAATACTCGAGCTAGTTCAAGTAAAACTCCTGTACTAGATCCACCATCATTTGCACCAAGAAAATCTTCTTCAGGAAACCACTTAGTATCATAATGACTAGCTAATATAATTACTTCTTTTTTCTTGCCAGGTATTTCTGCAATTAAATTAACCATTTCTACAGTAGGGAATTTAGGATTAGGGGTTTGTGCTGTAAAAGCGTCTTGATGGACAGCTAAACCATAGCTAGTTAGTTCATTAATTAGATAGTTACGTACTTGTTTAATTGCAGGAGAACCCGCCCAATGAGGGCCAAAATTTACTTGGTTGCGAATATGATTAAAAGCCTTTGAAGAATCAAAAGTAGTACTTAAAGATGTAGTAGTAGAAGGGCTTTCTATTGTTGGCTTACTAGGTAAAGGCTTATTTTGTGCCAAACTAATACAAGAAAATAAGCAGATAAAAAGTAAAAGACTTAAAAAGTAACAAATTGTTTTTGCCATAAATTATTTACCTACAGTATCATAACGATTTTCTTTAGTAATTCTAGCTAACCATTCTCCAAAAGCAGCATATTCAGCTTCAGTTAAACCTTCTACAGGAAGTTTTTTACTATTTTTATTTATAGATTTTGGGTTCTTTAAAAAGGCTGTCCAATTTTTAGGGCTACGACTACGAGCTTGATAAATTGTTCCAGCCTCACCGCCATCACCTTTTTCACCATGACAGGATCCGCATCGAGCAAGAAAAATATTTTTTAGATGTTCAGGTACAACATTAGCACTTATTGGGTTAGGAGATGGTATAGGTGAGGGAGGTAAAGTAGCAGATATGTTGTCTGTACAACTTATTGAAAAAACTAAAGATAGACAAAATATCCAAAACTTAAATTTTTTCTTAAAACTTGAAACAAAAAACTTTAACCAACCTTTGACCACAACAAATTACTCCTTATTAATCCTCAGCAATTACTTCTACTGTATTACCAAAAGGATCCTTAATGTAAGTTGAGCGGCTTTTATCTCTATGTTCTACAAGCGTTCCAAACTTTTCTGCTGTTTGGCTAACAAAAGCTATATGTGGGGGATGTTGATTAGGAGTAACCAAGGCTAATTTTATATTAGCAAACTCAATAAATGCCCAAGTTTCGTCTTGATAAATTATTTGACAATTAAAATTTTCTTTATACCACTTTATAGAATTACTTATATCAAGAACAGGAATTGCTATATGGTGAATACTATCTAATTGATTTGTAGGAGAAAGTTTACTTAAATCTAGATCTTTCATTATTAACTTCCTCGTTAAATTTACCTAAGAAGCAATTAAATATTGCCATATTTAATTGCTTCAGCGGCATCATTAGTGATACGTGCATCGGGATGTGCTGTTTTAGCTGCTACATAAGTTAAATATTCTCCAAGCTCTTGACCTGTAGGGGTAATGCCTTCTGTTTCTTCTCTTTGATCAGGCTGAAACACTACCCAATTTAGACCTGATGGACGGTTAGGATCCCAGGTAATAAATTTTTTAACTTCATTTTCAGACATAAACAACCTCAAAGATAAATCTTTTTATTAGAAGGTTTTAGACATCAAAAACTCTTAAATTTTACTGAGTCCAGTTATTATCATCTAAATCTTCATCTAAAGAAAGGTGTTTGGAGCAATCTTGCATTAGACCAATAGCTAAAATTTTTTCTTGCTTTAAGAAAAATGTTCCTGTATGCCATTTCCATTCCCCATCCCGGCCATGAGAAATAAATTGGATTTTATTTTCTCCTGTAACTTCATCCCAAGCAGCATGTGTCCAATGTAGATGTCTTATTTCAAGAAATGGCTTCTTAAATTCTCCTTCTAATAAGTTTGAGAGGTCTGTTTCTCTAACAGCACCTCTTAATGTAACTACATCAGTAATACGTAGGACTTCTACACCTACCCAAACATACTTATCTTTTTTATCTTTTTTTGCGTAAGACATCGATTTTCCTTGGTATAAGATTTACTGGTTAATCAACTATAGAAAAATTGCCAGTAGCGATTTTTTTTCCATCAACAAATAAATCTACTCGATAATCTCCTGATTGCCATTTGCCAGGCTCTGACCAACCTTTACCATTATTATGATAACTAGTTGCCCAGGTTGGCTCAATATAAGTTTTAGAAGGGCCATCTGCCCAAAAAGCCCCGTTTTTATACCAGTTAACATCAATGGTAAAATTTTCTCTAGCTGCACGTGTTGGATGAGTAAGATTTAGCTCCCAAAAAACAAACCGACTATTGCGAGAAAAACTAGTTAAATAAACTCTATCTGCTCTAGAAGTTCCATCATAGCCACCTTCATAAAACTTTAAGGAATCAACTTTAGCATCAAGCTTATCAATTTTATTAAGTGTCAGTGCTTTATTGAAAATATCATCTAAAGCACTTTTTGTATCAACATATGGTTTTTTTGATTGTAAAGCTTTTTGCATTACAGCCATTTCTTCAGTCAATTTTGCACTTTTTTCTTTTTCTTGAGTAAGCTCTTGTCTTAATGAAGACAGGTCTGACTCCATATAATACATTTCCTGATTATGTTGATAGGATTGATAAATAGAAAAAGCTGTTGTGCTAAAAGCAATAAAGCCAGTAAAAATAGCTACTAAAATTAACCATATTGGAGCTTTAGTTTTTACTATAGGAGGTGCTACAGGAGGCATGGCTGGAGGTATTCCAGCCATTTGACCATTAACATTATTAAACTGTTGGTTAGTTGCCGGAACTTGTCCAGAATGTCCCGAGGGAGTTGTCCAACTTGGTAGAGGTGAACCAAATTGACCCATATTGCTGCTTGGTGTTTGCGGAAAAGCTGAATTAGAAGCACTAGCAGCACCCATAGCCGGAACAGTATTGGTTAAAGGCAAACTAGCAATTAAAGTCTCAAATTCTGGCAAAACAGCTACATTAGTAAAACAACAAGACTCTAAGCTATTAGCAAGCCTACGCACAGATTCATCAGAACTAGTTTTAAGTTGTTGAAAAAGTGGTGATTGTTGGGGGTTTTGAAAATCTTTGCGGGTAAAAATTAAATTTTCCCCATTATGAAATTGTTGCCAAAGAGCAGGTTGATAAGCTAAAGCTCTTAAACTTAAGTAGATCACTAGAGCAGAAAAACTATCTAAATTTTCTTCATAATCATTAACATTTCGTTCAGGGTGTTGAAAATTTTCATGACCAAGTTCTGGGCTTCTTTCACCTCTAAGAGATGGGGTAAACATTCCATCGTAGTCTACTAAAGATAAATTACCTTGTGGACTAACAATAATATTTCCATGTTGTAAGTCGCCATGTGCTAGTCGGTTTCCCCTCAAACTATTGATTAAACCACGCCATTTAGCTGCTAATTCCAATAATACTTGAGGATTTGATATAGATTCATTAATAAAATTATTAAGAGTTTTGCCATCTGCCCATGCCATTTTTACTATTGGATACCATTGGCCTCTTACTAAAATTCCCTGTGGCAAGTATTGAAAATCTACTAAACTAGGGATACGAAAGCCTGATAGATGTTGACTAAGTAGATTATAGCGGCGTTGTTGGTCTGAGACTTGACGTAAAAAACATCGTACTGCCCAGCGTTGTCCATTGCTAGTAATTTCATAGACACTAGCAAAATTACCAGAGACAACTTTAGGTAGTCCCATAGGAGTAAGTGCAATTTGTCCTGCACGTAGTTCTGGTGATTGAAAGCAAGCACCAGGATTTTGGATTGCATCTTGATAGTCAGAAGGGCTAGGCCAATACATTTCTTCCTCCCTTTTAATTAACGATTAATAGTTGATAATAAACAAGTTAGAAGATAAATTATTTATCTTCCTCTTCTTTTTTACCCAATAACCCAATTATTGATTTACCAATTTGTTTTAATACAGATGGTTGATCTAATGAACGAAATTGAGGTGCTTTAACATCTGTAAGTTTTGAGTCAAGTTGGGTTGTTTTTGCTGTATCAAAGTCTTTTGCATCTTTACTGTCTTTAATAACAAATGTTGGAGTATGCTCTTTAGTTTCAACAACTTCTTCACTAATAGTTTCTACTAAACCTAAATCTCCATTACCAAGTTGAATAGTTAATAATGTGACATCATCATTACGCAATTGGCCGGAATTTCTTAGCCCAGTAATAAAGTGTTGGAAATCTTCTTCACCCTGTAGATGATAAAGGCTTACCCAAGGTTTTCTTCCTTGTTCATATTCAGTTAAGAACCATTGAGCTAAAGCATCTGTCATCAAAAAGAAAAGGTCATTTTCATAACAAACTTCTTTACAATGGTGGAAGTTACGCCAAACTTGTTGATTTTTGCTAACATTGCTAGCTAGTAATATTGGGCTATTACTAAATTGTTTTGAGCTATTTAATGGGAAAGAAGAAGCTAATTGATTTTCACGAACTTGAAACAAACAGCTATCTCCTATAGCGATTGCTTGCCAACGCATTTCATCATCTAAAGGCTTGGTTTCTGGTAAAAGAGAAACAAGTTCTGGATCAAGAAATTGTACCCCTAAAAGAGTAGCAAATGCTCCTGCTTCGGCTTTATCAGCAGCAAACCAAGGAAGATTTTGCCAATCAATCATTTTTCTCCAAGTATTTTGAAGCGGCTCTAACCATTCTAGTAAATCAGCTTCTGTTTCTAAAAATTGAAAAGGGGCCGTTGCCACTAGTCCAGTCACCAGGCTTTTAGCCCAAAGATTTGCAAAAGATGATTCTGTTGCCCCATCAGAAATAGCAAAACGCCTTTCTTCTATTGAATAATCACAGGCATCTTCATATTCATTTTCGCTATTACCAGATTTTGAAAGTTGAAAAATACTTTTTATTACTATTTCAGTTTTATTAGCTAGAAGTGTCACAGGTAGACTCCTAAATTAAAATAACTTATCGTAGATTACCAGGTCTAGTCCCAATATCAAGAAAACGTATTAACTCTACCATATCAGCATTAAAAGCAAAGCCACGAGATTTTTCTGTTACCGGATAACCTTCTGTATAAGCATTCTCTTTTATTTTAGCTGGCAACAGACTAGAAAGCCAAAAAAGTTTTTTAGCAAATGAATCAACTAAATTAGCCTCACTTTCAGGAAATAAAACTGGTGCTACTTGTTTATCAGAAATATGACAATTAAAAAGTAACACATTCCCATCACTTGTAGCTAAGTTCATTATTGCTTTTGCTTCATTTGTTGGATCACTATTAGAGTCTCCATCTGTAATATTAATTACAACAGGTGGAAAGCTGTTAGGGTGATGAGCAATCCAATCAACTAAGATATTATAAGTGGCTCTAAAAACTTCTGCCATTGGTGTTCCACCATCAGCAAAAGGCTCAACCCAAACAGGAAATTTTACCTTTTGTTCTATTATTCCACCCATTCCATCATCAACTTTTTTAATTCGATCTTCTATACGAACAGGAGAAAAAGCAATTTCGCTAATGGGAACAAGATTTTTTGTTGCTAATGCTCCACCTAAAGCTAGCCCAATGTTAGAACCATAACCAATTACCCCAACATAGTAATAATCTCTAATTCCTTCAGACTTAGAACATTTAATTACTAAATTTTGTAGTAACCGATTTAAGCAGTCAGCCACAGCATCAGCTTTCCTTTTTGCTCCTTGACCTCCTATGGAATCAGTCATTGAACCAGAACGGTCAACTAAAAAAATAAAACAACTTGGACTGCTACGGCTAATTTCAGCACTATAAGAAGCGCGACTCTTTGCAGGTGCGCTAGATGAGCTATTAACAGCTTGTTGTTGTAGCATTTGTGAAGCTTTTTGTAAATCTAGCAACATTTCATTGGCCGTCTGATAACGTTTTGTTAAGTCTTTTTCTAAAGCGCGAAAAACTATTTCTTGAATTACTTTTGGAATAAATTGGGGTAGTGGATTAGGTGGCTGATAAAAAATAGCTTTTAGCAACATTGGAGTATCATTATTAGGGAAGGGAAATATATTAGTTAATAATTGATAGAAAATTACACCTACTGACCAAATATCAGTTTGAGGCATAAATTTACCTTCAAACGCTTCTGGTGCCATATAAATTGGAGTTCCAGCAACGGCATTTGTTTGATTAGTTGGTTTAATAAGTCTTGCTATACCAAAATCAGCAAGTCTTGGAGTTTCACCATGAAGTAAAATATTTGCTGGTTTTAAGTCTCGATGTATGATTTTTTTACTATGTAGATGTGCTAGTCCAGATAATATTCCACAAGCCATATTTATTATAGGCTGTAGCTGTCTTTCTCTATTTTTAGCTAACCATTCATGTAAAGAGCCATCTGGAGCATATTCACTAACAATTACAATTTGATTATCATAAATGTCAGCTTCAATTAGTGATAATACGTTTGGGTGTTTACCAGCTTGTACCCAAATCTTTGCTTCTATCTCAATGTCTTTTAGGTCAAATTGCTCAGTAATTGGAATAAGTTTTAATGCTACTTCTGTAGTTGCTAATGCTCCTCGGCGTTCTGCTAACCAAACTACACTAAAAGCACCTTGGCCTATTTGACGTATCAAAATATAAGGCCCAAGTTTTTGATTAGTTTGTAGTAACATAAATTTCTATATTGAAATGCTTATTAACGGCTTTTTTATGGGCAAAAGATCTGAAAATAAAGGTGTTAGATTTATACTCGATGATTAAGGCATGATCAAGACCTTTTTACTCAATTAGTTAATTTAGAAAATAACTAGGTTTTCTCTAAATATATTTCTAAATTTAAGTTTCTAAAACCATTAGTTGATGAAAAATTTGTAGGAGAAAAATTTTGGAAAACATGAATGCTTTGAATGAAGGGTTTATTTTTTAGGAGTATGTGATGAAAAAGATAATTTATTGGTAGTAATGCAAATATAGGTAGTGTGCAGCCTTACATTTTGCACACTACCCCAAACTTTAATCTATTTAACAGTTTCACCCTCTGTAATGGTAATAAATTTATCAACTGGAAGATTATTGAAAGTATCAATAATGCCTGACGGCCATTCAACTATAAGCATAGTTATTTCTGTACTATTTCCAAAGCCGAATTCTACATTTAAGCTACTTTGCCCACAAAAAGTATCTTGACTGCTAATCTCGCGCATTTGCCAGACAGGTTTATTATCAATTGTTGCTAGGGCTTTAACCTTGGCTCCAATAGCGGATCTATTTGATTTAGTTCCAATACAAAGGATGTTTATCCAGTGATTACTATTGCCATTATTTTTAAATAATGAACTTTTTCCCGGTTGTTGTTGAGCATTACCTACATTAGGGACAAATAGATCTAAAAAGCCATCATTATTATAATCACCTGCTGTGGCTCCAAAGTTACTGATTGCTTCTGTAACAAACTCGCCAGTCTCAATGCTTGTAAATGTGCCATCTCCATTATTTTGGTAATATCTATTGGCTATGGGGCCGCCTGTAGCTACATAAACATCAAGATCGCCATCATTATCAAAATCCCCTATTACTGAAGCCAAGGATACATTTCTATCTGTAACAATTTTACCTGTAGTTATTTTGGTATAAGTGCCACCATCATTGCGATATAGAGAATTAGGAATTCCAGTTCCACCTGAAGGGCCAATGCCAAAATTAGTAACATATAGATCTAGGTCTCCATCATTATCATAATCAAACCAACTTCCTACCTGTCCATCACCATTGTCAGTAGCAATAATTCCTGTAGTGACCTCTTGAAAATTTGCTGTTTGGGTTTCTTTCAACATGTTTTTATAGAGTTTATTCGGCGCAGTTGTTCCATTAGCAGGCCCATTGCTAATAAATAGATCAAGATCACCATCATTATCAAAATCTGTCCAGGTTGGCACTGTATAATTATCTACTTTAGTAGTTATTGGGGTATTGGTAACATTGGTAAATGTGTAGTTTGGAGGCCCATCATTATGAAATAAGAAGTTACTTTTCCTATTTCCAAAAAATGCTCCTGGATTAGCTACTAGCAGATCAAGGTTGCCATCATTATCATAATCGCCCCAGGAGACACCATAACCCGTAATTGTTCTATCGCTTATATCTCCTGTTGTAACCTTTGTAAAATTTCCCTGACCATCATTTTGATATAAAGCACAACTTGAGCCTGTTAAATAGAGGTCAAGATCTCCGTCATTATCATAATCACCCCAGCTACTACCAAAATTTGGGACACTACTTTTAATAATAGAATTTTTCTTAATTCTTAAAAAAGTGCCATCTCCATTATTCTGGTATAAGAAGTTTTTATGTTTGCCGTTGTTATTATTTACTACATACATATCTAATAGACCATCATTATTGTAGTCTATCCAACTAGCACCATTTGCCAGTGATAGATCTGATGCGATTTTCCCCGAATTAATTTTGGTAAAAGTAACTGGGTTGTTATCAAGCTGAGTAGGCTTTATTAAATTTGCTTTTGTTGAATTTAGATAACCTATAGAGATTAATCCCAGTATCAATGATAATAATAGTAATTTTTTCATGTTGCTTTCCTAACGTGTTAATTTTTTATTGTATTCGGTAATTATTGAGATTGATGGGAGTTTATTTCTAAATGGAAATCTTATAAACAAGCATTGTGCCAGAAGGTTAATTAAAAAGATCTACGATTCCTAACCTGTTTATTTTGTGAAAATTAGATTGATTCTAACTGTTTTTCTATCTCGATAATTAATATCGAAATTGGTCATTTTGGGATTTTTATGTTCAATATTGGGATTTGATTGTAGGCTACTTTAATATAAGTAATATTGCTATAATTATGTTTTCCTCCTTATTTTTTTATTTGCGCTAAATAATCTTCTTTAAGTAGTTGGTGAAATAAATATGCTCCACCTTCAAGTGTTGGGGCATAACGGCCTGTAGTGTAACTTCTAGAACTAAGTCCTCGATGTACAGACTCGCAAATGCTCACATCTTCAATTTGTACTTGTTCGCTAGCTTTAATTGAGGCAGCTATAAAATCTTCTGAGGTGTCAGGTAAAAAATAATAGTCAAAAATTGTTAAGCAATGGTCAGGTGCTAGAGGGACAATCCAGTTGGTATCCATAATATTACCGTAGCGATTAATCATAAAATTTGGATGAAACCATGCATAAAGGGCTTCTTTGCCTATGCGCTCTTTGAAGTCTATACTAGTGCCTTGGATTGGATTTGGAGAGGCTACACAGAATTGCAATGTCCAAGTTTTATAATTTTCAACTTTGTAATCGTCCATCTTTAACTGACCTGCTAGACCTTTATGGAGATGGTCAACGTGGTAACCCCCGTCTAAGTAATTGTCTATGTAGACTTTCCAGTTACATTTTATTTCATAAACTCGCCTACCTATAAACTTTAATTCATTAGTTCCTGCTTCAATTAGTCTTTGGTCAAAACGGTTTAAGTCAGCATCTAGCGGTTTAGCGTTTCCAGAAAAATCTAAAAGAACAAACTTATTCCAAATTTTTAATGGAATTTCACTTAAAGAAAGCTTTTCACGGCTAAAGTTTTTTACTCCAGCCATTTGAGGAGCTTTTTTTAATTGTCCATCTAAAGAGTAATTCCAAGCATGGTAGGGGCAAATTATGTCTTTAGTGCATCCTTCGCCGTGCAAAAGTTCTGCGGCATGATGGCGACAGACGTTATAAAATGCTTTTAAGTCGCCTGTTTCAGTTTTAACAATAAAATAGGGTTCGCCGCAAAATGAGCCTGCTAGGTAAGAACCGGTTTCGCTAAATTGATCAATGCTAGCGACAAATTGCCAATAATTCATTAAAACTTTTTTATCTAGCTCAAAAAACTGCGGGTCTAAATACCAGGATGATGGCGGAGTGTCAGCCGCCTCTATTGCAATGCTGCTGTCAAATTTATTTATTTCAGATTCTAATTGTATTTTCATATTAAAAAATCTACTTTGGAGTTTCTAAAGGTTTTATAACAGGAGAGTTATTTGTTTCTTTTTTAGTTGAACTTCGTAGCTCAAGCCAAGCTTTATTATGTGTTGCAAGAATTGATTGGTACTTTTCAAATAATTGGCTTAGTTTTTCTGAAGTTGGTTGATTGGTGGAAATTTTTAGAAATTCTAATTCAGATTTTAATGCTTGAAGATTATTAAGTGTTGATGCGTAAATTAACCAAGATTCTTTTGGAGAAAAGAACGCTCCCCAAGTAGAAACAATAGTAACAACAGCACTTAGGATTAATATTAAATTACTTGAATCTATTTCTATAACATAAAAACTTATTACAACATGTTTCCAACCTGCTATAAGCGTAATCAGGGCGGAAAGAACCACGCTACTCATAGTTGCCACAAAAAAGCGGCGACGATACCAGGTTACAGCATACTGAAATGTTTTTATACGTGCTTTGGTTTGATCCATTATATGGTCTAGTTCTTTACTCATTTTTTGTTATGTTAGATATTTTGAAGTGAATTTTGAAAGCTTAACCTTAAATGAACTCTAATATAAATTACTATGATAAAAGAAACAACAAAATACTTTGGTAGCTATTTAGTTATAAGTTAACTAGAACTAAGCGTTAAAAGCTAGTCTGTATTTTTTTATTGTTTTAGACTCAATTTGTAAAATCTAAAGAAAATCTAAAGAAAGTCTAATAGTTAAATTAAATGGCTCGCAAGAAAAAGCAATTTCCTGTTGATAACCAAACAATAAAAATAAATACAGAAAAGGCTGTTAATAGCTTAGTAAGTTTGCCTGATATAAAAGAAAGTTATAAAAAACAAGCCCAAGGTGTTTTACTCTTAGTAATATTAAATTTAGTAGTTTACCTACAATTAGTAAATTATCCATTTATTGGGTTTGATGACAATTATTATATTTTTGAAAACCCTAATGTGCTATTTGGTATAAATTGGCCTGCGGTAAAATGGGCATTTAGCACCTATTATATGGGGCATTGGCACCCAATAACTTGGCTTTCATACCTGCTAGATAACCATATCTATGGACTTAATCCAGGTAAATACCACTTAACAAATATCTTAATACATATTGCTAATAGTGCTTTAGTTTTTCTATTATTGCTACGGTTGATGGGGCGTTATGGTGCTAGTTTAATGGTGGCAATTCTTTTTGCTATCCATCCGCTACATATTGAGCCGGTTGCTTGGATTTCTGGACGTAAGGAGCTAATTAGCACTTTTTTTGGTATTTTGGCTGTATGGGCATATTTACGATACTTAAAACAACCTAATTGGTTGCATTATGGACTTGTTAGCTTATGTTTATTGTTAGGGTTGATGGGAAAAGCTTTGCTTATAACATTTCCTTTTGCACTCTTGTTACTAGATTATTGGCCGCTAAAAAGATTTGATAAATCTTTAGCAGAAGGAATAAAGCCATTTTTATTAAAGTTAAAAGATTTGTTTTTGGAAAAATGGTTGCTTTTTATCATTATTGGTATTTTAGCTAGTGTAGCAACGCAAGCTGCTAAAAGTGGTTCAGGAACTGTAGTTAGAGTTGAAGATCCAATAGAAGTTATTACAGGAATGAAATTAAATGCTTCAATTGTTTTTGACCTTAATGTAATAACTAACTACATTATTTATATTAAGAAAATGTTTTTACCTAATGATTTAACAATGTATTATCAAGTACGTATGCAGCCTAATCTTGTTTTAATAGGTTTAGCATTGTTAACTTTGCTACTAGTGACATTACTTGCATTTTGGTGGGCAAAAAAATATCCTTATTTTGTAGTGGGTTGGTGTTGGTTTTTAGGGACAATGCTTCCTATGACTAGGTTGCCAATAGCAGAACGTTATACTTATGTTCCTTATCTTGGGCTATTTGTCGTAGGAGTTTTAGCGTTTATTGAATTAACAGCAAAGTGGCAAATAAAGGAAAAATTCCTAATGGGGTTTGCTGTAGTCATAACATTAATTTTAATGATAATTACAACTTATCAAACTAGTTATTGGAGTAGCAGTATAGAGCTATTTAAGCAATCAGTAGAACGTAATCCAAATAACCCAGTTATGATGTATAACTTAGCTAATGAGTATCATAAAATAAATAAAAAAGAAGAAGCAGCAAAATATTACCAAAAGACTCTTGAAATTATTCCAAGTGAATATTATAAAAACAACAATGAAGACCTTTACTCTCGTACTTGCAATAATTTAGGTCTTATATTTTATGATCAAGGAAAGTATGTAGAGGCCGAAGATCTTTATAAAAAAGCTTTAAGATATTCTGCCCATAATGCTCATACTTATAACAGCTTGGCACAATTAAGGGTAAAACAAAAGAAAGGAGAAGAAGCTATAGAATATGCTAATAAATCTATAGCACTTAACCCACAACTTGCAGAAGTTTATGTGAATTTAGGGTTAGGGTATTTACTTCAGGAAAATGTATTAGAAACAATAAAAGCTTTTGAAAAGGCTGTGAAGTTAAAGCCTAGTTTATGGGATGTACAAACAGACCTTGGAACTCTTTATGCAAGCCAAGGCCGTCGTGAAGATGCACTAAGACGCTATCAATTTGTATTGAAAAATAATCCAAATCATCAAACAGCTAGAAGAAAGTTAGAGGAACTTCAAGTTAGAGCAAGTATTGAAAAAAAATAGCCTTTTATTTAGGTTCAGGAAGTCTTTCATAAGTCATCTGATAATCAGAATCAATATGAATTTGCCAATAGTCTAGTCTTTTGTAGCGTGCTTGATATGACCAAAAGTGGGCCTCAATTCCATTCTCAACAATTTGTAAGGAAGGTGAGGTAATTTTAGCTATACGGCTATTAAAAGCTTCATCTGATGACTTGCTAATATCGCTAGGAGATTCTACTAATCGGAGTTCTCTTACTACTAAATGTAGAAAGAGGGCTGCAAATTGATGGGCATTCCAACGAGGGCGAGAAGTAAACTGTTCTGCTGCTAGTAGTTGGGAAAAGTTATTTTCATCTACTGAACAATAAAATTTCCCATTTACTAGAATATAATTGTAATAAATATTACCGTAGCTACCACGTTTTTCAGCACGAAAGATTCGAGCATCTGCCGGAAAGTTGAGTGGGTGAGGTTCAGAAATCGAGATTTTTTCTGCTGGTAAATTAAACCGATCTTTTAGATTATTTAAGATATATTGCTCGATTTCTTTTTCTATGCTTGTTATACCCATCAACTAAACTCCTAAAATTTTATTCTGCTGGCCTGGCCCGCTCTGTTAATGTGTTATCTAGATTTCCGGGTGTAGTTAAATAGCGAGGATTTTTAATAAAAGGATCCTTGCCTATTAATTCTGCCAGTGATAAGCGAAATGTTTCTGGATCAGTTACTACACCGCGATCTAAATCTACTTTGATTTGGTCAACAATCTGACGAAAATCAGGATCTTGTAGATAAACTTCTCGAATATTATCGTAACCAGCATTTGGGCTAAAGAAGTTTTCCCAGACCTCTTGCATATATTCTACTGATGGTGGATTAATTCCTACAGCAGAATTCTCCATATACCAAGACCGATATTCATCTAAAGCACGTTCTGGGGTGTCATATTCTGTGTCATTATCACGGTCATTTAGGACGTGATTAATTTCATGTGCTGCTGTGCGAACCATATCTGGGCGGCTATCAAGTAAACCAGGCAAGTAAACATTGAAATACATTGTATTTTCATAAGCAAATCCATAGAGGCTTTGTAAGTCTTCATTAGTGAAACCTTCGTCAAGCAATTCTTTCTTAGTAGGCAGTCCTAGTTCAACATTTCCTGTAGTAAGAGCTAACACAGTATTACGGCTTGTTGGGTTATGACTTGGGTTAAGCGCGGCATCGGCAGAAAGTAGACCAAGGATGACTTGACCTTGTTGTTTTTGCATCTTGCTAAAGCTTCTATAGCTGTCTGTTTGGGTAAAATCAAGTAAATCTGCGGCCAATGCTCCAGGACTTTTTGCTAGGCCATTTATGGCATAGCTACGATCATTGCTAGTTAATCGCTTAAAAAACATTGGGCTATCAATCATTTCTTTAAGTTGGCCTGCAACTTGAGAATTACCTGCATTTTGTGTAAGTACATCTCTAACTAAACCTTTTTGAGAAGGGGAAAGACGGTCAAAGCTACGACTACTAGTTATATCACTTGGTTTAACAGGCTTTGCTGCTGTGCTAGTTGCTGGTAGTCCGACGTTAGCCGCTTGACGCACAGCTTGAGCTTGAAAATCAGTTTTAGACTTTTCAAATTGACCAGAAAGACGGGTTAAATGTGTAGGCACATCTTGAGTTAACTCTTGACGCATAGCTGCATTTTGCATTACTACATCGCGCAATGGTTCATCACTATGAGAATGATCAGATGTTTGTGATTTTTGAATGCTATCAGTTTGTTGATTGTTTTGAATTGCTTGATTAATGGAATCATTAGAGATACGCATAGGTGCTTTCCTGCCTAATTTGAAATATTTTTGTAGCTTAAAGAAATGAATGGCTATTCAGTGAAATTATCGGGCTAAGAATAAATATGTTGCCCAGGATTTTAAGAAAAATTTAGTTAATTTACCGGGTTAGGGTTGGCTAATTGTTTTTAACGGTAACTGTTTGACAAATTATTTAAGACAAGCAAAATGAGTTTGTTAAAAATTAAATTTATGAGGAAATCAAATTGGAACCTCTAACCATAGATTTACTTTGCCAAGAAACTTCTATATTTTCAACTAATGAATCTCATCATAAAGAACCAACTCTTTATGGAGTGACAGATGGCAAAGCTATAGGAACTTATTTAGAGCATAAATTTAAGGCTTACTTAAAAAAGCAATATAATTTTGAAGGGAGTAATTCTGCTAGTGGAATAGATTTTCCAGATCTATTAGTAGACATTAAAGTTACAAGCATTCGTCAACCTCAATCTTCTTGCCCTTATAAATCAGCAAGACAAAAAATTTATGGTTTAGGATATTCGCTTATTGTTTTTGTTTATGAAAAAATAGATGATTCTACATCTCGCACAGCTACTTTAAGAATTATACATACTATTTTTGTTATGGCTGATAGAACTGCTGATTTTCAAATGACAAGGGGGCTACGTGCTATAGTAGAAAATAAGGGTAATAAAGATGATTTGGTAGCTTTTATGTTAGATAGAAATTTACCTGTTGATGAAATAGAAGCATATAATTTAGCTGAAGAAATTTTGCAAAATTTGCCCAAACAAGGGTTTTAACCATTTCTAATGCTCTTCAATGGCGGCTTCAATATACAAGAATTATTGATTGTGCGGGTTTAGAAGAAGGTGTTCAGAGTATTTATAAAAGCTAATTTATGAAAATTTTAACTAAAGGCTTAAATAAAAAAAAAGAATATGGAGATTTTCAAACTCCACAAACCTTAGCTAATTCTATTTGTCAAAAACTAGTAGATTTAGGTGTTAATCCAGAAACAATCATTGAACCAACCTGCGGAACAGGTACATTTATTGAATCAGCTATTTATTCATTTCCTCAAGTAAAACAGGTAGTAGGGCTAGAGATTAATGATGAATACCTATTTAATTTAAAGGAAAGACTAAAAGATGTTCCAGAAAGTGCAGAAGTAAAATTAATACAAGAGGACTTTTTTAAGTTTGACTGGGAAAAACTTTTAACGCAAACAAAAGATAATATACTTATATTAGGCAATTTACCTTGGGTTACTAACTCACAACAAGGAACAATAAATGCTAACAATCTTCCGCAAAAGACAAATTTTCAACATCACAGAGGCTTGGAAGCTATAACAGGAAAGAGTAATTTTGATATATCTGAGTGGATGTTGATTAGACTGGCAGAATTATTAAGTTGGCGTAGAGGGCATTTAGCTATTATTTGTAAAACATCTGTTGCTAGAAAGTTACTTTATCACCTTTACATCAATAAAATTGCATTGTCCCACTCAGCTATTTTTCAGCTAGACGCTAGAAAACATTTTAACGTTTCTGTTTCTGCTTGTTTGTTGTTTTGTCATTTTAATGGAAATAGCTATAACTATGATTATAAAGTATTTACTAGTTTGAAGGGGGAAGAAAATTATTCTATTGGCTATAGAAATGGAATTGTAGTAAAAGATTTAGTTGCTTTTGAGGAAACAAAAAGTTTATATAAGGCAAGTTCTTCCAAATGGCGATCAGGTGTAAAGCATGACCGTTCAGAAGTAATGGAATTTAGAAAATTAGATGGTTGTTTAATTAATGGATTAGGTGAGAAAGTTTGTTTGGAAGATGAATATATTTATCCTTTATTAAAAGGGTCAGATATAGCTAACAGTAAAACTACATCAACTAACAAATATGTTTTAATTACACAAAAATATATTGGTGAACCTACAGAAAAAATTAAAGAAAATGCTCCTAAAACTTGGGAATATTTACAAAAATATTCTAAATACTTAGACAATAGAAAAAGCAAAATTTATCGTAATAGCCCATGCTTTTCTATTTTTGGAGTTGGAGATTACACTTTTAGCCAATGGAAAATTGCTATTTCTGGTTTATATAAATCATTAAGATTTCAATTAGTTGGAAAAATAGAAAATAAACCTGTAATTTTTGATGATACAGTCTACTTTTTAGGATTTGAGAATGAGACTTTTGCTAAAAAAGTATTTAATTTCTTAAATTCACCTACTGCTACAAAATTTTTAGACTCTCTAATATTTTGGGATGATAAACGTCCGATTAAATCTAGTATATTAAATAAAATAACTCTAGAAAAAATAGATAATATTAATTTACACCTCTAAAAAAACAGCGAGTTAGGAAAACTTTTCTAAAACTTTTCCCTACCTTTTGAAACTTTTTACTATTTGGTTAGTCTATAGGCTAAAACTACAAAACAAAAACTTGTCGATTAATCACTAATTTCTTAAAAGTGGGGAAAGTATTATGAAAGCTGCACTTTGGCATTGTTTTTTAGGACTATTGTTTCTATTAGTCACTTTTACTAATACATTAGCTCAAGGTATTGTTGAATGCGGAATACCGGGAGAAGGTGTTTTAGTAAGAACCGGGCCTAAACCGCTACCTATACCGCTTAAAAATACAAATGTAAAAATATCTGTGTTTGGGTTTGTTGCTTCTGTTGAAGTAGAGCAAACCTTTGTTAATTCATTTTCAGAAAATATTGAAGCTGTTTATGTTTTTCCTCTTCCCGCTAATGCTGCTGTGGATGATTTGGAAATACTTATAGGCAAACGAAAAATTCAAGGTCAAATAAAAGAGCGTGAAGAAGCCCGCCAAACCTATGAAATAGCTAAAAGTGCAGGTATTAAAGCAGCACTTCTTGAACAGGAAAGACCTAATATTTTTACTTCCGCTGTTGCCAACATTGAACCTAATAACCAAATAGTGGTCAAAATTCATTATACAGAACGAATTGCTTATGATGACGGGACTTTTAGACTAGCTTTTCCTATGGTTGTTGCTCCTCGCTATATTCCTGTTGATATGCAAATAAAAGATGGAAAAATAAGAAAAATACAAGGTGGTCGTTTTATTCCTGTACCAGATAAAGACAAAACTGTTGTGCCAGATGCAGAAAAAATTACTCCTCCTAATCTACCCGCAGGAGTCCGACCCGGGAATATCTCCCTTTCTGTAGAACTTCAAGCAGGCTTTCCTATTAAAAAATTACAATCAATTACTCATGAAATTAAGTCTGATAAAGTTGCACCTTCACATTATCGAGTGCAATTAAATCGACAAGATGAAATACCTAATCGGGACTTTGTTTTAGAGTATAGAATTGCAGGCGAGCAGCCAGAAGCAGCCGTAATGCTGGCAACGGATCAAAAAGGCGAAGGTTATTTTTTAATGATGGCTGCACCAGCTTCAGACTTTCAAACTAAAGATCTAGTAGCTAAGGAAATGATCTTTATTGTTGATACTTCAGGCTCAATGCAAGGAATTAAAATAGAGCAAGCTAAAAATGCAATGCGTAGCTGTTTACGCGGGCTAAATCCTCAAGACGATTTTAATATCATTCGTTTTTCTAGCGGGTTTCAACCGCTTTGGCCTAAGTCGCTATCTGTTACTCAACAAAACATCAATCAAGCAGAC
Organism: uncultured Clostridia bacterium; assembly: GCA_964492845.1. Classification (GTDB taxonomy): domain Bacteria; phylum Acidobacteriota; class Blastocatellia; order Chloracidobacteriales; family JADJPF01; genus JADJPF01. The sequence continues at coordinate 116,404 of CAZBMZ010000013.1, forward strand.
CAATTTGTTAATAATTTTCGTGCTGAAGGTGGGACGGAAATGCTTAATCCGCTAATGCACGCACTACAAAACAATAAGGCAATGCCTGGGCAACCTGCAAAAGCTCGTATTATTGTTTTTATTACTGATGGTCAAATTGGCAATGAAGCCCAATTGTTACAAGCAGTTAAACAAAATCTTGGGCAAACCAAGATTTTTACTTTTGGTATTGATAGCGCGGTCAATGAATATTTCTTAAGAAAATTAGCTGAAATTGGTGCTGGTACAGCAGAATTTTTACTACCAACACAACAAAACTTTGAGACAGTTATTAATAAGTTTCAATCCCGTATTTCTGCGCCAATGTTAACAAATATTGCTATTGATTGGGGACAAATGGAAGTAAGCGATTTTTACCCAAACCCAGTACCAGACCTTTATGTTAACCAACCCGTGTTTATTACTGGGAAAATCAAGGCAACAGGAAATAGAGAACAAGTCTTTATTAAAGCTTTAAGTGCTGTTGGACTCAGCACTTTACCGGTTTTAATTGATACAGCTAGCAGCAACATCCGTTTACAAGCAATTTCTGCACTTTGGGCTAGGGGTAAAGTTGATCGTTTAGGTAATGATTTAATTGAAACACCAAATAGCCAAAATATTAAACAGGAAATTATCCAACTAGGCTTAAAACATAAGCTAGTAACACAATTTACTTCATTTATTGCTTTAGAGGAAAAAAATATTGTTCCTAAAGAAGGCGGCAAACCTCAAACTATTTTAGTACCTGTTCCAGTTCCAGCAGATTGGCAAATAGCACAAGAGCAAGATGATGAAAGTGACCTTGAAAAAGCTCGTCGAGATGGTACGGTACAAAACTTTAGTAGTTCTTCTGGTATAGGAGGAGGACGGGGAAATATTGTTCCAAAGATGGCTGAAAAGAGAAAAGTGCAATCTGCACCACCAGCACAGCCACCGCAGCCAATACGGTCAACACCATTAAGAAAAGATACCATGACATCATCCAAACCCGCATCACCAGGAAATATAGCTGGTGTAAGTGCAGATCAAAGAGTTATAGCTGAACCAAATGCTAAACCTGCTGAAATGCCAGCAAATATAAAATTTGGTGCTAAAAAAGATGATCTTGCTAGCGTTGATAAACTAGGAAAAGCTAGTGAAAGAGAAATTGATTTAAGCCGAGCAGAGTCTAAAAATAGTTCTAAGGAAGAAGCTTTAGCAGATGCTACTATAGCTTTAGATGAAGTAGAACGCTACCTTGGCCGAAATCAAGCTGTTAGCGGTGCTTGGGCTGATACTGATCAAAATAATTTGCGTACTACAGCTATGGCAACGTTAGCTTTTGTAATTAATGGAAACACTGCAAGAAAAGGTAACTATCAACCTCAACTACGTCGCTCAATTGAGCTACTTACAGGAAGCGTTGATGCCAATGGAGTTTTAAGAAATAAAAATGGTGATGAAGCAGACACTCAAACTTTAGCAATCACACTTTGGGCAATGAGCGAAATTATTGCAGATTCACCAAGTGCAAATGTTAGTAAAGCAGCAGAAAAACTACTAGCTAATCTCTTAAAATTGCGTAGCAAAGATGGTTTATGGCTTGCTCAAGAAGGTGGTAAAGCCGACTTAAATGCAACAGCTTGGGCAATTTTAGCACTAGAAAGCGCAAAGATTGCAAATCTTGCTGTTGAGCAAAGCTTAATAACTAGAGGACAAGAAGCTTTAGCAAAGGGCGGAACTAGCAAAATTGTTCTAGCTAATTTAGTTAAAGAGCTTAATTTAACAACCTCTCAACCAATTGCACAAGCAGCAGCACGTTATTTAGAACTTTCTCAAACTAAATAAACAAAGTTTATTCTTAAATAAACTTAAATAAACTAAAATGCCCCTAAACCTTTTTGGAAGGGGCATTTGCTTTTATTTTAAGGCCAAGTTTAGTAGCAAGTGCATGCTAAGTAGCCGTCTTCAAACTTTATTGCAATACTTGTTTAGCATCTTTAGAAAAAGGAAATAAAAGACAATGGGTAATAAAGGAAAAGATCTATCGGATTTAATTTTAAGAGCAAATAAAGTAACAGATGAAACTCTAACGATTTTTGGAAAACTAGCACCACAACAACTTAATTGGAAGCCAGACACAAACCAATGGAGTATTGCACAATGTTTTGACCATTTAAGAACAGCTAATGAGGCTTATTTCCCAATTTTGAAAAAAGTTTTGAATGGAGAGAAAAAAAACACTTTTTGGGAAAGCATGCCATTGCTCCCCATTTTTTTTGGGAAAATGCTGATTAAAGCAGTTGCTCCTGAATCAAAATCTAAATTGAAAGCTCCAAAGGTCTTTTATCCATCAAGCAGCAACATTGATGGGGATATTATTCATAGATTTGTTGAACAGCAAAACCAAATGGTTAAATGTATAAAGGCTACTGAAAGTTTAGACTTAGATAAGCTAATAATCTCATCTCCTGTTACTAATCTAATTACTTATAGTTTAATGGATGCTTATAGAGTCATTGTTAACCATGAAGAACGGCATTTTCTTCAAGCAAAAAGGGTTTTTGGGTCAAATGGCTTTCCTACTTAACTTTCACACATGCAAAGATACCAAACAAAGTTTAAGAAACCTAAGAAAGATTTTCCACTAGAGAAAACTTATTAGATAAAGTGTCTTTATTAGACTTCCTTGCAATAAAGAGTTACAAAAATTTAGCTGTTAATGTAATAATGTTAAGCAGTTAGAAACAAACTTAACAATACTATGAGTAAAACAGCGGAAAATCCAGAACAACAAAATATACCTGTTGATGAAGCGACTAAGTTTTTTCTAGGTGCCCGTTCAGCCTTAAAAATCGGTGACATGGGTGCTGCTGAAAGGTTACTTCGGCGTGCTTTAGATCTATCACCAAAAAATTACTTATATATGTTAGCTTTAGCTCGGTTGCTGGTTCAAATGGACAAAAACCAAGCTGAGGCAGAAAAGCTTTTACTTGATTCTAGTGAAGTAGATGTTAATGCTGTAGAACCAAGACTTATACTTTCTGCTGTTTATGAAAAAAAAGGGCAGAAAAAAATCACTCTAGCTATTCTAAAAAGTGTAATTAATCTTGACCCAACTAATTTTGTTGCTCGCCGTAAATTAACCCAACTCAATAGCGAATTTCCTTTAGAAATAGAAAAACATCCCTTTAGAGATGAAGTTTTAGCTCAATGTTCTTTAGTTGCAGAAGATTTAATTGCTCTAACAACAGAAATTCCAGTAGTAGAAAATGAAATAGCTTCGGAAATAAAACAAGAACCTGCAAATTTTTCTGCTGTTGACTCAGTTCCAATAAAAATAGACTCTACCCCGCTTGTTGATCAAGATTTGCTAGATGATGAAGATAGTGATTTTGGTAGAATTACAGCAGAAATTTTAGCTGCTGATATGCCTGAGTCCTTAATGCAGGAGCCAGAAATAGATGCACCTCAAACAGTGTCGACAGAAGGAAGTGTTTTTGATTTTCTTAATCCTGTAACTACAACAAATAACGATGTTTGGACTAGCTCAAAAGAAGAAACAGTTGTAGAAGTTTTAAGATTAGAACCAGATAAACTTATTATTATTATTCGTCGCTTTTTTTACGCTGTAAAAGATCAATTAGGTAGAGAAAATGCTTTTTTGCTGCTTACCCGATCAAAACAACAAATAGAAGCACTTTATCCAGAATTAGATTATTTTGAGCTTCAGGAAGATTATAAAATTATAGAATTTGTGTCTAATGAAGACACTGTTGGTAAACGTACATTAGAAGCTGTTGCTACTTGGATGTATCTTTATATGATTTTACTAAAAGAAACTTCCATACTTAGAGAAGAGGCTAGAGAAAAAGCTTTAGAGCAGGCTTTAATAGTTAGAGAAGAAGTTATAGAAGAAAAAATCTTCCAACAATACTTTAGTAATATTCAAATTTAACATGTCCTAAAGATTGAAATTAAGGTTGTAAAAATTTTATGGATTTTGACAAAGTTAAAAAAGTAACTACACGCAGCTTAAAGATTTTAACATTGGTTTTAGTTTTATCCCTAATGTATGTATGTTTTATACCTCCTTTTGGTCAATTACCTCGTGCAGATAATTTTGGAGTAATAAAAGTTGAGCCTGCCGAAAACGCATTTATAAGTTATGACCTAGCCTTAAAAGTTCTAGAAGAAAGTAAAAAAAACTTTCCAAGATTTAGTAACCTTCCACATGAGAAACTTATAAAAGGACTAGAACCAGTAAACGAAGAAAGCCGCCAATGGTTAGATTTAAATAAAAAAACCATAGCATATTTACTAGAAGGAGCTAAGGCTTCTAAATTTCAGTTTTATAGCCATATTCCAAGCTCTTCTGATGGAACAATTAATTTTGTTGCTTCAAGAGAATTATTTAATTTAGCTAATTTGCAAACAAGAGCATTAATTGAAGAAGGAAAATTAGAACAAGCGGCGGAAATAGCTTTAGCTGCTTATAAAATGGCAAGTTATCTTAATACTGACCCTAATAGTGGACTACTTTTTCCAATAGTTTCAGAAATTTGTCGTAATATTATGGTTAAAGTTTTGTTTGATTTAATAAATCAAGATAATATTAATACAAATACACTAATGATTATTGCTAAAGGGATACAAGAAGCCGATAGTAAAGTAGGTAGACCTTACGAAGTAATGTTAAGAGAATGGCGAATTTCTCAAATTAGTTTAGATAATACATTAGTTGGGGAAGTAGAAGAAAAAAAGGATGAGTACTTAAAAAAATACTTAAAAACCAATTATTTACCATCAGCTTTAAAGCAACGTCTATATAAAAGCTTAATGGAAAAAATACAAATGGATATCTTTTTATTAAGTATTCCTCTAAAACAATGGGATTTTTCAGCAACAAGAGCAGCAGAAAAGCTTTCTGATAAGCTGACAGAATCTATAATTGATAACTTCTTAAGAAATATTTCTCAGTCGCATGCACATTCAACGATGAGAATGCTTTATTTTGGTCAAGCTTCAGGTGCAGGTCTAAGAGTATTAGCTATTTGTGATGCTTATAAAAAAATTAATGGTCGCTTTCCTGATAGCCTAGAACAAGCTTTTGAGCAAATGAGAGAAAAAGCAGATTTAAGAACACCTATAGACCCAATTACCAAAAAACCTGTAAGTTATCGTTTACAAGATGAAAATCCTGTTGTTTGGTTAGTTGGGGTAGATGGTCAAGATGATGGAGGTGTAAATAACTATACAAAAAATCAAACAAATATGTATCCCGAAGATCAAGACCTGATCTTTTTCTATAAAGAAAAACCTGCTTGGTTAAACTAAAATTGTTAACTAGCTTACGCAAAATAACCTTATTGTATTAGTTTAGGTACAGTAAAATGAATAGATATATTGCAATTTTTCTATTTCTACTTTGTACACTTCTATTTTTTGCTAACTCCCAGTTTGGAAAAGTTTTAGCTCAAAACCAATCAAATAATAAGAATATTGAACTTATTGATTTAGCGCGTCCAGCTATGACTGTTTTTAAGGATAGCGATGGACTCCCACAAAATACAATTTCAAAATTAACTATTGATAGTAAAGGTTACTTATGGGTAATTGCAGGAGATGAGATAGCGTATTTTAATGGACATAAATGGACTAGCATAAATCCGCCAGATAAAACAGAAATAAAGCTTTTAGCCTCATTAGGCTTTATGACGGCTACTTCTGATGGAGGTGTTTGGTTTGGTATACCTACTTTTGGTTTATTTCAAATAAAAGATGGAAAATGGACTAAGTTTGATAAAGAACCAAATTTTTTGAATAAAGAATCAAGTTGTTTAATAGAAACAAAATCATCAGAAGGAAAATCTATTATTTGGGTTGGAACTAGGCAAGGATTGTTAAAATTAGAGGATGAAAAATGGACTTTAATTGATACTAACAGCATTTCCACTAAAACTATAATCTATGACTTAATAGAAACGAGATCCCTAGAAGGAAAATCTATTATTTGGGCAGCAACAAACAAGGGTTTGGCTAAGGTTGAAGATGGAAAGAGGATTGTAATAGACACAAATAGTATTTTTTCTAGTATTTTTATCAATGATCTTATAGAAACAAAATCATCAGAAGGTAATTCCATTATTTGGATAGCAACAGATAATGGTTTAGTCAGCTTTGAAGAAGGAAAATGGACTAAATTTGATACTAGTAACGGACTACCTAGCAATTCTATATCTAGCTTACTCAAAACAAGATCAGTGGATGGAAGCTTTATTATTTGGGCTGGAACAGAAAAAGGTTTAGTCAAACTGGAAAAAGGAGAATGGTCTTTTTTAGGAAATAAGTTTGATGAAAAAAATGCACTTAATAGTTCTATAAAGAATTTAGTAGAAACAACTACACCAGATGGAAACAGTGTTATTTGGGTTGGTACAGAAAATGGATTAATTAGGCTGCAAACAGGACTAGTAAAGACGCTTAATACTAAACCTGTACTAGCTTATAATCCATCTAATTTAATGGAAACTATAAGTTCAAATGGAAATTCCACTATTTGGGTAGGTGGGCAGAAAACTTTAGCTAAGTTTGAAAATGGAAAATGGACTAAAATAGAGACTACTTCAGGACTTTCTAATAGTACAGTTTTTAGTTTGCTTGAAACCAAAGATATTAATGGAGTTTCTATAATTTGGGCCGGTACTACAGAAGGTTTGGCTAAATTTGAAAACGATAAATGGTCTATAGTTGATATTAAAATTTTGTCTAATAAATTTATTTATAGCTTACTAGAGACTAAAACAGTAAATGGAGATTCTATAATTTGGGTAGGCAGTTTTGAAGGGTTGACCAAGTTTGAAGGTGGAGAATGGACTGTATTTAAAAATAAGACTATTTCTTCTGCTGCTGTTCTTAGCTTACTTGAAAGCAAAAATGCTAAGGGAGATTCTATAGTTTGGGTGGGTACTACAGAAGGATTAGCTAAATTTGAAGGTGGAAAATGGACTATATTTAATACTCTTTCAGGGCTACCTAGTAATGTTATAAGTAGTTTGTATGAAAGCAAAACAAATGGCAATCATACACTTTGGGTTGGAACAGATAATGGCATAGGAAAACTTAATTTAGATAACCCATCTAACAAATGGGAAAATTTTTCTGTTACAACTAAAATAGCCTTGCCAAATAATACAATTCATCAAATTTATGAGGATAATCAACATAGAATCTATATCTTTACCAATAAAGGGCTAACTCGTTTAACTAAACGATCCCCTACACCAGAAGATGTTTCAGAATACTCTGTCTATACTTTTACTACAAAAGATGGTTTGTTAAGTAACCAATTTCTTTCAGGACATGGTTATATGAAAGATAGTAAAGGGCGTATTTGGGGAAGCAGTTTAGAGGGAATTGTTATATTTGATCCTTCTCAAGAAATACAAAAACCTTCACTAAAACCACTTTATATTGAATCAGCAACACTTACAGAAAGTAAAAAAAATATTACTGAAAATGAGTTACTTAATTACAATCAAAATAACATTGAATTTGAGTATGCTTTGCTAAGTCTTGTTGGAGAACACAAAACACTTTATAAAACACAGTTACTTGGGCTAGAAGAAAAGGCATCGGAATGGCTACCAGACTATAAAAAACCCTACAACAATCTTGGTCAAGGAACCTATACCTTTAAGGTTTGGGGAAAGGATTATTTAGGGAATATAACAGAACCAGTTTCTATAAATTTTAAGATTCGACCTGCTCCTTGGTATACGTGGTGGGCCTATAGCGGGTATTTTATGATTCTAGTAGTCAGTACTTACTTAGTTTATAAACGTAATCTTAAAGTATTGGAGAAGCGCAACAAGCTACTAGAATCTAAGGTTATAGAAAGAACAAATGAACTTGATAATAAAAATAAATTATTGGCTGAGAATGTTGATCAATTAGAAATAGCTAAACAAGAAGTTGATAATAAAAATGTAGAGCTAGATAAAAAGAATGAAGAGTTAGCAGAAAAACTTGATTTACTAGATAAAAAGAACGAAGAGCTTATTAACTCACATAAAGAATTAGAAGAATCATATAAACAAGCTGAAAAAATATTCTCTGCTCTTGCTGAAGCATTGCCCGGAACAGTGCTTGATGATAAATACCGACTAGAAAATAAAATAGGCTCAGGAGGTTTTGGAGCAGTTTACCGCGCTACTCACCTGGTTCTTAATCATTTTGTTGCAGTCAAAGTTTTTTCCCCTACAGCTAACAACGCTACAACAGAATCATTAGATAGGTTTCGATTAGAAGGAATTTCTGCTTGTCGTGTTAATCATCCTAATGCCATATCTGTTTTAGATTTTGGGGTTTCAAGTGAAGGAATTGCTTATCTAGTAATGGAATTACTTAATGGATATACTCTTGAGGATGAAATAAAAAAGGAAGGAAAGTTATCTCTTGAGCGTGTTTCAAAAATAATTATTCCTGTATGTGATGTTCTTTTTAAGGCGCATGAAAACTCAATTATTCATCGAGATATTAAAGCTTCAAATATCTTTTTGCATAATTCTGGAGCAGGTGAGGTAGTTAAAGTTTTAGATTTTGGTATTGCAAAACTAACTGGTGATTCTAAAGAATTTGAGAAGCTAACAATTACAGGTAATATTCTTGGTACACCTGTTTATATGGCTCCAGAAAGGTTAAGCAGTAAGCCCTATGATGGTAAATCAGATGTTTATAGCCTAGGAATTTTGCTTTACGAAATGTTATGTGGACATCCTCCATTTAGTTCAAGTAATTTTGATTTGATGGCGTTGATACTTGCACATGTTAAAGAAACGCCAAAACCTTTAAGAAATTTTGATCCAAGCATTCCTGAAGATGTAGAAAACCTTGTACTAAAAACTTTATCCAAAGACCCAAATCTTAGACCTACAGCAAAAGAGCTAGCAGAAGATTTTGCTAAAATTCTAGGTATTGAATGTAATTTAATAAGCACTAGTGTTTTACAACGTACTTATGAAGAAAAAAACACTAGGTCTAAAAGTACAGCAACCCAAGAGCTAGAAACGCTTAAATTTGAACCAGATACACAAAAATAATTAGTAAAATTGCTATGCAAGGAATTAAAGAGGAAAATAAATCAAACCTACTTAAAGAAGTAGCATTTGTTTTTCTTAAGCTAGGTACAGTTGGTTTTGGCGGGCCTGCTGCCCATATTGCAATGATGAAAGAAGAAGTTGTAGAGCGTCGCAAATGGCTAACAGAAGAGAAATTTTTAGATTTAATTGGAGCAACTAATCTTATACCTGGGCCAAATTCAACGGAAATGGCTATTCATCTAGGGCATCTTAGAGCCGGTTGGCCAGGTCTTTTAGTTGCAGGCGTTTGTTTTATTTTACCAGCCGCAATTATTGTTTTATCAATAGCCTGGCTTTATGTTCGTTTTGGCAAGTTAGTTGAGGCTACAGGCTTACTTTATGGTGTAAAACCTGTAATTATTGCTGTAGTTTTACAAGCTCTTTGGGGGCTTGGACGAACAGCTATAAAAACTAAACTTTTAGCTTTTTTTGGTTTGATCTCACTGGCTTGCGCGCTAGTTTCTGTTAATGAATTACTGATTTTATTTGGTGCTGGCTTTTTAGCTTTGCTTTTTCATTGGGTAAAAAACTTTAATCATAAAAAAATATCTTCTCTAAGTTTGACTACAAGTTTGTTTGTTTTACCTGCTCTAAAAATAACAGAAACACAAGCTTCAAGTTTTGGATTATGGCCGCTATTTCTTTTTTTCCTTAAAGTCGGATCTGTACTATTTGGTAGTGGTTATGTTTTACTAGCTTTTTTACGTAATGATTTAGTTGTAGCAAAAGGTTGGTTAACAGAAACACAGCTAATAGATGCAATTACAGTTGGTCAAATAACTCCAGGGCCAGTTTTTACTACAGCAACTTTTATTGGGTATGTTCTAGGCGGTTTTTGGGGAGGAGTCGTTGCAACTATAGGCATATTTTTACCTGCTTTTATTTTTGTTGCTATTAGCAGTTTTTTAATTCCTTACCTACGTAAATCTGCTGCTGCTGGAACATTTCTTGACGCGATAAATGTTGCATCTCTTGCGTTAATGGCCGCAGTTACTTGGCAACTAGGCAAAACTACAATTATTGATTTAACAACTATTTTGCTATGTCTATTTAGCACTATTTTACTAATACAATTTCGCGTTAATTCAGCCTGGCTTGTGCTTGGAGGCGCGATAATCGGACTTATTTTGATTTAGGCTTTTACATAAAGTTAAAAGCTGAATCATCATAAATAGTTCTAAGAAATCCTGGTCTTAATACGGTAGGTTTTATACCTTTTCCAATATCTCTAAAACGTAGCAGGTGTATTTGTCGCCAAGCAAACGTGCCTGCTATTGTATCAGCATAAAACATCCCTTTTGGTGTTAGCTTTATTTCTTCTGTGCCTATTTCAATTAGTCCTAATTCAGCTAGTCTTGTAAACTCAAAAGGGAAATCATCTACAGGATCTTGATTAAATATATCTTTATAATCTTTTCTATTAAGCCCTAAAAGGACTACTTTTCTTGTTAAATAAAGTATTTTCATATCCCTTATTCCATAAACAAAACTTTTGCTTGATGAAATATTGGCTTTAATAAGCTCTGAATATTCTGTTGAGCCTTCTGGATTAAGGAGTTTAAGAGCGTAATTAAAATTTTTATCAGAAATTAATGTGATAGCTGAAGGCCCAAAACCTAGGAGATCATACTTTTCCGGTCTATAACCATAATCTTCATAAACAAAGCGACAATTTCCACGTCTGATATCCTCCCTTTCAAAATTGGTTAATGAGTTTTGTAGATAGCCTTTTGAAAGAAGATAATCGCGTAGTTTAAGCCAATTAGAAGCAGCCTTTTTGTTGTTTGGAAGTTGTATTAATAACTGATCATCCATTGACCATTCTGTTCCTAAACCTTCAAACATTACTAAGTGATATAAACATATTTGGTCAAACCCTATGTCAATGGCTTGGTCAATATCTGCTTTCATTTCTTCAAGAGATTGCCCTGGAAGGTTAAAAAGAAGGTCACAAGAAACAATGTAATTAAGTTTATGAGCAAGTCTTACAACTTCATTTATTTTATTTTTATCACCAAAAGCAGCGCGTCCCATACGCTTTATTTGTGTTGTATTAAAGGTTTGAACGCCCATGCTTATTCTTAGCTGTCTTACGGGCATTTCTTCTTTTAATACTTCTAAAATAGTAGGTTTATGAGTAATAAAATATATGGGAACGCCTTCTAAAGTTACTTCTGCTTGGCTAAGATCTATATGGGCATTAAGAGAACGGCATAAATCTCTAAACAAATTATGTGGAATTAGGTTGGCAGTCCCTCCACCAAAATATAATGCTTCTACATCAATGTTAAGAAAAGGGTTTTGGTCAAAAAAGAAATCTATTTCTTTAATAACATCTTTAACAATATGGTCAACTTTTATATTTGTATAAACTTCATGAGGAAAAGTACAAAACCCACATCCTTTAACACTTGGATTACAAAATGGATGAGGCAGCACGCCAATAATAAATTTTCTATTAAATTCTGAAAGCAGATTTAATTGTAAATGCTCAATATCTAGCCTATTTTCCTGAGATATTTCTTTCATAAGCGGAGACATTGGATAACCATGTAAAAGTCGATGGCGTTGAGGGCGTTTCAAACGTTTGTTTATTTCATTGTTTATGGAAGTAGTAAGCCATAATGAAAATAAATAGTTTAGAAATTCTAGATTATCTTTATTATTAATGCTTTCATCAAAAAACATTCTTGCAGAACCAAGAATAGAAATTGTTCCTTTTCCCTTCTCAAGTCGTAGAAAAGCATATTTTTCATCTAAAGAGGTTTGATAATCACACCCAAAAATTTCTTCATCATCAAAATCTATCAAACGAGTTGTACCGTCTATTGCTACAGCATAATCTGGTATTTTTAGAGAATGGGTAATTTTTAGAGAATCATTATTAATAGTTGGCGACTCTTCTAATATTTCTGATGGATTTTGTTTAATAGATAATGTGCAACCAACTTCATAAGATATACTGGTTTTGTGATTAAGTAATTTTGTAGTGTCAATTTCTACTTGAGGATTAAATAAAATGTTTTGCGGAAGGCCATCTACAGGAAAAAAGCCTGGAGTTAATTTATAGCTGTCAGTTATTTCTATTTTCCCAAGGCAATTATTGTCAAATTGAACACTTCCAGTAATTTCTCCAAAGCTTATTTTTGGTAAATCATAACCAGGTGGTACTTCGTCCCCACCCATTGTTGAAAGTAAAAGGAGATTTCCGCCCTGTTCAACCCAATCTTTTAACACTGCTGATTCATCTTTTGTAAAGCTACTTTTAGGGATACCTATAAGAATTGCACTAAATTGAGCTATATTTTCACAAGATATTTTCTCGGCTATTAGTTCTGAACGATGGCCTTGAGCGCGTAAAAGATCAAAAAAAATGGTAAAGTTGCTATTGTTTGGAACAACATATTCAAAATGACTTCCTAGTATTGCTATTAAATCTTGCTTTTCGCGCTCCATAACCTATTTTTATTCTCTCTAATTTTATTTAGATTTTTAATCTGGTAAATACTTGCTTAATGTGCGGTTAATAGCACTAAAAACAGCCTTTACAGGTGTGTGCATTATGGGTAGAGAAACTAAATTGCTACCAGAAATATATTTTTCTTTGTTATTTTCAGTAACTTTAATTACCACAATAAAAATGCCCATTTCCGTTTTATGTGAATAGGTTTGTCCTGCATCAGCTAAAGACAACTTTACACTGCTAGGAAGTAGATAATTAATAGCTTTTACTGCTGCCATAGCCATAGATTCAAAATTAGTATCTTCAGAATGAGAAATAACTTCACCAACAAAAATTTCTTCATGAAAACTTATTGTAACTTTTAAGTGCCAACGATTATCGGGTAAGGCTATACAATCAGCACCTTTAAGTTTTAGGCGTTCTAAATTAGCCATAAATTTGGGCCATCCTTGGTAATAAATTATGGGGCATATTATTTAAGCTATTTTAAGCCTAATAGAAACCTAAAGCACGAAATTTTATTTCATTTAAGAAATAATCATATAAAGTGAGATCCTCATGCGATCTATCATATCCAACTAACTCCACATAAGCCCGTCCTGTTATAGGTTTGCCTAAAAAAGTACCATTAACCGTATTTGCACCTTCCCAGTAAACAACCATTGTTGATCCTCGTGTGTCTAGTTCTTGACATCGTAAAACAGGATCAATATTTAATTCTGCTTCTAATGCTGGAATACGTAACTGCCAACCACTAGGATAAGTTGTATTAGTAATAGGACTAGTCCATTCACCTGTTGGAATAATGGAAAATTCGTCTAAACCAAAACGTCTTGTTACACCTTCTGCATCAATTAAAGTTGCTTCAGAATAGCGAGTAGGCTTTCCATCCATTCCACGAATAATAAAAGCCATAATTTCTTGATTATTATCTAGTTGTAGTGCAAACCAGTCCCAACCCTGAACTTTTTCCTTCATTGTCCAAGTGCCAAATTCATGATCCATCCAGGCCGAACCTGTTACAGGATAATGTTTTTCTCCAATAAATAACTCTCCATTAGCTTCAAAACGTGTATGGGAAAGATAATAAGATGCCTCACCTGCGTCTTTATAGCTTAAACCGTCTTCACCTTGCTTAGTAATAGGTTTAGTTGGCTTAAGCACTAATTCTAGTTGGGTTTTATTCATAGTAGCAGTAAGAATATGATGACCATTTACCTCACGAACTCGCCAATTATCTAGCCAAACATTATGACAATCTATAGATGCTCCAGCAGGTCTACTTCCATCAAGCGAGCGACGATGAGCATAACGAAATTGCTTTGCTTCAACATCTGTAATTGCAAAATGAGCATAATAACTTATAGGAGTAAGTACACGCATAGGGATAATTTTGCCTAAGCGATCCAAAGCTGTTTGACGCTTAAAGAAAACTAGTTCAAAACCAAATTGAGCATCTTCACTTTGTAAGTGTCCTGTGTAATACCACCATTCCGTTTGTACATCATCATGTGCAAAAGTATCACGAGGTAGTTCAACACTGCGATCAGGACTAGCTTTTGACAGCGGTTCGGCTGGGCCAAAAATTACTTCTACCACGCTATCAACAACTTGCGTAGCTGCCTTTTCTAAATCTTCTAGAATTTTGTCTAACACAGTCTTAACTCCTTAATGGAAAATTAGGGCTATTTTATTCCCTTTTCTTGCTGCAAGAAATAGCTAAACCAGAATGTTTAAGAATTTTCGGAAAAAAGAAAAATTTTCTCCAATTTTCTGCGAACTTTTATTTTCAAGTTCCGTTAACGGTGTTAACTTTCTTGTGGATGTTAATTCAAAAAATATAATTTAATAAATCAACTTTGTTAACTTAGGTTAGATTAAGGGAGGATGTATGAAAAAATTTGCTAGTTTGGTAATGGCTTTAGTAGTAACAGTATTGTTTTCCGCTAATTTAGCTTTAGCTGAAATTAAAGAGAAAAAAGTAGAATTTAATAGAGATGTAGTAGTTAATGGAACTGTAGTAAAAAAAGGTAAATACACAGTTAAGTTTGATGATCAAACAAATGAAATGACTATTTTGAAGGGCGATAAAGTAATAGCTAAATCCAATGCCCGCAAAGGATTACGCAATGTTAAAGCTGCTACAACAGAAATAATGGTAGTTAGAAAAGATAATGATAGTATTTTGAAAGGGATTATTTTAGCAGGGGATCAAGAAACTATTCTACTAAGCAATGATACTGTAAATACTTCTCCTCAGTAAATAAAATAGAGTGCATTTTTTTAAGGGCAAACGAGGGGAATTGACAGGCTGATAGTTTTTCTTAACTATCAGCCTTTTTTATTTATTTCATACAGCAATTTTGCTAATAGGAAAAATGATTTTTTGCTTTAAGAATCCTGCTTGCGTGTGTTTAAGCTTACTGTTAAGATAGCCTTCTTGTTAGATACCTTATTTTAAAGATCAACTATTTAAGTAAATCAAATATATTCAAAAGTTTAGGAGGAAAGTCATGTCTGCTTCTGGTAAAGACGGGCAAAAAGCGGCAGAGCCTCAACGCGCAAACCTACAAGGGGCAAATCTACAAAGAGTTAATCTAAGTAATGCCAAACTCAATGGTGCTAGCTTTGTTGGCGCAAATTTAAGCGGTGCAACGCTAATGAAAACTGAACTGGTAGGGGCAAATTTACAAAGAGCTAACCTTTCTGGTGCAAATCTTAGCGAAAGTAATTTAAGTAATGCAAATTTACAAGCTATTAATTTATCTGGTGCAACTTTAGCAAAAGCAAATTTAAGCAAAGCAAATTTACAAAATGCTGAACTAAGTGGTTGTAATTTAAGTGAATCAAATTTAATAGAAGCAAATTTAGTAGAAGCAAACCTGACAGAAGCCAAACTGGTAAAAGTTAATATTCAAGCAGCTACTTTAAGTAGAGCTAATTTGACTAAAGCACATATGGCAGAAACAAACTTAAAAGGTGCTGATATGTCAGAAATTAACGCTAGTGAAACAGAGTTTAGCCGAGCTAATCTTTCACAAGCAAATTTACTTAAAGCAAATTTGGAGCATGCTAAATTATCAGGAACAAAATTTAACCAAGCCGTTTTATCAGAAGTTAATATGAAAATGGCAGAAGCTGATCAAGCAGTTTTTGAAGGTGCAGATCTAACAGGTGCCAACTTAACCGAAATAAAAGCTAATCAAGCTAATTTTCAAGGGGCTAAATTAAGTAGTGCCAAATTAACCAAAGCACATTTAGCAGGAGCTACACTTCAATTAGCAGACTTAAAAAATGCTCATCTAACCGGAGCAAATTTAGAAGGAGCAAATTTAAGTGATGCAGTTTTAGAGGGAGCAGATCTTAAAGAAGCAAGCTTAAAATCTGCTGTTTTGTTAGGAACAAATCTTTCTAAAGCAAATTTATCTCATAGTAATCTTAGCGAAGCAAATCTAAGAGGAGTTAGCGCACAAGGAGCAGATTTTTCACATGCCCATTTAACAAAAGCTGATCTAACAGGTGGAGACTTAAGCGGGAGCCAAGCAGAACAAGCAGATTTTTCACATGCTAGGCTAGATAACATTAATTTAACAGGTGCTAACTTAAAATCGGCTAATATTCAACATGCTTCTTTGCTACAAGCAAATCTTTCAGATGCAAATCTTTCACAAGCAAATCTAACAGGTGCAAATCTTTCACAAGCAAATTTAAGCAAAGCAAATCTTTCACATACAAACTTTAGTGGTGCAACTCTAGCAAAAGCAAATTTAAGCGAAGCTGTTTTGCAAGAAGCTAATCTATCTGGTGCAAATTTAGCTGAAGCAGATCTATCAGGTGCAGATCTATCAGGTGCAGACCTTGCGACCCTGTTTATGGCTATGAGTGGGGTTTCAGTTGCTTTTGAAGCTGAACCAACACCAGAACCAGTTGAAGAAGTTGCTGCTGAAGTGGCTACACCAATTGCCGAAACAGCACCAGAACCAACACCAGAAGCAACAGTAGAACCAGCTAAAGCTGAAGAAGTGACTACACCAGTTGAAACAACTTCTACTCCCATAGAAGAAGCTAAAACAGAAACTCTTTCAGAAGAAGTTTCTATAAGCCCAGAACCAGTTGCAGAAGCCCCTCAAAGCATTGAACCAGTTGCAGAAGCCGTTGCAGAACCAGCAGTAGAAGAACAAACTTCTGCCGGGCCATCAACTTTATCTGATATGCCCGCTGTAGTAGTTGATGAAACTGTTGCTAGCGCAGTCCAAGTGCCAGAATCTTTACCAGAATCTTTACCAGAAATGTTGGAAATGCCAGATTTGCCAGATTTGCACCAACCTGATAGCAGTAATGAACCTCAAGCTCAAGAAAATGAAGCTACAAGTGATGAAGAAGCAGATCAAAAGCCAATGTTTGAAGCTACAATAGCCTTAACAAAAGACAAAATTGGTGTAGGCATTCCCTTAATGTTTGAACGCTCAGACACAATTCCACTAAAACCAGAAGCTATTGGTACTAGTTCTTTAGCTGATATTTTAGGGTTAAATGAAGAAATGCAAGGACTTCCTTCTCCAGAACAAATAGAAGTAGCAAAAAGACCTGTTGCACCTCCACCGCCACCACCAAAAATAACTCCTTTGCCTAACCCAGCTAGAGAAGAAAAAAACCAACCTCAACGCATGACAACAACTAATCCTAAACCAGTTAAACTTCCTCCAGAAACTGAGGAAAGAAAAAAAGCTCGTCATACTGCACGAGGTCTTGTTTCTCAAATGTTTGCTTCTAATCGTAAAATAGTCCAAGATGCTTTACGTAAGGGAACATTTTATGAATCGCTAAAAGAGCAATTAGCTAGTGCTAGAAAAGAATATGAACGCCAAATTTCTCGCCAAGTACGCGAAGAGTTTGATTATTTCCAACTAGAACTAGATGTCAGAATCCAGGCTATGAAGAAAGAAATTAACTAAATTTAATTTTCCTAAAAACCCCTTAATGCCTAGCTTTGCTAGGCATTTTTTGTTTAACTATCCATAAGCTTATTAAAATAATCGCTATAGCTAATACTGTTACCCATAAATAATTAGCTATAGAGGCTTTGCTAGTTGTTTGATTTTCATTAGTTTCAATAGGGATTTTGTCAGCAATTATAATATTTGGAATAATTACCTGTGTATTTAGACCAGGTTTTGACATTAGCAGAGTTAGTTTATAACGTCCTGTTTTAGGAAAACTTACTTCTGCTAAATAATTTCCTGCTGCTTCTGTTGCTAAAGCGTTGCTAAATAAAGGCTTTATTTGTTGATCTTCTTTTTCTAAAACAAGGTTAAAAATTGCTGTAATGTTTACACCTGTAATAGGCTGGTTATTTGCTAAATCTGTTAGCAAAATTTCCATTAAAAGACGTTCTTTGGGTAATTGACTAGGGTATTTAACAATTACTTTTAGATTGCTGGTTTTTGCTCCTCTAACATTTAACTTTCCTTTAGGGGCAATTTCTGTATTTGTTATATCACTAGTTTCATCATGAGCTAAAGTATTAGGCAATATTAAGTAGCTGCTTAGACTTATCAAAAGCGTTAGTAGTAACATGCAGATTGGCTTGGAAAAAATAATTTTTGAGGGCATAATAACCTGTCTATTTGGTTTTAGCTAAAAAGCTAAAAATCTGCCTAAAATTCTAGCTTTTAATTTAACTTAAATTAAGGGAATTTAGCTAATAGCTAGTCTATTTGCTGGCAAGTAGAAATGTATTGGTATATGGAGAAGAAGTAAGTGAGTACAGAACAAAGAAAACTTTGGGAAAAAGAAACACATGAAAATAAAGTAGAATCCTTTTATGGCTGGGGTGTAGACAATTTTGGAGATTTCCATAATGGTTATCTAAACTTTGGATTATGGGAAAGCGGCCTAAAAACCTACTTAGAAGCAGCAGAAAATATGGTTCATCGTATTGCTACAATTGCAGGTGTTAACCAAAATAGTCACTTGCTAGATGTAGGTTTTGGTATGGGAACACAGGATGTCTATATTTTAGAAAAATTTAGCCCAAAAAAAATAGATGGTTTGGATGTTACCTGGAAACATGTTGAGCTAGCCCGCAGACGTGCAGAAAGATTTAAGTGTGGCGATCGAGTAGAGTTTCATCATGGCACAGCAACAAAAATTCCTTTTCCCGATGGATATTTCACCAATATAATGAGTATTGAAGCACCAGAACATTTTGATACTCGCCAAATGTTTTTTGAAGAATCCTACCGTGTACTTAAACCAGGTGGTGTTATTGGAATAGCTGATTACACCCTAAAACGTGAACCAAGAAATTTTATTGAAAAAGCTGTACTAGGTGCAGTTGTTTCTCTATGGAAAGTTCCTCAAGACAATGTTTACTCTACAGAAACTTACCGACAACGTATAGCCAAAGTTGGATATAAAAATATTGATATTAAAGAGGTAGGAGCTTTAACTATACCAGGCTACTACTATGAACAAAAACGCCCTGAAGTTAAGGCAGAATTAGCTAAAATTCGCGGTTTTGTTGCAGGACGACTTGGCTTTATTATTGATATTTTCCTCTTCCAAGCTTATCAATACGGGCTTTTAGAGTACATACTTGTACATGCAGAAAAGAAATAAATAAACCCAATTAATCTTGGCAGTTATCTGCCAAGATTAATCAAGATCAAATAAAAAAATTCAGAGTAAATCAAGATTTTAGTTAATATACTCTTTATGGTTGTGAATAATGCCTGCACTATCTTCACCCGGGCCATAAAATAAAGGTTCTCCACAATCAGAACAGTAAGTTTTAGGTAAGATGCCTTCTAAAACCATTACTTCTGCTTCAATTTCATTAGCTATTGCAACAATTGCTGTTGAAATATCTTCTGGATCATCTAAATCTGGATTAATTGTCCAAACATAATGGAAAAATGCTGGTTTATTTGGGTCGCTATAAAGTGCTAAACGAACTTCTTCTATGGATTGATCTTCTCCATGTAAAGAAAGGAAAATTTGTGGGGTAAATAACTCCTCTTCGTTTGTTTCTGTTAGTAATTGAGCTATTGCATTATGTAAATCTATTTGTAATGGTAGTATTCTCCCTAAAGAACTACCTAGTCTGGGAATATCCCATAATTCAATTGCAGAAGGGTTAACAAATATTCCTGATGGTAGTTCAATACCATGATGCTCAAATTCTTTTACTAATGCTTTTTCTATTTTTTCCCAAGCTTTTTCCCTTGCTTTTAATACTTTTTCTGTTAGCTCTGTTTCTTCAAAATCAAAAAGCTCTTCCTCTAAATCTATAGCATCTTCCTCAGAAGCTAAAACTACTCCACAAATAACCCTCATAAGTAAACAATATTGAGGAACATCATCAGGAATTTCTGTCTTAGAGATTACGGAAGGCTTTTTATAGTTTTTGGTTAATGGTGATAAATTAGTTGTTGATTGTGAAAAATAGGCTAAATAACCTTGTAAATACTCCATCACAGCAGATTCTTGAAGCCATTCTTCATGGTCAACATGGTAAAGATGAGGATCAAGCAAAATAGCAGGCTTATCATTTAATCCCAAAGCTTTACGAATGATTTTTTCCTCTGATAATTTATTAACTACTTTGGGGATTATGGTTGGTACTTTAGATAATTTTTCTTCGGGAATTGGCGTTAAAAATGAAATAGCAAAGGGTATTAGCTCAAATTCTTCCATTTTTGCCTTGCCTTTATTTCCTATAACTGGTAGCACAGCAGGGTAACGATAACCTACATCTTTTAAGATAAAATCCAGCGAATCAAAGGCTGTTTCTGATAAATCTTCATTGCCCATTATTTCACGAACTAAAGATTCTTTTTTATTTTCTACCATCCATTGCACTAAATCCCAAAGCTCTAAAGGTAAATCGTCGCTTTCATCTTCTATAGTTAAGGCTAGTTTGTAGATTTTTGATAAATTTTCTTCCACTAAAGTTTGTTTAACTACTGTAGCCTTTTTATTACTAGGAAACTTTACTATTTTATCTGCTTTATTTGTAGATTTTTCTGATCTATTAAGTTTGTTGGCATTCTCAACAGTTTGTTTTGATTTTATCAATAATTTTTCTTGTTTTTCATAAAGATTGTTAATCCAATTAGATACAGGTAATTTTCCTGGTTGCTTGGAAATTTCCCAACTATTTGCAAGCGAATTAGGACTTAGTTTTAGAGCTTTTGCTTTCTTAATCAACTCTTCAGACAACTGGCAAAGCTGTTTTACTTCTGTCCAAGTGTAATTTTTTTTATTCTTTGATTCCATAATAGACTCCCTAGGTGATTATTCTGCCTGCCAAGTATCTCAAAAAATTACATGGATTTAAGGCAACGCTAAAAATAGATCTAATTTTTAGGTATCTCATAGCAGAAAGCTTTATGCAAGGTTAGTTAGCTACTAATTTGAGGTTAAAAGTAAGTATAAAGTCTTAAGTTTTAGCGAATTTAAGATAATGGGCTATTTTAACACTATCAAAGCAAAATCACAGCCTGAAAAATTGGGGTTACTTTTGCCCTAAAATATATATAATAGAAAAGCGAAGCTTTAATCTAGTAATTAAAAACTCTGTAACAAGTTGAAAAATAAGGGATATTTAGTAACCATTGCGGATATTAATTTCTTGTTTGTAGGAGAAAAGTAAATTGGATAAGCTACTTGCTCTTTACAAAAGTTCATTAGGCAAAAAATATATTATGGCTGTTACTGGTCTAATGGGCTTTGGTTTTGTGCTTATGCACATGCTTGGTAATTTGCAAATTTACCAAGGACAAATTAATGGCGTTTACACTTTAGATAAATATGCAGAAACCTTAAGATCTTTTGGGCCAATGCTTTATGTTGCTCGTGCAGGTTTATTAACTATAGTAATAGTACATATTGTTGCTGCTTGGCAGTTAACAGCAATGAGCCATAGAGGTAGACCCGTAAAATATCATAAATGGGTAGCAAATGGCTCAGATTATGCCTCTCGTACTATGCGCGTCAGTGGGCCAATACTTCTACTTTTTATTATTTACCACTTACTAGATTTTACTTTTGGCACTGTTAATCCAGGTTTTCAAGCTGGACATGTACATGAAAATGTAGTTCGTAGTTTTTCTAACCCTTTTATTTCCATTTTTTATATTGTTGCAATGCTTTCGTTAGGAATACATATGTATCACGGACTATGGAGTTTATTTCAAACTCTAGGAGCAAATAATCCTAAGTATGATGGTTTAATTCGTGCTTTTGCTGCTTCAAGTACTGTGTTAGTTGTAGTTGGAAATATTTCCATTCCTGTGTGTGTAATGCTAAAGGTGGTGCAATAATGAGACTAGATGCCAAAATACCTGCTGGGCCAATTGAAAAAAAATGGGATAAACACCGCTTTGATATGAAGTTGATTAACCCAGCTAACAAGCGAAAATATACTGTAATTGTTGTTGGATCTGGGCTTGCTGGTGGTTCTGCTGCTGCTTCAATGGCTGAACTTGGCTATAACGTTAAATGTTTTTGTTACCAAGATAGTCCACGCCGCGCACATAGTATTGCTGCTCAAGGTGGCATTAATGCAGCTAAAAATTATCAAAATGATGGTGATAGCATTTATCGTTTGTTTTATGACACGGTTAAAGGTGGAGATTTTCGCGCTCGTGAAGCTAATGTTTATCGTTTAGCACAAATTAGCGTCAACATCATTGATCAATGTGTTGCTCAAGGTGTTCCTTTTGCCCGTGAATATGGCGGACTTCTAGCTAATCGCTCTTTTGGTGGTGCGCAAGTTTCTCGCACTTTTTATGCTCGTGGTCAAACAGGGCAACAACTTCTTTTAGGTGCTTATCAAGCTCTTTCCCGCCAAATTCATTTAGGTAAAGTAAAAATGTTTCCTCGGACTGAAATGCTAGACGTGGTTTTAATAAATGGTCAAGCACGAGGAATTATTATTAGAGATTTAGTTACAGGCAAAATAGAAGCTCATTATGGTGATGCTGTAGTTTTAGGAACAGGTGGTTATGGTAATGTCTTTTACCTTTCTACTAATGCTAAAAATTCTAATGCTACTGCTATTTGGCGTGCTTTCAAACGTGGTGCTGGGTTTGGCAATCCTTGTTATACTCAAATTCACCCAACCTGTATCCCGGTTAGCGGCGATTACCAATCAAAGCTTACTCTAATGAGTGAATCACTTCGTAATGATGGGCGTATTTGGGTGCCAAAAGAAAAAGGCGATAAACGACCAGCCCAGCAAATTCCAGAAGATGAACGAGATTATTATTTAGAAAGAAAATATCCTAGCTTTGGTAATTTAGTCCCTCGTGATGTGGCTTCTCGTGCTGCAAAAGATGCTTGTGATGATGGCCGAGGCGTTGGTGATACAGGCTTAGGCGTTTACCTAGATTTTGGTGATGCAATCAAACGCTCAAGTGAAAATGCGATTCGGGAAAAATATGGCAATCTTTTTGATATGTACCAACGAATCACAGATGAAAATCCTTATAAACAACCTATGCGTATTTATCCTGCTGTCCATTATACGATGGGTGGTTTATGGGTAGACTATAACCTAATGAGTACAATCCCAGGGCTATTTGTAATTGGAGAAGCAAACTTCTCTGATCATGGAGCAAATCGTCTTGGTGCTAGTGCTTTGATGCAAGGACTGGCAGATGGCTATTTTGTTATTCCTTACACAATTGGTAACTATTTTGGTAACAACACTTTAGAAAAAGCTGACACATCTCATCCAGCCTTTAAGCAAACGGAAACAGAAGTTTTAGATAGAATTAAAAAACTGCTTTCAATTAAAGGTAAGCGAACTGTGGATTCTATTCATCGTGAACTAGGAAAACTAGTTTGGGATAAATGCGGAATGGCTCGTAATGCTGAAGGGTTAAGACATGCTCTAGAAAGAATACCTGCTATTAAAGAAGAATTTTGGAATAATGTTAATGTTGTTGGCATTGATGAAGAGTTTAACCAATCATTAGAAAAAGCAGGGCGTGTAGCTGACTTTTTGGAACTTGCAGAACTAATGTTTATGGACGCGCTAGAGCGTGAAGAATCTTGTGGCGGTCATTTTCGCACCGAGTACCAAAACTCAGAAGGTGAAGCAATGCGTAATGATGAAAAGTTTAGCCATGCGGCTGTTTGGCAGTATCAAGGCGACAGTCAAAAACCCCTCCGACATAAAGAAGAACTCTCATTTGAATATGTACATCTTGCACAACGGAGCTATAAATAATGAATTTAGTGCTATATGTTTGGCGACAAAAAAACGCGCAAAGTGCAGGTCAAATGGTGCGTTATGATGCAAAAAATGTTAGTCCAGATATGTCTTTTTTAGAAATGCTGGATGTAGTCAATGAAGAATTAATTGCTAAAGGTGAAGATCCAATAGCTTTTGATCATGACTGTAGGGAAGGTATTTGTGGTTCTTGTGGCGTAATGATTAATGGTCAAGCTCATGGGCCAAAGAAAGCTACTACCACTTGTCAACTTCATATGCGCTCATTTAACGATGGTACGGAAATTTATATTGAACCTTGGCGAGCAAAAGCTTTCCCAGTAATCAAAGATTTAGTTGTGGATCGATCATCTTTTGACAGAATTATTCAATCAGGCGGCTATATTTCTGTTTCAACTGGTAATTCCGCAGATGCTAACGCGCTACCAATACCAAAAAATAATGCAGATCGTGCTATGGATGCTGCTTCTTGTATTGGTTGCGGTGCTTGTGTAGCGTCTTGCCCCAACGGTTCAGCTATGTTATTTACTTCTGCTAAAATTGCCCACTTAAACTTACTTCCTCAAGGTCAACCAGAACGAAAAGAAAGAGTGCTAAATATGGTTGCTACTATGGATGCAGAAAAATTTGGTAGTTGTACTAATCATCGTGAATGTGAAGCAGCTTGTCCAAAAGAAATTGACATAGATTTTATTGCTCGTATGAACCGGGATTATTTTTGGGCTAGCTTAACTTACCAAAAACCAAGTGCGCGTGGTGGGGATTAAGATTTTTAAGCAATTCTAATTAAATATATATGGAGTTTCCTTTGTAACTTATTGCAAATAAAGAAAAACCTATAATGCCCCATCGGGGCATCTAAAAATAGACCACCCATTTATGGGTGGTCGTTAAATTTAATAAATTTATAAAAAGGCTAGCCTAATGGCTAGCCTAAACAATTTATGGGAAACATTAAGCTAGAACAAAAATCAGCGAACTCCAGAAGGTTGATTAAATTGACCAACTGAAAGACCGGGCAAACCAACAACTATAGACGTACCACCATTAACAGGTTTCTTTTGAATACGGTTATTACCTGTATCACCAATAAACACATTACCAGAACTTGCAAAAACTACTCCTTGAGGGCTATTAACAGAACCAACAAAAGTACCAGAATTCATAAAAATTGACCAATTACCGCTAACATTCATTTGAATTCTGTTGTTAGCAGTATCAGCAACATAAACCCTGTCCATCGCATCAACATAAATTCCTCTAGGTTGATTAACTTTACCTAAAGCAGTACCAGCCGTAGCAGCAGAAAATATAGCCCAACCACTAGCCAAACCTGTTGTGTTTACTTGAATTCTATTATTAGCAGTATCAGCGACGTAAACTTTCCCATTTGAATCAACAGCTATTCCTTTAGGTTGATTGAATTTTCCTAAAGTTAAACCTGCCGTACTATTTGCAAAGATACTAGCAAAAGGAACAAGTGCTGTAGCAGCACTGTTTACAAACTGAATACGGTTATTTGCTGTGTCTGCAATATAAAGTTTATCGCTAGCCTCGTCATAAGCTAAAGCTTGTGGTTGATTAACCTGCCCTATAGCTGTTCCAGCACTAGCAACAAGTTGCCAAGAAATCCCACCATCCGTTGATCGTTGGATACGATTATTTCCAGTATCAGCAACAAAAATAACCATATCTGTTGAGTTAGTTGATACTGACATTGGGCGGTTAAATTGGCCTAGTTTTGAACCTGTCCCAAGACCTACAATTTTCCAACTAACTCCATCATCTGTAGAAAGTTGAATTCTATTATTGTTTGTATCTGCTACATATACACTAGTGTGATCTAAGTTAGAGCTTTTTAACTTACTTACAGATACATCTAAACCTCCACTAAGGGTAGTCTGAAAAGCTCCAGAGGTAGTTGGAAAGTTGGTAGAGCTAGTAGTATCAACTACATAAGCATTTCCTGACATATCTATTGCTATACCTAAAAATGAGTTTGGGCCGAGTTCACTTCCACTTCCACCTAGGTAAGTAGAATACATTAAACTAGAGCCAGTAGAATTAAGTTTAGTAACAAATAGATCTGAACTTCCGCCTAAAATAGGTTGAAAAGCTCCAGGTGTAATAGGAAAGTTAGTAGAACTTGTAAAGCCAGAAACATAAGCATTGCCTGTGCTGTCTACAGCTATTGCATCAGAAAAATCTTCAGCACTAGCTCCTAGGTAAGTTGCATATAAAAGAGCATTTCCAGTTGAATTTAGTTTAGCTATAAATGCGTCTCTAGGCCCACCACCAAAAGTAGATTGAAAAGCACCAACCGTAACAGGAAAGTTTATTGATTCACTAAGCCCAGAAACATAAGCATTGCCTGTGCTATCTACGGCTATTGCTCTAACTTGCTCTTGGTTAGTACCACCTAGATAGGTTGAATAAACAAGAGCAGTGCCAGTAGTATTTAATTTAGTTATAAATCCATTCCTAGAAGCATTTAGAGTGGTCTTAAAAGCTCCAGGTGTAGTTGGAAAATTATTAGAAAAAGTAAATCCACCAACATAAGCATTGCCTGTGCTATCTATTGCTATTGTAAGCCCTTGGTCATTACCAACCCCTCCTAGATAAGAAGAGTATAAAATAGCAGTTCCACCACTATTTATTTTACTGACAAATGCGTCTTGGCCTCCACCTAAAGTGGTTTGAAAAGCTCCTGTAGTAGTTGGAAAGTTAGTTGAACTTGTAAGACCAGAAATATAAGCATTGCCTGCACTGTCTACTGCTAAACTAAGACCTTGGTCAAGACTACTACCTCCTAGATAAGAAGAATATAAAAGTCCATTACCACTTGAATTTAGCTTAGTTATAAATGAATCCTGGTTTCCAGCCAAAGTAGTTTGAAAAGCACCTTGGGTGACAGGAAAATTTACTGAAGTAGTAAACCCTGTAACGTAAGCATTACCAGCAGTATCTATTGCTAGTGCAAAACTCCCATCATTTCCAGTATTACCTATAAAAGTAGAGTATATTAATGCTGTACCAGTAGCATTTAGTTTAGTAACAAATACATCATTGCTTCCAGCTTGAGTAGTATCAAACGCACCAACTGTTGTTGGATAATTAGTAGATAAAGTAGCTCCAGAAACATAAGCATTGCCTGTGCTATCTACTGCTATTGAAAATCCTTGATCTGTAGAATTACCTCCTAAATAGGTTGAGTAAGAAAGGGAAACAGGCGGATCAATAACAAGTTCTTTACTAGAATCATAAGAAGCTAAGTCAAAACCAACTGTCTTATCCTTAATGTTAAATGCACCATCAATAAAGCGTTTTTCACCATCAATTACTTGATAAATAATAGGTTTATGTTGAATTAACTCAGCTACTTCTGTATTTATTATTAAATCACCATTTTTATTGGTAGACAGTGATTTAGCTCCATCAAAAGCTATCTGGATTTGCTTTGGGTCAACTTTAGGGGCTAACACTAGGTCATATTCTAATTGGGACTGATTTCCATAAAATAATAAATCTATACCTTCATATATTGATTCGTATTTTACCTTAGCAAAATTAGAAATATTTGTTTTCCATTTACTAGCATCATTACCCATAAAGTAGTTTGTTTTAGTTACTTGCTCATCTATAGCTGTAACCTTAGCATTTTTGTTGCTTTCTACTAAGTGCATCTTTATGTTTTGTGTTTTATTGTTAGATTTACTAGATACAGAGAAAATAACCCCTTCTTGAGTAAAAAATAAGTTTTGGCCGCTACCACGGTGAATATACTTAATATCACTATTAAGTTGGCCTTGGTTTTGTTCAAATATCAAGGGTAATTTTCCATAACTCTCAGTGATTTTAGTTTTGGCTCCCTCGTTAACTTTACTAGTAGTTTCTACTATCTTAGATATATTTGAATTTTGGTTTGTCTTTTGGTAAGGAGCAAAATTTACTGCAAATAAAGCACTTAAAATGCTTATAAACGTTAGAACAAAGGTTAATAGACTATATTTTCTATTTAACATTAAACCCTCCTAGGATTAAGTAATATGACGTAATATATATAAAATATTTCATTAAAATGTTAATTTACTTATCTAAGTTTGCTGTTTTTAAGATTAGGTATTATTATGTAAAGTAACTAAGATAGTTAATTATCTTTAAAATTTTTCAACTATATTATGTAGGTATAAATGTATGGTGAATTTTATGGAGATGAAGATTTAAGATAGTAGCGTTTTTTTTTGCTATCAAAAGTATGTTAATTACGCTGCTAGTAGTACTTAAAATGTGCTTATTTTGTTGATTAAGAGTTAGTTAGAGCAAATTTACCAAGCTTATTTCTCCACTTTTGAGTTTTATTTCTCCACTTTTGAGTTAAGTTTTAAGTATTGTAACTGTATTGTAGGTAAGTATTTTTTGTTATCATCTGAGCAAAATAGACAAATTTCTATACCAAATAATATGTATAAACTGTTATTTTCATTATTTTTAATTATAATTTTCTCTTTTTCTATTTATGCACAATCATCAGAATTAGTTTTTGAGCGAATTTCTTTAGAACAAGGGCTTTCTCAAAGTTCAGTAAATTGTATTTATCAAGACCGACAAGGTTTTATGTGGTTTGGCACAAATGATGGGTTAAACCGTTATGATGGCTATAATTTTGTCATTTTTAAGCATGACAGTAAAAACCCTAATTCTTTGTCTAATAATGTTGTTAGAAGTATTTTAGAAGATTTTAATGGCATGATTTGGATATTCCCAAAACATGGCAAAGCTATAGATAAATATAACCCTCGTACTAACACATTTACTCATTACAATGTAGTGAAAAGAGATGATGATTTTTCTCCTGATATAATTGAAGATAAAGAAAAAAATATTTGGATTAATACAGGTGAGGGAGTAGCTAAATATGATCAGGAGAAAGACACCTTTATTTTTTATCAATGTGATAAAAATAACCCTAGTTTATGTGAAAAAGAGCTTTCAAACCTTTATAAAGACAGGGCAGGAACTCTTTGGATCACCTCAAAAACGGGCTTAATTAAATATGATATAGAAAAGCAAACTTTTGTTTCTTATTTTAGTGATGAACTTGAGGCCACAAATTGCACAGTAGTTTATCAAGATAGTGTAGGACGTTATTGGGTTGGTACGGGTGGAAAAGGTTTATTTTTATTTGATGAAAAAACAGGGATATTTACTCATCAATATGATATACAAGGGGCTGATGGTGTTGTTAACTCTTTAATTTCTGATATTACAGAAGACTCACAAGGAAATCTTTGGATTACTAGCTGGTCTGGATTAACTATATTTAATCCAAATACAAAAAACATTACTCTTTATCAACATAACAACAACAATGCTAATAGCCTTAGTAGTAATTATATCTATACAATATTACGGGATAATTCAGGGATATTTTGGCTTGGTACAGGTCTAGGAATTAGTAAATATAATCCTAATAATCTTAGGTTTACCACATATCATCTTGAAAAATCACCTCTTAAAGGTCGAGCTAATAGTAGTTATTTTTATTTTATTTATGAAGATAGCCGAAGGGAAGTTTGGGTAGTTGGGGCAGATAAAAAACTTAATAAATTTGACCCTATTACTAAAACTATTACTACTAGGTTAAATGAAACTCCAGAACTACAAAAAATTGCTGATCAAGCAGCTATAGCTACTATACATGAAGATACTCAAGAAACGCTTTGGTTTAATACCTTGTCAACAGGTGTTTATTGTTATGATACAAAATTACGAAGTGTAAAATCTTATCAATATAATCCTCAAAAAAGAACTTTAGACGTAGATCCTAATAATAATCTAACCAAACATAGGAGTAAGGATATAAATGTTGTTGTTTATCAAGATGATAAACAACATATTTGGATCAATTATGACAAAGACTATTTTGTTTATGATCCAAAGAAAGATTTGTTTTCTTTAGGTGAGCTAGGCCAAGAAGAGCGTGAACTATGTAAATTTTCTGTTCAACCCTGGGCATTTCAACATAGTAAGTTGTATAAACTAGATAGCAAAGAACTTTTTTTAATTAATTCTGAGTTAGAAAATGCTGATGAAAATGGCATTAAACGAATAACCACCGTTTGTAAGGATGCCCAAGGGATATTTTGGATTGGAACCTATGGTAGCGGCTTATATAGGTATG
The DNA here is from genome assembly GCA_964492845.1 of uncultured Clostridia bacterium. GTDB lineage: Bacteria > Acidobacteriota > Blastocatellia > Chloracidobacteriales > JADJPF01 > JADJPF01. Next base: position 146,430 of record CAZBMZ010000013.1, read on the forward strand.
AGCCAAAAAGCAGAAACCTTACTTCATTAACAGAAAAAGATGGTCTACCAAACAGTGTTATATATGGAATTTTACGAGATAAAGAAGGGTATCTATGGCTAAGTACTAATTTAGGACTAGCAAAATTTGACCCGCTTACAAAAAGTTTTCGTAATTACACTTCTAATGATGGTTTACAAAGCAATGAATTTAACCAAAAAGCATATTTTCAAAGTCAAAGCGGAGAAATGTTTTTTGCTGGTATAAATGGGTTAAACCGTTTTTATCCTGAACAAATAAAGGAAAATACTTATATTCCTCCAGTTGTGATTACTGGTTTTAAGGTATTTGACAAACTAACCATACAATCACAAAAAGCAATGGCTGAAAGTATTTATAAAGAACAAATTTTGCCAATAACGCTGTCTTATTCTGAAAATTTTATTTCATTTGAATTTGCTGCACTTAATTATAATCATCCAGAAAAAAGTCAATATTCTTATAAATTAGAAGGATTGGAAGGCAAATGGAGTGAACCTAGCTATCGGCGTTATGCTTCTTATAACAGTCTTGCACCGGGAGATTATACATTTAGAGTAAAAGCTTCAAATAGTGATGGGATATGGAATGAAACAGGTTCATCAATAAAAATTTGTATTATTGCTCCTGCCTGGAAAACTTGGTGGGCCTACTCATTTTATATTATTGCTTTTGTTTTTATTAGCTTAACTTTTTATCGTTCTAGGATTTATAAAATTCAAGAACAAAATAAGCTAGAGAAAGCTCAATATAGAGCCGAAGCAGCAGAAATTGCTAATGAAGCTAAAAGTAGATTCTTGGCTAATATGAGTCATGAACTTCGCACACCTCTTAATGCAGTAATAGGATTTTCTCAACTTTTAGCTAGAGATAAAGCACTCTCTCAACATCACCAAGAAAAAGTAGGTGTAATATCAAGTTGTGGAGAAACTTTGCTTAATCTTATTAATGATGTGCTTTCAATCGCAAAAATAGAAGCAGGTAAGATCACTTTAAATCAAGGAGTCTTTTCACTGCCTCAATTAATAAACCAGCTAGAAAAAATATTTCTATTTCAAGCGGAAGGAAAAAACTTAAACTTTATAAGTGTAATAGCTCCAGATTTACCCAAAGCTTGTTTGGGTGATTATGGGAAATTACGTCAGATTTTAATTAATTTATTAAGTAATGCTATTAAATTTACTAATAATGGTTCGGTTACTTTTAGAGTTAATTGGAAGGCAGGAAAAGCTAGCTTTCAAGTAGAAGACACTGGTTATGGTATTAGTAAAGATGAGTTAGATAAATTATTTATTCCTTTAGCTCAAACTGAAAGTGGGCGTAAAGCTAAACAAGGAACAGGGCTTGGATTAGCTATTTCTAAGGAATTTGCTAGGCTGATGGATGGAGATATCACTGTCACTAGTGATTTAGGCAAAGGTAGTTGTTTTACTTGTACAATAAATCTTCCATTAACTACTAAAGAAGCTAGCAACAATAAGAGAGTATTAAAATTAGCAAATGGTCAACCTAGTTATCGAATTTTAATAGTAGATGACTATTGGGAAAATAGGACTTTTTTAGTAGAACTACTTTCTCTTATAGGTTTTTCAGTAAATGAAGCTAAAAATGGCAAAGATGCAATAGAACTTTGGCAAAAATGGCAACCTGATTTAATTTTTATGGATATGCGTATGCCTGTGATGGATGGTATTGAGGCAACAAAAAGAATTCGTGAACAAGAATTAGCTACTAGAAATCAAGACCCATCATCAAAAAATCGTCCACCTACAATAATTATTGGGCTTTCAGCCAGTGTATATGAACAGGAACGTAACACCATTATTGTTTCAGGTTGTAATGATTTTCTTCCTAAACCTGTTTCTGAAGCATTGCTATTGGAAAAAATAGCTTTTTACCTAAAAGTAAAATATATCTATGAAGATGCTCTTGAAGGAACCAAGTTAGCTTCTAACAACTATAAAGAAGTTTTAGAAGAAATTTCTCCAGAAAAAATAGCACAATTGCCTAGTGAGCTAATAAAAGAACTAAATTTTGCTATTAGTATGGGAGATATAAAAATAGCCTATAGTGTAGTAGATAAGATTATGTTGGAAAATGAAACTATAGCAAGTGAGCTAAAAGTTATGATTAAAAGTTATTTATTTCCAGAGTTGTTAGAGTTACTTAACTTAGCTCTAAAGTCTAGTTCTAAAAACCTATCTGAAAGAAACTTAGAAAAAGTTTAAGTAATCTAGTTTATGGAAAAAGAACTCTCTAAAGAATCTTTGAAAAAAGTAAATCCTATTAAAATAATAGGAGGAGATATTTTGGTTGTTGATGACACTCCTGCTAGCTTAGAGTTACTCTTAAATATGTTAAATGAGCAAAATTATAGGGTAAGAGTTACAACTAGAGGTTCGTTAGTAGCAACAGCTATAAAGCTATCAGCACCAGACCTAATTTTGTTAGATATAAACATGCCTGATATGAATGGTTATCAAGTGTGCGAACAACTTAAAGCTGACCCTGAAACCTTCCATATTCCAGTTATATTTCTTAGTGCTAGTGATGAAGTATTTGATAAAGTGAAAGCTTTTCGTGTTGGTGGAGTTGATTACATTACTAAACCCTTTCAATTTGAAGAAGTTTTAGTACGTATTGAATCCCAATTAAAAATAGCTTACTTACAAAAAGAATTAGAAAAAAAAGCTTCTCAACTAGAAAAAAAAACTGCTCTTTTAGAAAAAGCCAATGAAGATTTAATAGAAAGAAGTAATGAATTAGCAAGACTTTACAAAAGAGCAAATCTATTGTTTTCCGCGTTTTCAGAAACCTTGGAAGGCCAAAATTTAGCTGGAAAATATCATTTAATAGAACAAATTGGTAAGGGGGGCAATGGCATAGTTTATAAAGCTTTGGAGATAGAACTAAATCGTTTAGTAGCAGTAAAAATATTTCGCCCTACATCTACTACAATAACACCTGAACTAATTAAACGCCTTAAATTAGAAGGTCTTTCCGCTATTCGCCTTAATCATCCTAATGTTACTTCAGTCATTGACTTTGGTATTGCTGAAGATAGTTTGCCTTACATAGTGATGGAATTATTACAAGGTCACACACTCCAAGAAGAAATAAAGAAAAATTCCCCGCTGTCTTTATCTCGTTGTAGTGAAATTATTTTGCCTCTATGCGATGTGTTAGATAAAATGCACAGCACAAACACAATTCATCGAGATATCAAACCAGAAAATATTTTTCTTCATCAATCCCTTGAAGGTGAAGTAGTTAAAGTTTTAGATTTTGGTATTGTGAAAATACTTAGTACCGATAGTTTACTAGACTTGCAAAAAATAACTATGACAGGTAATTTATTAGGTACTCCTGCCTATATTGCTCCTGAACGTTTACAAAATTTACCTTATGACTCAAAAGCAGATATCTATAGTTTAGCAATTGTCATTTATACAATGTTAACAGGTCAATTACCTTTTCAGCATCAAGGGGATTTATTGCCATTTGAACTTAATGAAAAAGATTTATGGATACTAATAAATTTACACCTACAAGCTATTCCTCAACCTTTAACCAATTTCAATAAAAATATAGCAAAACCTATTGAGAATATTGTATTAAGGGCTTTGAGCAAAAGACCAGAATTTAGACCAACTGCTTTAGAAATAGCAGCAGAATTTGCTAAATTCTCAGAGAAAAAAGCACTATGACTTTAAGCTTTTTACAAGAACTCTCTGCTTATGAAGCAGAGATCCTACTTTTTGTTGAACATCATCATAAGAACTTAAAGAAAAATTGGAAAACCTGGTTAAAAACTAATCCTATACCACAAAATATTCTGGAAATTGCAAATGAAACAAACAATATTCGTGTTTCAAAAGCTAAATCATACAAAATAGAAATATCTAACACGATAAATTTCTATGAATTTATCCAAGAGGATTCTGATATAAATAGCAGGTTAATTCATATAGAAATTAGCAATATTACTAGAAGTCTTGCTACTGATATAAATACTAGTATAAATCAAAAGTTTGAATTACAACTGTTAGGAATTTTTCATTATATTCAACTTTACCCAAAAGATAACAGCCTTGTACTATATTTTGATTATTTAATTAAAAAAGTAACAATAGAAGCTAAGGAAAAATCTATAGAACTAGAGCCATTACCATTACCAGTAAATTTGCCTCAACAAACTTTTATAGAAGCACGCCGAGTTGCTCAAGCTCTAGCAGATGGCCCTAGATTACTAGGCTGGGAGAGTATTACAGGTGAAGTTGGGCTTAGGCATGTTAAATCTGATATGCCAATTCAACCTAGAATTATCTTAAAAAATGTAGAAAGTGATTGGAGTTTGCCTTCAAATTGTGAGCAACTGCGCAAGGAATTAGAAAATTTAGAACAACCAAGCTTATTATTGCTTAATGTAGCTATAGGAGCAGTTCTACAAAGACCACAAACAACAGCATCTATAGATGAACTTATTAGCTATATTGGTTGGCAACCTCGTAGCCATCAAGAACGCTTAAAAATGCGTCGTAAAATTTGGCGGTGGATGCTACTTTTTGATTCAATAAGCATACACGGCAAGCGACCAGGAAAATATCAAGATAAATTTAATGATAAAGAAGTTGATATTGTGTCAATGGATGCTTTAATAAAAGTTATTGGTAGACGTTTTGTTAAAGATTCATTTAATGGTCAAACCAAAGAAATTCCATTAGAAATAACTTGGGTAGCGGGTCATTGGCTTGAACAATGGCGAGGAGATCCAGAAATACTAAATTACTTTGGAGATTTAAGCAAAATAGCCGCAATTGCTACAGGTAAAGCAAGTGGAGCCTGGGCCCAAAGCATTGGATTAGCACTACATCAATTTTGGCGAGAACGTGCAGGAAGTAATGTCTTTGATATAGCAAAAAGAAATCAACTTACAAATACAAAAAAATTATTTACTAGAATAGAGTTACTTTCACTTTTTAGATGTGAACCCTGGGTAGAGTCTTTACTTAAAAGTGATAAACCTATACGCGCTAAACACTATTGGCAAGAAGCCATTCGTAAGCTTAAATTTGAAGCAGGTATTATTGGTTATTATAAAGAATTAGACCCTGTACCAAATACAAGGAAAGCTTGGCGAGACGTTTGGTTTAAAGAACAAAAATTAGATATTAGGCCAAAATAAAAACAATCTAACTCAATAGCAATACAATTTTTTCATAATAAATTTAACTATCTAGGAGGTAGTAATGTCAGAAACTAAACAAGTTGCTGGTAGCCGTTCAAGTGAGCTATTTGCTAAAGCACAACAACATATACCAGGAGGCGTTAATAGCCCAGTGCGTGCCTTTCGTGCTGTAGGAGGTGGGCCACTGTTTATTGCTAAAGCTTCTGGAGCAGAAATAACCGACGCTGACGCTAGAACATATATTGATTATGTTGGATCCTGGGGGCCCATGATTTTAGGACATGCTCATCCAGAAGTAGTTGCAGCAATTCAGCAAGCCGCTAGTCGTGGCACTTCCTACGGCGCGCCAACAGAACTTGAAGTTGAATTTGCAGAAGAAATTAAACTAGCCGTCCCATCAATAGAAAAAGTTCGTTTGGTTAGCTCCGGCACAGAAGCAACAATGAGTGCTATCCGTCTAGCACGTGGTTTTACTGGTAGAGATAAAATTGTTAAATTTGTTGGTTGCTATCATGGTCATAGCGATGCACTATTAGCTAAAGCCGGTTCTGGTATTGTTACTTTTGGACTACCTGATTGCCCTGGAGTACCAGCCGAAACCGTTAAACATACCTTAACCTTACCTTTTAATGATGTAACAGCTTTAGAACTTTTATTTCAAGAAATCGGTTCTGAACTTGCAGCCGTTGTTTTAGAACCTGTTCCGGGTAATATGGGTTGTGTTCTTCCTAGCGTAGAATTTTTAGGAAAATTACGTGAATTAACTACTAAATCAGGAACATTATTAATTTTTGATGAAGTTATTACAGGTTTTCGCCTTGGTCGTAGTGGCGCACAAGGTCTTTACAATATAAAACCAGATCTAACTTGCTTAGGAAAAATTATTGGTGGTGGCTTGCCAGTAGGGGCTTTTGGCGGACGTTCTGACATAATGGACTTTCTTGCTCCAGTTGGCTCAGTCTATCAAGCTGGCACTTTGTCAGGTAATCCTTTAGCTGTTACTGCTGGTTTGACTACGTTAAAAATCTTAAAAGATGAATCAATTTATACTAAACTAGCTGAAAAAACGTCTCAGTTAGTTGCTTCAACCGTAGATGCAGCAAAAGAAGCAGGCGTTTCAGTAACAGTTAACAAAATCGGCTCAATTTTTACTTGTTTCTTTACTGACCAAGAAGTAACAGATTGGGAATCAGCTAAAACATCTGATACAGCCAAATTTGGGCGGTTTTTCCGTGAAATGCTAGGAGCAGGTATTTATATGGCTCCATCACAATTTGAAGTTGGCTTTGTTGGGGCTGCTCATACAGATGAACACCTTGAACGTACTGCTATAGCAGCAAGACAAGCTTTTAAGGCAATTTCATGAGAATAGTAAGCATTAATCATAAAGTTAAGATAGTAGTAAATATTATTATTTTACTTAGCTTAATAGTCTCTAATCCTCTAATAGTGCCTGCTTGGTCAGGAAAAGGACATGTGATTATTACTCGAATGGCAGTCAAATTATTGCTAGACGATCCTAATGTTCCAACTGAACTAAAAAACATTCTTAAAGAAGGCTTAAATGGTGAAAATAAAGTAAATGAGCTAAAAACTTATGTTATCAGTGATGATAATGAGCGAGTTTTTGATCACGGCCTAGATAGCTTTTCTGTTCGTCCAGATGATTTAACTGCCACTAAATCGCCTGTTCCAGCTTTTAATAGCACTGAACCGCTAATGCACTACCTAGATAGCGAGCTTTTTCAAACAGACGTTAGCCGACAAAAATTTGCTTTAGATGGCTCAAATAAAATAAAACCTAGTGACCTGCCACGAGATCCTAAAGATAAACGCTATCAAGAAGCAGGTTTTATTACTTTTCGCACTGAACAAAGTTATAAAAATCTAGTTTCTAGTCTTAAGGAAAATTACTCCAATGATCAAGTTTTTCTTTGGATTGGATATTTATCTCATTATTTATCTGATGCTTACCAGCCCTTTCATTCAACTGTAGATTATCAAGGCCATGAATGTTTATGTAACAAAGCGTTAGAAAAAAAACATAATTTCCATCCAGCTTTAGAAGGACTACTTTTTAGAGATAAAAGCAGTTTAGGTCAAAAAAACCGTGCAAAATATTGGGAATATTTTTCTAATGAAGTTTCTAAACTTAATGCCAGCGAAAAAGCACAACCTCTTGATCCATATCTAGTTACACAAGATGCTTTACTCTCAGGTTATGATTATTTACCTATGCTTTGTCGTGCGGCTGATAAAGCATTTAAGGAACAAAAACTTGATGCTAATGTGTGGTTTAATCATCAAGATAAAGTAAATAACCAGGAAACTACAGTTTTACAGCTAAAAGCAGAAAGAATGGCACAAGCAACCATTAAGCTAAGATTTTTGATCTTACAAGCTTGGCAAGAGGCAAATAAAAAAGTTCCATAAATCGAAGGATTTTCCAAACTTTTTATTTTTGCTATAACTCTTAACCTTACAGCGACAAGGCAAATCTGGAGTGCCGCCAAATGGAACTTACAGACACGGAAATTATAGAGCGAACACTCAATGGTGAGCCAGAAGCCTTTAACACGCTGGTTCGGCGGTGGGAACGTCAAATTTACTCATTAGCATTTCGGATGCTTGGACGTGATGAAGAAGCTTATGATATTTGCCAAGAAACCTTTTTATCAGCATATCGAAACTTAAGTAAATTTCGAGGTGATTCAAAGTTTTCATCTTGGCTTTACCGAATTGCAATTAATTGTTGTCATAATCGAATACGTTCAAGAAGCCATAGCGATGTTTCTTTAGACCAACAATTAGAAGATCAAGGTTTTGAGCCAGTAACAGATGCAGAAAATCTAACAGACGGCCTACAACGTGAACAAATTGCTGAACTTGTACGACGCGGCTTAGCAGGACTTCCACCAGATATGCGACAGGTAATAGTAATGAAGGAATATCAAGGATTAAAATTTCAAGAAATAGCCGAAATTCTTAATATTCCAGTTAGTACAGTAAAAACTAGGCTCTACACAGGGCTAGAACAATTAAAACAGCGTTTAAGCCACTTAAAAAGTATTCTCTAGGATGCGAGGAAATGTTATGAACAGCTATAAAAAAGAATGTTCACGTAAAGAAGATTTAATTACTTATCTTTATGGAGAATGTACACCAAAAGAAGAAAAAGAGTTTAAGTTACATTTACAAGAATGTAGTAGCTGTAAACAAGAATCTGCTGAACTTGGTATGCTGCGGCAAAATCTACAAGCTTGGAATATGCAAGAAACTCCTAGAGTCGTTTTAGATTTAGCTACTGAACGTCCTCGCGCTCGCTCATTAAAAGAAATTCTCCAAGAACTTTCTAGCATTCTTCCTGCATGGTTTAAGTTTGGAACTGGCTTTGCGACGGCTTGCGCTGGTATTTTACTTATGCTAGCTGTTTTTAATACCCAAATTCGCTATGACCAAAATGGTTTTAGTTTCCAAGTTGCTTTATTTGGTAGCAAAACTACAACACAAAGCTTAGATACTAATGCTTCAACAAATGATGAAGTCACACGCGCTTTAGTAGCAAAAGTTTTAAGCGAAAAAGAAGCAGAACTTAACCAATCTTTAGAAGCAAAACGTTCAGAAATAGAAGCACAACTACGTAAGCAAATAGATGTTTTATCAGGCGAGCTTTCAGAAAAAAGCAATTCTCAGCTTTCAAAAACTTCTCTAGAGCTAAAACGCCAACACCGAGCAGAACTTGAAAAAGCCTTAAACCAATTGCAACGCCAACGAAATCAAGACGCTTTTGAAGATGACCCGTTTAATCTTTGGGGTGGAGTTAATGAAAAAGTCTTGCAAAAGGCTGTTGAAAATGGCTATGGCTCTTACCCATCAGGAAATTGATAAAAGCTAACAACCCCAAAAAAGGCTAAGAATTTTGTAATTCTTGGCCTTTTTCATTTAGGTTAATTAATTGATGGTAGCGATTTAGTAATAAATTAACTTGCACAGTACCAACATCAGTTGCTAGACGAGTTAATTTTTTAGTCTTGCTAATATGGTCTTTTCCTATTTTAACCATAATCAAAGCTTTTTCTAAGGCTAGTTCATAAGCTGTAGAGTTATCAGCAAAATCTTGAATTAACCCACATTCTAAAGCTTGTAAGGCGTTGAGTCGGTCAGCCGTTGCAAACAGTTCTGTTGCTTTTTGCAACCCTATTAATTTTGGTAAACGGTAAGTTCCTCCAAATCCTGTAATAATCCCAATATTAGCCCCAGGATGAGCAAATATTGCTTGTTTAGATCCATAACGCAAATCACAAGACAACGCTAAATCTAAACCTCCTCCCATACAATAGCCATCTATTGCAGCAATTATTAGTTGAGGAGCATTAGAAATAGTACGAAAAAGATTTCCACCTAAAAGAGAAAAATCTACTGCTGCTTGAGGTGTTAAAGCTAATAATTCCTTAATGTTAGCTCCTGCGGCAAAGGCTTCCCCTAAACCGCGTAACACTATTATGGCGGCAATATTATTTTGACTAAGTTGCTTAAATGTTTCTGTGAGTTCTTTTAGAGTTTCAATGCTTAATGTATTACGAAGCACAGCACGATTAAGCGTTACTACAAAAACTCTATCATCATTGGTAGGTTGTGAAACTAAAATATTAGGTTCAGTAGATGTCATTATTCACGAGGCTTCACATTCTCACGTAAGAATTTTACTGCGTCATCTGTTGATGCACCAGGTGTAAATATTTCTGATACACCTAATTCTTTAAGCTTAGGGATGTCTTCATCAGGAATAATTCCACCACCAAAGATTAAAATATCGTCTAAGCCTTTTTCATGGGCTAACTTAACGATTTTAGGGAATAATGTCATATGCGCGCCAGAAAGAATTGAAACACCAATAGCATCAACATCTTCCTGAAGGGCTGCTGTAACAATCTGCTCTGGAGTTTGGCGAAGTCCTGTATAAATTACTTCCATTCCTGCATCTCTAAGGGCGCGAGCTATAACTTTAGCTCCACGATCATGACCATCTAGGCCAGGTTTAGCAATTAATACACGAATTTTATAGTCTGACATGTCTATTTACCTAATTAATTTTGCTTAATTGCTCGGCTAATATCCATAGCCATAGTTATTTGATCTGTTATTTCTTCAGCTTGGAAAGAAAAGCAAAGCAAAGGAGATTGCATAATTTCTCTTACGGCAGACTCTCCTATTAAATTCTTAAATTCTGCATGCACTGCATGCCCATTTTCAAAAAAGATAACCCCTTGATCATTAGGGCGAGAACTAGTAGTTAACTTACCACTTAAAGCATGAAACACAACCATTTCAATAAATTGCGGTAAACTAAGTTGCAACAAAGGGTTAGAGTTAGGTAATTGTGTTCCTGAAACGGCTTGTTTATGGCGTAACAAAACATGATTTACTCTTAGAAGGAGTTCTTGAACTGCAAAAGGCTTGCCTAAATAATCGTCGGCTCCTACTTTGATACCTGCTAAACGTTCTATGTCTTCACGTTTGCCACTAAGAAAAATAAAAGGAATCTCTTTTAAGTCAGGATCAAGACGGACTAATTGACAAAATTCTAAACCACCTATCCCAGGCATCATGACATCGCAAACAATTAAATCAAAATAGCTGTGTTCTTTTAGTAACTTCATTGCAGCAATAGCACTATTTACTTCTGTTACTTCATGTCCGCCTGCTTCCAAAGAAAGTTGTGCTGCTAACCTCACTTCATCTTCATCATCTACTACTAAAATTCTTGACATTAATTATTGCTCCAAGCTAATGATAATATTAACTTTATGTTTCTAGCATACAAAGCTAATTTGTAAGACTCTATAAAATTTTTTAATTAGTTCAAGCCTTTGATGATAGTGTAGGCTAGGATAGAGTGTCAATAACCAAATTCTTTTATTATTAGAACTGAGAATCTCTAAGCTATTAAAACTCAAGAATTTGTAAGCACTAAAAAGATAAAATATAAATGCAACCTACATATTTCTCCTATATTGTCCTCCAACTTCAAATAATGCTTTGGTAATTTGTCCAAGAGAACAATATTTAACTGTTTCCATTAGAGCATTAAATATATTACCGTTTTTAATAGCGGTTTCTTGTAGCTCTTTAAGCATTTGCTTGCCTTTTTCACCACTAGCTTTCCAAAGATTTTCTACTGTGCTTATTTGAAATTCCTTTTCCTCTTTGGTGCTACGAATTACTTCTTCAGGAATAATAGTTGGTGAACCTTTACTAGATAAAAAGGTATTTACACCAATTATTGGATATTCTCCAGTGTGTTTTAATGTTTCATAATAAAGACTTTCTTCCTGTATCTTACTTCGCTGATACATAGTTTCCATTGAACCTAACACGCCGCCACGCTCGCTTATCCTGTCAAATTCACTTAATACAGCTTCCTCAACCAAATCTGTCAACTCTTCAATAATAAATGAACCTTGCAGAGGATTCTCATTTTTAGCTAACCCTAGCTCACGGTTGATAATCAACTGTATTGCCATAGCGCGTCTAACGCTTTCCTCTGTTGGTGTAGTAATAGCCTCATCATAGGCATTTGTATGTAGGCTATTGCAATTATCATAAATAGCGTAAAGTGCCTGTAAAGTTGTTCGGATGTCGTTAAAATCAATTTCTTGAGCGTGCAATGAACGGCCTGAAGTTTGAATGTGATATTTCAACATTTGCGAACGCTCGTTAGCATTATATTTATGTTTCATTGCCTTAGCCCAAATACGGCGAGAGACTCGACCAATAACGCTATATTCAGGATCTATACCATTGCTAAAAAAGAATGATAAATTTGGTGCAAAACTATCAATATCCATTCCTCTGCTTAGGTAATATTCTATAAAAGTAAAGCCATTTGCCAAGGTAAAAGCAAGTTGTGATATAGGGTTAGCTCCTGCTTCAGCAATATGATAGCCGCTTATTGAAACCGAATAAAAATTGCGCACATTGTTATCAATAAAATACTGTTGCACGTCCCCCATTAATTTAAGGGAAAATTCTGTGCTAAAAATACAAGTGTTTTGTGCTTGATCTTCTTTTAATATGTCAGCCTGCACTGTTCCCCGAACTTGAGATAAGGTTTTAGCTTTGATTTTTTCATAAACTTCTTTTGGTAAAACCATATCACCGCTAACACCAAGTAACATCAAGCCTAAACCATCATTTCCATCAGGCAATGGGCCATTATATTTTGGACGAGCTACACCTTTTGCTTTGTATATCTCCTCTATTTTTTGCTCGATTTCTTTTTCAAGATTATTTGCTTTGATATATAACTCACATTGCTGATCAATAGCTGCATTCATAAAAAATGCTGTAATAATTGCAGCCGGGCCATTAATTGTCATACTGACGGAAGTTTTAGGATCAGCTAAATTAAATCCGCTATATAGCTTTTTAGCATCATCCAAACAACATACACTTACACCAGAATTTCCAACTTTGCCATAAATATCTGGACGATAATCAGGGTCATTTCCATAAAGTGTTACACTGTCAAACGCCGTGCTTAAACGTGCAGCAGGCAAGCCTTTACTTACATAATGGAAACGCTTGTTGGTACGCTCCGGCCCTCCTTCCCCAGCAAACATACGCGTTGGATCTTCACCTTCACGCTTAAATGGATAAATTCCAGCAGTATAAGGAAATTCACCTGGGAAATTTTCCTGTAAGCTCCACTTTAATATATCACCCCAAGACCTAAATTTAGGTACTGCTACTTTAGGAATTTGTGTATGTGATAATGATGTGTGATGAGTCTTAATTTTTATTTCTTTATCTCTTACCTTAAAGATATAGTATTCATCCTGATAAAGTCTTTTGCGCTGCTGCCAGGTGTCAAGTAACTTTTTATTATGGCCTTCAAGGTCTAGTTCAACTTGGGAGTATTGTTCTTCTAAAGCTTTTATTAACTGATCTTTATCTGCTACTTTGTTTTCCTTAATAACAGAAATAGTATTTTTTATACTATATAACTTTTCTGCAATTTCAGATTGTAGCAAGGCTTTTTTATCATAGTTTCGGTTGTTTTCTGTAATTTCGCTTAAATAGCGTGTTCGGCTTGGCGGAATTATAAAGATTTTTTCGCTTGCTCCTGTTGTTATAGTAGATTTTAACCTTAAATCAACGTTAGTTTTTTCAACTAACTTGTCCATAACAGCTTTATATAAAGTGTTCATCCCAGGATCATTAAATTGTGCTGCAATAGTCCCATAAACAGGTATTTTCTCATCTGATATATCCCAAAGATTATGATTGCGTTTATACTGCTTTTTTACATCCCGAAGAGCATCTAACGCGCCTCGTTTATCAAATTTATTTAATGCAATAATATCGGCAAACTCAATCATATCAATCTTTTCCAATTGAGTTGCTGCTCCATATTCTGGAGTCATTACATATAAACATATATCGCTATGCTCAGTAATTTCTGTATCGCTTTGTCCAATACCAGCAGTTTCTAAAATCACCAAATCATAACTAGCAGCTTTTAATATATTTACAGCGTCTTTTACATGTTTTGAAAGTGCTAAATTGCTTTGTCGTGTTGCCATACTACGCATAAATACTCGCTCACTTGAAATTGAGTTCATACGTATACGATCACCAAGCAAAGCCCCACCACTTTTACGTTTAGAAGGATCAACCGAAACAATAGCAATTTGTTTATTTGGAAAATCAATTAAGAATCGTCTAACTAGTTCATCTACAAGTGATGACTTACCTGATCCTCCAGGCCCAGTTATACCTAAAACAGGAACTTTTGCTGCTACTGCTATTTCACGGACTTGGTTAAGTTCGTTTGTGCTTTCTTCATAGCGGTTTTCAGCCGCTGAAATAAGCTTAGCAATAGATTTATGACTTTTATCTTTTATATGAGTTACTTCACCATTTAAGTTTGCTACAGTTGCAAAGTCTGATTTTCTTAGTAAATCATTTATCATGCCTTGCAAACCTAAAGCCCGGCCATCATCAGGGCTATAAATTCGAGCAATTCCATAGTTATGTAACTCTTCTATTTCATTAGGTAGAATTACACCACCACCACCACCAAAAATTTTTATATGACCGCATCCACGCTCTTTTAATAGGTCATACATATATTTAAAGTATTCAACATGTCCGCCTTGATAACTAGTTATAGCAATAGCATTAGCATCTTCCTGTATAGCGCAATTTACTACGTCTTGCACGCTGCGATCATGTCCTAGGTGGATTACTTCTGCTCCACTGCTTTGCATAATGCGGCGCATAATGTTTATAGCTGCATCATGCCCATCAAAAAGGGCTGCTGCCGTAACTATCCGTATTTTATTTTGTGATTGATAAGGTAATGTTTCCATAGCTTTAATTTAAGTAAGTTATAAAAATAATTTGGTATGTGTAGATAGAAAAATAAAAACACAAAGACACAAAGAATGCAAATGCAATTCGGGCCAAGTTCTTTGTTCACAAGAATATTATAATTTTTTGCTACTTTAATAAAACATTAGAGGACTAGAAAATTTTTAACTTTTACCACTAAGTATTTAATTATTATAGAGAAGTTGATTTCTTTTGATTGCTTGGTGTAGCATCTTTTTCGCTACTATCTCTGCGGTGTAGGTTAAAAATAATTTTTATGATTACCAAAGATGCTCTTTTATATTTATCTAAACAAGAAAGCCTAAAAAATGTCTTAACTAATGTTAGTTTATTTAAAAAAATCACAGATCGCTTTGTTGCAGGTGAAACTATTGAGGAAGCTGCCGTAGCTGTAAAAGAACTAAATAAGCTCAAAATTAGCGTTACTTTTGACCATTTAGGAGAAGCTATCAAAAGCGAAGCAGAAGCAGAAGCAGAAGTCGTTGAATATGGTAAAATCTTAAGTAAAATTGATAAAGATGGACTAAATTCTAATGTTTCCCTTAAACCTACTCAATTAGGTTTAGCAATAGATCCTGAGCTAGGACTACGTAATATAAAAAGAGTAGTAGAAAAAGCTAGAGCTTATAATAATTTTGTTCGCATAGATATGGAAGATACACCTTACACAACAACAACTATTGATATGTTTAAAAAGCTACGTCAAGAATATGATAATGTAGGTATTGTTATACAATCTTATCTTTATCGTAGCAAAGAAGATATTCAAGATTTACTAAAGTGTGGTGCTAGAATTAGATTATGTAAAGGTGCTTATGATGAACCAGCTACAGTAGCATTTCCTAAAAAGGCAGACACAGACAAAAATTATGTTGAATTAATGAAAATACTCTTAGAAAGCGGTATTTATCACGGTATCGCAACACATGATCCAAAAATGATCAAAGCTACTAGGGATTTTTCTAAAGAAAAAAACATTCCAAAATCTGCTTATGAATTTCAAATGCTTTATGGAGTTAGACGAGATCTACAACTAAAACTAGCAGGTGGTGGTTATAATATTCGCGTTTATGTTCCTTATGGAAAACATTGGTATCCTTACTTTATGAGACGACTAGCCGAACGTCCTGCTAATATTTGGTTTATCATGAAAAATTTCTTCTTAGGATAAACAAGTGGAAATAAAAGATATTTTAGAATTGTTAGGACAAACCATAGACACTGTAGAATCTTCAAGGGAAAGTGTAAATAATCGTTGTAAAAGAGAATTTTACAGGGGTGTTGTTCGTGTAGTTAATGCAATGAAACTCTTAAGCGGAAGCAAATATTTAACTAGGTTTGAGCGTACACCGTCCGAAATTGTAATGAATGACCGACAGTTTAACTTAAAACGATTTTGGCAAGATTATCAAGAATCTCGTTACAGTCCTATTTTATTTATTCCTCCTCTAATGGTTACACCTCAAATCTATGATCTACGTCCAAGACATAGCTTTGTTAGACACCTGATGAATTATGACTTTGATGTTTATATGTTAGATTTTGGCGCACCTACAAAACGCGATAAAACTATTTGTCTAGATGATTATGTGCGCAATATTGGACAAGCTATTGATCGAATTTGCGAATTAACTGCTTCACCAAATGTTAGTTTGATTGGCTATAGTATGGGAGGAATATTTAGCAATATTTTTGCTGCTTTAGATGAAGGCGATCGAGTTAAAAATATTATTGCACTTGGATCACCTTGTGATATTAGCCGTTGGCCTACTTATGGAGAATTAGCAAAAACCATTAACCAGCCGATCAATTGGATTGCAGACACTTTAGAAGGTGTTCCAGCCTATGTGTCAAGAGGTATGTTTGAAATGATGAAGCCTCTTAATACCATTGCACTACCTGCAAATTTAATGTTTAACCTTTGGGATGAAGAATATATTGAAGGTTATGAAGCTATGGAAAAATGGTTTGATGACTTTGTTACTTACCCTAGAGACGCATTTAAGCAGTTTTTTAATGAAATAATTACACACAACAAACTTTTTACAGGCAACTTAATTATAGGAGATAAAAAGGTTGATCTAGGTAAAATTAAAGCTGCTTATTTAGTGTTAGCTGGAAAACAAGATTTTCTAGGACATCCTGAGTCGGTGCGTCCAATAATTGATGTAATTAGTAGCAAAGACAAAACCTACCATGAAGTAAATGGCGGTCATTTAGGTATGCTAGCTGGTAAAGGCTCCAGTGATACTTGGGAATTTATTGCTCAATGGCTAATGGCTAGATCAAAACGAAAATCCAAATTAAAAGCTCATTCTAAACTCAATGGAAGCAATGGACACGCTGATCTCAATAACGTAAATAAAAAAATTCCTGTTAAGAAAAAGAAACTAAACAATGTAGAATCAGGAAGTTAGACCTATCTATAAATGATTGTTTACAACTTTTAAGGTAACTAGTTGTTGACAGAAAAGAAATTGCGAGTAGAATCGCAATTTCCTCTTTGAAAAGCCATTAAATTTATCAATTGATGAAGCAAAAATAGTGGCAAGAAATCGGGAAAAAGGGGTTGCAAAGAAAAAGCAGCAAGAGTAATCTAACAAACGCTGCAAGTAAAAAGGTA
>CAZBMZ010000014.1:0-96534 GCA_964492845.1 uncultured Clostridia bacterium
TGATGATGACGATGATGATGATGAAGAAGATGATGATGATGATGATGACGATGATGATGATGATGATGATGACGATGACGATGATGACGATGATGATGATGATGACGATGATGACGATGATGACGCTGATGATGACGCTGATGATGACGAAGCTGATGATGATGATGATGATGATGATGATGATGACGAAGCTGATGATGATGATGATGATGATGACGCTGATGATGATGAAGGTGATGACGAAGGTGATGACGAAGGTGATGACGAAGGTGATGATGAAGGCGATGACGAAGCTGATGATGAAGGCGATGATGATGACGCTGATGATGAAGGCGATGATGATGATGCTGATGATGAAGGCGATGACGAAGCTGATGATGAAGGCGATGATGAAGGTGATGACGAAGGCGATGATGAAGGTGATGACGAAGGTGATGACGACGCTGATGATGAAGGCGATGATGATGACGCTGATGATGAAGGCGATGACGAAGGTGATGATGAAGGTGATGACGAAGGTGATGACGAAGGTGATGACGAAGGCGATGACGAAGGTGATGAAGATGGTAGTGATGAAGATGGTAGTGATGAAGATGGTGGTGATGAAGATGGCGGTGATGAAGATGGCGGTGATGAAGGCGATGATGGCGGTGATGAAGGCGATGATGGCGGTGATGAAGGCGACGGCGGCGATGGTGGCGACGACGGCGGCGACGAATAAGCAGCTTGCTACTACTTAAAAATTCTTAAGCTTTAAAACAATTAGATTCCTGTAGATACTACTCTACAGGAATCTAATTCTAGTAACCTTGCAAAACTATAAAGGCTTAAATCAAATCCAGATATTTTTGTTTCTTTGAGTTATATTCTTCTTCTGTCAAAATTCCTTCATCATAAAGGTTTTTTAACTCTCGCAAAGCATCTATTGGGGAATAATGATTTAACAAAGGAGCATTCTTAGTTTTTGCTAAATCCTTGTTAGTAAATAAGTTTTCATCTTTAACCCCATTTTTGATTTCCCCAGATTCATTTACAAAAACCTTATCTGGATGAATAAGTGCTAGTATTTCATTAAGCATTCGCACTAGCAATTTCATTGCATTCATTTCAGGAAAAATAGTATTTAAGAAGTTTATTTGATTAATTTGTACTTTTTCTTCATCTTCTAAAATTACTATTGACTCAACTTCTTTCCAAGAAAACTTTAGCGGGTTATCCCAAAGGTTATGGGCATAAAGTTTTTGAGTAGTAATTAATGCACCTTCTTTAGCACTACCAAAAACAGTGCTATCAATTAAAACCAACACTTCTTCAAAAACTGCATCACCAGCATAAACTTCTAAAGCATTTTTTAATTTTTTAGGTGGGATATCAGGAGCAAAAAAAATAGCGTTGTCTTTTATTTTTCCTTTGTAAGCTTCTGCTATGGAAATAATTTCTGTTTCCATTAAGTTATCTCCTTAAGAAAAAATTTTGTTTTGTAAATTGCAAAATTATTAGAAAAACAAAAACACAACTTTTTACTTAGTCCAACCTTGGCGACCAATCATTTTTACAAAAATCACTCCTCCATGATCTTCTGTAACTGTACCTTGGACAGTTTTGCGAACACGAATTAGACGTTGATTTTGTTCTGTGCCTATTGGCAAAACTAAATTACCGCCTACATCAAGTTGTTCAACTAAGGCTGTGGGGATTTCTGGAGCAGCAGCAGCAGCTAAAATACCTTTATAAGGCGCATGTTCAGACCAACCTAAACTACCATCTGAACAACGTAAAATTACATTATCAATTCCAAATTGTCGAATCCTCATTTTTGCCAATTTAGCAAGTTCTTCAATCCGTTCAATAGAAAAAATTAGCCCTGAAACATAAGACAAAACAGCCGTTTGATAGCCTGAGCCAGCACCTACTTCTAAGACACGATCTCTTTTTGTTACTGCTAAAAGCTCAGTCATTTGTGCAACCATAAAAGGTTGAGAGATAGTTTGTCCGCCAGGTATTGGTAACGGATGATCTCCATAGGCTTTAGCCGTCAAAGCTTCTTCAACAAAAAGATGTCTTGGCACACTTGCCATAGCTTTTAGTACACGTTCATCACGAATACCACGACTTTGCAGAGAATTAATCATTCTCTGACGAGCAAAATGATAAGGATCTGTGTTTAGCGGGGCAAAACTACTCATAAATTTAATATAAATACTCTGGATTTTCTAAATTTACTAAATCTTCTTGGATATCATCTACATTTTTTTGGTCGTTTTGACTCTCAGTTTTTGATTCAGAATAGCTTTTTTCTAACTCTGCTAAATAGCCATAGTTAGTCATATCATTTTTTATTGGTGTAATAGAAACTAATCCCTGTTTTATTGCTGCAAAATCCGTTCCAGCAGCTTGCTCCCAATTAAGTTTGCCATAACCAACCCAATAATAAGGACGATTGCGAGGATCTCGACCTTCAGCTATTTCTGTTCCTGCAATTCTAGAAGCTTGACGCGTTATTGCAGCACCTTTAACTGGGCCACGTGGAACATTAACATTAAGTAAAGTCCCTCGCGGAAGTCCTATTTTTAAGACTTTACCAGCAATTTCTCTTGCTACTTCTGCGGCATATTGAAAATCATAGCGATCCCGTCCAGTTAAAGAAATAGCTATTGACGCAATACCGTAAAGTGTACCTTCCATTGCTCCTGCAACTGTTCCAGAATAATGGATATCATCGCCTAAATTAGCACCGCGATTAATCCCAGAAACTACTAGGTCTGGTAAATTATCCTTCATTAAAATATTAATGGCTAAAACTACGCAATCAGTAGGTGTTCCATTAACAGCATAATAATTATCGCTACGTTGTTCTATTCTCAAAGGTGAATGCAGAGTTAATGAGTGAGACACGGCTGTCATATCTGTACTAGGAGCAACTACAATTACATCTCCTAAAGCAGTTAAACTTGTAGCTAGTGCCTTAATCCCTTCGGAATCTATTCCATCATCGTTAGTTACTAAAATTCTTGGCATAAAAAATTTTTTAGGATAGAAAAGAAATTAAAATGAGGTGCGAAAGCAAAGTTTAGTCTTGCTTCGCACCCCTTGTTTTTTTTGTATCGGGATGACTGGATTCGAACCAGCGACCTCACGCACCCCAAGCGTGCACTCTAATCCAGACTGAGCTACATCCCGCTTCCGTTTATTTGCCGGGGATTATCGCATCACGAGATAGCATTGTCAATAAACCATGCAGATCCCGTTTTATCTGTTGCAACGCCTGTTTTTGCTCTGGACTTAAGGTTATTGGCTTTGATATTTTATTAGTAGGTTCACTTATTACTTCTCTTAATGAATGTAGCTGTGCAACTACTTCTACTATATCTTCTTTATGTATTTCTTCTTTGTATATTTCTATAGGTGTTGGTTCAACTACTCTTACTTCTGGGATTAGTTCAACGATTTCTGGAGTTACAACTTTTAACTTAGTGCTATTACCACGCAGTTCAGAAGCTAATTTCTTTTTTGCTCCAGCAATGGTAAAACCTTCATCATAAAGAAGCTGTTTTATACGTACAACAACTTCCACATCTTTACGTCGGTAAGTACGTTGACCAGCACGATTTTTTTGTGGTGTTAACATAGGAAATTCAGATTCCCAATAACGTAGAACGTGTGGTTGTACGTCAATCAAGTCACATACTTCACCAATTTTAAAAAATAGCTTATCGGGTATTGATTTAACTGGATAAATTTTGGCTTTCTCAACCATAAACACCACCTACTAGTAACTAATTCCTTTTAGTTATTGATACAATTGCCAATTAATATAAAAAACTTGTTTAATAGAGTTTCGCTTAAGATTCAGTAACTCAATATGTTACGACTTTATTAAATATGTGTCAACCTCCTAGACTGCCCTTTCTTTTTAAGCCTTTTATTTAGAGCGTTATCAACAAACGGAGAGTGTTTTAACCGTATATTTTTGGATATCAACCTGCAAAATTCCTGTCAGGAAAAGAGCCGCCTTAATCTATTGGTAGCTAAATATTATTCCTGTTAGAATGACCAGTTTTATTTTAAGCAAAAAATTTAACCTACCAAATCAAAAATAAGGAAAAAGTATTATGAGTTATAAAATTCTTGTTTGCGGCAATCTGTCGGAAGCCGGATTGAAGATTTTAGAGCAAGCAGAAGGTATTGAAGTAGATCGCAAAGGTGAATTAAGCCAAGATCAATTGTTAGAAATTATTGCTAGCTATGATGGTGTTGTTGTAAGAAGTGATACTAAGATTACTGCTCCTGTAATTGCAGCAGGAGAAAAATTAAAAGTCGTTGGTCGTGCTGGAACTGGTGTTGACAATATAGATGTTGCGGCAGCTACTCAACAGGGAATTGTAGTAATGAATACTCCTGGTGGAAACACTGTTACTACAGCCGAACATACCCTAGCCTTAATGGTTTCACTTGCTCGCAACGTTCCTCAAGCAACGGCTTCAATGAAAGCTGGTAAATGGGAAAAGAAAAAATTTAGTGGTGTTGAACTACTAGACAAAGTTCTTGGTATAGTTGGAACAGGCAAAATTGGCAGCGTTGTAGCCTCTCGCGCTCAAGGTTTTGGTATGCGCGTAGTCGCCTTTGACCCTTATTTAACCCGGGAAGCCGCTGCAAAAATGAAAATTGAGCTAGTTACTTTAGATGAGCTACTTTCTTTAGCTGATTTTATTACCGTACACACTCCAATGACTCCAGAAACCAAAAATATCATTAACAAAGACGCTTTTGCAAAAATGAAAAACGGAGTTCGTATTATTAACTGTGCGCGTGGAGGTTTAGTTAATGAAATAGATCTTTGTGATGCTATTAAAAGCGGTAAAGTCGCTGGTGCTGCTTTAGATGTGTTTGTACAAGAACCTATTCCAACCGATCACCCATTATTAAGCCTTGATCAAGTAATTTGCACACCCCACTTGGGCGCGTCCACAGCCGAAGCACAAGTTAATGTAGCAGTTGCCATTGCTGAACAACTCAAAGATTTTTTTACTAATGGTACAATTCGCGGTGCTGTCAACGCTTCATCCGTCAATCCAGAAGTTTTAGCACAAGTAAAACCCTACATTGAATTAGGTGAAAAAATCGGCTCATTCCAAGGTCAAGCCTTTGGTCATAATGTCAAAAAAGTACATATTGATTACTCTGGCGATGTAGTGGAATATGACGTTAAGTTAATTACTCAAGCAATTTTAGTAGGTTTACTTGCTCCAACAAGTGAAAGAGTTAATTTTGTTAATGCTGCACTTGTAGCAGAAGAGCGCGGAATCCGTATTAGCGAAGCTCGTTCACGTCGTGCAACAGATTTCGCCAGCCTTATTGAAGTAACAATGGAAACCGACGAGCAACAAAGCCGTGTAGCTGGTGCTTTATTTGGCGAAAAAGATCTACGTATTGTTAGGATTAATGGATTTCATCTAGAAGCAATTCCTACAGGTCATATGCTACTTTGTTCTAACAAAGATGTCCCAGGTGTTTTGGGCAAATTCTGTTCACTGTTAGGAGACAATGAAATCAACATTGGACGGCTTTATTTAGGTCGTAAAGAAGTTGGAGGAACAGCAATTATGCTTTGCCAAATTGATAATGCTGCTACAGATGAACTTCTAAACCTACTAACTAATTTAACAGATATAATTTCCGCTAAACGAGTCTATTTAGCTTAAATTAAAGCTAAGAACACTGTTAAAACAAAGGGAAAAGTTAATAGCTTTTCCCTTTTTATTTTGATTTAACTTTTATAACTAACTTAGCACACAACCTAAAGTAAAATATCTATGAATAAAAACGAATATTTCTTGTTAGACATTGTTATTGAAGGAAGACACTTTATAAATATATTAACAAAACCAGATATTGAGCTTTACCTTAATAGAATTACTCCAAAGCTTTCTCAAAAACAGTTGTTTGTTCATTTAAAGAACTTATTTGACAGTGGTTATATAGTTGCTTATAAGAAAAATGGGGATAAATTTATTCCTACAGATAAAGAGATTAAAAAATATTTATATAGCCCTAAAAAAAGATTGATAGCCCCACCCTATGGTTTAACTGAAAAAGGGGGTGCTTTATGGGAAGAATATGCCTGTCCAAATTGGGATCGCTATGTTTATGCTAGTTATGGTGTGAATGATGGCGAAATTATTTCGGCAGATAAAACCCTTGTAGAGAGATATTTAAACCTACATCAATACCGAGATAAATTTATAATCTCAGGCAGTGAAACCTGGGATATTTTATCTCCCTGGCAAGCGACCTATTGGAAATTGCTTCCCATAGGCTATAGAGTACAATTCCTATATAAAGATCAACTTGTGCAAACACCTGTACCAGAAATAATTCATCACCAACTTCAAGATATAGAAACTTGGTACGGAAAATGACACTTCTCGAAGTATCTATAATCAATCAAAAATAACATACGTTGATTTTAACGTACGTTAAATTTAACGTATGTCAAACATAAATTATAAATATTTTATAAAGATTCTGCTTTTCCTGTTTAACAGCTAGATTATTTTTCAAAAGGCGACTTATACTTGCTAAATAATCTAGTAGATAGCTCTAATTATCCCTACATCGTTTAACCTATGCTTAATTCTGATAGCAAAAATAAATTTGATTATTGGGATCAAATTTATCAAGAAACTAAGCTCTTGCCGCGTCTTAATATTTGGCGGGCATATATGCAACAGCTTTATTTAGAATTAATTACAAAATCGATAGAAAACTTTGAACAGTCCCCTTGTCTAAAAACAGATCTTTTTGAAGAAGCTATTACAGACTATAATCTTTTATCTTTATTTCCTGATAGTAGCGTTGGGCTAGATTGTTCATTATCAATAAGTAAAGCAGCTTATAAAAGACTAACAAAAAGTCAAAAAAAAGTATTTATTATTAATGCAGATTTGCGATGTATCCCATTAGCTAACAAAAGCATAAAACATATTTTTTCTGGTTCATCGCTAGATCATTTTCAACATAAATTTGAACTTGAAGCTAGCTTAAAAGAATTAGTTAGAATTTTAAGTTTAGAAGGAACGTTAGTTTTAACTTTAGATAACCCTCATAATCCAGTTATTTGGCTAAGAAATAAATTACCTTTTAAGTTATTAAATACATTAGGGTTAGTGCCTTATTATGTTGGTGCTACTTTAACTCGGCAAGAATTATGTAAATGTTTAGAAAACCTAGGTTTAGAAATACAAGAAATTACAGCTATTAGCCATGTTCCTCGCGCTCCTGCAATATGGTTAGTTAGCCTTTTAGAAAAATTAGGCATAAAATCAATAGACACACAACTTAGAAAAATTTTTTTGTATTTTGAAAAATTAAATCTTTTGCCAACTCGTTATCTTACGGGCTATTACCTGGCTGTTAAAGTAATAAAACCTGCGTCTAATTAGCTAGATATAAAAACATGTCGTTAAAAACATTAAAAATGAAGTTAGTGACAACTTTTTATCGTCGTGTTGTTTGCTATCGTCGTTCGTTTGCTGTTTCTCAACCAATAAAATTTGATCCATTAGTAAAATTTACTCTTTTGACTAAAGAACATTTACCATTGCTAGAAAATTGTTTGTCTGCTAAAGAAATAGCAAAGACAAAAAAAAGTTGGGAATATGGGCATGATTGCTTTGCTTTAATATTAAGTGAAAATGCTCAAGAAAAAATAGTTTCTTTTGGTTGGGTTGCTACCAAAACACCATTTATTGATTACTTAAATTGCTCAGTAAAGCTTGATGATAAAACAGCTTATTTCTATAACCATTACACTTTACCCAGTTATCGAAAATTTGGTTTTCATTACCAACGAGTATTAGCAACACAACACTATTATCAAGAACTAGGTTTTCGTCATAGCTTTAGTGTTGTAGCATGGGAAAATTACGAGGCATTACAAGCAGCAGACAAATTTGGTAAAGATGCTATAGGCGTTTATCATTACTGGCGATTAGGTATAAAAAACTTATACAAAGCCGAAAGTTGGACATCAGAACCTTTACCAGAGTTGATTAGACAATAATTTATGTTAAACAAAGCATCTAGCCGACTAACAGCAATCTATTCTTTATTAAAAGCTAAATCCCCTTCAGAACTCGCTATTTACCAAGAAAAGCAATTACAAAAAATAGTCCGTCACGCTTACGAAAATGTGCCTTATTACCAAAAACTTTTCCAGCAACACAACATTACACCTCAAAAAATTAAAACTCTTGCTGACCTGTCTTTAATTCCAATAACCGATAGACCAACCATACAAGCTTGTAATCCAAAAGAAATTGTGGCTAAAAATTTAGATCCTAAGAAACTACTTGGTATTACTACAGGTGGATCATCTGGAATACCGCTAACCGTCTATCGCTCTTGGGTGGAAGAAAGATTGCTAAATCAATTTCGCTGGCGTGCTTTATATTCTTATGGACTAAAGGCGAGTGATAAGATTTGCTATATAAGATTTCTCTATAGCACTCCGGGAGAAAATCAATCTTTACAACAAGCTATAAAAAAAATAGGCTATTACCAAACAAGCGTAATTGATTGTCTGCAACCTATAAGTAAAATTATTGATTTGCTAGCTAAATCTAAAGCAGATGTAATAGTTTGTTTTCCTGTTGTGATGCAAAGAGTTGCTCAAATGATGTTGGATGAAGGCAAGACGATTAAAACACCTAAATTTATTGCTATTGGGGGAGAAGTCCTAACCCAAGAAATGAAGGCTACTATTAACCAAGCGTTTCAATCCCCAGTATTTAACACTTATGGAAGTAATGAATTTAATTTAATTGCATGGGAATGTCCAGTTTCCAGCGATCTACATCTTTGCCAGGACAATGTAATAGTTGAAATTCTTAACAATGGCAAAGAAGTAAAAAGCGGGGAAAGTGGGGAAATCGTTGTTACTGGGCTAAATTCTTTTTCTATGCCGTTTATTCGCTATCGCTTAGCAGACATTGTTACCAAAGGCGATCCGCAATGTAGTTGTGGGCAACCCTTTCCAACTATTAAACAAGTAGTTGGGAGAATGAACGATTATTTGATTTTGCCCGATGGACAAGAAACACATCCACTAATTTTGCTGCCTATTATCCGAAGTGCTACTTGGATAAAGGGTTACCGACTAATTCAAGAAAAAATAGATTACTTAATATTAAATGTAATTATCAGCAAATCCCCTAGCGATTTAGAGCTAGAAGGCTTAAAAGAAAAAATTTGTCTTGCGTTAAAAGCAAAACTGCAAATAGACATTAATTTTGTTGATGAGCTAACTTTAGAAAAAAGCGGCAAGTTTCGTATCTTTCAATCGCGCATAAAATCTGCTTATAAATAACTGTAAAATAACTATTTATTAGCCTCTTTTAGAGGTGCAAGCCACATTGAAAGATCCCGTCCTATTAAATCTTGTAGTTTCAAAATATCTTCGCGGTACTCTTTTAATAACTCTATTTTTATATTTTCTGACATAGGAGGAAATTTTTCCCCTAAAGTGCGCTCATAAACTCTAAATATCTTCCGCACTTTTAAGGGTATAACCTTAAGTAAAAATCTATGTAGCGGGTTTGGTTGGGTCAAAAATCTGTATAAGAATTTGCTGCGAACTTTGCGCGTAACATTATATATTTGCTCAAAATTAACTGTAAAAGAATCATCGACTTCTAAAAATTGGAAAATACCCTTTAATAACTCTCTAGGATTTTGTCTTAAGTCGTCATACAAGCAAACTTTGATTTGCTCTTTAGGAAAAAGCTTGTAGTAATTTTGCAGGTGAGCAAAATAATAACCTCTTTCTTTGTATTCTTTACACACCTGATTTTGCTTTTTTCTTTCCTGATCTTTTGCTAAAGCTTCCTCAAAATTTTGACAGCTTTCTGTCCCTAGTTGTAAAGCAAAAGTAAAAGCTGAATAAGCCCTTTCAGCAGGATTACGCAAAATAGCTATTAATTTGGCATTAGGAATGTGCTGATAAATTTTTTCTGCAACTTGAGGATAAGTTAAATATGTAGAAGTCGCTTCACCAAAAACTTTTTCCTTAGTCACTCCATCAAAAAGCTTTTGGTATTCTCCCAAATCTGTAATAACTTCTCTTAGCGGAATTTTGTCTCTTGGAATACATTGAGTAACAAAAAAATGAGGCTCCTTAAACGAACTCATATATATTTCTGGATGTTGGTTTAAGTATTGGTAAAGCGATGTAGTCCCACTTTTAGCCGCACCAATAATTAAAAAATTAGGATATCTACCCATTATTTTACTTAATCCAAAAATTATGTTTCTATGTTTTTTCTACATTTCTACATAATATGTTCCGCAAATTCGATCTTATCAGACTCCAGTTTCCATTCTTGTTTTAATGTGTCCATATTTAATCGTCCATCGCCACCATCGCGCATATTTTCAACAATGCGTTTTATGACATAAGCAATTAGCCGGTAAGAGTCTGATTTAGGCATTGCTTGAGCAAGTTTTTCTAAAATCTCATAAGAAATAAATGGGCCAATTGCTACTTCTAAATCACGTTTTTTGGGAATTACAGTTCCTTTTGGTAAGGCTTCAAAAGTCCCGCCTAAATAAACAGGTAGTATTCCTACTTTATGATGTAGAGCTAAATAACCTAGAGTAGGCTTAAATTCTTGGATTTCGCCAGACATTGAGCGAGTGCCTTCTGGGAAAATAAGCATGTTATAGCCTTGAGATAAATAATTACCGGCCCAACGCAAGGATTTGCGAAGCGATCCGCTTCGATCTAGCGGGACAACATTTGTAAAATTCTCAAAGTAGGCGCGTTTATATTTGTTATCAAAGAAATAATCTGCTGCTGCTAGTGAAACTAGCTCTTTTCCTGCTTCGCCTAGAGCCATTTTTGTTAGCCCCATATCCAAATGAGAAGCATGATTAGGGGTGACAATAAAGTTAGTATGTGTAGGGATATTTACCTCACCTCTAATTTCTGTATCAAAAAGCTTTTCGTAAATTAAGTTTTGGCCTAGGTCAATTAGCTTGCTACCCCATTCTGCTATAACTGGTGGGATATAAAGTTCATCGTCTTGGTCATCAGATTTATCTTTTTTGGATTCGCTTTGCTCGCGTCGTGCAAGTTGAGTTCTTTTAACTAGGTGCGCTAGTTCGCGCATGTCTGTAACTCCAGTTAAAGCATCTGCTGATGGAAAAGAACCGCCAGCAGCCTCAATTGCAACGCCTAATTCCGTATACATCAAGCTATCAAAACCTATTTCAGCAAGTTTAGTATGAATATCAATTGCTGCTCGTGGCTTGCCTGACACAGAAGCGACGACATCAAAAAGCCAGCCTAATTCATCATCTGCGCCTGTTTCGCGTGCTGCTGAGGCGACTTTAACCATTTTTTGCAAGCGAATTAACATGTCTATTACTTCACGTCGTTTAACCTTTCGTGTAGCGGTGCGAGGTAGTTCTATGTCTGTAAATTGCAAGACTTTAACTCTCTTGTGAAATGGTTGGGCAACAGAAATTTGGCGGAAATGTTCCTCAATTTTGGCTCGGACGTGATCGCGGCTTAAGTCGCTATCTCGTTCATAATCAGGAACTACTAAACAAGCAACTCTCTCGGCTGATCCATCTGGTAATCCTACTATGCTTAATTCCTTAATAAACTCAAAATCCCCATAAAGTTCTTCTATTTCATCTGGATAAATATTCTTGCCATTGTTATCAACAATTACATCTTTAGAGCGTCCCATTAAATAAAGATTGCCATCTTCATCAATTCGGCCTAAGTCGCCTGTATGGAGCCATTTATCAATAAGTACAGCCTTGGTTGCTGCTTCATTTTGGTAATAGCCAAGCATTACATTTGGCCCCCTGGCAACAACTTCACCAACGCCCCGATCATCAACATTAATAATATTTATATCAACACCGGGTAAAGCTTTTCCAACGCTACCAGCCATCATTTTATTGCTACGACGTGTCACGGTTAGAACAGGTGATGCTTCAGTGAGTCCATAGCCCTCAAGCATAGTAAAACCTAGGCCATGAAAGCCTTTTAGCACATTTTCAGATAGTGCCGACCCTCCACTAATTAAATAACGAATATCGCCACCTAAACCTTTATGAACAGGATAAAACATTATTGGGCCTAAGTTTATTGGCGTTTTATCTCTGAGTTTGCTGTTAAAATCCATCATCGCTTTAACCACTCGCTCTAGCCAAATAGAACGGTCAGAAAACTTGTTCATAATGCGACGATGTAGCAACTCCCAAAGAGCAGGAACTCCAACAATTGCAGTAACATGCTGCTCTTTTAGCGCGTCTGAAAGTGCATCGCCTGTTAGCTCTGTTAAGTAAGTAATTTGTGATCCTGTGCTAAGTGGGGTAAGAAATCCGGCTGAAAATTCAAAGGTATGATGCAAGGGTAAAACACTTAACAAGCCGTCATGCTCATTTAGGTCAAAAACGCTAGAAAGTTTTGACACTAAACTAGTAAAGTTACGGTGTGAAAGCATAACGCCTTTTGGCACTCCTGTTGTGCCAGAGGTAAAAATAAGCGATGCCATTGCATTTGTAGAAATTTTTGTTGGCAATTTGGCAATATTTTTCTCTTCTACTTCTTCATCTTCGATTCTAAAGACTTCGTTAAACGTCCAAATCTTGGTGTTTAGACCTGCATGCTCTAATTTTTCTTGTAAATCTAAAAATTTATCAATCAATAAACTTTCACTAGTGATAATTGCTGTAGGAGTTCCAGAGCGAGAGATATTAACAACTTCATCTATGGTTGATTTAGAGTCTACCGGAATACATACGGCACCAGCTTTGAGGATAGAAAAATAGCTCATTCCCCATTCAGGGCAGTTTTCCGCCAGCAACATTATTCTTTCGCCAGAATTAACACCTTTGCCAGCTAAAAATGCTGCTCCTCTGATTGCAATTTCTCGTAAATCTGCGTAAGTGTAGCGTTCTTCTACGCCGTCGCGCTCAATTCGCATTGCTACACGTCGAGCATTACGCTTGGTTGTAGTCTCAAAAAGCTCTATTAAATCGCGGTAAGTATAAACTCGCTTGGGTTTTTCCTCTAAATCTTCCTCAAAAGTGGGAAATACCCATTTTTCTAGCCCTGGAATATGAATTTCTAACCAGTACTTATACCAATCTATTTTTTCAGGTTGCCAGGAAAGCAGATGTTTTTCATCTGGAAAAATACGCTCTGTTAGTTTTCTAATATTATCAGCGCGAAAAACATATTGATTTTCATTGGTAAAAGGACGAAAGAGGTCAAAAGCTTCTTTGGTTTCGCTAGTAAATTTCTCTATTTTATCGACGCTTTCTTTTACTTGGTCAATAAATTCTGTAACTTTGCCCCCGCCCCAACTTGGTCTAACTTTATCTAGCCAGTTAGAGACTTTTTTAGCTGCCTTGCTGTACATTGGAAGCGAAGTATTTTCAAAATGGCTTGTTGTAACAGTTCGGGCTTCTAATCTAGCAATCAGTTCATTAAACCATTTATTCCCAGTTTCTTTTTCTTGGAAATATTTGCGTTTATAAAGCCCTAACAGAGTAACAATGCGCTCCATCCTGTTAGCATTGCTATCACCGCTAGCAAGTTGAAAAACTTCGTGTGATTTTTCTACACAAACTTGTGCAGCAGTGGCAAGCACCCCTTCAGCAATATAATCTACAGGAATAATATCTAGTATTAATTTATTTTCTGCTGGAAACTTGGTTTGTCCTTTAAGAGCAAGAAAAATTAATGGTGCAGTTGTTGTAAAACCTTCATTCCAGCCGGGAAAAGGAAAGGCTTCTGAACTTTCAACAATTGATGGTCGCACAATCGCCCAAGCAATATCATTTTCTACAGCAACAACTTGTTCACCTAAGCTTTTAGTATAAGTATAAATATTGGGCCAGCCCCACCATTTAGCCCTTTCAACTCCTAAGTCTGTCAATCGCTCACGGATCCAAACCTTGCGTTCACGAGCAATTGCTGTTTGCAAAGTGCGTTCATCGTCAGGATCTCGCTTTTCGTCAATTAGCCTCAGCCGTGCTTCTTCCCTAAATCTAGCGTTAATTACTACATCATTAGACTCGTCTTGAACACGTCGTTTGATGGCTTCACAGTCTCGCAACTCTTTTTCAACAGAAAAATCGGCTGTTAATTCTTGGCGACGTGGAAAATAGCCTATTACTGGGTCGCTTTCCCAAACCGAGCCAGAACGATTTCCAGCCACAAAACAAGTTGACACATGCACTAAAGCAGGTCTTTTCATTCGTTTAGCAAAAGCTACTACATTTTGCGCTCCAACTACATTTGTTCTTAGTGCTGCGTCTAGGGCAGGATTAAAAGTAACATTACCTGAACTATTAATAATTACGTCAACATCATTAGCTAACATTTGGGCAAAATCTTCTGAATAGCCCATATTATTTTCGCTAATATCACCACCAACAATAATAACTTTTTCCCGCAAAAAGCCTTCAAAAGCACTTCCATAGCGTTCACGTAGGAGGTCAAAAACAGGCGAAGAATTAATAATATCCCAAAACCGCGCCGCGCTATCAGAGTCAGAACCGGCCCGAACCATCATATAAATACGGCTAACATTGGGAAAGCGAGAAAGTAGCATGCACAAGCAAACTTTACCTAAAAAACCTGTTCCACCAAGGAGGAAAATTTTTTTACCATTAAAAATTTCTGTGGGAGAAAGTTGCATATCTATACTTAAAACCTTTATTTATAAAGCTTTGAGATTTCTTAAATTAAAGTGAATCTGGATCAATGCCTAATTGACGTAATTTTTCTTTTAAGCGTTCTTTTTCTGCTTGTTCTTTTTCTGCTTTAGCTATAGCTTGTTCTTTTTCTATTCGTTCTTGCTTGACTTTGGCTATAGCTTGTTCTTTTTCTATTCGTTCTTGCTCGACTTTGGCTATAGCTTGTTCTTTGTCTTTACGTTCTTGAATAAACATCCCAACTACTTCTTGGAAAGTGTGAAAGACTTCTCCAGAAGGGTGAAATATTTTTAATTCTTTTTCTGAGAGTTGAAAACGAATCCTTAATAATGGGCTAGTCCAACCGCCAACAAAATTTACTGGCACCAACCCACTTTCATTTCTGTACCAAATAGAAAGTTTATTATTGTGTGGGTCATAAACATAATATTCTTGTACTTGGTAAGTGCTGTAAAAGACTAGCCTTTTAGCCATTTCCTTGACAGTATTGCTATTTGAAAGGATTTCAAAAACTATCTGTGGAGCAATATTATTTTCCAACCATTGGCGATAAGAAGAGCGATAGCCCTTTGGACGACCTAAAGCCACCATCACATCAGGAGCATAAACTATTTTAGGGCTTCCTTTTACTGGATACCAAAAGACATCTGCGGCAATAAAATCATTTGGCAGCAATGTTTCTAGTCCTTCTTTAATTGTTACTATCCATTGATATTGTAATGTGTCGTCTGCCATAGGTTTACCATCGCTACAAGGATAAAAAATTCCTTCATCAAATAGATCTTTTGATCTTTCTAGGTCTTTTAATTCGTCTAAACTTTGACGTTTCTTTGACATAACACTTTCCTATTAAAATTTTTAGAGTTTCTAACTAAAAAAATTAATCTCCAGCAATGGTAATAACTTCTGTTTGAGCTTTTTGCAGTTGTGGTTTGCTAGGTTGAGCGTCTACATCAGCCATAATTATAGAAGGTTGATGAAACATAGTAATTTCCGCGCCTCGGCCATGTTCGCCTTTTGCCATTGCAATTGCTTCACTAAGCGAATCTGCACGATCCCAACCTAAAATGCCTGGAACGTGTGCATTTTCTGCACCTGCAACTATCACCCTTCCAACGTGTTGACGACCATTTTCGCCCCAATACCACATAAAGAAAGGATGTACTCCGTGATAAGCATGTCCGCGTCGGTACATTTCAATGTAGCTAGGATTATGTGCAAATTCCAATTCATACTTATGACGCAGTTTCATTGCATCCCTAGTTTCAGGTAGCAAGCGATGGAAAAATTCAATATAGCTTGGGTGAAATTCATGGTCAAAATCATCATAACAAGGATGAGTGATGATCATTGTCCCACCTTTTTTAATAAGCGGTTTACCACGAAACATATTAAAGAAATAGCCTAAAGCCATTACTTGCACTAAAAGCGGATTTAGCACAGCATTAACATTGTAGGGAGAAATATGCGGAATACCACAAATTAAAATATCGGCTTGTCCTTTGACCTCTACGGCATATTGTTCAAAACATTTTTCTAAAATTCTTGCGTGTACAGGCTCAGTTCTACCAGCATGACAGGCGATTAGCTCATAATGTGAAGCGATAGAGTGAAAGATTTTGCGCTTGGCTGCCCAAGGAAGTTTCTTTAATGTCCAGCGAATGCTTTCAAATTTTAAGCGGTCTGTAGCGGTAAAGTCGTCTTCTTTTTTACCTAAAAAGCTCATCTGCCCATCATACATTTTATTGTTAAGCGCAGTTTCAATATGAAAAACATTGACATGTTTATCAACTAATTTACCTAGACGGACACATTTAGTATTTAGGGCTGAAGCCGGTGGATCCATATAGCTATGGCTATCTCGGATGGTTTGCGGTTCATGATGAGCGCGTAAGCTTTCATAATCACATAAGCCAACAGCAACCGACTTATGCCCGCCATCCATCGGCACTAGATTAATATTTACATAAATTAACAGGTCGCTTTCAGCCGCCCGACGATTAATATTTAAGATTTCGCCATGATCAGTTTTACCTAAATTAATCATTCCTTCGGCCCATTCTGCATCATGGTTATAGTAGCGGTCTGGATAAAATTCTTTATGAATCTTTGAGCCTACCATTCTTTTCATTTCGCTTTCGGTCATTCGTCGATGGAGTGAATTAGCAATAATGATGTGAATGTCATCAATATGATTGGCCCCAAGCATTTCTAAAAGAATCTCTAAAATAGTTTGGCGAATGTCTGGTGTCACCATAGGTGGAAGCGGCAAGCTAATATCATCTACAGCTATTGTAATTTTCATGCCAGGTTTTAATTGAGCATAAAGCGGCGGACAATCATGAGGATGATTTAGCGCGTAACGAATGGCTGCTTCTCGGTTGGGTAGTCCCTTAATTGGAGGTTTAGGATAAATTACTCGTGTTCCTACTGGAAGATCTTCTAATAAAAAATCTTCTGCATAAGGAACAATACGAGGAGCAGAATCATTATCAATATAAACTATAGATTCATCAAGCTTACGACGTAGTGTAGGACTCATAAAATTTTTTCTCGTTTGATAAATTTTGATAAAGCAGCCTTATTTTAAGTTTAAAATCGGCCAGTCATGATGCAAAGCTGTAACTCGCAGTCGTCGGTCAGGATTTACCACTGCTGGATGACCGACTACGGAAAGCATTGGCAAATCGCTCATGCTATCTGTATAAGCATAACTATCATTTAGGTTTATTGCTTCGCGTTCTGCATAAGTTCTAATCCAGGAAGCCTTTGTAGCACTAGCTAAAATCGGCGGGAGTAATCGACCTGTAGCACGACCATTAACAAATTCTAAGCGATTAGCAACAAAATCATCCACTCCAAAATAATCCATCAGTTGCTTAACCATTATATCTAAAGCACCTGTAATTACTACTTGCCTAAGTCCAAGACTTCGAGACTTAGCAATTAATTCATGCGCTCCAGGAAAAATATTAGGCTTTAGCACATCTTCAAAAATTTCATCGGCTAAATAACGAAGTCTGTCTTCAGACTCGCCTTTATAATGCTTAAAAAGCATATCATTAAAAACTCTACGGTTATATTGATCAGCAACAAAAAAGGCTGGCACGCTTAATAAAGTAGTGGCTGTTTTAGTAATACTTTGCCAAACGCCTTGCTGGTTTTTAGAAACAAAGTACAAAGCATGTACTAAATTTGTACTAATCAAAGTTCCTTCTAAATCATAAAATGCCGCAGCAACCACAAATTCCCCTTAATAGTTTTAAAATTGAAAAAAATTGTTGTTTATCTAAAACAAACGATTATAGCCAAAAAAGCTACAATTTGTGAAACTAGCTTGCAGGAATTTAAGGAAAATTAATAAAGATGTTTTAATTGTTTTAGTTAATCCCATTAGCTACTTTTTCATTGGATAAACATTATGTTATTATAGCCACTCAAGACAAAAATTACGTTAATTTTGCCTAAGCACTCATTTTTGAAATTTTCCACTTAATTAAAAGTTTTCCTTAAACTATTTAACACTTAAATGAGTGCTAGAAATAGGATAACTATGGCTGATAAAAGACATATTGTTACTTTACTTACAGATTTTGGCACTTCAGATCATTTTGTTTCCTCTGTAAAAGGGGCAATGCTTTCTGTTAATCCACATATAGAAATTATTGATGTTACTCATTCTATACCCCCACAAGATATTTTTGCTGGGGCATTTATGCTACGTAATGCTTACAATGTATTTCCTAGATTTTCTATTCATTTAGCAGTAGTTGATCCTGGTGTAGGTAGTTCGCGCCGTCCAATTATTGTAATGACAGATAATTATAATTTTGTTGGCCCGGATAATGGTATTTTTAGCTATATTTATCAAACAGAACAAGTTAATAGAGTAATACATATTAATGCTGAACATTACTATCGTATCCCACTTAGTGCAACGTTTCATGCAAGAGATATTTTTGCTCCTGTTGTAGGCTGGATGACTAAAGGTGTTGATCCTACTAGAATAGGTGAAGAAATTACAGATTATGTAAGGTTTAATATTCCTACACCAAAAGAATTTGGCCCCAATTTAATCAAGGGACATGTTTTGCACGTTGATAACTTTGGTAATTGTATTACTAATATTTCTGAAGAAGAACTTACTTACGAAAGAATGGAGCAGCAAAAAGTTTTAGTTATTAATAATCATCAGATTCATCTTTTCTGTACTTATTATGCAGAATGCCCTGATGGGGAACCTTGCGCTTTATTTGGGAGTAATGGACTACTAGAAATTGCTGTTCCAAAAGGTTCAGCGGCTCACTTGCTAGGAGCAAATCGCGGTACTGAAATAGCTATTCACTTTTCGTAAAAACTTATGACAAAATTCTTACATATTTCTGACATACATCTAGGAATTAAGCGTTATGGGCTAGAAGATCGCACAGTAGATTTTTTTAAAGCCTGGCAAACCTGCCTACAAAAATATGCAATAGAAGAAAATGTAGATTTTGTTTTAATAGGAGGGGATTTATTTGATCGTCGCCAAATAGATCCACAAGCAGCAAACCACGCAATAGCAATGCTTGAACGGTTAAAAGCGGCTGGAATACCAGTTTTTGCCATAGAAGGAAATCATGACCAACGCGAAACGGGTTCAAAGTTTAGTTGGCTAAGAAGTTTGTCGAAATGGCGATTTTTCCATTTAGTTGAGCCAGATCAAGATACTGGTCAAATTGTCTACAAACCTTGGAATGAAGAAAAACATGAAGGTGGATATATTGATTGTAAAGACGTTAGAATTTTTGGTTCGCGTTGGTATGGTGTAACAACAGGTAATGTTTTACCCCAACTACACGAAGCAATCCGGCCAAATTTACGCGAAGGAGCATATAACGTTATGATGCTCCATACTGAAGTAGAGGGACAATTAAACCGTCCAATTCCAGCTTTATCAACAAATAAGTTGCTACAATTAAAAAATGGTATAGATTATTTAGCTCTAGGCCATATTCATAAGAATTTTGCTATAGATAATTGGGCATTTAATCCCGGTTCACTTGAAGCAGCAACTATTGATGAATATAAAGAAACACGTGGAGCTTACCTAGTAGAATTAAAGGATGGAAAAGTACAAGCGCGATTAGTACAGGATTATCAAAAAAGACCTTTTGATTTTTCTGACTTTGATTTATCAGAATTCCCAAGCCCTGATGAGGCGGCAAAAGCATTAACAGAGTTTTTAATTAAAAAATGTCCTAACAAATCCATTGAACTAGAAAAAGAAAAAAAGCCAATTATTGAATTAACTTTAACAGGTCGATTAGCTTTTAAGAGTTCTTTAATGAAACTAGAAGAAATTAAGTCTCAAGTTAAAGAAACAACGGACGTTTTAGAAATTATCTTTCGTAATGAAACTATACCTAATGAGTATGCTGTAGCAGCTAATCTAGGTAGTGGTACACCAAAAGCAGAGAGAGAGTTACAAGTATTAAAAGATTTAGTTGCTCAAAACCCACTTTATAGAGAGCGAGCAAGCAATTTAGCTAATTTAATTTTAGAAATGAAGCGTCTTACTTTAGCAGGTGAAAAGTCAGAAAAGTTACTAGAAACTCTAGAACAACAAAATTCTTCTCCTTCTTTAGATCTGGTAGCTAGTACTAGCACAGACTAGGAATTAACCTTAAACAATTTTAGGGAAAAACTTATGGCTGTCTGTTCTAATGCCCGTTGTTTTCGTCCTAAACCTAGTGATCTAGGGCGTTGTTTAACTTGTAATAGCCTAGTAACTAATACACTGGTTAAACAACGCTATGAAATTAAACAGACTATTGGCCGAGGTGGTTTTGGCACCACATATTTAACCAAAGATAGAGATCGTTTTAATGAATCTTGCGTCTTAAAAGAATTAAACTTACCTTCTAAAGATTTATTTGACTCAGAATTTGACAACGACTTAGACACAGCAGAACGTTTATTTAAGCGAGAAGCCCAAGTATTACTTAATTTACAACATCCAGGCATTCCAAAACTACATGCTTATTTTCATGAAAATAATTATTCTTACCTAGTACAAGACTTTATCCCTGGTTTTACTTTAGCTGAAGAGGTAGAAAACAATAAAAGGACATTTGATGAACAAGAAGCCCGTGCATTGCTTATAGAGCTTGCCGATATTTTAGAATACCTTCATAACCAAATACCTCCTATTATTCATCGAGATATTAAACCTCAAAATTTAATGAGACATGCCAGAGGAAAATTACTTTTAATAGACTTCGGAGCAGTATGTCAGGCAGCAACACCTAGTAAAAGAACATTAATAGGTTCTCCGGGCTATTCTCCACCAGAACAAATTGCAGGCCAGCCCGTACCACAAAGCGATCTTTATGCTGCTGGGGCTACTATTTTACGTCTATTAACAGGACTACATCCTAGTCAATTATTTAATAGCAAGATGCGTAAATTTGAATGGGAAAATAGCACACAAATTAGCCCTAGATTTTCAGTTTTATTAAAACAATTGGTTGCTCAAGACTTTTTGCAAAGAATTCCATCTGCAACAGAATTAAAAAACCAACTCTTAGAACTTAGCGATGAAAAACCTAATAAAGAAGTAAAAGCTATAAATCTTGAACCTTACGAACTACTTACAGCACTTCATCAGGAACGAGATACCCAGGATTTTCAAGTTACAATGGAGAGTAACCCGTTACTAAAAGATCCACAGCAATTTAATACTGCAAGACTGGCGGATGAGGTAGGAAACTTAGAGCCAATGTCTATACTTCATTTGCTACAACGCTTTTATACAGAGCGTTTTACAGGTGAATTAATTTGTAGCAAAGGGTTAATTTCAAAAACCATTTATTTTGAAGATGGCTCAATAATTTTTGCTAATAGTTCTTTATCAAGTGAACGTTTAGGCGAAATGTTAATTCGTATTGGACGCATTAGCATTTCTGAATATGAGCAAGCTGCAAATTTGATGAGAGTTAAAAAGCTTCGTTTTGGATCTGCTTTAATGGAAATAGGTTGTATTACTCCAGCAGAACTTCGTCCATTTATTGTTACTCAAATAGCTAACATTATTTACTCACTTTTTGAGTGGAATTCTGGTCAATATGGAATTAAAGCTTCTCAACCTCAAGCAGAAGCAATAAAAATTCCTGTTTCAACAGCAGATATTATTTTTGAAGGGCTACGCCGTATGGAAAATACGGATATGATAAAAACTTGGCTAGGTGATTTTACTCGTAGAGTTATTTCAACCGATGACCCATGGATGCTTTATAGAGTAGTAAATCTTCAGCCCAAAGAAGCTTTTATTGTTTCACGTCTTGATAGTGTTATGTCCATAGAAGAAATTCTATCTATAGGAGGATTACTAGAAACAGAAACCTTAAAAACCCTTTGTGGTTTGCTAGCTATAGGAATTTTACAGTGGGCAGATGAAAATAAACCTTCTTATAGAGACATTACTATAGCTAATGTTTTAATTGGCCCGTCAGTACTTCCAAATACATTTGATATTCATAGTGCAACACAATTTTGTTATGAAGTAGAAAGTTTACTTAAATTAATAGATATAAGTAACTACTATGAAATGCTATCTTTGTCTCCTGATTCAAATGAGGAAGAAATTAGAGAACGATATATTTTACTTGCTAAGAAATTTCATCCTGATCGTAATATTCAGCTAGTTAACTATAACTTAAACTTAAATAAAGAGTTAGAAAAACTATTCCAATATATTAGCGAAGCATATGTAACATTAAGTAATCGGCGAAGTCGAACAAAATATAATAATTCTTTACTTAAGAAAAGTGTTACTAACTCAGAAAATTTAAATAAATCTCTTGCAAATAATCAGTCATTACAAAATCCGTCTCCATCCACTAAAGAAATAAATAAGCCTCTTGATGATGCTCTAAAACCTATAGTGCAATCAATTGCAGAACTTCCAACTTTAGAAGTTACACCAGCACCTACCTTAATAGTTAATACTAAAGATGATTCAGCAGGGCAAACTTGGCTAAAGAAAGGGTTAAGCTATTATAATGATGGTCAATATGAACATGCATCCCGCGCTTTTTGGGCTGCAACTATGGTTGAACCAAATAATGCAGAGTTTCATAGCTATTTAGCCCGTTGTTTAGCAATGCTTTCAGGTTGTGCAGATGAAGCAGAAAAAGAATTCACTAAAGCAATAGAACTTAGTCCAAATAATGCAGATTATTATGTACAACTAGGACTTTTTTATCAAAAAATTAATTTACTAAAAGAATCAGAAAAAATGTTTGATAAAGCATTAATGATTTGTCCTAGTCATTTTGTCGCTCTACGTGCTAAACAATCTTAAGGGAAAACTAACTACTTTCCCATAAACGGGCGATATTTAGTTGGCCTTGAAAAATATTTACAATTATAATGGGGTGTTTAGTTAGAATATTTATCTAATAATTCTCTAAATAGTAACTTTCGCTGGAGGCTTCCAAAAATGTCGACCTGTGCTAATCCACGTTGTGCTGAACCTAAGCCAAGTGAAACAGGTCGTTGTCTTACTTGTCAGTCACTTTATATTAATACATTAGTAAGACATCGCTATGAAATAAAAAAAATCGTTGGAAAAGGTGGCTTTGGTACTACTTATTTAATTGAAGATCAAGACTGTTTTAATGAGTTACGTATCTTAAAGGAACTTTCTCCCCGGCCAAGTGAAACTGATGATGAAGATGACTTAGGAGTTACAGCCGAAAGGCTTTTTCGCCGTGAAGCACAAGTCTTATTAAATCTACAACATCCTGGCATACCTAAGCTTTATGCTTACTTTAACGATAATGATTATTCTTACTTAGTACAAGATTTTATACCGGGCCATACTCTAGCCGAAGAAGTTGATAAACATAAGCATATATTTTCCGAAACAGAAGTCCAAGCAGTGCTTTTAGAGGTTGCGGATATTTTAGAATATCTTCATTCACGTACACCGCCTATTGTACACCGTGATATTAAACCCCAAAATCTAATGCGTCATAGCAATGGAAGACTTCAGTTAATAGATTTTGGTGCAGTATGTTTAGCCGCAGTCGGTTCTAATACAGGATCACAAACATTAATTGGCTCACCTGGCTATGCTCCTCCAGAGCAAATTTTTGGTCATCCTGTTCCACAAAGTGATCTTTATGCTGCTGGAGCAACAGCCTTACGTTTACTTACTGGAGTACATCCTAGCCAATTTTTTAATAACCGTACTCAACAAATGGAGTGGCAAAATAAGATTAATATTAGCTCAGAATTTACAGGGATTTTAAGCGATTTATTAGTTAGAGATTCTAAAAAACGCTTAAATAGTGCTTCAGAGCTAAAAGCTAAACTAGAAAAGTTACTTAATGACAAAACTTCTAACAGTATAAGAGAAGCCTCTATTGACACTTTTGATGCTTCAAATAATATTAATTTTTCTAGAAATAGTGATGCTTTATCTTTTCCTCAAGAGTCTTTTTCTAGCTTAAATACACCTTCAACGCTTTTTCCTGTTGAAGTTAAAGATATTTCAGAAAGCCCAGAAACTTCAGCTATAGAAATAGAATTATCAGACATAGAAGCACAACAATCTAACCAATTACTTAGTGAAAGATCAGACGAATCAGGGGATTTACAACAAAACTCTATTATTTTTTTACTTAAAAAATTTCATCAGGAAAAAGCAAGCGGTCTGCTAGTCTTTACAAATAATCAAGTTAATAAAACTGTTTATCTTGACAATGGTTTAGTCGTCTTTGCTAGTAGTAGCATCAAAACCGAGCGTTTAGGAGAATGGCTACTTTCTATTAGAAGAATAACTCAAAAAGATTTCCTAGAAGCTTCTGAGCTAATGAAATTATCTAATATTCGTTTTGGTACAGCATTAGTAAGAATTGGAGTATTACAAGCAGAAGAACTAAAATCTTTAGTTATTGAACAAGTTTCTAATATAGTTTATTCGCTATTTAATTGGACAGGCGGCCAATATCAATTTTGGAAAACAATCCCACCAAAGGAAGATATCAAAATTTCTATTTCTAGTAGCGAAATAATTTTGCAAGGCTTACAACGCCTAGAAAACACCATTTTATTAAAATCCTGGTTAGGAGATCTTTCCCGTAAATTAGCTATCACTAATAACCAAGAAAAGCTTTATAAATCTGTTAAATTAGACCCAAAACAAGCTTTTGTAGTTTCACGTATTGACCGGCCTATGTCTATAGAAGAAATTTTAACTATGGGGGGATTACCTGAAACAGAAATACTTAAGACTATTTATGGTTTAATTTCTATTGGTGTATTAGAATGGTCATTAGAAAAAGAAACCCCTAAAGAAATACCCAAACAAGAACTTTCTATTAAGCCACTAGATCAAAAGATAAAACCTGCTAGCCCTAGGCAAGCAGAATTTGATATTCAGAGTGCTGCGGCCTTTTGTTATGAAGTAGAAAACACCTTAAGACATTTTGAAGATGCTAATTATTACAGCGTGTTAGAAGTAGATAAAGATGCTAAACCTTCACAAATTCAAACTGCTTATGCAAGACTTTCACAAAAATTTCATCCAGATCACCATATAAAACTATCTAAATATAACC
Organism: uncultured Clostridia bacterium; assembly: GCA_964492845.1. Lineage (GTDB taxonomy): Bacteria > Acidobacteriota > Blastocatellia > Chloracidobacteriales > JADJPF01 > JADJPF01. Next base: position 25,347 of record CAZBMZ010000014.1, read on the forward strand.
TTAGTATAAAGAATGAGTTAGAGAAAGTTTTTGAGCGTTTGACAGAAGCTTGTCATACTTTAAGCAACCCTAAATTACGGGAAGAATACGACATATCTTTGCGTAAAACCATAAACAAGCCGTTTAATACTAGTTCTAGCAAACTAGAAAAGCCTCGAATAGAAGCAGAAAGACCTTCTATACCGAATTCAGCACCTAGTTCAAGTATTCGTACACCACTTCCTTTTCCTAAAGTTGACGCAATAAAACCTTCTACTGCACAAAACAGTTTTTCTAGCCCCTCTACAAACCAGGCAGTAACAAATAAGCTAACTAATTCACCTGCAAAAGCTAGTCCGGCCACGCCACCTAATAATTTACAAACAGAAGCAAAACCAGCTATCAACCCAAATAAGGTAGAACAGCCCAGTAAAACAGAAAAAGTAGCACCTAGAATAGATTCTTTAGGAAGTTCTTATAGAACATCAAAAGAAGAAGGTAAACCAACACCTAGCCGATTAGGAACACCTACTCTACCACCTACACCTATGGCAGCCGATGGGCCACGCAGCACCGCTACAGCATCAGCTAAAAGCTGGTTCCAAAAAGGTTTAGACTATTATAATTCTAGTTTAATTGGACAAGCTTGTCGGGCTTTTCAAGCGGCTGTAACGGCTGATCCACAACAAGCTGAATACCATATTTATTTAGCTCGTAGTTTGGCACAAATGAAAGATTTTTATATGGATGCAGAACAAGAATTTTACAAAGCTATTGAACTAGCTCCTAAAAATCCAGATTATTTTGCTGAGTTGGGACTTTTTTATCAAAAAATAAATATGGCTCGTCAAGCAGAAGAAATGTTTAGTAAGGCCCTAGAATTAAATCCAAACCACCCTGTAATTCAATTTTCTAAGCAAAAGAAGTAATAAATTATATTTCCTATTTGTTGGACAAGTCTCTAAAGGAGAAACAACATGTCTGAAAATTTGCCTATTTTAGTGATTTTTATAAGCACAGCAATAGCAATTTTTAGTGTACTTTTTTATTCTTCAAAAATTAACTCTTTAATAGACAAATGGGCTGAAGAAAATAATTACAAAATACTAAGTAAACAAACTAAAAGTTTATCTATAGGGCCTTTTTCCTCTTCTCCAAAGTTAGGTCAACGTGTTTTTTATGTCGAAGTTGTTGATAAATCTGGAAATAAAAAGCAAGCTTGGATTCGTTGCTATACTAGTTGGACAGAAATATCGCCTAGTCAGGTTGAAGTTAAATGGGATAGTTAAACTAACCAAATATAAAAGGCACTAAAATTTTAGTTTTAGTGCCTTTTGAGTTTATAAGCTTATAAGGGTTAATTTACCTATGGATTACGTCTTTGCCCTAATACCCCATTAGATTCTGTGTTTAAGTCAGCGTCAAAAATTGTTACTGTAAAATCACCTTTTTTGGGAATCACATCTTTAAGTGCGCCAAAATAAACTATATCGCCTTCCATGCTACGGGCAACAGTTAAATTTACTGCTGTTCCATTGATTCTAATTTCCTGGTTTAAGGTTAAGCCATCTCCTTTTACAATAAAACCTTTTTTATTGACAAAATTTCCTTTCATATTACGAACTCTTACTCTTTCGGCTCTAGCACTTCTTAACATTGGGCCATCAAAGAAAATAGCACTTGGCATAGTAACATTACCACCAGGGCTAACTAGTGTTATATCGCTTAAAGTTCCTGTCATACCTGGCCCGGCAACACCAAAAACAATTGTATTGTTGTTAGTAGCTTGAAAAGCCAATAGTCTACCATTACTTAATCTTACTTCGGTTACAGTGCCAAAGTTAAATCCTGTAATAGTTATCATAGAGTTAGTATTATAAGAAACTCTACTAGGTGAAATGGTTGTGATTCTTGGTGCTAAAGTAGTAGTAGCAAGTTGGAAAGTTTGCGTAGCCTTAAAATTAGCTTGATCCGTTACAGTTACATCAAAAGTTTGAGATTCTACATTTGTTGGAATACCTGCAATTACTCCAAACATATTTAGATCTAAACCAAAAGGAAGTCGTCCATTAGTAACAGCATAGGTATAAGGAGGCGTACCAGCCATAGCACTTACTTGTGCAAGATAAGCTACATTTACTGTAGGAACTGGCAAAGTAGCTGTGTCTAATCTAACAGGATCAACAAATGGATAAAGTTGGTTAACACCTGTTTGATCATCTGTGTTAAGGCGTGCGCCACGTTTATCTAAATGAGGAATAAAATACATAATAGCTTCGCGTAAAGTGGCATTAAGCTCATTTGGATCTGTTGAAGAATTGTCCAGCCCAAAGGCAATACCTAAGTCATGTGCTATTAATTCCTCTAAATCTTTTGAAGCACTTAGTACGTTGTTAAACGCATTATTATAAAGAATATCGGCTTCCATGATTTGATTAAATCTTGCGCTGTTGATGATACGAAAATTACTAGTATTAGCTACTACCATAACAGTAGAGATCATTCCCTCACCACCCATTGGCGGATCCATCATATCCATATCACAACGACTAAAAGAAATCACAGATTGATTATCAGCCGCAATTCCACAAATACTAGTAGCTCCACCATTAACTAGACGAAGTTGAGAGCCAGAATTATTCCAAGCTGTAATAGCATTATTAAGCTCTGTTACAGCACCACCAGAGACAGGAGCAGCCGTAGAATTAAGAGAAAATGTTACCATGCCCTTATTGTCAGGCTGGAAAAAGCGTGTATTGGTCAAGGTAAAGTTATCTAATCGTTCTCCTTGACCTGGAACATATTCTGTAGGAACAAGTTTTAAGTTATTAGCAGTATTTTGAGGATTAGCAGCAACTAATTCTTTTATATTTTGTAAATATTCTTGGGCATTATAGACTTTAGATTTATCTAAACTTGGGCGAAAAACAGTTTTATTTTCAGATGTTTGGGAGATTGAAAACTTGCCCATACCCATATGAGCAGTGTGCAGAACCCCGCTACTATTGGCTTTTAAGAAAAGCAGGACTTCTTCGCCAACAGAAAATTCTGGTGAGCCAGTTAACCAAACTTCTTTATCACCTATTTTTCCGCCAACTTGTTCAATAACAATTGTATTTGATCCAAGATCGCCCTTAATAGTTTGATTTAAGGCTATTGTAATATCTGTATAAATATTAGTTTTACTAGCATTCCATCGGCTTTCTATAGAAAGCACTTTACCAGTAATAATTGCGTCTGAACTAAGAACTAAATTTTTGTCACTGATCTTTACTAGACTGCCAGCTTGAGCTTGTTTTGTTACAAGTCCAAAAAAGGTGGCAACTATAAGTACCAACAACAGGTTAAGACATTTCCTCATTTTTTTGCCTCCACAAAAAAATTATTATTGCTGCTTTTAGATTTGTGTTTAAATTGTGTCTTAAACACACTAATTTTAGTAAAAAAAGATAAGTAAGGTTTTATAGTTTAATTATAAAGAGAACTTGCCAAAGAATTTATTTATTTTACACTGTGTTAAGATTTAATCACATCAGAAAATGTTAAGCAATACTTGTTATTGCTGATAATAATAAATTAAGCCACCATTAGAGGACAACTAACAGCGGCTTGAGTAACAAAACTTGCTAAAAAATTTAATTTACAATCCCATAACTAGGGGCATTAGCTGTTTCCCATTCTAGGGTTTCATCGTGTATTCTATAGCGTTCTAGTAAATTATCATAAGCCATTAGCTTTCCTGCCCCTTTTACTACAGCCTCAAGTGGTTGTTCTGCTACATGTACAGGTAGCTCAAATTCATTGCTTAAACGTTTATCTAAATTACGTAATAAGGCTCCACCACCACTTAAGACAATTCCATAATTATAAATATCTACTGCTACATTAGGAGGTACTTGTTCTAGTATTGTGCGAATTTCACTAATAATAGTTTGCAAGTATTTATCCAGTGCTTGAAAAAGTTCTTCACTATCAATGCTAATTTCTTTAACTGCATGACCTGGGACAGCTTTACCAATAACTTTTAATTCTTCTGGCTCTGTAGGTTCTAGAGCAGTAGCAAGTTTCATTTTTATAGATTCTGCGGCTTGTTCTCCAATTTGTAAGCGGTGTTTACGCGCTAGAAGTTCAATAATTGCTTGATTTAGCTCATTACCTGCTACAGGAATAGAAGAAGATTTAATAATACCGGAAGCAGAAGCAATAATTATATTACTTGTTCCACCACCAATATCAACTACCATATGAGCATTAGAATTACCTAAGATTGCATTAGCACCTACAGCCGCCGCTAGTCCCTCTTCAATCATTGACACCCATCGCCCGCCTGCGCCACGTGCAGCAGCTTTTAAGGCTCTTCGCTCAACACTAGTAGACATACTAGGTGTTGCTGTAACAATATGTAGCAATTTGCCACTTTTACCAATTTTACCAACATTAGCACGTCGGAAAAATTCGTGTAGCATTTTTTCTGCTAGGTCAAAATCAGCAATCGTTCCATCTCTCATAGGTCTATGAACTACAGTATCTATTGGTTCTCGTCCTAGCATATTTAAGGCTTCATGACCAACTGTAATTATTTGACCAGTATATTTATTTACGGCAATTGCAGAAGGTTCATTTAATACAATTCCGCGCTTTTCTGTATAAATTAAGGTGTTCACTGTTCCTAAGTCTACCGCTACTCGTTCAGCAAAAATACGACGAAATTGCTTGGCAATATAGCGTTTAATTCTTTCTCGTAACATGTTTCCCCCAAACATCCCTGGCCCCTAGTGATCTGTATTTTACTACAAAGATGCAATAAGCCTAGTTAAATGTTGCCGTTTAAACTAATTTTTACATTCTTTTTAAGGACAAATTTTTAATATCTTACTCTAACCATTATACTTATCTCTAAGGAATATTTTTGCACTTATTTTCCTTCTATGCTTTCGCAACTTGAAAGGCAAAAAGGGCTATGCTAGGATGTCTTTCCTTTCATGATAGAAAATCAAGTAAAGAAAACAACTTTAGATAATGGTTTAGTAATCATCAGCGAATCGATAAATTATGTTCGTTCGGTGAGTCTAGGCATTTGGGTTTGTGCTGGTTCACGTCATGAATCAGCATTAGAAAATGGTATTTCTCATTTTATTGAACATGCTGTTTTCAAAGGTACTTCCAAACGCACAAGCAGACAAATTGCTACACAAGCTGATATTTTAGGTGGCGGACTAGATGCTTTTACTAGTCAAGATGTTACTAATTTTTACCTAAGAGTTTTAGATTGTCATTTATCAGAAGGCTTTGACCTATTAGCCGATATTATTACTAATCCAACATTCTCCCCCATTGAGTTAGAAAAAGAGCGTGGTGTAATCCTAGAAGAAATTAAAATGGTAGATGATACACCTGATGAGCTAGTTTATGACCTTTTTGCTAGTTCATTTTGGCCTAATCATCCTTTGGGCCGACCCATACAAGGTACAGCCGAAAGTGTTGGTAGTTTTACTAGAAACGAAGTAATTAATTATTATCAAAAAACTTACTATCCTGAAAATATTTTGATTTGTGCCACAGGAAATCTTTCTCATCAAGAGCTAGTAGAACTCGCCCAAAAATATTTTGGTCATCTAAAACCAGAAACAGAAAAACTACTAGTATCTACTCCCACAACTGAATATAAAATATCTGTCCATAAAAAAAGAAATTTAGAACAAACTCATATTGTTTTAGCTAGTGATTTTCCGGTTATACACTCACCTAAACGTTATGCTTGTAATGTTTTTAATAGTATTTTAGGGGGTGGACTAAGTTCTAGGTTATTTCAAACAATTAGAGAAGAACACGGTTTAGCTTATTCGGTATTTTCCTCTATAGATTCTTTTACTGACATTGGTTGTTTATCCATTTATTTAGCTGTTGCAAATAAACAGGTAAATAAAGCTATTGAGTATGTTTTACAGGAAATTATTAAGCTAAAAGAAAATACAATTTCTTTAGAAGAACTTAATACAACCAAAGAGCAAATTAAAACAGCATTACTTATAAGCAATGACTCTATTTCTAGTAGAATAAATAGTTTAGCAAATAATCATATGCTATTTTCTAGAAATATTACCATAGATGAAGTAATTACAGAAATTGACAAGGTTAGTCAAGAAGAAATCCAAGAAATTGCACAAAATACTTTTCAAAAAAATAAACTAGCAATTACTATCTTGGGGGCTAATGATAAAGTTAAATTAGATTTAGCTAATTTGGGCTATTAGTATTTTAATTTATCGGTATTTTAATTTATGCGCTTTAACGTTTTAGCTAGCGGTAGCAGTGGTAACGCCACTTTAATTAGCACAGGAAAAACTTCTGTGTTAGTCGATTGTGGGTTGTCGGCTCGTGAACTAGTAAAACGTGTTGAAATGGTAGGAAGCAGGATTGAAGACATTAGCGCGATAATTATTACTCATGAACATAGTGATCACGTCCGTTCATTAAAAACCCTAGCTAAAAAACTTAATATTTATGTTTATATTTCTCCAATAGCTTTTGACTACTTAAAGCTAACTTCTGAGCCATCAATAAAATTAGCAGAAAAACTAATACCTAATCAGCCTTTTGAAATTGAGGACTTAAGCTTTTGGCCCGTTGCTGTCCCACACGATAGCGTAGACCCATTAGTTTTTACTATTGAAAGTAAAGGCTCTAAAATGGCAATTGTTACCGATCTAGGTCATATCCCTAAACAAGTAGCAAAATATTTAATAGGTTGTGATGCTTTAGTATTAGAAGCTAATCATGAAGTAGAGATGCTACGTATAGGCTCATATCCTTGGGCAACTAAGCAAAGAATTTTAGGCCAAAATGGACATCTTTCTAATAATGAAATGGCTAGATTTTTACGAGAAGATTTTGATCAAAAAGCACAATATTTAATCCTAGCTCATTTAAGCGAACAAAATAACCATCCAGAGTTAGCTAAATTAGCAGCGATGACAGCATTAAATGATAAAACTCCTTTATTTGCACCACTAGCAGAAAACCGAGTTTTAACAGCATTTCCTGATCGTCCTTTGGGCTGGATAGATTTATAAAAATTTTGCCCTGCCCTTTAGGACAGGGCTATTATCAAATGCCCTAGAAGGGCATTAAGAATTATTTACTTGCAATAAGTTATAAAGTAAATTTCATGTACTATGTACTTATATTTATCAAAAGGACTGTAAGTATTTATGATTCCGCGCTATACCCTACCAGAAATGGGAAGGATTTGGACAGAAGAAAATAAATTTCAAAAATGGTTGGATGTAGAAATAGCTGTTTGCGAAGTACATGCAGAAACAGGAACAATCCCTAGTTCTGCGCTTGCTATCATCAAAGAAAAAGCCAAATTTAATGTACAACGTATTACAGAAATTGAGGAAATTACTAGACATGACGTAATTGCTTTTACTACCTGTTTAGCAGAATTTATCGGCCCAGAGTCGCGTTATGTCCACTTTGGTTTAACTTCCTCTGACGTTGTAGACACTGCCAACGCATTAGTTTTAAGAGAAGCCTTAAATTTAATAACTGATACTGCTAACAAACTAAGTAACACTTTACGTAAGCGGGCTTTTGAATTTAAGGATACTGTAATGATTGGCCGAACTCATGGAATACACGCTGAACCAACTACATTTGGACTAGTTTTAGCCCTTTACTATGCTGAAAATCAGCGTAATTTACAAAGGCTTGAACGAGCAAAAGAAGTTATTAGCGTTGGAAAAATTTCTGGTGCAGTAGGTACTTTTGCACATCTTGATCCAGAAGTTGAAGAGCGCGTTTGTCAGCGTTTAGGTCTAAAAGCAGCACCTATTTCAACTCAAGTAATCCAGCGTGACCGCTATGCAGAAGTCTTATCTACACTTGCTATTACTACTGCTAGCCTAGAAAAAATTGCTTTGGAAATTCGTCACCTCCAACGTAGCGAAGTTGGCGAGGCACAAGAATTTTTTGGTAGCGGGCAAAAAGGCTCTTCAGCAATGCCTCACAAGCGCAACCCTATTGTTTCTGAACAAATTTGCGGCCTAGCCCGTGTTGTTAGAGCCAATGCACAGGCAGCATTTGAAAACGTCGCTCTTTGGCATGAAAGAGATATTTCTCACTCTTCTGTTGAAAGAATTATTCTAGCCGATAGCCATATTTTGACAGATTATTTATTACATCGTACTAATAAGCTAATAAATAAACTTATTGTTCATCCAAAACAAATGCAAAAAAACTTACACTTAATGCAAGGTGTGATTTTTTCTGGTCAACTGCTTCTAGAATTAACCCGTCATGGCATTACTAGAGAAGATGCTTATAAATTAGTCCAAAATAACGCTATGCGAGTTTGGGATGAAAAAGTTAATTTCCAGGACTTAATACTAGCTGACACAGAAATTAATAAAATTCTCTCTACAAGTGAAATTAATGCTATTTTTGACTTAAAAGTACAACTACGTAATGTAGAGAAAATATTTAACCGTGTTTTTGCAAATTAATATAGGCTATTTATATTTGGAGGTTTTACTTAAGATAAATGAAAGCAAAAGTATATGTAACACTAAAAAATGGAGTTTTAGACCCACAAGGAAAAGCAATTCATCAAGCAATAAAAACCATAGGCTATGGCTCTGTAGCTGACATTAGACAAGGAAAATACTTTGAAGTAGCTTTAAGAGATGACATTTCCATAGCAGATGCTCAACAAGAAGTTAGTCAACTAGCACACTCCATTTTAGCTAATCCTGTAATTGAAGATTACAAAATAGAAATAGAAAGTTAATTTAATATACCTATGATGTCACGTAGTGACATTTGATATTAGCCTAGTCCTTTAGGGCTAGGTGTTAATTTATAAGGAGTCTCCTAAAAAATGAAATTTGGTGTAGTAATTTTCCCAGGCTCTAACTGCGATCATGACACCTATCATGTAGTTAGCAAAGTTGTTGGTCAACCAGTCCAATTTATTTGGCATCAAGCTACTACATTAGATGATTGCGATGTAGTGATTTTACCTGGTGGTTTTTCATATGGTGATTACTTAAGATGTGGAGCATTAGCTAGTCTTTCGCCTGTTATGAAATCAATCAAAGAGTTTGCCAGTCGTGGAGGCTTAGTTTTAGGTATTTGTAATGGTTTTCAAATCCTCTGTGAAGCAGGGCTACTTCCAGGAACGTTGCTACGTAATAGGGACTTAAAATTTATTTGCGATTATAGCTATATAAAAGTTGAAAATAACCAAGGAGCTTTTGTTAACTCTTATAAAGTTGGGGATCTATTGAGTTTACCTATAGCCCATAATGAAGGTAATTATTTTTGTACTCCAGATGATTTAGCAATGTTAAAACAAGAAAATTGTATTTTATTTCGCTATTGTAGTAAAACCGGTGAAGTTAACAATGAAGCTAATCCTAATGGATCATTAGAAAATATTGCTGGTATTACCAACAAGGAAAAAAATATTTTAGGAATGATGCCACACCCTGAACGAGCATCAGAAGAAATATTAGGTAGCATTGATGGCCGAGCTATTTTTTATTCCCTAAATCTTCATATGGCTGAAGTAGATAAAAAACGTCGGTAAATTACTAACTACTTTTTACTAGCTAATAATTTCATTGTTTTAGAAAGTTTCTCTATATCTTGTAGCTTTTGTTCTGTTTGTTCAATTTCACTAGCATCAACAGAATTAGCTTGCTGTGTTTGATTTACAGCCCTAACTAGTCCACTTACTTTTGCAGATAAATAAAGTAGATGTCCTGGGGACTTATCAAAAGAAAGTTCTGTGTTGTCTTCCTGTTCTTTCCTGCCTTTTAAGTCTAAGTTCTTACGCAATTCCTTAGCAACTTTTCCTAGCTTATTAGCTAAATCTGCAATTTCTTTTAAGCTTTTCTCGTTTAAGATTTCTACTCGTGTTGCTAAAAGAAGTTCTTTACTTTTGATGTTTAGCTCTTCTAGATTACGAACAAATTCGCGTCGTTTAACTATACTAGGATCTGGCTTGATATAATTATATCTATTTTCTTGTAAGTCATTTAATGCTGCTTGGCGTTGCTGAAGGTTTTGCTCATTAATCATTGCATTATTAAAAGCTCTTTCTTCTTTAGTTTTAGCATTCTTAAACTTTTCTGCTTGGGCAAAACTTAAATTAGCAGACAAACTAAATACCAAAACTACTAAAGATAATCTTAAAAATAGTTTCATCGCCCACCCCCAAAATTAGGAAAATAGTCAATAAGCTCAATATTACAAATAGATAATAAGTTGAAACTAATGTTTATTTTTTGCTAATTCTTTAGCACCATTTGCTTGGTTTTCTAGAACTATTAAATGCCTTGCTAAAATCTTGGATTTTATTTCACTTGTGGTAGCAGTTGCACTTGAAATATTAATTTGTTCAATAAGTTCATCAATACTTTTTACAATTTTCATCATTTGTGCTACGCGATCTTCCGTAGTAGAAATTTGCATTGGTGGTACTTTAACTTCAAAATTCCCTAAAATTAAATCTTCCCGTAATTTTTTAGAGCATTTAGCTACTTTGTCCGCTAGTTTAGCAACTTCTTTCATATCCCGCTTTGCTGTTTGTGTCGCACAGTCTTCTTTAGCTAAATTTATAAAAGCTAAAGTAGCTGTGTTAAGTTCGCTAAGTTCCTTTTTAAGCTGCATTTGACGCAGTATTATAGGGTCAACGTCCTTATACGGGTTATTACCAGCCATTTCTAAATTACGTAGTTCTCTTTGTTGTGAATTTATATTTTGTCTCTCTACTTCAGCAGGTGAAGGAGCTCCTCCACCTCTAGGACGACGCTGAGCATTTGCTGGTAATATTAGTACACATAATAAAAATGCAGCCAGTAGTATAGAGTATTTACTTAATCTCATAACTAGCTCCTAAATTTTGTGGGATTGTTTTGCGGTGCGTTTATTTTGGCATTCTTAGCAAAGATATGCAATGGCAAATACAAGAAAATAACCCAGCCGATTAAGCTGGGTTATTTAGCAAAAAGATGTTAAGAAATATTAGAAGGTGAGTTTTAATCCAAATTGGACTGTACGACGACCAGCATCATTAAAGTTGATATCATTAAAACCAACACCAGCATCATCAATAAATGGATCAGGCACACCAAAATTAGGATGATTAAAGACATTGAACATTTCAGCGCGGAACTGTAAGTTCATTCTTTCACTAATCTTAGTATTCTTGAAGAATGCAAAGTTACCTAAGAAAAGCTCATCGCCTCTTTGAGAGTTACGAGCAACATTACCATATGGAGTTCCAAATAATCTGGCAGTAACAGCAGTGTTAGCAATAAATCTAACTTGATCTAATGTAACAGGTACTGGAGCAGAGTTTGGAGAACCATTAAAGGAATTCAATAGATAGAATCCTGTTGGTGATGGAGTGTTGGTAAACCCAAAAACATTGATTGCAGTATCACTATCAATAGCTATTGAACTAGCAGGAGCATTTGGATTGCCCATAAATGGACGTACAAATTCTACACCACTGTTAAAGGCATTAGCAAAAGCACGGTCAACATATGGAGAACCAAAGAAGAATTGAGTTGGTGTAAAGGCTTGACCAGTGTTTGCACGGAAAGTACCAGAAATCTCATAACCACCCAAAAGTTTTTCAGCAAACTTGTTGCCACGTAGTGCTGGAAGTAGTGGGATAGAATAAATAAAGTTGGTTGAAAATACATGACGGAAGTCATAAGCACCAACAGAACGTTCACTTCTACCTACATCAAATGGATCTTGTGCAAATGCGCTTGTGCTACCACCACCAAATGTTCCAAAGATTTCAGAAGCATTGTCAATTTGTTTAGAGAAAGAATAAGAAGTTCCAAAAATTAGGTTCTTAATTCTAGTGTCAAAGCGTACTTGCATACTATGATAGATGGAATTTGCACCATTAATACGGTTACGGAACAAGCCTTGACCTTCAACTAAACGACCATTGATTTGAGAAGGTCGAACACCTGCTGGTAAGAATTGTGTTCCAAAATCACGAGCAACTGTACTGATTAATGGGTTCCCGTTTACTGATTGGAATAAGCCAACGCCACGAGTACCAACATAACGAACTTCAATAATTGTGTTATTGCCTATTTGACGTTGAACACCTAAAGAAAATTGTTGGGTGTAAGGATTATGGAAATCATTAGCAACGCCTGTTTGGGTTAATAGACGTGGATCAGAAGTTCCTGTTGGAATTCTAGCTAGTACAGCAGCGCGGATACCAGGGCCGGTTGGATCTGTTGGAACTGGTGGTACACCTGCACCTGAAATAGAGGTAGCAAATACTACTGGAGCGGCTGTAGCAGAATTTAACAAGATGTTATAGAAAGCTAAGTCATAAGAAATACCATAACCGCCACGAATAACTGTCTTGTTTTCGCCTAAAAGCTTTTTAGCAAAGTTTAAGCGTGGAGTATAAGCAAAACCTATACGTGGAGCAAAGTTGTTGTTATCGTTATCAATTGCTGGGAAAACACGAGATTCAATAGGTACATCTTGTCTAAAAATAGCTGTAGAAGGATCGCTCTCTCTTTTGCTTGTAATTTCATTCAAAATGTTGATTGGTTGACCAGTATTTTCATAACGAACACCTAAAGTAAGTGTAAAGTTATCTTTGATACGGAAAACATCTTCAAAGTAGTAAGATTGGTCAAACTCTGTAAAGTTAAGAGAATTTGGCCCAACAGCAATATTAATTGTTGTTGGTGTATTGTTAAAGAATGCTGCTAGGTTGTTGAAGTTATATGTACCATTTTGGTTAGGTAAGAAGTTAGATTCTGTTAAACGACGCTTAAAGTCAACACCTGCTTTATAGGTATGCTTACCAGATGTAAGAGAGAAGTTATTTAAGAACTGGTAATTATCATTAATACGGCCTTGTGGTAAGTTAGTAGCTGGGCCAATATCAAGATTACCTGCTGGTAAGTTAAAGAAACCAAAAGCGGTATCTGCATCACTTGCACTTGGAATTGTTGCACCACCACCACCACCAAAGCTAACTCTTAAACGGCTATAGTTAAAACGAAATTCGTTTGTAGCACGTGGAGAAACTTGATAAATAGCGGTTACGCCAAGTTGTTGGCTACGAGATGGAATATCTCCAATAAATCCGTTTGTTGCTAAAAGAGCATTAGCAGACTCGCCTTTTTGATATAGATAACGGGCAGTGATACGCAGTTTATCACTAGCATTATAATCCCCACGAAATGTAGAGAAATTTTCTTCAAAAGGTGTTTGAATAGTTCGTTGAATAGCACCAAACTCTAGTGGAACCATTCTACCACCAATGTTTGTATTTATAATTCTAGTAGGAACGTCAGGTCTAATTGTAGGATTACCAATACCTATAGAGAAAGGTGAACCTTGCGCTAACACATTACTAATAGCTGGACTAACAAACTGTCTAGCAGTAGCTATACCATTAGGAGTAAGTGTTAAACCTGCTGCTGTACTTTGAATAAATGCACCTTCAGCAATACGAATACCTTGGTAGCTAGCAAAGAAAAAGAGTTTATCCTTAACAATTGGGCCACCTAAGCTCATATTAAAGGTATTGCTAAGTTGGAATGGGGCTTCTTCTAATCCAGAAGCTCTTTCTTGAACAGTTAAGGTGCTTAAATTTTTACGATCACGGAAGAAGTAAGCTAAATTACCGTGAAATTCGTTTGAGCCGCCTTTGGTAATAATGTTTACTACCGCGCTGCCTGCTTGACCATATTCAGCAGAAAAATTGTTACTAACAATTTGGAATTCTTGAACAATGTCAGCATTGTCAACAAATACGGCTGGGCCGGCTACGGAAATGTCATTGTTGTCTTGTCCATCAATGTTAAAGTTGTTGGAACGACCGCGACCACCATTAGCAGAAATGCCTGTACCGTTTGTGTTACTAAAACCAGCATCACCTGTATCAACAACACCTGGAGTTAGCAAAGCTAAAGTATCAATACCACCACCAGCAATAGCATTTGGTAAATCAGCTACTTTACGAGCGTCATAGTTAGCAGAAATTTGGGAGGTATCTCTTTCAATTAAGACTTCTCCGCCTGATACTTCTACGATGTCGGTTTGACCACCAACTTGCATAGCAATATCTAAACCTGTGCTACCACCTAATTTAACGCCTACACCACTGTTTTCAGTGGTCTTAAAACCATCAGCAACAACTTTAACAAGATAAGAACCTGGAGTTAAAGCTGAAATACGATAAATACCATTTTCATTTGTTGTAGTTGTGGTTTCTGTACCTGTTGCTATGTTTTTAGCAATAACTTGGGCACCTGGGATTACCGCGCCTTGTTCGTCAGTTACTGTACCGCCAAGGGTACCTGTTACTTGTTGAGCCATGACTGGAGCAACAACACCATCTGGTGCTGTGCCGCCAAACATAGTTAAGGCCAAAGCTAAGAAAAGGGACTTAACTAGTTTATTCTCTTTCTTCATTATAAAAATTCCTCCCTTTCAGATCTAGTCGCCTGAAAATAAGCCCATGCCTCATTATTAGAGACAGTTGCTCAATATTATTAAAATAGTTTTAAGTCTATACTTAGACCAAATTGAATAATTGAAATAAAAGTCTTAGGCAATTATTTGGTAATAATGCTAATTTTTAGTGCTAGCCATTTTGTTAGCTATCTTTTAGGACAAACTATACTAACAAAAACATTACCAAAACAAAATCTCTCTTATCAGATTAATAGATAAATTTAGTGTCACTATATTTAGGCAAATCAGGTGCCAACAACTACTTGATCTCGGCAAAGCAGCAAACAGCTTATTAATCAATAGTTTATTTAGCTAAATTTGGCTATGGATAAAATTTTTCCTTTTAAATCTCAAAAAATTGAATTTTAAATTCAAAATTCTGGAAAACTTGTTTTAATTAGATCATACTTTAGCCCTTAAATTTAACTCTTTCCAAAACTAACTAACTAATTCTACATCCTACAATTAGTTAGGTTTTCCAAGTTGATCAAAAAATAAAGCGGCACATTTCCACAAGTCATTTACTGACATTTCCACAAGCTCTTCTCTAACTTGATAAAGTAGTGAACTTGTAGAAACAGCAAAACTCCTCTTTGCTTTAGATAAAAATACTGCCTGCTGAGCATAAAATTTTAAGTTGTCTGGATCGCTCAACACCTGTTGCCAGGCTTTAATAGCCCCGGTTTGCCAGTCTGCTAGAGGCTCACTTATCCAGCAATATTGGTCAAATCCATAACCAGTTGCTTTTTTTAGCCCTGTGACTTGAAAAAGGTTTTGATCAATGATTGGACGAAAAGGAAAAATCCGACAACAAAAGGGCCTTAACTCCCTTGTACAAACACACCCCGACTGATTTTTTAATTTATTTTTTGATCTATAAGAAGTAAACAAATAGTAGTCAACTAGTTCAAAATCTACCAATGGTTTATTTAGAAAATACTCATCTTCATTTGGGAGAAAATACTTAATAGTATTATCAGGATTACAGCAATATTTGCCGCACTTTATCCCACAATCACCCACAACCATATCAGTAGAAAGCAAGTCATAAAGTGCGGCAAATTGTTCTAAAGTAAACATAATACACAGATTATCTTAATCCCAACTGTTTAGCTAATTCTTCGGCAGTTGTTACAGGTTGTTGACAGGTAAAATTCTCACAAACATAAACTGTTGCCTTAGTATCAATCATTGGCCTATTAGCTAGTAAAGGTATTAACTTAGTAGCTTCTTGGTTATTTTCTTCTGCAACTACTACTATTTTATTAGGTAAAAAGCTTTGATGTATTACTTCTAATAAACTTTCTGTGTCGTCTCCTGCAACATCTCCAATAATTGCAATTTCTTTTGTTTGAGCAAGATAAAAGTCTAAGGCGCAAAGCATATGTCCAAAACCGCCTGGAAATTTCTCCAAAACTCGACTAAGCATATTTAATACTCTTAAAGATATTCGCTCATATCGTTCATCATCAAAAATATGTCTTAATTTTAATAGTACATCTACGGCTACGGAATTACCTGATGGAGTAGCATTGTCACTGTATTCTTTGCTACGTGTAATTAACTCTTCATGGTCATTGCTAGTAAAGAAAAAACCTCCATCTTGTTCATCCCAAAATTGATCAATCATTAGATCCGCTAAGCGGCGAGCTTCAACAAGCCATTTTGTTTGGTAATTAGCCTCATAAATTGCAAGTAAAGCGTCTATTAAATAAGCATAATCTTCTTGATAACCGTTAAATTTAGCTTGACCATCTTTATAACTACGTAATAATCTACCATTAGTAGAGTTAACTGTTAACAAAAACTCTGCTGCGTCCGTAGCTGCTCTTAGGTAGTCATCCTGTTTTAATACTCTTGCAGCCTGGGCAAAAGACTTAATCATCATTGCAGTCCAGGCCGTTAGCACCTTATTATCTCGTGCGGGCCAAATTCTTTTTGCTCGAACTTCTCTTAGTTTTTTGCGAGACTCCATTAACAAAACTTCTAGCTCTATTTCTGTTAAGTTATATTTTTTTGTTACCTTTGCAGTCATTTCTGCAACAGATTGGTCAATAAATAAAATATTTTTTTCCTCAAAATTACCTGAATGAGTCACCCCATAAAAATCAATAAAGGCTGCTGCCTTGTCACCAAGAATTTTTTCTATTTCTTCCTTATCCCAAACATAAAATTTTCCTTCTTCGCCTTCGCTATCAGCATCAAGTGTGGAGTGAAAACCACCTTTATCATCAAGCATTTCCGTCAAAACCCAATCTAGTATTTCTTCTGTAACGGTTCGATAATATTCATTTCCTGTTACCTGATAAGCACTTAGATAAACTTGGCTAAGCAAAGCATTATCATAAAGCATTTTTTCAAAGTGTGGAACAAGCCATTTTTCATCTGTAGAATAGCGGGCAAATCCGCCGGCTAAGTGGTCATAAATTCCACCTCTTGCCATATGATCTAAGGTAGTTTCCACCATCGCTAAGGCTTCTTCATCCTTGGTTCTAGCATAAACCCTAAGTAAAAAGTTTAGATTCATTGGTTGGGGAAATTTTGGAGCATGACCAAAACCACCATTATGGCTGTCAAAATTTGCAGAAAGTTTATCGTAGGCTTTGAGTAAAATATCTTCGGAAAGGGTTTCTGCGCTAGGAGTAAAATTATTCATTGTGCTTATTTCTTCTAGCACTTCATGCCCTGCTCGCTCCAGGTCTTTACGTTTGTCTTTGTCTTTGTAGGCTTCTGAAACAGCAATTAAAATTCGAGGAAAACCTGGCATGTTATGACGATCTTGAGGAGGAAAATAAGTTCCGCCAAAAAATGGACGACCATCAGGAAAAAGAAAAACCGTCATAGGCCAACCACCATGTCGAGTCATTAACTGCACTGCACTCATATAGATATGGTCTAGGTCAGGACGTTCTTCCCTATCTACTTTGACACACACAAAATTATCATTCATTAATTTAGCAATGTGTACATTTTCAAAAGATTCTCGCTCCATAACATGGCACCAATGACAAGCCGAATAGCCAATAGACAGCAAAATTGGCTTATCTAGCTTTTTAGAAAGCTCTAAGGCATCTGTTCCCCAAGGATACCAATCCACTGGGTTATGTGCATGTTGAAGTAAATAAGGGCTAGTTTCATTAATTAATCGGTTAGTAAATTTATGCTCTGACACGAGGTTTTCCCTTTCAAATGAATTTTCCTACCCATAAATGGGTAGTCTATATTCAATTGCCGCTATGCGGCAACACCCTTATGCCCTGTTAAGGGCATTTGATAATAGGCCATCCATTTATGGATGGACATCTGAATTGTCAGTCAATAAATAGCTGTGCTATTCTGTGAAACTTCGCAAATACAAGCACTTGCAAATCAAATTAATTTATTAGGGAATTTCTATGTCTGCTCATATTATTTCTTATAAGGGAAAAACGCCAAAAATTGACCCTACTGTATTTATTGCACCAAATGCCGTAGTTATCGGCGATGTAGAAATTGGCGAGCATAGCAGCGTTTGGTTTAATAGTGTAATTCGTGGCGATGTTTATTATATTCGTATAGGCAAAAATACTAATATCCAAGATGGCTCAGTAATTCATGTTACTACAGACACTTTTGCTACAATCATTGGTGATGGTGTAATTATGGGTCATAATGTAGTTGCACATGGTTGCACTATTAGAGATGGTGCATTGATTGGCATGGGGTCTATCTTGCTAGACAACTGCGAAATAGGAGAGTGCGCCTTAGTCGCTGCTGGAAGTTTAGTTCCTATGGGGATGAAAGTCCCACCTAGAACTTTAGTTGCTGGAATGCCTGCTAAAGTTAAACGTGAGCTAACAGAAGAAGAATTAGCAAGAATGACAGAAAATTGGCAACATTATGTTGACCTGAAAAACGATTATTTGGAACTTAAACTGTAATGAGTAAACAAAAACAAATTAAGACAGTTAAACACACCCGCGACATTTTACCTAAAGATTTTACTACAGACACTTCGGCACACTCCCATAAATTTCAATATGTGGAAAATGTTGCTCGTGAAGCTTTTCGCCGCTATGGATTCCAAGAAATCCGCACACCTATTTTTGAGTACACCGAACTTTTTGCTCGTGGTGTTGGCGAAGAAACCGACATTGTTTCTAAGGAGATGTATACTTGGCGAGATTTAGGAGAAAATAACACTCCCGGAGCAGGTGCTAGCTTAACTCTTCGTCCAGAAAATACTGCATCAGTAATTCGCGCTTATATTCAACATCAAATGTGGGTTCAAAGCGATTTAGTAAAATTATTTTACGTCGGGCCACAATTTCGCCGCGAACATGGCCGAAAAGGTCGTTTTCGCCAGTTTTACCAAATTGGAGTAGAAGTTATAGGAAAAAGCGACCATCCAGCAATTGAGGCAGAAGTAATTGAAATGTTAGCTTGGATTTTACAAGAGCTAAAAATTGAAAATACTTCTTTATTAGTCAATTCTGTTGGTTGTCCCAAATGTCGGCCTTTATTTAATGAAAGATTAAAAGAAGAAATTGCCCCAAAACTAGCTGAAATGTGCGGAGATTGCAACCGCCGTTATGAAACAAATATTTTACGGGTGTTGGATTGTAAACGAGATGTAGAAATTGTGGCTCAACTGCCTTCAATTCAAGATTTACTTTGCCAAGAATGCCAATCGCACTTTGCCGAATTTCGCCATTATTTAGACGCTCGCCAACTTAAATATCAAGTTGATCCTAAGTTAGTACGTGGACTAGATTATTACACTCGAACAGCATTTGAGATTGTTACTACAAGTGAAAATCTTGGTTCACAAAATGCCCTGCTTGGAGGCGGACGCTATGATGGACTTTCAGAAACGCTTGGCGGCCCTCCAACTAAAGGTTTTGGCTTTGCGCTGGGACTAGACCGTTTTGCAATGATTCTGCCTGAAACAGTGCCAGATCCTAGCACTCCAACAGTTTTTATAGCCCATTTAGGCAAAGAAGCCTTTGATTTTGCACTACTTCTAACGAAAAACTTACGTCAAGCTGGCATTAGCAGTGCATTAGATTTTGATAGTCGTAACTTAAAAAATTCTATGAAACTAGCAGATCGCTCCAAGGCTCGCTACGCTTTAATTATTGGAGATGAAGAGCTAGCCAAGGCTAAATTTGTTCTCAGAGATATGGTTAGCCGTGAACAATTTGAGCTTACAGAAGCAGAACTTTTGGAAAAATTAAAAAATTAGTTAATCTTTAATACTTAGGAAAGTTATGTTAGACAACTTAGAAACATTAAAAAGAACTCACCGAGTAGGTGAATTAAGACTAGAGCATGTCGGTCAAGAAGTAATATTAATGGGTTGGGTCAATGCCCGTCGTGATTTTGGGCCTTTAACCTTTATTGATTTACGCGATCGTGAAGGTGTTACCCAAGTAGTTTTTAATGAAGAACTTTTTGCTCAAGCCCATGCCAAAGCCAAACGTCTGCGCTCTGAATATGTTTGTGCTGTACGTGGCAAGGTAATTAAACGCTCTTCAGACACAGTTAATACAAACATTAGCACTGGAGAAATAGAGATTGTAGGGGAAGAATTACGTATTTTCAACGAATCTAAAACCCCACCATTTGAAATTAATTCTAATATCGTTCCTTCAGAAGATACTCGTTTAGAATATCGCTACATTGATTTAAGACGACAAAAGATGCAAGATAATTTGCGCTTGCGTCATCGCATTACAACCACAGTCAGAAATTATTTAGACCGCGAAGGCTTTTTTGAAATTGAAACACCAATTCTAACTAAGTCTACCCCTGAAGGTGCAAGGGATTACCTAGTCCCTAGCCGACTAAATGCAGGTGAGTTTTACGCGCTACCCCAATCACCACAACTATTTAAGCAAATTTTGATGATTTCTGGTTATGACCGTTATTATCAAGTCGCTCGTTGTTTTCGTGATGAAGATTTAAGAGCCGATAGACAACCAGAATTTACCCAAATAGACTTGGAAATGTCATTTGTCCAACCAGAAGATGTCTTTAATTTAATTGAACCAATGATTGTTGAAGTCTTCGCGCTACAAGGAATTGAAGTTCCAAGACCATTTCCACGCTTAAGCTACAAGGAAGCAATGTCTCGTTTTGGCTCAGATAAGCCTGATACACGTTTTGCAATGGAATTTGTGGATTTTTCTGCCCAAATAATGGAAAGCGGATTTGCTCCTTTTGTTCAAATTCTTGAAAAAGATGGTTGGATTAAGGGGATTGTCTTAAGTGGTGGTGCTAAATATGGACGTAACCAATTAGATAACCTTACAGCTTTTGTTAGGGAAAAATATAAAGCGTCTGGTCTAGCTTGGATTAAGCTTAGCGAAAGCGGCGAACTTACTTCCCCACTGCTAAAAAACCTAGGTGAAGAACGACTTCGCGCAATGGCTACATCAGCCGAAGCTAAAAACGGCGATTTAGTATGTATTATTGCTGGCAATATGGATTTAGTAGCAGCCTCGCTTGGTGGACTGCGTTTAGAATTAGCCAAACGTGAAGGCTTAATTGATAGCTCAAAATGGAATTTTCTCTGGGTGACAGAGTTTCCAATGTTTGAATACCATGCAGAAGATAAACGATGGTATGCAATGCACCATCCTTTTACTTCTCCAAGAGAAGAAGACTTAGATAAACTAAATCCAGAAGACTCCAAAATTGGAGAAGCTTTAGCCAAAGCTTATGATTTGGTGCTTAATGGTGTAGAGCTTGGCGGCGGCTCAATTCGTATTCATCGCCCAGATGTACAGAAAAATATTTTCCGTATCCTAGGTTTTTCTGATGAAGAAGCTCGTCGTCGTTTTGGATTTTTCCTTGATGCTCTTGCTTACGGCACACCTCCACACGGAGGGATTGCTTTAGGGCTAGATCGCTTAGTAGCACTTTTAGCTGGTGAAACTTCTATCAGGGAAGTAATAGCATTTCCTAAAACAGCAAGTGCATCTTGTTTAATGACTAATTCTCCAAGTGAAGTTTCTTTAGAGCAATTAAAAGAGCTTCATATCAAGATTGATAGTTAACTAAGGAATTTTAACTAATAAATTTTTTGTTATATTTAAGTCAAAATCTTATTAAGGCTGTGCTTGCACCTTTTAAGATTTTGACTTAGAATTAGCTCACATTTTGCACAGTTAAAGCATCAAACGATCCGCAATTTTCTAAAGTTAAATAATTTATATTTGAGGGAACTGTTATGACTATTAAACAGCGATTGCCAATTGTTATATTGGCCTCACTATGTATTTTTACCTTAGTTGGTAGTGGCTGCGCCACCAAAAAGTATGTCCGTCAGACAGTAAATGAACGTGTTACCCCGCTAGAAGGGCGCACCCAAGAATTAGAAGAAACTGTACGCCGTAATACTCAAGATCTTACAGCTTTGGATGAACGCTTAAGCAAAGAAATTGCCGGTGTTGATGCTAAAGCACTTCGCGCCCAAGAAACAGCCGATGCTGCTAATCAACAAGCTCTCGTTGCTAAAACTGCTGCTGATCAAGCTGCAACCCGAGCAGAAGAAGTAAATCAAAACGTAGAAACATTACGTAGTAATTTAGATAAGTTTACTTTATTAACTACTGTTTCTGTAAAATTTAAGTCTAGTAGTGCTATTTTAACAGATGAAGCTAAAGCAGAACTTGATAGAATTGCATCTGAGGCCAAAAATCATCAAGGTTATACCTTAGAAATACAAGGCTTTACAGATTCTCGTGGTAGCGTTGCTCTTAATGATCGTCTAAGCGATGAGCGCGCCGAATCTGTAAAACGTTATCTAGCTAAACAACATGAAATTCCTACTTTTAAGATGGCAATTGTTGGTTTAGGTAAACTTACAGAAGAAACCCGTTCTAAAGATGAACGAGCAGAAAACCGACGTGTTGATGTTAGATTATTTATCAATAATGCTGTTAATCCTAATTCTTTAGGTAATACACCAAACTAAAACACTGTCTTTTTACTTAAATACAAACCCAAAATAACCTTGGTTATTTTGGGTTTGTGTTTTTAAATTCTACTTAACCTATATAAACTTAAGATGTTTTTCCTTTTATATTTTTATCTCAGCTAGTGCTAGTATGTTGACTTTACACACAATGCTATTACACTTGACAAAAATTAGCTTGCTGTGGGAGTAAAATTAATGGCGAAAGCTTGGGAAATTATTGGACTTGTAGAAAATCAACCGCTTAAAGAATGTGCAAGACTAATTATTATTACTAAATTTCGAGAAGCATTTTCTTATCAAGATTTAGTAAGAACTAGTGAAGATATTGAAGTAATACATAATATGCGGGTATCTTTACGTAGGCTTTGGGCAGCAATGACTACTTTTAGTCATTATTTTAATCAAAAAAAATTTCTCCGACTCTCTCAAAAAACTCGCACTTTAGCCCGTAACCTTGGCAAAGTCAGAGATTTAGATGTTTTAATTGAATTACTAGAACAACATAGTAAACACCTAGAAGAAAAACCTAGCACAACATTAACTATTAGTTACTTAGTTTCTCAATGGCAAAGTGAGCGACTAAAAGATAGAAGCAAGTTATTTAAGTATTTGGAAAAGCTAGCTAATAAAGAGTTTGAAAGAAAATTTTTAACATTTTTTGATAGCATCACTCAAAACAAATATAAAGAATCTAAAAAAGCCAAAAATGAAAAAAAGATCTTCCTAAATACTCTAAAAAATTTCTATCGCCACGCGCCTAAAGGAAATTTTTCTAGCGAAACACTTCACCAACTACGCATTGCAGCCAAAAAGCTTCGCTACAGTTTAGAATTTTACGAAATATGTTTTAACCAACCATTAACTAGTTACTTAAAAACCCTTAAAGAAATTCAGGAGTTGTTAGGAGATCTTCATGATTGCGATGTAATGGTTGAACTGCTAAAACAATACCTAAAAAAAATAACTATTCCTTTACAACAAGAGCTTTATTTAGGATTAACAGAATTAAGTAACTATTTTAGGGAGCGTAGATCAAGTTTACTTACTCAATTTCAACATTTATGGAACATAGAATTTGAAAATAAGTTTCGTACTGAGTTAAAACTCACTCTACTTCCATTAAGTAATACAGCCGAATAAATATTATCAGGTATTAAGTAATATTCTTAGTTTTCAATTAATTAGGATTTAGTTTTGGCTCTAAGTCTAATTAGACATTGATAGTTATAGGTAGGAGCAAATTGACACTTTTAAGTTTTATGTTATATCATCGGAGTTAGATAAGGCCGCTACTGGCCTTAATCTTTTAGGGGAAAAATAATGGGTTTGAAAGCCGTAGAGAGCATTTTAGACATAATTGGTCAAACACCACTATTACACTTAAAAAGGCTACAATCTCCCGAAACAGCTAATGTATATGCTAAGTTAGAATACTTAAACCCTGGTGGAAGTATTAAAGATCGTGCAGCTTTAGGTTTAATTCTGGATGCTGAAGAACAAGGTTTAATAGGCCCAGGTTCAACAATAATTGAACCAACAGCAGGTAACACAGGTGTTGGGCTAGCATTAATTGGACGCGCACGAGGTTATCGAGTGATTTTGTGTGTACCTGAAGGTTATAGCCGAGAAAAAATGATTGTTATTTCTGCTTTAGGGGGAGAAATTATTTACACTCCACATGAAGCAGGTATGAAAGCAGCTATTGAAAAGGCTCGTGAACTTACTAAGGAAATCCCTAATTCATTTGCCCCACAACAATTTGAAAATCCAGCAAATCCTCATTTTCACTATAAAACTACAGCTAGAGAAATTGACGAGCAATTAAATGGACAAATTGATGCAGTAGTAATTGGCTGTGGTTCAGCAGGAACATTTACCGGAATAGCACGCTATTTTAAGGAAAAAAACTCTAAAACCTATTGTGTAGCTGTCGAAACTCAAGGTTCTATTTTAGGGGGTGGCAAGGCTGGCCCTCATAGAGTAGAAGGTATTGGAGCAAGCTTTATTCCAGCTAATTTTGACCGTGAAGTTTGTGATGAAATTTTCCAAGTAATGGATGATGACGCATTTGCTATGGTCAAAAAATTAGCCTATGAAACAGGTGTTCTATGCGGTAGCTCTTCAGGAGCAAATGCCTTTGCTGCTTTTGAAATAGCAAAACGTTTTGGCCCAGATAAAAACGTTGTGACAGTTTTTGCAGATGGAGCAGAGCGTTATATGAGCAAAGGTATTTTTGACTAACTTAAAATATATTCACTAGTTTTATTTACTAAATTAACTCAATTTAGTAGCAAATTACTTTAGGAGTTACTATGGGGTTTGCCACAACAGCAATCCATGCAGGTCAAGAACCTGATCCAACTACAGGAGCAGTAATTACACCAATTTATCAAACCTCAACCTATGCCCAAGAAGGTGTAGGAAAACATAAAGGTTTTGAGTATGCTCGTACACAAAACCCAACAAGGTTAGCATTAGAAAAAAACTTAGCCGCTTTAGAAGGTGGGATTGCCGGTTATGGCTTTGCTTCAGGTATGGCTGCAATAAATGCAGTTGCTTCTTTGTTTGCAGCAGGCGATCACTTTATTGTTTCTGATACTACTTACGGAGGAACCTTTCGTTTATTTGATAAGGTATTAAAGAATTTTGGCTTACAGTTTAGTTATGTTAACACCTCCGATATAGACAAGGTAGAAGTAGCCTTAAAAGCTAATACCAAAATGATTTTTATTGAAACCCCTACTAACCCCATTATGAGTTTGACAGATATAAAAGCTATAGCAGAACTTGCTAGTAGTCGCGGGATTAAATTAGTTGTAGATAACACTTTTATGAGTCCTTATTTTCAACAACCATTAGCTTTGGGGGCTGATATTGTTGTACATTCCACTACTAAATTTCTTAATGGGCATAGTGATAGCATTGGGGGAGTAGTAATACTAAAAGATAAAGAAACAGCCGATAAAATTGCTTTTCTCCAAAACGCTGCTGGAGCAATCTTAAGCCCTTTTGACGCTTGGTTAATACTTCGTGGAACAAAGACATTAGCTGTGCGTATGCGCCAACACGATAAAAACGGTCGTCAAGTAGCTAATTTTTTAGTTGAACATCCAAAAGTAAAAAAAGTATTTTATCCTGGGTTAGCTAATCATCCACAATATAGTTTAGCTTGTCAGCAAATGTCTGGTTTTGGATCAATGATCTCTTTTGAGACAGGATCTTATGAAAATGCAACCCGATTTTTAGAAAGCGTTAAGCTTTGTTTATTAGCAGAATCCCTTGGAGGTATAGAAACTTTAGTTTGTCATCCTGCTAAAATGACTCATGCTAGTGTACCTGCAATGGAGCGCGAAAGATTAGGGATTAGTGATGGACTAGTACGGATTTCTGTTGGAATTGAGAATGTAGAAGATATTATTTCGGATATCGATCAAGCATTGTCATTTATCTAACTCTATTAGAATCTATCTGTTAAAAAAATAGATGCAAATTTATCTGGTATTAATTGTTTTTATGCTGGTAAGTGTAGAGTATTTTTAATATAATCCGGCAAATAAGTAGTCCCTAACATTTAAGACCAAGTTTCATTATTCTAACTTAAGATAAGCACATAATTTTGACTCTATGACACAAAATTCCAATATTAATATATCTTTGTATGCTCAAACAAATATTGGTATGGTTCGCCACGGAAATGAGGACAACTTTCTAGTGGTGGACTTAAGCTCGTCCGATACTTGGACAGTCGAAAATGCCAATTCCCCTCCACAACGCTTATTAGGCTTTAACCAAGGCCACTATGGTTCTGTTATTGCTGTTTCCGATGGTATGGGCGGGGCCCTTGCAGGTGAAGTGGCTAGTCAATTAGCTGTTAGCTCTGTACGTGATCGGATGCTGCAATTTCAGGCAACCCCCAATTTTTCACATTTTGCCTTTCCTGAAAGATTGCGCTTAGCTGTTGAGCAAGCTAACTATATCATTCACAGCGAGAGTCAAAACAACGTTGAATATACAGGAATGGGAGCAACCTTTACTGCTGCTGGCATAGAAGGTCATATGGCCTACTTTGCTCAAGTAGGTGACTCTCGCTGCTACTTAGTACGTAATAACAAAATATCTCAAGTAACTAAAGATCAATCTTTAGTTAGCCAATTAGTTGAAGCAGGCCACATTACAGAGGAAGAAGCAGAACAACATACCTATAAAAACGTTATCCTACAAGCTTTAGGTGCCCAACCCCGCGTTAACGTTATAGTGGATCGTATTACCTTAAAACAAGGTGATACATTGCTACTATGCTCTGATGGCCTTTCTGGTAAGGTTAAGGGCATAGAGATGCTAAAAATTGTCCAAGACTCAAATGGAGATCTTCAAGCTACCTGTGATGCTTTAATAAAGTTAGCTAATGATCGTGGCGGGGAAGATAATATTACAGTATTAATTGCCAAAGTTGATGGAGAGGGTTTAGAAGCTCCTGTTGCAGAAGATCCTTCAAAAGGCGAATTTGTTATTCGTGATTCTAGTTTGCCAGACGAAGTTGATCCATCACAGCTTATTTTTGGTGATGATGAAACACTAAAACCTGAAGAAGATGTAATATCAAAAGTGCGTGAGCGAGATCGGGTAGATGTGGTAGAAACCCAAGAAGTACAAGCAACTATGCTTAATATGCAAGCTATTACACCTCAAATGCTTGCACAAATGGCAATGGAAGCACCTTCTGCTGAGCCTACTTCCTCTGAACCTGTTGCAACACAAACATCAAGTAATTCAATGTCATCAAATAATTCTTCTGGTTCATCTAATTCTTCTGTTGTAGAACAAGAATCAGAAGAAGTTGAATATGCTGGTAGTAGTAGCCGAACACTTACTATAGTTGTTGTAGTTGTACTGTTATTAGGATTAATAGCTTTTGCTATATATTATGTTCGTAGTCAAAGAGGAACAGCACCTGCTCCAGCAACCAACACTGGAAAAGTTTTAACAATAAGTGATATTCCTAGGTGTTAAAGACTTCTTTTTAATAATTTAACGTTTTTCTAATTAAGCGCGAAATCCAAAACCTTTCGCGCTTAATTGTTTTATTAAAGAGTTTTTGAGAAAATTGTTTTTATTAAGTAATTAATGAGCAAAGGCAAATTTTAATGATCGAAAAATCAATAGGTGTTTTTGATTCTGGTATTGGAGGACTAACGGTTTATAAATCAATTCGTGCAAGCCTTCCCAAAGAAAGTATTATCTATCTTGGAGACACTGCCCGCATTCCTTATGGAACACGTTCACCGGCAACAGTACGCCGCTATGCTTATCAAGACGCAACTTTTCTTTCTAGACAAAATATTAAAATGCTTATAATTGCCTGCAATACCATTTCATCTATTGCAATGGAGTTATTAAAAGAAAGTTTTCCAATACCGATTTTAGGAGTAATTGAACCAGGTGCAAGAGAAGCTGTAAAGACAAGTAAAAATGGTCGTATTGGTGTAATAGCAACAGAAGCAACCGTAGAAAGTGGAGCTTATACAAAAGCCATAGAAGCTATTAACCCTAATGTGTCTGTCTATGCCAAAGCTTGTCCCCTATTTGTTGCGCTAGCTGAGGAAGGCTGGCATAATCATAGCGCGACTAGGCTTATTGCAAGCGAATATCTAACACCTTTACAAGAAATGGAAATAGATACTTTAGTTCTTGGTTGCACACATTATCCACTTCTAAAAGATGTGATCCAATCTGTAGTTGGTAGTAATGTAAGCTTAATTGATTCTGGGGAATGTGTTGCAAAAGAAGTAACATCTCTGCTTAATAAGTCTGAAGAAAAAAATTTAGAAAATAAAGCAACAGATATTTTTTATGTTACCGATTCTGGAAAGCGTTTTTGTAGAATTGCAGAGCTTTTTTTAGGTAAACCTTTAGAAAACTTAATAGCTGTAGACATATGGGAAGCAAACGCAGAAGCTAAAACTGATCCAAATTGGTAAACTTTCAAAGGTGAACAATATTAAGCACATGGACAAAAATAATATTAATTTTGCTCGTTCCAATAACCGAGCATTCTCTTCCTTAAGACAAGTAAAATTAATACCCAATTTTACTAAACATGCTGAAGGCTCTACTTTGGTAGAGTTTGGAGATACTAGGGTACTTTGTACTGCTAGCATAGAAGAACGTGTACCACCTCACCTAAAAAATAAAGGTGTTGGGTGGGTGACAGCGGAATATGGAATGCTCCCACGTTCTACAGAAACACGTACTAACCGTGAAGTACGTAGCGGCCCTTCAGGACGTACTCATGAAATCCAACGTTTAATAGGTCGTAGTTTAAGAGCCGTAGTAGAAATGGAAAAGCTTGGTGAGCGAACCATCTTTTTAGATTGTGATGTCATCCAAGCCGACGGTGGAACTCGTACAGCTTCTATCACAGGGGCGTTTGTTGCCCTAGTACTTGCTCTAAGAAAACTTAAAGATCAGAAAAAAATTGATTATGTTCCTGTTCGTGATTATGTTGCGGCTGTTAGCGTTGGAATTGTTGGAAATAAAGTCCTACTAGACCTAGATTATCAAGAAGATTCTCGTGCTGAAGTAGATATGAATATTGTTCGCACCGGCTCAGGTCGTTTTATTGAAATTCAAGGCACAGCAGAAACAAACCCATTTACACAAGAACAAATGGTAGAAATGGTTAAAGTAGCTAGCCAAGGAATAGAGCAACTTATAACTGCTCAAAGACAAATTCTAGGAAATTTACATTAATTTTTACTAAATATTTATCTATAAAAGAGATGTGGCTATGTTCTCACTAACAAATAGAAGATATTTTTTACTTAGCTTTTTCTTATTAATTTTTGGATCATTACTAGCTTTTTTACCTAAAGGAATTTCAGGACAAGAAACAACAACTTATCAAGATCCTGAAGGTAAATATCAGCTAGAACTCCCTAAAAATTGGCGGGCTGTTTCTTATCAAGACGGCTCTGGTAATACAAGAGTAGATATAATTTACCGGGATAGAGCTTTTGGACTGCTTAAAATTAATCAAGAAACTATTTCCGCAAATACTAGTTTAGAAACCCTTATTCAAAGCGAAATAGATCAAAATCTGCGGTTTCGTCCTGGCTATGTTTACAATAATATAGAGCCTTTTTCTGGTGGAAATTTACGGGGAAGACTATTTGAGTTTGATTTTACTGCTGCTGGACAGCCTAAAAAAGGGCGAAATTACTATTTAACAGCTTCTAATCAAACTCTTTGGGTACTTAGATTTACAGGCAATCGAAAGATCTTTGCTCCACTGCGTTATGAATCTGATGCTATTGCTCGTAGTTTTAAGCTAAGTCCATAAAACATCTAAAATTCAGAAATTAGCTAACCTTGCTAATTTCTGAATTTTTCCTGCTAAATATTCTTTTGCAACCATCAACCTAAATAGGCACAATTACATTTTCGCCTACTATTTCACCACGCTCTATGCTCCCGCAACGATCCCGACGAACAACTACTACCCTTTCTAATTTAGTATTTTCAGCAATAGTAACATCATCTGTAATAACTACTTTGTGTAAATTTGCATTAGCTCCTACATTAACACCTTGCCAAAGTATTGAATCTGTTATAGTTGCATCTGCTGATACTTTTGTACCTTCTCCACAAGTAAAGTTTTTTCCTTCCTTATGTAAAAACTCTAAACTAATGTCTAAATATCTAGCTAAAGTGCTTAATTCATACCAACCACCATTGCTAATATGTGCTGCAACTGTTTTTCCTTCTTTAATAGCTTTAGGGTAAACATCTGTAGTGGAATGAGAAAACTGTTTTTGTGGGATATAGTTAAATATTTCTTTTTCAAGTATTTGTATTCCTGTAAACATTAAAGGAATGTTTTCTGTGTCATTTGGATCAGGAAAAGAGCCAAATTTTTCTATATTTCCATCTTCGTCAAGTAGAACATTAGAAAACTTTTCTCTTTGACGATTTTCTTTTAAGACAAGTGTTGCCAATGCTTTACGGCTTTTATGTGTTTCAATTGCAGAGTGTAAATCAATATCTGTAATAACTTTTCCATTCATCACAATAAAAGTATCATTTTCTAGTAGATGACGAGCATGATCTAAGGCTCCAGAAGTGCCAAGTATTTCTTGTTCCTCGCTATAAAAAATCTTGACTCCAAGCTTTTCACCTGTTCCTAAAGCTTGACGAACTGAATCACCTTGATGATGTAAATTAACTACTATCTCTTTGATACCAAAGCGTTTTAGGTATTCAACAGAGTAACAAATTAGAGGTTGATTTAGAAAAGGTACTGCCGGTTTAGTACGATCTATGGTTAAGGGCCATAACCTAGTACCAAATCCAGCGGCTAAAATCATTGCACGCATAGAATTTACCTTAAAATTTTTAGTGCTAAGTGATATGAGATAAATTTTGGAATATTTGCAAAATAGTTATTTTGTTAACAAATAGTTATTTTTCTATATCTTTATAGCCACATAGTGGCTTTTGATAATAGACCAGCTCTTTAGGGCTGGTTCTTATTTATCTAAAACTAACTTTCTCGATTAATAATAAATTTAGAAATACTAACTAGTGCTTGTTTATAAGCATTTTCTGGTAAGTCCATTAGCAAGGCTTGAGCTTCCTGGGCATAACGTAGCAATTCTAGGCGAGAGCGTGATAAAGCCCCATGACTTTCTACTAAACTGATAATTTCATCTCTATCAACAGATATATAGTCTTGCTCTTCTACTACCCTACATATTTTTTCTAGTACACTGCTATCTGCTTGTTCACGCAAGTAAATAACTGGCAAGGTTAATTTTCCTTCTAGTAAATCGCTAGCAGCAGGTTTACCTAATTTTTCATCTGTAGAAGTAAAATCTAGTAGATCATCAGCTAATTGAAAAGCAATACCAATTTTTAATCCAAACGTTCGCATTATTTCTTGTTGTGTAGGGGTGGCACCTGCCAAAATCGCACCTATTTCACAGCAAGCACTTATTAAATAAGCCGTTTTCCGACAAACAATATCTAAATATTCTTTTTCTGTAATTTCTACCCGCCCGCGTTGCATTAGTTGAATTAATTCACCTTCTGTCATAAGACGAGTTACGCGAGTAAGAATATCTAAGATTTCAAAACAGCGTTCTTTTAAGGTAATTTCAAAAGCTGACATATAAAGCCAATCGCCAGCTAAAACAGCAATGTCATTTCCCCACTGTGCTTTTACTGATGGGCTACCTCGTCTAATATCAGCATCATCAATGATGTCATCATGAACTAAGGTAGCTGTATGTAAAAACTCCATCACTGTAGCCATACGTACAGTATTTTCCGTAACTGTCGATCCTAGGGCTTGAGCAGTAAGTAAAAGCAAGGCTGGGCGGACACGTTTACCACCTGTTTTTTGCAAGTATTGTCCAATATACATCATCAATTGCACATCACTACTAATCAACTGGGTAAACATATCTTCAACCCGATCTAAATCAGGTTTAATAAGCGAGTAAATTTCTAGGGTTGATAGTTGGGGTATTGGAGTGCTTGTTAACATATTTAAGTTTGGCGATTGTATCATCAGTTTATTTTAGTGTCTATGAGGGTCTGAGTCTCATTTAGAGAAAAACTCCTTGACTAGTGACCAAAAATACTTGCTAAATGTTATTATTTAGCAACCTTAAAATACTATGAATAATAACTCTCTCTCTAGTAACAAAAAAGAAACAAATGCTGTTTTACAAGTGTTAGCTTTTCTGATACTCACATCTATTGTGTCAGAATTTATTTTCTGGCCGACAAATAGCGTACTAAATTATTTTCTACCTTTAGCCCAAGAAGAAAGCTATATCTCTAATTTATTTTGGGTAATAAAACAACTTGGATTTCGCTTAGCCTCATTAATAACTGTTATCTTAGTTTCAATAACCTGTATTTATCTATTTACTAATCGTAGTACAAAATCTTTAGGGTTTTCTTTACATTCAAATTGTTTTAAGGATTATTTATTAGGATGCTTAATTAGTTTTGCTATGGTATCACTAATAGCATTACTACAATTACTGGTTGGTGGAACAAGTTACACTTTAGCACTAACAAAGCCAGAATTTTCCTTACTAGGAATGCTACTAATGCTTCTTATGATGTTTGTAGCAGCCCTTTTTGAAGAAATTATGTTTAGAGGCTATCCCTTACAAGTGATGTCAGATCAGTTATCTCCTGTATCTGCAATATTTGTAATGTCTGGTCTTTTTGCGATTGTACACTTAGGTAATCCTAATCCAACATTTTTTTCTACAGTAAACACGGTTTTAGCAGGGATTTGGCTATCAATTGCCTATTTTAAGACTCGTAGTCTATGGCTTGCAACAGGGCTGCATTTAGGCTGGAATTTTACTTTAGGTGCAATTTTTGGACTATCTGTTAGTGGAATTACTGAGCTTTCAAAATATTCTTTTTTAAGCTCTCAAGATTTAGGGAAAACCTGGTTAACTGGTGGCAGTTATGGCCCTGAAGGCGGTTTGATTGCAACCATAATACTTTTATTAGGATGTTACCTACTTTTTAAGACTAGTTACTTAAAAATTAGTCCAGAAATGCAAAAATTTTTCCCAGATAATAGCCAAGAAATTACTGAAATTACAGACAAAAATAATTCAAATATTGTTGATAAAAATATTGCTTCATAGGATGTAGAATTTATGCTAACTCATATTGTTATTTGGAAATACCGAGAAGATATTGACGAAGAAACTCGTCAGGAACACCGCAGTAAACTAAGAAAACTGCCCAGCCTTATGCCCGAAGTTGATATAAAAAGCTTTAATGTTGGAGCAGATATTTTACACTTAGAACGCTCTTATCATACGGGTTTAGTAGCAATTTATAAGGATCGTGCAGCACTTGAAACTTATACAGTTCATCCTGAACATATGGCTGTAGCCGCTTTTGGACGCTCAATTTCTGCTCATGTTGCTTCTGTGGATTTTGAAGATTAAGAGGTTTTTGCAGGTGAGTTTAAAAAATTTGCCTTTAAAAAACAGAAGGCCCGGAAACCTTTCTGGGCCGCGCAACGACACTTTATGTGTCTAATCCATTATCCATAACCGAAATAGTCAACTGAATGACTATTCACTCAGAATCATCGGCACAGCAATCAAAAAAGTTGCGCGAAGTTCAGAAATTTTTCAGGAAAAATTTTAAATGAGTAATGACCAAATTATATCTTTAATTAAAACTGCTATTGCAGCACGCTTGGAACTATTTGATAGCCGCCATGAAAACGCTTTTCGTTTATTTAATGGCTTTTTTGAAGGTTTTACCAATCTAGTGATTGATATTTATGCCCGTACAATTGCAGTTCACAACTATGCTGACCCTTCAGAAGAAATCCAAGAATTACTAACAACCATTTGCCAGTATTTGACAAGTGAATTTCCTTGGCTACAGTCTATAATCTTAAAAACTCGTAACTCTAATGATTTAACAGCTAGAAATGGTGTTATTTTTTTAGGAGAAAAGCTAGATAATCGTATACGCGAGCATAAAGTTTGGTATGCAATTGACTTGCTCTTAAATCGTGACACTAGTTTTTATCTTGATACTTATAACTTACGTGCTTGGATTCTTAATAATCTTGCAGGTAAATCTGTCTTAAATACATTTGCTTATACTGGTAGCCTTGGAGTTGCAGCTAAAGCTAGTGGTGCAAGCCAAGTTATACACCTAGATCTTAATCGTAAGTTTCTTAACGTTGCAAAAACTTCTTATACTCTTAATGGTTTTCCAATAAATAAAAGCGATTTCCTTGCTGGAGATTTTTGGACACAAATTAGCCATTTTAAGCGTATTGGCAAGACTTTTGACGCGGTTATTGTTGATCCACCTTTTTTTGCTATTACCAACAAAGGAAAAGTTGACCTTGTTAATGAAAGCCACCGAATTATTAACAAAGTGCGTCCTCTAATTAACAATGATGGTTATTTGATTGTGGTAAATAATGCGTTATTTGTTAGTGGTGCAGATTATTTTAGCTCTTTAGAAAAACTTTGTATGGATGGTTATTTATCAATTGAAACATTAATACCTGTACCAGAAAATTTTATTGGTTATGAGCAAACTAGAGTTAATTCACCTCTTGTAGACCCTAGCCCTTTTAATCACTCAACCAAAATAGCAATTCTTAAAGTAAAGCGAAAAGCAAATGCCATTTAACCAAATATTTAACATATCCAGCCTTGAGAACTTATTCCAACTAGTGCTAGCCCTTCTGAAAAAGCATTTACCCATTCATATTGTGAGCGAAAAACTATTTCGCCCATTCTATCAATATAGCCCCAATCATTTTTAGCAAACCTAACTCCAGCTAAACCATCGGAAAAAGTCCAGCCAAACTCAAATTGTGGAGTGATAACCATTTCCCCTAAATAATTGATATAGCCCCACTTACCTTTAATCCCTACACCCGCTAGACCTTCAGAAAATGCCCATCCACAATCAAATTGTGGTTCTATTACATATTTTCCTGTCAGATCGATGTAGCCAAACTTATTATTAATTGCTACGCCTGCTAATCCTTCAACAAACCTGGATGCCCAATCATATTGAGCTTTAATTACAATTTCTCCTTGTTTATTTATAAAACCACATTTATTTTTATTAAGACGTACAGCGGCTAATCCTTGAGAAAAATCATCCACCCATTCAAATTGCTGTCGGATTACATTGTTGCCGTTTTTATCTATATAGCTCCATTTTCCATTAGTTCTTACTCGTGCTAGTCCTTCAACAAATCCACTAGCATTATCAAACTCAGGTTCTACAATCATTTCTGCTTTTTGATTTATATAACCCCATTTTCCATTTATTCCTACACAAGCTAAGTCTTCAGAAAATGCCCCTGCTCCATTATTAAATTGGTGAGGGATTACTAAATTTCCAACTTTATCTATATAGCCCCAAAGCCCTTTATTTCTGACACTTACAATGCCTTGTCCAAAACTTCCTCCTCCCTCATAAAGGAAGTCTATTACCTGTTTTCCTGTTTTATCTATAAACCCATAATTTATATTACTTAGCATATTTTTTCTTGCTTAAGTTGAACTTTGCTTTTCTTTATTTAAGGTTGAATGTCTTATACCATATAAGAAATAAATAATAAGCCCAGCAGCCAACCAAATAATAAAGCGTTTTATAGAAGTTAACGGTAGATAGTAAATTAGCAATAAACAAGAAAGAATGCCTAAAATTGGGATAACAATGCCAAAAGGTACTCTAAAAGGTCGTTCTCGATTAGGATCTTTTACTCTTAAAATAATGATTCCTACACAAACTAGAATAAAGGCAAACAACGTCCCGATATTAGTTAAATCTACCATTGCTTCAATACTAGACACACCAGCAGTAGCAGCAACCGCAATACCTGTTAAAATTGTGGTAACGTGTGGAGTCTTAAACTTTGGATGGATACGAGAAAAAACTGGTGGAAGTAGTCCATCACGTCCCATAGAAAAGAAAATTCTTGGTTGTCCTAATTGAAAAACTAGTAAGACTGCTGTGTTTGCTACTACTGCCCCAAAAGCCACAATTCCAGCAGCAACATTTAAGCCATTATATTTTAATGCTATAGCTAATGGTTCAGCAGCACCTTCAGCTAATTTTTGATAAGGAATCATTCCTGTAAGTACCGCAGCAACAACAATATAGAAAATAGTACATACTATAAGCGAGCCAATAATCCCTATTGGCATATCTCGTTTAGGGTTTTTTGTTTCTTCTGCCACCGTTGAGACAGCATCAAAACCTATGTAAGCAAAGAAGATAACTGAGGCCCCTGCTAAAATTCCAGACATTCCATTAGGTGCAAAAGGTTGCCAATTTTCTGGCTTAATATAAAAAGCACCTACTACAATAAAAAACATCAAAATAATAATTTTTATCACTACCATTATGGTATTAAATCCAACACTTTCCTTAATCCCAACAACTAAAATAGCTGTAATGGCTAGTACAATAAAAACTGCTGGTAGGTTAAAAACTATTGGGATTCCGCCAATATTTGGAGCAGCAGCCAAAACTTGTTGCTTAAAGGCTAGTGCAGCCTGATATTTTTCCTGATTAGCCGGGTCAGGCAGCACAAAAACAGATGTGTAATTAGTAGAAAGCCAAATAGGGATATCAACACCTAATCCTCTTAGGAGTTCCTTAAAATAACCTGCCCAACTTATTGCTACAGCAACATTACCAACAGCATATTCAATAATTAAGTCCCAACCTATAATCCAGGCTATCATTTCGCCAAGCGTGGCATAAGAATAAGTATAAGCACTGCCAGAAATAGGAACCATTGCTGCAAATTCAGCATAACAAAGCGCGGTAAAAGCACAGGCTACACAAGTAATCATAAAGGAAATCATTAAAGCAGGCCCTGCGCCCGGTCTTTCTGAGTCGCCTAAAGCAGCCGTGCCAACAGTAGCAAAAATACCTGTCCCAATAATTGCCCCTATGCCTAATAACACTAAGTCAAACGCTCCTAAAGCTTTTTTTAGCCCTTTTTCAGAGTCTTGAGCTTGAGCTATTAACACATCTAGGTTTTTTGTGCGAAATAGGTTTTTGAACATTTTTTATTTGCCTCCAAGCAGGTAGGTGAATAAAGCTAGGTTAGTTAGGTTAATTGCATACAATAGCCTAAAAAATATTATGTTAATAGCTAATTGTGCAATTTGAGCTAATGCTAGGTAACAAAAGAGATTAAAGCTTTTGCAAAAACGCTTTAGGTGTAAGTGTCTTGCTTCTTTTTGCTTAAAATTAGATTGCGTTTCACTATAAATTAATCTCTTGTCTGTATTAAAATTGGCAGGTTTAGTTTTAGCTACACTTTTTTAAGACAAGTGCTTTAATATTTTTTGAAAGAATAGCATATTACAAAATAATTTCTCTTAAACTTACTTAATGGAGACTATTTAATGAAAATAATTTTTAGACTCTTACTAACTGGATTTTTAGTAATGATATTAGTGGTAGGGAGTTACACACAAGAAACTAAAACTACAGCTAAAATTGAATCCAAAGTTGAAATAGGCCAAGTCAATGAAGCTAGTTTTAGGATTGATTTACCTGAAAATTGGAATAAAGGACTAGTGATGTATTGTCATGGCTATGAGGTTACAGGTAGACCAAGAGGAAATTGGGATAATCCTCAAACTAAAATGTTAGTTGAAACATTTCTTTCTCGTGGATTTGCTGTTGCTCAGTCTGAATACAGCACTCAAGGCTGGGCTGTCAAAGAAGCTATTGAAGACACTGAGTCCTTGCGGCGTTACTTTGTTTCTAAATATGGTCAGCCAAAAGAAACTTATATAACAGGCCATTCTATGGGCGCGGTAGTAAGTATTTCTACAATAGAACGCTACCCAGATGTTTATGATGGTGCAATGCCTATGTGCGGCCCTCTTACCCCTTCTAGTGTTGGTCTTAAAGAGAGGGTTTTTGATATGCTTGTAACGTTTGATTATTTCTTTCCTGATACAATAGCTTCTCCTGCTAAATTGATAACTGATAATAAGCTAAACACTAATGTAGGAGAAAAGATTCGTGCTGCACTTACAACGAACCCTGAAAAAGCAGCGGTGTTTGCTAAACATTACCAAATAAGCACAGTATTTGAGTTAGCAGGAATATTAACCTTTTTTCATGAGATACTTAGGGAATTGCAACAGAGAACGGGAGGAAACCCTTTTGATAACCGCAACACAATTTATAGTGGATTTGAAGATGATGTAGCAGTAAATCGCAATGTAAAACGTTATAGTGCAGACGCTAAAGCAGCAGAATATATGCGCCAATACTATACACCAACTGGGCGTATTTCAGACCCAGTACTAACTATTCATACTACGTATGATCCTTTAGTGTTAGGAAAAGATGTAAGTATTTATGATTCTACAAGTAAGATTTCTGGAAGTGGAGACTTATTTATTGCAAAATTTGTAGTTGCAAGAGGTCATTGTAATATTAGCCCTCAGCAAACAGGCACAGCGTTTGATAATTTACTTATGTGGGTTCATGAGCATAAACGGCCTACAGTAGGAGAGCTACAATAAAATTATGCTTATCTATAAAATTTTGATGAGTTTAGCAAGAAAAAGCAGATATGAGTAAAATATATACGATAGGATATACTAGTACAACCCCAAAGGAATTAATAGATATAGTAAATTCACTAACAGTAAAGCTAGTAGATATAAGAATAAGTCCATACAGCAAAGACTATAGATGGAGACAAAAAAGCCTTCAGCAATATTTTGCTGATAAATACTTGCATATACAAGAGTTTGGGAACGAAAACTACAAAATGGGTTCAATTAAAGTACCTAATCTTCATTTAGGTATTATTAAGATAAAGCCTGTTATAGAAAATCAGCCAGTAATATTGTTGTGTGCCTGTTATGATTATAGGAAATGCCACCGCAACCAGGTTTCTACTATTTTAGCTGAAGCATTTCATTTAGAAGTAGAGCATCTTTATGGCAAATCTAAAGATAAATCTTCTTCTAGCAATAACCAAGTGGAACAACTTTCTTTATTTTAGTGAGTATTTTTCTATGGCTAAATATTAAGGTTTAGTGCTAAATTCCTTCGTCGCTGATTGTGGCATATTTTCAGCATATCTAAGGAGGATAAAGCCATGTGTAAAAATAAGAATCAGGAATCATACTGCTTTTGAGAAATCCAGTAAGAGACGGAGAGGTTTCCCATCAGAAACACATGTTAAACGAGGACAAAGAATCGTTCATGGAGAAAAAGAGTTACTAGAAAAACTAGGCAGGAACGACTTATGTCCATGCGGCTCAGGGCATCGTTTTCAAGAATTGTTGCTTACCAACAGGCCGCTTTGATGGTTCTCTTAGGGATCACTACTTTTAGGTAGTCTACGTTATAAGAAGGTATTTTAGATAAAATACCTTCTTTTTAGGGCATTAAACAAAGAAACAAAACCCTTACTTGTTTGAAATAAATTTTTCATTCCTCCATTACCGCCATAAAAACAAACACTACAAAAGTAAGCTTAGAAAAGTTATAACTTCTAGGAACATATAAAATAAATTCAGGATAAATAATTTTTAGTTTTAGTTTGAAAATTTTGCTTTGTAAATTTAAATAAGGCTATTTTGTTTGAGCTTTTAATCAATAAAGATTATAACTTCCCTAAAATTATTTTTATTTTTAGGAAAATTACTAATGTCAATACCCCATTATCACTTAATAGGAATCTGCGGTACTGCAATGGCTTCACTTGCAGGAATGTTAAAAGCAAAAGGTTTTCATGTAACTGGCTCGGATGCTAATGTTTACCCTCCAATGTCAACATTTTTAGAGCAACTAGAAATTCCTGTAAACCAAGGTTTTTCAGCCAATAACCTACAACCTCACCCTGATTTTGTTGTTATTGGCAATGCTATTCCTCGTGGTAATGCAGAAGTTGAATATACTCTTAACACTCGTCTTAGATACCTTTCTATGTCAGAAGTACTAAAAGAACAATTTATTCGTGGGCGGCACTCCGTTGTTGTTGCAGGAACACATGGCAAAACTACAACAACTTCGCTTATGGCTTGGGTAATGGATGTTGGCGGACTAAACCCTTCATTTTTAATAGGCGGAATTGCAGAAAATTTTGGCGTAAGTTTTCGAGTTACTGATAGTGATTATTTTGTAATTGAGGGGGACGAATATGACACAGCCTATTTTGATAAAGGGCCTAAGTTTATGCACTACCTACCAATTACAGCAATAGTAAACAATGTTGAATATGACCATGTAGACATTTACTTTGATTTTGAGCTTTATAAATTAGCTTTTAGACGCTTTATAAATTTAATTCCTAGCAACGGTCACTTAATCGCTGGTGTTGATAGCGAAGTAGTCCGCGAACTTTTGCCACGTGCATTTTGTCCTGTAGAAAGTTTTGCAGTTGATGGTGAAACTGCGGCTCGCTGGCAAGCAAAAGATATTTGCTATGTTGGTGGAAAAACACAGTTTACTGTGTTTTATGATGGTCAAGAATATGCTCAATTTACTACTTCACTTGTTGGAGATTTTAACATCCGTAATTGTTTAGCTGTAATTGCAGTATCAGAAAAACTTGGTATCAAGAAAGAAAAAATCAAGCTTGGAATTGATACTTTTCGCAGTGTCAAACGTCGTATGCAGGAACGCGGGACGGTTGCAGGAGTAACCGTTATTGATGATTTTGCTCATCATCCAACTGCCGTAAAAGAAACTCTTTTAGGTGCGCGTAAACGCTATGCGGGTCAAAAAATAATTGCCATTTTTGAGCCAAGGTCTTTATCAGCACGTCGCAAACAGTTTCAAGCAGCCTATGAAGAAGCTTTTCAAGTTGCAGATATGACAATAATTTCTGCACTTTTTGAACCTCATCGGGTAGCACCTGAAGATCAGCTTTCTCCACAAGAAATTGCAGATAAATTAATTGCCCAAGGTCGTCAAGCTTGGTCAATTCCAGAAGTAGATGAAATAGTTTCCCACCTAGAAACTATTGTAAAGAGTGGAGATATAATTATGGTTATGTCAAATGGTGGCTTTGGTGGAATACATGAAAAGCTATTAGAAATGCTTAAAAATAAAAAATAGCTATTCTTCAAATAGAGTTTATAATCCATTTTGGTTGTTTCAAACAGGTGCCAACTAGTGAAAGAATCCAAAAATCAAGATCAAGAAAATCAAAAAATTTTACATCATTACATTTGCCCTAGCTGCGGTGCTGATCAAGAATTTGAGCCTAAAGACGGCTGTTTATCTTGTGCTTACTGTGGCCGTCAAGAACAAATTCCTGAAAGTGATGAAAATGTAAAAGAGCATTCATATAAAGATTATTTACAACCTCAAAAACAAAAAACAGCAATGCTAGCACAAAATGCGATAGAGGCTAATTGCACTAGATGTAGTGCTTCTATTATGTTTATTCCCCCAGATGTTGCAGGAGAATGCTCTTTTTGTGGCACCAAAATCATAGCTCAACCAAAATCAACAAATCCCCTTATAGCTCCTGAAGCCGTATTGCCTTTTAATATCACTAAATCCCAAGCTACTGACAACGTAAAAAAATGGATTTCATCCCGTTGGTTTGCTCCAAACACATTAAAGGAAATAGCTACACAAAGATCTATAGAAGGCGTTTATATACCTTTTTGGACATATACAGCTTATACAAATAGCCTTTACAAAGGCGAACAAGGGGAATATTACTATGTAGAGAAAGGGCGAGGTAAAAACAAACGCCAAGAGAGAAAAACAAAATGGTACAAGGCTAAAGGTCAAGTCTCACGCTGGTTTGAAGATGTTTTGGTTCCTGCTATTACTTCCCTGCCACGTAAATATCTTGATAATTTAGCACCTTGGGACTTAAAGCAATTAAAACCTTATGACCCTGCTTTTCTTCCTGGTTATAAAGCTCAACGTTACCAAATAGAGCTTGTAGATGGTTTTGAAGCTTCTAAAGAAATAATGGCAAGCACCATAGTAGAAGATGTAAAGCAAGATATTGGAGGGGATGATCAACGAATATCTAAAATATCAACTTATTATTCTGCAATCACTTTCAAAAGCGTACTTTTACCTGTTTATGTAGTAGCTTATTTATTTAATCAAAAAAGCTACCAAGTCCTAGTTAATGCAAGAACAGGCGATGTCCAAGGCGATAGACCTTATAGCACATTGAAAATAGTTCTCTTCTCACTACTTTCATTAATTCTGCTTATAGGTCTTATTATTGTGTGTGTAGCAATCCCAATAATTCCAATAATTATCATCTTTTTGTTAATAGTAGGGTTTATTGGCTGGGTTATATATGAACAAATTAAAAAGCCAAAATAGTAAGGAGCAAAACATCATCTTTTTTATAAAGCAAATTCCATGATTATCAAGTTTTAATTAACTTTGTCGAAGACGCGCCATAAAAAAAGCGTCTACATATTCGCCATCCCGAAAAGAAAATTTAACAAGGCGGCCTTCAATCTCAAAACCAAACTTCTTATACAAAGCTATAGCAGGCTCGTTATCACAATAAACTTCTAGCTCAAGGCGCAAAAGATTTATCCATTTATCCGCTAAATTTACAGATTCTTTCATTAGGGCGGAACCGACACCTTTTCCTTGAAAATCATCTCGGACAGCCATTCCCAATTGACCAACATGACGACGACGAGGATTATCAGGAAAAGTATGTATTCCAAGGGTCCCCGCTATTTCATCTCCAACACAGGCAACTAGGCTAAATAAACCAGGTGGCGGCTCAGCTAATTTTTTACGCCATAACTCTATAGAAGGAAAAGGAAGTTGTGATGTTCCCCAAATAGCTTTTGGGCCAACAAAAATTTTTTGTACCTCAAGATAGTCTGTAGGTTCTAGTCGTCGAATAAGGATATTCATAAATGTAACAAGTTTGTTTTGCCAACAACGAATTTAAGTCGCGTAAGCGACGATACAATCTTTAGCTTGGGATGTAAATCCCAAGAAATGTAAATCCCAAGCCTTTCATTGAAACTAACATTTTTAATAAACTTTTATCAACGATTAAATTCTGCTGCATCAAACCAATTACAATTTTTTTAATGCTAGATTAAAATTTACAAAAAACCATAATTATTCTAGCAATTTAGTTT
Organism: uncultured Clostridia bacterium; assembly: GCA_964492845.1. Taxonomy (GTDB): domain Bacteria; phylum Acidobacteriota; class Blastocatellia; order Chloracidobacteriales; family JADJPF01; genus JADJPF01. The sequence continues at coordinate 68,478 of CAZBMZ010000014.1, forward strand.
CTAGGAGTTTCTAAAATGAAACCAGATCGACCAAAAATTGGTTTAGCTCTCTCTGGTGGGGCGGCACGTGGTATTGCACATATTGGTGTCTTAAAGGTGTTAGAAGAAAATAACTTCCCCATAGACTTTATTGCTGGAACTAGCATGGGGTCAATCATTGCTGGGGCTTATGCTTCAGGGATGAAAATTGGACTACTAGAGGAAATTGCATTAAGCATTCGTTGGGGAGATGTTAGCAAAGTTTCCTTTTCTCGTCTGGCAATTATGACTAATAACCCATTAGAAAAATTGTTGCGGCGTTTAATGCCTGTTTCAGACTTTGCTAAAATGAAGATCCCTTTGGCAATAGTAACGGCAGATATTCAAACCGGCCAAGCTGTTGTTTTTACTAAAGGTGACGCAATTCGAGCAATTCGTATTAGTTGCACTGTACCAGGTTTTTTTGCTCCAGAAATTGATAGCGAAGGTCGAATGCTAGTTGATGGCGGAATTGTGCAAAATTTGCCAGTTGATGCTGCTCGCTCACTTGGAGCAGAAAAAGTTATTGCCATTGATGTTAATTCAGGTGTGGAAATGACCTCTCCTCCTACTAATATTTTTCAAATACTGATGCAATCCTATATGGTTATCGGACGTGGATCAGCAGCTTTTCAAGCTAGCCATTCAGATTTACTTATAGAGCCTAACATTGGGCGAATTAGAGTAGACGAATTAGAGAGAGCAGCAGATTTAATTGCTGGTGGGCAAGCAGCCATGATAAAAGCTTTGCCAGCAGCAAAAGCATTACTAGAAAGTGTAGAAAAAGCTTAAAACATGAGAATTTTTGCAATAGGTGATTTACATCTTTCACACGCCAAACCAAAACCAATGTGGATTTTTGGCGAGCATTGGCGAGATCATGAAAAAAAGGTGGCTGAAAACTGGTCTAACATTGCTCAAAAAGATGACATTTTATTAATTGTTGGCGATATTTCTTGGGCTATGCGACTTGAAGAAGCGCGAGCAGATTTAGATTACTTAGCAGCTTTGGCAGGACAAAAGATTATCTTAAGAGGTAATCATGACTACTGGTGGCCGTCTAAAAGTAAGCTAGAAAGCGTTTTAGACCCTAGCATTAAATTTTTACAAGCTAGTTCATTAATAATTGATAATATTGCAATTGTAGGAACTCGTGGATGGCAATGTCCCGGTCAAATACCTAGTGCAGATATGATGACAGAAGGGAAAGAATTTAGCTATACTGAAACAGACTATAAAATTTACCAACGGGAAGTTGCTAGATTAAAACAAGCTTTTGAATCATTAAAAGGCAAAAAATACCAACATTTAATTGTTGCCCTGCATTATCCTCCAATGAATGCTCAACATGAGCTAAGTGGTTTTACAGAATTAATTGATAAATATTCCGCAAAAACCTGTGTTTATGGACATCTTCATGGTGAAGCAATTAAATTAGCTTTTAATGGAAATCGTAATCAAACACATTACCAATTAGTTAGTGCTGATAGTGTAAACTTTATGCCTAAACAGATTTTTTAGCTAAATTTAGGATATTTTATTTATATTTTATTACTTTAATAATACTAAAGTAAATTACATATTGTAAGCTACTGTATATTATGTATTTTGTGCATGTGTTTTAGTTATACTAATTGATAAAATAAAAATGGAGTGTATTTTGACGTATGACAAACAAAGAAATGGAAAAAACCATTCAGTTTATACTAGATCAACAAGCTAGAGCAGAGGTAAGGCAAGCCCAATTTGAGACAGAAACTAAAAAACAGACAGAATTTATTCTTCAAGAGCAAGCAAAAACTGAAAGTAATTTCCAATCGCTGATGGAAATAGTTAGAGAAATGGCTAGAGGTATAGCGACTTTAACAATTAATGCAGAAAACGACCGCCAAGAAATACGTACTGCTATTAGCTCTGTTAGTAGTTCTGTTTCAAAGTTAAGTAATGTGGTTAGCAGCATGAATACTCGTATTATTAAATTAGAAGACGAAAAATCTCCAGAATAAAATTATGAGTTTATTAGATTTAGTAACACCAGAAAAATTTAGCGGCTGTCTAGTTGGTCAATGTCTAGCCGACGCTCTTGGCTCTCCTGTTGAAGGCTATCCGCCGGAAACCTGTCAAACCTATGTTGATGAAATACTTAAAAAACCTGAAAAAAACTTCTTTGGTCGTGGCAAATTTCCTTTTGGGCAATATACAGATGATTCCCAGCTAGCACGGGAATTAATGCAAAGTTATGTTGATACAAATGGGCAGTTTAGCCCAGCAAATTACGCTAAAAGAATTGCTGCCATTTTTCAAGAACAACGAATTGTTGGACGAGGACGAGCAACCGAAGAAGCTGCAATGCGTTTGGCCGCTGGTGTCGACTGGCAAAAAGCTGGAACGCCTGCACCAGCGGCAGGAAATGGTAGTGCTATGCGTGCTGCACCTGTCGGGCTGTTATTTTTTGACAACCCAAAGGAAATGATCCAAGTTGCTCATAACCAAGGCATAATTACACATCAAAATCCGCTATGCTCTGCTGGATCAGTTGCAATTGCTGGAGCTACTGCGCTGGTTTTACAATCAAAAACTATTGACAAGGAAGCTTTTTTAATACAACTAAGTAGTTGGGTTGGTGAGGTAGAAAGCACTTTTGCTAGTGCAATAATGGAGCTAAAAAACTGGGTTTTACTTCCGCCAAACAAAGCAGTAACTTTTATTTCTCGTGCTGGACTTGATACAACTTATTCTGATAAGTGGCAAGGAATTTCACCTTTTGTTATGGGTAGCGTTCTATGGAGTTTGTATAGCTTTTTAAGAACACCTGAAGATTATTGGGAGACAGTTTGCACAAGTATTGCCGTTGGTGGAGATGTTGATACAACTGGCGCGATGGCTGGAGCAATTAGCGGAGCTTATTTAGGTCTTTCACATATTCCGGTTTCTTTAACTGATAGGCTTAATGATCAAGGAACTTGGAAGCTAGCTCAACTAGTCGCTTTAGCTAATGAATGCTATGCTTTGAAATTTCGCAGTTAAATAAAATAACGACTAAGGTTAAATAAGACAGTGTTTTTTCGATTTTTACAAAAACTACTAACTAAAAAATTCTTAATTCTCTGGCTATTTTTTATATTTTGGAGTTGTAAACAAGCAGATATTAAACCTGCTCAAAATAAAATAGCAGACTTAAAACCTACAGTTATATTAATTTCCTTAGATGGTTTTCGTGCTGACTTTCTTAATAAAAACACTGTTCCTACCCTTTACCAACTAGCTTCAGACGGCGTTAGAAGTGAAGCTTTAATTCCAGTATTTCCAACAAAAACATTTCCTAACCACTATACAATTGTTACAGGTCTGTACCCAGAAAATCATGGTGTAGTTGCAAATAGAATGTATGACCCAAAGTTAAATAAATATTTTCCTGGTTCTGATAGAGAAGAAATTCAAAACGCTGTTTGGTGGGGTGGTGAACCTATTTGGATTACTGCGCAACTACAAGGACAAATTAGCGCGACTCTTTTTTGGCCCGGTTCAGAAACTACAAACGGTCGTAATGCTAACCATTGGCTACCTTATGATAAAAGCATGTCTTATCGTGATAGAGTTAATCATCTTTTAACCTGGTTAGACCTTCCACTAGAAAAACGGCCTACCTTAATTACTTTGTATTTAGAAGAAATAGACATAATAGGTCATGACAATGGCCCTGACTCACCAAAAATTAAAGAGGGGCTTTCTTTAATAGAAAATACTTTGCAAGACTTAATTTCAGGATTAAAAGCTAGAGAAATTTTTGAGCAGGTAAATCTAATAGTTGTTTCTGATCATGGAATGGCTGCACTCTCAGAAGATAGAGCAATTTATCTAGATGATTATCTAGACTTATCAAAAATTAAAGTTGTTCAAGAGTCGCCGCTTGCCTGGGTTTGGCCTACAGAAAACGAGCTTAAAGAAGTCCATCAAAAATTACTAAAAGCCCACCCAAACCTAAAAGTTTATCTTAAAGAAGAACTTCCAGAAAAATATCATTATCGCAACAATGACAGAATCCCTCCTATTATTGCAATTGCTGACGAAGGTTACTTTATAACAACCCATGGGATTATGAAATCCTTGGGCCGTACTTTTGCTAGTGGTGGGACACATGGCTATGATCCTGATTTAGCTTCAATGCAAGGAATTTTTATTGCTCACGGGCCTGCTTTTAAGAAAAATTTAATTGTTCCTCCTTTTAGAAATATCAATGTTTATAATGTTATCAGCAACGTTTTAAGCTTAAAACCTGCTCCAAATGATGGTTGTACAGATTGTTTTCAACATCTGTTAAAGTAAAAATATTTAGTTAAAATTATTTGATTGATGTTAATTAATCAATTCATCACAAGAAATCGTGTTGTTTATTTGCTTTTGACACTACTAGTAATTATCCTTGGGTTAGCTTCCCGTAAATTTGCAAGTTTTCTCCCTTCATTTGTCAATCTTTACTTAGGTGATAGTCTTTGGGCATTAATGATTTTTTGTTTTGTGGGCATAATTTTTCCAAAAGCAAAAGCTTGGCAAGTTGCGCTTATTGCTCTAATTTTCTGCTATTTTATTGAAATCACACAGCTTTATCATTCTCCTTGGATTGACGAGCTAAGACGAAACCGACTAGCAGCTTTAATTTTAGGACGTGGTTTTTTATGGAGCGATTTAGTTTGCTACACTGTAGGAGTAGCTTTTGGATTAGCTAGCGAAATTGCTTACTTAAAATTTTTGGACAAAAAGAAAAACTAAAAATTAATTTCCTTTTTTGCAATGTTGCACAAAAACAAAGTAAGAAATATAATCAAAACACAAACCTAACAGGCAAGAAGAAAAACCTATGAGCAAAATAAGAATAGAAAATAACGTGTTGGATAAAAAAAGTTTGCCAACAATGTATGATTTACCTAGCGAAGAAGTAGGAGAAAGCGGATTGCCAGACATATTTCATATTTTTCAATCACAGCTTCTTAGAGAAACATTTCAACCCCCTAACTATTCATCAAATCAGGTATTTGTAGCAACAGACCTTAATCTTTATTTTGATGTAAATCACCCAAACTGGTATAAACGCCCTGATTGGTTTGCTAGCGTTGGTGTTCCTAACCTTTATGAAGATAAAGATTTAAGATTAAGCTATGTCGTTTGGCAAGAACAAGTTACACCACTTGTTATAATTGAACTACTTTCCCCTAGCACTGAAAACGAGGATTTAGGCAAAACTACTAGAGCTAAAAAAAGTAGCAGAAAAGGTAAAGAAGAAGAAGAAATCCCGCCAAAATGGGAAGTTTACGAATCTATCTTAAAAGTACCCTATTATTTTACTTATGATCACCTAACAAAAAAAATACTAGCATTTCAGCTAAGTAGAGATGGGTATATTTCTTTTTTACCTAATAGTCAAGGTTTTTACTATTTGCCTGATGTTGAGCTTTATTTAGGCTTGTGGACTGGCTACTACGAAAAGGCTACTACAATTTGGCTTCGTTGGTATGATCGTCATTTTAATCTTATTCCTACTCCTTTAGAGCGATCTCAAGCTGAGAAGGAACGTGTTCAAGCTGAGAAAGAACAGGAACGCATCGAAAAAGAACGGGAACGCGCCGAGAAAGAAGTTTTAGCTGAAAAGCTTGTTAGTGCTAATAAAGAAAAAGAAGTTTTGTTGGCAAAGTTAAAAGCTTTAGGCATTGATCCTAGCAGTTTATGAGTGTGGGTTTATTCCTATTACTTTTAATACTTCTGAGACTAATTTTTCATCATTTCCAAAAGCATTTAGCCAGTTTACTCCTGCGGTGTGTCGCCACCAAGTAAGCTGGCGTTTAGCATAATGGCGAGTGTCAAGTTTTGTTTGTTCAATGCAGCTTTCTAAGCTACGCTGGCCTTGAAGATATTCAATTACTCGACGATAGCCATGTCCGCCAAAAGCTTTGGCATTTGGTGGAACACCTTGTTTTAGTAGATTTTCTACTTCAGCAATTAATCCATCGCTAAACATTTTATCTACACGAGTGTTGATTTTGTTATAAAGCTCTTCCCTAGGAGGGTTTAGGGCAAAAATACAGATGCGTTTAACAAAGGGCAAAGCTTCAGGCATTTTTTGTTGCCATTCAGTTATGGAACGTTTGGTTTGAAAATAAACTTCTAAGGCTCGAATACTTCTTGACCAATCTTTGACGGCTATTTTAGCGGCTGCAACTTTGTCAAATCTCATTAACATTTTATATATGTGTTCTGCGCCTTTTTTGGTCAAAATAGCCTTTAGTCGCTCTCTAAGTTTTAGGTCTGTGGTTAACTGCTCATCAAATAATGAGCCTTGCAATGCTCGCAGGTAAAAACCCGTCCCACCAACTAACAAAGCATAATTATTGCGTGCTTCAATTTCTGCAATTGTTGTTGTAGCAGTACGCGCATATTTTCCAGCAGTAAAATTTTCTGTTGGTGCAACAATATCTATTAAATGATGAGGAATGCCTTGCATTTCTTCTTTAGTAACTTTAGCTGTAGCAACATATAAACCTTGATAAACTTGTACAGAATCAAGATTTATAATTTCCCCACCTAAATGTTTTGCTAGAGCAATGCCTAAAGCACTTTTGCCAGAGGCCGTTGGCCCAACTATGGTAATAATTGGGGTTCCTGCTTCTTTTGGTGTTAATTGATTCATAAGAATAGACTAAATATTTTCCTGAATAATTTTAGCTAAGTTTTCTGCTTGAGTAGTAATTTCTGACAAATTTTTACCTTCAATCATCACTCTAGCTAAATTTTCTGTTCCAGAATAGCGAAGTAGTAACCGACCTTGACCAGCTAACTCACTTTCTACTTTTTTAGCAGCCTCAACAATTGCAGGAACAGAGGAAAATGCAGGCTTACTTTTAACTTTTACATTAATTAGTATTTGTGGAAATGTAATAAAATCTCTGCTTAACTCGCTTAGGTGTTTTCCTTGATTGCTAGCTAGCACGTGTAAAACTTGTAAGGCTGTAACAATACCGTCTCCAGCAAGACCAATTCGAGGGAAAATAATATGCCCTGATTGCTCACCACCAACTATAGAATCTGTTGCTAGCAGTTCTTCCAGTACGTATTTATCCCCTACAGGAGTACGCTTTAGATCCACGCCTAAGTTTTTTAGTGCTACTTCTAAGCCTAAGTTACTCATCACAGTAGCAACAATTAATTTGGGATTTAAGTTTTGATGTGTTAGAAAATGTCTAGCTAAAATATAGAGGATTCGATCCCCGTCTACTATTTCGCCGGTTTCATCAACAAGCAAAGTCCGGTCTGCATCGCCATCAAAAGCAATTCCTAGCGAGCAGTTTTCTTTTTTTACTAATGTTTTTAAGTTATTTAAGTGAAGAGATCCGCAATTTTCATTAATATTTTGTCCGTCAGCTTGACAGCCTATTAAAACAAGCTCTGCGCCAAGATCTTGAAATAGTTTTGTAGCAAAGTTTATAGCAGCACCATTAGCACAATCTAGCGCGATTTTTAGACCTGAAAGCTTTAAGTCTTGTGCAATTTCTTTTTTAAGAAAGTCTAAATAATGCCTGGGCAGTTCACTTAAGAAATTAATAGGATTTTGTGAGTTATCACCCAAACCTAGCTGACTTTCAAGTAGTTTTGATTCAATAAACTCTTCGTCATGCTCGTCAAATTTACGGCCTGAAGGAGAGAAAATCTTTATTCCATTATCTTCATAAGGGTTATGTGATGCAGAAATCACAATCCCAACATCATAGCCAAAATTTTTAGTTAAATAAGCAACTCCTGGAGTTGTTATAACGCCTGCTGAAACGACTTCAGCACCTACAGACATTAACCCATTGCCCAAAGCCGCTTCAATCCAACTACCAGAGGCGCGAGTATCTCGCCCGATTAGAGCTTTAGCTTTACGATTAAGGCGATTTTCTAAAAGTTCGCCTAAAGCTTGACCAATGGTAAAAAGTGCTGTGTCTGTAAGAGGAAATTCCCCTGCTTTAGTTCTAATTCCATCTGTGCCGAAAAATTTTGGCATTTTTAACTGCTCCTAAAGATTATAAATTTAGCCCAGCCTTAAAAGACTGGGCTATTATTGATAGCCCTTAACAGGGCTAAAAAATTGTATTGTTGTATTTCAATAGCTTTCAAAGCAACTTGCATAACTATTTAATCATAGGCCACCCATAAATGGGCAGCCTATTGTCAGATGCCCCTCTGGGGCATTATAGGTTCTTCTTTATTTTTCAACAATTTACAAAGCAAATTCCATGTATTATTCAATTAAGATAAATTACTAGCGATGTTTTTTAACTGATATTTGTTCTGGGTCAATCTTTATAATTGTGACAGCGTTATTTGCTGTAGGGGGAAGATTAATCCTTGGTGTTGCAACCGAAGTGTCTGGTAAATCTTTAATTTCTATTATTGCAGAAACATTGGCGGGTGAAAGACTTTCTACTATAGATTTTCGACCTTCTAAATCAACGCTTACGGTTAAAGGACTAACACTAACTTTTTCTTCGCTAGGATAAATATGTACTGGAATATTAGTTAATCTTCTTTCAATGCGAATTTGCCCAATATCTACTCTAACTTCAATATCAGGTGAACCAACAAGATTGACTTTAGTATCTCTTATATCTAGGTTGGGACGTTCAATAAAACTAATGCGATGTTCAGATAAAGAAATTGTTTCTGTTGTTATTTCATCAATGTTATTGACGCGGCTTTCTGGCCCTTTGATAGTTACAGTACTTGGATTAACTGAAACGGACGTAGATTCATAATCTTCAGGAACTTTACCTGTAAAACGTGCTACTACTTTAACTTTTTTCTCAACAATATGTTCAATTGTTAGCCTTGTCCTTTGAGGTTCAATACTGATTACATCTATTGTTTGAGGAGAAACTATATCTGTATTTGCAAGTTGAATTACTCTTTCACCAGGTTTGATACTTGCAAGCGAAACCCTAACAGTTAAAAGATCTGCTCTCAAATTTTCTATTACTTCCTTTGTTCCTTTTATACGAATATTAGCAGTTTTAATAGAGTAATCATCTGCAATAATTAATCCTGGAGTTAAGTCTATATACTCAATAGGTACAGCTAGCAAAGTAGTAGAAATAGTTTCTTGTTTAGAGACTGCGCCCCATAAAACAACAGCTATTAATAGAGATATGATGGTTAAGATTTTATCTTCATAAAAATATTGTCTTAAAAGATTTCCAATCACACCAATAATAGAGCTAACTAGTTCTGATAGTTGCTGCCATAGCTGCACTTTTTATACCTCCTATTAATCTTTGCTAGCAAAAGGACGTGCATTAAAAACAGGTTGTTTAGCAGGGTTAGTTGATAAGCTTTTATCTAAAGGATTAGTGCTTGTATCAGGAGAAAAGGAAGGATCTAAATTATTAGCACGTCCGCTAGATTTTTGTGGCTCTAAAGCTCGAATTAGCATAGCTCGTAGTTTAGCACTATCTAAATTACGAATAATTTGTCCACGTTCAACAAAAGAAATTACACCTGTTTCTTCTGATACAACAATAGCAATAGAATCATTTTCCTCTGTAATACCAATAGCAGCACGGTGCCTTGTACCTAACTCTTTAGCTAGTCGAGGGTTAAGAGTTAGAGGTAAAAAACAACTAGCAGCAGCAAGTCTATTATTACGAATTATTACGGCACCGTCATGAAGTGGAGTATTAGGATTAAAGATTGTTACCAATAAATCATAGCTTGTAACAGAATCTAGCTTAACACCTCGATTTATATGGTCTTGTAGTCCGACATTACGTTCAACAATGACTAAAGCACCTATTTTTTCAGAAGCTAAAGAAGTAGCAGCCAAAATAATCTCATCATAAAACTCTTTATTGCTTTTGCTATCACGGTTAGCACGAAAACCTAGAGAAGGAAGACGGAAATTTTTGCCAAAGTGGGCTAGTGCTGTACGTATTTCTGCTTGAAATACTACGATAATTGCAATACCTAAATATAAGACAGCATTTCTAACAACTACTTGCACCGTTTGTAATTGAAAATAGCCTGAAACTACATAAAGAAAAGTAAAAAACAAAATTCCATATAGAATTTGTACTGCACGAGTCCCACGAAGCAATTTTAGGATTTCAAATACCAGCACAAACACTATAAGAATGTCCAACAAATCCAGCCATTTAAACTGCGTTAGAAAGTTGGGCAAACTAATAGGAAAGATAAAAGTCATTTTATTACCTCTAGAATGTTTGCTGATAATTTTGTTTGTTAGGGACAAACCAAAAACGCTTCTCTAAATAAATAGTTTCACAATGTAACTAAATAAGATGGAGTTACAAATAAAACCAAACAAAGCCATTAAGAGTTCATCTTAAAAACTTTAGCACTCTTTTAAGTAGTTGGCTGACCAAATGTTAGCGGCAGTAGGATGCAAGATCGTTTTTTTAGGTTGGTCTGCCTGGTTTTGGGGCAAACAATTGGTTACTAATAAATTATAGTTTTTTTTAAGTGTATTATTGCTGACTCATTGCAGAAAATTCAAGCTTTAATTGGCAAGATTTAAGATAAAAATTTTATTTTCCTTCCTCTAAATTTACAAGTAGTTCTTTTAGAGCTTTTGCACGATTAGCAAAAGGATTTTCCCCTGTTTCATCAAGTAAAATTGCTTGGTCTAAATATTTTTTAGCTTCCTCTAAATTACCATTTTCAAAATAAAGCTCTGCCAAATTAGTAGTAGCAGCAATGTCTTGTGGATTAAGTTGGAGAGTATATAAAAATTCACCTGCGGCTAAATCTTTTTCTTCCATTCTCATATAAAGTGCAGCTAAACAGCTATGAACAAAGGTGTTTTCTGGGTCAATTACAGATAATCCAACAAGCAAATCTTTTGCATCTGCCATATTTCCTTGCTCGGCTAATTGGCAAGCTAAAGCACTACAAGCATAAATTTGTTCATCACTCATTGACATTGCAGCCTTAGCAGTTGAATGAAGTTGTAAGGGACGAGGAAGGGAACGTCTCAAGGTGTTTAACATTTGCGTTAACTCTTTATTTGCCATTCGTTTAGTATCCTTAAAACACAAGCGCGGGCAAGTTGCCCGCACTTATAAAATTTCAAATAAATTTCAATTACCGCCCAGCCCTAAAGGACTGGTCTATTTTCAGTTGCCCCTAACGGGGCAATAGAATGAACCCTTCTTGTATTATCAGCATTATCAATAATTTACAAAGCTACTTTCATATATTATTTAATTAAAAATCTTACCTTAATCAACTAACTTATGGTCTACCATATAAGCTAAGTAAACATTATCATACATATGATAACCAAATGGATTTAGCGTATCACGTACAGAAGCTAAAGTTTGACTAAGAATTTGTGATCCTAATTTACCAAGGAATTTTCCTGGATTATTCTTTAAGCTTTGAATATCATCTGCGCCAAAATCATGAATTACTGTAGCAACAACATCTTTATCATGTCTGAGCATTTCAAAATTAGGTCTGCTTAATTCGCCTGGGCCTTGCTCACGATTGATTTTTGTTCCATAAGGCTCACCTTTTCCAGATAGAAAAATATCTTCTGTTGTAAAGTAATCGCCTATGGTTTTGCTGCTGGCTGTACGTGGGCCGGGTGGGACGTTGCCAACTACATGACCTGGGTTTGTTAGATCTACTGGACAACCTGTTAAAGCAACTCGGACATTTTCACTCATTAATTGCTTGATTTGGCTGTCACTATAACCATTTTCTTTCATTTTTGTAATTGCAAGTGAAACGGCATGAGTAGTCATAATTGTCCCTTGACTATAGCCAACTAGTTGCAATTTTTCTGGAGGATTTTTAGTTAAATCTTTATAAATTGCATTGGCTAGGGTTTCAGTTGGCTTACTTGGAATCCCTAAGTATAGCTCCTTAGCACATTGGAGTAGGTCTATTGCTGGGCCTTCGGTAGAGTTATTAATAAAGTTTACATTTTTATTTAGAAATTGAGCCGTTTTATTACCCATATCCGCACGAGTTAATTCATTTGTAGCAATACCATTTACAGCATAAACTTTTGGCACAGTAGGAAGATTTTGACCTTTAGGATATTGCTCCATTTTGCCATCATTTTTTAAGTCTGGAGTTAATTTGCTAGTTAGTGGGATTGTGCCAGCAACTAACTTTAATAAATACTTTAAGTTATCAAAGGAAAGTGGATTTTCAGGAAATCCTGCTCTTGGTGTTAAACTGGTAGTATTTGAGCTTAATTTAGGAAAAAGCTTTGAGCCTAAAGATAAAATATCTTTTACTTTAGGTAGAAACCCTATAGAGTCAACTCCAGAACTTTGATTAAGGTTTTGTGTTGCTGGTTTATTATCAAATTGGCTAGGAAAATCTAAAAGTCTGCTAACATTATTAAAATTAATTGCCACAACTCCTCCAAATAACTGCAATATAATAACTTAAATAAACTTAATTTGATCTTGACTTTGGCTTACTCGATTTAGTGCATCAGTAAAATTAGTTAAACTTTCACGATTGCGATAATAGACTTCTACTAATTCTTCTTTACTTAGGTCTACGGGTGGAGTAACTGATTTTGGATCAAGTATCCATTGCCAAACTAATACTTGTCGGGCAATATCTACTGGCTCAATAGCTTTTTGTGCTAGATTTTTAAGGCTTGGGACGCTTTCATCAACCAAGTTTTCATCAGTCATCAATTAAATTACCTAAGAAAAGGATTTTACTGACTGAGTTATCGTTCATTTTATCAGGTAAGTTGCTTGGACTTTGCCGGAGATTACAAAGCTATGCTAACCAAAGAATTACCTAATCCTAATAATCGATCTGGGATCTCACTAATTTTAATAATTGGGTATACTACGCTACTTGCTCTTATTATAACTTCGGGTTTTATAAGTTCTTATCAAGTTAGCCTTATTAGAAGTTCTGTTACTAATTTAGAGCAAGATCATATAAATCAACTTAATACAATATTTAAGATTCGAGAATTGATTTCTGAAATTCATTTTGAAGCGCGAGAGATTGTTAGATTAAGACGAGCCGACCCTAGCATAAAACAATTTACTGCACTTCCACCTAATCTTAACTCTGAGCTAGAAAAACAATTGCAAACAATAGAAGATTCAAGTATTAGCAAAACTGATGAATGGAAAAAGTTTAATTTATCTCTAGCACAATTTACTAAAACAGCTATTAATCCTTTCTACTTTCAAATCAATGGTTTAGCTCACCAACAAGAAACTTTTATAGATCTTGATGAAGTAGTAAAAAAAATCCGTTTAGAAAGAAAAAAAATCGCAGATCAAAGCAATGCCTTACAACTAAATGCAGAAATGGCTATTAATACTACTACTAGTATTAGTATTGCAGTAGGTTTAATTGTTGCTGGCTTAACAGTAGTAGAAATCCAAAAGCGACTCCGACAACTACAACTATCTTTTCGAGTAATTAGTCAGGCCCGCGAATTTAACCGAAATATTATCAATGGTGTCGTAAATGCTTTATTTACACTTGATACAAGCGGAAGTATTTCTAGTGCAAACCAAGCTTTTTACAATTTATTTAATTTAACACCTGATGTTTTAGGTCGTTCTTATCAAGATTTCTTAAAAAACGAAGCAGAACTTCATCAAAAAATTACTGAATTATACGAAAATAGCAACACTAATAATTATTGTGGAAGAATTAACTTAATGCCTAGTGACAAGCTCTTGCGGGCAGATTTATATATAACAGCACTTAAAATTAATGAGCAACCTGTAGGATTTATTCTAATACTAGTAGATGTAACAGAAATAGAGCTTGCCCAACAAGAACGCACCCGTAACCAAGCCCTAGTTGCAATTGGACAAATAGCCGCACAAGTGGCACATGAAATAAAAAATCCTTTGGGGAGCATAAAATTAAACTTAACTTATCTAGGTCGTACAATTCCTAAAAATGAGGAAGCAACCGAAGTAATTTCTGAAATTCAAAGCGGAGTTGACCGGCTAAATAAAACTATTTCTGAGCTATCTACTTTTGTTCGTCCAAAAGAATTAATGCTTTCTAACGTAGATATAAACCTTAATATTGAAGAGCAGTTAGCATTTATAAAAGATAAAATCCAAGAAAAAAACATTCAAGTAGAATGTCAGTTTCAATCTGATTTACCTTTAATAAAAGCTGATAGTCATGAGTTAGGCAAAGCTTTTATTAATTTTTTGGTTAACGCGGTTGAAGCAAGTAAAGAAGCAGGAAAAATTATTATTTCTACTAAATCTTTAGAAAATAAGGTTTTAATTAGTTTTACAGATTTTGGGATAGGAATGACGAGAGAAACAATTGCAAGAATTTTTGAGCCATTTTTTACCACTAAACCAACTGGTACAGGTCTAGGAATGAGCATAGCAAAACGAGTTATTGAAATGCACAAAGGTAGTGTCCAAATCAGCAGCAAAATAGGCGAGGGAAGCCAAATAAATATAGAACTACCAATAACTTAAAAGATTTTAGCTCTCTTGCTCTAAAGAACCTTCATCGGTTTCATCTGTTAACCCATGTTTTTTCATAAGGCTATAAAGCCTAGCTCGGTAAATACCTAAGCTTTTGGCTGCTGCAACTTTATTCCAATTAGTTTTTTCTAAAACATATAAAATCGCTTTTTTTTCTATTTCATCTAAAGAAAAATTTGCTAAATCTTTGCTACTAAAAACTAAATCATCAATAGAGCTTTTTTGCTCTACTACGCTAGTAACGTTACTGTTAATAATTTCTGACACTCGCTCTAAATAAATATTTGCAGGACGAATTTCCTCTTCACGACAAAGCAAAACGGCTCGTTCTAAAACGTTGTGGAGTTCTCTAACATTACCGGGCCAACCGTAGCTATACATTAACTCATAAGCGTCGGGTGTAATTCCTACTATTTTCTTTTGGTATTTTTCATTAAATCGTTTGATAAAAGTTTCTGCTAGAAGTGGAATTTCCTCTAACCGTTGTTTTAGAGGAGGAATTTTTATAGTAATAGTATTAATACGATAAAAAAGATCCTGTCTCATTGTGCCTTTTTCTACAGATTGGTTTAAGTCCCGATTAGTGGAGGAAATTAAACGAAAATCCGCTGGTATTTCCTTACTACTTCCTACTTGGCGATAGCTACGATTTTCTAGGATTCGTAGCAGCTTAGGTTGTAATTCTATAGGCATTTCGCCTATTTCATCTAGTAGCAATGATCCACCATTAGCAGCACCAATTAGCCCTTGTTTAGCATCTACAGCACCAGTAAAAGCCCCCTTTAGGTGTCCAAAAAGCTCAGACTCAAAAAGGTCTTTTGGAAGTGCAGCACAATTTACTTTAATAAAACTTTTCTTAGCTCGTAAACTATTGTAATGAATAGCATTAGCAACAAGCTCTTTTCCTGTACCAGACTCACCGATGATTAGCACATTTGCATCCGTTCCAGCAACTAAATCAATAGTTTCAAAGACTTCTTGCATTGCCTGACTGCTACCAATAATAGAGTAATATTCATTACTTTTCCTAAGCTGTTTTCTAAGATTTTCTGATTCAGCAACTAGCATTCGACGTTCTAAAGCTTTGCTAACTAGTAATTCTAGCTGTTCAGCATCAACAGGTTTTTCTAAAAAGTAATAAGCCCCTATTTTAATAGCTTCAATAGCTCGTGCCAGCGTTCCATGTGCTGAAATAACAATAACTTCTGTAGTCGGACAATGCTCCTTAGCAAAACGAATAATGTCAAAACCATCTCCATCAGGCAGGTTAAGATCCGTCAAAATCAGGTCAAAGTCATCATTTTTAATGGTATTTATGCCACTAGTTAAGGTTTCAGCTATTGTCACATCATAATTTAGGCTAACTAAAACTCGCCGCAAGGCTTTAGTTATCAGGTTGTCATCATCTATGCAAAGTATCTTGGGAAGAGATTTCATAAATTTTGCTTGGTTAATTGCTAGTTTTATTTAGACATAAGCCTTCATTAGAACATTAAAAACAACTGAGAGAAACTTTGACTCCCAGTTGTTTTTAATGTTTGCTTTTTATAACTAGAAACCCTTTTAAGGCAAGACATTTAATTGATTAGCTTTAATGCCTTCATTGACAAGTAATCTAATTTCTACACGTCGATTTTCAGCACGACCAGATTTTGTCTTATTATCAGAAATAGGTTTAATTTCCCCTACTCCCACCATATTTATTTTATAAGACGGAACATCTTTTTCTACCAGATATTGAAATACAGATTGTGCGCGTAGTTGGCTAAGTTTACGATTAGCATCAACACTACCTGTAGCATCTGTAAAACCTTTAACTTCTAGTATATAGCCATTTTGTCCTAAAATTTCATTCACTATTACATCTAGTTTTGCTTTGCTTTCATTTGTTAAAATATGTTGGTTAAGCTTAAAGTTAATGGTTACAATTTGTTGTTCTTGCCAATTATCTAGTTTATTTACCCTGCCATCTACCTTAGCGGTTTCTGCTAGAGATTCTTTTTTAGCCAAAGCAGCTTGGTTTTTTGCTTCTTCTTTTGCGTCTTCAATACCTCGCATGCTGCGCTCATCTAAGTCTGAAAGGTCTGTTTGTAATTTTTTAGTTGTTGCATCCAAAGCATTTGTTTGATTTTCTAGGTTATCTGTTTGGCCTTTTAGCCCTCTTACACCGCTTTCTAGCTCTGTTGCCCGACCTTCTAGCGGAGCAGCCCTTTCATTTACGGTAGTTCGGACATATTTTTTGCTAGCACAAGCTGGAGCAAAAGTAAAAAAAAGCATTAGTGCAAACATTAAACTAGTAATAGATTTGATAGACATTTTGAAAGATCCCCCTCATTTTTAAGTAAGTCCTTTAACTCATTTATTTTCAAAATTTTGCCACGTTAGTGGCTACTCTAACTAGCCCAGTCATTTATGGCTGGGCATTTATTAAAATTTATTCCCCTGTGGTCGTTTCATCTATATTTACTTTCCAGCGATTATTTTCTTTTGTTAAGCTAATTCGGGCATAACTAGGAGCATTGATAGCTTTAACCTCTAAACTAGCTTGATCTGTTAAGATTGTTTCATTACGAAATTCAAATGACGTGACATTATTAGCTAACATTCCTTGAGCATCTTGGTCAACAATACGTTTTAGAGCTTGATCTAAGTTAAGGTTTGTATTTGTGCTAGCTTGTTGTAAGTTTGTTAAGCTTCTTTGAGATAAGTTTTCTCTAACAACTCTATAATTTCGCTCGCGTACAGCTTCCAAGAAATTTTTGGCAACTTCTGTTGGTGTGACGACTTTTTCGGCTACAACAACAGGTTCAGCTTTAGGACTAGTGTTTTTTACATTAGTTGCTTGTGTACTGCTACAACCTGTTAACGCCAAAGCAGAGATAAAAATAAGCAGACAAATACTATTAAGCCATTTCATTTTGGTATCCTCCAAATTATTTTTTAATTATTTTGTTGAAAAAAAGGAGTCACCTTAAAAAAAGTCTTTAAGGTGACTTATTCCAAGAACAGCGTTAATAGGGATTAGAGAGTTGCACTAGTGAATTACTACCATTAGCTAACAGACTGCCAACCATTGCCCCTTGAGGGCCGCTTAATCTTTGATATGGATCATTACTAAAATTAACATTTCTAATTAGATTAGGGTTATTAACAGTAGCGTTATTGCTATAAATATTTTGTGCAGGTAGTTCCCGATTACCAAAATTTACTGGTCGAGTTTGTGGACTACGACTTGGAGCTTTTAAGTCGTTACGAGTTAAAGCATAAAGTGTAGAGCTACCACCACCAATTAAAGCACCAATTCCAGCACCTTTTTTGCCACCTATTGCAGCACCAAGACCAGTGCCTACAAGACTACCAGCAGCAATTGTGCTAACCATCCGGGTTTTACGACCATAGCCAGAGTCGCGTTTAGCAAGTGAATGTGCTGTTAAAGCACCACCGCCAATTAATGCACCAGCAGCAGCCCCCCGACCACCGCCTATTAACGCACCGACTCCAGCCCCAAGTGCTGTACCAACACCAATTTTAGCAACGGTTCTAGTTTTTGAATCACGACGTTTTGTTTCTCTAGCTATTGCTGGAGACATTACAGTTATTATTAGTATGAATGAAATTATTACAGAAGAAAGTTTATTCATTGTGACACCTCCTAGATATAATTTTTGTAATTGTATGAAAACTAACCAATTATCTAATCTATATCTTTTATGTCTTAAGACATATCAAATGGTGTGCCATAAATAAAAAATTTTATAACTCGCTTATTTAACAGTAAGTTAGCTAAAATTTGATTTGAAGATGGTGAAAAGAGGTAAAAATCTAAGGTCAGTTAATGTATGGTTTTTAGACACAGTGTATTAAATCAATACAAAGCTAAGGGGTAAAAATGTCTTGAGACTTAATTTCGTTGCTGTTTTTATTATCTAAAACTGGAAGTGCAAAATTTTACTGACAGGTAGGCAAAAGCTTGACCTTGCACTTCCAGATAGATATATTTACTTAAAATGCTTTAAGATAAACAAAGCAGGTCTATCTTCTTACTTAATAAAGCGTACACCTAAACGAAACATATCTGACTCTTTATCAAGTGTTGCACTAACAACTTCTGCTTTTAATAAAACTTTATCGCCTCTATCAATAATAATTTTGCTTCTTAGTGGTACTAAGCTGTAAGTAAATAGCGAGGCTCCATGTTCAGTAATATCTAAAATTACAGCAAATTGCTCTTCTGCTTTTTTATTATTGGCTTCTTTAAATTTTATTAGAGTATTTGTTTCTTTGCGAAGTTCTCGCCTGTGTTCTATTAAATTAGTTGTGGCTAACATAACCCCTCCTTTTATAGGCTGAAAGTTACTTTTGTAAGCAGCAATCTACATACCAGAAAAAATCAAAATTCTTATTTATGTAACTAATTGATTTATCTGTAGTTATTATAAAAACTTTAATCAAACAACTTTCTAATTGTTAAAACCTCTCTTTTCTATAAGTTTTTAAGAGCAAATTTCCACAATACCTAAAACAGAGATTATACCTAACTTTGATTTCTCTCGTAAATTAGCTTAAGTCCTTCTAGTAGCAAATCATCGTCTATTATTTCAATAATTGCTGAACCTTTGCCGATTAATGGGGCTAGCCCACCTGTAGCAATCACGGTTTTTTGTGGCCCAAGTTCATCAATCATTCGCGTTAAAATCCCGTCCACTAGGCCAATGTAGCCAAAGTAAAGCCCTGATTGAATGCTCATAATTGTAGAAGTTCCAACAACTTTTTCTGGATGACGAATCTGCACCCTAGGCAGCCGAGAAGCACGCAAAAATAAAGCTTCTGAAGAAATTTGAACGCCTGGCGTAATAACTCCACCTAAATAGTCACCTATTGGAGAAATTGCGTCAAATGTTGTTGCTGTCCCAAAATCTACAACAATGCAAGGCCCGCCGTATTTGTGAAAGGCTGCAACAGCGTTGACAACGCGGTCAGCACCTACGGCTTGAGGTGTATCATAGTGTATTTTGATTCCAGAATTTTTTTCAGGTTCAACAAAAAGCGGCTCAAGGTGAAAATATGTTATTGCCATTTTATACAAAGTAAAATTTAGGGTTGGCACAACAGAAGAAATTGCAATAGCTTTTATGGCAGTAAAATCAAGTTTTGCTAAAGTAAAAAGATTACGACATAAAATACCATATTCATCTATAGTCCGATCTCGCTCTGTGGTTAGTCGCCAGCGGGCTACAATCTCATCTCCAGCATAAACGCCTAACACAGTATTGGTATTTCCTACGTCCATTACTAATAACATATGTTTTCCCCTTCGCTAGTTATTTCATTGCCATAAAGAATTATTTCTTGACCCGTCGAGTCTTTTATCCTAAGTGCGCCTGTTTCTAACAATCCATCTGTGATGGCTAAAACTTCCTTATTATTTATAATTACCTTTATTTTCTTACCTTTAGCAAAACTTGATAATTCTTCCCATCTTCTTAGAACGTTATCAGACTTAGCATTTAATATTTGATACCAATAATCTAATTTTTTAAGTAGCAAGTCTAAAAGGTTGTCTCTATCAACTATTAAGCCCGTAGCCAAATAAAGCGATGTAGGCATACGGTTAAAATTATTTTTAGGAAAAGACTTTTGAGCAAGATTAACTCCAATTCCTACAATAACATAGTTTAAGTTACTGTCCTTAAAAGAGCTTTCGATTAAAATTCCTGCTACTTTGCAATTATTTATGAGGATGTCATTGGGCCATTTTATATCAAGGGCAACAGGGCAGCTTTCCATAATTGCTTCTGCTGTAGCAACAGCCGACATTAAAGAAAGCAGTGGAAAATTTTTTAGCTCAAGTTTTGGTGTAAGTAGCAAAGAAAAATAGCAACCTTCTCCCGCAACAGAATACCAAGAACGCTGCATTCTGCCACGTCCGGCTGTTTGCATATCGGCCAATGCTCCTACACCTTCAAGAGGAGCTTGATTAGCTTCTATTTGGGCATTTTGAGCATATTTTTTTAAGAAAGTGTTGGTAGAATCTATTTGCTCAAAATGAAAAATTTTTGCAGAAAAGCTTGCCAAACTTTTAGAAATAATTCTTTTTGGAGTTTCTTCAAGCATAACAGCAAGTTAATAGCCCAAGCCTATCTTAAAACTAATATCGACTGCTGGGGCAGAATGAGTTATTGCACCAATAGAAATTAGGTCTACACCCGCTTTAGCATATTCGGCTACATTTTCTAAGGTGATACCTCCAGAAGCCTCTAGCAATATATATTTTCCTCGCTCGCTTTTTCTGACAATTTCAACAGCTTCTTTAACCTGTACTGGCTTCATATTATCTAACATAATAATGTCTGCACCAAAGTTAATAGCCTCGTTTAATTGTTCAAAAGTTGCTACTTCTACTTCAATTTTATGTAGATGTCCTGCACGTTCACGAGCGCGTTTTATTGCTGTTTCAATACCACCAGCCAGCAAAATATGGTTATCTTTAATTAATATGCCATCATCCAAACCAAAGCGATGATTATATCCACCGCCTATTAAAACAGCATATTTATCAATCATCCGTAGCCCTGGCATAGTTTTACGTGTATCAACAATTCTGGCTGAAGTGCCTTCCGTAGCAGCAACATATTGGCTTGTAAGCGTAGCAATACCAGACATTCTTTGCATTAAATTTAACGCCAAGCGTTCACCCATCAGCAAAGTTGTAGCAGGCCCATCTAAACGAGCAATTTCTGTGTTTGCTTTTACTCGTTCGCCTTCATAAACAAAGGCTTCAAGTTGTAAATCTGCATCCAAACAAGTAAATACAGTTTCAGCAACTTCTAAACCAGCAACAATCATTTCTTGCTTAGCTAAAAATTTCCCTCTACCCCGTGTAGCCTCAAGCACTGTTGATTGTGTGGTGATATCCCCACGTCCAATATCTTCACTAAGAAAATTAGTAATTGAATCAAAAAGTAAATTTTTATCTATCTGCACAGTTGGTAATCCTTTTACTTTAAATGACTATTTTGTTTGGAAACCTTCTTGGGGTTTACACCCTTCTTGGGGTTTACACCCCAAGCTAAAAATTGTGTCGTCGCTGGTGCGACTCAAGATTTACTCTTAGTCCCGCTAGGGACGTTACAATCTTTAGCTTGGCAGGTCACTGCCAAGAATTTGGCAGGTTACTGCCAAGAATTTGTCAGGTCACTGCCAAGAAATAAACCAAAATTTATAAATTAGCTAGTGTTGCTCTGATGGTTTCACATTGATTTGTTAAATCCTCTACTCTGCTACGTGCTTGAGCAACAACATCTGCTTGAGCTTTTTCAACAAAGCTTGGATTAGACAAACGTTGAGAAAGCTTTTCAATTTCCGATTCCATCTTTGCTATCTCTCTCTTTAGGCGATCACGTTCTTTATCAAGATCGATCAAGCCTTCCAATGGGATCGAGATCTCAATCCCTGTGATCACAGCACGAGCAGAAAATTTTTCTACCGGTAGATCAGATCTGATCTCGATCGCTTTTACTCTAGCTAGCCGTTTGATCGCATCTTCACTCTCTACGATCACCTTTTGTAAGGCTTCATCCTTGATTCCAAGCTTGATCGTTAATAACTCACTTACAGGTAGATTCATTTCTGATCGTACACTTCTGATCTTAGTGATCAACGCGATCACATTTTGCATTTCTGTTTCGATCTGATCATTGATCATTTCACGATCAGCTTCGGGAAATGCTACAAGTGAGATCGATTCCCCTTCGTGTGGTAGTCTTTGCCATAATTCTTCTGTGATGTATGGCATAACTGGATGTAGCAAGCGCAAAGACTTCTCTAAAACATACATAATTCTTTGCCGAGCAAGCACAACTTCTGGAGTCGTCTCTTTAGCTGCAACTAGCACTTTTGCAAGTTCAATATACCAGTCACAAAAATCACTCCAAAAGAAATGATAAAGTGTTTGGGTAACATCATAGAATCGAAACTGATCTAAAGCCTTGTTGGTATCTTCTATTGCTCGGTTTAAGCGGGACAAAATCCAACGGTCATAACGAGAAGGATCTGTTCCAAAAGCTTCTTTGTTAAATTCCGTTTCGCCTAAGTTCATCATCACAAAGCGGGAAGCATTCCAAATTTTATTAACAAAATTACGTGCTGCTTCCATTTTTGGATATTCGCGGACTTCTGCGCCTTTTTTAACTTCTTGTAGGTCTACATCTGCGCCACCTGTAACAGAACTAGCTAACGTAAAGCGCACTGCGTCTGTGCCATAGCGGTCAAAAACATCTAGCGGGTCAATTACATTACCTTTCATTTTTGACATTTTTTCGCCATCAACACGAACTAGACCTGTAATATAAACCCTACGGAAAGGGACATCTCCCATAAACTTTAGGCCCATCATCATCATTCTTGCTACCCAAAAGAAAATAATGTCAAAGCCTGTAATCATTTCTGTTGTGGGATAGAAAGTCTTTAAGTCGTCTGTCTCATTGGGCCAGCCCAAAGTAGAAAAAGGCCATAGTGCCGAAGAAAACCAAGTATCAAGCACATCCTCATCTTGGCGAATTTCCACATTTCCACATGTGCTACAAGTTGTGGGTGTTTCACGTGCAACATTTATATGATTATTTGCACAATACCAAGCAGGTATTCGATGACCCCACCAAAGTTGTCTGGAAATACACCAATCTTGGATATTTTCTAGCCAATCATAGAAAGTCTTAGTCCAATTTTCAGGAATAAATACTGTCCGGCCATCTTGTACAGCTTTAATAGCTTCCTCAGCCATACCTTTCATTTTTGCAAACCATTGTGTAGAAATCAGCGGCTCTAGCACTGTTTCACAACGTTGGCAATGTCCGACCTTGTGAGTGTAATCTTCGACTTTAACCAATAGTTCAAGGGCTTCTAGCTTTTCTATGACTAACTTACGGGCGGCAAAACGGTCTAAACCTGCAAACTCTTCGCCTGCTTCAGCCGTCATTTTTCCATGTTTATCAATTACAGAGATTTGCGCTAAGTTATGAGTTAAGCCCATCTTAAAGTCATTAGGGTCATGTGATGGGGTAACTTTAACAACGCCTGTTCCAAAATCCATTTCTACAAGCTCATCACAAACAAAAGGTATCTCTCTGCCAACTAATGGTAAAATTGCATACTTACCATGAAAAGCCTTATATCTTTCATCATTTGGATGAATTGCAACGCCTGTGTCACCAAGCATTGTTTCTGGTCGAGTCGTTGCAACAACAATTTTTTCTTCGCTATCTTTGATTGGATAGGCTATATGGTAGAGCTTAGCTTTTACTTCTTTTTTTGGTGCTTCTAAATCAGATAAAGCTGTTTGGTCTTTAGGACACCAATTCACCATATAGGCACCACGATAAATCAAGCCTTCTTCATAAAGTCGAACAAAGACCTCACGAACAGCTAAAGAAAGCCCCTCATCTAAAGTAAAGCGTTCTCTAGTCCAATCACAGCTAGCACCTTCTTTGCGGATTTGACGTTGAATTGTTCCGCCTGCATGCTCTTTCCATTGCCAAACACGGCGTTCAAATTCTTCTCGTCCAAGTTGGGTACGAGTTACTTTTTCTTCTAAAAGCCGTTTCTCTACAACAATTTGGGTTGAAATGCCTGCGTGATCGGTGCCTGGCAACCAAAGAGCATTATAGCCCTGCATCCGTCGCCAGCGAGTTAAGCTATCCATCAAGGTATGCTGCAAAGCATGTCCCATATGCAAATAGCCTGTTACATTAGGTGGAGGAATAGAAATACAAAAGGATGGTTTTTCTGATTTAGCTTGAGCAAGAAAATAACCCCTGCTTTCCCAAATAGGATACCACTTACTTTCTATTTCTTTTGGTTCATATGTTTTTGGTATTTCCATAAATTATTATTTTGACCTTATTTATATTGAATAAAATGAAATTTTGTAGAAAAGGCAATTTAACCATAAAAAGCAAAAAGCGGACAGTGGAAAAAAGCAGATTTATTGCTTACTCCTAATCATCTGTTTTTAATTACAAAGTGATTTTAATAGTAATTTCCTAGCTAAAAGAAAAATAAGATTTTTTTATTGATTCTGTGATAATTTATCTAGGTAAAATGGCTAGTAAACAAAAGAGGTTATCATGAAAAAACGCTTATTAATATTTGCCATAAGTGCAGTTGTAATACTTTGCTCTATTCCAATAATAGGGCTTTTTTTATTAAATAGCGATTGGCTTAAAGAAAAATTAGCCTCTAAAGTTAAATCTAGCCTTGAGGCAGATTTAGAAATTAAGTCTCTTTCCTTTGAACCTCTTAAGGGAAAAGCCCTTTTATCAGGTATTAAATTAGTAAGAAAAAAAGCTGAGTCTGAACTTGATATAAATATAGAAAAAA
This sequence comes from uncultured Clostridia bacterium, assembly GCA_964492845.1. Classification (GTDB taxonomy): domain Bacteria; phylum Acidobacteriota; class Blastocatellia; order Chloracidobacteriales; family JADJPF01; genus JADJPF01. The sequence continues at coordinate 93,377 of CAZBMZ010000014.1, forward strand.
TAGACTTAGAGCTTAAAGTTCTTCCTCTGTTATATCGCTCAATTAGTATTGAAAAGCTAGAAATCAACAGCCCTCAAATTGTGTCTGTCGTTCGCTCTTCCGAGCCAAAAAAAGGAAATAAACAAGATAGAAAAAAACAAGACTTTGAAATTAAAGAATTATATATAAAAAATGGGAGTGTTGATTATACAGAACATAGAATTAATCAAATCAAAACAGGTGTATTTAACGCAAAGGTATCAAATATACAATATTATGCTAAAAATATATCTCCTACATCTCTTTCAAATTTACTGTATAAAGCAGATATACAAGCTAATATAGACATTGGAACTCAAGCTACATTAAATAAAGCTGGAACGTCAAACCCTGCAACTTGCGCACTTACAGGTGTTGATCTTGCCTATATAAGTAGTTTTTATGGAAATGATGAACAAATAAAAGTAGTTTCTGGTCAAATGGACTTAAATTACATCATAGAAGGAAATTCAAAAACAAACTTCAAAGTTTTGCTAAAGGACTTAAAACTAGACGCTAGCCAACCTAACAAAACTTTAATGTATATCCCTCTTGAAACAATTACTAAATACTTAGAAAAGAATAATTCCTCTATCACCCTAGAATTTACGGTGGATGAAAGCCTTGAACTTAGCGAAGATACTAACTTTTTTATGACAGAATTCTTAAAAGAACTATCAAAAGAATTAATTAAAGAACTTCCCAAACAAGTTATGGAGAATCTTAAAAAAGACATCTTGTCTAGTAAGTAAAACTAGGTATTTATTTAGAGTTTTTATTAATAAACTTTTCTAAATTATCACTAGCCTGCTTTCTAATAGCTCCTTGTACAGGTGGAAACCAGCCCAATAGCTTTCCTTTTATTCCTAATGCCATAGATGCCCAAGCCCATAAATCAAAACTATCCGTATGTTTAATTATCTTTCCTTGCTTAAACTGAAAAACTGCGTCAATTTTATTATGGACTTTATTCCCAGTTTGGCTAAAGGTATAAAAAGCTTCCCAATGAGCTTTGCCTTGGTCGCCATCAGCTTTTATACCGCTAGTTTTAATTTCTAAGTCTGCTGCTCGTTCGCAAAGCATTTGCCACATAGCTTTAGCTCTTTCACCTTTTAAGTCAATAAAAACAGCATCAGAAAACTCTATGTCTGAGTGATAACATTCGTTCATACCTTTATAGTCACGTTTTTGAAAACATTGATAAAATTTTTCAATTAATTTTTCATTAGCATTCATAGTTGACCCCCTAGCTAAAAATTATAATTACCTGAATTTATTAATTGTTTAATTAGCCCTGCAAAAGCCTCTGGAGCAGCATAGTCAGGATGACGACGAAAAATAGCAATAGTTTTGTTTAAGGTTTTTATTTTTTTTCTAGTTTTAATAGCTTCGTCATATATAAAGCTTTGTTTAGAAGTAGGAAGTGTTGCAAAAAGTAGTTTTTCTGGTTTTAGTCTACCAAACATTAAACATGCGTTTATTTGCTTTTCACATTTACAAGGGTTTTTCTCATTCATTAAACCGCATTTCTTTTCTAAAAAAGCTTGTAGCGTTTTTCTTGCTCTAGTTAGACGCTGACGAAAGGCTACAGCAGTAATATCTAGTATTTCAGCAGCTTCAACGCTATTTACTTCTAAAAAATCGCCTAAAATCCAAGCTAGTCTATGATCTCGATCCAAGCATAAAAGCATTGCTTGAGTACAATTTATTTCTATTTCCTTAGCTAATAATTTTGTATCAGGATGTAAGTTTTGTTGACCCTTGTCAGAAAAACTTAAGCCTATATCAATAAGCTCTGCCATTTGTTCAAAAGTCGTTTCGTTAAGCTCTTGACGACGTTTTCGAGTTGTTAACAAATGATTAACCGCAATTTTATAAACCCAACTAGAAAAAGCACTTTCAGCACGAAAGCTACTTAAATTGGTAATAATTTTGATTAAAATTTCTTGTGCTGCGTCCTGTGCATCTTGAGGATGTCCAAGCATTCGTAGTGATAAACCATAAATTCTATCTTGAATCATTAGAATAATATTTTCTAACGCTTCTTTATCTCCATTTTTTGCTTCATTTACAAGCTCTGTTATTTTTTCCATAAATAATAAATTTAATCTTTTTATCCTCTGCTTTTATTTAGACATAAAAAAAATAAAAGTGTGACAAAAAAATAGCAAAATTAATAAAAGTTGTTGGCTTTACCTACACTTTGTTATTATGGCAAAAATATCTGTCACAAAGTAAGCTCAAAGTCAGGTCGTCAAAATCCGTGAAATTTCTTTATCTTGTTTTTGTTGGAATAATTAACATTTTCTATAGCCTAGGTCTATCAATAGTTGAAATGCTAACTTTTGGTAAATATTTCTGGTGGTGGAAACTTCATGGACTACTATTTTTTTCTTACCTAAGCGATGGCCCTTATTTAATTACTAAACGAGAAGGTAAACGCGCACCTGTCCTAGCACAAAACCTAATTTATGGAGAAACTCCTTGTTTAACTATAAAAAAAATACTGGAAGAAGCCAACATCCAACCTACAGACCATTTTGTTGACTTAGGTTGTGGGCGCGGCCTTATAGTCCTTTTTGTTAACCTTTATTTCCAAATTCCAACAACAGGCGTAGAAATAATTCCAACTTTTATCAGACGGGCAGAAGTAATTAGTAAAACCCTAGGTTTAACTAAAATTAGGTTTATTAAAGAAAATCTTTCTTGGATAACACTTGAGCAAGTAGGGCGAGGGACAATTTTTTATTTAGCAGGAACAACTTTTCAAGAAGAACTGCTTGCTAAAATCACAAATAGATTAGAGTTATTACCTGTAGGAATAAAACTTATTACCTTATCAGACTCTATTATTTCCCCACATTTTAAGTTAATAAAAGTAAGCAGTTATTATTTTTCTTGGGGAAAGACCGAAGTATATTTTCATGAAAAAGTTAGTTAAGTAAGCCTAGTAGATGATAGGTTGAGCAAAAAGTTAGTAATGTGATATAACAAAACATCCTTGATTTAAGCCCATTAGCCAAGCCCATTAGCCAAGCCCATTAGACAAGCCCTAAAGGACTTGTCTAATATCAAATGCTACTACGTAGCATTGAAGGTTTAGCTATTTTTCTAAGCCCCAGCGGGGCTTTTGACAGTAG
>CAZBMZ010000014.1:96634-101615 GCA_964492845.1 uncultured Clostridia bacterium
ATTTTTCTAAGCCCCAGCGGGGCTTTTGACAGTAGACCTGCCCTTTAGGGCTGGGATGCAAAATACTTGTCTAATATCAAATGCTACTATGTAGCATTGAAGGTTTAGCTATTTTTCTAAGCCCCAGCGGGGCTTTTGACAGTAGACCTGCCCTTTAGGGCTGGGCTGCAAAATACAATATATTTTTTGGAGAGTTATTTTGATGACAGTAAAAATTAATAAAGTTTTGCCCGCTGCGGCAGTACCTGGCGGAGAAGTTATTATAAGTTGTGAAAACTTTGACGCTTCTAACTTTCGTATTTGCAAAGCTTTATTTGGTAGCAGCCAAGGACGAATTATTAGTGCGTCTACGAAAAGAGTTATCGTTGCTGCACCAGAAGCACAAGAATTAGAAGATTGTGTAGCAGGTCTTAAACTTTGTGTTGGAAATCAAGAAAGTAAAACAGTTGATTTTAAGCTAGGCGAAAAACTAGCCGATAGCCTCCATCCCGTGACTAACCCAGCATTTGACCCAGACACAGGAAATATTTATGCAACGCTTTCCGGTTCTCGTGGGCAAAAAGTCCCTGTCTCTGTTTGGAAAATATCTCCTAAAGGTGAAACTACTCCGTTTCTTTCCAATGTAGTAAACCCGACTGGAATTGCTTTTGACCCAGACGGGACAATGTATGTTTCTAGCCGACATGACAGCAATGTTTATTGTATTTCTCCTTTTAAGGAAGCTGAACCCTTTGCTAAAAACTTAGGTATTGCTACAGGCATTGCTTTTGACAAGCTAGGTAACCTTTATGTAGGGGATCGACAAGGAAATGTTTTCCAAGTAAGTAAAAAAGGTGTAGTAACAACATTTGCAACCTTAGAACCAAGTGTTTCTGCCTATCATTTAGCCTTTGGCCCAGACGATTATTTATATGTTACTGGCCCAACAGCCTCAAGCTATGAAAGTATTTCACGTATTAACCCATTAGGGGAAGTTTCTTTATTTTACAGTGGACTTGGAAGACCTCAAGGTTTAGCCTTTGATATAGACGGAAATTTATATGTAGCGGCAAGTCTTTATGGTCATCGTGGAATAGTAAAAATTACTCCTGACAACCGCGCAGAGCTTTTTATTGCTGGTAATTCCCTAGTAGGTTTAGCCTTTGACGATAGCGGAAATATTATTACCGCCAGCACAAGCGAAATTCACCGAGTCGCCGTAGGTATTAAAGGCTATTTAATTTCATACCTTGGGATATAAATTATTAATTTTTCCTCTTTTCCTCTTGGGGTTTACACCTCTCTTGGGGTTTACACCGCAAGCTAAAATTGTATAGTCCCTGACGGGACTTAAAAGATTCTTGAGTCGCGCTAGCGACGACACAACTTTAGCTTGGCAGGTCACTGCCAAGAACACCAAAAAATTATTTTGGATATTCCCAAAAACATCACAATCTAAATTTATTTTCCCTCTTTTATACATCTTTACTTAACTTTTTTGTTATCAAAATCGTTGACATTGACACTGTAAAAACAGCGTGCTAACTTGGCAGGGAGCCAAGTTTTTTTTGAAGGAACTTTTATGAATTTTGATCCCGGCAATTTTATACTTTCTTATGTAGTTTTTGTTTTCTCTCTTACTTTGCATGAAGTTGGACATGCTTGGACTTCAGAAAAGTTTGGTGATCCTACTTCGCGTTATTTAGGGCGAATTTCTCTAAATCCTCTAGTGCATATGGATCCTGTTGGCACAGTAATATTACCTCTAATTGGAGCATTAACCGCGCTTCCTGTAATTGGTTGGGCTAAACCTGTTCCAGTCAATCCGCTACTTTGGAAGGATAAAACTATTGCTAACATTGCGGTTTCTGCTGCTGGCCCGATAGCCAATATGATTATTGCTATTGTATCTCTATCTATATTAAAAATATTACTTTTCCAAGAGTTTATCACTTTTAACCTTAATGGCGGGTTTACGGAAATACTAATTCCAACAACTCCAAGCCCAATTTATGCAGCAATTTGCAAGCTATTGCTCTTTGCTTTGATTATAAACATTGCCTTAGCAATATTTAATTTAATTCCTATTCCTCCATTAGACGGTAGCCACATCTTATCAAGTGTTTTAAGTATTGCTTCGCCTTCGCTTATGGAAATGTACGAAAGCTTAAGACCTTATGGCTTTATGATTTTAATTTTATTTGTTGTTGTAAATGACTCTTTACACATACTTTCTTCACTTCTTTTCCCTGTGCTACTTTTGGCACTGAAGTTTTTAGCTCTATAAAGTAATTATTTAGGAGAAGTTTATTTCCTGTGTCTTTATCTCTAGTAAATGACCTTAATAGTTCTTCAAGTGTCCCTTATAAAATCAAGCTAGATATTTTTGAAGGGCCGCTAGATTTACTCCTCTATCTAATAAAAAAAGAAGAACTTGATATTTATGATATTCCTATTGCACATATTACCGAAGAATATCTAAAGTATATCCAGCTACTGCAAGAGCTAGACATTGATTTAGCCAGTGAATTTTTAGTAATGGCTGCAACTTTAATTCATATTAAATCTAAAATGCTTCTTCCTGTTGTTAACGAAACGAGCGAGCTAGAAAACCTAGAAGACCCGCGCCAAGAACTAATTAAACAGCTTTTAGAGCATAAAAAATTTAAGTCTGCCGCTGAAATGCTTTGGTCACGTGTGCAAGTTGAGCAAAATGTTTTTAGCCGCGCTCCAATAGAAACGGACTCAGAAAATCCAGAAGTAGCAGCTACAGTATTTGACTTAGTTTCAGCTTTTCAAAAAATCCTAGCTCGGCGTAAAGAGCAAATTGCTGTAGAAATAGCTAATGATAAACTTACACTAGCACAAAAAATTGTAGAAATTAAATTTTTACTTAAAAATAATTTGCAGATTAATGTTACTAACTTAATGGAAGCAGCCCTTTCAAAAGCAGAAATTATTATTATATTTCTAGCTATACTTGAATTAGTAAAAGAGTCCGTTATAGGATTGATGCAAACAGAGACATTTGGAGAAATTATTGCTACTAGAATAGATATAAAGAAATATGACTCGCTCGCAACTCAAGCCAATAATTGAAGCTCTAATCTTTGTTGCTGATCAACCAATCCAACTTAAAGAGATTTGTCAGGTATTTCCAGCAGAAGACCCTCAAGAAATCCAGCAAGCACTCTTAGAACTAGTTGAGGAATTTAATTCCCGTGCTAGCGGTTTGGAGATTCGGGAAATTGCTAACGGTTGGCGTATTAGTACCCGCCCTTTTTATCATGAGGCTATAAGGAGCTACTTAAAGGCTAAACCTTCAGCTAAATTAAGTTTAGCTGCACTAGAAACTTTGGCTGTTATCGCCTATAAACAGCCTGTAACAATACCTGAGATTTTAGAAATTCGGGGTGTCAGTTCTTCATCAGCAATAAAGACCTTACTAGATCGTAGGCTGATAGTCCCCAAAGGGCGAAAAGATTGTGTCGGTCGCCCAATTATGTACGGCACATCGAAAGAATTTTTGATCCAATTTGGCCTCAAAGACCTTTCAGAACTACCAAACATTGAAGATTTTGAAGAATTAATAGCAAATTAAATTTATGGAAGAACGTTTACAAAAAATTATTGCCAATGCCGGCATCGTCTCCCGACGTAAAGCAGAAGAATTAATCCAAGTTGGAGAAGTCACAGTCAACGGTAAAGTCATTACCCAACTAGGAAGCAAAGCCGACCCCAACCACGACCATATTAAAGTTAGTGGTAAGCTAATTAACCCTAAGATAGAAAACTTACAAAAAGTTTATATTCTACTTAATAAGCCCAAAGGCTATTTATCTAGTCTTTCGGATCCAGAAAATCGACCTTTAGTTACGCAATTACTCCCTCACTCTTTGCCAAAAGTGCATCCCGTTGGAAGATTAGATTTTAATACCGAAGGTTTACTTATTTTAACTAACGATGGCGATTTAACTAAAATTGTTACTAGTGCCTCTCAACACGTTCCAAAAGTTTATGAAGTAAAAGTTAAAGGAACTCCTACAGAACAAGCATTAAATCGGCTGCGAGCAGGTATTGTTATTGAAGATAGAAAATCTGCTCCTGTTAACTTAAGAAAACTAGAAACAAGCGATGCTGGCAATAGTTGGTTTGAAATTATCCTTTATGAGGGACGAAATAACCAAATTAGAAAAATGTTTGATGAAATAGGCCATTCTGTCAGCAAGTTAAGACGTACTCGAATAGGTCATGTTACAGATGACTATTTACCTATAGGAAAGTTTCGCCATCTTTCACCTGGAGAAGTAAAAAAATTCCTCTCCAAAGTAGAACAAAAAGTAGAACAAAAGATAGAGCGAAAAGTAGAACAAAAAACAGAACAAAAAGAATTTTCTGATGTTGTTGATGCTGCGGATGTTGTTGATGCTACGGATGTTGCAGAGGCTGCGGATATTGCAGATGCTGCGGATGTTGCAGATGCTGCGGATGTTGCAGATGCTGCGGATGCTGTGGATGCCGATGTTACGGATGCTGCGGATGTTGCTGTTGCTGTTACCGATGCTGTTGATGCTGCTGTTGCTGTTGCGGATGCTACAGATGTTCCTAAAGTAGTTAAAGTTCGTAGCAACGATTCCAAAGCAGCCAAACTTGTTAAACCTGGTGATGATGCCTATTCTAAACGCCGTGACATAGATTTAGGTAGAGATGATGCCCGTCCCCCTCGTCATGATGAAGGCTTCCGCCCTAAACGCAAAGACTTTGATAGTAGACCTCCTCGTCGTGATTTTAGGCCAAGAACCGATGATGCTCGTCCTCCTCGCCGCGACTTTAATCCAGGTGGTGATGAACGTCCTCCTCGTCGTGACTTTGATGATAGACCTCCTCGCCGTGATTTTAGGCCAAGAACTGATGATGCTCGTCCTCCTCGCCGCGACTTTAATCCAAGTGGTGATGAACGTCCTCCTCGTCGTGACTTTGATGATAGACCTCCTCGCCGTGA
>CAZBMZ010000014.1:101715-146448 GCA_964492845.1 uncultured Clostridia bacterium
TTAAGCCAGGTGGTGATGAACGTCCTCCTCGTCGTGACTTTGATGATAGACCTCCCCGCCGTGATTTTAGACCTAGAACTGATGATGCTCGTCCCCCTCGTCGTGACTTTAAGCCAGGTGGTGATGAACGTCCTCCTCGTCGGAATTTTGATAATAGACCCCCTAAACGCGACTTTAGGCCAAATAGAGATGAACGCCCTCCTCGCCAAGAGTTCAAGCCTAGACGACGTGATGAGGTTGAGATTGAAAACCAAGATTTTAAACCAGTAGGAAAAGAAAGGTTTTCGGATGAAAAACAATCTTTTAAGCCTAGCGGGGACTTTGACAAAAACAAAGATCGCGTTAACCCTGTAGCAAAAAAAGCGGCTAAAAGGTTTAGAGATTAAGGATCGCTCGATCGTGATCGAAATTTTATCGATCACGATCGGATCTAGCTAACAGATCAAATTTTATATAACTGCTTTGATCTAAATTAGAAATAGAGTTTATTTATTTGTATATATTTGAAAATAGATAAGATACTAACATTTATGATTGCTGATCGTTGATTATTGATTGATCGCTTTTCTTGATCGTCGATCTGTCTTTGTAAGACCCGATCATTAGTTGATCTTTAAAACGTGATCGTTTTCCTTGATCGTTCGATCAGTTGATCCCATTATCGATCTCGAATTTTATCAGACTCTTTATAATAATTAATACTTTGATAACTTGGAGGCTTGACACAGTGACACAAAAGAAAGCAGAAACTACATCGAATATGCACAAATTAGCCAAAGAATTACAAGATTTATCAGAAAAACTTAAATTAGGTGGCGGGCTAGACAAAATCAAAAAGCATCAACAACAAGGAAAGCTAACGGCTAGAGAGAGAATAGCCAAGTTGTTTGATAAGGATCGCCATTTCCAAGAAGTAGGATTACTTATTGCTTATGACCAATACGATGGTCAAGCCCCTGGAGTAGGAACAATTATCGGGTTTGGTGAAGTTTGCGGACGTGAAGCGGTAGTAGTGGCTAATGATGCAACGGTAAAAGCTGGGTCTTGGTGGCCGGAAACGATAAAAAAGATTTTACGCGCTCAAGAAATAGCAATGCGTTGTCATGTACCTATTATTTATCTAGTTGATTCTGCTGGTGTTAATTTGCCTTATCAAGGTGGAGTTTTTCCTGGTCAATATGGTGGGTCAAGAATATTTTTCTACAATTCAATAATGCGTCGCTACTTAAAAATTCCTCAACTTTCTGCTGTGATGGGTCAATGTGTGGCAGGTGGGGCTTATTTGCCTGCTTTAAGCGATAGCATCATAATGGTTGAAGATAAAAGCTTTATGGGGCTAGGAGGCCCAAATTTAGTTAAAGGTGCAACAGGTCAAAGCGTTGACGGTGAAATTTTAGGCGGAGCGCGTATGCACAATGAAATCAGTGGTGTAGCACATTATCGTGTGCCTGATGATGAAACTTGCATTTTGAAATTACGCGAACTTGTAAAAGATCTTCCTCCCGCAACACCACCACGTGCAGCAATCGAAGCCATAAAAGCCCCAAAAAGACCTGAAAAAGATATTTATGAGATTATCCCTAGTGATCATCGTCTGCCTTATGATATGCGAATGCTGCTAGATTGTATTTTAGATGATGGCTACCTAAATGAATTTCAAGCTGATTTTGCCAAGGAAATTATTACTGGTCATGCTCGCATTTGTGGTATTCCTGTAGGAATTATTACAAACCAACGTGGTTTAGTTAAAGGCGCAAAAGGCAAACCACCTAAATTTGGCGGAATTATTTATGCTGATAGTGCCGACAAAGTAGCCTATTTTATTGAAACCTGCAACCGTCAAGGAACTCCTCTGCTTTTTATCCAAGATGTATCTGGTTTTATGGTAGGCGTAGACGCTGAGCAATCTGGCATTATCCGTGCTGGAGCAAGATTTGTTGAAGCTATGGCAACGGCTACAGTGCCAAAAATAGTATTGACCGTAAATCATGCTTCTGGTGCTGGATATTATGCAATGGCTGGACAAGGGTTTGACCCAGATTTTATTTTCTCCTGGCCTACTGGCAGAATGGGAGTAATGGAAGGTGAGTCGGCTGTTATGGCTTTATTTAGTGGGCAGCTAGATAAATTAAAAGCCGCAGGAAAAGAGCCAGACGAAGAGCTAAAAGCTGCAATGAATAGTGTTAGAGCAGATTATAATCATCAACTAGACGCTAAATATGCTGCTGCTCGTGGTTATGTTGATGCTGTAATTATGCCTGAAGAAACACGCGCTTGTTTATCTTTGGCACTACGTACAACATTAAATAACAGTGGCCCGCATTTAGGGAATTTTGTTTTACCTATTCTTGGCAGTCACCTGCCAAGCTAAAGGTTGTAACGTCCCTGTCGGGACTAAGAATAAATCTTGAGTCGCGTTAGCGACGACACAACTTTTAGCTTGGCACGTCAGTGCCAAGATCTAAAAATTGGAGACAAAAGCCTTACTGAACCATACCACAGTTAAGACAAAAGACATCTCCAAAACTAACTGTTTGCCCACAACCGCTACAACAACTAGATTCAGGCACATGTACAGCAGTTTTATCAACAGCAGCACCGCATTCAATACAAAAAATATCTTCTGGAAGCACATCTGCGCCACATTCCTGACAAGCAATACTATTTAATGAATGTTTTATTTGCAGTGGGTCTTCGGAATCATCAGGAAAATATTCAAATTGTTCTCCTGTTATTTGAGGCTCAAAAATTTTTGCAAGCCTACTGGTAGTTGCTCGTTTTATATCGCTAATTTCTGGAATAGGTTTTGACTCTATCTCTAATCCTGGTAATTCTATAGAAGCATTTACATTATCAATATTTAAGCTTGGTATCTCATTAACAGGCTCTAATACCTCATCTATATTTTCTTTTTCTTCTGTCACTTCAAATTTATATTCTATTTGAGGTTGTATATCCTCTTTTTCTAACACTAATGTTTGTTTTACTTCTATAGCATCTGGCGTTTTTTCATCTTCTTCTATGTCTGTACCTATATCTGTTTCCACCTCTATAGTTTGTATATCCTCTTCATCCATATCATCTAAAGATTCTATTTCTATATCCATATCTATATCTGGTAAATCATCTAAATCATATATCTCTTCTATTTCCTCTTCATTTTCATTTTCTTCATTTTCATTTTCTGTAGAAATACTTGGTGCGTGGTTATCAAATTCTTGTTCAATACCATTTATCGGAGAAATACCAGTCCAAACAAAATTTAAGAGAGAGATTAGCAAACTAGGTTCTATAGATTTAGGTAAGTAGCGAGTGGCACCAACGCGACGAGCTTCTAAATAGTCAAAGGGTTCATCTTCACTAAATGTTAATACTACAGCAGTATCTTTTGAAGCAGGAATACTTTTGATTTCGTCACAAATTTGATAACCTAATTTCCCAGGCATTATAACAGCAAGTAAAACAATATTAGGCTGAAAATCCAATACTTTAGCTAAAACTTGCTCACCACTAGTAACTGTTTCGACCTGGTGACCTTGTTCATGTAATAATCTTTGTAAGTCAGAATAAATAGTTAGGTTAGGATCTGCAATTAAAATTTTGCAAGGCATATTTTAGGATCTAATCCACTCCTGTTAATTTTTGTAAAACTTTTAAGGCGTAATTAGGTAAAGATTAAAATACTGAACAAATGAAGCTAGAGAGTCATTATACTTCATAAGCAAGCCATTTAGGTAACTACAAATAGCACCTTAAGCTAAAATTATTGCTAAAACTAGATATAAATAACTTATAAATAATTGCTTATAAATGCTTTTATGTGCTAAAAAGGGAAAATTTACTTTTTTAAATAGGCAAATACTTTGTATCTATTACTTAGCAATATTAGAAACTCTATGATTTTACATGCTAGGGGTTCTTCTCCTAATGAATGTTGTGGACTAGTTGGCGGAAAAGATAAACTTTTTACTACATATTATCCACTAGCAAATTGCGCAAAAGAGCCTACAAAGAATTATTTTGCTGACCCAAAAGAATTACTTCTAGCCTTAAAAAAAATATCTTTAGCCAAACAAGACTTATTAGGTATTTATCATTCACATATACAATCTACTGCTTATCCTTCAAGTAAAGATATAGAGTCGGCTGCTTATCCAAATGCCGTTTATTTTATTGCTTCATTAGAAGAAGAAAACCTGGCTGCATTTGAAATTAAATCAAAAAATGTTATTAATGTTGATTTTTCAGTTATTGATTAAAGATTAAAAATAAACTTTTCTAGGAGATATTAAATGTCTAACCTTTATGAGAAAGCTCTGGAAGCTGCAAAAGTAATTAAATCAAAATCTGCATGGGATATTAAAACCTTAGTTATTCTTGGATCTGGACTTGCGGCTTTTGCCGATAAATTATCAGACTCTACAGTAATAAATTATACTGAAATTCCTTATTTTCCCCAGCCAACTGTAATTGGGCATGTAGGAAAAATGGTATTAGGGCTTTGTGGAGGCTCTCCAGTAGCAGTAATGGCGGGACGTTTTCATCATTATGAAGGTTATGGAATGGAAGAAGTTACATTTCCGGTTCGAGTTGCATCATTGATGGGAATAAAAAATCTGGTGGTTACTAATGCTTCAGGAGGCTTAAATCCTGAGTTTGAAGCTGGTGATATTATGATTATTTCTGATCATCTGAATTTAATAGGAGCAAACCCGCTAAGAGGGCCAAATGATGAGCGTTTTGGGGTAAGATTTCCTGACATGACAGAAGTTTATTATTCTGCATTTAGAAAAATAGCTGAAAGCGAAGGCCAAGCATTAGGGCTAAAGCTAAAACAAGGTGTTTATACGGCACTGCCTGGGCCAAATTACGAAACACCAGCAGAAGTAAGAATGCTTAGAATTTTAGGGACTGATGCTGTAGGAATGTCAACGGTTCCAGAAGCAATTGTAGCTAAACAAATGCACATGAAAGTGCTAGGAATTTCCTGTATTGCTAACCTTGCAGCAGGGATAAAAGAAGGCACATTAGATCATCAAGAAGTGTTAGATATGAGTGCAAGCGTAAGCGAAAAATTTATCGAATTATTAAATAAAATTGTGCCAAAATTGGAATAAAAATTTCTGCCAATTACGCCCAGCCCTGTCATGACTGGGCTATTACAAAATGCCCTGTAGGGGCATTTAAGGTTTTAATGCTTCTTTAGAATCAATAACTTATTTCTAGCTAATAGTTAAAAATAGCTCAAGAAATTCTTGGGCTATTTTTATTTAACTCTTTTTTGAAAAAGTTTCTGCCTCGATAAATACTTTTTTAACTTCTGGAAATGTTTGTTTTATTTGGCTATCCATTTTGCTAATTAGGGTTTCTACTTCTAGTGAAGAAACAGCATCGGTAAAATCAGCACTTATAGTAACTAAAATATATTCTGGCCCCATGTGCATTGTTAAAACTTCGTGTATGTAGCTTATTTCTTTATAAGAAGAAACTATTTCACGTATTTTTTGCACTACTTCTTTATTTGCACTTTCTCCAATAAGCAAGCCTTTTGTCTCATAAGCAAGCAAAACGGCTGTACCGCCTAAAACTACGCCTATTAAAACAGAAGCAGTACCATCAAAATAAGGATTTCCTGTTATTTGACCTAGTAAAATACCTATAAATGCAATTGCTAACCCTAACATAGCAGCGGAATCTTCAAAAAGAACTAAAAATAGCGTTGGATCTTTGCCCTTTCTAACAGCTTCAAAATATCCTAGTTTACCTTTTTGTTTAGAAAACTCTTTTAGAGCAAAAAACCATGCAGCCCCTTCAAAAATTAGTGCAAAGCCTAAAACCAAATAATTTATATAAGGGCTAGTAACAGGTTTTGGATCTTTAAGATGATCAATTCCTTCATAAATGGAGATTCCAGAACCGAGGGCAAAAATCAAAATAGCAACTACAAAGCTCCAAAAATAAACCTCTTTTCCATGTCCAAAAGGAAAGTTTTCATCTGGTGGTTTTTGGGATTTTTTTAGTCCATAAAGCAGTAAAACTTGATTTCCAGTGTCTACCATTGAATGTATACCTTCTGATAGCATTGCAGAACTTGCAGTAAAAAAAGCAGCAAAAAATTTTGTTATCGCTATAAGAAAATTACCTATCATAGCAGCATAAATAACTTTTTTTGACGAAGAAGCCATAAAAGAGCCTTTCTATTTTTAGAAATAAATTAAATCTTATTTTATTTTATCAGACCCTGTTCTTTGCCAAACCATCATTTTTGGTGATGGGCCAATTTCATAGATAAGATGGAAATCTTTTGGAAAATCTGGCATTTTCTCCAACTTTTGCCAAAGAGAGTCCCCTTCTTTGACAACAATAGTGTTGATATTTTCAGGAATTTTTTCCGAGTGCCAACCATCAATGCCTTCAAATATAATATCTTGGAATTTAAGATGGCTAAAAGCAATTACTGCTGCTAGATCTCCGCTGTAGATTAGAGTTTTCTTTTGTGGTGGATGAGCAAGTAAATAATTAGTCAGTTTTCTACGCGCACGAGCTTCACGAATATTAAAATTATTTCGATAAGGTTCTTGAATTACAGCTAATTGATTTACTCCAGCAGAAACAAGCCAGTAATAGTTAATCATAACTAGAGAAAAAACAATAAGAAATTTTTTATTATTATCAGGTTTTAGAAAGATAATAGGAAATATAGCTAAAGCTAATGTTACATTAAGACCATAACGAACATTAAGTAAGGATATTGCACTAATTGGGTATATTTGTATATTGCCCGTGTAGAGGCTATAAATAGTAAAAAGAAATGGAATAAGTAATAAAAAAGTAGGCAGAATTTTAATTAAAAATTCCTTATTTTTTTCTCGAAAAATAACAAAAATAGTGTAAAAAAAAGAAAATATTCCTAGCAAAAAAACTAGCCCAGAACAAGCTAAAGAACTAGCAACAGCAAGTAGACTTGCCAAAACTAGATTGCCTACAGCAAAGTCAGCCCAACCCAAACGAGATTGTAAGCGCAAATAAATACCTTTTGCTGAATAAAAGCCATTATAAAACTCTAAGGCATTGCCATAAATTGCCCAGTTATGCCAAAGCCAATAGATTATGCCTAGAGAGGCTATAGCAGACCAAAGAAACGCCGATCTTGCCCTTTGCTGAATACTTCCCTGTTGAGCAATAAAAATAACTAAAACTGCCGCTGGTAGCATTGCCCAGGCTTCATAGCGAGTAAGCGTAGCTAGCGAAGTTATAAAGCCAGATAAAACTAAATAATTTTTTGAGCCACTTAAAGACCATTTTAATAGTAAATATACGGCTAGAACATAAGTAGCTAAAAAAGGAAGTTCCGTCATTGGGCTAGATTGTAGATAAAGAATGCTAGGGTTAAGAGCAAAAATTAAAGCGGCTAAAACGCCTGCTAGCAAGTGCTGTTCTTGCTTAAAATAGCTAGAAGCAAAAATATTAGCTATTTCAAATAAACTCATCACACAAACTAGGTAAGAAACCATTGAAACTAGACTTCCGGCCAAGCCTGTACGCCAAAAATAGTCATGCCAAATAAATGGTAGCATTAGAAAGTGTGGAAGTGGCAACCAAGGTGAGCCAAGCTGTATATAGCGTTGCCAAAAGCTAGTAGTATCTAAATCTACTATTTTTCGAGCAATATTTAGGTGGGCAATCCCATCACCATAAAGATTTGTTAGACCTAAATGAAAAAAATATAAATAGCTAAATAAACTAAGTATCAAAGAAAAAACAAATATAAGTATACGAATTTGATTGAGTGAATAAGATTTATTTAGCATTAAAAGAAAATAGCTAATAATTTGCACATCTTAAAATCGCGTAAGCGATGACACAAGCTTTAGCTTGGTACGTGAGTGCCAAGATCGCATAAAAATTAAAGATTTTTTTCTTCCATAGGTAAATCATTTTCTGCAATGGGTTTTTCTTTATGTCGTCTTTTCATTAACTCTCTTAAACGTCTTCTTTTTTGGCGTACTTCAAAACGATCTCGGACTTTACCATAAAATTTATAGAAATACCCAACCATTGAATAAAGCGAAGAAAAAACTACTATCCAAAGCATACCGCGTCCGGCTGAGTGGCAAAGCATGCGAAATTGGTCAATTGTAATGTCTTTTGTTCTAGTAATTTCTGATAAAATTTGCCCAAAACTTGGGTTATCAGACGGAGGTAAACCATCAACTGTACCTAAAAGTAACAAAGTAATGGCTAGAACTTGAGTAGCCATTTTTAGTTTACCCATTTTAGAAGCAGCAATAGTAAAACCTTCAGTAGCAGCAATAGAACGTAGGCCAGAAACAGCAAATTCACGAGCAATAATAATTACTACGGCCCAGGCAGGAGCAACATGAGTTTCTACTAAGGAAATAAATGCGGCTGAAATCAATAATTTATCTGCGATTGGATCAAGTAAAGTTCCTAAAGTAGTAACTTCTCCACGGCGACGGGCAAGAAATCCATCCAACAAATCTGTAAGTGCCGCAGCTAAAAACAGCGAAACACCTAAAATTTGTTGGGGCATACCAAACTTGCTTGCAACATTTGTTAGTAAGACTACTACCAATATTGGTACAAGAAATATACGTGTAATAGTTAGCGTGTTTGGGAGGTTCAAACTGCCCTACCTACAATGTCCATATTAGGATTTTATCAGCATAAAAATAATTTATTTGGCAAAAATTCTAGCAAAAAACCCTTAAACTTCCAAGTGTTGCAATGTCTTCATTATTCTACAAATAGCTAAAAATAAGCTATTTTCCTAGATCCTCATTGGCATTACTACATATTTATAATCAAGCCCCAAGTCTTTTTTAGGTCGCAGTTGTGCTTGGCTATTAACATCCTTAAACTCTAAGTTAAATTCCTCTGTCCCAACAGAATTAAGAAAATCTAAAAGGTAAGAAGAATTAAAACCAACATTAATTTCCGGCCCATTATACTCAGTTAAAATTGTTTCTTCAGCCTTTCCTACTTCGCTACTTTGAGAAGTTATTTCCGCTAAATTATCAGACACACGCAATTTAATACCTCGACTTTTTTCATCAGCCATAAGAGCAGCACGTTTAATAGCAGACAAAAAGTCACTAGTAGAAAATACCATAGAAAGTTTTACTTCTTTTGGCATAACTAGTTCATAATTTGGAAATTGTCCTGAAAGGGTGCGAGAAATAAGAAGGCGTTGCCCTACCTTAAAAAATAAATGGTTATCATCCTTTTCAAAATAAACAACTTCTGGTTGTTTTTGAATGTCTTTTTCGTCTTTGCCCTTGTTATCTCCAAAGTCAGAAAGCATTTTTAGCAATTCTGTTAGGGTTTTTCTTGGAATTAGAACCTTAAAGTCTTCTGTTAGGTCTTGAACAAAGTTTTTTTGTTCAACATAAGCTAGACGATGACCATCAGTAGCAATCATACGAGCAGATTCTTTACTTAAAACAAATTGCGCACCATTAAGAGCAAACCTTTGATTTTCTTCTTGAGTAATAGCATAAATAGTATGTTCAATTAAGTAACGTAGTCCATCAGCAGGAAAAGAAAGTTTTGTTTCTTTAGGCTCTGGAACTGTAGGGAAAGAATCCTCGGGCTGCCCTACAATACGATATTTAGAGCGTTGACAACGAAGTTCGGCCCAGGACTGTTCATCTTTCTTTAAGTGTATTTCCGCATCTGGCAAATTACGGACAATTTCAAAAAGTTTTCTTGCATGAATTAACATTGTGCCAGGCTTTTTTACTTCTGCTTCACATTGGCAACGAATAGTAACATCTAAGTCTGTAGCAATAATTTTAATTGCATCAGTACCATCTGAAGTAATAGAAATATTTTGCAAAGCTGGAATAGTGTTTTTCTTTTCAATTACGCCTTGAACAAAGCCCAATTCCTTTTGCAGATTGCTCTTTTTTACCGTGAACTCCACGCTTTTACTCCTTTAAGTAAAATTTAATAGGTTTTAGTAATTAAACTACTTTTTAGAAATTAGTTACTTTCTATAAGATCTTATTTCTTGATCTAAAAAAATTAAAAATTTAGTTATAGATCAAGTATTAATAATAGAGCCTGTGGAAATGTGAAAAAAGTTTTGTAACTTATTGCAAATAAGACACTTTTATCAATAAAAAGCTGTGCGATCTGCTGTGGATCCAAGTGTGTAAAACTTCTTTGCCTGTGGATCCTTTTTAACAGTAAAATTTTTTTTCACAGGATCCAAAGGGATCCAAAAAACTTTATAGGAAAAGTCAAACAACTTTATTTTAATGAACTAGTTAGGCTGTTAATAACTCTGTGGAAATCTTTGTCCGTTTTGTATAGTGCTGTTATTTTACTCACACTATGAAGCACCGTAGTATGATGCTTTCCTCCAAACTCTCTACCGATTTCTGGCAAACTAGCTTTTGTTAATGTTTTACATAAATACATTGCTACTTGCCTAGGAATTGCGATACTACGAGAGTTATTTTTTGATTTTAGATCATTAACCTTTAATCCATAATGGCTTGCCACTACTTTTTGAATTGTTTCTATTGAAATTCCTCGTTCATCTTCGTCAATAATATTTCTTAATACTTCTTGAGCAAGTTGTAATGTAATAGGCTGCTTTTTTAGCGATGAATAGGCGACTAGACGAACCAAAGAACCTTCTAATTCTCGTACATTAGACTTTATTTTACTTGCAATAAAAAGAGCTAAATCATTTTCTAAATCAATTTTTTCCAGTTCTGCTTTACGTCTTAAAATTGCTACCTTGGTTTCTAAGTCAGGAGGTTGAATATCTGCTAGCAAACCCCATTCAAATCGGGAGTGCAGCCGTTCTTCCAATGTAGGAATTTCTTTTGGCGGACAATCAGAAGAAATAACAATTTGTTTTTGTGCGTCGTATAATGCGTTGAATGTATGGAAAAATTCTTCTTGAGTTCTTTCCTTGCCAGCAATAAATTGGATATCATCAACTAGTAAAACGTCTATTGACCTATACTTCTCACGAAAAGTTAAAGTCTTATCGTAACGAATGGCGTTAATTAGTTCATTCATAAACTTTTCTGCGGAAATATAAACAAGTCGTAAGTGTCGGTTACGGGATCGTATAGTATGTCCAACGGCATGCATCAAGTGGGTTTTTCCTAAACCTACACCTCCATATATAAAAAGAGGATTATAAGCTTTTGATGGAGCCGCCGCGACAGCTTGTGCCGCAGCATGAGCAAATTGGTTTGAAGAACCTACTACAAAGTTTTCAAATGAATATTTTTGATTTAATGGGGTTTCAATCGGTTCAATATCTACAAATCTAGTACTAACAAATTCATCTAGCCCAGCATCATCAAAACCACTATAAACTAATGATGGAGAAGCTTTTATACTTTCTTGAGAATCAAAAAAATCCTTATTCCTAAAATTATTACTTTGTTTACCTTTATCATTAAAACTAAAAATAATTCGATAATTACTAAGACCTAAGTCCGATAAAGCTTTTGATATTTCTTCGCTATAATTTTCTATAATCCAATTTTCAAATACTTTGTCTGGAGCAGTTAAATAAATAACACTATTGGAATTAGATAAAAAAGTTATAGGTTCAAACCAAGTATCAAAGCTTTGATGATTTATTTTTTCCTTAATTAAGGAAAGAATAGAGTCCCAAAGATTTGGGCTACTTTTTATGTTCATAAACTATATCCGATCCATTGCACAGTAACCTAAGTAGTTTTTAGGTTAATAATTTGTTTTTATAGTTTAATTTTTAAGACTAAGACGAGATAAAGATTTAACTCTTAGATAAGATTTCCACAGCATTTTAACAGCTTTTTAATGTTATAAAATATATTAGTTGTGAAGAACTAAGAGGCTTATTTTTCAGTTATTTAAGCTGTTGAAAATATTTTTTCAGACCAAAATCGAGATTAGCATATGCTTTTATTGCTTTGCAATTGATTTTCACAGGAAAGAATAGAAAAAAAGCTTTCTTAAAAGTTCTTTTTAGAGCTATGAACATTTTTATCAAGATCTTAGCTAAGCAAAAAATTTTCCGATCACTTAAGGAAAATTTTTACATTTTTTTTACAGTAGAAAGGAATTTTTAGGTAAAATTTTGATCTTTTATTAATAATTGAAGCAAGGAAGCATTGAATAGAAAAAATAAAACTCTTATTTTAGTCTAATCAAAGATAGAACTAAAATAGCCTAGGGTTAGATTCTTAATTCTAGGTCAAATTTTAGGATTAAAAAATGTAATCAATGTAACCTTAGGGCATAAGACGTGCAAATAAGTTCAAAAGATTTTATTAGTAGGTTTAATAAAGAAATAACAGAGATTTATTTCTCAATAACTAAAAGATATTCAATAACCAAAGAAAGGTTTTCAGATGTTCTTTATTCTGTAACACTTAGATATTTACTAAAATCTTCTCCAGATGCTAGTAGTAGAGAAATTATAGCCTTTTTACTTCAATTAAATGCCCAGGATCTTTGTTTTGCTGTTGCATGTTCTGAAGCAGATGAAACAGCTTGGGAAGATTTTATGCGAGATTACAGAGGGTTTTTACAAGCAGTTGCTCATCAATTAACAAAAAATGAAACTCAAGCTGAAGAACTAGTAGAAATTGCCTGGAGTGAACTCTTTGGACTTCGAGAAGTAGAAGGAAAACGTGTAAGTAAATTTTCTTCTTATTCTGGCAAAGGTTCGCTAAAAGGATGGTTAAAGGCGGTTTTATTTCAGCTTTCTGTTGATCGTCATCGAAAACAAGGTAGATATGTACAAACAGAAGAGGAAAGTGACTTTGAACGTCTAACACCAGCAGTTGCTCATGCAGCGGAAAAAACTCCTTCTATTGGAAAGCGTTATCAAATTGCTACACATAAAGCACTAGAAAAAGCTATTACTACCTTAGATTCTCGTATGAAATTAGTATTAAGCTATTATTATTATGATAATTTAACACTAAAGCAGATAGGACAAGTTTTTGGGGTACATGAAGCAACTGCAAGTCGTTGGTTACAAAAAATTCAACAAGATATTAGACAAGAAGTAGAAAAACTTCTTAAGCAAGAGCATCAATTTAATAATGTTCAAATAAAAGAATGTTTAGAATTTGCTTCTCAAAGCGAAGGTGTAGACATCAAAACTTTACTAACAAGTTCAGAACCTCCAAGAGGCCCTTAAATTTAGTAGAAATGTCTGCAAGTTTTTTTTTAACTTGCGTTCCTGCTATGGGAAAAGTAGAAGCTATTTTTAGAAAGAAGTATTTTTGGTAGCTTTTTAAGGGGAAAAAATGGAAAACACAAAAGACAAAGCAACAGATTTACAAATAGATAAATTGTTGCGTAAACACTTAAAAGACAACACACAACATGTTGAATGCGAAGGCTTTGATCCTGACTTAGCCGCAGCTTATGCAGAAAAAACTCTTAGTACAACTATATTGGAAAACTACCAAAATCACTTAATTGCTTGCCAAAATTGTCGCCAAATGACAACAGAGTACTTGTTAATGTTTGGTGAAGAAGTAACTACTAAGGATCCAGAACAAGTAGTTTTTGCTAATGAAATAGTTAAAAAAGAAGTAAAAAAACCTTCTACTTCTGGCTGGGCAAGTTTAAGGGAATGGCTCTTTGCTCCACAAATTCGCTGGGTTATGGCAGCATTAGTTATAGTTTGTACTATGGTATGGATAGTTTATGATCGAAGTATAAATACTAACACTGTAGCAGAAAATAATAATATTAAAAACGAAAAGAAAACTACTCCAGAAAACATTAATGATCCTAAAGTTGTTGATCCAAAGCCTGAAGATAATACAACTTTACCTAATAATGAACTTGCGACCGATAACAAAAAAGATATAGTAACTACTCCTGAGAAAAATAAAGATAGTAAAGATAATACACAAAATGTTACACCCGAAGATAAAGTAGAAAATAAAGAAGAATTTGCTAATAAAAATGCTCCTACTGTAAAATTACCAGACTTAAAACAAGAGGGAACAATACCTGATTTAGCAGAAAATAAGAAAAATACACCTATTAATATTATTGATCCTTTACAAGCACCCCCACCCCCACCACCACCAGCAAATAACGATATTGCACAAAATACAGAGAAAAATACTGGTAACGCTACAACTAATAACAACCCTCGTTCAACAAAAGGTGAGAAGTTAGGTATAGGCTTAGCTTCTGATATAGAAGAGCAAAAAAACATAGCAGGAAAAAAATTTATTCTTAAAAATGGAGTTTGGACAGATAAAGAATATTTAAGTCGAGGAGCAAAAAATCTAAAGAAGGTAGAACTTAAAAATGGTAGTGAAGAGTATAAAAAGGTTTTAAGAGAAAATGCTAGCTTAAAACCTTATTTTGGAATAGGAAAATCTGTCATTGTGCTTTATAACGACACGCTTTATTTGATCAAATAAACTCTATAGGTAAGAAAGAAATTTTATTTTGCTATCCATCCGTAAACAGGTATTTTATTTGACAGTTAGTAAGACACAAGACTAGAATTAGGCAATGTTTTTAGTTTTAAGGAGATCTCTATGCTTGGCCTTTTTTTATTTCCTCTTGGCCCTACAGAAATGATAGTTATTTTAGTGATTTTGGTTGTTCTTTTTGGTGGTAAAAAGATACCAGAATTAGCATCTGGATTAGGTGAAGGAATTAAGAATTTTAAGAAATCAATGAGTGATGACCCTGATGCAGATAAAGAAAAAGTTGCACGTATTGAAGAAACCTCTAAATCTAAGTAACTGTTGTTTTTAGGTTGCTATTTAAGGCGTAAATTTATAGGCCCCCTTAATAATTTTGCTTATAGTTTATTGCTTATAGTTGAAAGCTTTTCTAGTAAGTGCTAGACTAGCGTTTCCTCAAAATTCTACTTTAGAAAAATCTGGAGAAGTAACATTGGGCTTTGCTAGAGTATTTTGGACAGTCTTTCGACGCTTACTTATTCTAGCGATTTTATCATTAGCCTTTATAGGCAGTTCTTTAACAGCCATTTATCTTTCTCGTGGTAAAGAAGTTAAAGTACCAACATTTATTGGTAAAAAACAAAGTGATGTGCAACGCATCGCTCAAAACGCGGGATTAATAGTAAATACTATTGAAGTTGTTGATGAAGAAGCTCCCATAGGTATTGTCATCAACCAAGAACCAAAAGCAGGAATGGTTGTTAAACAAGGTTATACAATTAAAGTTTTTTTACCTAGCAAAACTATAGAACCTAGTAATTAAATTTACTTAATCACAATAGGATTTTTATTTATGCAAATAAAAATAGCTCCTTCAATATTATCTGCTGATTTTACTCGTCTAGGTGAACAAGTAAGAGAAGTAGAAGCCGCCGGAGCAGGTATTTTGCACGTGGATGTTATGGATGGTCATTTTGTTCCTAATATCTCTATTGGCATACCTGTAGTTGAATCCCTAAGACCTATTACTAAATTACCTATTGATACACATTTAATGATTTCTGAAGCGGATCGCTATATAGAACGTTTTGCTAAAGCTGGTTCAGATATGATTTCTGTCCATATGGAAGCCGTTCCACACCTTCACCGTAGCCTTGATTTAATCCATAGCCTAGGTTGCAAAGCTGGCGTAGTGCTTAATCCAGGAACCTCGCTATCAACTTTAGATGAAATTTTACCTTATACAGATTTTGTTTTACTAATGTCAGTTAATCCTGGCTTTGGAGGACAAAAATTTATTAAAAGTACGTTGGATAAAATATCTAAACTACGAAAAATGATTACAGAGCGAGACTTAAATGTTCATATTGAAGTAGATGGTGGTATTGATATGACTACTGCTGCTCAAGTTACTGCTGCCGGAGCAGAATGGTTAGTTGCTGGTTCAGCTATCTTTTGTGCTGAATCTCCTGCTAAAGCTGTTGTAGAAATGCAACAAATAGCTAATAAACCTTTTTCTGTTTAATTTATTTCTAGTTTTTCTTAATTTTCTTAATTTTTTTAATTAAAAAGCTTTATTTGGGGTAATGCAAAAATGAAATTAGCAAAATTTTTCACTCTTTTTATTATATTAACTTTAAGTTTTTCTTTATCTGCTTGTAGTAGTAATAAAACTACTAAATTGTCTGTGTCCGATAATGCAGATCAGCCTCGTGATGGTCGAGATCGAGAGCTTTTTGAAGATGCCTTAAAAGAAATGCAGAAAAAACGCTATGAGCAAGGCCGGTTGTTAATTAATACTATGGTAACAACTTATGGTGATAGCCCACTACTACCAATGGCAAAACTTACTATTGCAGATTCTTACTATCGAGAAGGTGGTACAGGAAATTTAGTACAAGCAGAAGCAGAATATAGGGATTGGCTACAATTCTTTCCTAATCACGACTTAGCACCAGAAGTTTTAATTAAAACCGCAGAAATACACCTTAGACAAATCCAATCAGCAGATCGTGACCAAGAACACGCCTTAAAAGCAGAAAAAATTTTAGTAGAAACCACAAAGCGTTTTCCTAAATCAAAGGATAATCCAAAAATAGTAGAGTATTTAGACTTAGTACAAGAAAAATTAGCTACCCATGATTTAGGAGTTGCTAGGTTTTATTTTGAAAGACGTGATGCTTGGAAAGCTACAGAATCTAGATGTTTAGATATTATTAAAAAATATCCTAACTTTATAGAAATGGACATAGCTCTTTGGTATTTAGGACGAGCTTTAGAATCTCAAGAAAACACAGAAGATGCTTCTAAGTATTTTGCCCGTATTGTACGCGAATTTCCAGAAAGTAAATATCGAGATGCTGCTGCTGAAAAACTAGAGCTTTTTGGCAAAGTTGTCCCAGATCCTGACCCAAATGTTCAAGAAAAAATTACTGAACGTCGCTCTATGATGGCCCGTGTTATGGAAAATCTCTTTGGCCCAACAGTTGCCGTCTCTAAAGAAGGTATTTTACTTAAAGAAGGCGATAAAATAGACGAGTCAACTTATGAGTTAATAAATACTACTGCGAGAAACACAGGTAGTGACCCTACTAGTAGTGGGAGTAGTATTGGAACTAAACCTAATGCAGATAACACAGATAGTAACGCTAATCCTACAAACACAAACAATGAAGGAGATAGCAGCCAACCAAAAATAAAAGAAAAGAAAAAAAATAAAAAATCTAAAGGTTAATTACTAAAAAATAACAAATCTTGACAGCAGTAAGCTAAGGATGATAGTTTAGTTTTTCAATGTTTTTGGTTGATTTCAAAAGAGTTTTGATTTCTAGTTTGCACCGCTACAGAGTAAAATTTTCTCTGTAGCGATTTGCATTTAGAATGCCACTTAGATTAATCAAAACTAGGAAATCAAAGTCTATTTAGGAGGACGGAATGGGACATAAAATCTTACTTGCCGACGATAGTATAACAATACAAAAAGTTGTTAACTTAACTTTTTCTGATGAAGGTATAGAAGTTGTTACAGTAGGGAATGGAGAATTGGCAGTAAGAAGATTAAACGAAGTCCAACCAGACATCGTACTTGCCGACATTTATATGCCTGGTAAAAGCGGTTATGAAGTTTGTGAGTATATTAAAACTAATCCTCAATATTCCCATATCCCAGTACTTTTATTAGTAGGAGCTTTTGAACCTTTTGACCCAACAGAAGCTGTTCGTGTTAAAGCAGATGGGCATTTAACAAAACCTTTTGAATCTCGTGCTTTGGTTGCAACAGTAAATAGACTAATAGCTAGCAGCCCTAAAAAAGCTGTTACTCCTACCCCTACACAAGCACCTTCTTGGCAAAATATTCCTCCTGATGCTACTACTACAAAGCTTTCTCCAGAAATTGCTGCTCGCTATCAAGCTAGCTTTTCTCCAGAACTACAAAGGGCTGAACCCTTTATGGCAAGTCCAGTAACGCCAATTCAAGCTAAACCAGTAACACCCATTCAGGCAAGCCCAGTAACGCCAATTCAAGCAAGCCCTGTATTTCCTGTAAGTCCAATAACACCAATCCAAGCAAGTCCTGTGTTTCCAGAAAGTTTTGCTCCTCCAAAACCAGAACCTGTTTTTCCTCCACCCCCTTCTGCTAATAACTTTGTAGATAAAGTTTTTAGTTTTGATAATAGTAATTCTGCTCCTGTAACAGTTCCTGAAGAAACGTCTGATAAAATGGAGCTAGATATAGATAGAGGCCCAGTCTTTGATTTAGATGCACCTCCTCCTCCTAGTGAGCCAACATTTGACCTAGAATTTAGTGATATTGCTTATAACACTTCTGAGCAAAAAGCTTCTTCCACTATAGCTTTTGATCCAAACGCAAATGTCCAACCACTTAGGAATCAAACGCAAATAGATAAATCCGTAAACTTTGAATTTACACCAGATGAAGCCGTTGAATCAGAAAAACCACCACAAGAAAATCAATATGATGAATATGAAAATACTCAAATAATGGGTTCTGCTTCACGTAAAGAGCTTTTAGCTGCTTATTCGGCTTACTCTAGTTCTACACCTTCTACAAATACAGTAGAAGACCCTAAAGAAATGTCCCTGGATGTAGACTTTAGCACAGAACAACCTCCTAGCTTTGAAGTAGCAAGTAACACAGAAACAGAATATGCTGACAATATTTCAGAAGAGAATTATAGCTATGATGATTTTAGCCCTTTAGACCTAGAACCTTTAGAAGAAATTAACTATTCACAAATTCAGGAACAAAATAATTCTGTTGCTTCTACACCTCATACAACTGATGAATTGCCAGCTATTAGCGATGAATATGTTTTTGAATCAACAACTTCTGAAATTAAAAGAGAACCTTTATTAGATATAGAAGAAATTCCTGCTCCTGAAGTTTCTAAAGTAGAAGAACCTAATTTAGCTATTGGGCGAATAACTAGTTCTCAAGATATTGCAAGAGTTACAGAAACAATTCCCCAAATTCCAGAGCCTATTGCTACTCCAATTTATACACAAGAAACCCCTGCTTTAGCAGAAATGTACTTTTCTGAACCCATTGCGCCAATACAACATAATGAAGAACCTAAATATATTGCTCCTAATCCAATAGAAGAATTTAATTATTCTGAACCAATACTTGATATTGCTTCAATTCCAATATCTGCAAGCGCAGGCTCCATACCTACATCTATAACTAATGAAGAAGATCCTTTGGATTTAGAATCTCAAGATCACCCACTAGAAATAGACGAAAGCCCATCACAATTTGAACTTGAGCAAGCACCAACTCATTACTATACAGAACCTTTGTCTTCTAATTACAATGCCATTGCAGAAGAACCTTTAGCTGATTTAGTAACACCAGAAAGCGTCTCTAATACTATAAATGAACCTCAAACCTTTGAAGCAAATGCTGGTTTAGAATCTGTTTTAGAACTGCCAGAACTACCAGAACCAACACCTGTTTCAACCGTTATTTCAAACCCAATTTCAACCCAAACTTTTGTTGAAGAAGAAAATCTTCCTACAGCAACAGACTTAGTTTCTGCTAGTGCATTTGTTTCTTCCCCTGTTATCGCCTTGCCTCCAGTCTTACCAAACCCAAGTTTAGTTGAAACTAATACAGTAATAGAAAATACTATAACTAAACCTATTGCTGAGTCTGATAACCAAACGAAAGTGACAGCTATCACTAGCATTACTAGTATTGATCAAATACCACAACACTTAATTGACCAAATTGTTCAACGTGTAATATCTCAGCTTAGTGAAAATGTTGTAAGAGAAATTGCATGGGAAGTTGTCCCAGATCTAGCTGAAATTTTAATCAAAAAGCAGCTAGAAAAAAAAGCTAAATAGTTGTTTATACCTTTAAACCACTCTTAAATTACTAACTTCTTACAGTGCATTTTAAGAAAAGACCTTGTATTTTGATTACAAGGTCTTTTTGTTTACTACACAAAAAATATCCATTAAAAATAACTCATCAAGGAACTTTATTTGTAAAAAAAGTGTCTTAGGAATAAACATTAAATCAATCGCAAGCACTATAAACATATGAAGAGAAAAATTTATAATATAATGATTTTTACTGTAGTTTTCTTCTTAGCTACTTATATAACTCTTTTATTAGAAACTGTAGAAATTACTCAAGAAAATTTAGAAGAACCTATAAGAGTAAGAAGTTTATATCCTTTTGAGTTAGGTAAAGGGAAGTTTTGCTACATTCATAACTCACCTTTGATACATGATAATGTTCCTATTTTATATGGTCTTTTCGTGGCTGATCCTTTTGATAAATACTTTCCTGTTGCAAATATGTTTGTAACAGGAGGCTGTGTTTTAACAGAAGAAGGTAACAAAGACACACTTTATTGTCCTATTTGTCGTCAGCAAGCTTTAGCTTATCAACAATTTGGAGTTCTACCATTCTCTGAGATAAATACCCAAAATCATTATAAAAATCTAGTTGATAATAATAAACGAAAAAATAATATGGAATCTATAGAAATTAGAGATGTAGGAAGATATAAAGTGATTATAAAGTATAAAAAATTTGATAAGACTAAATATAAATTAAAATTTTATGATAAAAAACAAAAAACGTTAATAAAAGTAAATAATAAAGAATATTATGGAACAGATGGATCCATTCCAAATACAGAAATAGCTTCTATTAGTTTCTTTGAGTTAGACCAAGAGTATAGCTTTCCTTTAGCCCAATATAATCTGTTATTTAATCCACATTTAGGAAATGAATTTTATTCATCCATTTTTTCTATAAAGGAAAATCCTTTAAGCGTAGAAATAGAATTAGGTGGTGGAGATGGTGCAGGTAGTTATGAAGTAAACTGGATAATTTTTAAGAATAATAAAGTTATAAAAAGGAAAGTATCAGATATACTTGTGCTAAATGAAGAGAAAAGACCAGAAATAACTTTTTCTGATTTAGAGAAAATAGATAAAAAATAATTTTACCTTTTAGGTTTTAAGTTTCCAAAAAAGATTTTTCCTAATAAACTAAATTTCTTGTCCTGGAAAATATTTTGAACGCGTTCAAAATATTTGTTGACCTAGCTTAAAACTAGGCGTAGTATCTAATTGTTGAACACGTTCAAAAACTTTAAATAATTAAGGGGACTTGGTTTATGGACAAGACTTTACTAGCTTACATGTGTTATTTGGCTGTTAGCATTGTGTTAACAATTTGGGTAGCAAAGACGCTATATAAAAATGGAAGAATATTTTTAGTAGATGTTTTTCATGGTAATGAACAGTTAGCAGATTCTGTTAATCATTTGCTAGTGGTGGGATTTTACTTAATTAATTTTGGTTATGTTAGTTTAGCTTTACAAATAGGTTATAGAATCCAAACAGATTATGCTGAAGTCGTCGAAGTGTTATCACATAAAATAGGCTGGGTTTTAATTGTGTTAGGTGCTATGCACTTCTTTAATTTACTTGTTTTTAGCCGTATTCGTCGCCGAATTACTTTACCAGAAATGCCTCCTCCAGTTCAACCAGATGCTTGTACAATAGTAAGGGGCTAAATATATGAATACAATAGCACATACACCAATAACGGTGCTTTATGATAAACGCTGCTCGTTATGTAGTAGGGCCCGCGAATGGCTAGAGCATCAACCAAAATATGTGGAAGTAAAATTTATTGCAGCAGATTCAAATGAAGCACGTTATCAATTTCCTGTGTTGGATCATCAGCAAACGTTGACGGAACTTACTGTAATCAGTGATAATGGCCTAGTTTATGTTGGCGAAAAAGCTTGGGTAATGTGTTTATGGGCATTACAGGAGTACCGAGATTTAGCTGTAACTCTTTCTACACCAGAACTTTTTCCTATTGCAAGAAGAATGATTCTTTGGGTTTCTAATAATAGACATAAGATCAATAGTTTCTTAGGTTTAAGATAAATGTCAACAACAGATTTGGAGTCTCCAAAGCCTACTAAAGGGCAACAAACTAAAACGTTAATTTTAGAAACTGCGCTAGAACTGTTTCGAGAACGAGGTTATGAGCAAACAACTATGCGCGATATTGCAGAAAAAGCAGGTGTCGCCCTAGGTAATACATATTATTACTTTCGTTCTAAAGAACATTTAATACAAGCCTTTTATTACAATACACATGAAGAACATTTGGCGGCTTGTATTCCTATTTTAGAAAAAGAGCGCACTCTAAAAGCAAGATTATTAGGTGTAATAAAGGCTAAACAAGCTGTTATAGAGCCTTATCATCAATTTGCGGGGGTACTTTTTCGTACAGCAGCAGACCCAAAAAGCCCGCTTAACCCCTTTAGCGAAGAGTCTTTGGAGACTCGTAGACAAAGCACAGAAATTTTTGCTCAAGTCGTAGAAGGTGCTAGGTTAAGAATTGCCATACCAAAAGATTTATATGCTGAACTACCAGATTTACTTTGGGTTTATAGTATGGGAATAGTCCTTTTTTGGATCCATGATAATTCACCAAACCGTATCCGTACCCATCGACTTATTGAACATACTGTTGACATAGTAGCAAAATTAATTACTATTGCCACTGTACCATTACTTAGACCTTTGACTAAAAAAACCTTAGCACTTTTAGCAAGTTTTAGGGAGAATTAAAGACTTAAGAACACAATAAACCATTTTAGTAGGGAATTAGTTTTTCCTGACATTGTTTAAGATCAACAATAAACTGAGAGTTTTTACAGTGGGTAATTAAAAGCTCATTACGAGCGCGTGTTAAACCAACATATACTAGTTTTCGCTCTACTTCAGCTTGCTCTAAGGATGAAGGCAATAAAGACAATCCCACTAAGGCTACAGCAGCAAAGTCTAGCCCTTTAGCACTATGGATTGTTGATACTTTTACTTTAGCTGATGATAATTGAAAACTACGCTTTGATTCTTGATTGCGCGTTATCCATTCATATTCAATTCCTGCTTCTTCTAGTGAAGTTAGGACAGCCTGTATATATCTCTCATCATTAGGGTTAGCCCCTTTTTTTACATATAAAATTAATATTTCTTGAGGTGGATATTTACCTTTTTCTAGCCAAAGTTTTATCCTAGCGGCTATTTCTGCGCACTCTTCTCTAAAACTTTTACATTCAATTAGTTGTGGTGGTGAGCCTGATCTTAAAGTTGCTTGAGGTCTTATTATTTCTAAAAGTTGGCCTTCATCATCTTTTAATAATTCATCTGTAAATTTGACTCCACAATTAAGAAAGCTAGAGGCTAGATGGGCTATTTCGCGGGTATTGCGGTAATTAGTTTTTAATATTTTAGTCCGGCCTTTGATTTGAATCCCTACACTCTTAAAGCTAAACCCTTTGCGGTAAATATTTTGCGCGCTATCGTGAACTATAAACAGGCTATTAGTTTTTGGATTTAAGCAACGAACTATCAATTTTAACCATTCGGGATGGAAATCATGGGCTTCGTCTATTAGGATTGCATCAAAAATGGGAACTTTATATTTTCCTTCGTCAATAAGTTTATTTAGCTTTTGGGAAAGAAATTCTGCCCATTCTTCACCGCTAGCTTGTTCAACTTTAGCCCTAGCAGCTAGTCGCGCTAAGAATGGATGGTAGTTTGTTACTTTAATATTAGCTGAATGTTTAGGCAAAGCTACCATATCTATCATTTGCTTTAACATAGTAGTAAGACTTACGTTATAGCACAAGACTAAAATTTTCCAATCAGGATAAAGTTGTGCCAAAATTCTAGCTCTACAAATTAAAGTCCAAGTCTTTCCTGAACCTGCAACGCCTCTTAACAAACGGTGTCCCTCTCCTAAGTTTTTAGCTAGGCGTTCTTGCTCTAGATCCATTACCGTAAGAATAGTTTCGCTATCAGGTTTTAACTCCGGTAAAAAATCTTGATTATCTTTAGCTTCAATCTGTTTTACAGGAAATTGTTTTCTAGGAAGTCTTATTTCTGGAAAAAGATGATATCGAATTCGGTCTATTTGCTGTGTTGATAAATGGAAGTTAAAATATTGAGGAAAAAGCAGTTGTAACTGTTGTTGAAAAATTTCTTCATTTATAGAAGGGCTTAAATGCTCCCAAAATAGAGCTTTATTAAGCTCAAATAACTCTGGCAAGGTAGATTGAAAGTCTGTTGATTTAATACGACTCCAAACAACTCCATAGCTAAAAGGGAAAGCTAATTTACCTTTATAGTCATTGCTAGATTGAACTAGTAAAGGATCGGATGCCAATAAATCGACTATTTGCAGAGCATAGTTTCTAGCTTGGTTAAGAGGGTTGGTACAACTTTTTTGGCCTTTGGGAGTTTCTATAACAACATAGTTAGGGTTAATTTCTTTTATTTGAGACAGTTGCCAATCTTTAACTTCTAAAATAAGTAGCCCAAATTTAGGGTCTAAAACAACAAAGTCTGCAAAACGCTGTTTAATAGGGATATTAAACCAAACATAAACGTCATTGCTTAATTTATTTTGAAGCAGCTTAAAAAGGGCTGTTTCTCCTGTGGTTGCTTCTAAGCTATTAAGTGTTTCTGGGATCATATATGCCATCTTGCTAGCATTTACCGCCTTTGTTGATTTATTTGTTTTGCTAAAGTATCTTAGTTCTTAAGGCTAAACAAAAACAATTACAATAAATCAAATCAACAAAAAAGGGTAAATTATGAAATTAAGGTATTTACTAGTATTAATAGTTTTCTTATTGGCAAATGTAACTATTTATGGTCAAAGATATGGAAACTTTAATAATTTCATGGTTATAAAAAATATGGATAAGGCAGAACCATTGATTATTGGCGAGACGTTTACAATTGATTCAAAAATTCTTGGTGAAAAAAGGCGTGTAAATGCTTATATTCCTTCAATTTATTTAGAATCACCTGATACTAAATTGCCAGTGCTTTATATGCCTGATGGGGGTATGGCGGAAGATTTTTTGCATGTAGCGGGACTTGTGCAAGTGTCTGTAGGCAATCAAACAATGCGCCCATTTTTGCTAGTGGGAATTGAAAATACTGAAAGACGACGTGATATGACTGGCCCTACTGAAAATGAAGAAGATAAAAAGATTGCTGTGCGTGTAGGAGGTTCAGAAAAGTTTAGAAAGTTCTTAAAAGATGAATTAATGCCCCAAATAAAAGAGCGTTATCACACAACTAACGAAACGGCCATTGTAGGCGAGTCGCTTGCAGGGCTTTTTGTAATGGAGACATTTTTTCTTGAACCAGATTTGTTTGATACTTACATAGCACTTGACCCTAGCCTTTGGTGGAATAATCAAAAACTAGTCAAAACAGCAGATAAACGGCTACAATCACCGCCTAAGTCAAAGAAAAATTTATACTTTGCAAGTAGTGATGAAAAGGGTATTTCAGATATTACTCAACAATTAGCAGAAATCCTTGGCAAATATGCACCTTCTACACTTAATTGGCATTATGAAAAAATGCTAGAAGAAAAACACTCAACAATTTATCATCCAGCGGCTCTTAAAGCTTTTAGGAAACTGTTTAAGCCTATTACAAATAAGTAGGTTTTAATTATTTTTTATAATTTGTAATAAAGAAGAATAGTTGTATAAAGCCTTTTGATAGAAAAAAATATAATAAATAATGGTATAACTATTGCTTAGTATAATAATAAAATCTTTTTGGAGGGTGAATATAATGGACGACCAACGCGAAGAACCTAGAGAAGAAGCTAAAATGTTTATTACTGTTGAAGGCCATGATCTTTGGGGTCATGAAAAATTAGAAGCATTAGTAACAAATGTAAGTAATTCAGGAATATGTATATATAGCCAATTTCCTTTTGAAATTAATTCTGTAGTTAATTTATATCTAGGAGGAGAATTAGCTGCTAAAGGAGAAATAGCTGATGTTATTACAGATGATAGCCAAGAAAATGCTGCTTTAAGAACTCGTATCGGTATACAACTTACTCACAAATATGAAGCTTGGCCCTATTATTCTTAAAGTATGGTAAAAAATCCACTGTGGAAAAATCCTTATTTTAAGCGAGTAATTTTGATTTTGTAGATCTAAAAATAGTAAAAGATAAATTGAAAAAAAATGTAAGAAATAAAGCTAATGAGTAAAGTTATAGTAAATTTCTCCATAACTATTTTATTGATTTTGATTGCTTTAAGTGTAGCAACTGCGGTTTCAACAGAGAAAAATCTTAAACTTAAAAGCTTGTCTAAATCAACAAAAGGTAACTTTTTAGTAGTAAGTACCCAAAATGACGAAGAAATACTTAAAGCTATCCTTAATGAATGGAACTTGCACGACGTTAGAGAGACAAGAGAACAACTAGAAAGTTTAGTAAGAAATAATCCTAAAAACTATGTAGCCTGGTATTGGATAGCAGTAGCTTCTCATCGTGACCTTGATGATAGCAAGCGGGCTAAAGAGGCTCTTTCTAAAATAATTAAAGCTAGACCTAAACAACCTACTTGGTTGATGCCCTGGGCATACTTTCGTCTTGGTATGGTTGCAAATTCTGAAGGACAAACTAGCGAAGCTATAAAG
The DNA here is from genome assembly GCA_964492845.1 of uncultured Clostridia bacterium. Classification (GTDB taxonomy): domain Bacteria; phylum Acidobacteriota; class Blastocatellia; order Chloracidobacteriales; family JADJPF01; genus JADJPF01. Next base: position 128,175 of record CAZBMZ010000014.1, read on the forward strand.
CTTTTTAATAAAGTACTTTTATTTAAGGATGATGGATCGGGATTTTATTATGCTGCTCAGGATGAGTTATCTAAACTTGAAAACTTAAACGAATAACTTCTAAGCCTTAGATTTTATGCAAACAGTAGCTTGGCAAATTACAAGCTACTGTTACACAAAAAGATTTTCCTCTAAGTTTAATTATTTCTTAGCGTTAAAGCTAATGGCTTCTATTTGTTTATTCATTTCTGTATATAAAGTAGCTCTATCAGCAGTGATTCTTTTAATTTCTGCTTGTAGTCTTTCTATTTCATCTTCTCCAGCCTTAAACTTTTGTATATAGCGGTTAAGCAAGGTTTTATCGTCGGCTGTTTTGCTAATGGTTTCTAGGTTTGTTCTTAGGCGGGCTTGTTCAGAGTTTATTTCTAATATTTGGCGAGTTTTAGTTGATAAATCTGTGTCTATTTCATAAATCTTATTTTTAATATCTAAAATTTGCTCTAACGCTTGTTTAATTTCATCATTTATGTGTTTTCCTTTAAAGAAAAACTCTATATCTTCAGGTGTAAATCTAGAAATATAGTAAGTAGTTTCTAGTACATTTTCTTCAACAACAGGGAATTTTAATGTTGTTTTTGGTTCAACTGTAACCCGAAAACGGAAGTAATTTTGGGTTTGCTCTGCTGGTTCTGGAGTATTGACTAGCTTCCAATTTCTCTTAAAAGGATGCTCTAAATAAATAACTTTTTGCTTATTGTCTTTATTAACAATATTATAAGTTTTTGTGCTTATTTGTTTGTTGTAAGCAACAAAAGTTCCTTTATTAATGCTTACTGAGGAAACATTATCTACTTTATCTTCATTGGAAACACTAATAAAACAACTTAAGTCAGCAGCATAGGTAAGGAATCTTTTTTCATCTGGTTTCATTCTACTAATTAAGCTTTCACCAGCATAAGTTTCTTGTTCAAAAACTGTTAGAGGGCCATTTTCCAAAGTAAGATTAGTAGTGTTATGAATTAAAACACCACTCATAGGGTTTCTAATATCATTATCTTCGTTAAAAATAGCTATTCGCTCACCTTCAATCTTTGTTGAAATAATAGGAATTAATGCTGAGCTATTACGCTTAATGGTTACAGGGTGATCTACTTTATATTCAAAGAGTTCACCAATATTTCTTCCTACTGCTACAGAACTAGTAGAGGATTCTAAGTTTTCTGTTAATGGTCTAGGTGGTGGAGGTGGAACGTAAGGATTGCCTGGGCCACTTCCTCCCATAACGCCACCAATAACACCACCAGCAACGCCACCAGCAACGCCACCTTCAACCCCGCCTTCATAACCTTCTTCTTCTGGCTCAGGGTTATTTTTATCAATAGCTTCTTCATAAGTTTGTGGTTTTAATGGAGGTTCATTGTCTTCTGGAAGTGGGACTTCTGGCCGGACACGATATTTAATTGCTTGTATATTTTGAGTAAAAGAAACAGGTTTGCCAGAAACAAGCGACAGTTCCACATTTTCCCAATCTTCGTTTTGTTCATTATCTACAATTGCCCACCCTTGTAAAAATGGCTTTCCTTTACTGTCTATAACAACTCTATAAGTTGTTTTCCAAACAGGGGCTTCAATTGTATAGCCTGCAACAATATTTCTTTGACCTTCACCTTGAGCAGAAATAGTAATATTACGAGAGTCTTTTTTATGGGTATTATTTAAGATATCAAGATAATGTTCTAAATCATTACGTAATTTTTGATCTAAAATTTTTATTCCTCGAATTTCGACTAAATCAAAAGCCCGAATATCTCCAAGATCAGTAGCAATTACTAATAAATCTTGCTCTAAAATATTTTGGTTTTGTGTAATTCGTTTTTTTTCTAGTCCAACAACTTTTCCTATAACTATTTCTTTTGCACGAACTTCTACTTTTGCTCCTCTCATTTGAGCAATTAGGGCTGACATACCGCGTTGATTGGAATCAGTTAAACTAAGCGAAAAATCTTCCAACTGTTTATCAAGGGGTTTTGAGGAATCATAATTTACTGTAGAAATTCGACCACCATTTAAGTCTAAGACTAGCAATGACTTAAGTACATCATTCATTTGTTTTGTATTAAATTCTAGTTCAATATTTTCTGATCCTGAAACTAAACCTTTTCGCTCAAAATATCCTACACCATGACTATATAAAATGACCCTTTTTACAGGTAGTTGACCTATTTGATTTGACGAGGTAGAAGGTTTTTCGAGCTTTTGAGCAAAAACAGGAAAGGTAAAAGATAAAATTAGGGCAAAAACAAGCAGTCTTTTCATAAATTAGTCTCCCAAAACGAAATAATCATCTTGGGAGACTAAGACACTAGCTTTAATAGATTTGTTCCCAACAGCTTGTCAGAAAGAGCAGCAAGCTACTTCAAGCTATTAACAATTTGCTCACGATACTTTTTAGTTTGTTGATTGATTTCTGCCTCGTTAAGAGTTAATACTTTTCCAGACTGCATAACCACTTTTCCATTGATAATGCTAGTTTCTACATCGCTACCCTTTGTTGAATAAACTAAGCTAGAAAAAAGGTTATAAATAGGTTGATGATGAGAAGTTTGTAAGTTTACAACCACAATGTCGGCTCTCTTTCCTACTTCTAGCGACCCAATTTCTTTGTCTAAGTGGATAGCTTTAGCACCGCGAATAGTCGCCATTTCCAAGGCTTCCCGCGCACTTAGCACTGTAGGATTTTTTGAGTTAAGCTTATGTAATTTAGCGGCTGTGTCCATTTCTTCAAATAAATTTAAGTCATTGTTAGAGGCTGCTCCATCTGTTCCAAGACCAACTGCAACGCCGGCTTTTAACATTTCTGGCACAGGAGCAACGCCGCAAGCTAGTTTCATATTGCTTTGGGGATTATGCGCTACACCTACACCACGTTGTTTTAAGAGCGCGATTTCTTCCGCGTTTGCCCAGACGACATGCGCAGCAATTAAACGCTCACTTAGTAGACCTAATTTTTCTAGGTGCATAATTGGACGTGAGCCATAACGTTTAGTAATATCATCTACTTCTGCTTGAGTTTCTGCTAAATGTATGACAATAGGGATGTTTTGCTTTTCAGCAAATTCTTTAACTGCTTTTAAGTGGTCAGGTTTTACTGTATAAGGTGCGTGTGGAGCAATTGCAGGGATAATTAGCGGGTGATTGCGCCAACGTTCAACAAATTTTTCTGTATAAATTAAAGCTTCTTGAGGGGTTTTATTGTCGGCTACAGGAAAATCTATTAAGGTTTCACCCAGTACGCCACGCATCCCAGCTTTAGCAGTTGCTTCGGCAATGGTATCTTCAAAGTAGTACATATCTACATAAGTAGTCACACCGCCTTTAATCATTTCTAAACAACCCGCCAACGTTCCCCAGTAGCAAAAATCCTTAGAAACATTCTTAGCTTCTGCTGGGAAAATGTACTTTTCTAGCCATTCTTGTAGCAGCAAATCATCTGCAATTCCACGAAAGAAAACCATAGGAACATGAGTATGAGTATTGATTAAACCAGGAATAATTGCTTTTCCTGTAGCAAGAATCTTTTTCTTGGGTAAATATTTTTTGCTTAGATCAATGCGCGATCCTAGATCGACGATCCGATCACCCTTGATCGCAATATATCCATCTTCGATCACTTCTTGACGATCGTTCATTGTTACGATCGACCCACCTACGATCGCTAGATCAATAGATCGGCTGGATCGTTGATCCGTTTTAGCTGTTTTGCTGGATCGTTTTTCTGTTTCTTGATCTATTTTGTTAGAGGTTTGAGTAATAAAATGGGGTTGTTGATCGAAAACTTTTGCTAGATCAGATGATCGTTGCTTAGATCGTGGATCGTCCGATCTTTTTGATCTGTTCGATTGATCTAATTTTTGCGATCGTCGATCTATAGTTGATCTATTTTTAGATCGATCTGATTTTGTAGTATTTGGGTTGATCTGATTTTTACGATCGTTGATCTGTTTAGCTGATAGATCAATTGTTGAGATCAAACAAAGTAAAATAGCAACGATCACTATTCTAAAAGGCCATTTACCCTTACCCATTTTGTTATTCTCCTGATTTTTAAGGGGTTGTAAGAAATTTAATTTGAAAAATTTTCTTTAGGTAAAATTAAAGGGCGGTTGTTGCTCCGCCCTTTGATTTAGTTAGAAATTTTATAGCACAAAGCTTTTAGATGTCCAAGTTTCGTACATCTAATGCAAAATCTTCGATAAATTTTCGTCGAGGTTCAACAGAATCACCCATTAACACAGTAAAAATCTCATCTGTTTCTACAGCATCTTCTATTCGCACTTGTAAAAGTGTACGTTTAGCAGGATTCATGGTTGTTTCCCAAAGTTGGTCTGGGTTCATTTCTCCTAAACCTTTGTAACGTTGGATTTGGATGTCTTTTTTAGCACTATCTAAAATATGTTTAACTAGCTCATCTCGTCCATTTACTTGAGTTACATTGCTATTTTGGCGAATTTCAAAAGGAGGAATTAAAGAACCAGATAAATCTAAATGAAGTGAAATAGACTTTTGGAACTCAACATGTGTTGCTAGTTCCCAATCAATAAATATTGTTCCACTAGAAACCGCTGTACTTCGTACAACTTCTATTTCAAATAAATTATGTTCTTCATCTTTTTTAATTTCTGACTTATAACCGGCTTTGGTTAAAGCTTCTTGAACTTTTGTTAGTGGTTGCACAGTTTCAAAAACTTGATGAAGTGTTGCTAAAGAGCGCATAACACCAGTTTTTCCAGCTAAAGCTTCTAAAACAATGCTTAATAGCAGACGATCTTGGAACCGTTTTTCTAGCTTTTGGTAGTAAGTATTAAATTCTATTTGTTTTTCCATTACTCGGATTAACTCACGACCTTCTAGCACTTTACCCGATTCTTTAACCGTAACGTGTACATCTTCAGTAGATTTTTTCATTAAGTAGCGATTAAGTTCTTTTTCATTGATTATGTATTGTTCTGAACGACCTTTTTTAACCTTAAAAAGCGGTGGTTGAGCAATATAGATATTTCCACGCTCGATTAATTCCGGCATTTGCCTATAGAAAAATGTAAGTAAAAGTGTTCTGATATGGCTACCGTCAACGTCCGCGTCCGTCATTATCACAACTTTGTGATAGCGTAACTTACTTACATCAAAATCATCTTTTCCTATCCCTGTACCAAGAGCAACAATCATCGCGCTAATTTCACCGTGTGCAAGCATTTTGTCATAGCGAGCTTTTTCAACATTAAGAATTTTACCTTTTAGTGGCAAAATAGCCTGAAACCGACGATCCCGACCTTGTTTTGCGCTATTGTGAACAAAAACTCCTGAAGCTAATGCAAAGTTATGAGTATTTGGTACTTCCAAATCATAAACATCTATAAGTTCTGAAACAGATTCAATAGCAACTATTTTATGATTGTAGTTTGCAATTGCTTCATAAGCTTTAGAAGGTTGGCTAAAAAATTGACTTTGTAAATTACATAAGTCTGATAACATGTGAGTGAATAGCCAAGATTCAGATTTTGGATCCCAAATCATTTCATAACCTTTTATTGTTATGCCTTTTTCTTTAGTATCAGAAAGTTTACGGTACAAAGGCATTAAGGAATCTTTTGGAGAAAGGTCTTTAGCTTCTTTATAAGTACCATCGCGTAACATAAATAAATGATCGGGTGTACAAGTTATAACTTCTCCATTGTCTAAACTTACTTTGATTACACTTGTATTTTGTTTTGTCATGCGGGCATTAATGATTTTTTCTATTCCTACTTTTCCATCTTTTCTTATTGTGTAACAGAAAAGTTCTTTTCCTTGGGCTTGTTCAGCTATTATTTCTTTAAAACTTAAATTTCTTCCATCTGCCAAAGCTACTTTGGTATCAGCAGAAAAACAGCCTCCTGCACTATCGCCTTCCACAAGGTAAATTTCACAGACATTAGGGTCACGTTCTGCACAATCGGCTAGTTTGCCGGGTAAACTGCTACCATCAAGCGCACCTTTACGGCGGACTAATTCGCGGGCTTTGCGTGCTGCTTCGCGGGCGCGTGCTGCGTCAATTGCTTTAGTAATTATCTTTTTAGCAATAACGGGATTTTCTTCTAAATACCTGGAAATATTTTCATTAAGAAAAGATTGAACTTGTCCGCTAACATCGCTATTAAGTTTACCTTTGGTTTGGCCTTCAAACTGTGGTTGTGGGAGCTTTACACTAATTACTGCTACTAGTCCTTCTCGTAAATCATCGCCTGTCAAAGGGTTAGCGTTTTTTATATTTGTTTGGGAATAACTATTAATAGTACGGGTTAATGAGGTGCGAAAACCTGAAAGGTGAGTTCCCCCATCAACTGTGTTGATATTATTGGCAAAAGAATAAAGGGTTTCTGTGTAGCTATCATTGTATTGTATTGCTACTTCAAGCCCTAAAGGATCGTCAGAAGAAGGAAGTTTTTCAAAATACATTGGTTGGGCATGTAGAACGGTTTTATTTTTGTTTAAGTGGCTAACAAATTCTGCAATTCCACCTTTGTAGTAAAACTCATGTTCACGTTCTGGGCTAGAACGTTCATCTTTAATTGTGATACGTAAACCTTTGTTAAGAAAAGACTTTTCTCTTAAACGTTGGGACAAGGTATCAAAATTAAATTCTGTTATAGTAAAAATTTCTGGATCTGGCTTAAAGGTGATTTTTGTTCCTGCACGACGGGTTTTACCTGTTTGTTGAAGAGGAGCTTTGGGATAGCCTCGCTCATATTCTTGTTCATAAACATCACCTTCCCGACGGATTTCTAGTCTTAACCATTCTGATAGAAAATTCACCACACTTGCACCAACACCATGTAGACCTCCAGCAACTTTATAGGCACTATCACCAAATTTACCACCAGCATGTAATTCTGTTAGCACGATTTCTGCGGCAGAACGCTTTTTAGGGTCATCTGGGTGAATGTCTGGCGGGATACCTCGCCCGTCATCAATCACGGTTACAGAATTGTCAATATGGATAAATACTTCAATATTTTTGCAATAACCTGCTAATGCTTCATCCACGCTATTATCAACAATTTCATAAACTAGATGATGCAGTCCTGCTTCACCATTTGAACCAATATACATTGCTGGTCGAGTTCTAACGCCGTCACGGTCGCTAAGAATTTGGATGTCTTTGCCTGTATAGTGGCCGTTTTCTGGGGTAGGGAGATTGTCTTCCCTAGGACTTTCTACTGCAATGCTTAAAGCGGTATTATTGTCTTTCATAGGTTCCTTCTGCGTTAAAATTGATAATAAAAAAAGTTAAAAGGGTGCCCGATGTCTATCTTCTTCATCAATGGAAGGCTCTTCTACAAAGTCTTCTTTGACCAAAAAAATGTTGTTGCTCGGTGGTGTTTTTGTTGATTCTGCTTGTAAAATTTCTTTACTTTCTAGTAAAATTTCTTTACTTTCTAGGAAGTTATTTACAGCTAAATCAATAGTTTTTGTTATTATTTCATTAGTTTCAAAAACTGGGTTTTCTATAATATTTTCTATAATATTTTCAACAATTTTGCCCTGAGAAATAAAATTGCATTGTGCTTTTTTTTGGTACTTTGAAGCAATTTCATGTTTTGAAGTAGAAATAAAAACCTGCATTTTATTTGCTAAATGATCTAAGAGCAGAGAAATACGTTTTAGGTCAAGTTCTGCATCAATATCATCTATAAGAAAAACAGGGTATTCTTCAAAGGTTTGATGATAAATAGCTATTTGTGCTAAATCTAATGTAATCAACGCGCTACGCTGTTCCCCAGAACTTCCAAATTTACTTACTTCTTGCCCATCAATCAAGATTTCTAACTCGTCTCTATGAGGCCCAACAAGTGAATAACCTGCTGCAATTTCATTTTCTAAACGTAATCGTAAACGTTCTGTAAGTATTTCTTTGTACTCTTGGGTTGAAGATTTTTGAGTTACTCCATGTTGACTGAGCGAAGAAAGATAATTAATTTCTATTTTTTTCTGACTAAAAAGTTGTTTATTTATTACTTTACTTAAACGATTTGCATAATCAACTCTTGATGAATGAATACGGGTGCTATATTCAATAAGCTGTTGATTCCAGGAAGCTATTAAATCAATAAATTTAGATAAATTTGAACTTTCTTTAGCTTCTTTTAGCAGAGTATTTTTTTGTTTTAGAACCCGATTATATTCTGAAATAGTTTTTAAGTAACTAGGCGTAAGGTTAACAATACCTCGGTCTAAAAAGCGTCGTCGTTCGGCTGGTTCACCACGAACAATTTGCATTTCTTCAGCACAAAAAACTATTACATCTAGGTTGCCTAAATATCTAGTAACAGCCTCTCTTTTACCATTAATATAAAAACTTTTAGTGTTTTCTTCTAAGTGAACCTGTAAGTCTTTTTGTAATCTTTCTCTTAAAATGCTACCACGAATAAAGGCTTGTTTAGATGTTTGACTTGTAGGAGTAAGTCTAAAAGTTTCTTTTAGTGTTGAGGTACGAAAAGATTTTGTGCTAGCAAGTAAATAGATTGCTTCTAGCCAATTTGTCTTTCCCTGTGCATTATCTCCACATAAGATATTGATACCTGGGGAAGCTATTAACTTACCAGTTAGATTACGAAAACCTTCGGTATAAATTTCAGTAATAATCATAGGATTAAAAGTAAATATTTTATGCTATAACTTCAATATTTTAACATAATTAACTTAAACAATCTAGCAAGTAAAGCCGGTTAAAACTAGCAAAAATTTTTCTAAATTATTAACCTAATTAAGGACACTATTTAGATGCAAAGCAGAGAAAAAAGCAATCTTATTTCGCCTAAATTTTTATTATCTTCTTACAAAAATTGGGCTGCTATTGGCCTAGGTAGCAACCTTGGTGATAGAAGTGCAAATTTACTAAAGGCTATTTCTTTATTAGTTAATCAAGGAGTAAAAGTAGTTGCTATTTCAAGTATTTATGAGACTATACCTGAAGATTACTTAAACCAGTCAGATTTCTTAAATATGGTTATAATTGTTGCAGGGGATGATCTGCCTAGACCAGACAAATTGCTAGAGCTATGTTTAGAAATTGAGCAGCAACTTAAGCGCGAAAGGCTTATTGATAAAGGGCCTCGAACAATAGATCTAGATTTATTACTTTATGATAATTTAGTAGTAGATAGTGCTAGTGAGTTAACAAAATACTATTCAGATATACAAATTTTTCCAATAGATTTAGTTTTACCTCATCCTAGAATGCACTTACGGGGTTTTGTCCTAGTACCATTACTAGAAATTTTGCCAAATGAACAACATCCAAAATTAAAAGTTAGCTACAAGTCACTACTTGAAAAACTAGCATTGGATTTAACAGACAAAGTTGTTTATTATCAAGGCTAAAAGCTTATTGTAGCTTAGGTGTTTCTCTTTGTTTTCTTTGCTATAATGTGCAAAAAACAATAAATTAACTTCTGTTATTGATAGGAAAAAGTTATGAGCCATTTTACTGGTGACACATTAGGAAAAATTACTATCCAAGTAATTCAATCCAGAAAAGAAAAAAAGCAAAAAATAACAGCTTTAACAGCTTATGATTATCCTTCAGCACGTTTGGTTGATGAAGCGGGCATTGACATTATTTTAGTTGGGGACTCACTTAGTAATGTTGCCCTAGGGCATGACAACACGCTTTCTGTAACATTAGATGAAATGTTAGTGTTTGCTCGTGCAGTACGTCGAGGAGCTAAACGGGCTTTAGTGGTTGGGGATATGCCTTTTGGCTCTTACCATATTAGCGAAGAACAAGCTTTAATTTCAGCCGTGCGTTATATAAAAGAAGGTGGAGTAGAAGCAATAAAAATTGAAGGTGGGCGAAATCGAGCTTTGCTAGTGGAAAGACTAGTGGAAAATGAAATTCCTGTAATGGGTCATATTGGGCTAACTCCTCAGTCTGTTCATAAAATGGGAGGTTATAAAGTCCAAGGGAAAACTATTAATGCTGCACAAAGCTTGATTGAAGATGCTGTAACACTTGAGCATGCAGGAATTTTTTCTTTAGTCTTAGAAGGTATTCCAGAAGAAATTGCTGAAATGATTACAGAACGCATTAGTATTCCTACTATTGGTATAGGTGCTGGCCTACATTGTGATGGACAAATTCTGGTTTATTCTGATTTACTTGGGTTAACTTTTGGTCATCAAGCTAAATTTGTTCGTAAATATGCAGACCTAAAAACTGTGATTAGCCAAGCTTTAGCAGAATATGTTGATGATATACACAAAGAAAAATTTCCTGCTCGTAAAGAGTCTTATCATATGCCTGAAGAACTATTAACTAAACTACGGCGGTCATAGGCGGTTATAAATTTATGGAAATAATTAATCGTATTCCTAGAATGCGCTCAGTAACTCAAAAAATACGACGTGATGGACGTAAAATAGGCTTTGTTCCAACTATGGGGGCTTTACACGAAGGACATTTAAGCTTAATTCGTCGTGCTAGGGCAATGAGTGATATTGTTGTAGTTTCAATTTTTGTTAACCCCATACAATTTGGACGAGGGGAAGATTTTGATGCTTACCCTCGAGATCTTGCCCGTGATGCTGAACTTGTTTCTACAAGAGGAGTTGACTATTTATTTGCTCCTAATATTGATGAAGTTTATCCAGAAGATTTTTCTACTTATGTAATTATTGAAGATTTAGGAGATAAACTTTGTGGTCTAAGTCGGCCAGGCCATTTTCGAGGTGTTTCTACAATAGTGCTGAAATTATTTAATGTTGTTCGCCCCCAATTTTCATTTTTTGGTCAAAAAGATGCTCAACAAGCAGCTATTCTAAAAAGAATGGTTAGAGATCTTTGTGTAGATACAGAAGTTGTAATTTGTCCTATTGTTCGTGAGCCGGATGGTTTGGCTATGTCATCTCGAAATGCTTATCTTAATGCAGAGGAAAGAAAAGCGGCTCTTGTGCTTTCTCAAGCCTTGCAACAAGCTAAAAAACTTTATCAAGATGGTGAACGAGATGCAGGAAAAATAATTTCAGCAATGCGCCAAACACTTGAAAATGAAGCTTTTGCTAGAATTGATTATGTTTCTATTGTTGATAATGAAAGTTTAGAATCCCTTGATATTATTGATGAAAAAAAAGCAGTATTAATTGCTTTAGCAGTTTTTATTAATAGAGTTAGATTAATTGATAATATTACCCTTAATACACCAAGTCAAGATGAAGATGACGAGCCAAGTTCCTTTTTTTAAGGGATAGAACTTAAGCTAAAACATTCTTTACAATTATCTTAGGAAGTTTTGTTAAAATATATAAACTAAAAAACTATGTTTCAAAATTGGGCTTAATTACATGCTCAACTGTTTGGGGCTTACTTTTAATAGAAGTTAAATATTCTTGTAAGATTTTTTTGTCTTTTTCACTAATTTTTACAAACTTTACTCCTAATAAATAAACATATTCTTTGCTATCTACCTTTTGATAGCGGCAAGTTTGGCCTGTAATATTAATAGATTTTTGGGGTAAGGCTAATTCTATTTCTAGATAAGTGTGTGTGTCATTGCTAAAATGTGCATGTAGCCCATCAACAGCAATCACAGGTGATAAAATACTAATACCTGTTTCACTAAGGTCAAAGACTTTTCCTTGAATAATCCGAGAACTACGACGATCTCGGCCTCCAGTTTGGGAGATACGAAAACAGGCTGGCAAGTCTACAGTATAGCGAGGACTAATACCCCACTCTAATATAAACCGACTAAAAGTTTTGCGAAGTTTATCTTTTAATTTACCCAATTTCCCGCCCCTCTTTTGCTAGAAATATTTTGTTAGGGCTTTTGTTTCTTATTAAAACTTTTGTGGTCTGCAAGTCTTATTCTAAATTAATTTTTACTTAGTAGGAAAGACTTTTTTTTCATATAAGCAAAATTTAATTAATATTTAATATTTTATAGTTTTTATAATAATTCTTCTCCTATTTCGCCACTTGTAGCTTTTCCTATTAATATTTCATATAGCCGGTCTAGTTCATCTTCAGAATGAAAATCTATTTGGATTCGACCACCATTTTTATTATTAAAATGAATTTTTACCTGTGTACCAAATCGATATTGTAATTTTTTTTCTGCGTCTTTGACATTTGGATCAACTGTTATAGGTTCAATAGCAACAGGTGTAGAGCAAAGTTGCTCTACTAGCTTTTCTACTTCTCTAACGGAGAGAGAGAAATTAATGATTTTTTGTGCAACTTGAAGTTGTGTTTGAATATCTTCCAATCTAAGTAATGCTCTAGCATGTCCCATAGAGATTTTTTCTGTTGCTACCATTTGTTGAATTTCTTCAGGTAATTTTAGTAGGCGAATTATATTAGCTACTGAAGAACGTTCTTTTCCTACTCTACGGGCTACTTGTTCTTGAGTAAGTTTATAGCTACTAATTAGTTTTTGATAGGCTAAAGCTTCTTCAATTGCATTTAATTCTTGTCGAGCAATATTTTCTACTAAGGCTAACTCTAATAATTTATCGTCAGCAATATCTTTTACTATTGCAGGGATTTTTAATAACTGGGCTTTTTGTGCTGCACGCCAGCGTCTTTCTCCAGCAATAATTTGAAAACGGTTTCCTTTACGGCGGACTAAAATAGGTTGGACTAAACCATTTTCTTCTATAGATTCGGCTAGTTCGTTAAGCTTTTGTTCGTCGAAAACTGTTCGAGGCTGTTCATCATTAACTTCAAGTAAATCTAGGTCTATTTCTAATAGTTCTTCTGTTCCAGAGCTTTCCATAGGTGGAAGTAGTGCTGATAAACCTTTACCGAGTGCCTTTTTGCTCATGGCTTATTACCTCCTTAGCTAATTTTAAGTAGCTATCTGCCCCTTTTGATTTTGAGTCATAAAGCATTATTGGTTTACCATGGCTTGGAGCTTCGGCTAATTTAACATTTCTAGGAATCATTGTCTTAAAAACTTGTCCACCAAGAAAATCTGTTAAATCTGATTTTACTTGGGATGCTAATTTAGTTCGCTCATCATACATAGTTAATAAAAATCCTTCTACAGCTAAATTAGGATTTAAGCCTCGCCTAACTCTAATTAAAGTATCCCAAATAGCAGAAACGCCTTCTAATGCAAAATATTCACATTGTACAGGAATTAAAACAGAATCGGCGGCTGCTAGGGCATTTAAGGTTAAAAGACCTAAAGATGGCGGACAATCAATTAAAATATAATCATATTTTTCCCTTTCAGGATCTAAAATAGCTTTAAGTTTTAATTCTCGTTCTTCTAGTTCTACTAGCTCTATTTCTGCTCCAGCTAGGTTACGGTCTGAGGGAGCAAGCAGTAGATTTTCTATTTCTGTTTTAATTAAAATTTTTTCTAAAGGCTCACTCATAACTAATACATGGTAAAAGCTACGACGTAAGTTTTTTGCTACCCCTAAACCAGAAGTAGAATTTGCTTGAGGATCAATATCTATTAGCAAAGTACGTTTTTTTCCTGTTGCTAGCCCGGCTGCTAGATTTATTGCAGTGGTGGTTTTACCCACACCGCCTTTTTGATTTGCAATGGCAATAATTTTCGCCATAAAGCCTTCTTTCTTACTTTTTGGTTTTTTTAGAGGACTGTTAATAAAACTAACATAACATAGGCGAATTAACAGATAATGTCTAGTGTTTTTTTGTGAAAAACCTTGTTTCACGTGAAACATTCTTTTTTGTGAAAAAGTAATAGTACACGATTTTTGCTTTCTGGCAATGCGATTACCTCAAATTCTTTGCCTAAAAGCTTTTCTTTAGAAGTAGATAAAATATTATTTGCTGTTTGTAAAGAAACAAAAAATATTATTAATTTTGATTTAGTAAACTTTTCTATTATTTTAGGAACTTGATTTTCAAGCTTTTCTAATGCTCGGACTGTTATTAGATCAGATTCTAAAGAAATATTTTCAAAACGATCATTAATTATTTTTAGATTAGATAAATTTAAGCTACGTCGTACTTCTGATAAAAAAGCGGCTTTACGCTTATCCGCTTCAATTAATGTTATAGAACAATTTGTTTTAGCAAAACAAATTGGTAGTCCTGGAAAACCTGCCCCAGTTCCTATATCAACGATACTATTAATTTCATTGGAAATAAATTTTGTTGCAAAAAGAGATTCAAAATATAGTTGTTCTGCTGCTTGTTTGGGATCTGTTATCGTGGTAAGGGAAATTTTCTTATTCCATTTAAGTAGTAAAGAAAAATGCTCGCTAGCTTTGTCTACTACTTGACTTAGATTTGTTGGACAAAATTTATGGAGTTGGCAAAGTTTAACCAACTCCTCTTTCATTATCTCTATTTCAACTTCCATTAAATTGCTCGGTGCCTTAGTTCTAATTGAATATTAATAATAGAAAGTGCAGCAGAAGTAACGCCAGGGATTCTAGAAGCGTGGCCTATAGTTTCAGGTTTTACCCTTGTAAGCTTTTCTATCATTTCACGTGAAAGACCTGGAATAGAAGAATATTCAAAATCCATTGGAATATGTCTAGCTTGTGCTTTTGCTAGTCTTTCTGTTTGCACTTTCATAGTTTCAATATAACCAGCATATTTAATATCGCTAACAGTTACGTTTAGCTCTTCTGGATCAACTTTATCTTGTATATCTGCTGGAAGAAGCATTCTTAAATGTTCTGCTGTAACTTCTGGACGTTTTGCTAGTTGTGCTAAAGCTACACTTTCATTAAGTTTTACACCTGTTGCTTGGCAGAAACGATCTGCTGTTTCGCTTCCTAAAACAGCACGTAGCTTAGTAAATGCTTGTTTTAGTTCTGTAATTCGTCCTTGTTTAGCTTGGAAATTTGCAAAACAGGGTTCTGTTACTAATCCAATTTGCCGGCCTAATGGAGTAAGGCGTTGGTCAGCATTATCCATTCTTAAAAGTAATCTTACTTCTGAGCGAGAAGTAAACATCCGATAAGGTTCATCAACGCCACGAGAAATAAGATCATCTATAAGTACACCAATATAACCAAGGTCTCTTGGTAAGACTAAGCGATCTCGGCCTTGTATCATAAGAGCAGCATTAATTCCTGCCATTAAACCTTGGCAAGCAGCTTCTTCATAACCTGTTGTTCCATTGATTTGACCAGCATGAAATAAACCTTGGACACGCTTGGTTTCAAGTGTGGGCTTAAGTTCGGTTGGGTCTACCATATCATATTCAATTGCATAGCCGGGACGAATCATTGCAACTTTTTCTAACCCAGGGATTTTTCTAACAGCTTGTTCTTGAACTTCTAAAGGAAGACTTGTAGAAAAACCATTAAGATATATTTCGTTGGTATTATAACCTTCAGGCTCCAAAAAAAGCTGATGGCGATCTTTATCTGCAAATTTAACAATTTTATCTTCAATAGATGGACAGTAGCGCGGGCCAATAGATTGAATTTGACCGCTATAAAGAGGAGAACGACCTATATTTTGGCGGATAATGTCGTGTGTTGATTCTGCCGTGTAGGTAATATAACAAGGGAGTTGCGGCTGTGTTATCTCCTTTGTTTGGAATGAAAAAGGAGTCGGAACTTCATCCCCTGGTTGAAGTTCAAAAAGTGAAAAATCTATTGTCCGTGCGTCCAGGCGTGGTGGAGTGCCTGTCTTTAACCTAGCCATAGAAAAACCAAGCTTTTTAATGGACTGACTAAGTAAAATTGCTGCTATTTCTCCAGAACGACCGGCAGAAAAAGTTCGTGGGCCAATATGAATTGTACCATTTAAGAAAGTTCCCGTAGCAATAACTACTGCTTTAGCCGCTAATTTGCGGCCATCCATAAACTCAACCCCAATAATTCTATTTTGCTCAACTAAAAGTTCTACTACTTCACCTTGACGAAGTGCTAAATTAGGGATTTCTTCAAGTTGGCGACGCATTTCTGTCCGATAAATTCCACGATCAGCTTGGGCGCGGGGCGATTGTACGGCAGGGCCACGACTACGATTTAACACCCGAAACTGAATACCAGCTTTATCTATGACTTGCCCCATCATTCCGCCAAGAGCGTCTATTTCTCTGACAATATGGCCTTTAGCGATTCCACCAACAGCCGGATTACAAGACATTTGAGCTATTAAATCTAAATTAATAGTTACTAATGCGGTTGAACATCCCATTTTTGCTGCTGCTGCGGCTGCTTCACAACCTGCATGCCCAGCACCTATTACAATTACATCAAAACTTTCATTAAACTGCATAAAATTAGCCTCTTACTTTTATAAAAAACAAAATTATCTCAAACTGAAGGGTAAAAAACAACCGCTAGAGCAGTTATAAGCGAAAGTTTTCCACAGCTTGTGGATAACTTTAAAGTATCTATTTTCTAATAATTATCTTGTGGATATAAAATATTAAGGGGTTGCTGCTGTGGAAAACTTTAGGCAAAATAATTATTTTCCTACACAAAATGTTGCAAAAATTTGCCCCAGGATATCTTCAATAGTAGTTTCTCCAGTGATTTCTCCCAGTTTATTTAATGCTAAATGTAAATGACACAAGGCGACTTCTTCAGAAAAACCTTCATTAAACCGATTAATTGCATCTGATAATTGTTTGATTGTGTCAGAGAGCAAAGCAAAATGACGAGCATCTAAAATCAAAGTATCTTCCTGACCCAAAATACCATGATGGAAAAATTTAGTTATTAAATCTTTTTGCAGGTTGTCTATTCCTTGGGAAGTTTTAGCTGATACACAAAAAATTTTTTCTTCACTAATTTTATTTTCTGCTAGCTCAACTATTTGTTTAGGTAAAACTTTTTCTCCAAGGTCTAATTTATTGATGATAACAGCAAATGGAACAGGATTATTAGCACAACTAACAAGCAACTCTTTGTCGTCTTCATTTAACTCTGTTGAACCATCTATTACTTGTAAAACCAAATCAGCGTCTATCATCGCGCTATAACTACGCTCGATACCCATTTTTTCTATCATATCAGTTGTTTTACGTATTCCAGCAGTATCAATTAAATAAATAGGGATACCCCCCAAGCTAACTTGTTCAATAAGGCTATCTCTAGTTGTGCCAGGAATGTCTGTAACGATGGCGCGGTCTTTTTGAAGTAGGATATTAAACAAACTAGATTTTCCAACATTAGGACGACCAATAATTGCTAAATTTACTCCGCTGCGAACAACTCGCCCAAATTGATAGCTTTCAGCTAGCCGACGAAGTTTATTTATTAGCAGGTTAAGACGTGTGACTAAACTTGCAATAGAATCAGTGTCTAAGTTTTCTTCTACAAATTCTACAGCCGATTCTAGGTGAACAATAATTTCTAAAAGTTCTGATTTAACGGGTTGAAGGTAATTTGACAATTCGCCTTTGAGTTGACGGGCGGCCAAACGTGCTTGGTATTCGGTTTGGGAGTCGATTAAATCCCTAACGGCTTCAGCTTGAGTTAAATCCATACGGCCAGAAAGAAAGGCTCGCATAGTAAATTCGCCTGGGCTTGCTGCACGTGCGCCCAGGCTAAAACAGAGTTGTAATAAACGACTTAAAATAAATGGACTACCATGACAACTAATTTCTACTACATCTTGACCTGTGTAGGATTTTGGGGCTTGAAAATAGGTAGCAATAGCTTGATCAAGAAAGGTATTTTTTGAGTCCTGGATTTCTACTAGCTGGGCTTTTTGGATTGCAGACAAATCTGTTTTTGGGGCAAGCTGGGATAGGATTTTAGCTGAATTTGTTCCACTTATTCTTATTACTCCAATTCCACCACGACCCGCAGGAGTTGAAATAGCTGCAATTGTGTCATCAAAGAAAAACATTGTTATTTCTAAAATAGGCTAGCCCTAAAGGACTAGCCTATTGTCAAATGCTACTACGTAGCATAGAGGCTTTGAGAGTTTTAGTTTTTAGCCCCAGAGGGGCTACTGAAAATAGCCAAGTCCTTTAGGGCTTGGCTAAAGGACTAGCCTATTGTCAAATGCTACTACGTAGCATAGAGGCTTGAGAGTTTTAGTTTTTAGCCCCAGAGGGGCTACTGAAAATAGCCAAGTCCTTTAGGGCTTGGCTAAAGGACTAGCCTATTGTCAAATGCTACTACGTAGCATAGAGGCTTGAGAGTTTTAGTTTTTAGCCCCAGAGGGGCTACTGAAAATAGCCAAGTCCTTTAGGGCTTGGCTAAAGGACTAGCCTATTGTCAAATGCTACTACGTAGCATAGAGGCTTGAGAGTTTTAGTTTTTAGCCCCAGAGGGGCTACTGAAAATAGCCAAGTCCTTT
>CAZBMZ010000015.1:0-32565 GCA_964492845.1 uncultured Clostridia bacterium
TACTTATTAATTTTGGCTCAAAATATAAGATCTCTTTTACTTAACCACTTATTTAATCTACAACCAATAAGCATTTACAAAAATTGGGTTATAATCCATTATAGCCATTTTATAAACAGGTTTTATCATAACTAACTTTTGTCAACTTTTTAGGAGGTTTTAACCGTGAAAGAATATGATGTTGTTGTTTTAGGTGCTGGCCCAGGTGGTTATGTAGCAGCAATTCGAGCCAGCCAACTAGGGCTAAAAACCGCAATAGTTGAAAAACAATATTGGGGCGGAGTTTGCTTAAATGTTGGTTGTATTCCTTCCAAAGCATTACTAAGAAATGCAGAGCTAGCCCATATTTTCAAAAAAGAAGCCAAAACCTTTGGTATTAAAGTAGAAGGTAAAGTGTCTTTTGATTATGGCGAAGCTTTTCGCCGTAGCCGTAAGGTTGCTGATGGCCGTGTCAAGGGTGTCCACTTTTTAATGCGTAAAAATAAAATTGATGAATATGAAGGATGGGCAAATTTTCTTGATCCACATAACCTACAAATCAAATTAAATAAAGGTGGAGAGGAAACCATCAAGTTTAAGCATTGTATCATTGCGGCTGGTACAACTACCCGGTTAATTCCTGGCTCAAAACTAAGTGAAAGAGTTGTCACTTACGAAGAACAAATTATGCAAGATAATCTACCTAGCAGCATTATTATTGCTGGTGCTGGTGCAATTGGAGTAGAGTTTGCTTATGTAATGCACAATTATGACGTAGATGTCACAATGGTAGAATTTTTAGACCGTGTTGTTCCACTTGAAGATGAAGAAGTTTCAGCAGAACTACATAAACAATACCAACGTAGTGGCATTAAAATAATGACTAAAACCCGCGTTGATAATATTGAAGATACAGGAAAAAATGTTCGTGTTGCTGTTACCGGGCCTGATGGCACACAGCAAGTTTTAGAAGCAGATAAAATACTGCAAGCTATAGGCTTTAAGCCTCGCACAGAAGGTTATGGACTAGAAAACACTGGTGTAAAGCTTACCGAACGAGGCGCGATAGATATTAACGGCAAAATGCAAACCAACGTCCCTCATATTTACGCTATTGGTGATGTTACTGCAAAATTTATGCTTGCACACGTAGCAGAATCAATGGGAGTTATTGCAGCAGAAAATATTGCTGGTGCTGAAACCATTGAAATAAATTTTGATATGGTTCCACGTGCAACTTATTGCCAACCTCAAGTTGCTAGCTTTGGTTATACAGAAAAACAAGCCCGTGAAAAAGGCTATGATGTCCAAGTAGCCAAATTCCCTTTCCAAGCCAACGGTAAAGCACACGGTTTAGGCGATGCTACAGGCTTTGTAAAATTAATTAGCGATAAAAAATATGGTGAGCTTTTAGGCGGACATATGATCGGGCCAGATGTTACTGAACTGCTACCCGAACTAACCTTAGCCCAAAAATGGGAACTAACCGCTGAAGAAGTCGCCCGCAACATTCATGCACACCCAACATTGAGCGAAGCCGTTAAGGAAGCGGCTCATGGCCTAGTTGGACATATGATTAACTTCTAAAATTTACAAAATTTAAGCCAACCTAAAATGGACTAAGTTTGAAGTAGTTTCAAACTTAGTCCATTTTTTATAAATATGCAGACTAAGTTAAGACATTTGATACAAAAGCAAAATAAAAACTAGTAACAAAAAATATTAATAGCTATAATTTACAACAAATTAAGGAGAAATAATTATGCTAAACCAAGCTTTAGAAAAAGTAGTTGAACAAATAAAAAGGCTTTCACTAGAAGAACAATTGGAAATTCGTAATTTACTTAATGAAATACCTTTAACGGCAGAAGAAATTGATAAAAAGCTTCAAGAAGAACTACTAGCAGAAGGGTTAGTTAGTGAAATTAAGCCTTCATACTTATCTTTAGCAAAACAAAATTTTAAGCCTATAGAAATAATAGGAAAGCCTATATCAGAGACTATTATTGAGGAAAGACGCTAATGTTTTATTTTCTTGATAGTAGTGCATTAGTAAAACGCTATATTAGCGAAATAGGAAGTAATTGGATTCAAACTATCACAGATCCTAGCTCTGGAAATTGGTTGTATATTTCTCGCATTACTACAGTAGAAATAGTCGCTGCTTTAACTAGAAGAGTGAGAACAGGAACTTTAACTCTACATCAAGCAACTTTAGCTATTAATGAATTTAAAAGAGAAATAGCCCACGATTACCGCATTTTAGAATTAAGCCCAATAATAGCAAACCGTGCTATCGCTTTAGCTGAAACTTATAGCCTACGTGGATATGATGCCGTACAATTAGCTTCATCTTTGACAATCAAAGATAAGCTTGTCAGTTATAAAGCAACTGTTGCTTCTCTATATGTGTTAGTTTCAGCAGATAACGATTTAAATAATGCTGCTAGTTTAGAAAGCCTAGCTGTAGAAAACCCAAATCATCATCCTTAAGCTCTTTTAACTTATTCTTTTACAACAATTAACTACTCATTTCTTATCTTTTCCGTAAACAAGCTTACAAAAATACCAACAATTTAGCTATTATCCACATCAAAAGGGAAAAGCCTCTAAAAAATTTAAGGAGCTAAACTTATGTATTGCCTAAAAAAATCATGGACTTACTTAAAATTATCAATCTCTTTAATGATTGTTTTTTCTCTTAACCTTCCCATTTTACCTAATCAACTTCCAATAAAGTTTAGTTCTCAGGCTAGCAGTAATACAGCTAGCAAAAATAATACAGATATAGACAAAACTGTTTATTTTGAAGCAATTAACAATACTCAGTTTATTGCTAAAACCAAGGCTTATCAGGCAGAAATAGCTGCTAATAAAATTACTCTTTCGCTAAATAGTCAAGAAAAACCTAACAAGCCTATACAAATTAATTTCATCAACTCTAATGCTCAAAGTGAGCTAGTAGCAGAAAATACATTGTTAGGGAAAAGCAATTATTTTATTGGCAATGATGAAAAAAATTGGCAAACCCAAGTTAAACACTACAAACAAGTCCAAGCAAAATCAGTCTATCCCGGCATTGACTTAAATTATTATGGAAGCGATGGACAGCTAGAATATGATTTTCTAGTTTCCCCAAAAACTAATCCTCAACAAATTAAACTTAGCTATAGCGGAATGGAAAAACTAGCTTTAGCTGATAATGGAGACTTGGTTTTAACGGTTGCTAATGAAACTATCCGTCAGCATAAGCCTATTGTTTATCAAGTAATTAACAATAATAAGCAATTTGTTGATTGTAGCTATTTAATTACTGGAAACACAGTTAGTTTTAATTTAGCTAAATATGACCCAAATCATACCCTAGTAATTGATCCGGTTATTAGTTATGCAACTTATATTGGTGGTGATGGACAAGACGCTATTAGCTTAAATTTTACTGATTCGGCTGGTAATTTTTATCTTGTTGGAAATAGTCGTTCTAGCAATTTTCCACTGGTCAACCCTGTCCAAAACCGCTTCAAAGGCTCAGGAGAGCTAATTATAGTAAAACTTAACCCTAACGGGCAAATACTATATTCAACTTACGTAGGCGGTAAAAATGAGGAACGACCATTAAGAATGGTAGTTGATAATAGTGGAAATATTTATGTAATAGGTGCAACTAGTTCGCGCAATTTGCCACTAAAAAACGCTTTTCAAGACACTTATACTAAAACTCGGTTAGAAACATTTTTCGTTGTCAAACTAGATGCTAATGGCGGACTTGTTTATTCAACTTATCTTGGGGGTGGCGGTGAAGTGCTAGATCCCTTTAGATTTTTAGTAGATGACAATGGCAACCTTATTATGGTAGGAACTACCAATTTTAGAGAATTTAGCTTATTAAATGCTTTTCAAACTCTTTATGGGAACCGCGAAGGCGT
This sequence comes from uncultured Clostridia bacterium, assembly GCA_964492845.1. GTDB lineage: Bacteria > Acidobacteriota > Blastocatellia > Chloracidobacteriales > JADJPF01 > JADJPF01. The sequence continues at coordinate 3,906 of CAZBMZ010000015.1, forward strand.
TGGAGGCAATGTTTCAGACCTTTTTGTTACTAAGCTAAACTCCAATGGTGGAGCTATTTTTTCAACTTATCTTGGGGGTATTGGTAATGAAGAAATAGCGGGTTTAAGCCTAGATCCATTAGGTAATATCTACGTAGCAGGAACAACTGAAAGCAAGACTTTTCCAAAACGAAATGCAAGACAAAAGAAATTTGCTGGTGGGACAGATGGCTTTATAACCAAGTTTAATCCTCGTGGAGAAGTTATTTACTCTACTTTCCTTGGTGGTAGCGGATTTGATGACATTCGCAATTTTGTTGTGGACACAACAGGCAATATTACTTTAGTAGGAAAAACTGGCTCGCCTAATTTTCCAATTCAAACTGCTTTTCAATCAACATTTGGTGGCTCTGATGATGTATTTATAACTAAGCTAAATGATCAGGGAGCAATTATTTTTTCAACCTATCTTGGCGGCAGTGACAAGGAATTAAATTCTAATTTAGATTTAAGAGTAGTTTTAGATAATGCCAACAATTTATTACTTACAGGAACAACATTTTCTAGTAATTTTCCTATGGTAGGAAATAGCTTTCAATCGGCCTACGGTCAAGCAGGAGACATTTTTTTAGCAAAAATTAGTATGCTTGGGCAACCTGTTTTTACTACTTATTTAGGTGGTCAAGGACTAGAAACTATCTTAAGAGCTACTAGCGACACAAATGGAAATGTTTACCTCTTAGGCGAAACTAATTCATCTAATTTGCCGCTACGAAATGCTTTTCAATCAAACCAACGTGGAGACAAAACTTTAGTAGTTGCTAAATTTGCTACTGATGGTAGCTTAGTTTATTCTACTTATTTAGGTGGACAGCTAATGCAAGAAGTTGGCAATTTTACGGCTGACTCATTGGGTAATGCTTATGTAATAGGTCGAACTAAATCAATAGATTTTCCAACTCGTAATGCTTTTCAACCAATGTCTGGAGGTGGGTTTGGAGCATTTTTTGACGTATTTGTTACCAAGTTTGGGGTTAGTGGAGATGTAATTTATTCTACTTATTTAGGTGGTAGCCAAGATGAAAACAACCAAAGCTTAGGGTTTTCCTTTGTAGATCCTAGCGGTCAAGTTTATCTAGTTGGCACAACGTCTTCTACTGATTTTCCAACCCGCAATGCTTTGCAAACTAGCCTATCTGGAGCAACAGATATTTACATTACTAGTTTTGATGCTCAAGGTCGTGCGATCTCCTCTAGTTATTTTGGCGGTAATGGAATGGACAGGGAAACCAACGTGGTTATCACCAACACAGGAATAATCTATTTGACTGGAGTAACTGAATCTACTAACTTTCCTACTTTAAACGGCGCACAAGGCTCTTTTGGTGGCGGTGGTCAAGATGGATTTTTTGCCGTAATCAACCCTTAAAACTAGGAAAGTAATGTTATCTACTAGAAAAAAACTTAAAGCTTTAGAAGTAGGTAGCCGCATAGGTATTCTTGGCGGTGGTCAACTTGGAAGAATGCTAGCCCTGGCAGCCCGTCAAATGGGCTACCGCGTTCATGTCCTTGAACCAACGCCAGACGCGCCTTGCTCACAAGTTGCTGATAAACACATAGTTGCTAATTATGATGATATTGCTTCTGTCCTAAAACTTGGCAAACGTTGTGATGTTGTGACTTATGAATTTGAAAATATTGATGTGCGTTCTGTAATAGCTTTAGAAGAAGCAGGTTATCCAGTTTTTCCAAGTAGCAATGTATTAAAAATTACTCAACACCGGATCTTAGAAAAACAATTTGTTCAAAGTATTGGCATTAATACTGCGCCATTTTATCCAGTAAATACTCAAATAGATTTAGAACATGCTGCTAGTAAAATTGGGTTTCCTGCTATTATCAAAACTGCTTATGGTGGTTATGATGGCAAAGGTCAAGTTAAAGTAACAAATCTTGAACAAGCCCAACTAGCTTTTCAAGAATTACCAAATCGCCCATTGATTTGGGAAAAAATGATTAAATTTACCAAAGAACTTGGTATTATTTGCGTCCGAGATAGAAATAACCAAATAGTTACTTATCCTGTAACAGAAAATATTCATGTAGAAAATATTTTAGACACTACCCTAGTACCAGCTTTGGTTTCTGCTAAAGTCGCAGACCAAGCAACAGAAATTGCCCGACAAATTGCCCAGCACTTAAATATTGTTGGTGTATTTTGTGTAGAAATGTTTCTACTAGAAAATGATGAAATCCTAGTCAATGAAATAGCTCCACGTCCCCATAACAGCGGTCATTACAGCATAGATGCTTGTCTTTGCTCCCAGTTTGAACAACAATTGCGGGCAATATGTAACTTGCCTTTAGGCTCACCTAGAATGCTTTCTAAAACGGCGGTCATGGTTAATATTTTAGGCGATCATAAAGGTGATCATTTGTCTGGCACAACAGGACTGTTATCAGACACAAATGTTTGTTTACATCTTTATGGAAAGAAAAAAGCTAAAACCAAGCGTAAGATGGGACATTTTACAGTTTTATCTGATGATTTGGATGAAGCGTTTGAAATAGCCCAAAAGACCAGAAAACAATTGCGTTGGATTGCTAGGCGTTAGATTAGCTAATTTAGCTAATTTAGCCCAGCCCTAAAGGGCCGGTCTATTATCAGTAGCCCCTAACGGGGCTAAAAAGTTGTTTATTGTTGAAAATACAACTATTTGCAAAAAACATTCTAAGAATATAAATTTAATTACTATTTGAGTAATAATAATAAGTTAAAGCAGTAATAGCTTTTGATAAAATTTCATGAGGATCGCTAGATAGCTCCATATTTGTTGTTTTTTTCTTAAATGTTTTATCTTCTATGATTTGGCAGTTTATCTTTCCGTCTGGGTCTTTTTTAATTTCTAAACATCCTATTTTAGTCTTTAACTCTACTAAATCATCAAATTTCTTTTCAGACATAATAACTACATAGTCAAGATTACCCCATGCATAAAATTTTTCTGGCCCAGCATTAGTTGGTGAAGTAAGGTGTTCTTGCCAAAGTTTATCCATAAGAGCAACAAATTTTTCTAGTTGATTAGTGTAAGATGCTGTAGAACTACTGGCTGTTGAAGACATGTTTTTTTCCGCCCTACTAAGTAAGTTTGAATCAATAAGTTTAATTTAATATGATAGCCGCTTTAACTCGTCAACTCCAATTAGCAAAGGATTTTTTATGAAATTAGGGCTAGAAACTATTTTTACTGATCACTTAGATTTATTACGTGGTAAGCGTGTAGGGTTAATAGTTAATCCTGCTTCTATAAATCAAAAATTTGAACATGCAGCAGATAGTTTTTTTCAATGCTCAGAATTTACTCTAACCACGCTTTTTGGCCCTCAACATGGCATTCGCGGCGAGACTCAAGATAATATGATTGAATGGGAAGGCTTTAAGGATAGCCGCACTAACCTTACAGTTTATAGTTTATATGGAAAAACTCGTGTCCCTACAGAAGAAATGCTTAAAGATGTTGACGTGCTAGTTTTTGATATCCAAGACGTAGGAACTAGAGTTTACACATTTATTTACACTATGGCACATGCAATGCAGGCTTGTGCTAAATATGGTAAGGAAATGGTGGTGCTAGATCGCCCAAATCCAATTGGAGGAGAGCTAGTAGAAGGAAATATTTTAGAATCAGAATTTGCTTCTTTTGTTGGGTTATTTCCTATTGCAATGCGGCATGGAATGACAGTAGCAGAACTAGCATTAATGTTTAATGATGCTTTTGGAATTGGTTGCAAGCTAAATATAGTGCCAATGCAAGGTTGGCAGCGTTCAATGTGGTGGTCAGAAACTAATATTTCTTGGATCTTGCCTTCGCCAAATATGCCAACACTTGATACAGCAACAGTTTACCCAGGAATGGTAATTTTTGAAGGAACAATGGTTTCTGAGGGTCGTGGGACGACTCGACCATTTGAGCTAATTGGCGCACCCTATATTGATCCATACAAACTAACTGAAGAGCTAAATAAGTTAAATTTACCTGGCGTTTATTTTCGTCCAACTTATTACCAGCCAACTTTCCATAAGCATGTTGGAAAGTTATGTGGTGGGCTACAACTTCATATAACTGATAGGCAAACTTACAAGTCAGTAATTACCGCAGTAGCAATTTTAAGCACAATTTATCATCTTTACACAGATAAATTTGAGTGGAAACAGCCGCCTTATGAGTATGTGCATGACAAATTGCCTATTGATGTAATTTTTGGGACAGACAAAGTTAGAAAACAAATAGAAGCAAATATGTCTATTAAAGATATAGAAGATTCTTGGTCAAGTGGCGTTCAGGACTTTATCAGACTGAGAGAAAAATATTTAATTTATAAATAATACTTAATTTATAGGATTAAGCTGTTTATTTTTTGCAATACGAATAGAATTTCCAATAAAAAAACAAACAAAGTGGAAGAAAAATAACCCCATCATAAAAGCAAAAAAAAGATAAAGATTAAATCCTACAAAACACACACTTATTAAAAAAGAATAAATTAATGAGATTATAAATATATGGCTTAAAGCATCGCTTAGTTTTAGAATATAGCTTAGATAAGAAATAGCAAAAGCATAGTTTAATAAAACCATTAATACAAGAACATAAAATACATACTTTCCTAGCAAAGATAAAATAATTTCTATAGAAAAAGAAAAAAAGACATCTCCTAAAACAAAAAAAAGAAAAATAGCAAGCCAATAAGAATAAGAATATGTAAGAAGAAAAGTTTTTAATTTCCCTTTTTGGCTCTGAATAAATTCTCGTTGTTCATACTCGTTTTGTCTGATTAAAAAACAAGAAGCACAATTGCAAACTTCTACCTGTGGCATAACTTCACCTTACAAGTTATTTTATTCGCTAAATAAGGAGCCTGGGACGTAGCGTTCACGTCCCATAAAACGTTCCACGTTACTTTTTACTCCTCCATAGTCCTTAATATTGTGAAAATCCATAGACTTACCAGAGGTTAGCAAAATACGTAAAGAGGGTTTTGTTAGTAGATAATACCAAGAGCGTTTTTCTACACAACCTAACACTTTTTCCATATCAATTTCTACGGTAGGAGAACTTTGTTTGCTACGTACTGCGGGAAACCAAAAAAGCCGATGATTGGTCATAATTATCTTGCCATTTTCCCACCAAGCCCGCTGTGCTTGGGTAGTTAAGACCTCAAATTCACCAGGATTAAGATTTAATTTTTGATCTTTTTTACCAAACCACTTTGCCATAATAAATTTTTACCTTTTTATCTTGTAAACGCTAGCCACCAATACAAGACATTGTTCTTTCTGGGGCAACAAAATCTGGATCATTAATTTTATGTCCAGATTCTTTTTTTAGTACAGCACTAATTATAAAATTTTTTATTTGCTGCTCACTTGCACCACTTCTTAGCAAATCACGTAAGTTATGTTCTGTTAGTGAAAATAAGCAAGTGCGGATTTGTCCATCTGCTGTAAGGCGGATACGACTACAAGCACCACAAAAAGCTTGTGTAACTGGTGCAATAATTCCTATTTCTCCCGCTACACCATCAGCAAAGCCAAAACGCTGGGCAGTTTCACTTTTATGATTAGCTGTTAATGGTTTTAGAGGATAAATAGCATTAATTTTGTCAAAAATTTCTTGCCCAGAAACTACTAAATTTCTGTTCCATTCCCCTGGCCCATCTAAAGGCATATATTCTATGTAGCGGGCTATTAAGTTTTTTTCTCTAGCAAAACTAGCAAAGTCAACAATTTCATTTTCATTAATATGACGCATTACTACCATATTAATTTTAATTGGGGTAAGTCCCCATTGTTGAGCAGCCTCAATTCCAGCTAAAACTCGTGAAAGTGCGTCAACTTTTGTTAGTAGTTCAAAAGCTTTAGGTTTTAATGAATCAATACTAATACTAATTCTTTTTAAGCCAACAGCGGCTAGTTTTTCAGCAAATTCTGGTAGAAAATAAGCGTTAGTTGTAAGGGCTAAATCTTCTAGGCCATCAATTTTAGATAATTCCTTAATAAACTTAATTACACCCCGTCTAAGAAGTGGTTCACCACCTGTTACACGTAGCTTAGTTACGCCTAAAGAAACAAAAATTTTAGCTAAATAAATTAATTCTTCATAGGAAAGAATCTCTGATTTATCTTTCCATTGAACACCAGTTTCAGGCATACAATAGACACAGCGGAAATTACAGCGATCTGTAATAGAAATACGTAAGTCTTTTATTTGCCTATTATAGCTATCCGTCAAACTTGCCTTGTAGATTGGCAACATAAAGTTTCTCCATAGCTAGCATTTTTGCTATCTATATTATTTACACTTCAGACAATAAATGTCCCATTTTTTCTTTTTTGGTTTTTAAGTAGTCTAACGCTGGTGATGTTGTAGTTAGTTCTATTTCCAGTGGCACACGTTCGGCAGTAATTCCGGCTTGTTGCAAGGCAGATAGTTTATCTGGATTATTTGACATAAGTTGTACATGGGTAATACCTAACAACTTAATAATGTCACTACATTGGTCATATTGTCTTTCATCTACATCAAAACCTAGGCGTAAATTAGCTTCTACAGTATCAGCACCTTGATCTTGTAAAGCATAAGCACGAATTTTATTAATAATACCTATTCCTCGGCCTTCTTGCGGATGGTAAATTATTACACCTAAACCTGCTATAGCAACTTTTTTCATTGCTGCTTGTAATTGTCGTCCACAATCGCACTTAATAGAATGAAAAACATCTCCTGTAAGGCATTGAGAATGGATTCTTACAAGTGTTGGTTCATTAGTTTTTAGATGGCCTTTGACCAAAACTACAAATTCCTGGCTGTCAACCTTACTACGAATCCCTAAAACACGAAAATCTCCTACTTCTGTAGGAAGATGTGCTTCAGCAACTAGCTCTACGCTAAGCTCAAGACTTGATAAACTAGCAGAATTACTCATTAAAACTCCTAACGACTAGCAATAACATTACTTATTAATTCTAATTTGATTTTCTTGTACAAAAATTCTATTGTCCCAATAATTTATCGTCAAGTTACTATGCAGAAAAGCCGCAAGTCTCTTAGAGAAAATGCTAGCATTATTAGCAAAGTTCTTGATAAAATTGCTTCCCATTTTATTATTTGCGTTATTTAATTTTATCTTGCAAAATATCTGACAAAGATTTTAAAGATTTTTTCAGATACTTTATACATGTTGCGATATAACTACTTTTAAGGGTATAGTATTCTCCGTGGATAACAGCAATAAAACTCAACAATTAAGAATTAGCGGAATATTCGTCCCCAAAAAACATCATGCCGCTCTAATCTTCTTATGCGGAGATAAACTTGGTACGGTTGTACGTATTGACCGCGCTAAGCTAGTAATTGGCCGTGATAGCGATGTAGTAGATCTCCCACTAGATGATGATGTGTCCTCGCGTGTACATGCCCAAGTTTTTTCTATTACTACAGATAATGGGGATAAACAATATTGGCTTTCTGATCTAGGAAGCACTAATGGAACTTTATTAAATGGTTTTACTGTACCACAACAAGAAAGCCGCTTGCTTCAAGATGGAGATAAAATAAAAATTGGTCGGCAACTTTTTAAGTTTGCTATGTTGGACGAATTAGAAGTTGAGTACCAAAAGCGTGTACATGAATTAATTGTTCATGACGATTTAACAGGACTACTTACCCGCAAGAGTTTTTCTTTAGAGCTAGAAAGAGAAATCGTCCGTTCACAAAGACATAGACATGAGTTTTGTATTTTAATGATGGATATAGACTTTTTTAAGAAAGTTAACGACACTTACGGACATTTAATCGGTAGCGAAGTATTGCGCCATACAGCTAAAGTAATTCAACAGACGCTTCGAGATTCAGATGTTTTAGCTAGATATGGTGGTGAAGAATTTATTGCTATTTTGCCAGAAACCCCTAAAGATAAAGGCTCAGAGGCCGCCGAAAGAGTTAGAGAAGCTATGGAAAAATATAATTTTCCTGCCTCAATTCATGATCCAGATTCCCATCTACATATCACTATTAGCATAGGAGTAGCTGATTTTCCTAATGATAGTTCCTTAGCTAATAATTTAATTGAAGCTGCTGATTTTGCTCTTTATGAAGCTAAGCAAACTGGTCGTAACCGTGTTTGTTTACATAAGCCTAAAGAAAATAATAATTTATGAAACTCTCTGCTAAAGATCGTTTAGTTGTTGCACTTGATGTAGATAGCCGTGAGCAAGCTATTTCACTTGTAGAAGAATTAAATCCTTTTGTTGGACTTTTTAAGATTGGTAGCCAACTTTTTACATCTACAGGCCCGCAACTTGTCAAAGAAATTATAGGACGAGGGGCAAAAGTCTTTTTAGACCTAAAATACCATGACATACCTAATACAGTTGCTAGTGCAGTTGTTGCTGCTATGCGTCTAGGTGTGTCTATTTGTAATGTCCATGCGTTAGGTGGGTTGGCTATGATGCGCCAAGTGGCTGAAGAATGCGAAAAAGTAGCAGCAAAAGAAAGCTTAACTAAACCTATAATTCTTGCTGTTACAGTGCTTACAAGTCATGATCAAGCTTCACTTAATGATTTAGCTATTAATGAAAATCTTTCTGACCTAGTAGTTAGACTAGCAAAACTCACTCAGAAGGCTGGCTTAGATGGTGTAGTAGCATCAGCACAAGAAATAACCTTAATTAGAAACGCTACACAACCCCCTTTTGTAATTCTTACACCTGGACTACGACCAGCACAATCAGCCACCCAAGATCAAAAAAGAGTTATGACCCCAGAAGAAGCCTTAAAAGCTGGTTCAGATTACTTAGTAATTGGCCGACCTATCCTAGCACATCCTAACCCTGCAAAAGCAGCAGCAGAAATAGTTGCTAGCTTAGAAAACCTATCAAACTAATAATAATGGCAACCTAATTATCTTTAGCATCTACTAAAGGATGAGTTGTTGCATAGAACTTAAATAATTGCTAAACTCTAACTTTTACCTAAGTAGGAACCTATCATGAAAAAACTAGCTATTTTACTACTTCTTTTTACTATTATTTTACTACCTACGACAAACTATGTTTTTGCTGATAAAACTAAAGAAGATGTTAAAGCAAGTGCTGTACAAATAGGCGAAAAGCTAAATTATGCAATTAAATGGAATAATTTATTAGCTGCTAAAATGTCACTACAAACAGAAAAAGCGACAAAAGAAAACAAGCCTTTTTACCGTTTAGAATTAAAATTAGCAACAGTTGGGCTAGCTAGAGATCTTTTTGAGTTAAATAATCATTACACTGCTTTTGTAGACACTAAAACAAATTTGCCAACCGTAGTAGAGCGACAACTCCAACAAGGAACAAAACCGGAACAAAGCGTTTTAATTTATGATCAAGAAAAACATACTGTTAAGGTTGCAAATGAAAAGCCTATAACCATAGTTCCAAAAACACATGATCTTAGTTCTATTTTATGGGCAATTCGTACAGCAAGCTTAAATCCTGAAGGTGAAAGAATAGCTCTTTTTAATGCTTCAGATAAAAAGACCTCTTTTATAGAAGTAGCTTTAGGCGATGTTGCAGAAATCAATTCACCTAGTGGAAAAACAACTGCTCGTGAGCTAATTGTTAGGCTTGAAGATCAAGAAAAAGTAATTTCTGATAAATACTCAATACGTATTTGGGTAAGCGAGGACAAACAAAGAATACCTTTATTAATTACTGCAAAGCCTTCTTTTGGCAAAGTTACTATAGAATTATTAAAATCAGATGAAGAAGAAACTGCTAATAAGTAGGAAAATATCATGATAGAAAATAATAATGAAATTAAAGCTCTTGGAATAATAGAAGTTAGTAAAGAAGTAAATAGAGTAAATATAACTAATAAAGTGATAGAAAAGGATCAGAAAACATCTGCTATTTCTGAAGGTGAATTAACTAAGCAGTTAGAAAGAAAAAATTTGCTTTTGTTGCAACAAATTGTTAAATCTATTGCTAAATATAGCGATTATCAAGAAGTTATTGGAATTTTATTTTCTGAAAAAAATAATTTAATTGCTAGTAATAATAGAGTTACTAGTAAAATTAAAAATCTATTAAGCAATTTTACTTTATCCTATCAAGCATTTAAGAAACTATGTCAATCTTCTAAAACATTTAAGGTAGATACTTTTGGTAGTTGTTATTATTTAACAGAAACTAATCAAAGCTTACTTGGACAAATATGTCAGCTTTTCTCTGTAACTAGTTCTCATTCTGACAAATGGCAAAAAGGTAATGGACTAGTTGTTCCATTGCTAGGGAAAAATCAAAAGCTACTTGGGATGATATTTGTAGGAAGTCCAGAAAATAATCAACTTCCTACTTATAAAAATGTTTTACCAGTTTTAAGTTTTGTTAATGAATTTCTTAGAAATTATTTATATCCAATTCAAAAGACAGAAGTTATTCCAAATAACAATTTAGAAAAAACACAATTTGCAAATACTGGTAAAACCTTAGACCGAACCCGCCAACAGTTTGTTGCTATGCTAGTGCATGACATTCGCTCGCCTATGACTACAGTTTTAGGAACTTTAGATCTTTTTCTAATAAAATCACGACAAAAAGCAGAACTCAAATTAACCCCAAATATGATTTCTTTGATTTCAGCAGCACATGATAGTTGTGGGCAAGTTATTCATTTAGTAACTGAGCTATTAGATTTATTTAGAATGGAGCAATTACCCTTACAGTTAAATAAGACAGCAATTATTCCTCAAGAATTAATGTCTAAAGTTGTAGAAGAATGCTATAACTCAGCACTTGAAAAACAAATTAGACTTAACTTTGGCTGTCAGTCAGATATAAAACCTATAATAGTTGATATACATTATTTGCAACGTGCATTAATTAACTTACTTAATAATGCTATAAAATATACTCCTGAAAATGGGAATATTTGGTTTGAGGCTCGTTTGTCAGACTCAGACAATAATTTAACCTTTACTGTAATTGACTCTGGCTCAGGTATTTCCGAAGAAGAACAATCCTATATTTTTGACCCCTACTACCAAGCTTCAAACCGTAGCGGGCAATTAGGAATTGGTTTAGGTTTAGCTATAGTAAAAAACATTGCCTTAGCTCATAAAGGCAACGTTTCTGTAAAAAGCCAAGTTGGTATAGGGTCAGCATTTTCTTTATCTATTCCAATTAGCTAATGTAAATTTCCTAGCACTAATCATTAAGCCTTATTCACATCTTAGGGCTATAATTGGGTCAACTTTGCTTACTCGGCGAGCAGGTATATAGCTTGCTAGAAAAGCAACTAAAGTTAAAATTGCTGGTGCAACAATAAACGCTATAGGATCAAAGATTTCTATATCATAAAGAAGGCTTGAAAATACTTTTGCTAAAATTACACCGGCCCCAACTCCAATAGTTAAACCTGTTAAAATTAATGCACCTGCTTGTTTTAAGATCATTGCTATTAAATCCTGGTGTTTAGCTCCTAGAGCCATCCTAACACCTATTTCATGGGTTCTTTGACTAACCCAATAAGCAATTACTCCATAAAGTCCCATCATAGAAAGTAATAATGCCACAGCAGCAAATACTAATAAAAGTATTGCGCTAGTTCTAGGTGCCCATAAAGATTGCCTTACGCTAGAGGAAACTAATTGAAAGTTTTCTAGTGGTAATTTTGGATCAACTTTTTGGATTACTCCTTTTATACTATTGTTTAAAGTCGCAGGATCTGACTTAGTACGAATATATAAAGCTATATCACCAGCATAAGTTTGCTCAAGTGGGAAATAAATAATTGGTTGTATATCTTGACCAACTGTAAAGTAATACTTAGTATTTTTAACTACTCCAACTATTTCTTTAATATTTTTTTCAGCATAAACGCTGATTTTTCTACCAATAGGATTTTGACCGGGCCAAAGTTTATCTGCCATAGCTTCATTAATTATTGCAACATGTGGAGAATCAGCTTTATCTATAGAAGAAAAATCCCGTCCTTGTACTAAAGAAATGCCCATAGTAGCAAAATAGCCTATGCTAACACGGTCAGACATAATTAAAAGTCTTTGATTTTCTGGACGGATTTCTTCACCAACTACAGAAACATTACGAGTATTAAAGCGGTTACGTGGTGCAAGCGGCCAATTAGCAGCAAAAACTGCTTGTTCAACTCCTGGTAGTGACTCTATTTGTTCCTCTACTTCTTTAATAAATTGTAAGCCTTTTTGTCTATCATACTTTTGGTAATCTAAGTCAAAAGCGATTGTTATTAGCTGATTAGTTTCTATACCTAAGTTTATTTGTTGGGCATTATATAAGCTACGAAGGAAAAGACCGGCAGTAATTAAAGCTGTTACAGATAAAGCAATCTGCACGATCACTAAAACATTGCGTATTTGGAAAAAACCCCGATTGTTATTGCTAAAACCAATTCTACTTTTTAACTCTGTCATTAGATTAGGGTTAGACATTTGAAGAGCAGGAACTAAACCAAAAATTAGTCCTGTTAAAAGAGAAATTAAGAAAGTAAAAAGTAGTACAGTTTTATTTAGGCTTAAGTCTAGTTGAGCAAAGCCTGGCGGACTAATAGCTAAAATTAAATCTTTGTTCCAGCCAGCTAGTATTAGCCCTAAAATTCCCCCCATTAAAGAAATTAGTAGGCTTTCTATAATTAATTGTTGGAATAAACGACCTCGACTAGCACCTAAACAAAGACGAACAGCTATTTCAGTTTTTCGCCCATTAGCACGAACTAAAAGCAGATTAGCAACATTAGCACAAGCAATTAGTAAAACTACTCCTACTGCACCCATCAATAAATAGCTAGCTAAAACAATATTGCCTCGTAGTTGTGGAGCTATAGCGGCTTCTGAAAGAGGTAGAACTTTGATGCTACGATATTCATTAGTCTTAGGAAATTCTACTTCTAAACGTTTAGCAATTGTTTTTAATGAGATTTCTGCTTCAGATGCGCTAATACCTGTTTTTAAGCGGCCAACAAGGAAAAATTGTAAGGCTCGTCTATCCGTAAACCATTCTTGAGAAATTCCATGTGTAATTTGTTGGTGCATCATTAAAGGTAGCCAACAATCTATGGTTCCAAGCACTGCCGCGCCTTGAAAGCCTTGGGGAGCAACTCCAATTACAGTAAAACTTTCTCGATTTAAGATAATTTCTTTGCCAAGTATGCTGCTATCACCACCAAATTGGTTTTGCCAAAAATTATAACTAATTACTACTACTGGATATAGTCCAAAATTTTTCTCTTCAACAGGAAGAAAAAACCGACCTAGTACAGGTTTTACAGCTAAAACATCAAAGTAATTTCCCGTAACAATAAGTCCATTAATTTGTTGTACTTCTGTATTTTTATCAAAAGAGACTCTTAAAAAAGTAGTTCCTGAAATATCGGTTAAGGTATTGTTATTTTGCTTAAAATCCAAGTAGTTAAGATAAGCTGTTGGCATATAATCCATACCGTTTTTTGTATCTGTAGTATAAATTGCTACTAGATTTTCTGGTTCGCTTATCATTGGAATAGGTTGTAGTAAAACAGTATTTACCAAAGTAAAAATTGTAGTGTTACTACCAATTCCAATAGCTAAAGAAAGAAGTGCAACAATGGTAAACATTGGGCTTTTTCTTAGCATACGAAAACCATATCGGAGATCTTGCCAAAGCTTTTCCATAGATTCCCCCACAGATCAATTATTTGTTAGACAAAATGACCTAACAACTATTATGCCAAGATGTTATTAGCCTATAGATTAGGATTAAGTGCTATTAAATTATATAGTTATTTTGCTCTAATTTTTTGTGGAAAGATATTTTATTGTTCATTTTCGGACAATAATTTTCTGAAATTGAACAAAAAAAAGCCTAGAAATTTAAGTTTCTAGGCTTTTTTATTATTACAAATTAATTAAGTTAATTAAGAACGTCCGCCCATAGGGACATAATCGCGGCTATCATAGCCTAAGTAGATTTGTCTAGGACGTGCAATCTTTTGCTCTTTGTCTTCCATCATTTCTTCCCATTGAGATAGCCAGCCAACTGTACGAGGAATAGCAAAAAGAACTGGGAACATATCTACAGGGAAACCCATTGCTTGATAAATTAAACCTGAGTAGAAATCAACATTAGGATAAAGCTTACGTTTAATGAAGTATTCATCTTCTAAAGCAATTTTTTCTAGCTCTAAAGCTATGTCTAGTAGTGGGTTACGTCCTGTAACTTCAAAGACTTGATCAGCAGTTTCTTTAATTATTCTAGCGCGTGGGTCATAGTTTTTATAAACACGATGACCAAAGCCCATCAAGCGGCCTTCTCCACCTTTTACGCGTTTAATAAAATCAGGAATATTGTCTTTACTACCAATTTCAGTCAACATTCTTAATACAGCTTCATTAGCTCCACCGTGAAGAGGCCCATAAAGTGCTGCAATAGCACCAGCCATTGCAGAATAAGGATCTACTTCAGAACTAGCAACACTACGCATTGCATTTGTAGAGCAGTTCTGTTCATGGTCAGCGTGTAAAATAAATAGCACGTCTAAAGCACGTTCTAAGACAGGATGTGGTTTATATTTAATCTCTGTCATCTTAAAAAGCATATTAAGAAAATTACCTGAATAACTTAAGTCATTATCTGGGTAAGCAAAAGGAAAACCCATAATATGACGATAGCAAAATGCTGCAATGGTTGGCATTTTAGCAATCAAGCGTTCTGTTTCTTGGCGACGTACTTTAGCATCAGAAATATTTTTTGCTGCTGGATAAAAAGTTGATAACGCTCCTACAACACTAAGTAACATGCCCATAGGATGAGCATCATAACGAAAACCATCTATAAATTTTTTAATATTTTCATGAATCATTGTGTGATTGGTTATTTTATGTGTCCAATCAGAAAGTTGCTGCTCAGTGGGCAACTCACCATTAAGTATCAAGTAAGCAGTTTCTAAATAAGTGCTTTTTTCTGCTAATTGCTCTATTGGATAGCCCCGATAGCGCAAAATCCCTTTATCCCCATCAATAAAAGTTATTTTGCTCTTACAAGAAGCAGTATTAGTAAAAGCTGGATCATAACTCATTAATCCAAAATCATCGCTATCTACTGTAATTTGGCGTAAATCCATTGCCTTAATAGTGCCATCTTTAATAGCGATTTCATAAGTTTTACCAGTACGATTATCCGTAATGGTCAAGGTCTCTTTGCTCATGCAGTTAGATTTCCTTTCCGCGACGTGTATTAATTAAGGTAGAGAGGTTAAAAACGCTTATTATAGTAAAGACTTTATTATATTTATAGCCAAGGCCGCTAAGTATCTTGAATTTACCTAAATTTATTAATTATATATTGATATTTGCAACCGTATTAATACTAGCTTATTAACCAAATACATTTACTTATCTGGCTATAAATTTAAGTTAAAAAATTAGACCTACTTAATTATACTCCCTATAGGAAAATTATTTACAATATTCTAACTTTTAAGTTATTATAGACTACCTAAAAAATTATCCTAACCGTTAGGGAGTTAGCTAAATAAAACAATTGAATGGATAACAATAAAAGTTTTGTTGACAAGCAATTAGCAAAATGTCTAACAGGGATTGAAGGTTTAGATACCATAACCAATGGAGGATTGCCTAAAAATAGGCTTACGTTAATTTGTGGTAATGCGGGAAGTGGAAAAACAAGTTTAGGAGTAGAATTTTTAGTTCAAGGAATTATTAAATATGATGAGCCTGGACTACTTATTACTTTTGAAGAAAAACCACAAGAAATAATTGAAAATGCTGCTTCCATAGGGATTGACTTAAAAGATTTAATAAATAAAAAGAAACTTTTTATTGAATATATCCAAGTACAAGAAGAAGAAATAGCACAATCTGGGGACTATACTTTAGAAGCTTTATTTATTCGTTTTGAACAAATTATCACCTCCTTAGCAATTAAGCGAGTAACATTAGATACACTAGATAGTATTTTTGCTAGCCTAGGTAATACCCCTATACTGCGTGCTGAAATTTACCGGCTTTTTAGTTGGTTAAAACAAAAAAATATCACCTCTCTTGTTACTGCTGAAGTAGGTATAAGTACATTAAGCCGCAATGGTTTAGAAGAATATATTTCAGATTGTGTAATTTCATTAAGAACTAATATAGTTTCAGAAGTTCTTACAAGATTACTAAGAATTGTAAAATATCGAGGCTCAAAACATGGAACAAATGAATATCCATTTTTAATTACTGATTCAGGAATAAACTTATTTCCTATTACATCTGATTACTTAAATAATATTGTGTCAGCAGAATTTGTTTCTACTGGTGTTAAAGAATTAGATGAAATGATGGACAACAAAGGTTATTACCGAGGAAGTACAATTTTAATTACAGGAACAGCAGGAACAGGAAAAACTAGTTTAGCTTCGGTTTTTTCTAATTCTATTTGTCAAACAGGAGAACGTTGTATTTATTTTACTTTTGAGGAAATGATAAATCAGATTTTGCGCAATATGTCCTCAATAAACTTAAATCTACAACAATGGATAGATAAAGATTTACTTAAGTTTTATGCTTATCGTTCCCCAATATATGGATTAGAAACACATTTATTAACGATTCAAAACCTAATAAAACAATTCAAGCCACATGCAGTAATAATTGACCCAATCACCAACTTTGACTTAATAGGAACAGAGCTAGAAATTAAATCTATGATGACAAGATTAATAGATTTTATTAAAGCTCACCAAATAACTGCTCTTTTTACTAGTTTAACTACAGCTATTAACCCTAGAGAGCAAACAGAAGTAGGAATATCATCATTAATTGATAGTTGGTTAGTACTGCAAAATTTAGAATATCTAGGAGAAAGAACTAGGGGGATTACAATACTTAAATCTCGTGGAATTGCTCATTCTAATCAAATTAGAGAATTTATTATTACAAACAATGGAGTTAGGTTAGAAAAAATTTATGTTGGGCCAAATGGAATTTTGACGGGTTCAGCACGAATTGATCAAGAAGAACAAGAAAAATTACAACTTCTCCTACAAGAAAAAGAAACCTTGCGGCGTAGAAAATTGTTAGACCATAAACAAGCTATACTTAAAGCTAAAATATTGGCTCTAAAGTCGGAGTTTGATGTCGATATAGAAGAAATTGAGTCTCTTATTATGAAAGAAGAATTTCAAAATAAGGGAATTTTGGAAACCCGTTCTGCAATGGCAAAAAGACGAACACATAATAAAAATAAAAACTAGTCTTTTGCCTTCAAAGGAAAAAATATGAAAAACTCGGCCCTCCACCTGGATAGTTTTCAACCTTTTCTTGATCCTGCGATTTTGGACTGGCAATTTCGGCTTTATATTGCTGGACAAACTCCTAGATGTTTGATTGCAATAAATAATATAAAAAAAATTTGCCAAACTCACCTACAAGAAAATTACAACCTGGAAATAATTGATTTGTTAGAAAAACCTGAACTAGCAAGAGAACACCAAATTTTCGCTATACCTACATTAGTAAGAATAATCCCTTCTCCAACTAAAAAAATAGTGGGCGATTTATCGGACTCAGAAAAAACTTTACTTCATTTACAAATTTCTACTTCTATTATTAGTAATATGTGATAAATATAGTTTCATATTTCCCAAAAATTTTTATTCTTTCTTAAGTTTTTCGATTACGTCCATTTCTATATTTAATTTATGAAAGAAACCAATCTTACCAAACAAGAGCTAGTTGTTGAATTAAGTAATCTGCACAGACAATTAATAGATGCAGAAGAAACACTTCAAGCAATTAGAAAAGGAAAAGTAGATGCTTTAATAGTTGCAACGAATGAAGGAGACAAGGTTTTCACACTTAATAGCATTGATCATCCTTATCGTTTGCTAGTTGAGTCAATGAACGAAGGAGCAATCACATTATCGCTTGATGGTGTGATTCTTTATGCTAATCAGCGTTTTGCAGAAATAGTTAAAATGCCTAGGGAAAGAGTTATAGGACAATTTCTAAATGAATTTGTTAATGATAAAGAAATTTTAGAGATATTTTTAACAAATAGTAAAAAACAAGCCTATAAGGAAAAGATTTTTATAAAATCTTCTGATGAAAATTTAGTACCAACTTTGTTTTCTGGCTGTTATTTAGAGCATAGAGATTTAGCTACTATCTCTGTAGTAGTAATGGATTTAACAGAATTAAATTCTGCAATTCAAGCAATAGAGATAACCCAGGAACGTCTTAGAAAGTTAGTAGATTCAAATATTATTGGTATAGTTTTTGGTGATGTTCACGGTAATATCAAAGATGCTAATGAGTCTTTCTTAAATTTAATTGGATATACAAAACAAGATTTGCTTTCAAATAGTCTAAATATTGCAAAAATTACACCTAAAAAATATAAAAACCTTTTTCAACAAACTGTTAAATCTCTGCCTGATGGTAGAAGTTGTGCTACGTTTGAAAAAGAGTATATTCATAAAAGTGGCAGATTAGTCCCTGCTTTAGTTGGTGTTACTACTTTAGGTAAAGCTAAAGAAGAAACTGTAGCTTTTGTGCTTGATTTAACTGAGCGTAAATTAGCAGAAGAAAAAATAAAACAACAAGCAGCACTTTTAGACATAACTAAAGACGCAATTATTGTTTATGATTTTGAAAACATTATTTTATTTTGGAACAAAGCAGCAGAAAAAATTTATGGTTGGTCGTCTCAAGAAATCGTAGAAAAGGCAGATTATAGCGAGCTATTTAAGTCTGATCAGGTAAATTATAATGAGTTATTGCAAATTCTCTTAACAGATGGCTACTGGGAAAAAGAACTAGAGTTATTAACCAGGGATAATAACAAAATTATTGTTGAATGCCGTTTGACCTTAATGTTTGACAGTAAAAATGTACCTTTATCTATTTTAGCTGTACATACAGATATTACAAAAAAGAAAAA
Source organism: uncultured Clostridia bacterium (assembly GCA_964492845.1). Taxonomy (GTDB): domain Bacteria; phylum Acidobacteriota; class Blastocatellia; order Chloracidobacteriales; family JADJPF01; genus JADJPF01. Next base: position 22,882 of record CAZBMZ010000015.1, read on the forward strand.
ATTAGAAACTCAGTTCCTACAAGCACAGCGTTTAGAGAGTTTAGGAAAGCTAGCAAGTGGAATTGCACATGATTTAAATAATATTCTTGCTCCTATTTTAATGTCTACAGATTTACTAAAAAGACAAATTTCACCAGAAAAAAGCGCGTCTATAATTAATATAATTGAAAATGTAACTTTACGAGGGGCCGACCTTGTAAAACAGATTTTAGCTTTTGCTAAAGGAACTAAATCAGAGTTTACAACTATTTCAATTAAACAAATTTTAGTTGAAGTAGAAAAAATCTTATTGCAAACTTTTCCAAAATCAATAAATATTTTTGTTAATATCCCGCCCAACTTACCTAGCATTATTGCGGATGCAACACAAATTCATCAATTGTTAATGAATTTAGCGATAAACGCTAGAGATGCAATGTCTGAAGGAGGAAACCTAGAAATTACAGCAGAGCATATTGTTATTGATCAAGCTTTTGCTACAACAGATTCAGATATACAAGCAGGAAAATATGTACTAATTTCTGTTAAAGATACAGGCATTGGAATTGCGTCAGAATATATTAACCAGATTTTTGATCCTTTTTTTACTACCAAAGAATCTGGTAAAGGAACCGGCTTAGGTCTATCTACGGTTAATATTATTGTCAGCCAGCATAAAGGGTTTATTAAAGTTTCTAGCGAGCTAAAAAAAGGCACTACCATTAAGCTTTATTTGCCTGCAAGCGATTTATCAAACCCAGAAGAGTTTAAAGCTAACAACAAGGAAATTGCTCATGGTCAAGGAAAACTAGTATTAATTGTAGATGATGAATTATCTATTCAACAAATAACACAAGCATCTTTGGAAAGCTTTGGTTATAAAACACTTGTAGCAAGCGATGGAGTAGAAGCAGTTGCAATTTATGCACAACATAAAGACTCTATTGAACTAGTAATTACAGATATGGTAATGCCTATAATGGAAGGTACTGTAATGTTACGGATAATAGAGAAACTTAATCCAAATATCAAGGCTATTATTTCTAGTGGCGTTATTTATAATAAATCAAATCCATCCGCAAGTAATTGTATCAAAGCATTTTTACCAAAACCATATACGGCTGAGGAACTGTTAAAAACTGTTTCTAATGTTTTATTAGAATAAGTTATCAAAGCAAATAGATTATAAATTTTAGGAGAGTGCATGTCTAAGGAAGTCATCAATATTGGTTTTTTAGGGTTTGGTACGGTTGGATCAGGAACAGTTAAAATTCTGCAAGAACATGGCAGAGAAATTTCTAAGCGTCTTAGCCCAAAACTAAATGTAAAAGCTATTGCTAGCCCTAATATTGCAAATCGTGACACTAGCTGGGTAAAAGGCGATGTAAGCTTTACAACAGATGCAACTCAAGTAATAAATGACCCAGATATTGATATTATTGTAGAAGTGATGGGAGGGCGTGAGCCTGCAAATAGTTATATTCGTCAAGCAATACTACAAGGTAAATCAGTAGTAACAGCTAATAAACTTTTGCTTGCTAGCGAAGGGCCAGCACTTGCGAAACTGGCACAAAATCAAAAAGTGTCCTTAGCCATAGAAGCATCTGTAGCAGGTGGAATCCCAATTCTAAACGCTATTAGAGAAGGTATAGCAGCAGAAAAAATTGTGTCCATCTGTGGCATCTTAAATGGAACAACTAACTTTATTTTGACAGAAATGGAAAATTCTGGAGCGTTGTTTTCAACTACACTTACAGAAGCACAAAAACTAGGTTATGCCGAAGCTGACCCTACTTTAGATATTGAAGGTTTAGACGCTCGTGACAAACTAGCAATTTTAACAATGCTTTGTTTTGGGCGTTATGTTGATGTTAAAAAAATCCCTACACAAGGAATTACTAAACTTACTCCAGCAGATTTTGCTTATGCCGCACAATCACGCTGCACAGTTAAACTAATTTGTAGTGCTAGACTAGTAAATCAAGAATTAATACTTTCCGTTGCTCCTACATTAGTACCTAGAAATAGTCTGCTAGCTAAAGTAAATGGTAGCTTTAACGCCATAATGTTAACAGGTGAAGCAGGAGGACAAACTTTTTATTATGGTCGTGGTGCTGGTAGCGGCCCAACTGGTGTAGCTGTAGTTTCTGATATTATGCGTATTGCTAGAGAAATATCTGTTAATAGCCCTAGCATTAGCCCAACTTTTGGTTATCAAACCCTTGTACATCAAGAAGAGATAGCTCTTTCTTCCAAAGCTTTAGCTTACTTTTTAAGGTTTACCGTTGCTGATAAGCCAGGAATTATTGCTAAGTTAGCCACAATTCTTTCAGATAATAATATTAGTCTAGATTCAATTTATCAGGAAAAAGTATATAAGCACAATGAGCATTTATCTTTTATTACAATGCTTGAACCTACAACACAACAACAGTTATCTAAAGCTCTAGAAACTATTCAAACTCTTGACTTTTTAATTGAACCACCGCTTGTTTTACCAATTGATGATAGCTTATAAGTACATTGTAAACTAAATGTTCTGATATTTTGACTTACACAATAGAAAAAATTAGAGTTAATAGCTATTTAAACATAGTAATATAATCTAGCAAATATATTACTACTAGATAAAGTAGGTATTTTATACCTCTACATAATGTAGTACCTTTTAAACAATCTCTCCATTACTTAAACTAAAGAACACTACTACCACTTGCTATCATATTTTACAACTACATTACTTAATGTACTATTATATACTTACTCAAATTACTAATTAAAATTATTTTGCTTTGATTTAAGCAAAGATGTAAAGTTATTTTTTTTCAAAACGACTAATTATGCTAGCTTAAAGACGCTTGACATTTTAAGACAATAGTTTTCAAATCTTAATAATATGTTTAAATTGTTGGTCAATGACACTCAAGGAAATAGTTTTGAATTTCCAATAAACAAAACAGAAATATATATTGGTCGTAATCCTGCCAAAAATGATCTTGTCTTACCCTCTAAGCAAGTTTCTGTGCGTCATGCTTCACTAATACAAAAGAATGGTGGATTTTTACTTAAAGACTTAGAAAGCACAAATGGCACTTTTATTAATAAGCAACGAATTGATGAACATTGGCTTACAAGCGGCGATAGATTTTCTATTGCCAACTATGTATTACAATTAATAGCTACAGTAGGAGAGGCTAGTTTTACATATAGTGAAAAACCTCTTAGTCAGCGTTCCCAGGTTAGAGGAACATCCGTATTTAATAACCTTTTAGAAGCTCTACAAGAGGCTCCTCAAGAAGTTGATAAACGCTTTGAACTAGAATTAAAACTTCAAGAAAAAGTTCAAACAATAGAAATGCTTTATGCTTTTGGGAAAACTCTTAGTTCTGTTTTTGATTTAGATAAAGTTTTTAGCGAAATAGTAAATTTATGTTTTAAGCTAACCCAAGCTGAACGTTGTGCTATTTTGCTTTGGGATGAAGAAAACCAATTTTTAGAGCCTCGTCTTATTAGCTTTCACCCTGATTTAAGCCAATCCTTAGCCGAATTTACCTTAAATTTAAGCCGTACCATTACCCAAACTGTTATCCAAGAAAAAGTAGCCTTAATTTCTGAAGATATTCAACTAGATGATCGATTTAATTCTGCTGAATCTATAGCTTATCAAAATATCCACTCTTTAATGTGCGTTCCCCTAATTGGAAAACAAAGGATGTTAGGCGTAATTTATGTAGATAAACTAGGACTAGCTAACCCCTTTACTTTAGATGATTTAGATCTATTAACTGCTGTTGCTGCTCAGGCTGCAATTGCAATGGACAATGTTTTTGCCTACGACCAATTAGCACAAGAAGCTATCTTACGGGCTAATTATCAACGCTTTTTACCTAATCAAGTAGTAGATATAATATTACAATCTCCAGACCAACTTGGTATTGGTGATGGAATTACTCAACCTGTAACTATTTTATTTGCAACTATTAAGGATTTTAATTTATTTATAGAAAGAGGAGATCCAGAAATAGTTATTTATACTCTAAATCGTTTTCTTTCTTTAATGACGGAACTAGTTTTTGCTTATCAAGGAACTTTAGATAAATTCCTTGGCGATGGGCTAATGGCCCTTTTTGGCGCACCTTATCAAAGCAACCAAGATAGTTTTAATGCTGTTAATACTGCTATTGCTATGCAAAGACGACTTGATATGCTTAATGAAGAACTTCAAAGCTATAATATTGACCCCATTGAACTTGGAATTGGTATTAATATGGGTGAAGTAGTAGTTGGTTATATTGGGTCAGAAATGCGTATGGATTATACTGCTATTGGTAATGCTGTTAATTTAGCTGCCCGTTTGATGCAACAATCTAAAGCTAGACAAATTTTAATTAGCGACAATGTATTATCACAAACAAGTAATGCTTTTTCTGTTAGGTCAATTGTAGGTCTAAACTTAAAAGGTGTGACTAATATGCCAAATGTTTATGAAGTTCTTTACTAAGATTATTTATTCATCATCTTCAACATCTACTATCTCAAATGTTAAGGTTTCTGTTGTTGGGTTAGATAAATAGCTCATACTTCGTCTATAGATTTCTGCTAACACTTCTTCAAAATCCGTAAGAAAATCTATTGCACTATTGTAGCGTTGATTTCTATCTTTAGCTAAACAACGTAAAATTACTTGGTCTAGCAAAATAGGAATATCTTTATCAAGGCTTGAGGGTGGAACAGGTTCTTCTTCTAAATGTCTCATCATTGTATCGCCTATAGAAAGCCCTCCTCTAAAGGGGTGGTTTCCTGTTAGCATTTCATAGGTAATTAATCCTAAAGCATATATATCAGCACGCTGATCTAATGGCTTATCTTGCCATTGTTCTGGAGACAGATAATCAACTGTTCCAAGAATATTACCTGCTTGGGTAATAGGCATAAAAGGGCCTTCTTGAGATTCTTCCAGCATTTTAGCAATACCAAAATCTAGTAATTTTACTAGTTCTCTTCCATCATTATCAATAACCATGATATTTTCTGGTTTTAAGTCTCGGTGTATAGCCCCTTGTTGATGAATACAATCTAATGCTGAACAAACTTGTTGAAGGATACGAAAGGCACGTCCTAAGAGGATTGCACCATCTTTTAGAAGATCTAAAAGGGTTTGCCCTACTACATATTCCATAACAAAAAATGGCAATCCCATATCTGTAAAACCACTATCATAAAGTGAAACAATACTTGGATGGCGAATTTGAGATAAAAGAGCGATTTCGCGGGCAAAGTAGCGTTGGCGAGTTATTCGGGTAGCTGATTCTGCTGTAGGTTCCTGAATCATAAATTTAATAGCTACTTCTCGTTTTTCTAACAAATCTTCTGCCTTATAAACTACTCCTATACCACCTTCTCCAAGTAGCTCTGTAATGATATATCTTCCCCCTAGCAAATTGTCTGTCATTATTTTAACTATTTAGTATTTATGATAGGATACGGCTTGCTTTTAACTTGCACATAATAACTTTTATAAGCTTTGTTGAAAAGAGTGAAAAGCTAAATATTCCGTTTAAGTTATTAAAAAATCATTAAATTATCTAAAACAAAATTTTAAATTTTGGAGAAAATATGGCTACACAAAATTTTAAATCTTTTGAAGATTTTTGGCCCTTTTATGTTCGTGAACATAGCCAATTTGCTACACGAGTTTTTCATTTTATTGGTACTTCTTTTGGCTTATTCTTTTTAGCAGCAACAATTTTTACTGGTAATTTATGGTTTCTTTTAGCTGGTTTAGTTGTCTCATATGCTTTTGCTTGGACTTCACATTTTTTTATTGAAAAGAACCGTCCTGCAACTTTTAAGCATCCATTTTATTCTTTCTTAGCTGATTTTAAGATGTATGCGCTTATGTGGCGTGGTCAAATGGGCCAAGAAGTAACTAAAGCTACTAGTCAAACCGCTTAAGTTACTGCTTAGAAACCTTTTAGAATTAATGGATTAAGAAACAGGCTTAGCCGCGCCTCGATGACAAGTATAACAAGTTACTATTCCATTAGTTGGATATTTTGCATTTGTTTCCCGAACCATTTCTAGCATCTTACGTGCAGTAGCTTTCATTGGTTTGTCATCTTTGTTTAACTCTTCTGTAGAAACATGACAATAAGTACAATTTACTCCCAAACCTTCAGTAAAAGCTTTCATCACGGTTAAAACTTCACTTGCAGGAACACCTTTTAAGACTTGAATATTTTTATAAGTAGTCTCTGCTGGAGGTATATCTTTATCTACCTCACCAGATGCTTTTGCTCCAAAAGCCATCAATGCCCCTACTTTGCTGGGGGCATTACCACTGGCACTAGAAGTATTATTAGTTGTTTTTTCTGGAGCTTCTGAAACTGTGTTATTAGCAGCAGGATTTGTTGCTCTAGCTTGATACTGAGCATTAAAATAAAGAAAGCTAATAATAAACCCTACGATAAAACTAACTATTAATACACCTATATTTTTATTCATTAAACAATTTACCTTACTTACTAATTTAAGCTTAGAATAGTTTTTTGCTAGATTTGCTAGATTTGCTAGATTTTAGTTAAGTTATAGTGTAGTTGTCGAGAAAGACTAGCTTAGTTCTTACCAGCTTACTTTTTATCAAAGGCTATTTTGTTCTTTATCCATAAGCTCTTTAAGCTGATGTTTTGCTTGTTGAGCCTGAATATAACAACGTAGAGCAAGGAAAAAACCTATAACAGCAAAAATTAAAGGAGGGTTACCATCTACTTTTCCAAACCATAAAACTAGCTCTGCTACTAAAGTACCTAAAATTGCCCCAAAAATACCTCTGTAACCATCCTTTAACTTATCTTGATAATATTCTTGCTCATTGGCTTTTTCTTCTGTATCGTTTCTTGCTTCAAAATCTTGTTGCATAAACTATTCTTCTACATCCATAAGCAAATCTATTAGTTCATCGCAATATCCTTCGGCTTGCTCGCTATCATTATCATCAATAGCAGTTTTTATTTTTTCCACCACATCAGAAATTTTTTTAGATAGAGAAGAAGATATTTCTGGATTAGCTAAAGCTGTTTTTGCCCTTTCTAGCAAAGCTTTTGTTCCAGGATCCATTCCTTCTTCTTTTCCTATATCAATAAAATCTTCGTCTTCATCATCCTCATCATAATCTTCTTCATAATCTTCTTCTTGATTTAGGTTATAAAGAGCCGCTAATTTTGCTTGGCTTTCAGCAATATCTTCAGCACTTAACTTTTGACGACTAGCCTTAAGTTTTTTGCTTACCTTAGCACCAGTTTTGCGTTCAACTACAGTAACATCTAAAATTGCATTAACATCTAAACTAAAATTTACTGTAACTTCTGTTTGCCCTGAAGATAGATTAGGTTTTAAGTCCTCAACAAAAAAATCTCCTAACAAAACATTTTTTGAAGCAATTGCTTCTTCACCTTGGTAGACCTTAATATGAATTTTATCTTGTCCTGGAAAAACTGTAGTAAACACCTTACTTTGTTGTACAGGAATAGTAGTATTATGCCTAATAAGAGGCTCAAATCTATCTGATACTAAATGCCCGCTAAAACTAATCTCTGCACATTCTATGCCTAAAGATAGAGGAGTCACATCAACTAAAATAGCGTCGATTTCTTCACCTGTAATTATTCCTGCTTGAACTGCTGCACCTAGAGCAACTGCCGCATCAGGGTCAATTTCAATATGTGGTTCCTGCTTCATATGCTCAGAAATTAATTCCCAAACAATCGGTGATCTAGTTGATCCTCCAACAAGTAACACTCGGTCTATATCTTCAACCGTTAGTTCTGCGTCTGCCAAAGCTTTATCTACTAGCTTTATTGTAGATTCTAACTTTTCAGCAATTAATGATTCAAACTCATCTCTTTTGACTTCTCGGCGAATATGTAAAGCTGAACCCTTTTTTGTCTCAGCAATATATTCTAGGCTAATTAAAGAATAAGGCACGCTAGAAAGCTCTATTTTAGCCTCTTCTGCTGCTCTTAAAAGTCTTGCCCATGCATAATGATTTTCACGTAAATCTATTTTATGTTCCTTTGAAAATTCATCAGCAATTAGCCCTGCTAACATTTCGTCAAAATCATCCCCGCCTAAATGATTGTCTCCTGCTGTAGCTAAAACATCCACTATTTCATTATTTAACTCAATAACAGAAACGTCAAAAGTGCCTCCACCTAAGTCATAAACCAAGACTCTTAGTTCTTCCTCTCGATTTAATCCATAAGCTAAAGCCGAGGCAGTAGGCTCATTGATGATACGCTCTACCTTTAGTCCTGCAATTTCTCCTGCTTCTATTGTGGCTTGTCGTTGCAGTTCATTAAAATAGGCTGGGACAGTAATTACTGCCCTAGAAACACTTTCTTGTAAAAATTCTTCTGCTGCTTCTTTTAATTTTTTTAAGATAAAAGCTGATATTTCTTGTGGCGAGTACTCTTTAGCTGCCATAGAAACTTTTTCTGTCTTACCCATTTTGCGTTTTACTGATCGCACTGTATTTTCTGGCGATACTACCCACTGATTACGCGCCGGATAGCCAACTAAAATTTCTTTTGTTGGTGACACTCCAACTACAGAAGGCAAAATATTTTTGTCATCTACTGATATTAGTAAAGGGATACCATTTTTTATTACAGCTACTACGGAATTAGTTGTTCCTAGATCAATCCCAATAATTTTATCTGCCATTATATTAACCTTTTCTATTTAGATTCTTTTACTACCACTACTTCTGCATAGCGAAGTATTTTATTTTCTTGACGATAACCTTTTCGTAAAACATTAGCTATTGTGCCAGCAGCTAAGTTTAGATCTGTAATAGCTTCTAGTGCTATGTGTAAACGAGGATCAAAAAGCTTCCCTTCTGTTTCTATTTGATGGATCCCTTCATTAGCTAATAAAGCTGTAAAACGCTCTTTAACTAGCTCTAAGCCTTCTAGCCAAGCTCTTATAGCTTCCTTCGTTGTATTTAATGCTTCTAACACTTCTAAGATTTCATCATCTTTTGCTAAATTATCAGACAGAGGTTGCTCTTGTTCAATTTCTATCAATATTTCACCTGTAAAAGCTACTTTTAACCTTTCTATTAAAGTAAGTTTTTTTGATTTTATTATAGTTTCTTTTACAGTTTGTTTTTTAACATTACTGTTTATATTCTCTTTATCTTTGCGTTTTAAGAGTGCATATCCATTATTTATAGCCGATTCAATACCATCTAAAACAGGTAGCATATCTAAAGCAAAATCATTACGAGCTTGTTTTTTTTCTTTGGCTAATTGTTCTTCTTGAGTGGTTAAACTTTCTTCTATTTGTTTTTCTTGTTGTTTTATAGTTTCTTGTAAAGCTGTTAAAAGAGTGGCGTTTTTTTGTTCTTGAGCTTCGCTTAAAGTATTTGCTTTATATTGAACTCGATTTAGTTTTGTAATGTTGCGCTCAAGTTCTGCTAGCTGTTCACTTGATTTTTCTAACTTTGTAGAAAATTCGCTCAAATGCTCATTCAGTATTTTCACTAGAACAAGGCTAAGTTTATCTGGTAGGGTTGATAGTAGATTTGTTAATTCCTCAACTTCAATTGATAGTGTTTCTTTAGCTTCCATCTTTAGTCACTTGCTATATTTTTATATTCTGAAAATCTTTTTGAAAAGAAATTTCTGATAACTTTAACTCTAATGC
>CAZBMZ010000015.1:32657-134749 GCA_964492845.1 uncultured Clostridia bacterium
GTTGTAGTAAAAATAAATCGGCTAAAGCTCGTTTTTCAGGTGTGCGAAGTTGTTCATAAGCCGCACGGATTTCTTGGAATTTTTCAGCTTCTGTTTCTGGGGGATATTGTCTTACTAGCTGAAAATAAGCCCGTTTAATTTGTTCTTGAGAAGCTTTTCTATCTAGTCCTAAAGTTTTATAAGGATCCTTTGGTTTGTTAACTGTAGGTTGATTTTTAGAACCTTTTTTCATCGAAAACTCTCCTTGAAAAATTCCATTAATTTTTCTATATCTTCTCTATCTTGTGCAGATAGTTTTCTAGGATCTCTTGGCGGGCCGGCTGGAAATTTTTCCATTATTCGTATTACTGAAATTGGTATATCATCCATATCAAACAATCCCCGACGTTTAGGACGAGAAATAAACCTTTCAAATTCATGGGTTTCTTCCACAACATCTTTTTCATTAGCAAGTTGAGCTTTACGCCGAGCTTCTTTTACTAAAGTTTTTGCTGATTTAATATCATCTTTATCATGAAAAGCTTTACAAGCTTCTACAAATTCTAAAACTCCACTTTGAGGACATTCTTTCTTTATACGATCTATATATCCCTGCTCCATCTTTTCTATTACTTCTTCTTTAACCTCCTCAAATTCTCTAGAATGTAGAGTTAAAAATACATTTAGCAATACTTTTGCCTTAGATTCTTTTTTGTTTTTTTCTGCTTGATCAATAGCCTGATCAAAAAATTTTCTTGTCCAAGAAACATTTAATTCGCACGATACCACCATTTTGGCTTGAGCAATCCAAAACTCTGTTGATAAGTTAGCCTGTTGAGCTATTTCTAACATTATTTCTTCTGCAAACTTATTTGTACCTTTTACATGCAAAGATTCATGTAAAACTAAGCTTACCATCTTAAAATCTTTACCCGCAGACTGATAGGCTTGTTTTAGTAACGCAAGCGGATCACCTTTTTTTAATGTATCGGCAGTTATAGCTAGTTTTAAGAGCAATCTAACATCATTTGGAAGATCTTTTAAGGCTTTTTCAAGAAAATTAAATTTCTTTTTCTTATCTGTAATATTTTCTGACTGATCCGCATAAATTAAAGATAAAAATTCCCTAGCACTTTTGTTATCAGGATCTAAAGCAAGAACTTTTCTCCAGATTTCTATAGCTTCATCTGTTTTTTCAGAAATAGTTAAAAGACTTGCTAGACTCTCTAAAGCAGCAACATTTTTTGGGTCAATTGCCAAAATACGGTTAAGCTCATTTTGTGCAGCCTTTTCTTGATCATTTGCTACTAAAGTTTCTACTATTTCTAATCGTAGATCTATATCATTTTCAGCATATTTAAGCGCATTTTTTAAGCAAGTAAGAGCTTGGTCTGTATCTTCTTCCTTTTCATAACATTCTGCTGCACGTTTCCAAATAGCAGCTACTTGACTATCATTTAGGTAATTATCGCTAGTCTCTTTTCTAGAGCGTCGCTTAAGCATTTCTCTCCAAGCTTCGGCTGCATTCTCCCAATTTTCTATGGCTTCTTCTGCCAAAGCTAAGTTTTGTGATAAACGACAACTCTTATCTTGTTCATTAGAACGTCGCCAGGCTTCAGCGGCACGCTTCCAATTTCCTTCGCTTGCTGCACTGTGTCCAATGTAATATTCTGCAAAAGCTGTTAGCTCTTTAACTATATCTAAAGTCTTTAACTTATTTGGTAAATTGCCAATAGAAGTTATTACTTGTTGCCATTTTTCCTCTTTTGCAGCATCAACTATTTGTTCAGTTAGTAAATAATCAAGATTAGTATTTAAGTGATCTTGAGCAAACCCAAAACTTTTAGCCTTTTGCCAAGCCGATTGTGCTGCACCTTTCTCACCTTGACGCATAGCAGCAACACCTTTGTAGTATTCTAAAATACCTACAACATTTTTTTTGTAACCACCTTTATCAAGGCTTTTTTGAAAAGTTAAAACAGGTGAGGCAGTAATGTCTTGCTGCATTTGTGCTAGTGCTTGCCAAAATTCATATTTTGTTAGTTGAGTCTCAGTCAAAAAATCATTGTTTTTACTAAAAATGACATTTTCAACTATTTTTAGTGTGCTAGCTTCTTCTAAATTCAAATTGCTAAAATCAGCTTTTTGATTACAAGCTAATTTAGCTAAAGTGTGTAAGTAACCTAAATTTGAATAATTTGGCTCTTTTGTAGCTACTTTGTCAAATTCTAGAACTGCTTCAGCAAAATTACCTGTTTGACATAAAGTAACTGCTAAAAAAAACTGAAGTCTTGTTTCTGTAGGACTAAGCGAAATAGCTTCTTTTAGATGCGTTATACGTAAACTAAAATCCGTAACATTGTTAGCTGCAAGTCGAAAATAAATTTCTGTAAGTAATTTTTCTGTTTTTTCTTGAGTATCTTTTTCTGCAAGTGCAAAAGCTTCTAAAGCCAAGTTTAAGGCTAGGTTAAGGTTTCCCGCTTGAAGTAGCCTTGATGCTTCATTTAACAAACTGCCAAGATCTTTTTGTGACTTTGCTTTAGCAACAGAACTAACCATTTTGGCATGTTGAAACTTCAATTTATTTTTCGCCATAAAACTTACTCTTACTATATGCTCCTAATAGTTATTAGATAAAACAACTCTACCATTTTCTGCTGCAAATGTAGCTAGAGGAACTTGATGTACTACTATTGGCTCTACTTTAATTGCCGTTGTAACTTGGTGGTAACGGCTACGATATCTAGTAGTTATACGGCGGACATAATCCCGTGTTTCTCTATAAGGTGGAATAGCATAGTTATAACGTACTACAGCATGTTCACCAGCATTATAACCAGCTAAAGCTAGTTCTAAATTGCCTCCAAACATATCTAATAAAAGTTTTAAGTAACGTGTACCAGCATTAATATTTTGCTCTCTATCAAAAATATCTGTTACACCAAAACGCCTTGCAGTAGAAGGAATTAATTGCATTAGTCCGCTAGCACCCTTATGTGAAACGGCTCTAAGGCGAAAACCTGATTCTTGACGGATTACTTCTAAAATTAAACGTGGGTCAACTTCATTCTTTTTTGCTGCCTTTTGGATAATGTCATCTAGGTTTGTGTCTCCTGTGCTTTCTGTCAAAGCAACAGGAATAGCTTTAGTAGCAATTGTAGGTTTTATCACTACGGTATCACTAGTTAACATTAAACTTCCTTTTTCTGTAATGGAAGTACGCACTTCAGAATATATTTTTGGTGGCGGCGGTGGTGTGTCTGATTCAGTTACAACTGGCGTTTCATCTTGCCAGTAACCTTCACCATTTCTTTTTGTAGGAGTTTTTAGTACAGCAGATTTGCTACGAGGGGATTTATTTTTATAACTTTTGTCTGTAATTTTTTCTTCATTACCTACAGAGTTATTAGTATTGTTGGTGTTATTAGTGGATATTTTTTCTGGTTGTTTTATTTCCGTCTTTTCCGCAGATTTCTCTGTAACTTTTTCTTTAGGTTTTTCTTTAGATTTCTCTACCGTTGATTCAAGTTGGATAGCTTTATTTGGAATAACATCATAGTTATCAAAAGTTTTCTTTGTATCACCATTAGCTTGTTGGCTGTAAGCTAAAGTTGAGGCTAGCGTCATCACAATACAAAAAGAAAAAAACCTAAAAAGCATTACGTAAATCCTCCTAAGGAGCGTATTTTTTATTTTATATATTTAGTGGTTGTTAGCATAATTTGCTAGTTTGAGGACAAGCATTTGGAGTATATCATAGAACTAGTTGAAGTGTCTAAGCAAAGAGTGCTAAAGTCTTAGCATCAAAACTAGCAATTTCTAGTAAGGAGTAAAATTATGTCTGCTACAGCTATATCTAAAACAGTAGAAATAAACGAGCCAAAACAACAAACAGAGCGACGTTATATTGAAAATACTTGTCCAATGACAGGAGAAGTTATTGGTAAAATTCCTATTTGCACAGAAGCAGAGGTATTTGAGGCTGTAGCCAAGGCTCGCCGCGCCCAAGCAGCCTGGGGAGCATTATCTGTAGCAGAACGAATCCCCTATTTACTTAGAGTTAGAGATATTTTTGTAGAACGCCGGGATGAAATTTTAGACACTATTCGTAAAGACACTGGCAAAACTCGTGCAGACGCTTTACTAGCAGATGTTTTTACTGTAATTGATAGCACCACCTATTTTTGTAAACAAGCACAAAAAATGCTTGCTCCTCGCTCTAATCCACTACATTTATTTAAGAATAAAAGAAGCTATTTTGTTTATGAGCCATTAGGCGTTGTTGGTGTAATTACTCCTTGGAATTTCCCTACAGCATTTTTAAGTGATGTGGTTTTAGCCTTACTAGCAGGAAATACCGTATTACTTAAGCCTTCTGAAGTAACTCCATTAATTGGAGAAATGACCGGAAAAATTTTTGCTGATGCTGGAATATCAGACGGGGTTTTTCAAGTTTTACAAGGTGATGGTTCAACAGGTGCCGCCTTAGTTCATTCAGATGTAGATAAAATAGTCTTTACAGGTTCAGTTAGAACCGGACGAGCCATTTATAAAGAATTAGCTCAAAAAGATAAATTTACCCCTGTAGCCTTAGAGTTAGGCGGTAAAGATCCTTTTATCATCCTAGAAGATGCTGATTTAGAACGCGCCGCAGATGCTACTGTGTGGGGTGGACTCGTAAATTCTGGTCAAATGTGCGCTAGCGTAGAACGTGTTTATGTAATGGAACCTATTGTAGAGAAATTTACTGAAATGGTAGTTGAACGAGTCAAAAAACTTCGTCAAGGCCCCCAAGATGGCCCAGATGTTGAAATCGGTGCAATTATCTTTCCTCGTCAAATGGATGTAATTGATGATCATATTAAAGATGCTGTAGCAAAAGGGGCTAAGCTCTTAGTAGGTGGCGAACGTAATCAAGACCTAGCACCGGGCTATTATTACCGTCCTACAGTTTTAACCAATGTTGATCACTCAATGAAAGTTATGACCGAAGAAACCTTTGGCCCAGTTATTCCAATTATGAAAGTAAAAAGCGAAGCTGAAGCCATCAAGCTAGCTAATGATAGCGTTTATGGTCTAACTGCTGGTGTTTGGTCACAAGATGTAAGCCGCGCCGAACGTGTTGCTAAACAAGTTGAAGCTGGAACAGTCGCAATTAATGATTGTGGTGCAAATGCTTTTGGATTCTGTGAAGCTCCCTGGTTTGGTGTCAAAGAATCCGGCTTTGGTGCGGTACATTCTAAAGAAGGTGTACGTAATTTTAGCAAAATTAAACATATTGTTGCGGATCGTGGCTGGATGCGTAAGGAAATGTACTGGTTTCCCAACAGTGCTAAGACTTACAAAATGTTATCAGCAATGGTAGATGTTTTATTTGGCAAAGGTTCAAATCGTTTGAAAGCATTGTTTGGTAAAAAATAATTTGCATTGGACGCTATTTTAGTAAAATGTCCAGACTTTTTATAAATACTAGAGCGTTTCGGCAGTTACATTATTAGCATCTAAACCAGCGTCTAAAGTCTTAAATTTATTTGTTTCTTACGAGAAAGGGAGATCTATGCAAGGAAAAAGTTGCTTACAACAGCTAGCCTCCATCATTCCAGGCTATAGCGGTTATTTAGATAAAGATCGTCGGCGTGATATTGATAAACTCCACCGAGAACATTTAGCACAAGAATTAGAAAAACTGAAAACCCCACTTACTAATTTAATTCGTGATTTAAGCGAAACAGGCCGTATTACAGAAATTAAGCCTATAGAGCGATTAAATGGCAAATTAGATAAAATTGCTAACCGCATTCGTTATGCTAGCTATGGTTATAGTGGCTTTTTTGATGTTGTAAAAGTGCAAGAACTGGAATTAGATAAACTTTATCAATTTGATTTAAGCATGGCAGAAGATACAGAAGCAATCAAATCACAAGTTGGAGCAATTTCTGAAAGCAGCGACGCTAGCAACTTAAAGACTGCTGCTAGTAGCTTAGAAAAAGCTTTAGACTCTTTAGATGCTCATTTTAGCCAACGCCACAAAGCAATAGAAACAATAGTTTAAGTCTTTTAAGGAGAATTTTCATGGCAATCGAAGTCATTCAATATTTTGATAATAGCGGACAATCTATTATTCATCGTTTCCCAGAACAAGGTGCAACAGACATTAAATGGGGAGCGCAATTAATTGTTCAAGAAAACCAGTCAGCCGTTTTTTTCCGCGATGGAAAAGCTTTAGATATTTTTGGCCCAGGTAGACATACCTTAACCACTAATAATTTACCAATACTTACTAGATTTTTAAGTATCCCTTTTGGTGGTACATCTCCTTTTCAATGCTCTGTTTTATATGTTAGTCGTCATGTTTTTCAAAATCTAAAATGGGGTACTAAAATGCCTATTTTAGTTAAAGATCCTGAACTTGGACGTGTCCAACTTAGAGCTTTTGGTAAGTTTTCAATGAAGGTTGCTGATCCTCAGCTTTTTGTAGGAACTGTTGTGGGAACTCGTGGTTGGGTAACAACTGTTCAAGTAGAAGATTTCTTAAGAGACTTAATTGTTCAAAGATTAACAGATTTACTTGGAGAAAATTTCCGTTCTGTTGATGAGCTAACTTCTAATTACAATGAGCTTGCAATTGCTACTAAGGCTCAAGTAGCAGACGATTTTGCTAAACAAGGTTTAGAACTAGTTGATTTAATTGTTGGCTCAATCACACTTCCAGAAGAAGTTCAAAAAAGAATTGATGAAGGTGCAGGAATGCGGGCAATAGGCGATATGCGCAACTATATGCAATATCAATCTGCTCAAGCTATGCGTGATGCTGCTAGTCAACCTGGAACGGGCGCAGGTGAAGGTATGGGACTAGGTATGGGTTTTGGTATGGGGCAAATGATGGCACAAAATATGCAAAATCCTTATCAACAACAGCCCCCTTATCCGCCTCAAGGACAATATCCTCCTCCAGGGCATTATCCACCGCCACCTCAGCAACAAGCTCCAACACAACCACCACCTGTAGCAGTGGCAACTGTGAGTTGTCCAAAATGCCAATCACCTAATGCACAAGGAGCAAAATTTTGTGCTGAATGCGGGACATCTTTATTACCAAGAGCTTGTTCAAAATGTAATCATCCACTAAATCCTGGGGCAAAATTCTGTTCTGAATGTGGCAACCCATCATAAAATATTAAGTTACATTTGTTTGTTAGTTAAATTTAGGAGCATTATGGAAAAAAATAAATCTGGTTTAATACTTTTAGTTGTCTTCTCTATTTTATTAGTAGGTTTTATGCGCTGGCAAATGGATGCCAAAGTTTTTAATTCTGCTGGTTCAACCAAAGCTAGTGCATCAAGTGGTAAAACCGTTCCTGATTTTTCTGTTACTTCATTAAAAGGTGAAAATATTTCTCTAAGTAAATTAAAAGGAAAAGTAGTTTTAATAGATTTTTGGGCTACTTGGTGCGGCCCTTGTCGTGTGGAAATGCCTGCGGTAAAGAAAGTTTGGGAAAAACATAAAAATAATAACTTTACTATCATTGGCATTAGTCTTGACACAGACCGCGAACCTTTGGACAACTACATAAAAAATAACAATATTACCTGGCCACAATACTATGATGGATTAGGCTGGAAAAATAAAGTTGCTCAACTTTATGGTGTACGAGGTATTCCTTTCACAGTTTTACTAGATAAAAATGGACAAGTAGCTGGTGTTAGTCTTAGAGGACAAGCTTTAGCAAATAAAGTTGACGAATTACTACAAAATTAACCTAAAAATAAAAAAGGCGAGTTTACAAGCTCGCCTTTATAAAAATCCTTCCAAAATACCTTAAAACCCACTTACATTAAGTCTTCCACCTGTTACACATTTTCCTGCTAATGAAGGGGTAGCAATAGCAGAACCAAGAATAGCTGCCTTTATAGTTGCTGCATCTGCGTTAGGATTTTTTGCAGCATAAAGAGCTATTGCGCCGCTAACATGCGGGGTTGCCATTGATGTGCCACTATAAGCACCATAAGTTGAAGTTTTTTGAACTGTTGGTAAAGTAGAGTTAATTGATGAACCTGGCGCGCCTATATCAACACTTATAACACCAAAATTAGAAAAACTTGATTTTTCCCCCGTATTAGTAATAGAAGCTACTGCAATAATATTTGTATTATCATAGTTAGAAGGATAATGCGAGGTTGTATCATTATCATCACCTACTCCATCTTTCCCACCATTTCCTGCTGCTGCAACAAAAAGAATATTGGCAACATTAGCACGTTCTATAGAATTTTTAAGGGCTAGAGAAAACCCCCCTCCACCCCAAGAGTTATTTGTAGCCACTATATTTAATCCATGTCTTAGCTTTAGATCTGTTATATAGTCAACTGCCTTAATAGCATTTGCTATTGTTCCACCTTTACGCCCCAAGAATTTAACAGGAATAAGAGTAACCTTCCAACTTACACCCGTAACCCCTTTACCATTACCTCCAACAGCACCTATTGTTCCTGCTACATGTGTTCCATGATTATCAACATGTCCATCAAATACACTTTTGTTATTGCCATCAAAGTCCCATCCATGTTTGTCATCAATATAGCCATTTCCGTCATTATCTATACCATCAACAGGATCAAATGGGTTTTTCCAAATATTTGCAGCTAAATCCTCATGATCAGTCATGATTCCTTCATCTATTACACCTATATAAACAGATTTTGAACCTACATTACCCTTAGCCCAAGCTTTTCCAGCCTGGCTTCCAAATTCATTTGCAGGAGAAGTTTTGTCCCCATACATACCCCATAAATCTCTATGTATATAAAAAGGATCATCTGAAGTAGCTGTATGTGTATAGATCCAATTTGGTTCTGCATACTTAACAAATGGATGGGCTTCAAGTGCTTGTATAGTAGCCATAACATCAATATCTGTGCCAACAGAAAGTAACTCAACATCTCCCAAATCATTTAAGCTTAGCTTGGCATTTTCATCTAAAGTTGGGTTGCTACGATAAATTTCTGTTGCCCATTCTTTAGTTACAAGAGTATCTTTTCTAGTAGCCTGAACCATATCTCTTACTTGTATTTTCATTGCTTCGTTAGCATCGCCTTTAAACTCAACAATGACTTCATTTGGTACATATTTTGGAAGAAAATTGCCAGAAGGAGTTCCTTTAGAAGAATCCCATTTGGGTTGTAGGTTAGATTTATCTGTGAGATTACTAAAATTTATACTTGCAAAACTCATAATCAAAACTATGGTAAAAAGCAAGGCTGAGATTCTATTTTTCATAATTTTTTATTTATCCCTAAGTTAAATTTATAGTTTTATTTGTTTCTTAGCCAAACCAACAAGATATGCTTGTAATGTAAAAATGGTTGCTTTAGCTGTCAATAAAAATTAAATAAAATTATTTAATTATTTACTAGACATTTTAGGTAAAAAAATTATTTAATTGATCCACAACGAAAACAGCCCCTAAATAATCAATAAATAAGCTAAATCTAGCTAGTCGATCTAACAGTCTGTTAAAGTTTATTTAAGGAGAAAATAATGTTAAGACTATTTACCAAGCTTACTATAATAATGTGCGTTATGTTATTGGGAATAAGCGTTTTAGCACAAAGTCCTGTTTCAGAAGATCAAGAAAATTTTGTGCAAAATAAAACACCTCAAATTAATACAATTAATGTAATACAAAATGGTGATAATCCCTTAATAGAAATAACTGGAAGCGCGTTTGGTAAAGACCCAAACAAAGTTAAAGTTTTGATTAATGATAACGGTGTGCTACTTACACCAAATCAAGTAAAAAAGAAAAAAATTACTTTGCAAATTCCCAATAGCAATTTATGTACAGGAAAAGTAAAAGTTAGGGTGATTGTTGGCGCAAATAGCTCTAATACTGGTAGCTTTCAGTATCAAAAGAATGCACCTATTATTTATAGCTTTAGCCCAGAACGCGCTCAAACGGGCGGTGTACTAGAAATTAAAGCCGATAACTTAGCCTGTCAAACATCTGAAAATATTGTAACAATTAATGATATTGCAGTACCTGTGCTTGGTATTAATACAGATAAACTTAGCGTTAGAATTCCAGAAGCATTTGCAACAGGAAAAGTAAAAGTTAGGGTGACGGTTGGTAATCAAGCTAGTTTAGCTAAAGATTTTGTAATTGATGCAGGAAATGGGCTACCCGGAACAGGTGGAAGCAACAGCGAAAAAATATCTTTTATTAGTAGCGCGCCTGCTGGAACGACTTTCGCACCTATGTTTAACATTAGAGATAGAGTTATAGTTAATGATTCTGAGACAACCCTTTGGCATGCAATGTTTTATGGAACACATCAAGCTATCATTAATCTACCCTGGCAAGTAGCAGGACAGCCACAAAAAGCTTTATTAACTATAAATGTTCGAGAAGCAAATGATATTTATGGTAATTTTACAGGTCAAAAAGAAAAATTTGTTTATGCTTTAATTTCTTTTCCAAGATTTCCTGAAAGACCTTATCAAGAAGTAGAAAATCCTTTCTTCTGGGGTGCTTGTTCGGCTGTAACAGAAACTAGCCCTAGTGGTGGATTTATCTTTAATTCGGTTGCTCGTTCAGGTGGTGGAATTGATAGTTTTAACTTAAGTAGAACAGCTAGCGCAAGCGGTACGGCAACAATGACATTTCGACTTGTTGCACCAGACCTTGGTAGATATGAAGAATATGGAATTAACTATGATAATGCTGGTAGTCCACTAGTTAAGTTGCCTAAAGCAATTAGCATTACTGTAGAAATGCAAGAAATTCAACCTAATATACCTACTAGCTATTTTAGAATTGGCAAAATAACTTTTAGGGATGAAATTTCTGGTCAAGGATCAAGTATTACTGAAAAAGCTGTTTTTGCTAACACATTTAGCATTACCGATGTACCTGATTTTGGTTTTGGCATGTTTTAAGTTTTGTAAAAATACCCTAAAAACTAAAAGTAGTTACAACAAAATAACTACTTTTAGTTTTTTATTTTGTAGACTCATTTGGTTTTGCAGCACGAAGAGCCGCATAAAATTGTGTAAAAACATGGTCAGTTTCAGCCTTTTTATCATGACAAGCAAAACAAGATTGTGAAGGAAAAGCCTTAGCCTTATCTAACACTTTGCCATCATCATCATTAAAACCAAAATAAGCCCAACCATCCTTAAAACGCTTACTATCTTTTACAGATGCTTCAACTGCTACATAATCCTTTCCATAAGAACCTTGCAACCCTGGTTCTTTTTTCTTTTCTTGGCTAAGAATTTCTAAAACCATAACTGTACCTTCAGGAAACTTTCCTGTCTTAGAAAATTCTTTGTATGCTTCTGGATGAATATATGTGACATGGTAAAAATCTTCCATAGAATGATCTGGTTCAGAAAGGTTTTCTCGATAATTAAGCCCCAAAGAACTTCCAGCAAAAACCCATTCCCTATAGCCTTCAGGTCTTATTAAATTATTTTCCTTATCAAACTTTGCTGCTTCAATAAAAGGGTTTTCTTGACGACTAGTATTAGTGGCTACACTTTGACAACTACTAATACTAATCACGGAAATAATTATACTTAATGCAATAAAAACACTAATAATTACTATTTTCATGATGATTTTCTATAAAGTTGATTACAAATATTTACTAGCTATTTTTTAATACTCTCATAGGGTCAATAAGCGCGGCACGACGAGCAGGAATAAAACAAGCTAGTGAGGCAAAAACAATTAAGAGAAGTGAAACACTTAAAAAGGTTATTGGGTCTGTTGGTTCAATAGCAAAAAGCAGTGAAGTCATTAATCTTGTTACAGCAATAGCTACAACAATTCCAATGCTTAATCCAACAATAACTAAAGTAATTCCTTGTTTTAAGACTAGCCAAAGTATGTCACTTTGAGTTGCACCTAAAGCCATACGAATACCTATTTCTTGGGTGCGTTGACTAGCTATTAAAGCTACTACGCCTGTTATACCAGTAATAGTTATTAGGAGTGCTAAAGCAGCAAAAATTCCTAATAATATTGTAGTTAATTTGGATGAAGCCATTGAATCATCCATTGCCGATTGTACTGGCTCTATTGCAGGTATAGCCATTTCTGGCTCTATTTCATAAAGAGTTTTTTGCAGTTGTTTTGTTAGGCTAGTAGGGTCTGAAGCTGTACGTACCAATAAATTGCCTGCACCACCAACTTGCAGCAATGGTAAATAAATTTCATCAGTAAAATCTTTATTTAGACCATATTGCTTAACATTTCCAACGACTCCAACAATAGTTACCCAATTTTCACCATTATCAAATGATACTCGTTTGCCAATAGGGTCTTCATTTTTCCATCGATGACTAGCCATAGCTTGATTAATAATAGCTACTCTAATAGCTTTGTCATTGTCGCCTTCGGTAAATAACCTTCCAGTAACTAACGGTAGTTGAATAGTTTGGAAGTAATCCACACTAACTACCCTAGTGTCAACTTGTGGAGTAGCTTCACTTGGTAAAATTGGGCGATTTTCAATTAAAAAATCTTGATTTGCTGGGCCAAAAGTCAAAGCTATTTTGTCAAAAGGATAAGTATTAGCTAGGGCTGTAGAAATCACTCCTGGTTGCTCTTTAACTTTGTCCAAGATTTTTTGATAAAGTATCCGGTATTGCTCTCCAGTAGTATATTTTGACCAATTTGGTCTAAGACTAATTGCTAGAACATTTTCTGGATTAAAACCTGGTCTTATTTGTTGGAGTTTTAGCAAACTTCGCATCATTAAACCAGCACCAATTAGCAAAACAAAACAAAAAGAAACTTGTGCAACTAGCAAAACTTTTCTTAAGTGTTGCCATCTAGCACCTTTGCTAGAATTGCTACCACTATCTTTTAATATATTCATCAAGCCTTTTTCTGGTAAAAATGCTGGTAGTAACCCAAATAAAATCCCACTTAACAATGAAATAATTAAGGTAAAAATTAGCACTGATCCATCTAACTGTATTTCAGCAGCGCGAGTAGTAAATCTAGCAGCAAAATTAACTAAAAGATGTAATCCGGTTGAAGCCAAAAGTAGCCCTAAAGCCCCAGCAATAACGGTTAAAACAGTGTTTTCAACTATTAATTGTCTAATTAATCTGCCTCGTCCGGCCCCTAAAGCTTTACGTACAGCCATTTCTTTTTCTCGGCTCATCAGCCTAGCTAAAGCTAAATTAGCGACGTTAGCACAAGCAATTAATAAAACAAAAAATGTTGTAGCAAGTAATATTAGAAATGTTGGCCTAGCTTTTTCTGTTAGTTCTTTTTGCAATTGGCTTACTGATGCTGTAATACCACTATTTTTTGGGTAAGCATCTGGATATTGGTTTAGTAAATTTGATGTAATGGTTTTAAACTCGCTATTTGCTTGTTCAACTGAAACACCAGTTTTTAAGCGTCCAAAGACATTTACCATCCGAGCAGAACGATTTGAAATAGTTTGCTCTGAAGAACGAATTGGACAAGCTGAGGTAGGCATATAAACATCACATTCTACAGGATATTGTGGAATTTGTGGTAACACCCCAACTACAGTATGAGGACGATCATTCATTTGGAAAACTCTGCCAACAATATTTTTATCCCCATTATGATTTTTTTTCCAATAGTCATAAGACAAAATTAAAACCGCTTCTGCCCCATGTTGCTCATCTGTAGACAAAAAGGCTCTACCCATAAAAGGTTTTACACCTAACAAATTAAAGAAGTTTGCTGATACAACGCTAGTTCTTACTTGTTCTGCTTGCTCTTTGCCTAATAAAATAAATGTCATTGTGTGGTGTTCTGCTAAATCTACAAGTGTATGATTTGATTGACGATAATCTTCTACGTCTTTAACAGAAAAACCAATATTATCTATATCTGTTAATGGAGCTTGTTGCTTGAGATAGACTAAATTTTGGCTATTTTCATATGGCAATGGTCTAAGTAAAACACCGTAAATAACACTAAAAATAGCACTATTAGCACCAATACCTAAAGCTAAGGTCAATATTACAATTATTGAATAAATAAAATTTTTACTTAAAACTCTGATGGCATAAGAAAAATCTTGCCAAAGATCTTCTATTAAGCGGATGCCCCTAGTTTCTCTACATTCTTCTTTTATATTAGTCATATTTCCAAAAATCCTTTGTGCTGCTATTTCTGCGTCTTTACGGCTCATTCCCTTACGCATATTTTCTTCAATTTGACATTCGATATGAAAACGCAATTCGGCATCTAACTCACGATCCTCTTTTTCCTTATTAAAAAGGGAGCGCAAGCCAATAATTAGGCTATTGAGCATATTGCCTCCAAATTAATTTGTTTGAAGTATTAAGGCCATAGCAGCTACTAATTGTTCCCAATTTTCTGTTTCTGTGGCTAATTGATCTCTACCAAGATTAGTTAATTGATAGTATTTTGCCTGACGGTTATTTTCTGAATTTCCCCATTCGGAACTAATCCAACCTTGTTTTTCTAAACGGTGTAAAGCTGGGTAGAGTGACCCTTGATTAACACTTAACACGCCTTGAGAGATTTGTTCTATTCTTTGTGATATACCCCAACCGTGCATAGGCTCTAAGGCTAAGGTCTTTAATATCAATAGATCCAATGTGCCTTGTAATAATTCTCGTTTCTGTTTTGTCATTGATCTCTCTCCTAGATTGTCTACAAGAGCAATGTTAAATCTGCTCCTGTAGAATGTCAAGAGGAAGGATAAAAATTTTTATAAAATAAATTTTAGGAAGGAAGATATATTTTAAAGAAGGTTTTATTTACAAAATTTTAGGTAAATTATTTTTTAGCTATTTTTTTAACAGGCTTTGAATGTAATTTTCTGATAAATCTACGCCAAGTTATCCAAACACTAAGCAAAATCAGTCCTGGGACGGCAATTCTTAGAACTAAAAAAAGCGATTGCTTAGGAATTTTCATTATTAGCAAAATTACTGCGATAAATAAAACTGTTCTAATTATTCTGTTATATAAATTTGGTTTCATAAATATTTTGATTTAATAAAATTGTTTAATTTCAATTGGTTGTTGCTTTTGACAAGAACGTTGTGCTGCGTCTGCTAGTTGTGCAATTTGGCAGATATGATTGTGGTCAACATAGCTTTTTGTCCCAAGTTGAATTTGTTTAATAAAATTATCAATATCTTGACTAAACAACCCTTCACCTTTAATTATTGGTAAATCTTCTTTTTTATCAATAAGTTGTAGGCTCACTTGTTGATGATTTTCAGCTAAAAGCTGTCCTTTTGTACCAATTACAACTAGTTGATTTGCTATAGGAATAACATTTAAGCCTTGTCCATCAATAAGTTGAGCAATAACACCATTTTCAAAACCTACTTGAACGGTAGTCAACCGACTAGCAAATTGTCCTGATTCTAATCCAAGTAATTTTTCTTGAGCATTTACCCATTTAGCTTTCCCAGCAATAACAATTAGTCGGCTAATTATGGCAGCGTGTAAGAATAATGAAAACCCTGATGAAGTGTTAAAAGTCCAGTCTGTACTGCTTGATTGACGATTGCTTAAATTTGTCCAAAAAATGCTTAAAATATTTCCTATTTCAGGCAAAGCTTTTTGCAGACTGTTAAACCAAGGCGAAAGCAGTTCAATATGTTCAACATGTAAAATAGCTTTTTTTTCTGCTGCTAAGTTTATTAGTTCTAAAGTTTCATCTAAAGATAAGGCTAAGGGATAGTCTACGCTAGTGTGTTTCCCTAAGCTTAAAGCAAAGCGGCACATTTCTGCATGATATTTATTAAGAGAACAAACCATTATAGCATCAGTTTGAGCAACTAAGTCTTGCCAATCTGTTGTTGCAAAAGCATTTATAGGTGTGGCGAGTTCTTTTGCTCGTTCTAAATTACTGCTAGCAACACCTGTTATTACTGCATCTTTTCTTAGGTTTATTTCTCGAATACGTGCGCGAGCAACTCGACCTGTACCAAGTAGAGCAATTTTAATCATAAAAAGTTTTTATTTTCTCCTAAATTTCATCTTAAATGTCTTGGCAAAGAAATATATTTCTATAAAATGGAAAGCAAAATCAATCAATTAATCAATCAATGCTGACACTAGGAACGCAAATAAGTCAATATAAAATCATCTCTCGGCTTGGCTGTGGAGGGATGGGAGAGGTATTTTTAGCTAAGGATCTTCGTTTAGGTCGTGAGGTTGCTATTAAAGTTCTTTATGATCGTTTGGCTAAAGATACAGATTTAGTAGCACGTTTTGAGCGTGAAGCCCGTTCTCTTGCAGCACTCTCACATCCCAATATAATCACAATACATGATTTTAGTAGTGAAAACGGAATTACATTTGCTGTAATGGAATACCTAGAAGGAGAAACCTTAAGAACTTGGATACTGCGTAGACCCTTAGACTTAGCAAAAGCATTAGAAATTGCAATTGCCGTAGCAGAAGGACTAGCAGCAGCACATTCCAAAGCCGTTATTCATCGGGACTTAAAGCCTGAAAATATTTTTATTACTCATCATGGTCTAATTAAAATCCTAGATTTTGGTTTAGCTCGTGTTGAAATTTCAACAATGGCTGAATCTAATTCTTTTCCTACAGTTGCAGAAGTAGCAACGGATCCTGGCGTTGTAATGGGAACATTTCCTTATATGTCACCAGAACAAATAAAGGGAAATTTTGTTGATAATAGAACAGATATATTTTCTTTTGGGTGTGTATTTTATGAAATGTTGACTGGAACAAACCCTTTTTATCGAGCAACTGCAATAGAAACTAGTGCAGCAATACTAAAAGATAAACCGTCCAAAATATCACGTAATCTAAAACAAATATCTCAAGAAATAGAGTGGATAATAATGCGCTGTTTGGAAAAAGACCGAGATGCTCGTTTTCCTTCCACCCGTGACTTAGTTGCTACCTTAAAGGCTGTTGCTGCTCATTCGTCAGATAGTAAACTTAACGAACTAAAAAAACCTATTCAAAAAAAATCTTCTACTCGTCGGCTACGTAAAGTTATTAGCTCAATAGCAGTTCTGCCATTTACCAACGCAAGCAAAGATACAGAAGCAGAATATTTAAGCGATGGCATTACGGAAAATATAATAAATATTCTCTCTCAACTACCTAAATTAAAAGTAATGGCAAGAAGTACAGTATTTCGCTATAAGGAAAAAGATATAGACCCTCAAGAAGTAGGACAATTGCTTAAAGTTCAAGCAATACTGACAGGCTGGGTAACTCATCATGGAGAATTGCTAAAAATACAAACTGAGTTAGTAGATGTGTTTGATGGCTCTCAAATTTGGGGAGAGCAATATAACCGTAAGTTTGCAGATATTCTTACTATTCAAGAAGAAATTGCTCATCAAATATCTGATAAGTTGCAAATGAAACTTTCTGGTGAAGATAAAAAACGTTTAGTTAAGCGGCATACGGAAAACACTAAAGCCTATGAGTTTTACTTAAAAGGCCGTTATTGCTGGAATAAACGAACTCGTGTTAGCTTAAAAAAAGCTATTGAATTTTTCCAAAAAGCTATTGATCTAGATCCTCTTTATGCTTCAGCTTATGCAGGACTAGCTGATTGCTACATAATTATAGGAATTTATGGCAGCGAAGAAGACCCGCATGAAGCTTTTAATAAAGCTGAAATAGCTGCAACTAAAGCATTACAAATTGAAGAAGTAGCAGAAGCACATACAGCCCTGGGAAGCGTTCGTATTTATCAGCATTGGGATTGGATTGGAGCAGAAAGGGAGTTTCAACGCGCCTTAGAACTTAATCCAGATTATCCAACGGCTCATCAATGGTATGGCAATCATTTAATGAGAATGGGAAGATTTGATGAAGGTATAGAGCAGCTTAAACGCGCTCAACAACTAGATCCACTCTCGCTAATTATCAATCAATCCATTGGTTGGGGCTATTATCTCTCTCGTCAGTATGACAAGGCAGTAAAACAGTACCTTAAAGTTATTGATATGGATGAGAGTTTTTATTTTACTCATGTAGAGCTAGGTTTAGTTTATTTACAACAAAAAAGATATAAAGAGGCAATTGATGAAATAAATAAATCTTTAGCCTTAGTTGGGGAAAAACCTCCAATTATATACTCTATGTTAGGTTATGCTTATGCTGTCGCAAATCAAATAACAGAAGCTAAAACTGTCCTAAATCATTTGCTAGAAGACTCTAAAAAAATCCATATCTCCCCTGTACTTTTTGCAATTCTTTATTCAGGTCTTGGAAATATTGAGCAAGGTTTTTATTGGTTAGAAAAAGCTTGCGAAATCCGAGATGAATATTTAATTAGAATGAGAGTTGACCCAATTATTGACACTTTAAGAGCCTATCCCCGATTTAGTGAGCTAATGAAACAGGTTGGACTACCTGATTAAATACCCATCTGTAATCTACTTAAGTCTAATTAAAGAACTATCTGTCTTTTGAAAAACAAATAAATGACTAACTAAAAAATTAAATATTGAGCAACTAGCTATAGCTAACAAATTTGCAAGGATAATTGGCAAATGTAAATTGCTAACAAATACTTTCATTAACAATAAATTGCCAATAAGAGAAATTAGTCCTGTGCTAGTGTTAAATTTTGCTAGGCGTATAAGTTGCAAAGAAAATTTATTTGAAGCTCTTTCGCGCCAAGTCCAATGCTCATGCCAAAAGAAATTATGAATTATAGTTATCTCTACTGCTATAAGTGTAGCTACAAGGTAACCTACACCTATAGCAACAAGTAACTTTAACAAACTTAGTTGTAAAACAACGCCTAAAAGCCCTACTAAATTAAACTTACCCCAAGAAATTATCCAACTAGTTTTATTATCTGTAGTTAGCGTGAGCATTAGACGCGCTCCTTTTCATAAAGAGTTTTTGTATTTTTAATTGTTGAAACTACTAGCATTATTGACATGCCAACAATACCAACTGTACCGCCAACATCATAAAGCAAGAACTTATGTCCAAATATGTTGCTAAAGGGGTGAGTAAATAAGAATAAGTTACCAATAGCTAATAAAATGCGTAGTTCTGTAGGGCTAAATTTCCAGAAAGAAATAGAAAAAACATTTAGCGAATAGGCTGCTAAATATGAATTTATTGAGAGCATAAAATAAACAATTAACACCCCTAAAGCTACACGCTCAGACATAAAACCCGACGTTATCAGACCGACGACTAAAAATAATGTTCCAAAAGTATCAATCATATGATCAACATAAAAACCATATTTTGGGCGTTGTTTATTGCGATAACGTGCAAGAGTTCCATCTAGGCTGTCTCCAAACCAATTTAGAGCAAGGCAAAAATTAACTAGATGTAAAAATAAAATATTTTCTCGACTAAAATAATAACTTACACCACCAAAAAGCATTGCTAGCAACCCTAGTATTGATAGGTGATCGGGCGTTACCCAAGTAGGAAGTCTTTTAACCAACCATTGCAAAGCAACTTGTTCAAATGGAGCAAGAAGACTTGTTTGTTCTCGTTTAGTATCTGTAGTTTTTGTTGATTTTGTAGTCTCTAAAGTAGGTGAAATTGTAAGTTGTGAATCCATAAAATCTCCTGAGCAAATAAAATTAGCTTGTTTTATAAATTTATGTCTCAAGAACGTAAGAGAAAAAAATTACTTGCAAAAATCTTAGGAGGAAATAACCGATAAAATATCTTTTGTCTTTTGCTTACAAACAAAAATATAATAGGAAAAAGTTTGATAAATCCAATAAGAAATAAGGCTACTTTTGATTATGGAAACAGACCCAAAAAAAATAAACTTTCAACAATCTTCTATAGGGCTTTTAATGGATGTTGCTACACCGGGATCATTAAAGCTATTTCTTTCTCTTGCGATTTGGGCGACAATGACTTTTCTACTAGCTATTTGTAATCTTGGCATTCTTTATAATCCGGGGCAATTTGATTTTCTTCTTATTGTTTTTGTAACTCCGCTTTCTCTTTTTGTAATTTGGTTTGGTTTAGGAACAATAGTCCAACGCATTTCTACTCTTTTCTCAAAAAAATGCTACTTTCGTGCAGGAAGGAGAGGAATTTCTTTTAATATGATTGATAATAGGTTCAAGCCTATAATGCTTTTTCAACCTAAAATGCGGCAGGTTGATTTAACATGGCAAGACATACAAGAATGGTATCCTTACAGCCTAGTAATTGCTTACATAATACCTGTATCTACTTATATTTTTATTCGTACTAAACAAAATGAGAAGATTTTAATTCCTACATCTGGCTTTACAGAGAGTCAAAAACAAATTGTCGATAATATTATGCAAGCTCAGTCAACTGGCTTATAAAACGAAAAATATTATTTATTCAACAATACTTGTAATTTCTTTTAATACTTCATTTATACTTTTTGTTATATCATCTTTCATACTTTTTATACTTCTTATTATTTCTATTCTTGAAGGCATTGATTCTAAGTAAAAAATTCCAAGTAGACAAAAACCCATTATCAACAGGAAAATCATTTCTAAAGGTGTTGGGGTTCGGCTAAGATAGCAAATAGCCCACATTTCAAAATCTTCTGTGTAGTACTGATCAATATCTTGGGCAATTTGTCCATTTGCCCAAACTAAAAACACACTAAGAAATGTTGCAAAAACAAAGATCCGACAAATGGAGCTTAAGAATTTTACTTCCTGATTTTGCCAAGCAAAATTTCTTAGCACATTTGGAAGTCTAAGATTATTTATAGATTGCTCAATAATTAAATTATGGTTATCAGATGTAGCTAAACTTGATAAACTACATCTTTTACAATAATTATTAACAGGGTTAAAGTAGTCTTTTTGGTGACAAATTTCACATCTTTCTGCAAATTTTTCTTTTTTTATTGTTATAGACATAAAATTTACCTGCTTAGACTAATAAGTTTAGCCTTTTCGTTTTCTGGAGAGTAATAAGCACCTAAACCTATAAAAAGTCCAATTATAGAAGTAAATAACAAACCTACTTGAACATCAGCCAAAGTAGTTGTGTAATTTCCTCCACAAACATTAGTAAATTCTTCTGTTTGGCCTTCTCCATAAGGTAGTGCAGGTAGGCAAGTTGCAACATAATGTTGTTGAAGTTGATAATCAACAATTGGTGCAAAGATTAGAAGAAGCATTAAAACTACTAAAGCTAGCCTGGTAATTTGCATTAACTTACTATCTAGATTTTGCCAAGCAAAATTTCTTAAAGTGTTAGCTAAGAGAGCTAGATCCACTTGCCAGTTAACTATAAAATTACCTTTATCAGACTTAGAAATAATTAGTTTTTCACACCTACCACAAGAATTATTAACAGGATTAAAAAGATCTTTTTTATGGCAAATTTCGCACTTTTCTGCAAATTTTTCTTTTTTTATTTTTAGCATAGTTAGCCCCTTAAATCAGGAAATCTACTTGGAATTGACACCTAAAAAAGAAATATTGTTCCTAAATAAATAAATAAAAATAAATAATTTTTTTCCTAGCAGTTTTTCATGCTGACAAAAAGGCTTAGGATTTGTTAATCTCGATTTTTATAATAATTAAAATTTTATTAGCCAACCTAATTTAGTCCTGGGCAAAAGATTTATTATGAATGACTCACAACAATCTAATTTTTTCTTTGAGCTAGAAAATGCTTCTGCACTAGGAGCAAGGGAACAACTTTTAGCTTGGGCAGAGCGTGTTTTTGCTGAACCAAAATTAGTTGGGCAATCTTTTGACATCCGCCTTTTTGACATTACACGTCTTAGCAATGAGCAAGAAGCGCAGCTTTATAATAATTTTCAAGGCCGTGATAGCGAATTAGGCATGGGGCTAGTAAATTGGCGAAAAGCTGAACTAGCAGAAGTAATTACTTTAGTGCGAACGGCTGTAGCTAAACGCTATATGACCATTTCAATGGCTCGTACTCGAATTGAAACTATAGAGAAAATCAATCAAGCAGAACCTAATCCTAAAATGCGTTATCCTGAAAGCACAATTGAACAGCTACGACTAGAGGCTAATCAAGCAACTAGAGAGTTAAGCTATTTACGTGGAAGAGTTTCGCAACTACACGCCCTAGAAAATCTGCTAAATACTGTTAATAGTGAAGCAGGACAAGTTAATTCACGTAGCACAGAACAAATTTTGCGAAGCTTAGGACAAAGCTGGCGCGGACTTTTAAGAGTAAAAGCATGGTCAGATCAATTTAGAGTTGCTTCTGTACATAAAACAAACCATTTACAACTTTATAATTTTAGCCCTGAAATTCAAGGCTATCTAATGAAATTAAGTGCTATTAGTTCTCCTATTGTAATAAGCAAAGATACGGCTAGATATTTATTTCATATATTAGAAGTAATAGATAATTTAGTAGCAGAAGTAATACCTATTTTGGTACAACCTGAAAAGTTACAAGAGATTACACAGTGGTATCCTGTAGCTACATTGCTACGTGCAATTGTAGAGTTTTTCCATTTTTGTAATTTTGAAATGTCCTTATTTTATCTTAATGTCGCGGTGGATATAGATGATCCAGGGCATGTTTACCAACAAGAAGCAGGTCAATGGCGCACAATTAACGGTGAACTAGGCGTTTCATCAACCTTTAAGCGTATGGCTCAAGAAGTCGCATCGCTGCTTGCAGAAGCATCACCTTTACTAGAATGCACAGACTTAAATCGTTTAGATAAGTTCTTAAAATATGCTTCTAATCAAACGCTTTCCATTCAACAACTAGAAGATCAAGAAATTCAACCTTTTGTTAGTTGTGGACTTTCTGAATTTGATTTTGATCCAGCAGGTCAAAAAGTCAAGTTTCATACAGCTTTTCCATTGATGTCTTCTTTAATTTATCAATTAGTCGGTAAACAAGGCGAATTTCAATATATTAGGTCAAGTGCTTTAGGAGGCCCGTTTGAAACCATTATTGGCCTTGCTCTACTTGACCCAAAAGCTTTTAATCTTGCTCCTAATACAATTAACTCACTGGATCGTTTTCATTATTTAGCAAATTTTTGGCGAGCCGTAGGACGACGACGAGCTATTGCAATGTTTGGTGATGAATATGTGCAAAGAGTTAGTCAAGGTCTTCAAGCTCTTGGTCAACCTGGGCCAGAACACCCTACATTTTTAACTATTAAAGTACCAACATTTGCTGGCGGACGTGAACAACTTCTTAATTCAATACCAAATGCTACGGAAGCTGAACGTGATGTTTTGCCTGGTCTAATGCTAGCCGACAAAATGCGAATTATTGATTTAATTAATATTACCTGGGCATTAGCTGATGATTTTATGCTTTCCTTGCGGGAAATGAAGTCTAATGAAGAACTTTATGAAGCTGTTTCTAGCTTTCCTCGTATGGTTGATAGCTATAGAAATGAAATAGCAAAACGATTTAATGATAAATGGATTAATTCTCTTAATTGGGTTTGGTCAATGATTCGTGGCCTTTCACCAATGCTATGGGATTTTTGGAGCAAAGTTGCGTCTAACCCTGCATGGGACGATATGATTTCCCGCGCCCCAACAATGGCGGCTTTAGGGCTACTGCTAAGACTGTTTTGCGATACAGCAAGACTTATTTTACTACTTGAAATCTCTGGCTCTACTGTAGCTAGCGGTTTACGTATTAACTCAGAATCAGCTAGCCAAGCAATTATGTTAGGGTTGGAAAGATTTCTATTTGGGACAAATGTTTCTTCTATACTAACCGAGTCTGTAGATTATTATTTTGACCCTGAAATTCAATTTGACTCCTGGCTAGCATTTGTTAATAGCTATAAAGCCTTTCTATATCGCTCAATTCAAGATTTGCAGCAAATGAATGCTACAACAGAACATTGGCAACTACTCCAAAGCGTTTATGAAGACTTGGAAGAACTTTATCCAAGTATGGTTATTGCAAACACCCAAGATAAAACTGGTAATACCAGAGATTTACCAACTAACCTTATACCTATTGATAAAGAATCCGACAATAGCCTACATCTAATAAGTGAGCAAACTGCTATAAACTTCCAAAAGGTTTGTTTTGAGTTACTTGGAGCTACTAATAAAGACAATAGCTTATTCTTAAAGCTACTTTCAATGTACATAGATGAAAAATCACATGATCTAATTAACAAAGGGGCCTACTATAAAGCGATAATTGAGCAGCTTTTAACTGATGCTGGCTATCGTCGTCTACTCTATAGCCTACCTAGTCAAGCAAGCAGTTTTTTCCGCCTACTTGCAAAAATGGAAAGCGAAGGCCGAACAAGTCATGTAGCATTAAATATGATTCAAGCTCAAGTATTAGATTATTTTGATCAGCTTAATGAATCCTATGCTATTACTTTGTCTAGATTTACTAGCTGCCCTAAGATACTACCTTTAGAGAGTGTAGAAATATTAAACTCTAAATTTTTAGATGAATCTGATGAACCTTTGCAATACTGCTTTCTATTATTTTTAGCTTGTGATTATCCAATATTTTACTTAGATACTTGGTCACAAGAAGAATATGATCCCATTCGTGCTAGTGCCAAGTTACAACAATCTTTAATAACTGTTCTTGGTCAACAAATGGAAGATCCTTTTATTCAAATTTTTACCTTAGCAGGCGGTTATTTAACTATTAGATCTGGAACAGTTTATCTTTATGGTAGTAACCGTAGTTGTGAACCTGCATTTTTAGAACCTGATAAAGCTACTTCTCGGCTGCTACTATCAAAATTTGTAAGTAGTAAATTTGCTTTAGCACTAGAAATCTTACGCACACAATTTCCTAAACAAACCTTTATTGTACAACCTTAAAGGATTGGCTATTTTTTACCCGACGCAAGCAAATTAACTATTTCTGTTCGTTTTCTATCTTGGGCAATAGTTTCTGCTGTTTGGCCTGCTTTATTTTTTAATTTTGTATCAGCACCAGACTTAAGCAAAGTGTCTATAAATTCAGCGTTATTATCTCGTACAGCATACATTAAAGCTGTCCAACCATCATTGTCTTGTTCATTGACATTTTCTTTTGCAGCAATCAGTGTTTTAGCCATTTCAATAGCTGTTTCATAACGATAAGAAGCAGCATACATTAAAGCTGTTCTGCCTTCTTCATCTTTTACATTAACTTTTGCTCCTGCGGCTAAGAGTAGTTTTATTATATTAGCATTAGCATTAGCAGCGGTTGTCATTAAAGGAGTACGTCCAAATTTATTAGCAATATTAACATCTGCTTTAGCTTCAATAAGCTTAGTGATAGCCATTTCTTTTCCACCAACTACCGCCCTATTTAAAGGAGTTGTTCCATTCCTATCTAGTTTATTTAATTCAACTCCAAAATTTAATATTGCATCTATCAATTCCAAGTCTCCCCTACTTGCAATAAATCCTAAAGCTTCTGCTAACCCACAGTTGCAACCTTGTTTTATTAAACCTTTGGTCATTACTTGACTTATTACCTTAAATTCACTGCCTTTAGCGAGCGTTTCTAAAGCAAATGTTGCATTAGGGTTTTTAGCTTCAAGATCTGCACCTGCTTTAACCAACAGGTCTGCAACTTCCCCTGCACCATTTTCTGCTGCAAAAACTAAAGCTGTTTTTCCGTCTTTAATCCTATAATTAACATCCGCTTTTTTTTCTATCAATAGTTTTGCTAATGAAGCGTCCTTTTTTTGTGCAGATACAATTAAGGCTGTTTTGTCATATTTATCTTGAGCGTTAACATCTGCACCCGCTTCTACTAAAAGCTTAATTATATCTGTCCTAAGATATCTGATAGCTTCTTGCATTGGTGTAAAACCCAAATGATTTTTAGCATTGATGTCTGCTTTTGCTTTTATAAGTAGGTCAGCACTTTTAGTATTATCTCCAATTATTGCCATAATTAAAGGTACTTGTCCTCGATCATCCTTTTGGTTTACATCACTACTTTTTACTAATCTTTCTACTACTTCTGTTTTTCCATCTCTTAGAGCCGTTAATAAAGTTTCTCTCTCCATTCCTTGTACAATTACACTGCCTATTACTATTAGCCCTATTAAAACAATGACTATGACTCTAACTTTTTTCGATTTCATTAAACACCCCAACAAAAAATTAAAATTAACTAGGTTAAACACCTAAACAAAATGTTAAGATTGAAAATTACTAAGATTTTGGCAAGTAAATTTTTATTCTACTTCAAATTGATAAATAGGAGTATTAGATTTAATTTATGTTTTACTACAAAATATTATTAATTTTACTTTTAACTTTTTTAAGTTTCTATCCTGTTATGGCAAATATAAATATTGAAGATACTGAAAATACTATTGAAATTGGTATTTCACGTCAACTAGCAAATAAACGTGCTTCTATCTACTCTGATATCAGTTATAAATTAAGTTATGAAATTAAACCTATGGCTGAAAGTTTGCTGGGTCATATTGAAATTGAGCTACAAATTTCTAACCCATCAGAGCCATTAATCTTAGATTTTAAGAGCCTTGGAGACGATCCTAATCAACTTAATGGAACTCTAAAAAATAATTTTTTAGTTGTTAATGGTCAAAATATTACAGATTTTCAACAAGTTAATGGTCATATTATTATCCCAAGCAAAGCATTAAAAACAGGTAAAAATTCTTTAGAATTAAGCTTTAATTGTCCTGTACGTAAATCTGGTGCAGCCATTACTCGTTACATAGATAAAGATGACAACAATGAATATCTTTATAGTTTATTTGTTCCAAGTGATGCTCATATGGCTTTTCCTTGTTTTGACCAACCTGACTTAAAAGCGCGTTTTAGTTTATCTCTAACTTGTCCTCCTAATTGGACAGTTGTTACTAACACCCCATTAAAAGCAAGATCTACAGATCGTCCCCAAAGATTCCAACTCCTTACCTTTGAAGAAACTAAAGCTTTAAGCACTTATCTTTTTGCTTTTGCTGCCGGGCCTTTTTCACGACTAGAAATTGAAAGCAGTAAAACTCCAATGGATTTATATGTACGCAAATCTAAAGAGGATAAAGCAAAACATGAGTTAAAAGAAATTGCTCGTCTTCATCGTGAAGGACTAGAAACTTTAGCTAATTATTTTGATTATCCTTATCCTTTTGGCAAGTGTGACTTGGTGATTTTACCTGAATTTGCCTATGGTGGAATGGAGCATGCTGGAGCAATATTTTTTCGAGAAGATCGTATGCTATTTCCTAATGAACCTTCTCCTAATGACTTATTAAATCGAGCTAGTTTAATTTTGCATGAGGCTGCTCATCAATGGTTTGGTAATTTAGTTACTATGCGATGGTTTGATGATCTTTGGCTAAAAGAAGGCTTTGCTACCTTTATGGCTTATCAGGCTATGGAAAGAGTCTTTCCTGGTAATGTTTGGAAAAACTTTTATCAAGCTAATAAACCTAGAGCCTACTCAACTGATAGCACTAAAGGAACAACTCCAATTTTTCAAGAAATCCCTAACCTAAAAGATGCTAAATCAGCTTACGGTAATATTGTTTATACTAAAGCACCTTCAATGCTTCGCCAACTTGAGTTTTATTTAGGTAAAGAAGCTTTCCAAAAAGGCGTTCAAACATTTTTAAGTAGTTATGCTTTTTCTAATGCTGAATGGTCAGACTTAATTAAATGTTATGAAAAGTCGGCTGGCTATAGCTTAAAAACTTG
This sequence comes from uncultured Clostridia bacterium, assembly GCA_964492845.1. GTDB lineage: Bacteria > Acidobacteriota > Blastocatellia > Chloracidobacteriales > JADJPF01 > JADJPF01. Next base: position 60,271 of record CAZBMZ010000015.1, read on the forward strand.
GGCAGATTCATGGGTAAAACGTCGCGCAATGGCCGTTGTTGAACCTGTTTTAACTATTAGAGCAGGAAAAATTAGTAACTTAACTCTAAAACAAAATAATATTTTAGGAGAAGATACCATTTGGCCGCTAAAAACCAAATTAATCTTAGCCTACACTAATCAACCAGCTATAGTTTTAACTGTTAGTCTAACTAGCACTACAACTGTAGTTACAGATGTAGTAGGAAAGCCCAAACCAGACTATATTTTTACAAATTATGAAGATTTTGGATATGGCGAGTTTCGTTTAGATACTAGAAGTTTAGCTTATATAAAAAGTAATTTAGCAAATGTTTCTGATTCATTTTTACGCTCTTTGCTTTGGGGAGCTATTTGGAACGCAGTTCAGCAAGGTGTTTTTCCGCCACTAGAATATCTAGAATTAGTTTGTCAGGCTTTAAGTAAAGAAGAAGATCCTATCACTGTACAATTAGTTTTAAGTAACTCTGCTGTAGCTTTTAGTCATTATCTTTCTTTAACACAAAAAAACAAAATAGCTCCTAAACTTGAAACTCTTATTTTTCAACAAATAAAATCTGATCAAAGTTTAGGGCTACGTTTAACTTATTTTCGATCACTACCAAACTTAATAAGTAGCGAGGCAGGAAGAAAACAACTAGTAGATTTACTAGAAGGTAAAATAAGTTTTGATAAAATCGAGCTAAAAGCAAAAGATCGTTGGGAACTTATTACTAGCTTAATTTCACAATCTGCCCCAATAGCAGAAAAACTACTGCTTGTAGAAGAAAAGCAAGACTCAAGTGCCGATGCACAACGCTATAGCTTTATTGCTAAAGCAGCACGAGCAAGTAAAGAACTAAAGAAAAATTATTTTGAACGTTATTTACAAGACCGCGAATTAGCAGAAAATTGGATTGAAACTAGTTTGCGAGCATTTAACAGTCCCAACCAAGCTAATTTAACTATTGATTATCTAAGATCTGCTTTAGCAGCACTTCCACAATTAAAAAAACAACGAAAAATATTTTTTATCAATGAATGGCTAGCAGCTTTTATTAGTGGGCAATCTAGTCCACAAGCTCTAGAAATAGTCCAACAATATTTAAGAGAAAATAGTATAGATAGAGACTTACAACTAAAGATCTTAGAAGCTAGTAATAGACTAGAAAAATCTGTAAAAATTCGTGCTAAATATGCTAGTAAACAGTCAATAAAAAGAGCTAAATAATAAGGAGGTTATAATATGAATCCAGGATTAATAGGAGGAATTATTGGAGGAGTTCTAGGAATAGGTGGAGCAATCATTGGTACTTACTTTAGTATTAAAAATACACAAAGTAAAAAAGAGAAAGATTATATGATAAAAGCATCTTTTTGCTGCTGGGTAGGAATAATTGTTTTTTTAGCTTTGTTATTTTTTCTACCCAAACCATATAATTGGTTAGCCTGGATTCCTTATTCCTTGCTTTTACCTAGTTTTGTTATTGGAGTTAATCGCCAATTAGCTAAAATTAGAAAAGAGGAAAATAATACTCTCTAATCATAAATCAGAGGTTTATCTAAAAAATATGAAAGAGCCTTATTTATTAGTGTGGGATTTAGATGGCACAATAGGTAATTTTGAAAAATTAGAAAAATATCGTGAAAACTCGCCTACTGTGGAAGCACGCCCAGAGATTGCACCAACGTTAGAAAAACTATCTAAACTAGGTTTTATACATACTGTTTTAACTATGGCTACTAATCCTTATGCAGAAATTGCATTAAAGTCTACAGGATTGCGCCACTTCTTTGCTAAAGTAGAAGGTCAAGGACAAAGGCTTAAAGGTGATGTAACAGGTATTGCTAATGATTTTGGTATTAACAGTAGAAATTATGCCCATAAAATTATGTTTATTGGGGATAGAATGCTTTTTGATGAGCCTAGACACTCAGAAGTAATTTTCCATTTAGAACTTTTTGCTCTAACTCGTCCTGCTAGTCAATTACAAATTCTGGTTGAAACCCTTCTTAATCAAGGAAATGGCTCATTAAGAGAAGGTTTTCTTTCCATTGGTCGGGGTTCTAAAAAATGGTATCAGTTTGCTAAGTTGCCTCCTATAGAAGTAGGTGTTCCTATACAAAGAAATTTACCTAAACTTGATCCTTTACTGTTGTTAGAGCGAACTCAAGAATGTCCAGTTATTACCTTTGAAAACCCTCCTAACCCCCCTGCTATTTCATCTAAGCATCAAGCAATAATAGATAATAGGTAAATATTATCTATTATCAAAATTAATTAATATATTTGGAGTACTTTCAAAACGACTTGAAGTAGTACGAACGGCAACAGGGCCGCCATTTTCATAAATTAAGTTTGTTATAATTTCGTCTTGATAACGTCGCGCATGTAAAACATTATCTTTGTTAAGAATAGCAAAAAACAGTGGGCCCTTTTCTTTAGTATAAGCTATTCCTACTAAAGCACTTGCCTTTTGTCTAATTAATGTACCTGTTTTTGCAATTACACTCCCTTGTAGTTCTGCACTAGTAAATCGCTCATCTAAAGTTCCCGCATCAACCCCAGCAGCAGGTAAAAGCTGATCAAAATTTTTATCATTTTTATTAATGGAGCTATAAAAATATCTTAGTAACTCTAATGTGGCTGTTGGAGTCATTCTATTTTCCCCAAGTCCAGATGCAGAGGCTACTTCTAGTTGATTAGGGCTAATTTTCACTTTTTCGATCAAAAACTTTTCTATTACTTTTGGCCCACCTATTTTCTCACCCACCACTTCAGCCATAAAGTTATTAGAATAATCATTTTGCATTTTCAATATATCTAGCAAATTACGAGATTGATGTGTTAAAAGTAATTGTTTTTCTATAGGTACCTCTGCGACATTAATAATTTGTGTTGAACCTATAATTTCTAAACCTTGAAATACTGTATCAGGTCTATTTTGAGTGTACTCTGTCCAGGCTTCTTGCACGGATTTTGTCCAACTACTAGGGCTAAAAATAAGTTTTAACTGCTGGGCTGAGCGTTGGGCAGAAGCATCAAAATTAAGATAAAAAGGATTTGTTACTAATAAATTTCCTGTTACTTTTTTAATTCCTAAGCGAGATAAATTTTCTCCAATTAAAAACGCATTTTCATAAAATAAACTTGGATCACCTGAACCAACAATAATTAAATCTCCATTAAGTATATTATCTTTGTCTATTTTACCATTAATATAAACTTCTGTATTAAATCTATAATTATATCCTAGTGTTTCTAGGGCAGTTATAGAAGTAGCTATTTTCATTACTGAAGCAGGGTTAAAATATGTTTGGGCGTTTTGTGCAAGTAAAGTATCCCCTGTTAAGGTTTGAACCAGCACCCCATGAACAGGCACAAAAACACGTCTTAAACGCATTTGTTTAGCTCGGTAACGAACTTTACTAGTAGGAACACTTTTTTTACTATTTTTTTGAGGCTTCTTTTTTTGTTTTGCTGCTAAAATATCTGTTGGTAGTAAGGTCAAAATTAAGGTTAAGACAACAAAACAAACACGAAATTTTCGATTCATTAGAATATCCTCATGTAAAATATACGTGGGTTAGTTTACGGATTAACGCTATTACTTAGTTTAAGATGATTTTTTTAATCATAAGTTGTCTTAATTAAAATTATTTAAGAGTTACTAAATAATAGCCTAAAAATAGGTTTTTATAGGTAAAAAATTAAAAAAATCTTTTGCAACCTTACAACCTTTTTTGCGTTTAAGCCACCATTAAAATATCTTGATTAACATAATAATTTTTAGGAGTAATTTATGTCCGCTTCCTCTCAAAATATTGGTATCTGGGAATGTAAACAATGTCATCATAGTGTTAAAGATGAAGAATCTGTAGCTTTCCATTTAATAGATGGTTGTTTATATGGTTGGTGTCGCCCTTGCTTTAGTGAATCAGCTATAAAACGTAATCAAAACATAGTTAAAAATACTGATACTTTAACAAGCAAGTAACTTATCTAGTAAAGATATAAGCTAAAATAAGCAGTTCATAAAGTTGGGCTGCTTATTTTATTTTTACTAATAGTTAAAATAATCTGTAGATCCTCTAATTAGGCTTTATCACATAATAATCCACTATAAATAGTGTAGTGAAAAATTATTATGTTTTTTTAACATCTATTTATCTAACTAATGTGTTTTCATAGATCAAGGTAGATCTAAAAATTTTTATCAAATTTTATCAAAATATACTAACTATATTATTATCTTATACTTAAGAATACAGCAATCTACTCTACTATATATAGCTTGCTTCCATTATATTGGCCTATATATAATGTCTACTGCCACAGAACAGATTAAAAATAATTATATTTTTGGCATTATTTTTTCCAGCCAAACGCCGTGCTTTGTCCGTTCTGTGGCAAGAATTATAAAAGTACGGCGTTTGGTTTTTTACTTGGAGCTACTCACTTTATGCCACCTATTATTATTGCAATAGCTAACCAAAAGGGAGGTGTTGGTAAAAGCACCACCAGTGTAAATTTAGCAGGTGAATTGTCACTGCGTGGATATAGCACACTACTTATAGATTCTGATCCACAAAAAAATGCTACCTCTTATCTAATGGCTACAGATCAAATTACTAAGCATTTAGCTACTTTTCTACTCTATGAAGTAGCTCCTGAAAAGCGTGGTTCTGCCCGTCAAATGCTAAAACAAAAACCCGTAATTTATCCTTTAGAAGATTGTATCTTTGAAACAGGTATCGAAAACTTAGATATGATCCCATCTCATATTTCTGTAGCTAAATTTGAGCAAGCCAAAGCTGATAAAGTAACGCTACTTAGGTCAGGGCTTGGAGAAATGGAATCTCGCAATATCTTTTATGATTTTATTATAATTGACACTCCCCCAAGTCTTGGGCCACTACTAACTTTAGATCTAACTACAGCAACACATGTTATTACTCCTTTAGCTGCTGAATATATGAGCTTAGAAGGAGTCTCAGACTTTACAGAAACTTTTGCTAATATTAGAAATGGATTAAATAATAAGTTAGAAATGCTTGGTGTAGTTACTACACGTTTTGATAATCGCAAAAATGTTAGTGCTGAAGCAGATGCTAGCATTAGACGTGAATTTGGCGAACTTTGCTTTGAATCTATTGTTTTTGAAAATACCCGATTAATAGAAGCTTTTGCCTATAAATCAATTCTATCTCAATATAAACCTAGAGCATTAAATGCTCATAATTATGCAGATTTTTCCGAAGAAGTACTAAAACGCCTTTCTTTACCTACTCGTAAACTAGAAGTCATAGGGTCAAAAGGTAAAAAATAGGACACACTTATGACAGAAAACCCTAAAAAACGTTCTGCTAGTTCTCAACCAAAACGTTCTGCACGTAAAAAATTTGATGTCTCTATTGATCCAGAAGTAGAAGCCTGGTCTAAAAAACTTTTTCATCCTATTAAACCTATTATTGAAGGTCTAAAAGAACAAGCCGCACAAAAAGCAGAGGCTGACTTTATTGCAGCGTCTGACATAAAGTCAGGGTCTGACAAACTGTCAGCCACTAAAGACTCTGACTTTATGTCATATACTGCTAAAAAGTCAGGGTCTGACACAAAAACAGAGTCTGACAAATTGTCAGATGCTTTTCCTTTTGATCACGAAAGAAATATTGTAGATTGGTTTGTAGTTGATCACGATCAGCACTCTGAAGAAGATCAATTTGAGATCAGCGATCACCGATCTGAAGCATCTCTAGATCAAGCTACAAGCCGATCTCATCGACGATCAGAACTTGAAATAAAGTCAGACCCTGACTTTTCATCAGATGAGACTCTGACAAGATCAGAGAGAGACAAAATTACAGACCCTGAAATAAAGTCAGACCCTGACAAAATTGCAGGCCGTACTACCGTTGCCCTAACTCGAGGAGAACTAAGAATTCCTAACTATGTCCTTAAAGGATTACTTCCTATTCTTAGTAATAGTGAGTTCGTAGTTTATCTATGGCTTTATTTTCTTTCTCATGGATTTAATAAAACAACTTGTTATGTTAGTGCTGGTAAACTAGCAAAATCAGTGAACTTAACAGATCGAACAGTGTTTCGAGCATTAAATTCTCTAGAAAGCCAAGGATTAATTAGACGAACCGATCGCCATTTCTTAGGCAAAGCAGGAGGGCTAACTTTTGAAGTCTTCTTACCTTCTATTGATGATTCATTAGAGTCTGACACAATGTCAGACTCTGCAAAAATGTCAGATTCTGTCACATCTTCATTTCGATCAGACTCTGACATAAAGTCAACCATTAAAGATCATGATCATGATCTTAAAAAGATGACAGATCATGAAAGACGGACGAAGGAAATCTATCATGATTTAACCTCAAACACTTGGACAAATTTTGATCACCAACAGTATATCCAAATAAAAGATTTGCCCATTGAGAAAATAGAATCTGCAATGAAAGTAATAATTAGCCGTGCGGCTGATCCTATTCGCAGTTTTGCTTATTTTGCTAAATCCTTAAAAAATGTTGATAAAGTGCTAGCTAACGCCGCTAATCCACGCTTGCAGCGAGCTAAAATGCAAGAGATGATGAGAGATATTGTACATACTCAAGTTGGAGGAAAAATATCAGTAGCAGACTTAGAAGAAAAAGTACGACTCAAATGCGAAAGCCTTGGAATCGTTTTTGATAAAGCACTTTTTAACGATTTAGTTTCTAACCGCCAATTTTAAGATACAAGATAAGCCCTCTAAAAAAATACAAAAAATAATTTTGCTTTGCTTTTTAATAATAAAGTGGTATAACCACCTTACCACTTTATTACAAGGTTAATTTATGAGAGAAGCCACATTATCTAAAGAACCTAAAACCATTTGGCAAAAACTTTGGTACTTCCAAGCTTATTTATTTTATCCGCCAGTTTTGTTATGGCTTATGACAAAAGCTACTATAACAGTAGGTTGGCAACACTTAGTTTGGACAGTTGCACTTGGGGCTGTAATTTGGATGTTTATTGAGTATATTTTGCATCGTTGGGTATTTCATCAGCCAGAATATGGACAATGGTGGTCACTACTGCCCTGGGCGCATAGAACGCATCATAAACACCCTAGAGAGCTAAGTTTAATTTTTGCTCCTGTATGGTTTAGCCTTCCCATTAGCATTTTAGTTTGGCTAGCCTTAAGCTTGATTATTGGTAATGGTCAAATAGCCTTGTTGATACTCTCAGGCATTTGGATTAGCTATTTATGGTATGAGTATGTTCATTATTCTGCTCATTGTCGTCAACCAAAAACTAGGCTAATGCGCTATCTAAAAACTTATCATCTACTACATCATCACACCAATGACCCTATTTGGTATGGAGTTACTTCACCTATCATTGATCATTTATTTGGTACTTACCAAAATTTACCAGGACGAAAAAGAGTTTAATATAACGCTAGTCTGATAACTAAACACTTAGAGGTACAATAATTTAGTTATTACTTATTTTGTCTAAATTTATCTATAATTTCTTAGTTTTATCAAACTGATATCCACGATTAATAACATTGGTTGTTTGATGTTTACTTTTTAATACTTCTGCTAAGTGATTTAGACCGGGTTCAGGTTTGATGCTTTGACCGCAGGTAAATAAGTCAACAGCAGCATAAGAATGTTCTGGCCAGGTATGAATAGCAAAATGTGATTCTGCAATAATAATCATTCCACTAACACCTTGAGGGCTAAATTTATGGAAGTTATGAAGAATGACAGTTGCCCCACATTTTTGAGCAGCTTCAAGCATTGACTCTCGGATAAGATCCTCATTATCCAGCACATTAGGATCACATTCGTAGAAGTCTGCAAGAACCTGTATACTAAGCCCAGTCATTTCTTATAGTTTATTTTCTTGTTTGGATTTTATTCTAAATAAGGAATTATTCATCAAACCCAGGAATAATGGTAGCTAAACATACTCTATTACGACCTGTTTGTTTAGCTCGATAAAGAGCTTCATCGGCTTGTTTAGTTAATTCTTCCACTGTACGTCCACAAACAGGGTATTGAGCAACCCCAACACTAATTGTTACACGTCTTAAACAACCATGAGGAGAAAAGTCTATTGCTTCAATAGCTTGACGCAACCTTTCACCAGCAATTACAGCACCTTCAATACTAGTTTCTGGCAGTAATACCAAAAACTCTTCTCCACCATAGCGGGCTGCCATATCGTGGGAACGTAAATGATCATTTATAGTTTGAGAGGTTAATCTAAGAACAGCATCACCAACATCATGACCAAAGTTATCATTGATGCCCTTAAAGAAATCTATATCAAAAAGCAGGATCGAAAAAGGACGCAAATGACGACCAGAAACAGAGAAGATTTTTTCTAGTTCTTCTTGGGCATGATTACGATTCCAAAGACCTGTAAGAGCATCTCGTGTTGCTTGTTGATAAAGGCGTTGATGATAGGAAAGGTCTAAACGATCTTTAACTTCAAATTTTAGAATAGTATCACCAATACTTATTTTATCGCCATTTCTTAATAATACTTCCGCAATACGCTCACCATTAACATAAGTGCCATTTTTACTATTAAGATCTACTAAAGTAACACGAGAACTTTGTACATCTTCACCTTCCTGGACTGTGATTAAAACATGACGACGTGAAGCTTTTCCATCATCAACACGAATTTCTACATCTTCGCTACGCCCAAGAACGCTTTCTGGTTTATCTAACTGGAAAACACAGCCAAAATCACGACCTTCAATTACAGTCAAAGTATAGTAATGAGTGCTACCTTGATGGGCACCTCGCACATCAGCTAGCCGCAATTCTATAGTTTGATCTAAAGGTTGTGTAAAATTTAGGTCTTTATCTTTAGCCATGATTTAGTACTTAATTAGAACATACACTGAGTTAACAGGGGTAAAATATCACAGCTAGGATTGCAATGTCTATGCTGAATATGCATCCAATGATAAAAAATTAAAAACTTAAAATTCTTCTTTAGTAGTTTATTCAATAGCAAAATCAACTATACGTAACAATCCAGCCTTATTTAAAGCTACTACGGTTTGAATAGTTTCTAAATCCCCTTGTAGACAATGTAAACATTCACTAAGTGAATGTGTACCATCAAAGAGTTGCAAAATACGCATTGTTTCATCTGAAAAGTCTGAAGAGAAAAATTCAGGATTATCTTCTATGTTAACAGACATAAAAACATCACCAGGCGGAAGTTGCTCAATCAACCTCAGTTCCTCATCGCGCCGACGCATTGCTTCCATTAAAATACCTTGAATGCTTTGTTTAATGGCAGTATTTCGTTCCACTAATTGACTATGGAAATTAAAATTACCACCATCCATACACCAATTAACCAAACAGTAAATAGCTGTTTTGCCAACCAGGTCTTCAAATTCAGCATCAATAATGCGGCCTTGGTCAATATAAATAATTCCATAACGGCCTGAACGCGATAGTCTTAATACTCCAGACTTATTACCTGCGGCTAAAGATTGCAGCAAATCAGGTAGAGGGATTTCTGAAAGCTTTCCTCTTACATCTCCTGCCATACGCGCTTTTTGTAACATTCGCCGCAAACGTATCCCTATTTCCTCAATATCAAAAGGTTTTAGCCAATAATCTTCTACACCACCTTGTAGAGCTTGAAGTTTTTCATCCATTTCTACTCTACCAGTTAGAAAGATAAATGGAATATCCACAAAATTATCATCACTTTGCAGGTACTCAAAAAGCCCATAACCATCCCGACGAGGCATAACTATATCAGAGATAATAAAATTAGGTTTAACCTCCTTTAGTTTCTCTATAGCTTCTTGCCCGTCTATAGCCTCTATAACTTGGCAACCCAGGTCTTTTAATAGCTCTACTAGTAATTCTCTAACTGCTGCATCATCATCTACTACCATCACAGATAGATCCTTAAAACTAGGTCTTTCTATGGGTCGAAAACTTCCTGTAGCACGCGAAGCAAAGCCAGGCTTTGTTTCAGTACGCAAAGTTTCTTGGCTAGAATCCAAGCTAATAGATGTTGGTAAACTTAAAGGGCCAGTAGTATATCTGCTTACTGGACTAGGTAGCTTAGGTATTTCTTTAGGTGTAACAAATTTGTTTCCTATTGGTATAGGAGTTTCTTTTGGTACAAAATATTCTTCTTCTGGTTCTGATAAATCAAATACAGGTGGGTTAATAGCGGTCTTATTATCGCTATATAAATTATTATTTTCTAGAGTTGTGTGATAAGCAGAAGATTCTTCTTCTATAGCAACTAGGTCAGTAATAAAAGGTATTTCATCATCTGTGTCATCTGCTGCTACACTAACTTGGAGTGAATAACTTAAAGAAGGTTTTTCTTGTTGAATCGCTGATAACTCTAATGTTAAAGCATTTTGGTCTAATATAGAAAAAACCTCTCTTAACCAATTTAGATCAAAAGAATGAGTAGCTAGTAAATGCTCAAAATATTCTTTTGCTGGCAGGATTTCTTCACTTTGTACATAAAGCTGGGCAAGTTGTTGAATTGGTCTAATAGTTTTGTCCATTTGACCTAGCTTCACATGAATATTAATTATTTCTTTTAGTGAAGTAGTAGCTAAATTATTTGGCTCAAGTAGTTCTGCTTTATGAAAATAAAGCAAGGCTTCACTTAAATCTTCTATATGTAAGAAATATTGAGCAAGTTTTAGGTAAGTTTGACGTAAATTTTTTATATCATTATTTAATGCTGCCAACTTTAAGCTGGTTTTTAATGTTGTTAAATCTGTAAATGCTGGAAGGTCTTTGTTAAGGGTCGAATTGGATTTATCATTACCATTATGATTATTTTGGGGACAAGTTGATATACCACTACTACTGTGGTGGTCTTGGCAAACCGGACACTCTTTATTAGCTGCTAACATTTTTGTTTCCACAAACAGAAATTTAGGTAATCTAAATATTTTATGCTAATTGGTTGATAAGGGCATACTTTACTAACCATTTTAGCAGTTTGGTTTTTTATTGTAATTTTTAATTTATTAAAAAAATAAGGTTAAAACTATAAATACTAGGTAAACACCTTAAGGGTACTTCTAGTGATTAATAATAACTTAGAAAACAATATTGGCATAGTTAAATTTTCGTTAATAGGTTTTGGTAATGCTGCACGTCGTTTAGCTGAACTGTTAATTGAAAAAGAGCAAGAAATAGCTCAAAAATACCAAACACACTTTATATGCACTGCTATTGCTACTGCTAGACATGGCGTAATCACTTCTGATAAAGAAATAAACCTGACTTTAGCATTAGATAAAGTAAAATCCAATCAATCTTTGACTACATTAGACGGGGTTATCACGCTAGCAGATTCTTTTCAAGCTATTAGTAAAAGTTCTGCCGATATTATGATAGAAACTAGTATTTTAAGCTTAGAAAATGGCGAACCTGCTCTTAGTCATATAAAACAAGCCTTGCTAGCACGTCAAGATGTAGTTACCGCTAATAAAGGGCCTCTAGCCTTTGCCGCTTCTGAACTGCTAAACTTAGCAAAAACTCAAGATCGCTATCTCTACTATGAATCAACAATGATGGATGGCACACCAGTTTTTAACCTAGTACGTCATACTTTACCATTAGCAAAAATTCATAGAATTAAAGGGATTGTTAATAGCACAACAAATTTTATTTTAAGCGAAATGGAAGAAGGCAAAGCCTTTGCTAATGCTCTAGCTAAAGCTCAAAACGTTGGTATTGCTGAAGCAGACCCTAGCCTAGATGTTGATGGTTGGGATGCTGCTGTAAAAGCTTGTGTGCTGGCTAATTGCTTAATGGACGCTAAACTTAAGCCAAAAGATGTTAATCGCTTAGGTATTGCTAATATTAGCTTAGATGAGATTTCAACTGCTCAAAAGGCAGGGAAAAAAATTCGTCTAGTTATGGACATCATCAATAACAATGGAAAAATATCAGCATCGGTTTTACCTACAGAAATTGACACATCAGATGTTTTTTATACTATAGATGCTTTTTCTAATGTTTTAACCTTAGAGACTGATTTAATGGGAACTTTAATTATTATTGAAAAAGACCCTACACTAACCCAAACAGCTTACGGTTTATTTAGCGATTTGCTATCAATAATTTCTGCTAGAAAGGGAACTAATGAAACCAACTCTATCACCTAGAATTAAAATTTGTTGTATTAGCAGCGTCCAGGAGGCTCATCTAGCCATTAGCTATGGCGCATCTGCTCTTGGACTAGTATCTGAGATGCCTAGCGGCCCAGGTGTCATTTCTGAAGGTTTAATTCAGGAAATAGCTGCGCGAGTTCCTCCACCAATAGCAACATTTCTTCTAACTAGCAAACAAGACATTACAGAAATAATTGATCAGCAACGCCGCTGCGCTACTAACACTATACAAATTTGTGATTGGCTGCTTACAGGTAGCTATGAAGAGCTACGCTTATCACTGCCAGGTATTTCCTTAGTACAAGTTATTCATGTACAAGATGAAGAATCGCTGTCTCAAGCCTTAAGTGTTGCTCCTTACGTTGATGCAATCCTTCTTGATTCAGGCAACCAAGCTTTAGCTGTAAAAGAATTAGGTGGCACAGGTCGCACTCATAATTGGGAAATTAGCCGTCAAATCCGCGAGCAACTTTCAATTCCAATATTTTTAGCTGGCGGCTTAAATCCAGATAATATTTCCGAAGCTATAGAAACCGTAGCACCTTTTGGACTAGATATTTGTAGCGGAGTACGCACCAACGGACAACTTGACGAAGCAAAGCTAGCTAGCTTTTTTACCAAAGTGCAGAAGAAAAACTAAAAATTCAAACTTTCTAGTTCCTTAAACATTTGTTCTACAAGCTTATCTATCGCCTTGGGCATTTCTGCGGAAAGCTCTGCCCCTATTTGAAAATTTTTTCCTGTTACTCCATAAAAAATAATTTCTTTAGGTAATTGATTAAGTATTCGTGCTAGCTCAATAGCTTCTGCCAAGTTAAAAGCATGTGTAGAATAAAAAAGCTCAGTTGCTAAAGTTTGTTGTTGTAAATCAAATCGGTGAATTGTTCCAACTGCGTCTTGGCTAAAAACTGCATCTACCAAAAAAACTATGGAATTTTCTGACCAAAGCGATATTAAAAAACTAGCCTCGCCGCTATGCTCATAAAAATCAATTTGGCGATCAGCAAATAGCAGTTTTAGTCTTCTTACTACTAGTAAACCTGCTATATCATCGCCTCGAAACTCATTGCCTAAACCAATTACTAAAAGAGACATGTTATTGCTTATCAAGCGTCAGCTTTAGAAAATGTGTAGCGCAGGAAATACAAGGGTCATAATTACGCACAGCTTGTTCACAATGCCAAGTAAGTTCTTCTTCGGTCATTGACAAATATTTTGGCACAAATTCTTGCAAGTCTCTTTCAATCGTCCTTTGATTTTGTGATGTTGGAGGAACTATTTTTGCGTCTAAAATTAAACCTTCGTCATCAATCTGATAACGATGATAAATTGTCCCTCTAGGTGCTTCGGTGCAACCATAGCCGGTTGAGGCTTTAGGCTCTATTTTTACAGCCGCTTTTTCAGGCATTTCATATTGCTGAATAATACGTAGTGCTTCATCAAAGGCATAAAATATTTCTAGGCTACGAATGATGATGCTTTGAAAAGGATTGTTGCAGTTTCTTGACAGCCCGACTTCAAAAGCAAGTTCTTTAGTTGCTTGAGATAGCTGGTCAAAATTTAAGTTATAACGCGCTAGCGGCCCTACAAAATAATTGCTTCCATCTTTTGTTAAAACAGAATGTAGCGCGTTAGAATGTTCAACATGCTGTTCTATAAAATGCTTGTCATATTCATTAATTGCAATATTTAGCCCATCACTAGAAATTATTCGACCTTCATTAAAAGGATATTCTTGATCGTGATGTAGCGAGACATAGTTATATTTTTGCTCAAAATCAAAGAAATTAAATTTAGCTACCCATTTTACTGTCTCAATGGCAGTGTCTCTAGCCGCTTTAAGTTTTTCTCCAAGTGCTAATAACTCTTTTTTAGTAGGGACTTTATAAAAGCCTCCAACTTTAACATTGATTGGGTGAATTTCTCGGCCACCAATCAATTTAACAATGTCATTGCCTGCTTTTTTCATTTGCAAGCCGTTTTTAACAATGTCTGGAAAATCCTTTGCCATATGAATAGAGCTTTGATAGCCCAGAAAATCAGGTGCGTGCAACATATAAACATGCAAAGTGTGGCTTTCAATCCATTCACCACAATAAAGCAAGCGTCTTAATTCTCGAAGTTGACCTTCGACCTTAACACCAAGTCCGTCTTCCATTGCGTGTACCGCGCTCATTTGATAAGCAACCGGGCAGATTCCACAAATTCGAGCCGTAATATCTGGAACGTCGGTAAATTGACGACCTCTTAGAAATGCTTCAAAAAACCTGGGAGGCTCAAAGATTTTTAGCTGAACATCTACAACTTTTTCATCTCTAACCTTGATGTACAGACCGCCTTCGCCCTCTACACGTGCTAAATAATCTACTTTTATTGTCTTATCGCTCATGACGGGTACTCTCCTTTAGAAAATCAGGAGTATAGGCGTTGTAACTGCGAAATAGCTTCATAATATCTTGGTTTTTTACTCCTAATTGATAAAGTCTATTGCTTAAGGAATTAGTGTTAGTGTTTTCTTTAGCACCATAACAGCCAAAACAGCCGCGAGTGTAAGACGGGCATAAAGCCCCGCAACCAGCGTGCGTTACTGGCCCAAGACAAGCTGTTCCATGACTAACCATTACACATATATTTCCTGCTAGTTTGCACTCTAAGCAAACGCTATGAGCAAAAACATTTGGCTTACGTCCCTTTAGGAATGCGCTAATTACTTCTAAAAGCTGCTCTTTGTTTATTGGACAGCCATGCAACTCAAAATCTACTTTTACATGATCAGAAATAGCCGTAGATTTATCTAATGTAGAAATATAATCAGGCGTAGCATAAACAATGGAAATAAAATCTTTTACAGACTTAAAATTTTTTAATGCTTGTATTCCACCTGCTGTAGCGCAAGCTCCAATGGTAATTAAATATTTAGAAATTTTCCTGACTTCTTTAATTCTTTCTAAGTCGTGTGGTGTTGTAATTGAGCCTTCCACAAGCGAAAGGTCATAAGGCCCGTCTATAACTTCGCGTGAAGCTTCTGGAAAATTAGCAATTTCTATTTTGCTTGCTACAGTTAAAAGCTCGTCTTCGCAGTCAAGCAAGCTTAACTGGCAACCATCACAAGAAGAAAATTTCCACACAGCTAGTTTTGGTTTAGACATGTTAAACCTCTCTAAGTTCTAAATACTTCTGCATTTCTTGATAAGTATAAACCGGGCCATTTTTACAAATAAAAGTTCCTGCTAATTGGCAATGTCCACAAAAACCAATAGCGCATTTCATATTTCTTTCCATTGAAATAAAAATGTTTTCTAAATTCATTCCTTGATCTTTAAGCTTTAGCCCAACAAAACGCATCATTATTTCCGGGCCACAAATCATTGCTATTGAGTTATTAGCGTCAAACTTTGCTTTAGCAATTAAGTTTGTTACTACGCCAACCTGTCCTTGCCAGGTATTCTTTGTTTTATCAACTCGATCTACGGTTGTGTAAACAGCTAGCTTTTTGCTCCATTCTGAATATTCAGACATAAAAATTTGGTCTTCAGGGGTTCTTGCACCATAGAGCAGCGACACTTGCCCGTAATCTTCACGATGAGCCATTAAGTAATAAAGCACTGGACGAAGTGGAGCTAGTCCTATACCGCCAACAATTACTAAAACATCTTTTCCCTTAGCCGTTTCTATAGGCCAACTACTACCAAACGGGCCTCGCACGCCTATTACATCGCCTGCCTGCAAATTTTGCATTGCTTTAGTCACTGTGCCTACAGCGCGGATTGTGTGGATAATTGGCAAAGCTTTTTCGCTATCACCACTAATAGAAATCGCTACCTCGCCCATACCAAATAAATAGAGCATATTAAATTGACCTGGCAGAAATCGAAAATTTCCTTCAGGATCTATTGGCAATAACTCAAAAGTAAAAGTGTCATGGTTTTCAAGCGTTTTACTTTTAATCTGGTATTGAATTGGTAGCATTGGATCAACTATCTGCATAGGATTCCTTTTTTTCTAATGGACTCTATAAACATCTAAAAGCTGTAATTGAGTTGCTTGCAAACGTTGGACGATAATTTGAGTAAATCGTTTCATCAGTTCATAGCCTAAAGCTTTATTATTTTCGCATTTATCCCTAATACATTTGCCGTCTATTGCTAATGCTCTGATAGGCGTTAAAGCTTGTGCGTCAAAATGCCAACGATAAGGCGAAATTAGCCAAGACCATCCTAACACCTCGCCAGCATCTACCGTGTGAACCGTGATCGCGCCTAAATTAGAAGCATAAATATCAACAGTTGCTTTTCCTTCCCTAATTAAATAAAAGGTGTCTGCCTGTTTTCCTTCCCTAAGTAAAAATTCTCCTTCCTTAAATCTAACATTTTTAGTACAACCAACGATTAGAGCTAAATATTCTGGCTCTAGGTCAGCAAATAATGGGTGTTTGGCTAAAATTGGTTCAAGATTTTGTATCATTAGAGTTTCTTCCTTTGGTCTTCTTGACGAATAATTTTTGCTTGTTCTGTAATGTCTATTCCTACTGGACACCAACTAATGCAGCGTCCGCAACCAACACAACCAAGTGTGTCAAACTGCTCCATCCAACTAGAAAGCTTATGTGTCATCCATTGTCGGTAACGTGATTTAGTAGAACTTCTAACGCTACCACCATGAATATAAGAAAAATCTAAAGTAAAACAAGAATCCCAATTGCGCCAACGCTCTGCAATTTCTCCTGTTAAGTCTGTTGTATCTTGTACAGAGGTACAAAAACAAGTTGGACAAACCATTGTACAATTAGCACAGGTTAAACACCTACTAGCTACTTCATCCCAACTAGCGTTTTCATAACTACGAGAAATTATTTCCGCTAAATTATTAGTGTCTAACTTTCGCCCCATTTGCTTGATAGTGTTTTCTGTTATATTTTGAGCAAGTTCTTTATCTTCTAAATTAGATTCTTTATAAGGAATATTTTCTAATATATTTTTTCCTTTTTCCGTTCCAATTTCTACCAAAAATTTATGCTCTTTTTCAGTAAAAATCTCTGTTAAAGCTAAATCAAAACCCTTTTCTGCCTTTGGCCCAGTATTCATAGATACACAAAAACAAGTATTTACCGCCCTACCACAATTTACAGCCAGAATAAAAAGGTCTTTGCGACGTTCTGCATAAATTGGATCAACAAACTTATCCTCAAGAAAAATTCGGTCTTGAATCAAAATTGCATTTAATTCACAAGATCGAACACCAATAAAAGCTAACTTACCGCTAAATTTATTTTCACTAGTAAATTGCATTTCTTGATTACTTTTTTTAGTAATTTGCCAAAGCTTTACTTTAGGTGGGTGTAAATATTTCTTCCAAGAATTTGCTGCTACTGTATAACTAAAAAATGTTTTTTCAGAATTCTTTTTTAATCTGTAAAACCCGCCTTCTTGCTCATCTATCCACCCTATAGGCATTTCATCAGCTTTTGTTATCTCATCATAAACAACAGTATTGTCTTTAATTGTTGGAGCAAGCGTCTGATAACCTTGCGCGATAAGATTATCTATTAATTGTTGAAAATGTTCTACTTGGATGATGACGGTTTGATTTTGCATAAATGATTTTCTTTCTAACATCAAACAATTAAAAAAACGCAATTTTTGATAAATTTTAATGTTGGCAATTGGCGTGCCATATTCTTGATGTAACTTGGCAGTTACCTGCCAAGCTAAAGTTGTGTCATCGCTTGCGCGATTTTGAGATTCTTAGTCCCGCCAGGGACGTTACAACTTTAGCTTGGGGTGTAAACCCCAAGAAGGGTATAAACCCCAAGAAAGGGTGTAAACCCCAAGACAGGGGTGTAAACCCCAAGAAAAGGTGTAAACCCCAAGAAGGGTATCAATTATTCTACCCAATCAGCAACAAAAACATTAGTTTCGCCTCTTGCTTTAGCGTTGCGATTTGATGCCCAAACTAGCTTTTTACCATCTGGGCTAAACATTGGAAAACCATCAAAGCCAGGTGAATAAGTAATGCGTTTCATATTGGTGCCGTCTTCAGCACTAACAACAAATAAATCAAAATTACGCGCTTTAGGGTCTAAATCCGCATGGTTTGAGGAAAAAATAACCCTTTGTCCATCAGGGGTAAAGAATGGACAGAAGTTTGCTTTGCCAATGGTGGTTAACTGGCGTTTTTCGCTTCCATCAGCATTCATAATAAAGATTTCCATTTTGCTAGGTTTTACTAGATTTTTCTTCAGTAAATCTTGATATTGTGTGAGTTCATCGCCGGTTGGATGATAGGCACGATAAACTAGCTGTTTTCCATCTGGAGAAAAGAACGCACCGCCATCATAGCCAGGATCATCGGTTAGTCTTTTAACATTTGACCCATCGGCATCCATTACGTAAAGATCTAAATCTCCATCTCTAGTTGAGGTAAAGACTATTTTTTTACCATCAGGAGAAATAGTAGCCTCAGCATCATAGCCCGAAGATTTAGCTAAAGTTTTTAGGTCTGAGCCATCAGGATTTGCAACATAAATATCATAATCAGGATTTATAGGCCAAACATAACCTTGGGAAAAGTCTGGTGGAGGTGGACAGTCAGCCTTTGCAGCGTGTGTTGAAGCAAAAATAATTTTCTTGCCATCAGGAAAGAAATAAGAACAAGTTGTTCGTCCTTTTCCTGTACTAACTAATTTCATTTCCTTGCTGTCTTCAACATTGACTGTAAAAATTTGGTCACATTTATAATCGCCGTGTGTGGATTGTAAAATTAGCTGTTTGCCATCTCCACTCCAATAAGCTTCAGCATTTTCACCGCCGAAAGTAAGTTGTTTAATATTAGCTAAATGTGTTTCTTCAACATAAGTTAAGCCGCCTTCAGGCGGTTGGCCGTTTGTTGCTGTAGGGCTTGGTGTTGAGTCAGGTGCTGGGGTGTTGCCCGCAGTTCTGTTTGGCTCTGTTTGATTACAAGCAACTGCAATAAAGGCAAATATCGCAAATAAAGCAAATAATAGTAAGTTTTTCTTCATAAAACCTCAGTATAAGATTTTTAGGGTTAAATAATGACGAAACCCAATAATAATTATTTTTGGCAGGCTAATAATTATTATTGGGTTTTAATTTTAATTAAACAAGTTTTACCAGCAAAATAGCCTAGAGATCTCTAGGCTATTTTAATTTCCAAATAAAATTATCAAAATTCTATAGTTTTTCTTGGTTAATTGTCGGTGCTAGTTGCACATGCTCCGGCTCCGCATCCGCCACCAGTTGCTGCACAAGGTGTTTCCGCCTTGGTTTCCGCCTTGGTTTCGGTTTTTGGTTCAGCCTTGCTACTAGTTTTCTTTGAGTAGTCAGTTAAATACCAGCCAGAACCTTTTAATGAAAAGCTGGATTGAGAAAGCAATTTATTTAGTTTGCCCTCGCATCTTTCACAGCTTGTTAATGGAGCATCAGAAAATTTTTGAATTTTCTCGATTATTACACCGCATTTTTCGCATTGATATTCGTAAATCGGCATTGTCAAACCTCCTGAAAAGCCGAAAAATTGAAAAATTGATTTTTATAGTCAGATGCTCTTAATTTAGCATAAGCTTTCTATTTATGTCAAAAGCCAAGGCTTATAGTTAGAATTACTTAATTTTTATTTATTAGCTAAATTGCACTCTTGAGTAAGTGCGTTGCAAAGATAATCTACAATTGATAAAAGCTAGCTCTATAAACTCATCTAAGTTGCTAAATGATTGACTTGTCCAAGTGTTGTCCGGCTGTCTAGTTAATAAAGTAGCAAATATTTGATTTTGAGCAACTAATAAATAATACCTAAGAGTGTCAATTTGTTGGTATTCTCTAAACTTTCCTTCTTGATCAAAACTAGCCGTTGATCTCGACAATACTTCTACTATTAAAACA
This sequence comes from uncultured Clostridia bacterium, assembly GCA_964492845.1. Lineage (GTDB taxonomy): Bacteria > Acidobacteriota > Blastocatellia > Chloracidobacteriales > JADJPF01 > JADJPF01. The sequence goes on from CAZBMZ010000015.1 coordinate 80,363, forward strand.
GGGTTAGTTAGGCTTTCTAAACCACTAATAATTTCGCAAGTTGCCTCACAAGCAACCACAACATCAGGATAGCGATATATCCTATTTAGCGTTTTGGTTCGCATATCATTAATAAGCGATTCGCAACTAGTTCCCTCAAGCTGTTGAGCTAATTGGAGGTTAATAGCATTTGCTATACGGTTATGACGAAGACTTGCACCAGACATAGCAAATATTTCACCATAAACATATTCATGTCTAATATCTGAATTTTTTTCTATTTCAAAATATTCTTCTATTGAGTAAAGCCTTTTAGGGTTTCTAGCCATTGGTTTTTCCTAGTTTTTGGTTGTTATTTTAACAGCAGAGAAGTATTTTGTATTCTAAAAAAGCCAGTATCTACTAACTTTAGTAGGTACTGGCTTAGTTGCAATCTGTAGCTTCTTTAGTTTTATATGCCTAGGGTTTTAGCCTATGCTACTAATATCTATAAAGCTCATTTATTGCCTTGGCTATATCGCTAATTTGAGGCAAGATTCTTTCTTCTAGCTCTGGAGCATAAGCAACAAAGGTGTCCATTGCTGCTACTCTCATTACTGGCCCATCTAAATATTCAAAGAGTTCTGAGCCTATTCTAGCCGCAATTTCAGCCCCATAACCCCAAGACAAACAATCTTCGTGGATAACCAAAACTTTATTGGTTTTCTTTACAGACGCTTCAATTGCAGGCCAATCATATGGGCTAAGTGTACGTAGATCAATAATTTCTACTTCAATACCTCGCTCTGCTGCTTCACGTGAAGCTACAACAGAATGCTGCACATTTGCACCATAAGTAATAATAGTTAAGTCTCGACCTTCTCTAACTGTACGAGCTTTTCCAAATGGAATCATATAGTTAGGGCCGGGATATTCCGATTTATTATAAGTTTGACGATAAAGATGCTTATGCTCTAAGAATAAAACTGGATCGTCCGATCTAATTGCTGTGCGAAGTAGTCCATTAGCGTCTAATGCGTTAGAAGGAAATACTACTCTTAAACCTGGAATATGGGTAAAAGTTGTTTCTCCACATTGACTGTGATAAACCGCACCACCTTTTAAGTAACCGCCAATCGGGACGCGAAGCACAGCAGAGCAGGAAAAAGCATTGTTAGAACGCCAGCGCAATACAGCCAATTCATTACGTATTTGCATCATAGCAGGCCAGATATAATCAAAAAACTGAATTTCAACAACAGGTTTTAGCCCACGTGTTGCCATTCCTATTGCACGACCAACAATGTTAGCTTCGGCTAGTGGTGAATTAAAAACCCTCATGCCACCGTAGCGACGTTGCAACCCTGCTGTCACCTTAAAGACTCCACCTTTGCCTTTAACTTGTTCTAAATACTCTTCTTTAGAACAATCTGCAACATCTTCGCCAAAAACTACAATTCTTGGGTCTTTAGCCATTTCATCACGTAAGCAATAATTAATTAAATCTACTACTGTGCCGGGTGTTCCTCCTGCTAACTCTGCTGGGGTAGAAAATGCTTCCGAAGTTGGGTCAACATCTGGCGAGTAAACATAATTAGTTACAGTGTCTTTAGCTGGCTGAGGGCTGCTTAATGCCACGTCTGCGGCTTTGTTTACTTCATCATCAACGCTTTGTTTTAATTCTGTTAGCTCTTTTTCTGTAAGAATTTTTTCATCTAACAAAAATTGTGCAAATGTTTTTACTGGATCACGTTTTTCTTCTTCGCTACGTTCAGAAGGTGGTTTATAAAGCTTTTCTTCGTCGGATAATGAGTGGGAATAAGGTCTGATTACATGAGCGTGTACTAGGGCTGGGCCTCGTCGCATACGGCAATAAGTTACTGCTTCTCTTAGAACTTGATAGCTTGCAATTGGGTCTGTTCCGTCTACTTCCTTGATAAATAAATTAGGATAGCCAACTAACAATTTTGAAATGCTTCCGCCAGCAGTTTGTACTTCTTTTGGTACTGAAATAGCATAACCATTGTCTTCTACCAAATAAAGGACAGGCAATTTTAAGTTACAAGCTGTGTTTAGCGATTCAAAAAATTCTCCTTGGCTAGTTGTACCATCGCCAGTTGAAACATAAATAACTTCATCTTGCTTAAACTGACTTGCACGATCAGCAAAATTGTCCTTAAAAGCACTGTAATAGCGTCCTGCTTCAGCACAACCAACAGCTTGAAGAAACTGTGTCCCGGTAGGGCTAGACTTAGACACCATATTTAAGTCTTTATGTCCCCAATGTGAAGGCATTTGACGACCACCAGAGCTAGGATCATCTGCTGCTCCAACAGCGGATAACAACATTTCTGTTGCTGTCATTCCTAGTTGTAGAGCCAAAGCACGATCTCGATAATAGGCATAAAACCAATCATAACCAGGTTTTAAGACTAGTCCAGCGGCTACAAGTATTGCTTCATGGCCTGCACCGCTAATTTGAAAAAATATTTTGTTTTGGCTCTTTAATTGTATTTCTTTATCATCAAGACGACGCGAAAGATAAATATTTCTATAAATGCCAATAAGGGTTTGACGATCCAACCCAGCGTATTTTGAAAGGGCGACTTCTGCGCTCATTTATTCCTCCAACGCTACTTAATTATTGTAGTTAAATGTAGTTAAAAAAAAGCTAATAAGCTAATAATAGGTGCAACTGCCAACAATAACACCTATAGCGACACTTGTTCAAGTCTTTAACCCAAAAGTCAAAAGCAAATCCGTTCTTTAAGCCCTAACAGTGCTTTGTTGTTAGGCTTTAGAAGTTTGGCTTGAACCAATCCTTAATAAAATACATAATAACCCCTCTTAAATAGACGACTTTAACCCTATTAAAACTAATAGCGTAATATTTATTATTTTTAAGGTTCTAAATCTCAATAACAAAGGCTAGAACAATGGAAAATCAACCTTCTTTATTTGATAGTTTCACCGAATTAAAACCACAAGAAACCAAGGCTAAAAATAACTTAGCCGACTTGGAAAAAAAGCTTTGGAGCCTTGCCGATCAACTTCGCGCTAACTCTAATCTAAAATCTGCTGAATATTCTATTCCTGTGCTAGGGCTAATTTTTCTTAAGTATGCAGACTATAAATTTTCTAAAGTTGAAAAAGAATTAGCTGGTAAAACTAGCGGTAGACGGCAAATAGGCAAGACTGATTATCAAGCTCGCGGCGTTTTATATCTGCCAGCAGAAGCACGATTTTCTAAGCTGATGGAACTATCCGAAGACCGCGACATTGCTTTAGCCATTAATCAAGCAATGAAATATATTGAAGCGGAAAATGAAGACCTTAAAGGCGTTTTACCTCAAAACTATGCAATTTTAGAAAAAAGCACAATTTTAGAACTCCTAAAACTAATAAATTCCATCCCAACAGATATTGAGGGAGACGCTTTTGGCAAAATTTATGAGTATTTTCTAGGCAGTTTTGCTATGTCTGAAGGTCAAAAAGGTGGAGAGTTTTTCACTCCTACATCAATAGTAAAGCTAATTGTAGAAATCATAGAACCTTTTCATGGCAAAATCCTTGATCCTGCTTGCGGTTCAGGCGGCATGTTTGTCCAAAGCGCACATTTTGTTGAAAACCATAAAAAAGACCCTAATGCAGAGATTTCTATTTATGGACAAGAAAAAGTTGGTGAAACTGTTAGGTTGTGCAAGATGAACTTAGCTGTTCATGGGCTTTCTGGCGATATTAAAGAAGCAATTAGCTACTATGACGACCCACACAAAGCTATCGGCCAATTTGATTTTGTAATGGCTAACCCTCCATTTAATGTTAATTCTGTAGACAAAACCAAGCTCAAAGATGACAACAAACGTTTTCCTTTAGGCATGCCTAGCGTAGACAATGCCAACTATCTTTGGATACAAATCTTTTACAGTGCCTTAAATGAACGGGGCCGAGCCGGTTTTGTAATGGCTAATTCTGCGTCTGATGCTCGTAGCACTGAAGCTACACTTAGGCAAAAGCTAGTAGAAGCTAGCGCGGTTGATGTAATGGTGTCAGTTGGCCCTAATTTCTTTTACACGGTTACTTTGCCTTGTACGCTTTGGTTTTTAGATAAAGGCAAGCGCGACACTGCACGCAAAGACAAAGTGTTATTTATTGATGCACGAGCAATTTATAAGCAGATTGACCGCGCCCATCGGGAATTTACTGATGAACAAGTAGAATTTCTAGCAAACATTGTCCGACTGTATCGAGGCGAAGAAATCGAAAACTTTCAAAACACTAAGGAAATAATAGCAGAAAAATTTCCTAACAATTCCTATGTAGATATTGCAGGGCTTTGCAAAGTAGCAACCATTGACGAAATTGCGGCGCAAGGTTGGAGCTTAAACCCTGGGCGTTATGTAGGAGTAACAGAAAAAAGCACAGAAGATTTTGATTTTAAGGCACGACTTACAGAGTTAAACGAAGAGCTAGAAAGCCTTAACCTAGAAGCACATGAGCTAGAAACGCAAATAGCAGACAACATTAGCAAATTGTTAGAACAACTGGAATAATAGATAAAACGTAGGAGGAATTATGCCACAGTTTGATTTTTATCATGAAACTGTAAAAAATGCTTTAATCAAAGATGGTTGGACAATTACACATGATCCTTTTTTTATAAGATACAAAGGTATAAGTTTGTACGCAGATTTAGGGGCGGAAAAGACAATTGCTGCTGAACGTGAAAAACAAAAAATAGTAGTTGAAGTTAAGGTGTTTGCTAGTGCATCTTTAATGACAGAATTAGAAAAGTCTGTTGGACAATACATAATTTATAGGAGATTTCTTCAATCAGATTTTCCTGAGTATGTTTTGTATTTGGCAATTGCTCAAGATATTTATAGAAGTTTTTTCTTAAAACCAGCAATTCAAGATATTATTAATGATCAAAACATCAAGTTATTGGTTTTTGATCAAGAAAAAGAGGAGGTAATTTTATGGATAAACTAGAAAGATACCGAAAAATCTTAGAAGATGTTGTGATAAAACATTCACAATACAAACCAGATAACAAAAATATTCAACTAATACCGATTTGTGATAGAGAGCATGAGCAATATCTTTTGGTAACTGTTGGCTGGAATAGAATTGATAGGATTCATGACATTATCATTCATTTACAACTTAAAGATGGAAAAGTTTGGATTGAATGGGATGGGATAGAATACGGTGTAGCCCAAGATATAATGGATGCAGGCATTCCCAAGGAAGATATTGTTTTAGCTTTTTATACGCCTGAGCATCGCAAACTAACAGATTTTGCTGTTGCGTAAATTAACTTAGTTTGAAAATTTCATAGAAAATAAAAACAATGAAAGTTAAAGAAGTAATAAAAATACTTGAGTCAAGAGGTTGGCAACTTAGTAGAACACGAGGTAGCCACCGCCAATTTAAGCACACAGACAACCAAATGTTATTACTGTTAGTGGTTCGTTATCTGAAGAAATGAGGCCAGGAACACTTAACACTATACTAAAAAAGGCAGGTATTAAATGAAAGCTAAATATCTAGTAATTTTTGAAAAGGCAGAAAAAAACTACTCAGCTTACTTTCCACAAGTTGAAGGGTGTGCTGTAACAGGCAAAACGCTTGATAAAACCAGACGTTTAGCCCAAGAAGCTTTGGAATTTCATCTTGAAGGCTTGCTAGAAAGCGGCTGCACAATACCAGAAGCCTTGCCAATAGATTTAGATAAGCTATATCAAGATTTTCCTTTTGAATATGCTGGATATGTTGAAATAGACCTTGATTTTGAAGCAATTGCGGCATAGTTATAAGATATTTTGATTATGTAAAAGAGAATGAATAAGTTACAGATGTTGCGTAAATTAACTTAACCAAAATAAATTAACAAAACATAGGAGAGAATCAACAATGAATGAACAATTATTGATTGAAAAAATCCGCCGGTTGCCTCCTGATAAACAACAGAAGGTTTTTGATTTTGTGGAAGTTATAGAACAAGAAACTAAACCTAAAAAACAACGCCGTGATTTAGAGGGTGCGCTTGCTCATTTAAATATTCACGTTAGCATAGAAGATATAAAAGAAATGCGAAAAGAAGCATGGAGAAATTTAAAGTAAAGAAAAGTTTTGTTTATGGAAAATAATAAACTGGGAAATTGGCAAGACATATATTTTCAAGATTTTGTTCTTATAAATCCCAAAAGTGATCTTTTGAAAAGTATTGAATATTTATTTGTTGATATGGAAAGTGTTGTTCCTGGTAATAGATATGTGCAAGCCAAAACAAAAAAAACATTTATTGGTGGAGGTGCCAAATTTAAAGTTGGAGATACTTTATTTGCCAGAATAACTCCTTGTTTGGAAAATGGAAAAATAGCTCAGTTTAAAGATTCTTGTCCTGACGCAATTGGTTTTGGTTCTACAGAGTTTTTTGTATTTCGTGGGAAGAAAGATGTTTCAGACTCTTCTTTTGTTTTCTATCTTGCAAACTCAGAAAAAATACGAAAAACTGCTGAAAAGTCAATGTCTGGAGCATCAGGAAGGCAACGAGCCGATTTAAATTCTTTGAAAAATTTAGTTTTGAAAGTTCCCCCACTCCCAACCCAACGCCGAATTGCCGCGATTCTTTCGGCTTACGATGACCTAATAGAAAACAACTCTCGCCGTATCAAGATCTTAGAAGAAATGGCGCGGATGATTTACCAAGAATGGTTTGTCAAGTTTCGCTTTCCTGGACACGAGCAAGCAAAGTTTGTTGAGTCGCCGCTTGGGATGATACCGGCTGGGTGGGAGGTTAGAGAGTTAGGTGATGTAGCAAAAGACTTTAGACGAAGTGTACAACCTGACCTTATCGATTTAGGCACACCATATGTAGGATTAGAACATATTCCACGACGATCAATTGCTTTGTTAGATTGGGGAAAAGCTTCTGATGTTCAAAGTATGAAATTATCTTTCAAAAAAGGGGAAATCCTTTTTGGTAAAATAAGGCCATATTTTCACAAAGTTGCTATAGCTCCTGTTGATGGCGTATGTTCTTCAGATGCTATTGTTATTTCAGCAAAAAATAAAGATTTTTATCCACTAGTTTTATTGTCTGTTTCTAGTGATGAATTTGTAGAAGAAGCAACACAAACATCTAATGGAACAAAAATGCCTCGTGCAAATTGGAACGTTTTATTGAAATATAAAATTCTTGTTCCACAAAACACAATATTACAACTTTTCAATGAGATTATATTCAATATAATTAACAACATACAAAATTTATTATTGAAAACTCGAAACCTTCGCCAAACACGCGACATGCTGTTACCTAAGCTAATTTCAGGTGAAATTGATGTGTCAGACTTAGATATTCCAATAGAAGAAAGGTGAAATCAATGTCAGCTAACCCTAAACATTACTACACGTTAGAAGAATATTTTGCATTGGAAAAAGTCGGTCATGCTCGTTATGAATATTGGGACGGCGATATTGTTTGCATGAGCGGTGGAACTAAAGAACATGCAAGGATTGGGGGAAATATATTTTCTGAACTACACCACCAACTTAAAGGGCGAACTTGTGAAGCTTTTAATAGTGAAATCCCAATTAACACCCCTAATTTTCCGCCTTATCGTTATCCAGATGTAAGTGTTGCTTGTGGAGAAAACTTTGAGAAAATATTAGGTATAGATACATTAACTAATCCTGTTGTAGTGTTTGAAGTGCTTTCTGCAAGCACCGAAGTAACAGACCGAGGGCGAAAACTACAAGCATATAGAGCAATAGAGACTTTGCAAGAATATTTGCTTGTATCGCAAACGCAGCCACACATTACCCATTATGTTAAACAAGACAATGGAGAATGGGTTAGTTATGATATAGCAGATTTAACAGCAACAATTTCATTAAATAGCATTGACTGTAGTTTATTACTAAGTGATATTTATGCTGGGGTAATATTTGATTAAAGCGTTTCAGATATAAGAGTAAGACCATCAACGCCAAGATAATCATTTTTATTGTGAGTAAGCAAGGGAAGATCAAATAATAAAGCAGTAGCGGCAACCCAAGCATCAGAAGTTAATATGGGTTTGCCATTACGACGCGCAGAATGGCAGGCTTCAGCCCACCTTAAACATAATTGTCTATCGTAAGGAACAAAAACAAACTTCTTTAAGTGTTGCTCCATTTTTTCTTTTCTTGCATCTCCCCAATTGCGTTCCAACGCCCAACGATCTAATTCGGCTATGGTCATAAATGAAATTACTAAAATACTTCCTTCTAAGTAAGGTTTATACCAATCTCCTCTAGTATCTCCTTTAAACAAAAAGGACACTAAATCTGTGTCTAATACTACTGTTTTCATTAAATTTTTCCTCTAGTAATTTCTTCTTTTCTCCACTGTTTCAAATTCATTATAAACTCATCTACAGATTCGTCTTCCGGCCAAAAATTTGCTAATACATCATCAAATTTTTTTAAAGGCACAACCTTTTGTTCTAGTATAAGGCTTTCTAACTTTTTATTTACATCTTCCTTTGTTTTTATAGTTGAGTTTTTTATGTTTGTCATTTAAATTTCCTTTCGGGTTTATCTTAGCTACTTTTTCGCCTATAATTATAACTTATTTATAACTGTTAATACATTTTTATTTCAATTTTGGATTGATCACTTTATAACACACTGGATTTAAGCCTATGACTACAAATAAGCCTTTGGATTTTTCAGAAGATGGTGCAGTTGAACGGCCTACAATAAAGCTTTTTGGTGAGTTGCGTTGGCAAACAATGAATTGCTATAATGAGTTTGCTACTGGTAAAAGTACGCTGGGACGAGAATGTAAAACTGATGTTGTGTTAGTTGAACGTTTAAGGGCTGTAATCATAAAACTTAATCCAAATGTGCCTGCTGATGCTGTAAATCTAGCAATTGAAGAAATTACGCGCGACCGTAGCGCGATGAGCATCACACAGGCTAACCGCCAAGTTTACCATTTACTAAAAGATGGTGTAAAAGTTAGCTATCGTGACTCTAAAAATAATCAAAAAGAAACTATTGAAATAGTTCAAATAATAGATTGGAAAATAGCAGAAAATAATAACTTTTTTCTAGCCTCTCAATTTTGGGTTGTTGGTGATATGTATAGCCGCCGTGCGGATTTAATAGGCTTTGTAAATGGTTTGCCTCTAGTTTTTATTGAGCTAAAAGCAGGTCATAAAAACGTTAAAAATGCTTATGATGATAATTTACAAGACTATAGAAATAATATTCCTCAACTTTTTGTTTATAACGCATTTATCATTCTTTCCAATGGATTAAAAAGCTATATTGGCAGTATAAGCGCAGAGTGGGAGCATTTTGCTGAATGGAAAAGAATTAATGAGGAAGGCGAACAAGGGGCTATTTCACTGGAAACAATGGTGCTTGGAACTTGTGCAAAAGAACGATTATTAGACTTAGTGGAAAACTTTACTCTTTTTCAATCAGTGCGCAGTAGTAGGTTGATTAAACTTGTCGCTAAGAATCATCAATATTTAGGCGTAAATCAGGCAATAAAGCCGTTTCCTAATATCAAAAGCGTTGATGGGAAACTAGGTGTTTTTTGGCATACTCAAGGCTCAGGAAAAAGCGTTTCAATGATTTTATTTGCTCAAAAAGTACTTAGAAAAATTCCAGGAAATTGGACATTTTTGATTGTTACAGATAGACAAGAGTTAGATACACAAATCTATAAAAACTTTGTTGATGCTGGAATTATAACCGAACAGCACACACAAGCTAGTAGCAGCCAGCACTTAAAAGAATTACTTCAAACTGACCATAGATTTATTTTTACTCTAATTCATAAATTCCGCGCTGACCAAGGGACAAACTACCCTAAGTTAACAGACCGTTCAGACATAATTGTTATTGCTGATGAAGCACATCGGACGCAATACACTTCATTAGCCTTAAATATGAGAAATGGCTTACCAAATGCGGCTTTTATCGCTTTTACTGGTACACCTTTGATTTTTGGCGAGGAAAAAACAAAAGATGTTTTTGGTGATTATGTAAGTGTTTATGATTTTAAGCAGTCAACCGAAGATGGGGCTACTGTTCCGCTTTATTATGAAAATCGGATTCCAGAATTACAGCTAACAAACGAAGAATTAAACGAAGATATAGAAGAATTGTTGGATTCAGCAATGCTTGACGAAGATCAAGAGCTAAAAATAGAGAAAGAATTTTCTAAGGAATATCATTTAATTACCCGCGAAGATAGATTGGAAAAAGTAGCAGAAGATTTAATAATTCATTTTGCTAATCGAGGTTATAGAGGAAAAGCAATGGTTGTTAGTATTGATAAAGCTACTGTTGTAAGAATGTATGATAAAGTACAGAAACATAAAGAAATTTATCTAAATAAATTAAAAAATAGTATAGAAATAGCTAAAGGAGAAGCAAAAGAAGAAATAATAGAAATAATTAATTATCTGGAAACAACAGATATGGCTGTAATAGTTTCGCAGTCACAAAATGAAGTAGAAGAAATAAAGAAAAAAGGTGCAGACATTACTAAACATCGTAGTAGGATGATAAATAAAAGCGAAAACTTAGAAGAAAAATTCAAAGATCCTAACGATTCATTGCGGTTAGTTTTTGTTTGTGCAATGTGGATGACAGGTTTTGACGTGCAATGTTGCTCAACAATTTATTTAGATAAACCTATGCGAAATCACACACTTATGCAAACAATTGCACGAGCAAATAGAGTCTTTCCAGAAAAAACAAACGGGTTAATAGTTGATTATGTAGGCGTTTTTAGAGACTTACAAAAAGCCTTGGCTATTTATGGCTCAGGCGCATCGGGAACGGTTGAAGAAGGCGAGTCACCTGCACAAGATAAATCTCAACTTGTTGCAATGCTAAGAAAGGCAGTCGAAAAAACTATAGATTTCTGCAAAGAATTAAAAATAGACTTTCAGGAAGTTATCAACACGCCTACAAAACCGACTAATTACAAATATATCAAGTGGTTACAAGATTCTTTAGATGCTATTTTAGTTAATGATAAAACTAGAAAAGAATTTTCCCAACTCGCAAACCAAGTTTTAAGGCTTTACAAAGCAATTTTACCTGATGTGGCGGCTAATGAATTTTCGCAAACAAGATTTTTTATTAAGCTGCTAGCAGATGCAATTGATTCACAAAAACTAGAAGTAGACATTTCTAAAGTAATAAAAGAGCTAGGAGATTTGCTAGATAATTCCATTGCAGCAGAAGGTTATATAATTGATGAACTAACGGCTAGCAGGCTTGTAGACCTTAGCCAGCTTGATTTTGAAGCCTTAAAAGATAAATTTCTTAATAGCAGAAAAAATACAGAACTAGCTAAACTACGCGCTACATTAGAAAACAAGCTAGCCGAAATGGTGCAACTTAACTATAGTAGATTAGACTACTTAAAAAAGCTTGAGGAAATGATAGGCGAGTATAATGCAGGTAGCGTAAATGTAGAAGAACAATTTCGCCGTTTACTAGAGTTTGCTAAATCATTGCATTATGAGGAGCAAAGAACCATTGCAGAAGGTCTTACAGAAGAAGAATTAGCAATTTTTGACCTGCTTACTCGGCCTGAAATTAAGCTATCTAAAGCAGAAGAATCACAAGTTAAAAAAATTGCAAAAGTTTTGCTTGCAAAACTAAAAGAAGAAAAATTAGTCTTAGATTGGCGTAAGCGTCAACAAACTAGGGCTAATGTTAAATTGTGTATAGAAACAACTTTAGACGAATTGCCAGAAAGCTACACAACAGAATTATATAAACAAAAATGTGAGCAAACCTATCAACATGTTTATGAATTTTATTATGGTGCTGGCAAAAGTGCTTATGCAGCTTGATAGTAACGTAGAATGTAACACCCTACGTTACTGTAATTAGTTAAAATCGGAATTTTATCCCACCTGTACCAATCGCGCCAGGAGTCTTAAATCCATCTTCAAAATAGGTTTGATCAAACAAATTACTTACTTTACCAAAAATTTCTAAGCTGGTTTTATCCTTAAGTAATAAAGTATAAGAAACAGCTAAATCGGCTTTGACATAACCATCTAAGCGAACAATTCGAGATGCAAACCCATTAAAAAATTCTGCTGGAGAGAAAAATAAACTGTCAAACTCGCTAATTGCAGTTAAATCAAAGTTTATATTTAGCCGCTTATAATTTTGATTTACCACAACGCTAAAAGTATTTCTTGGAATACCAAAAGCGCGAGTACTGCCAGAAACCCTTTGACCAGTAGGGTTAATGCTTGTGTCATTGGCATTTAACAAGATGTTTTGAAAATCAAGCTCAGAATTAACATAAGTGTAAGCCAAGTTAATATCTAGTCCTCGTGCTGGATTAGCTAAAACTGAAGCTTCAAAACCTCGTGACAAACCGCCTCGGCTATTAGATTGAAAGAATGCTGCACCGCTACCAGCATTTGAAAAAGGCACAAATCCGCCAGTGATAATTTCTTGGCGTTTAGTGTAAAAGTAAGTAAGTGATAGCTTTAAGCGATTATTAAAAGCAGATTGGTCAATTCCACCATCAACAGAAACGGCTCTTTCAGGTCTTAGAAAAGGGTTGCCAATTCTTACAGGGGTAAATGAGCCGTCAAACGCGCTAAAACGTTCAGCTAGAGCCGGAGCGCGAAAGCTATTTCCAACATGAGCGCGAAGTTTTGTTCCTGTTTTGAAAAATGAATAAGCAATTGATCCATCACCAGTATAAGCTCTAGGTATATCAATATTGCGTAGTTTGTCGATGTCTGCGGCAGGAATGCTAGCAATTGTGCTGGGAAAATCTAAAGTAAAAAACTGTATTCGGCTAGCTAAAGAAAGCTGCAAGCGGTTTTCAAAGTAATTAATTTGGTCTTGGAAATAAATCCCATAGGTTTTTTGAGAAAAGCTTTCTTTGCCAGCAAAATCAGTAGTTTGACGTAGGCGTTCTTTTTCTGCTTCAAAACCAATACTAGCAAGATTATGTTTTCCTAAGCGTAAGCTAACACCACTATTAAAAGTGTAGGTGCGACCTTTGAAAAGAGAATCGCTAGTAAAACTAGGGAAAAAGCCTTGAGCTTTGGTAATTAGCGAAACTAAAAAAGGTGATGCAGCAGGCCCGTCAAAGAAACGGCGGTCAGATTTTACAAAATTAAAACTAGCATTATAGCTAACAATATCATTTAAGCGATGGCGTACAGAAAAACCACTTTGGAAAAACCTAGTAGTGCGAAATGAATCGGGGTCGTTAAGGTCTGTTACAAAGCTAGTAACTTGTCCTGAACCGCTAGCATAACCAAGCTCATTTCCTACGGGGCCAAGCGGGAAAGGGCTGTCATTAAGTTGGAAAAATGAACGGCCATAAGAAATAACACCTGAGACAGAAAAATTGTTAGTTGGGTTATAGCGCAAATTAGTTCTTAAAGATGTGCTACGGAAAACATCTTGACCATCAATTCCATCATTTGTATCAATTCGAGATGCTCCAAAACCATAGCTAAAAACATTCTTAAAGCTTCCACCAATGCGGGCAGCTTCTCGGAATTGCCCTAAGCCACTACCTTGAAAAGAAACTTCTCCACTAGGCGCACCTACACCAGCATAAGGAACAATATTAATTACTCCACCAACCGCATTAGTACCATAAAGAGAACTTCCGCTACCTCTAAGTAACTCAACACGTTGGACATTATCATTAAATAAAGAATCGCTTAATGCTTGAACCGTTCCGCGAACGTCTGCGGCATCACGAAAGCGCAGACCATCGATTAATAAAGACGTGTTTTCATTAGCAAGACCACGTAGGCGAATAGAAGTAAGCGAGCCTGGGCCGCCAAAACTTCTTTGTCTAACACCTGGTAAAGTGCTAAGTGTTTCTGCAACAGTAAATTCTTGGCGTGTGCTGATTTCTTGATCGCTAATGGTAGAAAGTGATTTGGAAGTTTGATCTGGAAGTTGAGAGCTATTTTCAGCAGTAACAATTACTTCTTCATTAATTCCATTGACTCTTAAAGTTAACTCAAAGTCTTTATTATCACCGCTAGTTAAGCTAATTTCATTGCTAACGGTGTTACGAAAACCATTTGCGTTAACACGTAGAAAATAGCTATCTGCTTTTAAGTTACCAAAGCTAAAACGTCCATCATCTCCAGTAAGCACAGAGATTTGACGACCATCACGGCTAAATAAACTAACTGTTGCACGTTGGACAACTTGCCCAGATTCGTCTTTAACAGTTCCGGTAAGCTCTCCACCAGCAGCTAAGACGGACATAAAGCTAAAAAGAATAATTAGGGTAGAAATAAGTAAAAATTTATGTAGACGAGGAATTTTCATAGGATCCTTTCTCTTGCCCTTCGCAAGAATAGGACGCAGAAGGGAAAACAAATCGGTCTCCTGGCTAATTAGCTTAAACCTACTTTTTCACGCCTTCCCATCTATATTATTTAATAAATATTAACTAAGACAGTGGCTTTAATGTGAATTTCGTAGCTATTTACAGTTGCGAGGGCAGCGGCGGCTTTTCACCACACTTCCCGGACATTTGTTTCCATTTCTGAGTTGTAAAAGAACTTAAGATTTATTAGTTTGTTTTTCTATTTCTGCAACACGGCGTTGCAATTGTTGAAAAGCCTTTTGCAATTCAGGTAATTTAGTAAAAATCACCGAAGATTTTAACCAAGCACGATTTTCTATTGCTGGATAGCCAGAAATTACTTGATTAGCTTCTACAGAATTTGGAATACCTGTTTGTGCTGTAGCGATGACATTATCACCAATAGTTAAATGACCAGCAACCCCAACTTGCCCAGCTAGGGTAACATTACGACCTATTTTGCTACTTCCAGCTAGTCCAACTTGTCCACAAAGTAAAGTATTTTCACCTACCGACGAAGCATGACCAACCATGACTAAATTATCTAATTTTGCACCTTTTTTAATTCTAGTTTCGCCAATTGTAGCTCTATCAATTGTAGAATTTGCACCTATTTCAACATCATCTTCTAAAACAACAATTCCAGATTGAACAATTTTATACCAGCTACCATCATCTTTTTTAGCATAGCCAAAGCCGTCAGCCCCAACAACCACGCCATTTTGCAGCGTGCAACGTTCACCAATTTGTACATATTCGCGCACTACGCAATTAGAATGGATAACAGAATCAGAGCCAATTTTTGCACCAGCATAAATTGTGCAATTAGGGTAAATTACTATGTTATCTCCTAGCTCAACATCATCGCTTATTACAGTATTTGCACCAATACGAATATTTACACCAAGTTTTGCTGTTTTGGAGACTACCGCGCTAGGGTGAATTTCATTAGCTAAACTTGGTGGAGTGTAAAAAAGCTCTATTGCACGGGCAAAGGTTAAATAAGGGTTAGAATGATGAAGTAAACTTAAATTAGTTGGACTTGAAAAATCTTTTCCTACAATTACCGCAGATGCTTTTGTAGTGGCAAGTTTAGGCGTATATTTTGGATTTGAAAGAAAGGCTAGTTGACCCGCTTCTGCTTCATCAAGTCCTGCTACTCCAATTATTTCTAAATCTTTATCACCTACTAAAACACAATCTAGTTTTGATGCTATGTCTGATAACTTCATTATTTTTAGGATACCTCAAAAGATATTTTTAATTATTTGGGTTAGTTAGCAAGATTTAACACTATAAGAAAGGAAAAGCTCAAGTCGAGTTAATTGATTTTTGGTTGTTTTGACTAGAATCTAAAGCTAGCGGACTATCTAACTAGCCTTAGATTGATTTAGAAGCGAATATATGAATCTGGAAATAAAGCGATTAAATAGAATCAGGATCAACGCCAAGTTCTTTTAATCTTGCCGCTAAACGATCGGCCCGCTGTTTTTCTGATTCGGCTCGTTGTTTTTCTAACTCGGCTTTTTCGATGCCAGAAGGAATAACTTGACCATGTTCATCAGTCCAGCGAAGCCAAGACTTAGAAAATGTGTTCTCAAATTCGCCTTCCCAAAGAGTTAGACCTAAGCCAATATCAGAAAAAAAGTTTTGATTTAAGGCAACAGGGCGGCCAAATGGGAGAGTGTAAACTGTTAATAAATTGTCACTTAGCTTCTTAAATGGGTCAAAAATAACATAATAGGTGACACCCATTTGAGAGTAGCGAGTAATTTTCCTAGTGTCTTCTTCGCCAACCTTGTTAGAAACAATCTCAATAACAACATTAGGAGGTTTGCCAAACTCCCAAGTAAAATAAGAACGCTGTTCTTTGTCCCACCAATCAGTAGGGATTTCAACATCCATACTTAAAAATACATCAGGAACTATTGCTGGTAAATGAACGCTATTAAACACTCCAACATTAGCTGCTACTAGGAATGGACGGTTATTATGAGGCTTCCAGCAGCTATAAAGTGGTTCTGTAAGTAATCTTTCTTGTTTTTCAGTTAAAAAATTGTCCACTGGCTCATCATCCTCTGTTATAAGATGGCTAACATCAATATTCAAAAGTGCTTCTGACATAATTTCTCCCCAAACTAGTAGTTAACTAATAGCTGAAGTCTTCAAAATAATATTAATAGTTTTGCTATTTCTCTAGTATTTTACCTTTTTATTTTTCTTGGACAAGTCTTTTGAGCTATAGAGCAGCAAAAAACAAAAAAGAAATCACTCTAAAAGAGCAATTTCTTTTTACAATTGGTTGATTTTTAAGGGAAATAGAACTATTTTCCGGCTACGGCTCGCATAGGTTGGATATTTGACTTTTTAGGCATTGTAAAAATAGACTTTTGTTTTGGCTGTTCTTCGGAAATAGATTTAGCTCGCTCGGTCATAAATTGAACAGTATCTTTGGAAAAGAAAAGGTCTAATGTCCAATCAATCATAACTCGAACTTTCTTTTCAAAACCTGGCAATTTGCTTAAATAAATTCCTCTCCATAAAAACCATGCAATAAATCCAGAGAAATTTATTCCTAAGATTTGAGCCACTCCGCTACGTTTTCCAAGTGCTGAAAGTAGCCCAATGGTCTTAAATGAAAAAGGTTTCTTTTTGCTACCTTGAATAGAAGCTAAGATGTTTTTAGCTAAGACTATACCTTCTCGCATTGCATGTTGGGCGGTTGGAGGATGACATTTTCCGGGGTTGTTTATGTCTGGGACTACAGCACAATCACCTAATGCCCAAACGCCAGGAAAATCAGGTACTTCCATAAATTCATTTACTAAAATACGCCCACGATCTTTTTTACAAGCTAATGTTTCAAGTATCGGGTTTGGAGACGTTCCAGCAGTCCAAAGCACGGTATTTGTGACAATTGTTGTGCCGTCGCTTAAATGAACTTCACGTTCTGTTACTTCGCTAACTCTAGTATTTAGACGAATTTCTACTTTTCTTTCAGCTAATTTTTTCTGTGCATAAGTGCCAAGAGTGTCTCCTAATTCTGGCAAAATTGTTGATCCAGAATGAACTAAAACGACTCGAATCATTTCTTCTTTAAGATGAGGGTAGAATTTTACCGCATCACGTAAGAAATCATTAATTGCAGCTATTGTTTCAACTCCAGCAAACCCGCCGCCAGCAACTACAATGTTTAACAGGGGTTCGCGTACAAATGGGCAACATTCAAAATCAGCTTCTTCTAAATTTTTAATTAAATGATTACGTAAGTGTATTGCATCACCTAGGGTTTTCATTGTCAAACCATGTTTTGCAAGCCCAGGTAGATTATAAAAATTAGTGACAGAACCTAAAGCTATTACTAGATGATCATAATTTAAGATATGTGGGTGGGGTTCAGCACCATGTGAAACTGTAACTCGTTTTGCTGCTAAGTTTATATAGTCTACTTCACCATTAAAAAAGTTGACTCGCTTAAGTAATTTTCTAATAGGTGTTACTGCATGAGTTACATCTAATTCACTAGCGGCTACTTCGTGTAGCATTGGAGTAAAGACAATAAAGTTTTCTCTGTTAACTAGAGTTACTTCAATATCTGAACGACTAGCCAATGCTTTTTCAAACTCTAAAGCGGCGTATAAACCTCCAAAACCGCTGCCTAAAATTACAATCTGTTTTTTATTGCTCATAAAGAAATAGTTCTCCTTAATTTTTATACTGTAGGGTTTTAAGTTGATTTTTGGTTGGACTTTTATAGTGGTTAATTTATGTGTAGGACATTTAAGTTAAATAGATACAGGGGTTACAGTTTTAATAGATTGTTTTTCATTTTGGGTAAGGCTATCACTTTGTTTATAAGCAAAATATCCAATTATTCTGTCTAAAGAAAAGAAACCTGGGCCAAAGGCTAGAATAATTACTGATGTTAATAAAAATAAAAATGGGTCAGCAGTTATTACATCTTCAGGTTTTTCAAAAATATTTATCAGCGCATCTTTATGAGCCGTAAGATAAGCCACTACCATTGTTGAGGCTAGCGGAATGCTAACAAAACGCGAGCCAAGACCTAGGAGTAACAATAAGCCTCCAAAACATTCTACTGACCCAGCCATAACAGCATTAAAATAAGGCATTGGTATCCCTAAATCAGTAAAAAAGCCTGTAACTTGCTCTAAATTCATTAATTTACCTTGTCCAGTTAAAAAGAATTGCCAGCCCCAATAAAGCCTCATCCCTAATAATATAGGGCTTTGTAGCAGGTTTTCTACATTAGCAAAATTTTCATAAGCCCATTTAATTTTTTCTAATAAACTACTCATTAATACATCCTTTCATTTTTAGCCATTAGTTTTAACTAAGTAATTTTGATAAAAATAAGGAACAACCAACTAACTGCACTTTATCTTTAATTAAATTTTTTAGTAGTTTCACGCCTTCTTCATCTACAAAAGAAACTTGTGAAACATCCAAGATCAATTTTTCATAGATAGGAAAATGTTTTTGACATTCTTTGTTTATTTCCTCAACCCAAGGGTTAATGATTTTGCCTTCTAACAGGAAAATAACCTTTTGAGCATCAGTTATGGTTGTTGTCATTCGTAGCATCTTAAATGCTCCTTATTTTTGCTTGTTAATATTTATTAGTACAAACCTTGTGCCAAAATAGAAAAGTTTTAGAGAAAACTTTAAGGTATTGTATTGTCAATAAGTTATATTTTAAGGATTATTAAATAAAGGTAGTAAAAGATGATTTCACGGCCACGATATTTCGTGGCTACGGTATTTCGTGGGATAGTTTAAGAAGGTCTGATAATACCAAGCTTTTTCATTCTGCTTCGTAATGTGTTGGGATTGATTTTTAAGATTGTAGCAGCACCTTGTGTGCCTTCAATTACCCAACCTACTTGCTCTAAAACTTTAAGAATATGCTCTTTTTCTATATCTTCTAAACTTTTGTTTACTTTGTTATTAGATCTTACGGATGATAACTTAGGTAAAAGTAAAAAGTCTTCCTCAATTTCTAAAGTATGTCCTTCGCTTAAAATCAACGCACGTTCAACAATATTTTCTAGCTCTCGGATATTTCCCGGCCAAGTGTAATCCACTAGCTTTTGCATAGTTTTTTGGCTGATAGAAGTAATTTTTTTTCCTACTGACGGCATATGTTTATTAACAAAATAGCTCACTAATAAAGGTATATCGGCAGATCTTTCCCTTAGAGAAGGCAAATTAATAGGAAAAACATTAAGTCGATAGTAAAGATCAGCACGAAAGCTATTTTCTGACACCATTTGTTTTAAGTTGCGGTTTGTTGCTGCAATTACTCGAACATCAACTTTTAATGTCTTAACACCACCAACCCGTTCAAACTCTTGTTCTTGTAGGACTCTTAAAAGTTTAGCTTGTATTTCTAAAGAAATTTCGCCTATTTCATCTAAAAAAATAGTGCCACCATTAGCAAGCTCAAAACGTCCTATTTTTTGAGAAATAGCACCTGTAAAAGCCCCTTTTTCATGTCCAAAAAACTCACTTTCTATTAGTCCGGCTGATAGTGCAGCACAATTTACTTTAATTAATGGGCGGTTTTTACGCTTGCTATGATTATGGATTGCGTGCGCGATTAGCTCTTTTCCTGTTCCTGTTTCGCCAATGATAAGCACGGTTGAATCTGTACTAGCTACTTGTTTTACTTTTTGAAAAACAGCTTTCATTACAGCAGATGAGCCAATAATTTCTTCAAAGTTATAGTTACTTCTAATTTCTTCTTTTAGGTAGAAATTATCTAATTCAAGTGCTTGTAGCTTGTCTTCTGTTAACTTGCGCTCATTAATATCACGTAAGATTATTGTATATAAAATTTTACCTAATACTATAACTTGGGAAATAGTTGCTTCAATTGGAAATTCTTCACCATTTGCACGGCGAGCTAGCAAATTTTCTGGCAACCATAAACTTAATATCTTGTTTTGACTAGACGAAATATTACCAATATATTCATTAAGTATATTTGTTAGTTTAGGGGTAAGAAATTGTTGAAAAGATTGACCTATAACGTCTTTTGCTGATACACAAAAAGTTTTTTCTGCTGCTTTATTAAATAGAGTAATGGAAAAGTTATCATCTAGCGTAACAATTGCGTCCATTGCCGAAGCTAATATGTTTGCCAGTCTTTGCTCGCTTTCCTGCAATGCTTGTTCAATACGTTTGCGCTCAAGTTCTGCTGCTGCACGGCTAGCAAAAATATGAAAAATAGAAAGAAATTTTGGTTCTTCTGGCATTGGTCTAGGATCAAAAACCACTAGATGCCCCAAGATTTGACCAGAGGCATTAACTAAAGGGACTCCTAAATAACCTTCTGCCTCTAGTTTTACTAGCCCAACATCTTGAGGAAATAAATCTTTTACATGAGCAGGATAATGACAAAGCTTGCCTTGTAGTACATCTTTACAAGGAGTTCCATCTAAGGAAAATTCAACATTATTGCGAAAATCATCTGGCCCCCAATAAGCAATAGTTCTAACTCTAGTATTAACTTCAGCAAATTCAGCAACAAACGCAAAGTTTATGCCCAAAGCCAAAGCCAAATATTTAACTAAAGCTCGAAAAAATTCTGTTCCAATAGCTGTTGCTGTACCCTCAGTAATTGCACGTAAGACTTTTTCTTCAGATTGATTAGCTAAAATATTGTTTGAATCTAAAACATTTATGCTCATAGGTGGTTATGTCGGTTTTTTAACTTCACGGAAAACAAAGGAAAGACCCATAATTTGGTAATTAGAAAAAGTTTGAACTCCTGTGCCTATAGGAATAGCATTTTTATTAATAACATAAGTGGCCGCCAATTTATCGCGTAAAGTTTGTTTGTAAGGATCATTTGTAAGCCAAAGGAAATCCAAGAAAAAATTTATAGGCCCTAACATCAGCATAAAAAAACGAAATGACATTTGAAACAAACTTGGATTTTTACCCTGTAAATTAACAACTTTTGTTGAGGTCAGAACATTTCCTAGAGTTCTTACCCCAAAAATTCTAATCACAGACATATAAATATATGATATTACTATCCATATATAAATTAAATTGATAGATATTTCTTCTATATTGTCACTTATTATTAACCAAATACCTACGAGCATTATTCCAAATATCATTAATACTATTGAATCTATAAATATTATTGCTAATCTTTTTATCAATGACGCATATTCACTATCTTTATAATATACTCCTAGTTCTTTTTCTCTGTTTTCTTCCATTATTGTTGCCTCATTATGCTATTACTTTCAAGCCATTGCTCTACAGATACAATAAAATGTTTTCTAACTATATTTTACTGCTACTTACTTTTTTTAGTGTTGAGAGTAAGTCAAAAACGCTATGTGATTTAGCTAGGTATTGATCTAAGCCTACAAGATTTTCATTGCCAACAGAAATTATTTTAACTTCTCTATCTATATTTTTTATTTCATCCAGGATTTCTTGAGCGTTACTAGCACTATGGGTAATGTCTAGTAAAACTGTGCTTATGCTTATTTGTTGTTCTTTAGCTTTATTATAGGAAGTTATGATGTCTATTAAATTATTAGCTAGAAAGACATTATAGCCATGACTTTCTAAAGATTCCTTAATAATTTCTCCTAGAGAGACCTCATTATTAACAACTAAAATATATTCCCCTTGTCCAAAAGGTAATTCTAGGGTTTCTTCCTCAATGGCTTTTAATGCTGGAATATAAATAGTAAAGGTAGTTCCTTTGTTAAGTTCGCTATACACTTGAATAAAACCGCTATGATTTCTTATAATTGTTTGCACAGTAAAAAGACCTAAGCCAGTACCTTTTTCTTCTCCTTTAGTTGTAAAAAATGGCTCAAAAATTTGGGCAAGAGTTTCTTTTGACATTCCCATACCAGTATCAGAAATATGGATAGCAACATAATGACCTGGAGTTGGATGGTTTTGATTACCTGTCCAAAAAACATTTTCGGCTCTTAAAGATAGCTCTCCGCCTTCAGGCATAGCATCACGAGCATTTACACACAGATTTAATATTACTTGATGAAGTTGGGTGGCATCACCAACAGCTAACCAAAGATCACTAGGAACTTTAGTAGTCACTTTTACTACTTTAGACATAGTTAAACTAATCATTTCATGAATTTCTGAAATTAAATTAGTGATTTCAAAGGTGTTTGTCTGTGCTTTGGCACCTTTGCTAAACTTAAGAATTTGCTGGATTAATGACACTCCATGATTACATCCACGCTTGATCATATTGATAAAACGCTGTCCACGTTCATCTGTATGCTGTTCTAGCATTTCTGTAGCAATCATTATTGGAGTAAGAACATTTTTTAAGTCATGAGCAATGCTACCAGAAATTGTTCCTAGTATTTCTTGTCTTTGATTACGCAGTAACATTGTTTGTAATTTTTTCTTTTCTGTTAAATCACGAACAATTACTTGTAGCATTCCTTTGTCTTCAAGCAAGAATCCACCAATATCTACTTCTGCTGGAAAGAATGTGTTATTGCTAGCTAAAAATTCTATTTCTTGGTTAAGTACAGCCTGTTGTTGACCTTGTTCTAAGAGTATAGAGAAATTTTCTTGAAAGCTTTTTGATACAAATTGAAAAATAGATTGACCTATAACTAAATTACTACTTTCTAACAGCAACATTTTTATCATTGCAGGATTAATCAAGCTAATAGTACCTGATAAATCAATTATGATAATACCATTAGGTGAAAATTCTACAGTTTGTTCAAATTTAGCTCGTTCTAGCAGCAAGCGTCTATAGCGGTTTAACCTGCTAATAGTTCGTATTCTAGCGCGTAACTCTATAGCATTAAATGGCTTAGTAATAAAATCATCTGCGCCTGCTTCTAATCCTTGAAGTCGTGATTGAGGATCATCAAGACCTGTCACCATTAAAATAGGTATATCTGCAAGCAAATTATCAGAACGCAATCTTTGGCACACTTCAAAACCATCTATATCAGGCATCATTACATCTAGCAAAATTAGGTCTGGAATAGTTTCTTTTGCTACATCTAAAGCTTCCAAGCCATTAGTTGCATAAATTATTTGATAATCCTGACCAGCTAGCAACCCTCCTAAAGCTTTTCTACCAAAAAGCTCGTCATCAACTATTAAAATAGTAGTAGAATGTTTCATTTTTTAACCCTGAAATTTTGCTTGTTTAGGCAAATATAAGCTTGACTATCTTGACTAGTTTAACAATTGATAACTATAACTCTTAGTTAAGATTTATTAAAATGTAAGTTCACCGAAAAGGGTTGTTTTCAAACTGGAGTTTCCTAAAAAATAGTACAAGCCCAAAAGGAGTAAAATTAATGGAAGATAAAAAGAGAAATTTGACTACTGCTACTGGAACGCCTGTTCCAGATAACCAAAATGTGATGACTGCCGGCCCACGTGGGCCGATGCTACTACAAGACATATGGTTTTTGGAAAAACTAGCCCATTTTGACCGGGAAGTAATTCCAGAACGTCGTATGCACGCTAAAGGATCTGCTGCTTATGGTACATTTACGGTGACACACGATATTACAAAATATACTAAGGCAAAGCTTTTTTCTGAAGTTGGAAAGAAAACAGAAGTATTTGTGCGGTTTTCAACCGTAGCCGGTGAGCGTGGTGCGGCTGATGCTGAACGAGATATTCGAGGCTTTGCAGTCAAATTTTATACTGAAGAAGGCAATTGGGATTTAGTTGGCAATAATACACCTGTTTTCTTCCTTAAAGACCCTCTTAAGTTTCCTGATCTTAACCATGCTGTAAAACGTGATCCTAAAACTAATATGAGAAGTGCTAAAAATAATTGGGATTTTTGGACTTTGCTTCCAGAAGCACTTCATCAAATCACTATTACAATGAGTGAGCGAGGTATTCCGTCTTCTTACCGTCATATGAATGGTTATGGTAGTCATACTTTTAGTTTAATAAATTCTGAAGGCGAAAGATTTTGGGTTAAATTTCACTTAAAAACTCAGCAAGGAATTAAAAATTTGACTGACCAAGAGGCTGAAACCCTTATTGGTAAAGACCGAGAAAGCCATCAAAAAGATTTGTTTGAAAATATAGAGCAAGGAAACTTTGCAAAATGGAATATGAAAATACAAGTTGTTTCAGAAAAAGACACTGCAAAATTTCCTTTTAATCCTTTTGATTTAACAAAAGTATGGCCTCATAAAGACTACCCACTTATTGATGTAGGTGTGCTTGAACTAAATAGAAACCCTGAAAACTACTTTGCTGAAGTCGAACAAGCTGCGTTTAATCCAGCTAATATTGTGCCTGGCATTGGGTTTTCTCCTGACAAAATGCTACAAGGCAGACTTTTTTCTTATGGTGATGCGCAACGTTATCGTTTAGGCGTTAATCATAATTCAATTCCTGTCAATAGTCCGCGTTGCCCAGTTCATAGCTATCATCGTGATGGGGCTATGCGTGTAGATGGTAATCATGGCGGAACTTTAGGTTATGAACCAAATAGCTATGGTCAATGGCAAGAGCAATCTGCTTTTCGTGATCCATCACTTAGTCTTGAGGGCGCAGCAGACCATTGGAATCATCGAGATGATGACAGTGATTATTATTCTCAAGCTGGAGATTTATTTAGAATGATGAGTTCTGAACAAAAACAAGTGCTTTTTGAAAACACAGCTAGAGCAATGGGAGACGCACCCAAAGAAATAAAGATCCGCCATATTGGTAACTGTAGCAAAGCAGATCCAGCCTATGGAGAAGGTGTTGCTAAAGCTCTTGGTATTGAAAGCGAAGTTTTGGAATAGGAAATTTTTATTTAACATTTTGGTTAACAGATACGTTTGCTTAGTTCTGCTTAACCAAAGTGTTAAAATGGATTTTCTAGCGAAAATGTAAAAGGGTTTTTCATGAAAAAACAAATTTCTCGGCCTGTTGCTTGGCTGATGTTAGCTATATTTTTAGGTGGGGCCGCTCTTTTAACTGGACTTAGTCTTTATTTTTATCATAGCTCTATTGTTATTTTTATTTCTCTTTTTTTAGGCTATCTTTTTCATGGATTAACATTTTCTATATTAATGTTAATTCTTTCATATTTAGGACTTAAACAAAGAAGTAAAAAAACACCAATTAATAAAAAGAAGCATACTGTAAGTGTAGCAATCCCAGTATTTAATGAAGCAGAAGTTATAATTGCTAGTGTTGATTCAATCCTTAAACAATCCTTAAAACCTTTTGAAATAATAATTATTAATGATGGTTCTACAGACGATACATTACAAAAATTAATAAATGTTTATCAACTAAAAGCTATTACGCTAGATTCTATTAGTGATATAAAAACCACTTCTATTTTTAACATTTACCAAAGTAATAAAATCAAAAATTTATTTGTTATCGATAAACAACATCAAGGCAAAGCCGACGCACTTAATGCAGCATTAAACATTAGCCGAGGAGAAATATTTTTAACCATAGACGCAGATTCAGTTTTACATTGCAAGGCTATAGAAAAGCTAGTTCAGGCAATTGTTAATGACAAATTAGTTGTTGCTGCTGGAGGAATAGTAAAAGCTGCTAATGGGATACCTGCAAAAATCTTAGCTACTGAAGAAGGCCATTTACCTTCTAAACTTTTACCTAAAATCCAATGGATAGAATACTCTGCTGGCTTTGTTTGGCGGTTTGGTTGGAGTTTTATCAACACTTTGCTTTTAATTTCAGGTAGTTTTGGTGCCTTTCGTACACAAGTTTTAAGAAAATGCCAAGGATTTGATACTAAATCCATTACAGAAGATTATGAAATGGTTTACCGCCTACACGCTTATCATTTAGCAAACAAAATTCCTTATAAAATGGTTACTGTTCCTGATGCTTTGTCTTATACATTAGTTCCAGAAACTTTAGTTGGGTTAATTAAACAAAGAATCCGCTGGTTCCAAGGCTTTTTACAAACTTTATTAAACTACCGTCAGCTAGTTTTAAGGCAAAACTACGGGGTATTAGGCATTTTTATGTTGCCTATAAAATGTATTGATGCCATTAGCCCGCTTTGGTCAATTTCTATTTATTTATTTTTTGTTTACCAATTAATTTATCAAACCTTCCCTATCTCAACTACTCTATTAATTGAGCTAGTAGCCGTAAGATGGTCAATTGATATTGTAATGCTATGGGTGTTGCTTGCCCTACATTACAGATTTGTGATTGCACCTTTAACAAAAAAAGAACGGCTTTATATTTGGCTACTCACTCCTGTTTATTTATTAGCTAATCAATTTCTTTGGTATGTCTATAGCATAGGTGCTTATTACCGCTTAATTAGAGGCATAAAACGCTGGGACAAACTAGAGCGACGAGGCTTTGAGCAACTTCAAACAAATGAAAATTCATTAGCCAAGCCCTAAAGGACTTGTCTAATATCAACTGCCACTACGTGGCATAAAGGTTTAATAAATATATTCTTAAGCCCCAGAGGGGCTTTTGGTAATAGACCTGCCCTTGCTGGGCTGGTCTAAAGGACTTGTCTAATATCAAATGCCACTATGTGGCATAAAAAGTTAATGCTTATACAACCTGCAAATTTTAGGGAACCAGTTAGCATTTAACCCGTCACTAAGCCAAGCCCTTTAGACCAGCCCTGAAGGACTGGTCTAATATCAAATGCCGCGACGCGGCCGTAATGGACTTAATTACTATCTGTTATTTAAACCCCAGAGGGGCTTTTGGTAATAGACCTGCCCTTCAGGGCAGGTCAAAAAGGAGGCTAGCATTACATATTTTTTTATTTGTAATGCTTTCAAAAAAGAGAGATGAAACTAAAAAATAAATTTGCCCAAGTTATGTCATTTGCCATCCTATTAACTGTAATCTTATCATCTATTTACTATCTTTCATTTCCTCGAAACACTGTTGATGCTGCCACTTTTAATGAGCTAGCAGCAATCAAAGTAGGAAATCAATTAGAATTAACAATTCCTGCCAGCGAAATTTCTTCCGCCCAAGCAAGCGCGTTGCTTATTGAAATACTTGACCCAGATAATAAAGTAGTTGCTCGTCAATTAACTGATACAAAAGTAGAAAATACTAAAAAAGTAAAACTCTCTTTACCTGCCGACCTAAAACAAGAAGATTTGTTTTGGTATCGCTTAAAATTTGGCCTTATTGAACGAGGAAAAACCACGTCGGATAATGCAAAGATTTACCCAATCAGCAAAATTTTTCATTATCCAACAGTCAGATTATTAGGGCAAAAAGAGCTTATTGCAGGTGCTAATAATTCTTTGCGCCTTGTAGTTATTGATGGTCAAAGCGGTCAACCATTAAAAGGCTCAATGGAAGTTGAGCTTAACAAGTCAGAGACACAATCTTTAGAAGTAGAAACTAGTGCTAATTTAGACCAACATGGAACGGCTTCACCAACAATAAATGCTCCTATGGAATTAGTTGGAGAAGCAAACTTAAAAATCACTGTAAAAACCTCTCTTGGTACACAAGAATTAGTTGAGAAAGTTCAAGTTGTACAAAGAGAAAACATTTTAGTTACTACAGATAAGCCAATTTATCAACCAGGTCATTTAATCCATATCCGCACTTTAGCCTTGGATCGTTTTTCTCGTAATGCTGTTAGCAATAGCCCAATAATTTTTGAAATAGAAGATGCTAAAGGAAATAAAGTTTTTAAAAAACGAGCAATAACTGATGAATTTGGTGTTGCATCTAGCGAGTTTCAACTAGCTGAAGAAGTTAATATGGGGACGTTTAAGCTACGTGCAATTCTAGGTGATGCTGAAAAACGACCAACTACCATACAGGAAAAATCTTTTGTTGTAGATCGTTATGTGCTACCTAAATTTAGAATTGAAATTAAAATGCAAGGCACTGGAAACGAACGCGAGCAGAAGAAATATTATGCACCTGGCGAAACAGTAACAGGAAAAATTATTGCTAAATATATTTTTGGTAAGCCAATTTCACGCGGTCAATTAAAAATTAATATGTCTACTTTTGATGTTGAGACTGTAGAAATTGGTAAACAAGAAGCTGTTTTAGATCAAGCAGGTGAATATCAATTTTCAATGAGACTTCCTGAATCATTTGCTGGACGTAGCTTTGAACAAGGCGCGGCTCCAATTGCTTTTCAGGTTTCTGTAACAGATGGCGCAAATCATACAGAAGAAAAGGCAGAAAGTTTATTAGTTTCAAACAACCCTATTTTAATTACTGCTGTACCTGAAAGCGGGGAAATTGTTCCACGTCTTACAAACCGAGTTTATTTGTTAACGGCTTATCCTGATGGCAGTCCAGCCGCTACAACAATTTCTGGTAATATCAAACCTGCAAGTTTAGTTACAGGTAAAGACGGCGTTGCAACTGTAGAACTTGATGGACAAACAAGCTACTTAAACCTTACAGCTAAAGACGCAAATGGCAAGGTTGGAACAGCTAATATTGCTCTAAAAAGTCGTCAAGTTTTAGGCGATAGTCTTATGCTTCGTACACCTCAAGCCCTCTACAAAGTAGGTGAAAAGGTAGACGTTACAATTATTTCTACTCGTCCTAAAGGCTCGGTTTATTTAGATATAATTAAAGATCGTCAAACTGTTTCAACTCGTGCTTTAGAGCTTGAGAACAATCAAGCAACTACTAGTTTTGATTTAAGTGCAGACCTTTTTGGTACTTTAGAAGTTAGAGCTTATATTTTTGGTAGCAATGCAGACCCAGTTAGCGATAGACGACTAATTTTTGTTGACCCTGCGGATGATTTACAAATTGAAACAAGGCTAGCAAAAGAATCTTTTAGACCTGGTGAAGAAGCAGCAATAGAAATGACAGTAAAAGACAAATCTGGCAATCCAAAAGTTGCTGTTTTAGATCTTCAAGTAGTTGATGAAGCTGTGTTTGCATTAAGTGAGAAAAAACCAGGGCTAGAAAAAGTTTTCTTTTATCTTGAACAAGAACTCTTAAAACCACGCTATGAAATTCACTCCTTAAATGACACAGGAAATATTTTACCAGTTGGAGAGCTTAACGAAGAAGACAACATAACTCGTAAAACCTCGGCTCAAGTGCTTTTGGCAGCGGCAACAGAGGTTAATATTTACACCTTAAGAACTGAGCAAGGACAAAATGTTTTTACTGCAAAAGCGGGAGAATATTATCCAAAATATTACCAGTCAATTAACAAACAACTACAAAAAGTAATGACAGGAATAAACAAGTATTATCAAGAAAATAAAAGTGCTAGCTATGACTTAAAACTTGATATTCCTAAAGCTGTACAAGCTAATTATATTCAAGCAGCAGATTTAATTGACCCTTGGGGAAGAACAATAAAAATTGAAGGACAAACACAAAATAATTATGGAAATTACTATGCTGCTATTGATTGGTTAGGCGGGGTGGATGGACAGCAATTTTATTTTCAACTCTATGGCTATAAACAAAATGAAAAAGCTGTATTTCAATTTACCTTAAATAATTATTTAGATGATGGGAGAGTAAAACGCAAGAATGGACGCGGTGATTTGATGGGAGGCGGAAGACCTGAAGCAGACGGAATGGTATTAGAAATGGCTGCACCTAAAGCAATGCTCCGTGCTAATGATGCTCTGATTCCAAGAAAAGACGACTTTCCCGCAGATAAAGAAGTTAATAAACAAACTAAAACAGAAAGTTCAAGCGGTGGTGAAGGTGGTGAAGGTGGTGGAGAAGAAACAAAAATACGTTCCTATTTTCCAGAAACACTTTATGTTAATCCTCGTCTTGTAACTGATAAAACTGGTCGTGTGATGGTAAGAATCCCGCTAGCAGATTCTATAACTACTTGGCGAATGACAATGCTAGCTTCTACTAAAAAAGGTGCTTTAGGCAGTAGCACCGCGGGAATTAAAGTTTTCCAAGATTTCTTTATTGATTTAGACCTACCAGTTTCACTTACTCAAGATGACACGGTTTCTATTCCTGTTGCAGTCTACAATTATTTAACAGATGCTCAAACAGTTGAGTTAACTCTAAAACAAGAAGATTGGTTTACTTTGGTTGAAGACACAGCAATTAAACAAGTAAATGTAGCTGCTGGTGAAGTGACAGCTAGTAGTTTTCGCATCCAAGCAAAACGCCTTGGACAAGGGAAATTAACCGTTTCTGCACGACTTTTTAACCGTAATTCAGTAGCTAATGGAGATGCAATTGCTCGACAAATTGAAGTATTGCCAAATGGCGAACAACAAAACATTACAATTAATGACAGGCTAGAAAACACAGCTAGCAAAGAAATTCTTATTCCAGAAATTGCTATTGCTGATGCTAGCAAGATTTTAGTTAAGTTTTACCCAGGCCCCTTAAGTCAAGTAGTTGAAGGCTTAGACAGTATGTTAAGAATGCCTGGAGGGTGTTTTGAGCAAACTTCTGCTACTACTTATCCAAATGTTTTAGTTTTGGATTATATGAAGACTACCAAGAAAATTACTCCTGAAATTCAAGTTAAGGCTGAAGGCTTTATTTCTACAGGCTATCAACGCTTGGTGACTTATGAAGTTAAGGGAGGCGGTTTTTCTTGGTTTGGTCAAGCACCTGCAAATAAGATTTTAACTTCTTTTGGGTTAATGGAATTTTTTGATATGTCTAAAGTTCATGAAGTTGATCCAAGATTAATACAGCGCACTCAAGCTTGGCTTGCTTCTCAACAACAAGCTGATGGAAGTTGGCGACCTGACACAGATTTTATTGATGAAGGTGCAACAAATAATTTCCATAATGACCAAGTAAGAATTACAGCTTATATTGCTTGGGCAATGGCTTACACTGGCTATAAAGGCGATGCAATCGCAAGAGCAAAAAGCTTTATTGATAAAAATCTAAATGGTAAAGAAGACACTTACACTTTAGCAATTTTAGCTAACTTTGCTGTAGATTCTCGTCAAGACCCTGCTTGGACTAGTCGCGTAATTAATTCATTAGTTACAAAAGTTGTAGAACAAGAAAAATCTGCTGTGTGGAAAATGGAAGGTAAAACCCCAACTTATTCACATGGCAATATGGCAGATATTGAAACCACTGCACTAGCCGCCCAAGCCTTGATTAAATCAGGCAGTAGCCCAAATTTAGTTGTTAAAGCTCTAAAATATTTGAACGATAAAAAAGACTCTTTTGGGAATTGGCATTCAACACAAGCAACGATTTTGTCACTTAAAGCTTTACTACTTTCACAACAAAAAGCTGGCGGTAAAGATACAACAGGCACAATTGCAGTTAGCATCAACGGACAAAAAATTAGTGATTTAGTTATCACTGAAGATAACAATGATGTAATGCAACAGCTTGACTTAAAACCTTATACAAAGGTAGGAAGTAACAAGCTAGATTTTCAATTTGCTGGTAAAGGTTCAATGATGTATCAAGTAGTTGGACGTTACTATAAGCCTTGGCAAAGCCGTTTAGAGCCTGTTCAAACAGTAGAACCACTTTCTATAGACATTAAATATGATCGTACAAGATTAGCTAAAGAAGACATTGCAACAGCAACTGTGACTGTACGAAATAACACAACTAAAACAGCAGAAATGATTATTGTTGATTTAGGCATTCCTCCAGGGTTTGAAGTATTTAGCGAAGATTTTCAAGAATTAATTCCACCACAAGCAAACAAGAAATTTGGAAATTTAACTAAATTTAGCGTTACAGCCAAACAAGTAATTTTATACTTAGATGGACTATCAGCTAAACAAACCATGACATTTAACTATCGTTTGCGAGCAAAATATCCAATTAAGACTAAGACTTTTGCTTCTACAGTTTATCAATATTACAACCCTGAAGTAAAAGCCACTTCTAAGCCTGTGGAGATAGTTGCAAACTAAAAACTATAAATAAATATGCTTAAAATAAAAGGAGGTTATTTAACAGCCTCCTTTTATTATTTTTAGCAATCTTTATTTAACTTGATCAATTATTTTGTTGTTTATTTATGTTATATTTTGGACAAGGAGTTTGTATGACACTAACAGAACTAATGCCACAACTTAAGCAATTGACTTATGAAGAAAAATTTGAAGCTATTGAGTTTTTGAGAAAAGAGTTAGGATTGCCTTCTATAGAAGAAAGCGATTTATTTTATGCAACTCATTTTGGGGCAGCAGAAGCGGCTCAACAACTTATGGAGCTTCTTAAAGAACGATGCTAAAAGAAAAGTTTAATGCCGAAACTTTAATAGGTTACTTTTGCTTAAAGTTACGAGTCATTTTCTTAAATTCACCAACAAACGGATCTTTAGCTTTTGCGCCTACTACACCTTGAAAAATATAGTAAGTTTTTCCTTCAAAAAGAATTGTTTGATAAATGGCTACAGGAGTGTTTGTAGAAGCATCTTCACCGCTAGCAACTATTTCATAACCGCTTAACGCGCCTACAGTGATAGGCTCATTGGTTTGAACAACAATATTTTTATTTTCTACAGTTTGACTAAGGCGGCTTTCTGCAAAAGCTTTTTGGTCAGCTAATTGCTCTTCTGCTAGGTCAGAAACAGCTTTTCCAACTATAAAAATAGGAGCATCTACAGCAACAGGAAATTGTCCATCTTTGCTATAAAGCAAGGTTGATTGTACACGTTTAGCAAATTTTAAAGGGCTGGAACTATCATCTAGGGTGAAAGTTAAGTCTGCAAATGGGTCTACAACTTTTTTGCGATCCCATTTTGCGCTAAGTATTGAATCTTTAAGAGGTGCAAGCAGGTCTTTTTCTGTTTCAACGGGAAATGATGCAACTACAAAAATAGTTTCTTGATCATCACCAAATAAAATACCTAATTTGCCAAAATCTTGACCATAAGCTTGTTGGGAAAACTTGATAATTAGTCCAGGATAGCCATCAATTGTAGTTTTTTCAGTAGATTGAAGTATCATTCCACGAGATTTAAGATTTTCTGCTGTAAAACTTTCTGAAACTTCTTTATAGGGGCCAGGCAATTCTGTAACAATTATTGTTGCACCGCTAGAGCTTTGTTGAAAGCCTGGAAAATTTGTTGCTTCAGTAAATCCAACAGGTTTAATTAGATTAACCTTAGTTCCTTTTACTGCGGTTGGTTGTTCTGGAGCAGGGCTTTGTGTAGGAGTAGGTTCTTGAGCAAAAGCCCTATTAGTTGAAGTAAGACTAAAAAAACTAAAAACTAGAATTATACTTACTAAAATATTTTTCATCCTAACTCCTAGTGTTAAAACTTAATTTATTTTGTAGTTCATAAAGAGGTTTTTTATTTTCTAAAAATGCTTCTATATCTGTTTCAGAATCAAATTCTTTCTTTAATTTTTCTACTATTTCTATTGCTTGCGAGAGGTAAGAGGAAGTTATTTCTGAATATTCTTTGTAATGGTGGTATTTGGCAAGTCCAAACATTGCTTGCCATTGACAATCAATATGAGGGATGGTTTTAGCTAGTTCTAAGGCTTTTTCATATGTAGTTAAAGAACTGTCCCACATTTGATTTTCTTGTTCTACTTTGGCTAGATGACAAAGTATTTCACAATAATTTAGTTTCTCTCCCCATTGAGCTAGGCTTTCACACATTGAGCGTAAATTATTGATTGTTTCTTCAGATGGATTAATTCGGGCATTTAGTAAGGCCAAAGTAGGAGCTACAATAACCTGTCCAGGCAAATCAGGAACTTCCTGCATAATTTCTAAGCTGCTAGATAGAGCTTCTTCGGCTGTAGCAACGTCAATTTCTGCACTATAGGCTTGATGACGACCAAAAAGAAAATGCAGATAACCCTCATAATTAACCCAGCCATAAATACGAGCTAGCTTTAAGCCTGTTTGATAGTAAGAATGAAGGTTAGATGTATTACCCTCATATTCAGCTATCCAAATAGAAAAAATTAATGCTAAACACTCTCGATAAGGGTCATAACTTTCTTGGGCTAGCTGACGAGCGCGATTTAAGCTTGTTCGGGCTTGTCGCCAACTACCCGCAAAATGTTGTAAATAGCCTATTGAACAAAGCGAAGCACAACGCAGGGCTTCATCTTCAGCCTGTTTAGACATTTTATAAAGGTTTTCAAATAAAGTAATAGCTACTTCTAATTTTGAAATATGAGCATGACAGCCAGCAATATTGTAAATAAGACGACGAATGGTTTCTTCATCATTTACAGTTCGAGCTAGAACTAATCCAGCCGAGCCAATTTCTATGCCTTGGTTATAATGACCATTACGATTACAGATAGTTAAAACTGCTAAATGATAAAGTGCTAGTAATGAAGCATCTTCTATTTGTGTCATCAACTCTTGCATTTTATCAAGTTCAAGCTCTGCTTCTCTAAAACGATTTAGGCGCAAAAGTGATTGGAGTCTTAATAGCTTAAGTTCGGTTAATTTATTTAAGGCATCTTTGTCGAGTTCGGCTAGATTTGAGGCTGCATCTTCTGTATAGCGGGAAAAACGAATTACTTCATCTAACATAGAGTGTTGCCAAGCTCGTTCTGTAACAGAACATCCATGTTGAAAAGCTCTTTCCCAAGCACCTGCTAAATAGTTGTGATAAGCAAACTCTGCACCAACTCGAAACTTCTTAGTGTGTCTTAAAGAATTATAAGCCTTGGCTATATCGCTATGAAGTGCCTTGGCTTCAGCCAAAGAAATGTTGTCATAAATGCTACGTCTAATTAAGTTGTGATAAAACTTTAGTATTTTACCTTGGCTAGTGTTTTCTTCTTTTACTAACAAATAATCAATAGCAGGGACGAGAATGTCTTTTAATTGATCAGCAGTTTTACCTGTAATAATTTCTAGTAGGTCAAAATTAATAATTTCTTCTATAGCAGAAGAAATTTTAAGAACTTTTTGCAGTTCTAAAGGAAGTAAAGCCATTTTTTCTTGTACAATCCTAGCAATAGTATTAGGTACTTTATTTGATGTTATTGGTTCTACTTGCCAAATATTATTTTGTAGAGAAATTTTGTTGTTAAGAACTAAAAGACTAATAAGTTGAATTAAATAAAGCGGATTTCCTTCTGTTATTTGTTGAAGAGATTCAATATCTTGTTGTTGAATGCCAATAGCTTGAAAAATATTTTCTAGAAGTAAAGAAATATTTGTTTGATCTAACTTAGCTAATTCTAAGTTCTGATAATAAAAATAACGTTTTTGGGACTTAAACCAGTTGTTAAATAAACTTTCTCGGTTAAGTTCTTCTGCACGAACTGTGCCAATAAAAGAAAAGTTTTTTAATTCACTATTACGTAGCAAATAGCCTAGAAATTCTAGGCTAAGAGTATCAGCCCATTGAAGATCTTCTATTATTAATATTTGAGGAGAAACTTTAGTTCTATCGTCTAAAGTTTTTACTAAACGATCAAATAACTGCCACTTTTTTTCTTCTCTTTGCTCACGCAACATAGCAGTTGATAAATTGCTAGATTTAGCACTGCGGTCAAGTAATTTAATATTTGGAAGTAAGCTTAATAATTCCTTTAATACATGCAAAGGTTCTATTGAAGTAGGCCCAAATTCTGTAAAACCGCCAACTAAAACTGCTATTTTTTGACTTTCAGCCCATTGTTTTAACTGATTAACTAGGGTTGTTTTACCTATACCTGCTTCTCCAACAATAAAAATAGGTTGGGTAATTGAGGATGTATTAATTTCTTCTTGTAATTGAGCTAAGGCTGTTTCTTGTCCAACATATTGTTGAAAATTTATTGTATCAATAAATATTGGTAAATCACCACTATGCACTGGGTCAGGTAAATCAAAAGATTCAAGTTCTACGGAAGATTCAGGTTGTTCTAAATGAGAAATAGAAGAGGAAATAATTTGGCTTTTTTCTGAGTCTGATCCATTTAAGTTTTCTACTGGAGAAGGAATAGTCAAAGTATCACGAGTAACTAAACTAGAAATTACTGCTGTTAGTTCCTCAACCATTGCCATAGCAGTTTGATAACGATCTTCTGGTTTTTTAGCCAAAGCTCGTAAAATAACATCATCAAACTCTATTGGAAGTCCAGGATTGCGGCTAGAAGGCAAGTCTGGAGAATCATTAATATGAGCCATCATTACTTGATAAGCTTTTGGTGCATTAAATGGAACTGTGCCTGTAAGCATTTGATAAAGAATAATGCCTAGAGTATAAATATCTGTTGTTGGGCCAACAGGCTCACTTAATGCTTGTTCTGGAGAGGTATAAATAGGCGCGCCAAAAATTTGACCTTGTAATGTAGTAATTACAGCATCTTCTTGTGTGGTTGAATCGTCAAGGACTAAGCGAGCAGTACCAAAATCTAATACTTTTACTTGTTCATTACCACTTGTGTCTTTACAAAGCATTAAATTAGCGGGTTTTAAGTCTCGGTGAATAATACCTAAACTATGAGCAACATCTAAAACTGCACCAACTGGGCGTAAAATTTCTAATGCACGTTGTGGGCGTAAAGGGGAATGGTCTTGCAGATATTTTTCTAAGGTAATACCATTTACATATTCCATCACCATAAATAGCAAACCGCCGTCTGTGATATTAAAATCATAAACAGTGACTGCATTTGGGTGAGAAAGACGACGGGCCGCTTTAGCTTCTCGTCGAAAGCGCATTAAAGAATCAGTTTTTTCTGTATTTGCAGGAGCAATTACTTTTATTGCTACAATATCACCAATACCTAAATGTTTAGCCTTAAAGACTGTGCCAACACTGCCTTCACCAATTTTAGCTTCAATTCTGTAAGTATGGTTAATTACTTGGCCTACTAAGTAACTTAATGAACTTGATGGGGAATCACTTTCTAACGGAACACCATCAATAGGGCAAAACCTTATATCATTAAACCACTGTTTGCCACAGATACTGCAAAATTTCATGCTTTTGCCTCAGCGAAAATAATAACGCCTCGTTTTTTAAGTATTAACAAATAAAAATTTTACTGCAATTAATAGTTTGCTCTATTTATAATTAAATATTTACATATTTTGATTGTTTTAGAGCTAAAGAATAAAAGATTTAATAATAAAACCTTAAGGTAATATTAGATTTATTTTGATAAACCAACCCGTTTTTGTAACATCAAAGTATTGTTAAATCAATATGGAAAACCTGATCTAAGAAGTTTTTTTTTGCTACTATAAAGTTTATTCCAATTTAGTTAATATTCTTAACTTCATTAATTATTTTTTTAATATTTTAAATAGGTTAGAAATGTCAAATTATAAAGTTTTTCAAGAATTTTTAGAAATTAATACTAATGGACAAGGTTTTATTAATATTACTGATCGCGTTGCTAATATTGTAAAAACAAGCCAAATCACTACAGGACTTTGTACAGTATTTATTCAACATACTTCTGCTAGTTTAATAATTCAAGAAAATGCTGATCCTTCTGTGCTAAGAGATTTATCTAGATGGATGAATAAATTAGCTCCTGAGTCAGATAACTGGGAACATGATGCTGAAGGCTCTGATGATATGCCAGCACATGCTAAAAGCGTTTTAACAAAAACTTCTGAAAATATCCCTGTTAATAACGCTAAATTAGCTTTAGGGATTTGGCAGGGGCTTTATTTATGGGAACATCGCCGACGCGCTCACCGACGACGGCTAATAATTCATATTGCTGGCATCTAGTCTTTTAGCAATTTATAAGAGCTATTATCATTAAGCAAAATTTCTAGCAAGATATTAGCAGCCTTTTGTGATGCTCCACCACTGCCTAAACGCTTATGGATTTCTTGATAACCTTCGTGTAATCGCTTTTGCTCTGATGAAGAATTAAGTAATTTTTCTAGTTCCTCAGCAATCTGTTCACCGCTTGCTTGATGCTGAATTAATTCTGTAATTAGCTTTTTATTTATTATGTAATTAGGTAGTCCATAATAAGGTAGTTTTGTATATTTTGACCAAAGAAGCCAAGTTAGTCGAGATACACGCCCAATAATAATAGCTGGAGTGTTAAGTAAGACAGTTTCTAATGTTGCTGTACCTGCTGCAACTACAGCACAATCAGCAGCAGAAACTATGTCATAAGTTTTTCCTGTAATTAATTTAATTGGAGCTTTAACACCATCTAGCTTTTTTGCTATTTTGCTAGGGTCTAAAGTGTTAGCTAGAGGAATAACAAATTGATAAGCAGGATTTTTTTTATAAAGAATTTCTGCTGCTGTTTTTAAGTGTGGGAGTAGTAGCTTAATTTCAATATTTCGACTGCCCGGAAGCAGTGCAATGATTGGGTTATCAGCCTTTAGCCCTAACTCTTTACAAATTTCTTCTTTAGAAAGCTTAGCTGCTACTTTATCAACTAAAGGATGACCAACAAAATTAACATTTAGATTATGTTGACTATAAAAGTCTACTTCAAATGGTAGAATTACCAACATATAATCAATTAATCTAATGATTTTTGTAATTCGTTCAGCCCGCCAAGCCCAAATTTGAGGGCTAATATACCATAAAACAGGAATCCCAGCCTTTTTTAACTTTTCAGCTAATTTTAAGTTAAAGTCTGGAAAATCAACTAAAACAGCTAAATCAGGTTTTTCTTGTTTAATAGTTTCTGCAAGCTCTCTTAAAGTTCGTAAAATAGTTGGCAGACGTGACAGAACTTCTACTAGTCCTATAACGCTAACTTTACGCAAGTCATGAGTAAGCCTAGCACCTGCTGCAAGCATTTCTACTCCACCCATCCCATAAAATTCTATTGTGGGGAGTTTTTCCTTAACTGCTCGAATTAAGTTGCTAGCGTGTAAATCACCAGATGCTTCACCAGCAACGATAAAAATTTTTTTCCCTTTAGATATGTCCATTTTCCCTCAAAAGTAAGGCTTGCAATTATGAAATAGAATATGGCTAATTAGCTAGTAATAATGGAGTTATTTTAGATAAATTATAAAAAAAGAAATTTAGCAAAAAATCGGTTGACATATTTTAAAAAAGTTGCATGATAGAGAGATATACCAAAAACAAAAATTTCCCACTAACTAAACTAACTTGAGTTAATACTAAAAGATTAACCAAACTCTATGTTAAGTGGGTTGATCTTTGTCAAAATAAAAGACCAGGAGTACATCATGATAGAAAAGTATTTTTATAGTCTCGAAGATTTAGCCAAATGGGCGGTCTCTAACAAAATAGATACTATTTCTCTTGATGCACATAAATGCCTTAGCGTAAATGGTGCGGTTCGCTATGGACTTACTTGTATTGCAAAGGGTGCTAGCCAAGAAAAATATCTTGACGGTCGTTACAACACTTATAAACATTCAGATCCTAGCTCTATGGATAAAGAAGCAACAGATATTGAAAAAAAACTTCGTGGCTATGGTATTGCAGTAGATCGTTTTACTTTACCTGTTTAGAACTCAGAGATTAGCTAAGGCAAATTGTAAAAACAAAATAGATGGTAAATAATCGGCTAATAAGCATTTAATAAATTGAGGGAACCATGGGATTAGCCATTAAACTCAGCCTATTAGCCGCAGGTGTGTTTTTACTCTTTGGTATGTTCTTAGGAATAATTAAGTATAGATACATTATGACTAGCCCTAGTCATAATGCACCCGTCTATATTGATATTGCTCATCGTGCTTCATTTCTTTATAGCTTTGCTGCCCTAGTGATTGCAAAATTACTGGAATATAGTCCCTATTCCGATATTGTACAAATACTTGCTACAATAATTCCTCTTACCTTTTTTACCTTAACTATAGTTGGTTATTTTATTACTGGACTAAAAAATCAAACAGATAATTTATTTAGCAAGCGAAACTTTTTTTCTACCTGGTTTATGTATTTGCTAATACCTGGGGAAATTATTGGAATGTTAGTTATTCTTTGGGGCTTTATTTCTACACAATTTTTTTCTTAAAAGAGTAAAATCTATTAAATCTATTTTATAAATTAAAGTTATGAGTTCTAATCAAGAAACTTTTCAAAAAATAGGCTTTAGACCTTCTAGTCATCAGGACTATGACTTTCTTTATACATTACATGTAGCTACTATGAAAGATTATGTTGATAAAACTTGGGGCTGGAATGATGATTTTCAACAAAAGATTTTTAAGGAAAAGTTTGAACCTGATAAACTAAAAATTATCACTTTTGATAAAAAAGATATTGGAATGATAGCTGTAGAAGATAGAGAAGAGGACATATTTTTAAGAATAATAGAAATATTGCCTGAATATCAAAATAAAGGTATTGGTAAATATATAGTTCAAAGCTTAATTGATAAAGCTAAAAATGAAAATAAATTAGTGTTTTTATATGTATTAAAGGTAAATCCTGCACAAAATTTATATAAAAACTTAGGTTTTGAAATAATTAGCGAAATAACTACTCATTATGTTATGAGAACGAATTATAAAAATACAGACACTTTATTTTTTTAACTTTTTATTTTAAGGACAAATTTAATGGAAGTGCCACAAACAAAATACTTAAAAGCACTTTATAAAAGTAATTTTAATTTAATATTTATTGGAGTAATGATTTTTCTTACCCTAGTTTTTCATCCTGCAATGATTTTTTTTCTAGCTGCTGGTCAGTTAGGCTTGTTTATGGTAGGGCAACTTGGCTTTGTGCAAAAAATGCTTCAAGCA
Organism: uncultured Clostridia bacterium; assembly: GCA_964492845.1. GTDB lineage: Bacteria > Acidobacteriota > Blastocatellia > Chloracidobacteriales > JADJPF01 > JADJPF01. Next base: position 121,302 of record CAZBMZ010000015.1, read on the forward strand.
GGCTTTGAAAGAGAACTTAAAAGAGAACAAGAAGAAAAAGAAAACCTTATTGCTAGCAATTTACCAGCTAGTTATCAAAATGATTTTAATTCCTTAAAACATCTTTGTGGTGAAATTCAAAAACGAGCAAATGAGCAAGGTACAGATAAAACCTCTATGATGATGGTAGGTGGATTAGTTGAAAAGCTAGATCATTTTCGCTCTGAATATGTGCAAATGCTCCGCGCTCATTCTTTGCTGGCTAATCGTAACTATAAGCAATTACAAGGGATGTTAGAAAGAGAAATTAAAACAGCAGAACAAAATCTTTGTAATGAACAGTCTGACCAAGTTCGCGGTGCAATTGCACAAAACTTAAAAATTCTTCGTCAAAGATTTAGCAAAATAAAACAATTAGAAAGCTTAGTTCGACTAATTGAAGCACGCCTTCAAGTTGTACGTAATTCTTTACAATTAATCCAAGATGAACTTTATAGCATGACTAATGTTCGCGGTATTTCTGAAATGGTAGACGGACTGTTAACAAATATGGAAATTAGCGACGAGTTTCGCATGTCTTATAATGAGTTACTAGAAGGAGAAAATGCCGCCATATCTTCTTTACCTGCTTTAGATATGACGGCAGGAGAAAGCGAAATGCCAATTAATAGACCTAAACAACATAATAGATTTAATTAGTTAAACTATTTTTCTGGCTCCCATTTTCCATTTTGCCAAACAAATTTTTGATCATAATTTTCGTCGTCTTTAGAAGCAACTTGACGCTTTTTAAGCTGACCGTCGGCTAAATCCCATTTTTCATCCCATTTTTCATTGCGATTTAAGTCAACTTTTAGCCTTGTCCAAGTCTTATCGCTTGCCTCTCTATAAAAATTAACCTTAAATGATTCATTTGGAAAAGCATCTTTAATTTTATCCCCGCTAGCAGGTTGTCCTAATTGAGCTAAGATTTTTTGCTCAATTGCGCGTCCTGAGCTAGCAGTAGAATTACCAGATGATGTTGTAGTAGGTGCTGCTGTTGTTGCTGGATTAGGGTTAACATTTCCTGGAATAGGCGTTTCTCTAGGTACATCTAGCTTTTTAATTGGTTCACTTGTTTTTGGTTCAGAAGTGGAAGTACCAGAAGAACCGCCACAGCTAATAGAAATAAAGCTAATTAATATTACTAAGCAAATTAATGATTTAATTTTCATGTGTTACCTCTAAAAAGTTATCTTTAGGCATCATGCCACGTTCAATTGGGACAGTACAATTGCAATATGAATACAAACAAGGTGAAGGCCCTGCGGCTAGCTGAAAACTAGGTGAAAGAAAATTTCCTAAATACTGGGCCCGAAAACGTCGTGCAGGATAACATCGCCAAGCATTTCCTAAGTCGTCTAGCGTAAAAGAATACCTTCCAGCCCAGCAAGGACGACCCAAAAATGACCAAGCCACTTTTCCTAAACCATTATGCCCGCCTAATTGTACAAGTCCTTGTTTTTCTTCGTCTGTATAATTAATAACATCACCTTGAAATTTTTCTGGCTGAACTTTTAAGCGTAAACCCTTATCAGCAAATAGTTTAACTAGTTTTTGTAATCTAGGAAAATTTTCTCTAGTTGCTACACAAGTAGCATTAAAAGAACCCTGTGCAGGAAGATTATTTTGTACAAGTAAAGCCTTTTGAATAAATTCGTTAAGCTCTTTATCACTCTTAACATATTCTAAATGCAGGCTAGCGGAAAATACTAATAACTTATCTTGAACACTTGATAAAAAGGCAAGCAATTTTTTTTCTGAAGCAGAAAAGTTAGTAACAACACTAGCAAAATGACCACAGTTTCTTAAACCTTCTACGATTTCCAGCAAAGTCGGGTGTTGAAAAGGTTCGCCGCCTGATAGCTTAATTTCCCATTCTCCTGGCAGACGCTTAAAAGCAGCTAAAAATAACTCTGTATCCTGGGCCCATCGTGCGCGATTATCTAAAAATTTTTGTGTGCAGTAAGAACAACGATAATTACAAGTAGTGTTTATATTCCAAGTTACTACGCCTCTTTGAGGTTCAGCCGTCGCGCTATAACCTGCTGAATCCATTAGGGTTTTAGGAGGCCAAGCTAAAGGCTTAATTCTATTTTTAATTGCTTCAATCTTCATAAACTATTTTGTTAATGCCTTCTATCATTCCGCGATTTGCTGGCACGGTACAGGGGCAAATATCATATTTACAGACGGTTGGAGCCGGTTTTAACTTTACTGTGCCTGTTAAAACATTTCCTAAATAACCTTCCTGAAATCTTTTAGCCGTCCGACAAGACCAGGCATTCCCTTTTTGGTCTAATACAAAATATTCTACACCTGTCCAACAAAGCAAACCACGATAGGACGGAGCAAGATTAGCCTCCCTGCTAGAAGGGTTTTTTCCTGTCAGTTGCACAACTAAACTTTGTTCTTCTGAAGTATAAGCAAACACTCCATGTTTAGTTTTCATTATTTGAGGAAAATATTTAAGTCCTGCTTTTTCCACTAACTCCTTAATTTCCAACAAATTAGTTAAAGTATTTGGCACTAACACATTGTTAATTACTAGACTTGTTGTAGGTGCTAGCCACTGCCTAAAACAACTTACTTTTTCTACAAAATCCGCCGCTTGAACGTATTCCAAATGCAAACTAACAGAAACTATAGATAATTTATCCCCTAGCAAATCAACAAAGCGGCGTAAAACGGGTAATGGCGCAGAAAAATTAGTTAGAACAGAAATTTTATGAGGCAATTTAGCAAGTCCAGGGACTATTTTGTCCATAAAACCCTTAAAAGCAAATGGCTCTCCTCCAGACATTTTTATTTCCCAATTTCCTTGTAAAGTGGCAAAAAATTCCAAAAATTTTTCTATTTCCTCTTCGCTAGGATAACCTTGACGAAATTTCTTTGATTGTATGCAGTATGAGCAATCATAATTGCATATCCCGTTTGTTTGCCATTCAATAGTTGGTTGTCTAAATAACATAATTTAAGGTAAAAAGCCTAAGTTATCTTTTTCTACTTTTGCTTCTTTAACACGGTTTTGTGTCTTTTTAGTTAATTTTTGTAGCTGTAATATTACTGCGTCAACACTCACCAGCAGCGTTTCTTGCTCTTTTTTTTCTAGTTCATTAAATTGAATAAAATTTAACATTTCCATCATTAAATAAATTTGTTCTCTAAAAAAAGACTCTGAACTAGGAGAAAAATTTATTTCCTCTATTTGTAAATTCGCTAAATTTGCTAAATCTCTTTGAGTAGCTTTAGTAATTTCTGCAAACTCTGGGTTAATGTTGGACTCACTTTTTCCTAATTTTAGGTCTATTTCCTCTCTTAACCGGTGAATAATCCAATTTTGATTGCGACAGTGATTAAAAAAGTCTGCTCGAATTTTAATAGCCTCTTTTTTGCCAACATTTAAGCTTTCTTCATTTAATCTTTTTAGTTGTAATGCTTCAAATAGCGTAATTTGTCCAACTTCCAACCATTCTTTTATATCTTCAGGGCAACTTAAAATCCGTAAGTAATTATCTGTAAAAGTGCGAAATGAAATACGTTTTTGGCTATGTTCTTGTAAAATCCCGCTCATTGTCTCAACCATACTTAATAGAACATTTACAGGAATTTGCTGATTTTTTCTATTTGGTTTAGATTTACCACTGGAGCGAAGAAAATTACTGGCACGCTGTAATATATTAATTAAAAGTTGGTAATTATTTTCACGTAATCTATTTAAATTAATATAAGGAGTTAAATCATTTTTTGCTTTTTCAAGAAGAATTTCAAGAAGCTGAACAATTTTTTGAGGACAAGCAAAAGCATCAAAGCGACGTTGACGAGCTTGAGAAGAATATTTTAATTGTGCAAGATTTTGCAGTGTCATAAAGAAATTATTGTTTTTATTGTTTTTGCTGCCTTTTTAGCTCTAATAATTTTTTTTCTGCTTCAAATAGTTTTTCTTGGTTTCTTAAATTTGTGTCTAATTGAAGGTTGCTAGGGGGTTGGTCAGCCTTTTTGCTTAAATTAAATAATTTCCAGCCTAGCATTCCTACTAGGTAAAGAACAGCTAACATAATAGCTATATAAACAAGAGACGTTAATACGCCAATTAGCCATAAACCAAGCCAAACAGCTACTACAGCCAATAAAATAGCTAAAATAACTTTTATTATTTTCACTGTTTTTACTCCTAATAAAATTAGTCGTCTGACAGTGATTTTAGCTTACTTTAATGAAACTATCCAATCAGCTAATTCTTGACGCTCTTTTTCTGATAAATCGCTAAATTTAGGCATAGTTACTGCTAGTCCATAACTTTGAGGGTCTTCTAAAAGTTTGACAATATCGTCACGAGTACGCTTTTCTTTTTGGGATAAATTAATTAATTTAGAACCTAATTGACCTTGACCCTTATCGCCATGACAAGCGGCACATTTAGCTTGGTAAATTGCTGGTGGTGGAGCATTTGAGCCTTGAGCCGTTTCAGCAGCTTTACCTGTAGTTTTAGGAGTAAAAGGAGTTTTTAGAAAAGCTTTTCCGTCAGCCGTTTGTTTTTCCATTTGGGTTTTTACTATCGGATCTTTTCGATCATCACGAATTGCTAGTCCTGTAATTAAAATTACACTGCAAACTAAAACAAGGGCTGATATGCAAGCTATAGGACGTTTGAAAGGGTTACGCTCAGGATTTTTATCTAAAAATGGAAGTAGAAAAATAATAGTAAAAACTATACCAGGTATAATCACTGCTGGAATTAATACTAGATTACCTGGGAAATATTTTAATAATTGAAAAAGAAATAGAAAATACCATTCTGGACGGGGAATATAGCTAGCGTCAGCGGGGTTAGCTTCTGGTTCAAGTGGTGCAGGCACGAAATAGCTAATTGATGAAAGTATTCCAAAAAGTAAAAAAGCAAAGGCAGAATCCTTAAAAAATTGTTTAGGAAAAAATGGTTCAGATGTGGGAGTTTCTCGAAAATCTCCAGAATGGTTAGCCCTACGTAGTAAAAATAAATGTCCCGCGGTAAAAAGAACTAATATTGCAGGTAAAACAGCAACATGAATTACAAAAAAACGAGAAAGCGTTAAAGTAGAAAGTCCATCACCGCCCAAGGCAATTTTTGACATTGGTTCACCAATAACAGGGAGCGAGGACATCAAGTTAATTGCTACGGCTGTACCAAAATAAGCTTTTTGATCCCAAGGCAGTAAATAACCAGTAAAACCAAACCCTAAAATAATAAAAAATAGTGTTACACCCGCTAGCCAAACTAGTTCCCGCTTATTTTTATAAGAACCCCAAAAGAAAGTACGTAACATATGTAGCACAGCTAAAATTACTATAATGCTAGTACCATAATGATGAAGACCACGAATAAAGCTTCCTGCCATAACTTCTTTTTGAATATAGGCTACGCTAATGTGTGCATAATCAGCAGCAGGAACATAATAAAGTAGTAGTAGTGCGCCAGTAAAGAATTGTAAAGTTAAAGAAAATAAAAGCGCGCTACCTAGAACATATACCCAACGAGTGCCACCTGGAATAGCTTCATTCATTAAATGATCCCAAATGGATTTGGCCCCTGTTCTTTCATTCACCCATTCTACAAGAGAATTTAATTTATCTATTTTTATAGCCACAAGCGATGCTCCTATGCTAGGGGGGTTTTTTCCGGTGTGCCAGGTTTAAAGTTCTGATAATTTACTTCTAATTTGTTATTGCTAACTCGATGGTCAAGCTTATCCAAATCTCTAGGGGTGGGGCCGTCAGTTTTTGTTCCGTCTAATTTCCATTGGCTCATATGGCAAAGACAAATAAATTTGCTAGATTGGTGATTTACTGTGCAACCTTCATGAGGACATACGGCAGAAAAAACATTTACGGATTCTTGCTCTTTTACTACCCAAACAATTTGTTCTGTTTGAGAGATTGCCCAACCTGTTTGTTTATTACTAATAATTGAATGTTTGCTTATTCCATCAGGGATTTTGTCTATTAAGTCTAAGCTTTTCCAAGATAAATCTTTGCTTGTTTTTTTGTTAAATGCAGGAAAAATAGCATAAAGACCGCTTGCTACTCCCATTACTACCCCGATTAAACCCATAAAAAAACCACTTAATATTACTAAAAAACTACGTCGAGAAGACTCATTTTCAGAAGTTGTCTTTTTTGACATCGGCTAGCCTTATATTTTTTAAGATTAGTTTATTGCATTTAAGAAAATTAGATAGAGTGAGGTATTTGGGCAATTGTATTACCTAGGTTATTTATAAGGCAAGAGCTTTTAGATTAGTTTTAGCTTAATATTTTTAGAATGAAAATTAAGTCTGATAATGCAAAAACTAAATAATTTTCTACTTGGAAATATTTAGTTAACATTGTGGAAAAATCCTCAAGAAAGAAAATTTTTTCTGATGTTGTTATCACAAAAAAACAAATAAATCGTTTAGATTAATCACAAAAAAACAGGAACAATTTTTGCGTTACCAAAAAGTATCAATAGGCTAATAAAGTTAAATATAACCTGAATTAGCTTAAATATTAAAGAGGCCCAAAATGAAAGAACAGCTTATTACTTTAGATGCTAATGAGGCGGCAGCCTATATTGCACATAAAACTAATGAAGTGATTGCTATTTATCCAATTACTCCGGCATCTCCAATGGGGGAATTTGCCGATACTTGGTCATCTCAAGGAATAGTCAATATTTGGGGCGAAGTTCCTTTAATCCAAGAAATGCAATCCGAGGGCGGCGCGGCTGGTGCTGTACATGGTGCATTGCAAACAGGATCTTTAACTACGACTTTTACTTGTAGTCAAGGCTTACTGTTAATGATACCTAATATGTATAAAATAGCTGGAGAGTTAACTAGCACGGTTTTTCATATTGCAGCACGTTCAATTGCAGCACAAGCATTATCTATTTTTGGTGACCATAGCGATGTAATGGCGACACGTTCAACAGGTTGGGCAATGCTCTTTGCTAATTCTGTTCAAGAAGTAATGGATTTTGCTTTAATTAGCCAAGCTGCTACTTTGGAAAGTCGGATCCCTTTCCTACACATTTTTGACGGTTTTCGCACCTCTCACGAAGTAATGAAAATTTCTCAAGTTTCAGATGAGACAATCAAAGAAATGATTGATGAAGATTTGGTATATGCTCATCGAGGCCGCGCACTTTTGCCAGAACATCCTGTTATTCGCGGTACAGCACAAAATCCAGACGTTTTCTTTCAAGCAAGGGAAACTGTCAACCCTTATTATTTAGCTACTCCAGCAATTGTTCAAAACTTAATGGACAAATTTGCTAGTCTAACAGGTCGCAATTACCAACTTTTTGATTATTATGGCTCACCTAATGCTGAACGGGTTCTAGTGCTTATGGGATCAGGCTGTGAGGCTGTTCAAGAAACTGTAGATTATTTGGTAAATGAAGGGGAAAAAGTTGGACTAATCAAAGTAAGACTATATCGTCCTTTTTCTTCAGAATATTTCTTAAAAGCTCTACCTAGCAGTGTTAAAGCTATTGCTGTGCTAGACCGCACCAAAGAACCAGGCGGGGCCGGAGAGCCTCTTTATCAAGATATAATTACAGTAATTAGCGAAGCTTTTTCTAATGGGACTCTAAAAAGCTTTCCTAAAATTATAGGTGGACGTTACGGACTTTCTTCTAAAGAATTTACCCCTAGCATGATACTTAGTATTTTCTTAGAACTAGCTAAAACCAACGCTAAAAACCATTTTACAATTGGAATTAATGATGATGTGACTCATAGTAGCCTTACTTATGATGATGAGTTTGATATTGAGCCAAAAGATGTTGTTCGGGCTGTGTTTTGGGGCTTAGGCTCAGATGGAACTGTAGGAGCAAATAAAAATTCTATTAAAATTATTGGCGAGGAAACGCCATTTTATGCCCAGGGTTATTTTGTTTATGACTCCAAAAAATCTGGAGCTAGAACTATTTCACATCTAAGATTTGGGCCTCGTCCAATTCATAGCACTTACTTAATTAAACATGCTAGCTTTATTGCAGTACATCAATTTGCTTTTTTGCGACGCTACAATATTTTGGAAGCGGCTGATTATGGGGCTACAGTGCTGCTTAATAGTCCATTTAGTGCTAGCGAAGTTTGGTCACAATTGCCAAAAATGGTACAAAAACAAATTCAAGAGAAAAATCTTAAGCTCTATGTCATTGATGGTTATTCAGTAGCAAAAGCCACAGGAATGAACAACAAAGTAAACACCATCATGCAGACATGTTTTTTTGCAATTAGCGGAGTCTTACCACGCCAGGAAGCTATTACCAAAATAAAAGAGTCAATTAAAAAAAGCTATAGCCGACGTGGTGAGTCAGTAGTAGAAAAAAATTACCAAGCTGTAGACCAAGCCTTAGCTAATCTTTATCAAGTTACAATTCCTAATGAAATTGATAGCAATATTGATATGCTAGAAATTGTTCCAAATAACGCTCCAGAGTTTGTTCAATCAGTGACAGCTAAAATTATTGCTGGTAAAGGTGATTTGCTGCCTGTTAGCGCGATGCCGATTGATGGGACATATCCAGTAGGTACAAGCCAATGGGAAAAACGCAGTCTAGCCCAGGAAATTCCTGTTTGGGATAAAGATCTTTGTATTCAATGCGGTAAATGTGTTTTGGTTTGCCCACATGCTGCACTGCGAGCTAAAATCTATGATGAGAAGTATTTAGCAAATGCTCCTAGTCTATTTAAGTTTGCTGACCCTAATTTTCGGGATTTGCCAAATAAAAAATATAGCCTTCAAGTATCAGGTCAAGACTGCACAGGTTGTAGCTTGTGTGTAGAAATTTGTCCTGTTAAAGATAAAAACCAAGCTGGCCGTAAAGCCATTAATATGAGTGATTACCAAGAGCTTTGTGAGGTAGAAAAACAAAATTGGAATTTCTTCCATAACTTACCAGAAATTTCTCGCACCAACTCGCTAAAATTTGACTCAGTAAAAAATATCCAAGTTCTTCAACCTCTTTTTGAGTTTTCAGGTGCTTGTACTGGTTGCGGAGAAACGCCTTACTTGAAATTACTATCTCAACTATTTGGCGATCACACCATAATTGCTAATGCTACGGGCTGTTCTAGCATTTATGGTGGAAATCTGCCTACAACACCTTGGACGACAAATGCAGAAGGCTACGGGCCAGCTTGGAGCAATTCTTTATTTGAAGATAATGCTGAGTTTGGTTTAGGAATGCGCCTAGCACTAGATAAACAGCTAGATTATGCTCACGCCCTAGTTAGCAAGCTTAAAAACACCATTGGAGCAGAGCTAGCAGAAGCAATACTTAATGCCGATCAATCAACTGATGCAGGAATTTTGGCTCAACGCAACCGGACAACACAACTAAAAGCTATTTTAGAAAATTGTCCAAATGTTATAACGCGGGATCTTTTGCATTTACTTCCAGTGTTAGTAAAGAAAAGCGTTTGGATTGTTGGCGGGGATGGTTGGGCCTATGATATTGGCTTTGGCGGGCTTGACCATGTGCTAGCAAGTGGACGTAATGTTAATTTACTAGTATTAGATACAGAAGTTTATTCCAACACAGGCGGACAATCTTCTAAAGCAACGCCTCTTGGAGCCGTGGCTAAATTTGCTGCTGGAGGTAAAACTAGCGCAAAGAAAGATTTAGGGTTAATGGCTATGGGCTATGAAAATGTTTATGTAGCCCAAGTAGCTTTAGGCGCAAATGATAGCCAGACATTAAAAGCATTTTTAGAAGCAGAAAGCTACCCTGGCCCATCCTTGATCATTGCTTATAGCCATTGTATTGCACACGGTATAGACATTTCTAAAGGCTTGAGCCAGCAAAAACTAGCTGTTGAAACTGGCTATTGGCCGCTTTATCGCTATAACCCACTGTTAAAAACAATGGGAAAAAATCCTTTCCAACTAGATAGCAAAACGCCTAAGCTGCCATTTAAGGACTATGCTTATAATGAAACTCGCTACAGTTCATTAGCTCAAACTAACCCAAAAATAGCTGAAGAGTTTATGGATACAGCACAAAAAGGGGTTATGGAAAAATGGCAAAAGCTAGAACAAATGGCTAAAAGCATTTAGGGAAAAGGTTTTATACCTGGCGTTTTTGTTAGCAAACTTGGAAAAATTTTCCAAACACAGGTTGACACACCCTTAAAAACTATTGTAGATTATGCCCGTCTCAAGCGGGAGTAACTCAGCGGTAGAGTGCAACCTTGCCAAGGTTGAAGTCGCGAGTTCAAATCTCGTCTCCCGCTCTCATCGGTAAATCATAAAGTGGCGAAAGCAGGGAAAAGCTGTTTTCGCCTTTTAACTTTGATAGTTTGATAATTCTTGATAATTCCTGATAATGGCGGCGTGGCCAAGTGGTAAGGCAGAGGTCTGCAAAACCTTTATTCGTCGGTTCAACTCCGTCCGCCGCCTCCAACCCCTTCAATAAACCTTAAACCTTAATTTAATTTCAAATTAAAAAATCTAGTTAATTTACTTTAGTAACTACTTTTCTAATTCTCAATAAACTGGTATCTTTAGCCTTTCTTAAAAACTACAAAATTAAACTTCTTTAATTAGGATCTATTAAAAATGCTTGATATTAGAAGAACTCTTTGGGCTACGGCTGATAAGCTGCGTAGCAACATGGATGCTGCCGAATATAAACATATTGTTTTAGGGTTAATTTTTCTTAAATATGTTTCAGACTCGTTTACAGAGCGTCGAGACGAGCTTGAGCGACGTTTTGCCGACCCAAATGATGAATATTTTATTGAAGAACCTTTGTTGCGTACTAGCGATTTAGAAGAACGAGATTATTACACAGAAGCTAATGTTTTTTGGGTGCCAGAATCAGCACGTTGGGAAAGAATCCGCGACCAAGCCAAACAACCTAACTTAGGTAAAATTATTGATGATGCGCTTACAGCCATAGAAAACGATAACCCCCGCTTAAAAAACCTTCTGGATAAGCGGTTTGCTCGTGTCCAAATTGAAGAAGGTAAGCTAGGAGCTTTGATAGATCTAATTTCTACTATTGGTTTTACTGATAAAGAGCATAAAGCAAAAGATATGCTAGGCCAAGTCTATGAGTATTTCTTAGGCCAATTTGCTAGTGCTGAAGGTAAAAAAGGCGGTCAATTCTATACACCTGCTTCTATTGTACGGGTGTTAGTTGAAGTCTTAGCACCGCATAAAGGCAAAGTTTATGACCCTTGTTGTGGTTCAGGTGGAATGTTTGTCCAATCGGAAAAGTTTGTAGAAAGTCATGGAGGTCGTTTTGGAGATATTTCAATTTATGGACAAGAAAGCAATCCTACTACTTGGCGATTAGCTGCAATGAATTTAGCTATACGAGGGATGGATTTTAACTTAGGTAAAGAAGCGGCTAACACATTCTTAAATAATCAACATCCTGATTTAAGGGCTGATTTTATTTTAGCCAACCCTCCTTTTAATGATTCTGATTGGTGGAATGAAAAACTAGCGGATGATGTGCGTTGGAAAAGCTTTAAGTTTGGTACACCACCACAGAGCAACGCTAATTTTGCTTGGATGCTGCATATTCTTTATCATTTAAAGCCAAATGGTAGAGCAGGCGTAGTTTTAGCTAATGGTTCAATGTCTTCTACACAAAATAGTGAAGGTGCAATTCGTCAAAATATGATTGAAGCAGATATGGTTGATTGTATGCTTGCCCTACCTCCACAGCTATTTTTTAATACTCAAATACCTGCATGTATTTGGTTTTTAACTCGTGATAAACATAGCAGCGGCAGAGATCGACGAGGTGAGACGCTATTTATTGATGCTCGCAAGCTAGGACGACTTGAAAACCGTGTCTTACGTCTTTTTGATGATGTAGATATTGAACGAATAGCAAACACTTATCATGCTTGGCGTGGAGATGGTGAAACAAAGGAAACTTATCAAGATATTTTAGGTTTTTGTCGTGCTGTTAAACTAGAAGAAATCCAAAAGCAAGAGTATGTTTTAACCCCAGGGCGTTACGTAGGTGCAGAAGAAATTGCAGAAGATGAGGAAGCCTTTACAGAGAAGATGCAACGCCTAACAGCCCAACTAACAGAGCAATTTACAGAAAACGCAAGACTTGAGGTAGAAATAAAGAAGAATTTGGGAAAGTTGGGATATGAAATTTAAATCAAGATTTTGTTGTTAATAATTGTGCAGCAGCTTGCTGCACAAAATATTTAGGCTACAAAATTTGCTAGTTTGTGCAACAAGCTGTTGCACAAATTTTATAAAAACGAAATGAAATTTCAATTAAAATTATTAATTTTCGATGTAAAGTAAGTAAAAATACAATTATTTGAAAGTAATATATGTTACCTAAATGGCAAAAAACAACATTAGGTGAAGTTATAACTCTAAAAAGGGGTTATGATCTATCTGCTAAAAATCGCAAACAAGGAAGAGTTCCTGTAATTACTTCATCAGGGATTTCTGGCTATCATTCAGAAGCTAAAATTAAAGGCCCTGGTGTAATAACAGGACGATATGGAAATATAGGAAGTATATTTTTTTGTGAAACAGACTATTGGCCCCACAATACGACTTTGTATGTAAAAGATTTCAAAAATAATTATCCCCAATTTATTTACTACTTGTTACACACAATTAATTTTGAGTCCTACAATGATAAAGCGGCTGTTCCTGGAATTAATAGGAATCATTTGCACATGGCGGAAGTAGAGATTCCTGATTTCTATACTCAAAAAGAAATTGCAAATATACTTAGCTCCTTTGATAACAAAATCGAACTCAATCGCAAAATGAATGTCACGCTTGAACAAATAGCGCAAACAATTTTTAAGTCATGGTTTGTTGACTTTGACCCTGTAAAAGCTAAAGCCGCAGGTCGAGAACCTGAAGGAATGGACGCTGAGACAGCCGCACTTTTTCCAAGTGAGTTTGAGCAGAGCGAGTTGGGGATGATACCGAAGGGGTGGGAAATAGGTTCTTTTGCCCAAATGTTCAATTTTACTATGGGGCAATCCCCTCCAGGAGAAACTTACAATGAAAATAGAGAAGGAATAGTTTTTTATCAAGGTCGAGCAGATTTCGGTTTTCGTTATCCTACGCCACGAATTTACTGTTTTGCTCCAATGCGTTTTGCACAAGAAGGAGAAACCTTATTAAGTGTTCGTGCGCCTGTAGGAGATATAAATATGTCTATGGAACGTTGTTGTATAGGTCGTGGGCTTGCTTCAATAATTCACAAAACTGGAAGTTGTTCTTACACTTTCTATAAAATGAGGTATTTAGAAAAGGAGCTAGCTAGTTTTAATGGAGAAGGAACGGTTTTTGGTTCTATAAGTAAAACTACATTAAGTGAAATAAAAATAAAAGAGCCTAGTACTCGATGATCAAGTTTTTAAGCAGCCAGAGGGACAGAAGTAGCAAGATTGGCG
>CAZBMZ010000016.1:0-128937 GCA_964492845.1 uncultured Clostridia bacterium
GTTCATAGCTTAAAGCTAATAAACCTAATATTAAGTTTATTTCTTCAACTGTTAATTTAGAGTCTGTTATCTCTAAATATATGTTATCCAATTGGTTATTATTTATTGTATCTTCTAAACTTTTGATCGTTAGGTTCGTTAGCCGCTCTGACAGTAGACTATTTAGATATAAATCTGGTTTTGAAAGCAAAATAAAATATATATTATTTGGTAATTTAATAGGTAAAGATTTAATTACATTATTAAAAGATATTTCTGATAAACTATCAATAATTATTATTATTTTATCTTTCTCTTTTTGTAAAGTTTCTAATATATTAATTAGATTTTTAGACAAACTATTTAGATCATTATAAAAAAAATTTCTTGGAAGTATTTGATCAAAAAATTCGCTAGCTTGCCAAATTAAAAATTGTAGCATTCTATAAGGATTTTTATCTTGTCTGACTAAATAAACTAAACAAACATTTTTATCTTTTTGCTTTTGAATAAATTTAGCTAGTAAGGTGTTTTTTTCTCTCTCTTCAGCACTTAAAAGCAGATATCCCCCATTAGGATTATCCAAAAAATAATTTTCTAGAATGTTTAAGGATCCCTCATTTAGAGAAAAGTTTTTTAAGTGGTATTGCAACAACGACCAAATTTCTTGTAGATATTCGCTTTGCCAACAACTTTCCAAAGAATTTATAGTATTCATTGAATTAAAAATCTGCATTAGTTTAGAATTAAAAAATTAGTAAAAATAAACAATTTATAACAAAACCATTTCTTGTCCACAAAAACTCTTATCACTAATATTAATAATACTATGGAAAATACTAAAGAATCTTTATGGATTTATCATCCAACAATAGACTTGCTTATAGGTTGCGGGGCTTGGTCATTGCCACTACTTCTACTTGCTAATCCGTTTGGAAACTTTGATTTACAAACTTTAGCAATAATTTTTTATGCTTTATCTTTAGTTTGCAACTATCCCCATTATATGGCAACTATCTATCGTGCCTATGGAACAAAAGCAGACTTTACAAAATATCGCTTTTTTACCCTACATTTAACAGCCGTTTTGATAATTTTAGGTATATTTGCCCATACATCTCATAAATTACTAGCCATTATTTTTACTATTTATCTAACCTGGAGTCCTTGGCATTATATGGGGCAGAATTTTGGCTTATTTATGATGTTTAGCCGTCGAGCTAACTTAAATATAAGCAATTTTGATCGTACAGCTATTTATCTAGCCTTTATTGCTTCATATTTAATGCTTTTCTTTAGTTTCCATACAGGCGACTCACAAGACCCTTATATTTTGTCATTAGGCATTACTCCTGTTATTGGTAGAAGTGCGCAAATTACTTTTTTAGTAATGTTTTTTCTTACTGCTGGCTATGGACTATTTAATTTATTTCGCCAAACACCCTTAAAATTAATGATTGCTCCTTTAGTTGTTCTTTCAACAGAATTTTTCTGGTTTGTGCTACCAACAATTCTACAACTAACTAACGCTATTGGCTCTGTTCCACAGGTTCGTTATAGCACTGGTGTTTTAGCTATTATGCACTCGGCTCAATATCTTTGGATTACTAGCTATTATGCTAAAAAAGAAAACTCAACTGTTGATAGTAACTGGAAACTTCTACCATATTTACTAACTTTAATTATTGGTGGAATTGCTTTATTTGTACCTGGCCCTTGGCTTGTAAGCTATATTTTTAGCTATGACTTTACTACTAGTTTTTTAATATTTACAGCACTAATTAATATTCATCATTTTTTGCTTGATGGAGCAATCTGGAAGCTACGAGATAGCAAAATTTCTGCTTTGCTGCTTAACAGCCAAGAAAACTTGTCTGTACTTGCTGAAAAAACCGTTTGGCTAGCTAAATTAACCAGTAAAAATTTAGCTGCTAGGAGTTTTAGAATTGCAATTATTATTTTGCTTCTACTTTTAGCAGGTATTGACCAAACTAGATTTTATTTTGCACTTAAAGAAGGTAATTTAGCTTTTCTTAGCTATGCAGAAAAACTAAACCCAAATGATGCAACAGTTAAAACAAGACTTGCTTTAGCAAAAGCCGACAAAGAAAACCCAACAGAAACTATTGAAAGCCTTAAGTCAGCCCTTAAGTTAAATCCCTATGACCCAGAAATTCAACACCGTTTAGCACAACTGTTGATAGAAACCCAACAGTTTGAAGAAGCCTATACACATTATCAAAAAATGCCCTCCTTTGTGCCTTTAGACGCAAATGCTTTAATTAACTTTGGCATTTTAACAATGCAGCTTAAAAATAACGTGTCAGAAGCAATTTCTTATTGGCAACAAGCAAGCCTTCTTGCTCCAAAAGAACTTAATCCACATATTTACTTAGCAGATACTTATTTCCAACAAAAAGAATATATTAAAGCAATTCCTCATTATGAATCTTTCTTGCTTTTATCTTCAGAACAACCATTAGAGCTAAGACCTAACCCTAAACAACTAGTATTAATAGCATTAAAAATCGCTGAATGTTACACCCAAACCCAACTCCCTGAGCGAGCATTAAAATATTGTCAACAAGCAGTAAAAATTGCTGAAAACTCTAAAGACTTAACATTAAATAGTTTTGCTTTAATTAAGCTTGGGGAAATGTACCTAGCATTTGAAAATATAGAACAAGCAATTCCAAACTATCAAAAAGCTCTTAAACTAGATGATCTAGTAAAAGACAATAAGTTATCTGCTGTAGATTGGTTTAACTATGCTAATTTGTTAGCTAAAGCAAATGCCTCAGAAACAATGATTATGACCTGTTTGCTTAAGGCAGAATCTTTACTAAAAGACTCTCCAGGCCCTGAGCTAGACGAAATACTTAAAGCTAAGGAGATATTTATCAAATCTACAGGTATGGAAATATCTAAAATCGAGCAGGATTTAGATAAGCTTGTTGAAAAGGCTCTTAACTTAAAACCTTAAATGACTATAGCTATATCATTAAGGTTAATTCATTATGATAAACTACCCTAGTTGTTTAAGAACTTTTATAGAAATTTCAAGTTTATAAAGCTATCTTCATCAGTTATAATTTCTTAACAAAAAACACAAAATAACTTTCTTGAGAGATGTTGTATGGTAACAGAATTTTATATTCTTCCAGAATTGGCAATAGAAATAGGTTTTAGACTTCTTGATAACAAAGAAGAAATTAACAACTTATTAAATGATCTCTTAAAATATCTAAGGACTAGCTTTGACATTATTGTCTTTGGAATAGCTAGCACTGGCAAAACAACTATGGGAAATTTTGTTAATGGTAAGACAACATTTATGGATCTTGCTATTGCTGAACGCTCAATTAATCTTGAGTTTTTTAAATTTGAAGAATCTACAAACCGTATAGTTAACTTTATTGTAACACCAGGAGAAGAACGACATGAGCAAGCAAATTTAATTAAATTTCAAGAAATTATCGCTCAAAAGAAACCATTTGGATTAATCAATGTTGTCTCTTATGGATATCAATTCCCCAAAAACCTGTCTTACCAAGAAGTAGTTTCCGAAGATAAACCTCTTGAAGATTATTTAAAAGAACGTAGAGAAATGGAAATTAAATCTATTGAGAAACTTCTACCTCATATAAAAACTGCCAGAAATTTATCTTGGATGCTGACTTTAGTTACTAAACAAGATTTATGGTGGGATAAACGCGATGAAGTAAAAAACTATTACCAAAATGGAGATTACGCAAAAGTTATTACAGAACTTAAGCAGGTTTTTGGAGAACATAAACCTTTTATTCACGAATATATATCAACATCATTTGTTTCGCTCAATGTATATTCTAATGACAGAAAACGTATTGCAGCAGTGGTAGAAGGGTATGATAGCGCAATCCAAGCTGCCCATTGGGAACAGTTTATAAAAACTCTAAATCACTTTAAAAAAACGTTGGAAAGCCAGGTTGATTAGGCGTAATCAAACAAAAGTTATTCAACTTTAATTCTTCTATTTTTTAGTGCTTATATTAGCAAATATAAGTTTAAGTTTACAAAAGCTGTTTTAGTTATAGTTTTTATTACAAACTGATACTAAATAATAGCTACTTGTTTTTTAGGAAGTTGTATGCCAATACCATTTTATATTCCACCTGAACTAGCAATAAAAATAGGGCTAGCTCTTCTTTCTGACAAAGAAAAAATAAACAATTTGTTAGAAAGTCTATCAAAATATCTAAAAACTAGTTTTAACATTATTGTTTTTGGAATAGCTAGCACTGGCAAAACAACTATGGGACGTTTTATTGAAGGCAAACTAACATTTAGAGATCTTTCTACTACCCAACGGTCAATTAATATTGAGTTTTTTAATTTTCAAGAATCTAAAAACCGTAAAGTTAATTTTATTATAATGCCAGGAGAAGAGCGGCATGAACAAACAAATATAAGCAAGTTGCAAGAAACCATTGCTGAAAAAAAAACATTTGGGTTAATAAATGTTGTATCTTATGGATATCAATTTCCAAAAGAAATGTCTCATAAAAACATAATTCCTGAAGGCAAAACACTTGAAGATTACTTGGAAAAACGTAGAGAAATGGAAATTGAATCTATTAATAAACTTTTACCTTATATAAAAAGTGCCAACAATTTGTCTTGGATGATAACTTTAGTCACCAAACAAGATTTATGGTGGGATAAGCGCAACAGAGTAAAAGACCATTATCAAAACGGTGACTACTCAAGAGTTGTTACAAAACTTCAGGAGTATTTCGGAAATCAAAAACCTTTTATTCATGAATATATATCAGTATCATTTACTTCTCTCAATGTACATTCTAATGATAGAAAACTTATTGCAGGAGTGGTACCAGGATATGATGGCGTGATCCAAATTGCTCATTGGGAAAATTTCATTGACACAATGCAAGAATTAATAAAGCTAACAAATAGATTAGATGGAATGAATACTAGTAAATAATGACTAGCAAGTTAACAAGTTTAGTATGATGAAAACACTATGGACAATATAGAAGTTATAAAGAATATAAACGAAAATGCAACTTTAGAAAGCAAGAGTGTTTTAAGTCCTCCGCTAATTGAACTTGTTTCAGAACTCAATCAAGCTCAAGTAGAAGTAGAAAAAAAGAAAAATCGTGTAAAATATATCAGTCTTTTTGCTTCTTCAGTCTTTTTGTTTGCTTTCATTATCTTTGCTCAACTTACATTAGATGTAATCCAAAAATTAATTGAAGTATTTGAAGTAGCTAGCAACTCTACTATGTCATTACAAGAAGTGTTTATGTTGTTGTTTTTCATAATCTTTTCAGCTTTTTTAGTATTTATCATAGGCTACTCTGTAAAAATAATTTATAACCTCTCACCTATGTTCGCTAAAAACTTTATAGAAAAATCATATCTTAAGTTCGAGAAACTACTAAGAAAAACTTCTGAGGTTGAAGAATTTAGTTCTCGGCTTACTCCTGAAGAACATAAGGAACTTAGAGCTATTTTAAAAGAAGCAACAAAAACCTATAACGATCTTCAAAAAATTTTATATAACAAAAAACTTGTATAAATAATAAATATCTATTTTGCTTAAGACAAAATCTTTAAGGATATCTTAAGCCTATTGAAAAGGCTCTCAACTTAAAACCTTAAGTAATTTTAATGCTTTGGAAAACAAATTAAGAAAGGCGATATCTAACTTTGCCTTTTTTGGGAGGTTCGGTTGTTAATTCTAGGTTTTGCAGTTTTAAGCTAGACACAGCCGTTAAATCTAACCCTACTTTCTCACCCCTCAACAACTTAGGGTAACCTGCTGCTGCAATCATTGCTGCATTATCAGTCGTAAGTATTGGACTAGGATAATAAAGTGCAACTTTCATTTTTTCGGCTAGTTCTTTCATTGCTTGGCGCAAAGCACTATTACAAGCTACACCACCAGATAAAATTAAAGTTTTAGGTTTGTAATCAGCAACAGCTTTTCTAAAAGGAACGATTAAGGAATGAACCGCTGCTTGTTGAAAGCTAGCAACAAGGTTTTTGATTTGCTCAGATGGTTCTTCCCCGCTTAAAAGTGGTGTTATAGATTGTTCTTTTGTATATCGTAAAACAGCCGTTTTTAGCCCGCTAAAGCTAAAATCATAACGTCCGTCTTCCATTCTAGGAGGAGTAAAAACTAGCGGTGCGGCTGTCGCATCACCAGTTCGAGCTAGGCGGTCAATAACAGGGCCTCCGGGGTAGCCTAAACCTAATAATTTAGCAACTTTATCAAAAGCTTCTCCAGCAGCATCATCGCGTGTATGACCAACAAGTTGATATTTTTCTGCTTCAGGCATTAAGTAAATACTAGTATGACCGCCAGAAACTACTAAAGCTAAAGCAGGATACTCAATTGGAGGGTTTTCAAATACTACAGAATAAATATGACCTTCTAGGTGATTAACCCCTATTAAAGGCTTATTTAGCACATAGGCCAAGGATTTAGCATAGCAAATACCGACTAGTAAAGCTCCTACAAGTCCAGGGCCATAAGTTACAGCAATACCATCAATATCAGAAAGTTCAATTTCTGCCTTTTCACAAGCTTCTTTTGCAACCGCCATGATTTTAACTAAATGCTCACGAGAAGCTAGTTCAGGCACTACGCCGCCAAATGGACGATGTTTTTCAATCTGTGAAGCAATAATGTTAGAGCGCAGACGGCAACCATCTTCAATAATTGCCGCTGCGGTTTCATCACAAGAACTTTCTATTCCTAATACTAAACGCATAAATTAAGCAATCTTTACACTTAACATTTTATCGCCAATAACAATTTTCTTTACTACTTCTAAACCTTCAGTTACACGACCAAAAACAGCATATTGCATATCTAGGTAAGCGACTGGAGCTAAAGTAATATAAAACTGGCAAGAAGCACTGTTAGGTTCTGAGGATCTAGCCATTGCTACTACTCCAGCAGCATCATGTTTTAGATTTGGTTTTACTTCTAAAGGTATGGTTTTACCACTATTACCAGTACCATTACCTACTGGATCGCCACCTTGAATAACAAAATTAGGGACTACACGATGAAAAGTTAAACCATCATAAAAACCTTTTTCTGCAAGTCCAATAAAATTAGCAGTAGTTATAGGCGCGTCCGTTTCATATAAATGAAATTTAATTGTGCCTTTGTTAGTTTCAATTACTGCGGTTCTTTCAGCCATAAATCCAAAATCCTCCTAAAAATTAACTTTGTAGAATATATTTTTCAATTGCTTCTGCAACACCATCTTCATCATTACTTAAAGTGGTGGTAAACCCTTTGTTTTGCAGGCTTTCATCAGCATTTGCCATCATTATAGGCAGTCCTGCATATTCCAACATTTCTAAATCATTTTGGTTATCGCCTATTGCCATAACTTCATCTGCATTAATATTAAATGACTCAGCTAAAGTTTTTAGTGCTGCACCCTTGGACGCTTGAGGATTTATTACATCCAGAATCGCTAAATTAAGCTTTCGATAAGCAGTTAACACTACTTTAGCTTGTCCATGTAATTGTTTAGTCAATCTTTCGCTTATTTCATCCATTAATTCACATTCGCCAACATAGAAAATCTGTATAGGTGGATGTGTAATATAATGATAGAGATCCCTAACTTGATGAGTGTATTGATGAAACATTGACATATAGGCACGAAGGCGTACATTATCTTCAGAAATATGATCAAAAACCAGTAATCCTTCAGTTTGTGGATTATCACAGCATAAAGTATCTGCCTTGTGTTCACGTCCAATTAGAATAAGTTCACGAGCAAGATCTTTATCTAACGGGTGATAATCAAAAATATGTAAAGTTTGAGTATCTTTAGTCAATGCCCCATTATGAGTAATTAAAGGTAGGTGTAAGCTTAGATCCTGGGCAACAGGACGAGCAGCATGAAAACGTCGTCCAGTGACTAAAACAACCTTTACACCAGCAAATACAGCCCTTTGGATAGTTGCTTTGGTGTGATCAGAAAGTTTATTTTGCGAATTAAGCAAAGTGCCATCAATGTCTAAAGCAAGTAGTTTAATTTGCATAGCGGTTAATCTAACATTGCTTGTCCTTAAGGGTAAAGGCAAGCTTGCTTATCTGATCTTTCAAGGATAAAATCGTGCTTTTCTCTATTTTATGTTAGGAGGAGACATGCCTGTTACACACCTTAGTTGCTTTCAATGCAAAGAAGAACATGAAAAACAAAAGGTTCATCAACTTTGTAAAAGCTGTGGTAAACCCTTAAAAGTAAATTATGACTTAAAAAAAATAGGACAAAATTTCACCCCAAGTAAGCTACTTGGTCGTCCTGCCAACCTGTGGCGTTATCAAGAAGTTTTGCCAGTAGAAAATCCAGCAAATATTATTTGTTTAGGCGAAGGTTTTACACCTCTTTTTCATGCTACAAAGCTAGGAAAAAAACGTGATATGCCTAAACTTTATATTAAAGAAGAGGGACTAAACCCTACAGCATCTTTTAAGGCTCGTGGTATGGCTTTGGCTGTATCAATGGCTAAAGAATTGGGCTTAACTAAATTAGCTGTTCCAACGGCTGGAAACGCTGGTGGTGCTTTAGCAGCCTATGCAGCAAAAGCAGGACTAGAAGCTTACCTGTTTATGCCAAAAGATGTACCAATGGCTAACCGTTTAGAAGCTGAATATTGCGGAGCTAAAGTAATTTTAATTGATGGATTAATTACAGATTGCGCTAAAGCATTAATGGAACGTAAAGATAAAGAAGGTTGGTTTGATGTTTCTACCCTAAAAGAACCTTACAGAATTGAAGGTAAAAAAACTATGGGCTATGAACTAGCAGAACAACTTAATTGGCAATTACCTGACGCAATTGTCTATCCTACAGGCGGCGGAACTGGCCTAATTGGTATGTGGAAAGCCTTTGATGAAATGGAGCAATTAGGCTGGATTACTAGCAGACGACCCAAGATGATCTCTGTTCAAGCAAGCGGTTGTGCGCCAATGGTTGAAGTTTTTAATACCGGAAACACAGGTATAGAAATTAAAAATGCTCATACACTTGCTGCTGGTTTGCGTGTTCCTCGTGCTATAGGTGATTTTATTATGCTAGATATTCTTAAGACTAGTAAAGGAACTGCGCTTTCTGTTTCTGACCAAGAACTTATTGCAGGAGCAAAAGAAATTGGTCATTTAGAAGGAGTTTTTGCCGCCCCTGAAGGTGGAGCAACCCTAGCAGCGTTGGACAAATTACTTGCTAACGGTACAATTCAACCAAATGAAACTGTTGTTTTATTTAATACTGGTAGCGGAATAAAATATTTAGAAGCTTTTCAATAACAAATGTCAAATTCCAGTAGTACAAAATTAGATTTTTTTAATGAATTACTAAAATATCAAAAGTTTTTTCCTGTTTTTATCATAGGAATAGCTTTTCCACTTTTTTTTTATAAGCTAGGTGCAGTAGGTTTTTTAGGCCCGGATGAACCCCGTTATGCTCAAGTAGCAAGAGAAATGTTTGAACATAGCGACTTTATCACTCCTACTTTGCTGGGTGAAATTTGGTTTGAAAAACCTGCTCTACTTTATTGGTTTATGATTGTCTGTTATCAGCTTTTTGAGCCTAGCGAGTTTGCTGCACGTCTGCCTAACGCTATCTTTGCTACTGCTAACTCATTAATTATTTATCATATAGCTAAAAAGGCTGGAAGTAGTATTTATGGACTATTTAGCGGAATTGTTTTAGCTAGCTCTCTACTCTATTTTGGCCTTGCTCGTGCTGCTTCTTTTGATATGCCTCTAACTTTTAGCTTTACCCTTGCTATAGCCACATTTTACTTAGCTGATACAGCAGAAAATAAACGTCAACAATTTCTTTATCTAATGGCCTTTTATGCTGCTTTGGGAATTTCTGTGCTAGCCAAAGGTCTTGTAGGGTTTGTTTTAATTAGTGCAATTATAGGCATTTATATAATTTTAACTGGTCAATTAACTTCGCTACTAAAGTTTCGTCCTTTTTTAGGACTGTTAATTTTTCTCTTAGTTGCTAGCATTTGGTATTTACCCGTAATCCTAAAACATGGTCAAGCATTTATTGATGTATTTTTTGTCCAACATCATTTTCAACGTTTTACTTCTAATAAATATCGTCATCCCGGGCCAATTTACTTTTTTATATTAATTATCTTAGCTGGAGTATTTCCTTGGACAATTTTTTTATTAAAAGGTGTTGGAAGGCTTGTTAAACTTCGCCCTAGCGGATTTAGTTGGTTTAATTTTGAGCATAAACAAGATCGTTTGTTACTTCTAGCCCTACTTTGGTTAACTATTCCTTTAACTTTCTTTTCTCTTTCATCTTCTAAATTGCCTGGCTATATCTTGCCAGTATTTCCCGCCCTAGGATTATTAATTGGCTATGAAGTAGAAAAAACCTTCTCTGAAGCAAAAGAGCTACGATACCCAATAATAATAACTAGTTTATTATTATTGGGTATTAGTTTAGCTGCACCTTATTTTGCTGGAAAAGAACTTGCAGCTAGTCAAACTAGTAAAACACTGCTAGCCATAACACCTATTTTAGCCGCTTTAGGATTGCTATCTTTCTTTTGGCTAAAAAATTATTGGACGGTTTTATTTTCCTTATTTGCTATAAACCCAATACTTGCAATAATTATTACTACAACACTTTTTTCACCACTAGAAAATAAAGATTCTCTATCCTCATTATCAAAAACAGCCTTAAGTAATTTTAAGGTTGATGAAAAAATTATTTTCTTTAATTACCTTCAATATAGCCCGTTATTTTATACAAATGGACGTGTAATTAAAGGCTCAGGTGAACATACACAGGAAGCATTAGTTTTAGAAAATAGCGACCAACTAGCCCAACTATTACAGAAAAATGCTAGTTTACTTTGTTTAACCAAAGAAAAATATCTTAGTAAAATAACTAGTGACGATCGTTTTCAAATCTCATTTATTGCAAAACAACGCGACATTCAACTTTTAAGGGTTTCGTTAAATTATGGAAAATAAACAGTTAACAAACTTTGTAGAGTCTCGTCTACGGGTAAGATATGCTGAAACTGATTGTATGGGAATTGTCTATCATGCTAATTACTTAATCTGGATGGAAGTAGGACGGACAGATTATTTTAGATCGCTTGGTCTTAGCTATCGAGATTTAGAAAAAAAATATCAACTTTTTACCCCATTAATAGACATTAATTGCCGTTATCTTTCATCTGCCGTATATGATGATGAAATTTTAATTCGTACTTACCTTACGCAACTTAACAGAAGATTAATAAAGTTTGGCTATGAAATTTACCGTGTAAACCCTAATGTTAAATTAGCTATAGGAGAAAGCACACATTTAGTAGTTGACGCTCAGCGTAAGCGAGCAACTTTTCCTCAAGAAGTATTAAATGCCTTTCAAAACTGTATTTACGCCGGCAAAGATGAGCCTGTAAATATTGACAGTCAAATTAGCTAACACTATACTGCGAGCAAACAAATAACTTAGCAGGAGGAACGCGGCGTGCCGCGACAAATACAAGGTTCACTAAGTGCTGCTGGATTTAAGTTTGCTTTAGTTGCTAGTCGTTGGAACGATCTAGTAGTAAGTAGATTAACTGGTGGAGCAGTTGATATTTTAGAACGTCTAGGGGCGCAAAGTGATGATATAACTATTTGCCGTGTTCCTGGTTCATTTGAAATTCCTTTAATAGTAAAAAAGCTAGCTGATGCTGGTAAATGGGACGCTATTATTTGTTTAGGTGCTGTAATTAGAGGTGAAACTCCACATTTTGACTATATCGCGGCAGAAGTAACAAAGGGTATTGCGCAAATTGCATTAAACAGTAATATTCCTATAACTTATGGAATTATTACTGCTGATTCAGTAGAACAAGCTATTGATCGCGCCGGGATGAAAGTTGGTAATAAGGGTGCTGAAGCGGCTATGTCTGCGGTAGAAATGGTTAATTTGTGCCAACAAATTCAACTTAGTATCAAAAACTAATTTTACTTAGTTTTTAGTTCTATAGGTATAAAACTATGGGTGCTCGTCGTAAGGCTAGAGAGTGTGCCTTACAAATGCTCTTTCAATATGATATTGCACGTCCCAAAATAGAAGATCTAATCAAAACTTATTGGGAAGAAATATGTGAAATATCAAAATCAGAAGTTAGTTCAGAAATCACCGAATTTGCATCTGAACTAGTTATTGGTACTATTGCACGCCTTGAGCAAATAGATAATTGCATTAGTAATCGTGCAGCTAATTGGCGAATTTCTCGAATGGCAATAGTAGATCGTAACTTGCTTAGAATGGCCGTTTATGAGTTCCTCTATCAACCTAATACCCCTAAAACAGTAATTATCAATGAAGCCCTAGAGATAGCACGCCGTTTTAGCACTTATGAAGCTACTCAGTTTATTAATGGGATTTTAGATGCTGTTAAACGGGATTTAGAAAACGCAAATGGTCAAGCAGCCTCAGCAAAAGGTGGCCCTTCTGGTTCTAGCTCCTAAATAATTTATTATATTTAATCAAAAAATCTATTTATGCTGCTTTATCCGCGCTTATCTAAATCTCTGTAATAATAGAAATTATGCCAAGAATACCATGGATTGAAGAAGAAAAAGCTGAGGGATTATTAGCTGAAATCTATGCTGAAGCTCGTAGTAGAGCAACTATTGCTGGTAAAGTTCCTGACATTGTTTTAACTATGAGTTGGCAGCCAAATTTTCTTAAATCAATACTAGATGCTGCTAGACTTAGCTTTTCAGATGCAGCATTAAGCCGCGCTCAACATGAAATGATTGCTTCTTATGTATCAGCACTTAATCGCTGTCATTACTGATTAAGCAGTCATGCTACGTTCTTGCAGTTGCAAGGGGAAGAATACACCGTTGTTGCTAATGCCTTACGAGAAGGAGACTTAGACAAAGCCCCTATTTCTGATGCTGAGCGTCTTTTACTTAGATTTGTTGAAACATTAACCAAACATGCCTATAAAATTACTGATGAACAAGTAGAAGAACTACGCAGTATTGGTTGGTCAAATCCTCAAATAGCTGAAGCAGTTTATATTGGCGCGCTTTTTAACTTTTTTGTAAGGGTTGCAGATGCTTTTGATATTCATCCACCCCTAGCTTTTGATCCAAATGGAATCCCTTCTGTAATAGATAAAGCTTAATTTACTTATGTCTCCAAACAGGTTTTCGCTTTTCCATAAAAGCTCTTAATCCTTCGTGGGGGTCGGCTAAGTTCATTAGTTGCATCAAATATTGTTCTTCTACTTTTGATAAAACTTCTTCAAAATTTGGAAAAAATCCTGTAAAAATTGCACGTCGCGTTACTTCTAAAACTGATGCGCTATTGTCACGAAAAGACGATATTACTTCTAAAGTACGTTCCTCTAGTTGTTCTTCACTAACAACAAAATTTACAAGTCCCATATTTTGGGCATCAAAAGCATCTATTGGCTCACCAGTTAAGATCATCTCTGTTGCTTTTTTTAATCCTATTATTCTAGGTAAAATCACGGCTGCCATAGGAGGAAAAACACCTAATCTAATTTCAGGTTGTCCAAATTTTGCTTTTTCTGAAGCAATAACCACATCACAAAAAGCTACTAGCTCACATCCGCCGCCTAGAGCAGGCCCGTTAACTACTGCAATTGTTGGTTTAGAATAAGTATGTAAAGCTCGGAAAATATTATGAAAATTTTCTAACATTTGATAGGCCATATCTTGGCGATGTTCTTCAATAGAAACTCCCGCAGAAAAAGCCTTTGAAGTAGGTGTAGCAGCAAAAACAACCGCACAAACATAAGTAATTTTTGTTAATCGACTAAGAGCATGATTAACTTCTTTCATCATTTCAATAGAAAAGATATTTAATGGAGGCTTATTAAAAATAATGTAAGCTACTCGATCTGCCACTACTACTTGAATTGTCTCATAAACAGATTGCCCAAAGTCAGACCCAATATAATCCGACGACATGTTAGACTCCCTCAATTAACACTTACTTTTGCTATTTGGCTATTACACTAGTATTTATATTTAGCTATTATTTGTGTATCAGACTAAAAATGTAACCACTAATTTACTAGGAAACTTTGTTAGATATCCATCTAAACTTGCCTATAAAAGTACTTTTTTAGGAATGTAGACAAAACGCCTACACTCCTAAAAATAAAGCTTAGTTACATATACTTATTTTATTTTTTTAATTGCTAAGGCTTTTTCTTAGAGTTTGCTCAATTTTGTTTGCTATTTCTTGAGCGCGTTCTAGTAAATTTGTCACCTTACTTTGGTTTTCTGTAACAAATTCACTGTCAGTTATTGAACTTAAATTAACTAATACATTGTAATAAGCACTGCGTATTGCTACTACTGCAAGTTGTGCGCCAACAGCTAAATCTGTTAAAACATTAGGGTTGCCGATTTCTGATAAATCATCTAGTAGCTCTAACACAGCAAAAGACTGTTCAACTGTACGCACAGGTACGGAAACCGCGTGTTTAGTAGCTTCCTGTATAGCAGTTTCTCTAGCTAATTGTTCTGCTTGGCTATCTTTAGGTAATTTCATTGCTTTTAATACGCCGTTAAAACTTTCGGCATCATCGGCAATGGTTTGTTTTAAGATGACACGAAGTTCATCAAGTTGGGTAAGTAGCTCTTTTACTTGCCACTCTACAGAAGCAAATTTTTTCTTTCCAACAGTTAAATTTCCCATCATTTGCCCAAGTGCAGCGGCCAACATACCACAATGAGCCGCAACGCTTCCGCCACCTGGAGCAGCAGTTCCGGCAGCAACTAAATCTGGAAATGTCCCTATTGTATTGGCTAAACTCGCGTCGTCCTCTGATTGTCCTGAATCAATTCTTTCTTGTTTAGCTAAAGCAGTTTGAAGACAATTTTCTAAAATCTGTTCTGGGCTAAAGCTTTCTAACTGTAAATAAAAGTCTGAACAGGCATTTAATGCGGCTTGAGGTACTAGGCCAACAATTTCACTACCTATAATATTTACTCCATATCGTTCTGCTTCCCGTTTTACCATTTCAAAAGCTCTAAAAAGTGGTGTTGCTTCAAAATTCACCATATTCATAGAAACTTGAACAATTCCACGATCTTTAAGCTCAAAACCTAGGGCTTTAACATAGCGCAGTCCCCCACCTGCAAAACGTATAACTTTAGCAATTTTTTTAGCTACATCAATATCACTGGTTGCTAGATTAATATTGTAGGCAACTAGCGGAGGTCTAGCACCCACTACAACAGCACCCGCAGTAGGATGAATTTTAGCTTCTCCAAAATCTGGCTTACGATTAGCGTTTGTTTCTATTTCTTTGCTTAAAAGCTCAAATTCTCCCTTACGTATATCAGCTAGATTAATTCTATCTGGTCTAGTAGCAGCCGACTCATAAAGATAGACAGGGATTTTATTTTCTGCTGCAATTCTTCGTCCGGCTTCACGTGCTAGACGAACGCAATCTTCCATAGAAACATTTGAAATAGGGACAAATGGAATAACATCTGTAGCCCCTAAGCGTGGGTGTTCGCCTTGATGATAGTTAAGGTTAATCAGTTCAGCAGCCTTTCCACTAGCTCTAACAGCAGCCTCAACACATCTTTCAGGCTCACCAACAAAGGTGACAACTGAACGATTATGGCTAGCATCCATTTCTTGATCTAGTAGAACTACTCCTGGCACAGACTTAATAGCTGCAACAATTTGATCAAGAACTTCTTTTCTACGCCCTTCACTAAAATTTGGGATACATTCAACAATTTTTTCCATTTATCTACTACTCCTATAAACAATATTTCCACGCTTAATAACTGTATTTACAAGGTTTGTGCCAAAAAAGTATGGGATTTGGCGATAATCTTGGCAGTCAAATATTACTAAATCTGCTTGTTTACCTAATTCTAAAGACCCGATTTTATCACCTCGTCCAAGGCTATAAGCAGCATTAATGGTGCAAGCCGTCAATGCTTCAGCAGGTGTAAGACGCATTTGAGTACAAGCTAAACTCATTGTCATTGATAAACTAGGTGTTGGTGAGCTACCAGGGTTAAAGTCCGTTGCAATTACTATTGCAAGCCCGCTGTCAATCATTTTTCTAGCAGGAGGATACTGCTTTAAGCCTAAATGAAAAACCGACCCTGGCAACAACACAGCCATAACACCTGCTTGTTTTAGTGCATCAATAGATTCATCATCAATATGTTCTAAATGATCGGCTGTTATAGCGTTTAACTCAGCAGCTAACTTTGCTCCACCTGAAAGCGTCAGTTGATCGGCATGCAAGCGCAATTTTAAGCCATACTCTTTAGCGGTATTTAATATTTTTCTAGCTTCATCAACAGAAAAAACATGACTTTCACAAAAAATATCACAATATTCAGCTAAATTTTCTTTTGCAACCGTTGGAATCATCTTTTCAGTTAACAAATTTATATAGCTATCTCGATTATTGCGAAATTCATCAGGGATTTCATGCGCTCCTAGAAATGTAGGAACTAGCTCAATATTATTTTCTGATGTTAGCTTTTTAATTACCTCTAAGCTTTTTATTTCATCTTCTAGCGATAAACCATAGCCACTTTTTGCTTCTGCTGTAGTTGTACCATGCTGTAAAAGTAAATTTGTGTGGGTTCGTGATTCCGCCAGCAAATCCTCTTGGCTAGCAGCACGAGTACGACGAACACTTGAACGTATTCCACCACCAGCTAAAGCTATTTCTTGGTAGGTTTTACCTAAAATCCTAAGCTCATATTCATTTTCCCGACTACCAGCAAAAACCGGATGTGTATGAGCGTCTACAAGCCCTGGTGTTACTACTTTTGTTGTAGCATCTATAAGTTGATAATCCGTAAGTTGTGGTAAGTTTTGAGCTTCACCAACCCAACTAATTAGCCCATTTTCACAAACTATTGCACCATTTTCTACTATTGAAAGCTCACTTAAGTTATTTTTTGTACGTGGTTTAGATGGCCCAGCTAATGTTACTAGCTGTTTGATGTTAGTAATTACTAATTTTTCCATAACTTTAGTAAGCTACACAGAGCTTAAATTTTGGTCAAGTTAAAATAGGAGAAAATATTAAAGCCCACCAATATAAAATATATTAGTAGGCTTATTTTAATCTCTGGTTAAAGTAAAAACCCAGCGTTTACGCGCTGGGTTTTATAGATTTTAGCAAAAAATAATTTTTAGTGACAAAGTGGTCTTTGAGGAATATCTAAATTCTTAGGTGATTTCCAAGGAAGTAAATTCATTCCTGACTTACTATAGGCTGGGGCCCAGTTATACATTTCAGCAGGAGAACTACTTAACACAGATCCCATCATACGAATATTAGCTTGTTGCATTAAGTCCTTGCCGCCCATTGTAATACGTGGGTTAGCTTGTGGATCTAGTGCAATTTCATCTACCATTGGCGTAGATTTAGCGTCAGCAGTTTGGGCTTGCGAGCCTTTACGGTCTAGGATGTAGCTAACAAAAGCTAAACACATTTCATCTGTAGTCTGTTCACCCCAAGTAACTATTTTAGGTGGATTGTTAGGGTTAAATGGATTAGCCGTAGAATTATCATAAAAGGCTGTTAACTTAATTTTGCTACCACCAGGTATTGTTAGAGGTTCTTGGTAAGTATATGTACCTTGCCACTTAAAATCCCAAGCAGGAATGTTAACCATACAAGCAGGCTTTTTGCTACCTGGCAAAGTAACTTCTAGCTTCATTTGTTTTCCAAGCAGGTGCATATGTGGGCTAACACCTAACACTTTAATATTAGTATTAGCTGGAATTGTATACTGTCCAATAACTTTATGTTTTTTTGCACCAGGAGGAATAGCAAAACCTAGGTTAAAAATCGGGAAACTACGTAATTCACTTTCTAAAGGTGTATCTGAAAAATGTAGTCCAATACGGGTTTGATCAAGTGTTGTTTTACCATTTGGATGATAATGGACTTGCATTACCACACGTGAGCCTTTAGGAATTTTTATTCCCACACCTTCAGGAGAAAAGCGAGGTAAATTACCAGGAGCCCAGCCACCTAAACCCCCTGTAGGAGTAAAACCTGGGCCACCAAAAGAAGTATATCCTGGGCCAGGATCAGCTTCATCTAGTTTTACAGATACGCCCTTACCATCAATAAAAAGTAGTACGTGATGAACTACTTCTGCTGCATCTGGTAAAACTTCTACAGCAGTAACATATTTATCTTCTTCAAAAACATGTGGCATAACAAAACAACGATAAACATCATCGCCACTAGCAGCTAGCTCATAAGGTTCGCTAGATTTTAATGCTAGCTGTGGTTCACCTAGTCCCCAACTACTATTAAATTTTACTGGCGGTGGTAAGTCTTCTGCACTGCCTTCTGGCGCGCCAGCATCGGCCCATTTACTAATAGTGTCAATTTGAGCATTAGTTAAAATACGCTCATCATTAAAGCTTCCACAACCTTCTGCTGCTTTCCAAGGAGGCATCATCCTTGATTGAACAGCAGATTTAATTGCTTCTGCAAAGGGTTTAGTTTCTGAATAAGTCATTAATGAAAAAGGCGCAATATAACCTGGATGGTGACAAGTTTGACAATTTTGCTGCAAAATTCTGACTACTTCTTTATTAAAAGTAGGTACATCAGCACCAGATCCTTTGGTTGGTTTAGTTATACTTGGTGCTAAAACTAACAAGCCGCAGGCAAACAAAAAGATTAGTAATAAAAGTTTTTTCATGCTTTCCTCCAACGGAAATGCAATTAATGGCATTGAGTGATAGATAGTTAATAGGATTATTTTATTTTGCTAAAGGTTCTTGCCATTATATAGAAAAAAGTGGGTTTACAGCAATTAGATTATTGTTAAAACCCTACAATTTAAGCTTAAAGTGCGAAAATATTTAGTTGAATGCAGCCATCTAATATTTGAAGAACTTAAATTTAATTCATAATTAACTGGTAATGGTTAACATATCCGCTATAAGTATCAACAATCCATAGCTCATCACCTGTTTTATCAAAAATTATGTCAAAAGTTTTAATTGGATCTAACATTTCTTGAGTCAAAATTAGTGTATTAAGTAAATCTCCTTGTTTGTTGCAAAAAAGTAATTTCGAGCTTTCTTCTTCTCTTTCAGCATTTATCAATAAATTTTCCTTATCAGAAGTAAATAATGCTCGTCCTATTGGCAACACTTTTATCAAATCCATATTTCCTTTTGTTTGAATAACTCCTAATGCAGAATAGGCATAATTATTTATGTCTTGTAGCATTCTTGCTCTTACAGCATTAACTAAGATTTCTTGATCACTTATAGCAAAAATACTTCCTATTTGCGGTTCTTTATCTGATCCTGTAGTAACTTGTTCTACAAAATTAAAAAGTTTCCAAAAAGGTTTTGCAGCAAATTCAAGCTTATGAAAATCTACTTCAGAAATTTGGCTACCCCAAACAGCGTTATTTTTTTTTATAGCTAATTTTCCTATGGTTCTTCCTACTTGTGGGCAATGATAATCACTTAAAATTACAATAACTTGGTTAGTATCAGCGATATATGAAGCTAACAAAGGTTCTCTGATCAAGTGAGAATGTTCAGGATGTGGTAAAAGAGGTTTGCTGATAGGAATATGTGTTATAGGTTCTTTAATATGACTACATAAATATACTGTATCAGTATAAACAATGCCAAAACCTTGCTTGTAGGCAAAAATTGCCCCTTGGTTCTCACTTTTTGGAAAAAAATATTCAAATTCTTCTTCATTAGGGGGCCAATGCTCAGGTCGGCTCTTATGTTTGTCGGCATAACCAGCAAGAATTGCTTTTTCATCATTAAAATTGATGTGATGAGTTTCACCATTAGAAAATGTAAAGACAGACCTTCCCCAATTTGATAGACAAACTGCTTGTTTATTGCCAAGGGCCATAACAGCAGTTAAAGGGCTTTTTAAGCCATATTTTGCAAGAATTTTAGCTTTCATAATTTCTACCCTTAGCTTATTATTTGCCTTTTAATATTAATAGTTAAAAATTATTAGTATATTTTATTTTAGTTCAGATTTAACTTGTTTGTTTAATGTTGCCCAATAAAATAAGCTTTTTTATATTTTGTTAGGATCTCTAAAATAGTTAAATTTATTTATTAACTATTAATAGTTATTTATTCTATATATTAAAGATAGACAAATTTTAGCAAAGCTAATCTATCACCATCAGGAAAAAATTGCTAGATTATTTAAGACATCTGATCATTAATAGTGGGCATCAAAAATTTTAAGCCAAAAAAGCTCTCAACATTAAAATCTTAAACAACATTCTTCTGAGGTTTAATTAAATGTCAGCTAAAGTATTTTTCCCTATACAATCAATTCTAAAAAATAACTGGAAAAAAGTTGTTTTAGGCAGTGTTTTATTTGCAAACTCCTTTTTTCCTGTATATGCACAAAATACTAATCAAACCCCTATAGATATTAAATCTAATGAGCCTCCAACAACTGCAATATTAAAAGATTCTAATAAATCTACTAAAATAAAAACAACAGAAGAATATTTATTAGATAAACTAGTTGAAGCTCAAAAAGTATTGGCTAAAGATTGTTCTTTAGATGAAGAAACTGTTGGCATTTCAATGCTAGAAAAACGTAGCGGGGAAATTTACTTTATTAAAACTCTAAAAACTAATTTTATTACTCGTGGTTATCAAGAGAATTTTACCCTAGCAGAAGGCTCACAAATTACTTTACGCATTGACCACCCTAATTTTATTAATACTAAAGTAAGTATAGAAACTAGTAATGGCATAGGGCAGTTTGTCCCATTAATGGTTAAATACCCAATAGTTAGAAAAGGTATGTTTAAGGAAATGGGCTATTATGTCCCGGCTCATTATGGTTTGCAAACTTATAATTTTGCTCCATTAGGTGATCAATATATTGAAAAAGTTTTGACTAATGCTAATAAGTCACTTAAACGCAATAGGTTAGATGTGCCAGAAAAAGTTTTTAACCTAGCAAAATTACTTACTATTGTAGAGCATATAGATCATGGTCGTTATCATAATGAAAGCAAAACAACTTTATTTAATGAAGTAAGAACACTTTACGCGCTTAATCGTGGAAATACTTATCGTTATGCTGTTAGTAGTGCTGGTGCTGGTGGAATGGTTCAAATGATTTCTAGCACTTATCGAGAAATGAAAAACTCTTTTCCACAAGTAGATTGGATAAGTGATTTTGAGCAAGCAATGATGACACATGAAAATGCAGCTAAAGCAATGTTACTTTATCTAAACCGCTATTATCAATTCTTCTCTAGTAATGACAATGTAGCTAATGCTTGGGAAAACGGTATTGCGACAGAAGAAGAAATAATGGCTGCTGGTTATAATTCTAATCCTGTAAAAGTACCTCGTACATTATCACAGGGTGAATATTGGAGACGCTCACTTCCACAAGAAACACAAATCTATTTATCTATTCTTCGTTCATTGGATAGTTCTGTTACAGTAGAACCACCAGCAGACTATCGCGCACCTGAAAAAGTAACAAGGGTTGCTTATCGTCCGCGGCGTGTTAAAGGTCAGCAAATCCGCAATGTTAGATTAAAATCTCGATATAAAGCTTCCTCACGTTATAGCACTAGTCGAAAAGCTGTGATACGTAAATCAACTAGCGTATCCCCTAGTAAACAGAAAAGTTATAAAGCTAGTAGTAAGAGTAAAATTAGTAGCAAAGCTAAAGCACAACCGAAGACAAAAAGCCGTACTTCACGCCGTCGTTAAAACTAACAAAAATATCTAGCTAATAGTCCCATTAGCTAGATATTTTAATACTAGTATTTACAAACTAGGTAAACTACTAAACTAATCCCCAATCTTTTCTTAAGCATTCAAGTAATTCTGCTTCCGCTTCAGAAAGTTCATCGCTTCCAATCACAAGTTCAACACCATCAGCTATTTCTTTTAATTTTTTAGAAGGTAGATATTCGGCAAAAATAGCAATAGTTTCTTTTAGTAGTTCTACATTAACATCTTTTTGCATATCATTAAGGCAACCAACTACTAAAGTTTGTAGATCTGTATCTGAGTCTAATCCTTCAATCATTCCTTTAAGATAACCAACCATGTGTTCTATTTCTGTTTGGGAAAGCTCTCCATCTGATGCAGCAAAAAATGATAATAAATGGCACATTCTATATTCTAAGCTATGATCTCCAAGTGCATTCAACATCTTTTTTATATCTTTATTCATGAAATCTCCTTAAATTTTAGGTTAATGTCTTTTCCCAACAAGTTATTATCATACAAAAAAGTTATTTATTAGAAAAATTCTATTAAAGGCAGAAATAGACGTTAAACTGGCGTTTTAATCGCTAAGAAATTTTAAAACATATCAAAAAAGTAGTCCCAATAAAATTGTGGTACTACTTCTTCAGCACGACCTAAAATACTAATATCAAAAAATTTAGATAACACTGTAGGTTGAGGATTTATTTCTATTAAAAAATTGCATTTGCGACGCGCCAAGTTAATTAACTGGCTAGCATATGTAATTTGACCAGAAACACCAATAGAAATAAATGTGTCGCTTTGTTCAATCGCCATAACAGCATCACGATGAACTGCCCGTGTAATAGGTTCATCGTTAAATACAATATTAGGGCGTAGAAAACCTTGGCAGATTTCGCAAGTATCTGGCATAGGCAGTTGTCTAAAAGGTACTAAATCATAAATTGTATGACAGAAGTGACAACGCAACTGCCAGATAGTCCCTTGGAGTTCAATAATAGATTCATTTCCCATCAAATTATGTAAGCCATCAAAATTCAATGTTAAAAGAAAAAATTTTAGTGGATAAGTAAAACGTCTTTGCTCCCAACCATGCAAAGTTTGGTGAGTAATGCTTGGTCGCGCTCTATAAATACGGTTGCGTAAATCATCATAAAAAGCTTTTACTATTTCTGGGTAATCTTGCCAAGCTATAGTAGAGCTAAGATACTCACAAGGATAATTATTAAAATGCTGCAAACGTCCGCTACCTTGAAAAGTTGGGACACCACTAGCTAGGGAAATTCCTGCACCAGTAAGTACACATAAAGACCTACTTTGCCCAAATTTTAAGAGTAAATCTTCTGGCAATTGAGGCGAAACCATAACTATCTTCTAGTTTGACTCTTACTTAACACTTTTTGAGAAATATGCAAGTTTATTTCTTGCTTTTGTAAAAACTGTTGAAATATTTGGTAAAAAGCTTCTCGATCAGTTGAAGAAATAAACGCCGTAGCATCAGCCGTTGCTAAAGGGTAAGGATAGCCTACACCAACCACTACTTCAGCCCGCACCAAATTAATTACATAATCAAGCAAGCCTTTTTCATATACCCAAACCGGAATATCTAAACGAGCAGGTAAATTTTGATTAGTTTTTAAGTAAACAAACCCAACACCACGTTTATGTTTACCAAATTGATCTAGTAGCCCTGCACGCGCGCAAGTAAAAAAAATACTGCGATCTCCCCAAGCTAAATTGCGAAATAAATATGCGTCATGTATTGGGCTACGCTGAATATCTAAAGCAAAAAAATACTTAAACATTACTGTAATATCACAAGCAAGTGTAGTGTCTACATAACCAACAATTGGAATATTAGTAGCTTCAGAAACATCTAAAAGTCTAATTAAAGGTTCAATAAACAATTTTCTTTGGTCTTCATGCCAACGTTCAGCAAAAGAAATTACAATTGAGCTATCAAGAAAAACAAGGGGAGGTGTTTTGCTTGTATCATTATTTTGAGCATAGTTTTCCATATACTCAGTTAAAACTTCTACCTCTAGTTGAAAGCGTCGCAAGTTTACCATTTGATCAGAAACTTGTAGTTCTGCTCCCTTTCCCATCAATAGATCATTAGGTGAAAGCACCTCTACACGAGTGTTTTTAGTATATTGTCCATTAGGTGTGTGTGGGTTTTCAAACCAAGCAACTTGTATTGCTGCAACAGGCAAGGACAAA
Organism: uncultured Clostridia bacterium; assembly: GCA_964492845.1. GTDB lineage: Bacteria > Acidobacteriota > Blastocatellia > Chloracidobacteriales > JADJPF01 > JADJPF01. The sequence goes on from CAZBMZ010000016.1 coordinate 24,015, forward strand.
TCCTTTGAAGGCATTATTTGCGAACCATCTGCGGCAAATGTTGGATGTCCAAGTAAAACCTTATATGCCCAATTTCGGGCTTCTTCGTGATTTGACCATTGTTCATCAAATTTAATTACTAGATTTTTACTAGTCTGAAATTCTGCTAATGGAATTGCTCCAGGAGCAGAAAAGTCAGATAAATTTGCAAGAACTTCCTCATAATTTAGCTTTGAAAACTCAGCAATTTTTTCATCATAAAACAAACTGCTACTATTTAATTGTTGGTCAAAGTTTGTAAACTCTTGAGCTTTAGAATTTAAGGCATTAGCAATTTTATTTCTTAAAGACATAAATTTATATATGAGCTTTTTTTGTTAATTGAATAATATTATCTGTAAAGCCTTCAAATGAATCATCATGAGTAACAATAAAAAGTTGCTCAAATTCTTTTATTCGGCCAATTTGTTGAGCTAAATTCCGACGACGCTCTTCATCCATATTTGTTGTAGGTTCATCAAAAAATGCAAAGCGTAAATCTGAAAATTCTTTTAGCAATGCTAAACGAACAGAAATTGCTGCTGTCATTTGCTCACCGCCCGAAAGGTTATGAAATGGGCGGTCGCGGCCTTCTTCCTCCATAATAATTTCATAATCTAACCCCCAGCGCAGGCTAATCATAGAATTACCAGAAATTTCTCTATAAAGTAAATTTGCTTCTAGCGAAACTGTATAAAGATAAGCCTCTGTAATATAGGGCCCAGCTTTACGCAAACAATCACGAATAAAATCAGCCAAGTCATGTAGTTCGCTAAGACGATCTCTTTCAGCAATTTTGTTTGTTTGTTCGCGTTTTACTACGGTTAATCTTTCTAATTGATTAAATAAGTTTTGCTTTTGTGTTTCTGTATGTTTTGATTCACTTTCTAGCTGAGCAACTTCATGAATCAATTTGTTAATTAAGTTTCGTTTCTCACTATGTTCTTCATATGAGTATTTAGGACTTATATTTATTAACTCTGTCTCTTTAATTTCTAATTCTGCTTTAAGGTTAGAGCTATTAGAAATTATCTTTTCTAAATCTTGTTCTAACTTTAATAATAAGCTAGCTGTAGATTGATTAGCTAAAAAAGTTTGATAATCGCTTTGGCAATCAGCTAATAGAAGATTTACTTCGGCTAGTTCTTTATCTAAAGTAGAAAAACTTTCTAGTTGATTTCTTAAATTAGCCGTTTCATCAAGTAATCGTTTATAGTTTTGTTCGTGCAAGCTTAGTTGCTGTTTAAGCATTGTTTCGCGCAAAATTTGACGCTTTAAGCCCTCATAAGTAACGCGAGGATTTCCTAAATTAACTAAATCAGTTTGAATAATTGCTTGTGCTGATAGCTCTTCTTTAAGTCGAGAAAGTCGCGCTGAATCTGCGTCATGAGCTTTACGTTTTTGTACACCTTCTTCTTTAAGCTCAATTAAGCGCAAGCGGCGAGGCTCTAATTGTGCATATTTTAATTTTCCATCTCGTGCAATTGTAAGCTCTTTTTCTAAGGCTTGTAGTCGGCTTGTGTCATTAGTTTTAGATTGAAGTAAATCATTTTTATTTCCAAGTTTAGCAAGTTCATTTTCTATTAAATTTTGTTGCTCTTTAATGCTTGCGGCTTGTTGTTTTACTGTTGTTAGCTGAGATATTAAACTTTCCAAATTCAATTTTTTATTTAACAACAATCTTGCTTGAGTAAGTTGTAATGAAACTGTTTTTGATAAGCTCTCTTTTTCTTTTAATTGTGTGTTTTGTTCTGTTAATTGAAAACTAAAATATTCGTCCAAAGTTTGACCAGGTTTCATATTTAGGCAACGTTCAGACAGCAACGGACATAAACCGTTTTTTATTTCCTGCTGCATTTTTTCATCACGTTGGGTTATTGCTTTTAGCTCTGCTATTTTATGTGTTAAATCTTTTTGCTTTTCTTCTAATTCTGTAACAGAAGGTAAATCTACAGAAACTTCTTTTTCTAGTCTTTCTGTTTCTTCAGAAATATCTTTTATTTGTAAGTCTAAGTTTTGATAAGTATTTATTAAGCCATTAAGATGCTCTTCTTTATGTTTAAGCTCGGCTAAAGTTAAATTATAGTTGGCTAAACGTTCGTCTATTTCTGATTTTTCAAGCTCTAATTTTGTAACTAACTTATCATCATTTTTATGTTTTTCTGAATCTTCTATGCTACGTGAAATTTCAGAATATTTTTGTCTTAAGTCGTCTAAATCTCGACCTAAATTAGAAATATTTCTTTCTACTTGTTCTTTCTCACCAACTTTTTTTTGTAAGTCTTGTAATTGTTTTTCAAGTGCTTCTTGTTCCTGCACTTTTGTTGTTAAATTAGCAAGCTCTTGATGAGCTTTTTCAATTTGTTTTAATTCTTGTTGAGTATGTTCAATGTCGCTTTCAAGCCTGCTAATTTGTTGCTGAGTGCTGCTATAGCTATTCCTTAGCTGATCCCGAGTAGCACGAGATTTTTCTAAAGTTTTTAGCTTTTCTGACGCTAGCAAAAATTTTTCATAACCCGCTTTAGCTTTGTTAACTAACTCTGATGCTTGTTTAGCTCGCTGAATTTCTGCTATTAAATTTTTTTCTTTGGTTTCATTTTCAATATTATTAATTTTTAGTTTACTTATTTCTCTATTAACTCTATCAAGTTGCTCTTTAAAAGCTTCTAAGTGTTTTAAACGTGTTTCTGTTTCATCTTTAACCTTTAAAGCATCATCATATAAGTATTTAAGCGACGCTAATTTATTAATAGCCATATGATAGTTAGATTCTATTTCCTCATAATGCTTTAACTGCCCTTCATCACTAGCGATTTTCTCACGAATAACAGAAATTTTTCCCTCGATTAAGCGGGATAAGTCCTTAAATTTATCGGCTGCATGTATGTAATCTTCTACCTTTAGGATTTTGTCAAAAACAGGTTTACGCTTAGATGGGGGTTGCAAAAAATCATAAGTAAATGAGCCTTGAGGAACTCCTATTGTAGTACGAAAAAGGTTAGAAAGGTCTGTTCCATCTTCTACGCCATGTTGTTGGCAAAGCCATTTTGTTACTTCCTGTTTTTGTTGGGCTAAACGAATCTTTAGTTCAGGGTCATAAACATAATAAGAACCTGTGCTATCACGAGAAACAGCATATTCCCGACCATCTATAGTAGAAACAAAAAAAACATTGACACTTCCTTTACGCGCACCTCTACGAACAAAATCTTCTTTTTTATAATCTAAATGGTCAAATAATGCCCAAGCAATTGATTCAATAATGGTTGTTTTACCTGACCCATTTGGCCCGCAAATAGCTACTATTCCATTACTAAAATCAAATTCTTGTTCAGTATAGTTTTTAATATCTTTAATTTGTAATTTTGTAATTAACATAAGAATTTATCTTAAAGGTTTTTTGCAAAAAGAAAAATATTGCAAGGGAAAGATATGGAAAATAAGCAAAATTGTCAATAAGTTGATTGGTATAAGCTATAAAAAACAGTAGTCTTTCGCTTTGCAGAAACAAACTTTTTAGGGCATAATGAAAGCATCTAAATCAAAAAACACATATGCTAAAAAAACTCTTATTTTCACAAACTGAATTAACTTCTTGTTTTAATCCCGCAAAAATGCGGGCCGACCTTTTTGCAGACTAGCCTTAAGTAAACTCCCTATAATCTCCATAAACCCACTTAAAACTTTTAACCTATTGATTAGTGTGTCTTTAGCACAAAGATTTTGCTGCTAGATAAAGGGCTACTAATCGTTATTCTATTTAGCCTTGTAGTTAGACAAGGTAAGGAGAAAATTTATTTATGACTAGTGTAGTAAAAGAATTCCGCGCACCTTTAATTAAAACTGAATTACCCGGGCCCAAGGCCAAAGAAATTGTAGAAAAAGACGCTCGCTATATTTCCCCAAGTTATACTCGTACTTATCCATTAGTTATTAAACGTGGGAAAGGTGCAGTAATTGAAGATGTTGATGGAAATATGTTTTTAGACTTTAATGCTGGCGTAGCTGTACTAGCAACCGGACATGCTCATCCAGAAATTGTTAAAGTAATGACAGAACAAATAAACGACTTTGTTCATATTTCTAGCACTGACTATTATTTTGATAGCATTACAGAACTAGGAAAAAAATTAGAAGAAACTACCCCCGGAGATTATCCTAAGCGAGTACATTTTGGCAATTCTGGTGCTGAAGCCGTAGAAACAGCATTAAAATTAGCAGCATATTCTCGTCGTCGTCACAAATATATTGCATTTTTTAATAGCTTTCATGGTCGTACATTAGGAGCATTATCCGTAACCGCTTCCCGTAGTACACAACGACAAGGCTTTGGCCGTCAAGCTTTAGATGTAACACACATACCTTATGCCAATTGCAAACGCTGTCCTTATGGTAAAGATGTTGAAAATTGTGCTGTAGAATGTGCAAAAGTAATTGAAGAACGCCTTTTTAAGACGACTGTTCCACCAGATGAAGTTGCAGCAATTATTGTTGAACCAGTTCAAGGAGAAGGTGGTTATGTTGTTCCACCAGCAAAATTCCTTCACGAATTACGCGCAATTTGTGACCGTCATGGTATTTTGCTAATTGCTGATGAAGTACAAGCAGGAATGGGTCGTACTGGCAAAATGTTTGCTTGTGAACATTCTGGAGTAATACCAGATATTATTTGCTTAGCTAAAGGAATTGCTTCTGGACTACCACTTTCAGCTACTGTAGCTAGTGAAAAGGTAATGAATTGGCATCCTGGCGCACATGCTTCAACTTTTGGCGGTAATCCTGTTGCTATTGCTGCTTCACTAAAAACATTTGAAATGTTAGAAGATAAACTAATTGAAAACTCTCGCAAAATGGGTGAAAGACTCTTAGAAGGTTTACAACCAATTGCGGCAAAATATTCAAATGTAATCTTTGATGTACGTGGTCTAGGCTTAATGATTGGTGTAGAGTTTGTAACTGATCGAGTAAGCAATAAACCTGATGCTAAATTAAGAGATCGTATTGAAGTAGAAGCTTTTCATCGCGGCTTAATCCTACAAGGTGCTGGAGAAAATACTATTAGATTTTCACCTCCATTAATTGTTGATGAGCATGATATAGACACAGCCTTAAGCATATTTGATGAAGCTATTGCTGCTGCTTTAGCTAGCTAAATTTTTAGTTTTTTTGCAAAAAGCTCCAAGTATAAATAATTTATATTTGGAGCTTTAACTATATTTAGGTGAATAATTTAGAAAAAAGATTTGCTTTAATTATAAAAGGGAAAGTCCAAGGTGTAGGCTTTCGTCCCTTTGTCTACCGACTAGCACAGCAACTTGGCTTAACAGGTTGGGTAAGCAACTCCTTACAAGGTGTGCTAATTGAAATTCAAGGAAAAGAAATACACTTAGAAAAATTTTTTACCCTCCTAGAAAAAAATAGTCCTCCCAATTCAGAAATTAACTCTATAGAAAAACACGTTTTAGCCTTAAAAACAGAAGAAAATTTTGTAATTGCCCAAAGCAATTTAGCAGGAATAAAAGAAAGTGCTATTTTGCCTGATTTAGCAACTTGTCAGGACTGCTTAGCAGAAATATTTGATATTAATAACCGTCGCTATTTTTACCCTTTTACAAACTGTGTTAATTGTGGGCCACGTTTTAGCATTATAGAAAATCTCCCCTACGACCGTAGCAATACGACAATGAAAGATTTTCTAATATGCCAGGAATGCCAAAAAGAATACCTTGATCCAACTAATAGACGCTTTCATGCTCAACCTAATGCTTGTCATACTTGCGGCCCAGAACTAGCTTTTTATGATAATTTTGGCAGTCTTTTAGCTACTAAAACAGATGCTATAACCCTAACAGTTACATTAGTTAAAGAAGGCAAAATAATTGCTATTAAATCCACAGGAGGCTTTTTACTGCTGGTTGATGCTTCAAATAAAGAAGCTATTGCTAAACTTCGTCAGCGCAAAAATCGGGAAGAAAAACCCTTTGCCCTGCTCTACCCTTCATTAGATTTAGTAAAACAACATTGTTGGTTATCAGACATAGAAAGCAATTTACTTACATCAGCCATCGCGCCAATAGTTTTATTAAAACAACTTGATGCAATTAATATTGCAGACAATGTTGCACCTAATAGCAATTATCTAGGTATAATGCTAGCTAATAATCCTTTACAGCATTTGTTGATGTATTTATTGGGAATGCCTTTAGTTGCAACAAGTGGAAATATATCTGATGAGCCTATTTGTATTGATGAAAAAGAAGCTATTAGATATTTAGGCAATATTGCAGATGGCTTTTTAGTACATAATCGGGCAATTGTCCAAGCAATTGATGATTCAATTGTGCAGGTAGTTTTAGGTAAAGAAATGCTACTACGTCGCGCTAGAGGTTATTCTAGCTTAATGACGGAATTTTCAAATTATTCTAGTGGAGTTTTAGCCCTAGGAGCGCAACTTAAAAACACTGTAGCATTTTCCTTAAAAAGCGGTATTTATTTAAGCCAACATTTAGGCGATTTACATAATAAAAAAGCTTTTGATAATTTTGAGCAAACTATTAAAAAAATTAAGAAAATATATAACGCTAAAATAGCAAAAATTGTGTGTGATTTACATCCAGAATACTTATCAACTAAATATGCACAAAGTCAGGACTTAAATTCTTTAGCTGTTCAGCATCATTATGCACACGCGCTTGCTTGTATGGCAGAAAACCAAATTACAGACAATGTTTTTGCTGTAGTTTGGGATGGATCAGGTTATGGGACAGATGGCACAATTTGGGGAGGTGAATTTTTACAAATTACTCCAAATGATTTTTCTAGGTTTGCTCACTTAAAGCAATTTTCTTTAGTTGGTGGTGAAAAAGCTATAAAAGAACCGCGACGAGTTGCTTTGGCACTGCTTTACAAAGTTTTAGGAGAAGAAGTTTTTAATAGTCAACTTGCTTGTATTCAAAGCTTTACATCACAAGAATTAAAAATATTAAAACAAATGCTAAAAAATAAAATAAATAGTCCTCAAACTTCTAGCATAGGTCGGTTATTTGATGGAGTTGCTTCAATCTTGGCAATTGAACAAAAATGTAGTTTTGAAGCACAAGCCGCAATAAAGATGGAAAATCTAGCTTCTAAACTAGATACCAAAGAAAGTTATGAATTTATAATTTGTAAAAAGCAATCACCTATAATTATTGACTGGAAAGAACTTATAATCAGCATTTTATCAGACCTAGATAAATCAATTGATATAGCTTTGCTAGCAGCAAAATTTCATAATGCTTTAGTTAATATATTGGTAGAAATAGCAAAATTAGCAGGAGAAAAACAGGTTGTTTTATCTGGCGGATGCTTTCAAAATAGGTATTTATTAGAAAAGAGCGTTTTAGCATTACAACAGGCAGGATTTTTTGCTTATTGGCAACAAAAATTTCCTAGCAACGATGGATCAATTGCAATAGGCCAAATAGTAGCGGCAAATAGAATTAAAAAATTAGAAAGAAATGATTAAATAATTTGGTAATTTGTTGAGGTAATGATGTCAAATATAATTCAAAAAGTAGCTAAATTAATACTTGTAGTTTTGGTTTCTCCAAGCTTAATAAAAGCTATAGAAAAGCCTATTAATGTTGGTCAGACATTAGAAAGCCGTTTAGAGGAAAATATAGCCACTCGTGACACTATTGTTTATGAAAACTGGCAGTTTAGCGGCAAAGTAGGTCAACAAATAATAATTGAAATGACATCAGAGGACTTTGACAGTTTGCTAAAACTTTATGCTCCTGATGGCAATGTGATAGCAATTAATGATAATGGTAGTGTTGGTTATAATGCTCGTATTTCCATCAAGTTACCTATGAATGGTAAATATATAATTGAAGCTACAACAGTTTGGCAAATGCGAAGTGGTAACTATCGTCTAACAGTTACTAATATTGAAGTTCCAGTTAAAACAGGCGTAGAAAAATTAAGAGAAGATTTTGCTTATTATGAAAAGTGCTTAAAAGAAACTAAAAATGCTGCTTGGGCAAGTGAGCTACACACAGGCAGATTAATAATTCTCTCAACTTTAGAAGCAGATAAAGAAGCTGTAGAAGCGGCAGAGCTAGCACTTATACTTGCAGAAAAAAGCGCAGACAAATACTCATTGGCTAGAGCTTATCTTGCAATTAGTAATCGTTTACTACGTGATGGGGACGCGGACGGAGCAATAAAATATTTTGAGCAAGTTATTACTATCCAACAGGAATTAAAAAATCGCATTGGTGAGGCTACAACTTTATCAGCAATGGCAGATGCTTATTTATCAGTGGACAATTTTGCTGAGTCAAAAAATTACTATCAACAAGCCTTAATCATCTATCAAGAACTGCAAGATAAAAAAGCAATAGGATTTGCTTTGTTTGGACTTGGACAATCTCATCGACTAGCAAAACAATTTAAGGAAGCTATCCCCTACTATGAAAAATCTTTAACAGCAGCAAAAGAGTCTAATAACCTTTCTGGTGTTGGTTATTCATCATTTGGACTAGCAGATTGTCAAAGAAATTTAGAAAACTATGATGAAGCTTTTTCGTCTTACCAAGTTGCACTAAGAGCAAGCCGCGAGGATAAAGAGCGTAGTTTAGAAGGAACTGTACTAGCAGCTATAGCTGATACTTACAGACTTTTAGGAAAATTTGACCAAGCTTTGCCTTTTTATAAACAAAATTTAACTATTAGAAACGAGCTAAAAGACTTACGTGGCGAGGCTTACACCTTAAATGCTTTAGCAATTTGTGAAAAAAATTTAAGTTTATTTAGCGAAGCTAGCATTCATTATGATCAAATGCTATTGATTTGTCGGCAAATCAAAGACCGACGAGGCGAAGCACTAGCCTTGCTTGGACTAGGTTTTACTTATCGTCCACAAGGTAAATATCAAGATTCTGTTAGTAGCTATGAACAAGCTTTAGTGGTTGTTAGAGAATTAAAAGACCGACGTAGCGAATATAATGCTTTAATAGGCTTAGGAGATAGTTACACTAGTCTTAATCAACCTGCTCGCGCTTTGCCATATTTAGAACAAGCTTTAGCAATGAATCCAGAAAATAATTCTCCTGCTAGACAAGCTGTTTTACTGGAATCTTTAGCTAATACCTCTTTTGTTGCAGGGCAATATGAACAAGCAGCAAAACATTGTGAGAAAGTGCTGGCTATTAAACGTGAAAATAAAGATCAAGCAGGCGAAGTTAACACACTTTTACTACAAGCTGCTATCACTATTAAGCGCAATGATTTAACTGCTGCAACAGAAGCTTATAATCAGGCAAAAAATATTTTTACTGAGCTAAAAAATCAAGTTGGTGTTTATTCTTGTCTCTATGGTCTAGCTAAAGTTGCAACTCAGCAAAATGACACAAAAACAGCACAAATAAACTACGAAGCAGCTATTAACATTATTGAAAATTTCCCTGATATAAAATCAGAACCATTTTTTGGTGTAGTAAAACCTTTGCAAGTTTATCAAGCTTATATAGAAATGTTAGCTGCTAAAGAATTATTTCCTGCGGCTTTAGCAGTTTCAGAAAGAATACGAGTTTATCAATTCCGTGATTTACTAGAAAAGAATTTGGGTAGTGAACAAGCTAAACAAAACGCAGAATTTTTCAAACCTTTTATTGCTGTAGGTTTTAGCGAAATTCTTCAAACTGCACAACGCCTTAACGCTACTATTTTAAGTTATTTGCCTATAGAAAGCGGCTTGCTAATTTTTCTAGTAAAACCTGACTCAACCATAATTGCACATCACCATAAAATAGATATTAATCAATTAAATACACTGCTAGACAAATACCGTAGCCTAACGGAAATTAACAATCCTAGAATAGAAAAGCTAAAGGCCGCATTAGCAGAACCAGCAAATAATATTAATATTGATAGTCCAAGCACTTTAGCAGATGAACTAAGAGCTTTACTTATGCCTGAAAATATTTCAAACGCGCTACCTATGGAAGTAGAAAGTAAGTTGTTAGTAGTAGCCTCTGGTAAACTCTCCACTTTTTCCTTTATGGACTTAAAAGATATTCAAGGAAATTATTTAATTGATCGTTTTGTTATTTTACAAACACCTTCAATTAGCACTCTCTCAACGGCTGCACGTCAACGTAACAAACCTGACCTTGTGGTTAGAGTAGAAAATGTTGCTCTAGGTATTCCTGCTGGAAATTCAATTAATAATGTTGCATTGCCTGTTTTAAGTGAGGCTAAAGATGAGTTAAAAGCTGCTACAACTTTTAAGGCAACAGCTTTAACAGGTGTTGTAGCTGTCAAAGATAATTTATGCGAGCAAGGAAAAAATAAGCATTTTCTACATTTAATTGCTTACAGCTACTTAAATGATAAAGAGCCACTAAAGAGCTTTGTTTTGCTAACACCTCAAACTGATCAACAAGGTGCAGTAATTAATGATGGGGTAGTTTCGCTAGTAGAGCTAAATAACTGCATTAAAAACAATGATTTAGTAATTTTAAGTAATAATCAAGCTGGCTTTAGCTCTAGCACTGGAGACGGGATTTTCTTTTTAGCCAATAGTTTAGCAGTAAATAATTGTTCTGCTAGTTTGCTTTCACTTTGGCAAGTAGACAATAAAATTTCTACATTATTTATGGAATCTTTTTATGAGCAGTTAAGAAAAACTCCTGATGTAGCAATAAGTTATCGAAGAGCATTATTAAAATTAAGAGAAAAATATAAAAGCTCATCTCAATGGGCAGCATTTGTTTTAATGGGCGAGCCTATTAACTAGAAATTTTGTAGGCTTAAGAATTTCTTTTTAAGAAAAATTTAGAAACCGGGTAAGAAAAACCTGAAACAACATCATCTAAAACTAAAGTAGCATTTTCATCTAAAGTAATAGGCTCAGAGTTATAACGATAAATGGAAACTTCTCTTTTACGAGGATTAAGAGTAATAACAACAGTTACACCAAAAGCTAGCCAAGTATTAATTTTGTCTTTAACTTCTTTTTTTGTATCACCTGGAGAAATAACTTCAACAACTAAATTTGGAATTGTTGTTAAATAACCATCAGGAACTTCTGAATCATGCAAACGGTCGTTACTAATAAAACTAACATCAGGTGCTATTACAGTATCAGGATTTATTTTTATTTTATAACCTGTTTCTGCTCCATAAACTGTACCTAAATCATTTTCGTGAATATAATAACCAAAATAACTAGTAAATCTGCCAATAGCTGCACCATGTTTACCACCGCCTGGGGACATTTTCCTTAGTTCTCCTTCAATTAGTTCATATCTAAAACCATCTGCTGGCATTTTGAACAATTCATCAGCAGTCATTAAAGTTTTAATACTAGACATAAGAGTTACCTCATATTGTTTAAAAAAGGCTTAAATCTATTTTTAACAACAATTAATCAAAGTGTTCTAATTATAATGTAGCCCCAAGCAAGAGAAAAGCCAAGTATTTGGCAAAAAATTAATTTTAATTATGGAAATCAAGTTACAAAAGCATCTTAGCCAGCAAACTTGCTAAAAAAGCAATTGTGCCGCAAATTGGAAAGGTTAAAACCCAGGCTAAGATAATGTCTGTTGAGTAATTCCATCTAACTGAAGTTATACGACGTGAAGCAGCAGCACCCATAATTGAGGTTGTTATTGTGTGGGTTGTGCTAAGAGGAATGCCAGAAACCGAAGCACCTAAAATTGCTGTTGATGCGGCTAGTTCTGCGCCAAAGCCTTGCCAAGATTCAATACGGGCCATCTTTTCGCCTAACATACCAATGATTTTCATTCCTCCAACAGATGTCCCAAGTCCCATTACTAAAGCACATAAAATAACAACCCAACTAGGAACCATAAAAGTAGGTAATTTGCCAGCAATTACTAATGCCATAACAAATACACCTATAAACTTTTGTCCATCGTTCATACCATGATTAAAAGCCATTAGAGCAGCGGAAAATATTTGTAGGCGGTCAAAAAGTTTTTTGGATTTAATGGGGTTAGTTTCAGCAAAAAAGTATTTAATTAATTTGCCAATACCAAAAGCTAACAAAAAGCCTACAACAGAAGAAAAAATTAGCCCAATTAAAACTTTTTGCCAGCCACTCCATAAAACTGCGTCAGGGCCGGCTGTGGCTAGTGCAGCACCTGTTAAACCTGCTACTAGGGCGTGCGATTCGCTAGTTGGTAGTCCTAAACGACCAGCAATTGTACTCCAAATTACAATCCCAAGTAGTGCGGCTGCAATTGTTGGCAGTGTGATTATTGCAGGGTCAGCTATTCCTTTACCTATAGTTTCCGCAACAGCGGTGCCAGACAAAGTTCCTATTACATTTAATACAACAGCCAAAATAATTGCATTGCGTGGAGCAATTACCCTAGTTGCAACTACAGTAGCAATAGCATTTGGAGCATCTGTCCAACCGTTAACAAACTCAGAAGCAAGAACTAACAAGATAACAATTACAAGTAATATGTCCATGTGTATCACCTATTTTATAAGGATTCTTTTCTAATTATTGAAGATAGGGTGTTAATAACATGTTCTGCATGGTCGGTAATTGTTTCTAATTTCTCAAAAATATCTTTCCATTTAATAATGGTTTTATAGTCATTTTCTTCATCAAAAAGATTTTGTATTGCCTGGTTGACTAGTGCGTCTGCTTTTTCTTCTAATTCTTTAATATGAATAACATAGTTTTGCACTTTTTCCATATTTAGGTTAGGAAGTAATTTTATAGCCTCTTGTAAATACTTAAGCATTTCAACAATTATGCTAGCAAAAGTGGGGGCTTCTTTTCTAGCAGCAGGAATACGATAAGTTTGTATATCTATGGCAACCTTTTTCATATAATCGATTGTATTGTCCAGGTCTGCAATTAAACGTTCAACGTCGGGTTTGTCGTAGCGGGAAATAAAAGTATTATCAAGGCGGCGGTAAGTTTCTCCAACAAGCTTATCTGCATTATGTTCTAGCTCAATTATTTTTTGAATATGTTGAGTAGCAAATGAGAAGTTATTAAATAACTGAAATAATTCTTCCGCACATTTTGCAGAAGTTTCCACATGTTCTTGAAAGATTTCTTCAAATTGTCGTTCTTTCTTTTTTCCAAACATAACTGTTCCTTTCTAAACGATTTATAGAAACCAGCTTAAGTTCTATCTTAAGCTAGTTTTTGGATTTGTTACTGTAAAATTATTGTTAACTTTTTGATAGATTTTAGAGAGAAAATAGAAAAACTTCTAGACAGGCAATTCAAGCTAAAAGCAAGTCCGAAAAAGGAAGATAATTTTAATAAATAACTATTTTTTATAACGTTGAGTAAAAATAGCCCCAACAATTAAGCCAAAGGATGCTGTTTCAAACAAAGTTCTAAATGCACCTATAGCAGTATAATAAAGCCCTATTTCTGAAGCTGATATGCTAGTTAAAAACTGTGGCAAAACCATATTAATAATAGAAAAAATAATGGTTTCTAAAATTAAAGTAGTAAAGCCAAGTAAAGCTAATAGAGATGCTTGCTGGTAATGTTGCCAATTTTTTATAGCTAAAACAATTCCAACTATCCAAACAGCTAACAAAGGTATTTGTCCTAAGAAATATAGAGTCCAAGTCATAAATAAATTTGCCTCACATATAAAATTTTTAACTAGACATAGGAATTAAACAGCGCAAACAATGTGTAGCTAGATCAGTCACATAAACCTGCCCATCTGGGCCAACAGCTATTCCAGCAGGTTGTTGAAATTTTGCTTGTAGTGCCGGCCCATCCTCATGACCTGGGGTTAAACAGCCTGCTACTTGGGTGATTACTCCCTGTGGGGTAATTTTTTTGACTGTATAATCGCCAGCATCCGTTACCCAACAATTACCCATTGAATCTAGAGCAACTGATGTAGGTTGTTGCAGAAAAGTGTTACTTCCATCTGCTGGAGTAATGTCAGCACCAGCCAATGTACCAACTTTTTGCAATTGAGTAATATATCTTATAGCACTATTATCAGCATCGACTACATAAAGATTTCCTACAGTATCAGTAGCAATAGCACTAAGAGTACCAAATCTTGCTTGAACTCCAACACCATCCCAAAGGCCAGACTCAGTACCTCCGGCCCAGGTTACAACACTACCTGTGCGGCTAATACGTCTAACTTGATAGCGATCTACAGCAAAAATATAACCTGCATGATAAGCAACATCGCGCACTTCAACAAATGAAGCAACGCGACCTGCACCATCTGATTGGGATTTTGCACCTGAACCCGCCAGAGTGGTAACTTCTAAGTTACCATCAATTTGTCTAATTAAATTATTTCCAAAATCAGCAATATAAAGATTTCCATCATTGTCAAAAACCATTCCTCGAGGATTAAGAAATGCTGCCAAAGGAGCTAGTCCATCTTGAAAAGTTTTTGCTGCTTTGCCACCAGCAATAGTAGTTACTTCACCAATAACACTAACTCGACGAATAGCACTATTACCAAAATCAGCAATAAAGGCTGAACCTTGACGGCTAATTGCAATGCCATTAGGACGGTTAAACTTGGCTTTTTCTCCCATTGCATCAACAAATCCAGATGTTGGGCCTCCAGCAATTGTAACTACTCTATATTCCACTAATATATCTCCTTAAATTATATAGCTAAGCTTTGTTAATAACATCTGCCAGCATTTCTAATAATTTTTCTGCTGTATAAGGTTTGGGCAAAAAGCTTTTTGCTCCACAAGCTATTGCTTCACCTGCTTTACCATCTGAACTTAATCCACTAGTAGCAATAATTTTAACTACTGGATTAAGCCGCAGTAATGCTCTAATAGTAGCAATGCCGTCCAAATAAGGCATCATCATATCTATAAGTACTACTGAAATTTCTTCAGAATGTTTTGCATAAATAGCTAATGCTTCTGTACCATCGCTAGCAACCATAGGCGAGTATCCATATTTATTTAGGGTTGCTCTAGTAATTTCTCTTATAGAAAGTTCGTCGTCCACAATTAAAACTGTTTCACCTTTTCCTAACATTAAGCTAGTAATTCTACTTTCTACATGCTGAGTAGGAATTTGAGGAGCAGAAGGAAGAAAAACCTTAAATTTTGTCCCTCTCCCTAATTCGCTATAAACTTCAATAAACCCTTCATGACTTTTTACAATTACAGCAACAGTTGAAAGTCCAAGCCCTGTACCTTTGCCAACTTCTTTAGTAGTAAAAAAAGGGTCAAAAATTTTATCTATAGTGTCTTTAGCAATACCTATACCTGTATCGCTAACAGTAATTAGCACATATTGACCAGGTTTACCATCTAGGTACATTTTCACATAATTTTCATCAAGAAAAATATTTTCTGCCCTAATAGATAGCTGTCCGCCCTGAACCATAGCATCACGAGCATTTACACAAAGATTAAGTAATACCTGATAAAGTTGAGTAGCATCACCAACAACGGGCCATAAATCCTTGGCTACAAAACTATTTATTTGAATAGATTTAGGGAAAGTTTGATCTAAAATTTTCTTAAGTTCATTAATAAAATGTTTTGGTTGTAGGACTACGCGATTACCTTCTACACCACGAGCAAAAGAGACTACTTGGCGAACCATATCGGCTGCACGTTCTGCACCTGCGGTAAGTATATTAAGTAAAAATAAGCTTTCTTCATCACTAAATCTTTCTCTTAAAATTTGCACTGCCATTAGAACAGGAGTTAAAGCATTGTTTAAGTCATGAGCAATTCCACTAGCTAATGTGCCTATGCTTTCCATTCTTTGGGCGCGTAAGAATTGAGCAGCAAGCTTTTTCTTTTCTGTAATATCAGTATTTACTATTAACTTAGCTTGGGGGTTTTCTTGGTTGTCTAATACAAGTGTCCAACGGCTTTCTACAGTAATTTCTTTAGCTAACTTAGTAGAGTTTTGCATTTCTCCACGCCATTCTTTTTTATCAAGCACTGTTTGCACAGCTTCTTGAAGTTGTGGATAGCTTTTTTCAAATAAAAGTTTTTGGGTTTTTTGTCCAATTGCTTCGCTACTTGTCCAACCATAAATACTTTCCGCGCTTTTATTCCAAAATATTATTTTTCCTTCCATATCTTCAACAATAATTGCATCTTGGGTTTTATCTAACAAAGCAGCTTGTTCACGAATTTGCTGTTCAGCGCGTTTTAGTTCTTCAAATTGTAATTTTAAGTTTTGATTAGCTTGAGAAAGTTCTTTGGTTCTTTCTTCTACTCTTTTTTCTAGTTCATCATGGGCGCGTTTAAGAGCTTCTGCTGAACGTTTACGCTCTGTTACATCTCGAATAATACTAGTTACTAAAACCCCTTCTTCAGTTTGTAGAGGGCTTAAACTAATTTCTACAGGAAATTCTGTCCCATCTTTACGACGCGCATAAAGGTCTAGTCCACTTCCCATTGGGCGAGTATGGGGATCTTGAAAATAATTTTTACGGTGTTGGTGATGGTGATTATGGTATCTATGCGGTACTAAAGTTTCTAATGGTTTATCTATTAACTCACTACGAGTATAGCCAAAAAGTTTTTCCGTTTGAGAATTGATAATGCTTATCATTCCTTTTGTATTAACAATTACAATTGCATCTGGAGCAGATTCCATAAGAGCAAAAAACTTTTTTTCTGATTGCATTTGATACTGGGTAATATTTTGCAGATTAGCCACTTGAGCTTTAGTTTCTTCTAGCAGTTTTTCTGTCTCTATAAGTTGCTCCAGGAGCTTATCTTTTTTTAGTTTTGGATTGATCATTGTTTTAGCCCATAATCTAGCCTATACAGCCTATTTGAGGAAGGTTTTCCATTTATTTTCTAAAGTCACCTATTATAGATATTTTTTATTATCTTTGTCTATCAAGCCAAAAAATTCCAACAAAAATTTTTAGGATCTTTTACCCCCCATTTCTATTGTGCTAAGGCTACTAGCACAACTATCAATGTTAATTGTAGGATATAACCTTATTTTCAAACTTTAATTACTAAATACTAAGGATTAAAACAATGAAAGTTTTTGAGATTCAAAACCAATTTGGCTTAGATTCACTTACTCAAACCGAGCGTCCAGAACCAGAAATTACTAACCACCAAATACTTATAAAAATGCGAACAGTTTCATTAAATTTCCGCGATCTAATGACTGTAACTGGGATTTATAACCCTAAACAACGCCTTCCACTTATTCCTTTATCAGACGGTGTTGGAGAAGTAGTAGCCATAGGCAAAAATGTTACTAGGGTAAAAGTAGGAGATCGAGTAGCAACTATTTTTGCTCAAAAATGGCTGGCCGGGCCTCCGACCAAAACAAAATTAAACTCAACTCTTGGCGGCCCATTTGATGGTACATTAACAGAATATATGGCACTTAACGAAGACGGCGTAGTCACTTTGCCCACGCATTTAACTGATGAAGAAGCAGCTACACTTCCTTGTGCTGGAGTAACAGCTTGGAACGCAATAATTTCACATGGTCAATTAAAAGCTGGTGACACTATTTTGTTACAAGGTACAGGTGGAGTCTCTATTTTTGCTCTTCAATTTGCAAAAATGGTAGGTGCAAGAGTAATTATTACTTCTAGCAGTGATGAAAAGCTTGCTCGCGCTCGTAGCCTGGGTGCTGATGAAACTATTAATTATGTATCTACCCCTAATTGGGATAAGCAAGTAAGAGAATTAACTAGTGGTAATGGTGCTGATCATGTAGTTGAAGTTGGTGGAGCAAACACATTTGAAAAAGCTTTGCGCTCAGTGCGCTTTGACGGTCAAGTTAGTGTTATTGGAATATTAAGCGGCGCGGCTCCACAAATTAGTTTAGTGCCGATTCTAATGCAAAATCTAAGAGTTCAAGGAATAATTGTTGGTAGCCGAGAAACTTTTGAAGATATGAACCGAGCTATTAGTTTACATAAAATGCGCCCTGTTGTAGATAAGGTTTTCTCTTTTGAGCAAACCAAAGAAGCTTTTGAGTTAATGAGCCGAGGCGGTCACTTTGGCAAAATTGTTATTAAATTTTAATTTATTATGTTTTTTTCTGTCACTAAATGTGCCATTACCAGATTAATTAAATCATCAACCATATTGTCTGTTAATGGCGCATGTCCTACTAATAAACGAAAATAGAGTGGTGCATAGAGTGTATCTAGTAGTAGATCAACGTCAATATTACTAGCTATTTTGCCTTGTTCCATTGCTTTTTTTAGGACATTTTTTGATTCTAAACGTCGCACAGCCAAGAACCTACTACGAAAAGCTTCGGCTAGTTCTTTGTCCGTCTGACAACTACCTAATAATGTAGCAATTATCCGCCCACCTTGACCATTTAATACTTTTACTACTAATTTTATTTGTTGTCGAAAATCTTCTAGTGGTGAACCTGTGTCGGGAAAAGGAAATTGAGGTGCAGTTTCAGCTAAAAAAGCGTCCATCACTACACTAGCTTTATTAGGCCAACGACGATAAATAGTAGTTTTGCCTACTCCAGCACGTTGAGCAATTCCTTCAATTGTTACATTACTAAACCCTACTTCTATTAGCAGTTCATTAGCTGCATTAAGAATGTTTTGATGTGCAATAACACAACGTTTTCGCCCTACGGATTTTGATGACATGTTTTCATCAGCAAAATTTTTAGGATCTTTTTTGGCTCTCTCTCTTGACATCATAACCTCTTTTGAGCTATTTTTACGAAATCGAAACGTAGCGTATCATATTTAATTTTGTTAAACAACAAGTTAGTTGTAAAAGTTAAACAAAATAGCGCAAGTGAAAGCTGAGGTAAAGAGCTATGAAGATTAATAGTAAATATTCACAAGTGATTTTTGCTTTGCTAAGTTCTGCTATTATGACATTACTAATGTCTGGAGCAATGACGGTTGTTAATCGAGGTTTAACAAGTGATTTTCTTTTCTTTTGGTCAAAATCTTTTTTAATTGGTTGGTTAATATCCTTCCCTTTATCTATGCTAATAATCCCACAAATCAGACATTTTGTTGAAGAATTAACTAATAAGACAGAAATGGAAATGAGTCATCCAGCTTAAATTACTAGAAAAGATCTAAGGTAATTTTACCCTTAAACTAAAAAATATCCGTGAGCCATTACGAAATAGTACTGCATCGGAATCGCCTTGTCCAAAATCTTGTTGCACTTTACCAGTAAATGAAGTGTTAGCGGGTGCGAAATTACGTCGGTAAATACCTAGATCCATACGGCCATTAAGGAAGCGATAAAGGATAATTCCTTTAGTATAAGAGAGCATATCCCGACGATAATAAAGGCGGTCGCTTTCCATTTCTATTGCTTGTCCGGTTTCATTAAAGCGTTGGCGTTGAAATAAAGATTCTTGATAGAGGCGGGAAGCACGTTCTACCATAGTTTCTGGTGTTTTTGTTACTTTAAGATTCTTAAATAAATTAGCACTACGCCAATCAACTACTTCTACAGAAACCAAGGTAGCATCACTTTCTACTTCTACAGGGGTGGAGTCAGACGGTTTTTCCACAGTTTTTGGTAGTGTAGTAAGAGCTTGTGATAGGTTTTGTGCTAGAGCTAAATTTGGAAATAAACTTAAAAACAAAATTACTAATAAACGTGTCATAGATTTATACAGCAAAACACTAAGTGTGTTTTACTGCCTCCAGCAACAAAGATTTTTATAGATTGATTTAATAGATTTATAGACTGTGAGAGTGTTAAACACAATAAAAAAAGAATGGTTCAAAGATTTAATTAATATATTCTTCCCCATCATAGGTTTCTTCTGTTTGTAAATAAAGATCTCGCCATTTATCAGCAGAACGTTGATAGGTTTCTGCTGTTTCTTGCCAGGTTTCAGAGGCTTCTTTCCAGACTTGTGCAGATTCTTTCCAAATAGCAGTTTTATTTTGCCAATCTAAGGATAGATTTTGTACCTCATTAATAATATTTTGGGCCATTAAGTATTTTTTACGTTCTTGAAAGTATTTAAACCACCCAACAAAAGCAAAAATTAGGTTAATGATTAAAAATAAAACTAACCACACCATAAAAAATGGCCTCCTTGTTGTTAAATCATATATAGTTAGGTAACAAAAAAAAAGTAGGTAAAACCGTAGCTACGAATTAAATCTTTACAAAGATTAAAGTATTTTTTAGAGAAAAAATTTTTACTATAGTATGTTCTCTATAGGCATATATTCAGTCAAGCATATTACTGATAGCCAAGAACCCCTATTTGAATGTTACAATAGCAAGTACAAATCAATTGATGTTCCCCAAAAAAATTTAATATTCACGGATGAGGATAAGAATGGATTTTTGGCTTCCTATTATATTAGCACTTGTTGCTGTTGTTCTTTTAATAGTTTATTATATTTACTTAATGAAAAAGCGTAAGCGTTATGAACAGGAGTGTTTTGATGCAATGTTAAGAATGCTTCTGCAACCTACCTTAAATAATATATCTGCGTTAGAAAAGATCTTAAAAAGTCATTGGATTAGCGGCAAAGCTAGTAATAACATTTTATATCAAGCAGAGCTTGAAGCTGATTGTTTATCAATTATGCCTACAGGGGAAATACGTTCTAGTCAGCCATTTTTACAACAACGCTATAACCAAATTTTAACTACAGCGCAATCTCAGGAAGCTGTAGCCAAATTGGTAAAGATTCGACTAACTAGTTTCAAAAAATCTAAATAGTTTAAAGCCTTCCTAAAACCAATAAAGTAGGTATTACACCTATCAAATCTAACATATAGAAATTTTCTTTCTATAAACTCATAACTAGGGTTGAAGCTATTGCCTGTTTATGGTATTAGATAGCGTTATCTTTTTAATAAACAATCAACAAATAGCATCTGTTAAACTATTGCACTAGATTAACACAATTAATCTAACTAAATAATTATACTTACAGAGAAAGAAAAACTTATGCAATCTTTTGATGAAAACCTCAAAAAGCTTGAAGAATACTTGCAAATGGCAGTTGCAGTTCAATCAAAATTAACAATAGATGATATTGATACTAAAGAAGTTACAACACAGTTGGCTGAACAACTTCGTTTGCAACAATTTCGTTGGGCAGATAATAAGTATTTACCCCATATTTTAATGGTACATATCTTAGAAGATAAGCCAGAAAAAATAGAGCCTATGGAAGTTGTATTTTGTTCTCCAGATTTTATTAAGTTACTAATGGAGACAGCTAAATCTGCTGGATTAGATTGTTTAATGCCTATTCGCTCTGAAGTAGAACTAGTAAAACGTAATCATCCTGCTTTAATTTCTGGTAGTAACAGATGTGCAATAACTTTAACATGGCCTAAAGTAGAAGATACTTTAGCTCTAGCAGATGTTGTAGTTGACCAAGAACAACGTCGTATTATTGCTATACATATAAGGCGTTCTAAAATGCCTGTTTTGGCTCGTCTTACTGCATTAAATGCTGAGGTTTACCGAAATAATTATTTAATGATCCGTGAAATCACTCATGTTGGTAGATTACGAGTAGTTATTGACGATAAAACAGGTAGGTTTATAAGACGCAATGATTTTGTTTTTGCTCAAAACGATGATCCAGAAGCTATTTGTAATAGTGTTTCACGTCAACACGCTAGAATTACTTATCATTCAGATGGAAGTTTTTATATTGAAGATAGTGGTAGTTCTAACTTAACTAGAGTAGAACGGTTAGAAGATGGGAAAAAAGTCCCTATGGATGTTAAGTCAGGTATTTTAGTTAGACTTCAACATAATGACTTAATTAGTTTAGGGCTTGCCCAGGTAAGATTCCAAATTGTAGATCAAATAGATCCTAATGCCTTAGCAGAAATTAGTTTTGAACAAGAACGCTCTTCTATTGCTCGTAGTAATGAAAAACAAAATGTCACTATGCGTTTACCAATAGCAAGAAGCTATGAAGATTAAATAAGTAAGGGGAAATTAATGTTTAGCCATCAAAAACATTTTGATCATTTTCAAATTCACACCTTAGCTGATAATTCAGGTAATTTATTATCTGTAGTGCCTGAGAGAGGCGCGATAATTTCTCGTTTTGAAATTGCTGGCAAAGCTATTTTTTATTTAGACCAAGATAGCTTAAATGATACCAGTAAAAATGTTCGTGGTGGAAATCCTGTTCTTTTCCCTATTTGTGGCCCTCTTGCAGGTGGTACTTGTCAGATTAATGGCGGCACATATGCTATGAAACAACATGGCTTTGCTCGAAATCTATCTTGGCAAGTTATAGAAGAAAATGCGACTTCAGAAAGTGCTAGTATTTGCTTAGAATTAACTAGTAATGATACTACTCGCGCACAATATCCTTTTGATTTTTCTGTAAGATTTACCTATAAACTTACACCAAAAGGATTAACCATATTACAAAGATATGAAAATCTTTCTAAAACTACTATGCCATTTTATGCAGGTTTTCATCCTTACTTTGTTGCACCAGAAAAACAAGCCGTCAACTTAGAAATTGATGCTGATGAATATGATGATTTCCTAACAGGAAAAACTTTTCCAGTAGAAAAAACTATAAATTTTGATTCTGGAACAGAAACTAATGGAGCATTTCATAATGTGCGGGGCAACAAAGTAGCATTTAGTAATTTTGGACAAGACCAAACCATAGAAATTGCCTTTCAAGAGCCTTATAAACATGTTGTAATATGGGCTTTGAAGGATAAACCTTTTATTTGTGTAGAACCTTGGATGGGACTAAATAACAGCTTAAATACGGGAGAAAGTGTCTTTCATTTAGATTCTGGTGCTGTTTTAGAAACTGCTGTTTCTTTTAATGTTCTATAAAATAAAGTATTTACTTAAGGATTTTTAGATGACAGAAGAAATTTCTACTCCAAACCAACAACAACAATTTCATTTACTTGCTTTAGCACATTTGCTTGAAGAACAAAAAGACAATTACTCCCCACGCCAAATCCATCATTTAGTTGGGCTTCTAGAAGAAGGTGCAACGGTTCCTTTTATTGCTCGGTACCGTAAAGAAATGACTGGCGCAATGGATGAAGTTGTTGTTGGCAACTTAAAAGAACGTTTTGAAGAATTGTGTGAATTAGAAACCCGTAAACAAACAATTCTGGAAACAATTCAAAAGCAAGGTAAGTTAACCCCAGAATTAGAAGGGCAATTAGCCGCCTGCCATGACAAGCATTTATTAGAAGATCTTTATCTACCCTATAAACCAAAACGCAAAACCAAAGCTGCCGCAGCACGTGAAAAGGGCTTAGAACCTTTAGCAACAGAAATATTTGCTACTCAAGGAAAATCCTTAGAAGCAAGCTTAGCTTCTTTAGCAGCTAAATTTGTTAATTCAGAATTAGGGGTAAATACTGCCGATGAAGCATTAGAAGGAGCTAGTTATATTATTGCTGAATGGATTAACGAAACTGTAGCAATTCGTACAGGGCTACGTAACCATTTAGCTACTAGCGGGGAAGTTGTTGTAAGCAAATCAGCTAAGACAACAGAGCCTACAAAATATGAAATGTATTATGATTTTCGTGAAGCAGTTGCAAAAATTCCCTCCCATCGTTATTTAGCTGTCCGACGTGGCGAAGAAGAATCAATACTAAAATATACAATTGAAGGCGACCGTATCCAAATGGTATCAATGCTAGATGAACATTTCTTAGTTCATCGTAGCGGAGAAGTAGCAGAATTTCTTAGAGCTTCTTTAATTGATGCTTTAGATAGGCTACTACTTCCTTCTTTAAGTACAGAAATAAGGCTTGAATTAAAACGACGTGCTGAGGCAGAAGCTATTGCTGTTTTTGCTCAAAACCTTCGTCAAGTCCTGCTTTCACCACCTGCTGGGGAACGTCGAGTATTAGGTATTGACCCTGGCTATCGTACTGGTTGCAAGCTAGCTGTAATTGATGAAACAGGCAAGTTATTAGACTATAAAACTGTTTATCCACATCAGCCACAAAATCAGTATGAAGAAACTAAAAATTTAATAATAGGGCTATGTCAACAACATCAAGTTAGTGCTTTAGCTGTTGGCAATGGTACAGCTAGCCGAGAAAGTATGCAGCTAGCTCAAGAAATTGCTACTACAATTGGCATAAGTGCATTATTAGTTAATGAATCAGGTGCAAGTATTTATTCTGCTTCAGAAATTGCTAGATCTGAGTTTCCAGACCTAGATTTAACTGTAAGAAGTGCTGTTAGCATTGCTCGACGTTTCCAAGATCCTCTATCAGAACTTGTAAAAATAGATGCTAAATCTATTGGTGTTGGACAGTATCAACATGATGTAGACCAATCAGCATTAAAAAAATCTCTCGATCAAGTGGTTGAATCCTGTGTTAATTATGTTGGAGTTGACCTTAATACAGCGTCGGAAACTTTATTAAAATATGTTTCTGGCATTGGCCCTGCTGTTGCTAAAGAAATTGTTCAATATCGCAATAAACATGGAAAATTTAATAATCGTGAGCAACTACTAGCAGTAACAAAAGTTGGCCCTAAAACCTATGAACAAGCAGCCGGATTTTTACGCATTCGAGATGGAGTTAATGCCTTAGATAATACTGCGGTACACCCAGAAAGTTATACAGTAGTAGAAAAAATGGCTGAAAAGCTAAGTGTCAAAGTAAATGATTTAATTGGTAACCAAGAATTACTTAAAAAAATTCATTTAGATGAGTTTATTTCTGAGCAAGCAGGACTACCAACATTAAAAGATATAATGTCTGAACTTGATAAACCTGGGCGTGATCCTCGTAGCGAGTTTGCTGCAATTACATTTACTGAAGGTGTAAATTCACTAGACGATTTAGAAGTAGATATGATTTTAGAAGGTGTAGTAACAAATGTTACCAATTTTGGAGCATTTGTAGATATTGGCGTACACCAAGACGGCTTAGTTCATATTTCCCATTTAAGTCATCGCTATATTAAATCAGCAACAGAAGTAATTAAGGTAGGCGATAAAGTTAAAGTCAAAGTTTTAGAAGTCGATATGGCTCGCCGTAGAATTAGCTTAAGTATTAAAGAAACTCAGCCTGCTCCAGTTAAAGAAGTTAGAGAAGTTAGAGAAGTTAGAGAGCCAAGAGACGCTAAGCCTATGGAAAAAGCTGCTCGTTCATCACAAAACCCTAGGTTTGAAAATAGGCCAAGAGTTGAACAAAAGGGTGAAGCAAGAAAATTTGATAGAAACCAAAGAGAGACTCAAAAAGAAACTCAAAAGCCTGCAAAGCTTGTTGAAAAACCTATAGAAAAAGCTGATACAACATCTTTAGCTGATAGATTAGCATCTGCTTGGGCAAAAAATAGATTGAAATAGTTAATTTTAGTTTTTTTTAATTTAGAGTTTTAACTAAAAAAGGTACACTGGTATTTCTCCTAGTGTACCTTTTTTGCTTTTTCCTTATAAAAATTTTTCTGCCAAAAATTCTTCTTTGCTTGTTATATAGGCTTAAACACTTTTGTCTTATTGGTGTATTGGTAATAACCTGCGCTCAAAATATAAAAAAATAGAGCTAACACACTAAAAAGAAAATTTTCTATCTTTGAGCGTAGCTTAGTACTAGTACTAGTCGGCTAATAAATTATATGTTTTCTAAACCTTTAGGAGGTAATAATGCTAAAAGTAGCAAGTAAAAGAAAAAAGATGCTACTAATCATTGGTTTATTTATTTGTATTACATTGCTATCAATGATTAGCAGTAATAGCCAGTTAAGTAAAGTACAAGCATTTGCTAGCCCATTTCCTAATTATTCTAGCCCAATAGTATTAAATAATGGTAATAGGTTTGTTTGGGTGGTAAATCCTGATAATAATTCTGTAACTAGGATAGACATTGGCAATGAGCCAAATTTTACTACAATTTCAATTCCTGTTGGTCAAGAACCTCAATCATTAGTTCTTGCGGCAGATGACACCAAAGTTTATGTTGCTAACTGCGTTAGCGGAACTGTTTCTGTAATTAGCACTGCAACCAATACAGTTATAAATACAATTTCTGTTGGTACAGAGCCACGCGCCGTAGTGCTGTCACCAAATGGAACTAGGCTTTATGTTGCTAATGGTGCTTCTAACAATATCTCTGTAATTGATACAAGAAATGATCAAGTCATCAAAACTATTGAAGGTGTAGGATCTCGGCCTTATGCCTTAGCAATTACTAATGATGGTGATTTTGATGATAATGATGAACGTTTACTAGCAACTAATTTTTTAGCTGAATATAAACCAAATCAAATCCAACCCGGTTCGGATGAGTCTAAACAAGGTCTTATTTATGTAATTAATACTGCTAGCGATACAGTAATGGACACAATAACAGTTGATCCAATGATAAACACTGGGTTTAACTCAAATGGAAGCACACTTAAACGTATTGCGGCAGGAACTCCAACCCCTACAAATGCTTTTCCAAATTTATTAAATAGTATTGTAATTAAAGGAAATCGTGCTTTTGTTCCATCAACAGGAATGCAACCTGATGGGCCTGTTAGATTTGATACTAATGTACAAAGTTTGCTTTCTGTCATTGACCTTGACTCAAACCGTGATGCTGCAATGACAATAAATATGAATTTTGGTATTCAGTTTGAACAAGATAAATTTGATGCTCAAAATAGCCCTTTAACTAGATTTGTTACTGTACCTTATGCCATAGCACTAAAAAAACGTGATAATGTTGGATATGTCGTCTCTTCTTTATCAGATATGTTAGTAAAAGTTAATTTTGATATGGATGGAACTCCAACTATTAATGCTCCAACTAGTGCAACTGATCCAGGAAATATTGTAAGGATTTTAGTTGGTAAAAACCCTCGTGGAATTGTTATAAAAGATGATGACACAAGAGCTTATATAATGAATTATGTTTCACGAGATGTAACTATAGTTGATTTAGATAATGATGCTGTTATTGCTACTGTTACTGCTGCACCTCAGCCAAGTGATGCAATGGGACAACTTGTGCAACGTGGTAAAGAGCTTTTTAATACCTCTATTGGCCCGGTCTTTAAGGGTCAAGGTCGGATGAGTAATCATGGGTTTGGTGGTTGTTTTGAGTGCCATCCTGAAGGCTTAACTGATGGTGTAGCTTGGTTATTTCCTAGCGGGCCACGTAAAGCAATTCCTCTAAATTGGACTTTTGATAAACGTGATTTAAGTAAACAAAGGCTGCTTAATTTTTCTGCTGTACGCGATGAAGTTGCAGACTTTGAGCTTAACACAAGAAATGTTTCTGGTGGTGCTGGGCTAATTGCTTTAGCTAGTGGAGATCCTGACCCAATGGTAGCAAATTTTACACCCTCTAGCAGTGGTAGAAGCCAAGATCAAACAGCAATTGAAGCTTATGTTAAAACCATACGTTCGCCAATATCCCCTTTTAGAAATGACCCTAATGTAAAAGCTGGTCGTAAACTTTTTGAAAAAGCTGGTTGTATAAATTGTCATTCTGGTGGTACTTGGAGTTCATTTATACTTGATTACACTCCACCAGCACCAACAGATAGGATTGGTAATACACAGATAATAAATGGGTTAAAGAAAGTTGGTACGTTTGATCCTAACAAACCACATGAACTACGTGGGGCTGGAGCCGCTGCCGGTCAAACTGCATTAGGAGCAGATGGTTATAATCCTGCTTCCCTACTAGGAGCATTTTATAACTCTCCTTATCTTCATGACGCATCTGTTTTAACAATTGATGAAGTTCTTAATAATCCTGCTCACGTCGGAACATCTAAAATACTGTCTAACTCAAAGAAACGAGCTAAATTGATTAAATTTGTTTTATCAATAGACGACACGACCGAACCATTCCCGCTTAAAAAATAGCCTTTAAACTTCTCTATTCTGTACTTGATTAGCTAATTACTTTGGCAAACATAAGGTAACGTGTCTCTAAAGTAATTAGCTAAATTTTCCAATTAAAATAAATGGGGCCCAGTAATATGGGTTTGAATAATTGTTTTGTGAATCGCGGATAAGCTGAAGTTGGGCAGAGCGTAAAGCCTGATTTTTTGTCTGACCAGAATTAAGATGCTGATAAAAAGCTGTAATTAATTCTTTAGTAGATTTATCATTTACTTTCCATAAACTAGCAACTACAGACTTTACCCCAGCACGGCGAAATTGTTCAGAAATACCAAATAATTCTATTCCGTCTTTGCCTAACGCAGTTTCACAAGCAGATAAAGTAATTAACTCCATTCCATTTAATTTGCTGGCTAAAGCTGCAATTTCATCATAATAAAGCCGTTGTTCCTGCTCATTATTGCCAGCTAACATAATAAAAGAGCGTTTTGGATCCATAGGTTCTAAATGTGCGTGAGTAGCTAAATGTAGGTAAGTAGCTTTGTTAAGTTCAGCTAAAAGCTTCTGTTTACTTGCATCTTTGCCAACTCGTATTAAAGCACGCTCGCCAAAAATCTCTTTTAACCCTATAGCTTCTAACTCTGCTTGGGGAAGTTTTAAGTTATTATCTTCGGGAAATGGGTTTCCATAACCTAAAATTTGCCCTTTTTCTAAGCTAGATTTTGTCTCACTATAATATATTAATGATGCAGTAGTAGCTAGGTAACTAACAGGCATTTGCTCAATTAAGTATTGTTTCCCATTCCAAAGAGCTTGAAAAGGTAAATATTGCAGTTTGTCATTAACAATTACAATTAGCTCTTTAGCCGATAAAATATCGCTTTCAAAAGGTTCAATTAGCAATTGATAAAGCTCTTGGCTAAATTTTTTTATTTCTGCTAATGAGCTTTCCCGCTTATTACTTAAACTAGCTAGCAAAAGCTGAATAGGGCGTTGAAGTTGAGCATCGTTGATAGGAAGAATTTTTATTTCTAATTTTTTATTGTCAAAAACTGCTAATAAAAGCTTATCGGAAAGAGAAAAAGTTTCTAAAACAATGCTATCTTTTGGGATAGAAGCTTGAATAGAAGCAAAACTAGCAGCCTTTAAGCCTAATAGCTCTGCTGTTTTAGGGTTAGTACGAAGTACTTCATCAGTAAATTTTTGTTGCTCAGTTACTAAATCTGTTAATTGTTGGTGTAATTTAGCTCGCTCCTTCTTTTCCCTAGCATTTAAGAGTTGTTGTTCAAGAATTTGTATTCTTGCCAAATATTTTCTTAACTGTTGATAAGCTAAAGCTTCTGTTTCGCTAGTAAATAAATTAGCGGTTCTTTGTTGTAATGCGGCTAAGTCCCTATGTTTAGCACGTTCAATATATTCAATAGCTTTTTCTTTTTGATTTGCCTTTATAAGCAACTCTACTAAATCTCGATAAATTTGTTGTTTTCCATTTAAGAATAAATTCTCTGCTTCTTCTCCACCTGAAAGACGGTTGCGAATGTCTTGTAGTTTATCTACAGCTTGTTGTAAATAATCTATAGCTTCATTTAACTTGTCTTCATCACGCATTAGTAAAGCTTTTAAATAGAGCATTTGCCATTCTAATGCTGGTGCTTCAAAAGTTGTTGCTAGTGTTAAAGCTTCTTCAATTGAAGTTAAGGCTAGAGATTGTTTTTTTAATTCTCTTAAAGCTCTAGCCTTTGTAGTAAGTGCTAGGGCAATATCTAGTTTTTCCCCGCTTTTTCGTGCTTCTAAAAGAGCTTTACTAGCCCACTCCAAAGCATTTTGATAATCTTTAAGCTCAATTAAACATTGTCCAATTTGCACAGATAAAACGCGAGTTTCTCCACGATCATTAATGCTTTGTTGAAGTGCTAAAGCTCGTTTTAAGGACTCTAAAGCTAAGGAAAATTCTTGTTGTGCTAAATAAATTGCCCCTAATCTAGCTATAGCATTAGCTAAAGCTCGCTTATCATCTAGTTTTTCTGCAAGCGTTTCTGCCTTTTTATAGTAATCAAAAGCTTGTTGGTAATCTCCTTGTGACGAGTAATAAAGACTTAGATTACTATAAGTTATAAGCAATTTCCTTTCATCATTAGCTTCTGTAAAAATTTTTAATGCTCGCTCACTATATAAAACAGCTTGTCGATAATCTGCTTGATAATAAGCAATAGAACCTAAATTTTGTAATGCTGCACCTACCCAACTTTTTTGTTTTGCTTGCTCAAAATTATCTAGTGCCTGCTCATAATAGCTTTGGGCCTGTCTATAGTCTCCTATGGTGGTAAAAACATTTCCTATATTATTTTGTACTAGTCCAACATTAAATTTATCTGCGTTTGTTTGATATCGCGCTAAAGCTTCATAATAAACTGATAAAGCTAGGTCATACTCTCCACGTCGGCTATATAAACTTCCCATAGCACGTTTAGCACGTCCAGCTATTGAAGTTTTATTATTTGAACCGTCAATGATTTGCTGATATTGAGCAAAAGCTTTCTCATAATCATTAGCTTCTGTGTAAACAACGGCTAAACGAAAATTAGTTTCTATAACACCTTCTAAATCACCTTCAGTTTTTTGTATTTCTATAATTTGCTGACAAATATTTGCTACTTTTTCATAGCTTTTTTGCTCTCTATATATTTTTGCTAATTCAAATAATGTAGAAATAATTTTTTTATTATCTGATAAATTACGATAAACACTAAGAGCTATATTTATACTTCTAATAGATTGTAAATACTGTTTGTTAGCTTGCTCTATACTAGCTTTAACAACCATTGCATCAGCATATTCAACAGTATTTTTCTTAGATAAAGTCAAAGCTTGCTTAATAGTTTTAGTAGCTTGTTTTATTTCTTTTTCTTGTAATTCTTTCTTAGCTTTTTCTAAAAATTCTTGGTAAGTTATTTGTTGAGTTACTATTTTGTTTGGTTTGTTATTTTGTGCAAAAACAGTAGGGCAGTGTAGCAATAATAAAAATAAAATAAGCAAGCTTTTAACTATAGTCATATTACCTATTAGTTCTTTGCTTAAGAAACTCTTTTAGTTCCTGTCGTCCTCTCATAATCAGATTATTAACAGCAAAGATACTACTCATAAAAATTTGTGAAATCTCTTTAGGATAATAGCCGAGTAGAAATCTTAGAATCAATACATCTGCGGTTTTAGAACTTTTACGACTGCTAACAGCAAAGTGTGTAATTTCAATTAATAGTTCTTGGGCCTGCTCATTACTTTCGGTTTCAATGCTAACTAACTCCTCAATAAGTGGTAAAGAAACAGATTGAAGATCTCCTCCTCTTTTTTTTGCCATAGTTCTTACTAATTGATTTTTATAGAGGTTACTAGTCAATCTACATAAATAAGCAAAAACGTTCTCAATCTCATTTAATGGAGGTTTGCGGCTAACAAATTGAATATAGGCATTTTGTACTAAATCTTCTGCTTGAGCTTTACTATTTTGGCAAAGATAAGATGCCCAGCTAAGTAATTGATCGTAATGAGCAACAAAAACTTCCTCATGCGTCAAAGCCCTTTGTTCAACGGCAGAATCTGTTCTAATAACAGCTTTTTTTATTGTTTGTAGTAGCTGTTTCATTATAAATATTTAAAGGTTTAATAGTATGTATTTTGAATATTAGTTACACTACTTAATATTATTAAATTGTGGCAAAATATCTTCTGCATTTCCACGTATAACATAATTCATATCTTTTGTTAAGTGTGATGGCCTAGGATTAATTTCTACTAAAGTAGTATTAGGTCGTAATTTAACAGCTTTCATTAAACCATAAGAATGGCTATTAACTCCTGATGTACCAATAGCAATATAAACCGTACAACCTCTAGTAGCATTTACAGCTAAATCATAATGCTCTTTTTTAATCAAATCATCAAGTAACACTATATTTGGAATTAAGATATTTTTACACTCACACATAGGAGGAAGTAAGCTTAAATTAAGTTCTTGCATCTCATAAATATTTTTGCAAGTACGGCAAACTGCTTTTGATATATCTCCATGTAGTTCTACTGCTTGACCACCTGCACAGCTAATTAATCCATCAAAATTGCTGGTTAAAGTAGTCAAATTAACTATCTTACGCGCTGCAATTTTTTCTTGGAAAGCTACTAAAGCTTGATGAGCAGCATTTGGTTTAGCTTGTTTTACTAAGTTATAAAGATGAATGTAATATTGCCAGGCAAGTTCTGGAAACTGTGCTAATCCTCTGATGGAAGATAAATAAATTGGGTTATGTTTATAAAAATACTTGTCTTTCCCTAGGCCGCGAAAAGTTGGTATTCCACTACTAAGAGAAACCCCCGCACCGATAAACAAGACAATAGAAAAACTTTTATTTATTTTTTCTCTAAGCTCATCTGTTACATTAGTTAATATTTGAGGTTGTTGCATAAAATTTGCTCTATTTACTAGGTAATTGCATTAGCAAAGCTAACCAGTATTTATTTTGTCTTTTATCAATTAGCTCTAAGCCTTGTTTTTGAAATAGCTCTGTCATATTAGATGTTTCAGCATTAGAAACATCGCTAACCATAGGCGACCAGTCAAAGCTAGCAATTGTACGTATCTCATCCTTATTAGAGAATCCAGATATGATTATTTTTCCACCTGGTTTAAGTCTTTTAACTAATTCCTCTTTTATTTCAACAAATATAGATGGTAGTAGGTTTGCTGTAATCAAATCATAAGTAGCGGCTGGATAATCGCTAATACTTGCTTGTTTAAGGTCAACTTTATCTAAAACTCCATTTAGTTCTAGGTGTGTTAAAGCATCATCAACCACATCTTGAGAAATATCAAAAGCCTCAATTTGTGCTTCAGGTTGAAGAAAAGCAGCAGCAATAGCTTGTACTCCTGTACCAGTACCAACATCCAGGAGTCGTCCACCTTGCCAATAATCTTCTAAAAGTTCAAGTGTTAAAAGTGTAGTTTCATGCGACCAGCCAAAAGAAATACAAGGATCTATTTCTATTGCCATGCGATTTTGGAAGGCAGGATCTTGTTTTACTAAATCTCGCTTCCAAGAACGAGTAATAACAAAATTTTTCCCAGCACAAACTGGGGTATCAGTCATTGCCCATTGAGAAAGGTGAGGTGTAATTTTGTTGCGTTGCAAGCTTTGATCTAGCTCTTTAGCTTCTTTTAAGAACTTTTCTTGATCCTGAATATTAAAAGCTTGAAGTATTTTTTCTGCTAGATTTTCTAGCAACGCTTTGCTATCAGTGTCTTTATTTATCGTCATTTTGTTAGTAAGTTTTTATTTGTTTTTAATTAGAAAAACCTTAGTTTAACAGAAAAATAGATAAAAACTTAACCAACATTTGTTAGGATTATTGGACAATTCGACTAAACAAAGAATTTCTCTTAGACATAGAATAATTGCTTTGTAGCAGATAATTTGTAATATCTATAGCCCAAGGCCCGTAAACTTGTTTAACTGCAATAATTGAAGTAAGCCAATCTGTTCCAACTACTAAATCTTCCCATTCTGCAATTAGATTGTAACCTTCTTTAATTACAGCCATTTTAGCTAAATCATAATCATCGCCAATAGCAAAGCCTTGACCTTGTTTTTGGCCTAAATGCCAGCAGTGGTAAATTTTTTCCTGCCAAAGATCCTTACTAAGCTTGATGGATTTAACAATTTGAGTTAGTTTAGGCGCACTTTGCATTTATTTTTCTCCAAGTTAATTAATAAATTTAGTTGGCAAAAATGTTTTAACTAAAAAATGTAAAGTTGATATAAAAGTAGTGTAATAATTTTGTAAATGCCGGAGTTTAGAAGGTTTTATGATATTAGCAGCAATAGATGTTGGCTCAAATTCAATCCATTTTGTTTTAGTTAAGGCTGAAGTAGGACAATATTTTGAACTAATTGCACAAGAAAAAGATATGGTCAGATTAGCAGCCGGAATGGGTTCACATCTTTTATCTAAAGAAAAAATTGATCAAGCTCTAACTACTATTAGCCGCTATGTTAGTTTTGCTCGTGCGCGTGAAGCCTCACACATCTTAATTACTGCTACTAGTGCAGTTAGGGAAGCAACCAATAAAGATTATTTTCTTGCTAAAGTACAAGAATTAACTGGAATAACTGTAGAAGTCCTTTCAGGAATTGAAGAAGCCAGACTTATAGCCTTAGCTGTCACTTCAGCAATGAATATTAGCGGACGACGTGCATTAATAGTTGATATTGGTGGAGGTTCTACAGAATTTATTGTTACAGATGGAACAAAACCTGTTTTTCTTAACTCTATGCGCCTTGGAGCAGTACGACTAGCAGAATCACAAAAATTAAGCGATCCTGTTAAAAAGAAAGAATTAACAAGATTAAAAAAACAACTCTCTGTAACTCTAGTTCATACTAGCCAAGAAATACTAGATCTTGGCTATGACACCTTAATAGGCACTTCTGGCACAATTCTTAATCTAGTTGGACTTGCAGCACAAAGTAAGGAAGAATCTTCTAATCCAGAAAAAGGATTTAGTCGTTTTAGCAAACAATGTACTTTATCAGACTTAAAAGACATCAATGATAAACTAGCTAAAATGCCATTAAAAGAGCGAATGCGTTTTCCTGGACTAGATCCTAAGCGTGCAGACATTATTATTGCTGGAGGGCAGCTTTTAGAAACTATTTTAACTAGAGTAAAAGCAAAAGAAATTATTACTTGTGACTGGTCATTGCGTGAAGGTGTACTACTAAATTTTATTGAGCAAATTGGACATACTTTGCATGCTGATCTTGGGCAAATATCGCTAGATGAAAAGGTTTTGGATGTTAAGGATAAAACAATTCTTTCTATTGCTCGTCGTTATGACTATCAGCCAACACATGCACATCAGGTAGCAAAACTAGCTGGTAAGCTTTTTGATAAACTGCAC
This sequence comes from uncultured Clostridia bacterium, assembly GCA_964492845.1. Lineage (GTDB taxonomy): Bacteria > Acidobacteriota > Blastocatellia > Chloracidobacteriales > JADJPF01 > JADJPF01. The sequence goes on from CAZBMZ010000016.1 coordinate 58,770, forward strand.
ACTCTGCATAGTTTAGCTGAAGAAGATCGTGTATTACTTCAATATGCGGCTCTTTTACATGACCTTGGTTATCATATTTCTCATGTTGGACACCATAAGCATGCTTATTATCTTATTCAACATTCAGAAATGCCAGGTTTTAGCACTAGAGAAATAGCTATTATTGCTAATTTAGTTCGGTTTCATCGAGGCCCTAAACCGCTTAAGAAACGTCATGCTTGCTATCGTAGGCTAAATAAAACTGATCGTTTAAGAGTTAGGCGAATGTCTGCCCTACTTCGTGTTGCTGATGGTTTAGATAGAACTCATTGTTCTTTAGCAGATGATTTAATGGTAGAAATTAATGAAAAGGCAGTCCAAATAACCGTTATTTCAAAAGAAAATTGTGAGTTAGAAATTTGGTACACAAACCAACAAACTAGCTATTTTGCTAATATCTTTTCTAAAAAACTAGTGGTTATGCAACAACCACTAGTTCTTTAACTTGTTTATAAACAAATATTTATTGTGGTACACAAACAACCGGAATACGTGTAGCGCGTAGCACTCGGTCAACCGTGCTACCAAAGAAAATTTCTTTAATTGGATTAGGCTTACCACGTATACCCATTGCAATTAAAGAAAAATCTAAATCATTAGCAATACGTAGGATTTCAACAAAAGGAATTCCTACTACTACCATTTTATTAAGTTTTTTCTCTGACTCAACATGACTAGCAATAATTTTATCTAATTCATTTTCGGCACGTTGGCGTAGTTTTTCAATTACTACATCTTTTGTGTTAAGTTCATTTTGTTCTATTTTTTCTACAAAATCAGTGTCAATAACATGTAAAAGATAGACTTCACCTTCAGCCGACACCATTGATAAGGCATATTCTAAAGGTTTAAGAGAATGACTGGAAAAATCTATTGGAACAAGAATATCGCTAATTTCCATATGTTTAATTTTAACCTAAAATAAGTAAATTTACCTTACAGGAGTAAAGGCTTTAATGTCTTTAGTAACACCAAAAATTATCCCACTCTTGGGGCTAAAATCGGTTAATCCTTTTGTACCTGCTAAATCAAATCTTAGACCTGCTGCCATTAATTGAATACCAAAACGTGCTTGGCTAAGGTCTTCTGTACCTAGTTGAGCTTTACGGCTACTAAAGCGACCTGAAACTTCACCTACTAAATTGAAGCGAGGATTGACTTTATAGATTCCTGCTATGCCGTAAGTGGTAACATCATTTTGTGAAAAAAGTGCTAAAGGAGCAGGTAAAATAGCTAAACCTAAGTTACCAAAAACATTAAGTCGTTTATCAAAAAATTTCTTTCCAACTAGCACACTTGCAAAAAAGTTAGTTGTGTTAAGCCCTAAACCTTTTGCTTGGTTGGTGTTAGGCAGTTGTACACCAAAACGAAAACCAACCGATGGAGCTTTTTCTGTTTCATTACGAAGCTTAATTTTAGTTGCTAATGTAAAATCCCCGACATCACTTGTAGAAAGTGCATTTGGAGCAAGTTGCAGCGGGATTTGACTTGGCCCCATTCTATCTATGCTTAAGTAATTTTGTAAAGTGCCTGAAACCTCAAATTGAACATTTGGAGCAAGCCCAAAAGCAAAACTAACAACACCTATACGGCTTACATCTCCCTCTAACCCCGAAACGCTAAACTTTTGTTTTTGAAGTAGCTCAATCCCTATTTGAGTACGTATGCTGCCAGTCTCAACAATATCTACATCCTCAGTTAACAAAGGTCTTTGCTGTGCATAACTTAACGAACTAGCACTAAATAAAAACACAACTATTAAAGCTATTTTAAGTAGCCATTGTTTTAGAAAGGTTAAAGCATTAATTTTTTGATAAATAAGGGGTAGTTGCATTTTGCCTCGTTAACTATTTAATAGGTAAAAATTGATAAGCTGTAACATTTTAATCACTATGTTAGCTGATTGTCTAGCATTTGGAACTAATCACGTAGCAAATAAGATGCTCCATCAACAATTAAAAGCCCAGGCCGCTTTTCTGCTGCATTTTCTGGATAAATAAAGAAAGTATGCTTAATTAGTTTTCCGTCAGAGTAATTTAACTCTAAAGTATTGCCATTAATTTTATAAGTCCCTGTTCCACCATCCCGGCTAGAACCTGCTCCTCCACCAACAGCAAAGCCAACAAAACCTTTTTGGCTAAAGCGTCCATCTGCTCCAAAAACTAATTGGTTTTCTCCTGCTACTCCACCAGTGCTATTTCCACTAGATGTATTAGTAAATGTTCTAACTGAATAAGTCCCATTTAAGCGCAAGTTAGAAACAGGCTCAACACGATAAAGTTTAAGATTTCCTATTTGCAGAAAGCTTCTATTATTAGTAAATGCCTTGGGAGGATTGGCTTGACCTCCAGCATTACTAAATTGAATTTGCCCATTAGATATTTCATAAGAACCTATGTTATTTGGTTCTACATTTTGAGGGTTATCAAAATCAAAGCTATCTAATGCACCACCTTTTGGTAGCGTGTAGCAAACCCGTCCATCTGTAGAAAAAATATAGTAAATTTTCCTAACAATATAATCATATAGTTTAGTATTGGGATTAAATTGCTGCCGGCTTTCTGTACCAACATATAAACCAGATAAAGCATTTTCTGATCCTGCTGGTTTAGTTTTTGCGGCAGTTTTATTGCTAGTAGTTTTGATATTAGCAAAGTCTACTGTTTTTAAGAAATTTTCTAAAACAGGGTTATATTTTTGGAAATCTTGCTCAGAATAAGCAACATAAGTTATTAATTCTGCGCGGTTTGCAGGGTGTGCGCCAATGTAAAAGCGATAAGATCGTTGCCCAGACTCATTTTCTATTACAAGTGGTGTGTAAATTAAAGGATATCCACCTTCCGGCTCAGTGGTTTCTGTTACTTCACCTTTAACTAAAACTTTAGATCCTTTATGGAGTTGCTCTAATTTGTTATCAAACCAGCTACGAAAATTGCCTTGAAAATCTTCTCCTGGAAGTATTGCAATAAAACAAGCTGTTTTGTTTAGGTCGGCTGATGGAGATAAGACGACTCCATTTGGTTGGTCTATTTTTTGCCACCCTTGAGGAGGGACATATAAAACATTTCCAACTTGAATTTGAGACGGCTTTTGCTCTGTTGCTTGAGTACAATTGATATTCATTAAAACTAGTAGCAGTAAGACAATAAATACCCTAACTTGATTTAACTTAAATAAATACATAAACTTAGCCCTTAATAGATAGCCAACTAAATTTTATTTTGTTGTTGGGTAATTAGCTTCTTGCCAAGCACGAAACCCACCAGCCATTGAATAAACATTTTTGTAGCCCATTTTTTGCATATTATCAGCCGCTAAAGCTGAACGAAACCCGCCACCACAATAAAGAATAACTTCTGCTGAGAGGTCAGGAATTTTATTTTCCACATCTCTTTCTAAAATTCCTCGTCCAAGGTGTTCTGCCCTGTCAGCATGACCTTGCTGCCATTCATGGTCTTCTCGGACATCTATAAAATAAAATTTCTCTTCTCTATCTAGTTTGGCTTTTACCTCTTCAATAGAAATTTCTTTAATACGTGTTTTAGCATCTTCAACTATATTAAGAAAACCTACAGCATGTTTCATTAGTTGTTCTCCTAGACTAAAATTTATTTAGTTAAAATTTAAGACTTATTCAGTACGGACAATAGATTGGCTATCAAGTAGGGCAAGAAGCATTTGAAAAGCAGATTGTGTTATTTCTTGGTCTTTAGATTCAATAGTTACTTTGACTTTATAATCTTCTCGGTCAAAAACAGGATAAGAGCCAATGGAAACTTGAGGATGTTCATTAGCGACCTGTTCTAATTGTTTGGCAATAGCAAATTCATCTTCTTTAGTAAAAATTAGTTTTAAGAAATATTGAGATGTGCGGAAGCGTTCTTTGATGGCTAAAAACTTTTGACGGAAAAATCCAGGGACTCCAGGAAAAATAAAAACATTTTTATAAGAAAGTATAGGCCAGCGCAAACCCTCTACAGTTGTAAATGTTGAGCCAAAAGGAACATCCGCCATTTGCAGATGTGTTTCCTGTATTTTTTCGCCAAAATAATCTCTTAGAGCTTTTTCTATGTCTGGATGTCTATGTATTTGTGAGTTAAAAGCTTTGCAAATTCCAAGCATTGTTACATCATCGTGTGTTGGCCCTACACCACCAGAGGTAAATACATAAGTAAAACGACTTGAAAGATCTGCTAACGCGCTACCAATTTCATTTATATCATCAGGCACTACCATAATAAGACGTAAGGCTACGCCAAGGTTACGTAGTTCAGAGATCAAAAACTTTGCATTAGACTCTTCTGTCTTACCGCTTAGGATTTCATCCCCAATAATTAAAATTGCTGCTGTTGTTTCACTCATGCCACAAATAATAAATGTTTCTTATTTGGTTAGGCAATAAGCAATAGCTAGCCATCAACTTTAAATATTTTTGGACATTTCATGGCTGAAAGTAAAAATATGTGCATTTCTTTAGCACTAGGAACTAGTTGTTCATCACTAGCACGTAGATCTGCTACTAAACCTGTTTTTAAGTCTAAAACTAAATTATCTTTTTCATAAATTCTAATAACAGGTAGTATAGCCGCAGGATTATCACTTGCTAATTTTTCTTCATTAGCAAATAGTTTTAGCCAATTTTTATAGCTATTTATATAGTTCTTAACAGGTGTTAAAGGATCTGTTCCACCATCAATAACAAAACATTGCACACTAACAGGATTTAATTGACCATTTGAGTCTAAAAATAAGTGTGTTCCAACTTCTTTTTCTACTAGTGGCAAGGCATGAGCATTAGAAACTAGAATAATTTTGTCAAATGGAGAAATAGCCTTATTTGTTGTAAGTAAAGAGCTTTCCAGCCCAAATTTACTATTAAAAAGTTGTAAATAAGTTTCTGCTAAAGCATCTTGTGGAGTAACTTTACTATCTGTAGCTTTATTAACTAAAGGATGAATATAAACAACAATTTGCTGAGAATTATTTGGGTCTGTTTCAGCCATTAATTCTAGCAATGCAAATTCCTGTGCTGCTTCAGATAACTGATCTGTCATTGAACGACTAATTAAAGAAGACTGAGCCATCATTTCTTGAAGGGCAAAGTGAATATCCTCAGCAGCAAAAAGTTGTTGCCAAATACCTGTATGATCTACATATCTATATAAAAATGTTTCTTTATATCCAGTAGGTTTTCGATTAGGTTTAATAGGCTGTTTTGCTACGGTTGTTTTGCTATTCGTAGCTATGCGCTGTGATAGGTTACGACAAATAGCTTCCATTCGTCTAAGTTGACCTTTAATTTGAAAATAATGATAAAGCGTAGGACTTAGATTACTAGCATCAAAGGCACCTGAAGGAGCAATTTCTGTAACTCGCTTTTCTAACTTAGCTAAGCTAGTTTCCAGCTTTTGCAAAGCTATTTTTGGATCTGCTAATTCACTTTTAGCAATATTTTGCTCATTAGAAGAAATTTGGGTTAAAGCTTCTAAATGAACAACAATTTTTTCTTTTCCAGGATAGATATTAATTATTGTTGGGGTTTCATTGCTTAAAATTAATAATTGATTAGCTACAGATTGAGTAATTTGGCGTTCAATAACTCGCTTTAATGCCCTAGCTCCAAAAATTGGGTTGTAACCTTCATCAATGATTTTTTCCATTGCTTGGCTATCAATATTAAGTAAGCATTTACGTCTAAGCAATCCTTCTCGACTAAAAATAGTTTGAATGATGTGTTTAGCAATCACGCTCATATCAGCACGAGAAAGTTTTCTAAAAGGAACTACTCGGTCAATTCTATTAAAAAATTCTGGACGGAAGAATTTTTCTACAGATTGTAAATAAATAGCTGACTCGTTGGCTTCGCTTTGTTGAAATCCTAATTGTTTATTAGCTTCTTTAACCCCTAAATTAGATGTCATAACTAAAATAACATTAGTAAAATCTACAGTACGACCTGAAGCATCTGTAAGTCTACCTTCACCCATAACTTGAAGTAACAAATTAAAGACATCTGGGTCAGCCTTTTCTATTTCATCTAGCAAAAGTACGGAAAAAGGTTGTCGTCGAATAGCACTAGTTAAGAGTCCATCAGGTCGGTAAAATGTGCCAACCAAACGAGTTAAAGAGTCAGGTGTTATAAACTCGTTCATATCAAATCTAATCAAGCGTTCCGCATCGCCAAAGAGATATTTTGCTATTGCTTTAGCAGATTGAGTTTTTCCAACACCTGTTGGGCCAAGAAAAAGAAATACTGCCAAGGGTCGCTCTGGGTCATTAAGTTTAGCTTTAGCAATTGTTATTACATCGGCTGCCGCAGCAAGTGCCAAGGGTTGACCAATTATTTCTTTTCCTAAAGCATCAGTTATTTCTTTATGAGCAAGTTTAGTGTTGTCATCTAAAAAATTTAATGACAGCCCACTTTTAGATTGAAATTCTTTTAATACATCAGCACGTAAAATATTAGAATTTCGATATTTTACTGCTAATTGCTTAAGAAATTGTGCGGCTTTACCAGGAAAAACAGCATCTTTAACATAGCGTTGTTGAATATTAAGTACAGAAGGCAAAACAGCTAAATCAAAATTACAATTATTGCCATGTTCTAATTGTCGTTTTGCGCTAATCAAAATACGTAGGGTTTGGTCAGGAGTAGTTTCTTTAACAGGTAGTAAATGAAAGAGATCTGCAAAACCTCTATCACGTTCTTGTAAAACACGAAAGGCCGCAGGAGTAATTTCTGCCAACATTTGAAACTCGCACTTTTCTAAAATTGGCTTCATTACGTCAGCAACACTTAGCTGAGATTGGCTAGTCACACCAGCATAAAATAAGCCTAAAAGATCATCAAAATACAAAATTAAATTACTCTTTTTTGCTGTCTCTAAAATTGCTAATAGTCGTTGTTCCCATTGACCTACATAGGACATTCCAGAAATCAAGCGTTGAGGGGAAAGCAGCCAAAGACTTTTCTTAAATGTATAAGCAGATTTTTTACTTTTTTCTACATACTGATAAACATACTCGTGTACTAAAGCTGTTTTTCCTACCATTCTTGGGCCAATTATTAAAATCGGTTTTTTTTCTGGCAAATTTAGTAATTTAGTTAATTCTTCTAATTCTTTTTCTCGATAAATAGCACGTTCTAAATCTTCAGGGAAAAGCCAGTTTAGACATCGCCCAATTTTATTTAATTCTGCTGTTCCGTCTACTTCTTCACAACTACCAAGTGTAGCCAAGGTTTTGCTTTCTGCACTAGGTTTTTCCTTTGGTTTTGGGAGTGGAAAATCTAAATCTATTGTGCTTACCCAAGCTTTTTTTGCTACGGAAATATCTTCTGGTCTGACGGCTTCAGCACCAAATTTTTTTTCTTGCTGACGAAAATATTGATTTAAGACTGAAGTTGCTTGGTCGTTTAAGTTTTTTCCTCTAGGTAACTCAAACCATAAATCAGGAATACTTGGGCTAAAAACAACCCGACGATTTAAGCTATGAAATACAACAAATAGAAAATTAGCTGTAACGATTCTTTTTCCAAAATCTAAGTTTAGCCTTAAGAACTGATCTTCAATATCAGGTGAAAATCCTAGTTCAGAAAGCTCTTTTTGAAAGAAATCTTTGCCAACAATTTCTAATTTCTGAGTCAAACTTCTGATAAACTTATTAATTGCCCTAGGTAATTTTTCATCTGAAAAATCAGAATGCTCAAAAAATAGAGGCTTAACAACATAGTTTGGAGGTGAATCAGAGTTTTGTTTTTGCTCTATATAAAGAGGGATAGAGATATTCATATATTGACATCCTCTTCGTAATGAATTACGGAGATTCCCTAAAGGTGACTACCGAGTAGCCGTTGCTAGCCTAAGGGGTGAGCAACCTGCTTTCTATAGAAGAAAGAGGATTCTCAGGTTCACCATTCACAGACCCAACTAATGTCAAGCCTCCAGGCACAATGACGGCCAGCCCATCCGCCAGCAAAGTTTCAATCCCCCTTGCTAGGATATTAAGAGCAGCATTGTGATCACGATGAAGAATAGTGCCACAGTACATACACTTATGCCACCTTTGAGAAAGCCCTTTAGGTACTTTCTTCTTACAACTGCTGCAATTTTGAGATGTGTTTTTAGGGCAAACATCTATAGTTAGTTTACCAGCATTTTCAGCTTTATAATCTAACATTGAAAAGAACATTCCCCAACTTACATCACTTATACTTTTAGCTAAGTGGTGATTTTGTACCATTCCACTTATATTTAAGTTCTCGTAAACTATTATATCTGCATCGTTTACTAGTTTGTTTGCTTGTTTGTGTAGAAAATCTCGTCTTTGATTAGCAACTTTACGGTGTAATTTTGCTAGCCGCTTCTTTATTCTCTTCCAATGACCTGAAAATCTCTTACACCTGCAAAGTTGATGTTGTAAGAACTGTATTCTTTTTTCTAACTTCCTATAGTATTGAGGGTTAGGAACAACTTTTCCATTTTCATCAGTAATAAAATATTCTATTCCTGCATCTACTGCTTTTACTTTCAATAGCTTATCTTGACTTACTTGAGGTTGCTCTTCTATTTCACAAGTAAAAACAACATAGAAAAAGTCTACTTCTCTTTTAATGGTAATAGTTTTAACTTTACCTTCAATTGGACGAGTAAACATTACTCTCATAGTGCCTATTTTAGAAAGTTTAAGTTTGTCCCCAATTAATTGCCAACCGCTTCCTGGATAGGTAAAAGAGTTGTAACGATATTTCCCTTTGAAGCGAGGAAAGCCTGCTTTCTGGCCTCTTTCTATTCTTAAGAAAAATCCAGCAAAAGCTTTATCTAAACGCTTTAACGCATCTTGAAGCACTTGAGAATGTACTTGCTTTAATTGTTTTCTATCATCTCTTATTTCTGGTAATTGGTTGGCTTGCACCACATAGGAAATAGATTTCTTTTTCCATTTGTAAGCGTCTCGGCGTTCTTGTAGTGCTGCGTTGTAAAGTTCACGGCACAAGTCTAGTGTTTCTTCTATTCTTTGCTTTACTTTATCAGAAGTTTTTATCTGAAACTTAAACGCTTTTATCATTTTTGCTTTTTTTTCTACCTTTTTCTATGTACGTATGGTGTACTTTTATTATTCTTGTAAGTCAATTATTTTCTTTATATACCTACTTTATTATTGCCTTTCAGCAATTGCATTTCTGTATCTCCGCTTTGAAAACCGGAGTTTTAGAAATGCCTAAGATCCTATAAAAATTTTAGTTCATAAACCGATACTTAAAAATACACCAAAGTGCAGTAACACCATCTTTCCAACCTATTTTTTTACCTTCTGAATAGTCACGTCCACTGTAAGAAATAGGGACTTCATAAACGCGACAACCTTTTTTTGCTACTTTTGCAGTAATTTCTGGCTCAAATTCAAAACGATTAGATTTTAGATTGATATTTTTTATTACATCTGCCTTAAAGACTTTATAGCAAACTTCCATATCGGTTAAGTTTAGATTAGTCATCATGTTAGAAAGCGTTGTAAGTATTGTGTTAGCAATCATATGCCAAAACAGGTGTACCCGCCGCGCTCCACCACCGCCCAAAAACCGAGAGCCAAAAACAACATCAGCCCGACCATCTAAAAGCGGTTCTAATAAAGAAAAATACTCTTTAGGGTCATATTCTAAATCTGCATCTTGGATTATTATATAATCGCCAGTACATTTACCTATAGCAGTACGAACCGCAGCACCTTTACCTTGGTTTTTTTCATGATAAAACACTTTAACATCTGGATATTTACCTTCTATGTTTTCGCGCAAATAGTTTATAGTTCCGTCTTTAGAAGCATCATCAACAATTACAATCTCTTTAGTTATATTGATACTTCGTACACGGTTTATAATTTCTTGAATTGTGCGAATTTCATTATAAACAGGCATCACAACAGATAAAGTAAAAGGTTTTTGAAACAAACTATTTTCAGAATTTACTGTTATTGCTTGATTTGTATTAGGTTTAACTAGTGACATATTTTATTTAATAAATTACTTGGTTTTGATTTTTGGTTTTAGAAAAAACATGCTTAAGTTTTATGGGAAACAATAAAGCCAAGATTATAGCATTTATCTTAAAAGACAAAATAATTTTTTAATCCAATACAAAATAAACAAGGAGTCTCTTAAGCATAATTAGATATGGAAAATAATAATGTAACTAGAGGTCATGGATTATTAGAAGGCTTTTTAGCTAACCAAAGAATAAAAATGGCAAATAAGCTAATAGTTGATAAACATCGGCAAGGAAAATTACTTGATATAGGCTGTGGCTCTTATCCACTGTTTTTAACTAAAGTAGAATTTAGCCAGAAATATGGCTTAGATAAAATGGTGCAACCTACACAGATAGCAACACTTAAAAAACAAAATATAAACTTAATTAATTATGATAGTGAGGAAAATCAACACCTTCCTTTTGAAGATAATTTTTTTGATGTAGTGACTATGTTAGCTGTATTTGAACATATTGAACCCGTAAAATTACCAATTTTATTAAAAGAAATTAAAAGAATATTAAAACCCAATGGAGTTTATATATTAACAACTCCCGCTGTTTGGACAGATGGGCTACTTAGATTTTTAGCTAAGCTTAATCTAGTTAGCCCAGCAGAAATTGAAGAACACAAGGACGCTTATAGCCATAAAAAAATCGCCCAATTCCTTACAAAAGCAGATTTTCAGCAAGAAAAACTACAATTTGGTTATTTTGAATTGTTTATGAATGTATGGGCAACTGCTACTAAATAAATTTACTACTTTATACTTAAAAGACTTAATATATTGCTTTGGTTACTACTTAAAAGAAAAGACATAATTAACACACAAATAAATAACCCGGCCTGTGTAATTAAGCGCATGTATAAAGGTAAATTACTTTTTTCTAACAGCTTTTCTTGATTGAGTAATTTTTTATCTTCCTTAAAAGTAGCTATCTTTTTTTCTAGATTTAAGTATTGTCTTAAATCTCTAATTAATCCTTGGATTGATTGATAGCGATTTTTTGGATCTTTTTCTAAACATTTTAGAACAATGCGTTCTAGTTCCGCTGAAATACTTGGGTCTATTTCCCTTAAAGCTATAGGTTGTTGATTTATTACCTTAACTAAAATGTTGAGTGCATTTTCCCCGCTAAAAGGCGGACGATCAACTAATAGTTCATAAAGAGTAGCTCCTAAGCTATAAATATCTGTTCGACAATCTAACTTTGAGCTTTCACCACTAGCTTGTTCTGGTGACATATAACAAGGTGTTCCTAAAATACTTCCATATTCTGTTAGGTATGGCTGGTAAAGTTCTTTAGCTAAGCCAAAATCTATTAAATATGGCTTCCATTTACCTGTATCAGTTTTTTCAACAATAATATTTCTTGGTTTTATATCACGGTGGATAATATTATGTGCATGTGTTGTACTCAAAGCATTTGCTACATCTATTATTAACTCTATTTTATCTGTTAAAGATAACTTAGGTTGTACTTCATCTAAGGTTTCTCCTTCAACATATTGAGAAACAATAAAAAAGCGTTTTTTTGTCTTTGCTACATCATAAATTTTACAAACATTAGGATGCTCAATTTTAGCTTGCGCTCTAGCTTCTAACAGTAATCTTTCAATAGATTCTTGATCTTTTTCATTATTTGTAAACTTCATTACTACAAATCTTCTTAGGTATAAATCATAGGCTTTATAAACTTTGCTCATACCTCCTTTACCTAGTAAGCCAATGATTTGATACTTATTAACTTTTGAGCCACCTAATTTTTCACAAGCAGAATTTTCATCAAATTTATCTTCTAAAACATTTGCTTTTTGAACATTAGCTAAATTTATTTCTTTTAAGCTTGTTGTTTCTTTTTTTCTATCCACCTCTTTTTCTAAATTCTTAATTAGTTGGTCTGTTAGTAAATTATTCTCCTTAAGATATCTTAAAAAGTATAATCCCTTTTCAATTCTAGTAGTTGAATAACCCTGGTGTTCTCTAGTATCAAATTTTGGTAGGTCTTCTTTGCTAATTAATCCTTTTGCTAAAGCTAAATCAATTATTTCTTTTGCTTTATTGTGCCACATATAGTTTCCCCCTAGGCAGAGGTTAAATTATGGCTAATCCAAAAAAGCTTTTGGACTAGCCCAAATATAACAACATTACTTTTTGAGGCTCTTGATTAGACATTAGTTAAATAAATAGCTACTTTGAAAAATTAACTAGGGACTAATCCAAGTAAAACTACTAACACTATACCCTGATTATTTTTTAACAAAAGAAATAGAAAGAGAATTTTTAAGATTTATTACTTGCATAAAATCACCCCTCGATAAGTTTGCTAGTTAACACTTTAATAGTTATTTTTAGTTACTAGCTGGCCTTTACCCTCATCAAAAACTATGCCAAAACCAATAGGTGACAATAATAACTATTAACTCATTGTATAATCAATGAGTTAATATATTCACCATAAATAATACCTAAGCAGTAATTTATTTATAGTGTGTAAATTTGTAAGAGGGGTGTATAAAATTAGTACAGGAAAAATTTACAAACCAAGAAGTTTTAGGCACCTTTAGGCATCTATTGATTGAAGAGCTTTTCTTTTTTCCGCTAGATCTACTTCTATTAAATCTCTTTGAGAAATAATTCCCACAATTTTATCTTCTTGTTCAACCAAAATATGTCGTATTTTCTTTTCCTTCATTTTCCGCAAACAATAAGTAAAGGTTTCATCAATATCAGCAGTAATTAGCTTACGTGTCATTACTTGGCTAACTAAAGTTTGTTTTATATCTAATTCAGCAGCAACAACACGTTTTAGCAGATCTCTTTCTGTAAAAATGCCTATAATTTGGCCTATTTTATCAGTTATAGGTAAGGCTCCAACTTTACGTTTTACCATAAGTTGAACAACTGTTAAAATATTAGCTGTTTCTACTATTGTGTAAAGTTTACGTCCTACTATTAAATCTCCAATACTTCTCATAAAGTTTTTTACTAACTCCACTAAAATTTATTAACGAAAGACACGTGTTCCTACTCCTAAACGCCTACCTTCTGCTATTAAAATATCTAATTCTAGTTTTAATTTTGTTATTTCTTTTTCTAAGGCTTCTACTTGCGATTGTGCTTGAAAAACACCCGTAAAAGCACCATTTCCTTGACCACCTTGAACAATTTTGCGTCTTTGCTGTTGAACACTAGCAATAGCGTTTTGTTGTTGTCTTTGAGCATTTATTATTGCAACTCTTAAGCTTATATACTTTTTACGAAACTCTAGATCTCTTAAATCAATCTCACTTACTTTAACTAATCTAGCTTGTCTTAGTTGTGTATTTAACTCTATTTGCTGCATACGCAAAACTTGATTTTCTGGATCCTCGGCTAAAGCTAGCATTAAATCTAAAACCTTAAATTGCAAGCTAGGATCTATAACCTGATTTTGCTTATCAGTTGGTTTTTCCTGGTTTTCTTTATCGGCTAAATTAGTTGGATTTTCCGTTACTGTAGAAGTTGAATTACTTGAATTAGTTGGACTGCTAGTAAATGCTTCATTAGTTAATATAGGAGAGACTTTTTTTGTAGGTGTTTCTTGTGCTACAGAAAGGCTTTGAAAACATACGACTAAGAAAATTACCAAAAAAGAAAGTTTTCTTGTCAATATTTTTTTCATAATATTTAATAAGTCTAAAACTTAGTTAATACTACATAAAGTTGTTAATTCTCAGCAAATGCTGAATTAAGCGATTAAGAGAATCTAGCGCGGCTGCGGCTGTTGCTCTGTAGGCTTCTTTAGGCTCTGCTACTACTGCTCCTGTAGGCTTAAAAGAAAAAGTTCCTGCAATAACATCAACAATAACAACAAATAAGGATTTAGTCATATAAGCAGGTTTCATTTCCTCAGCTACTCGTAGAGTAATTTTTAGTGTTAAGTTAATACTACTAAGTAAAGCTTTGTTTACTCCCTCAAAAGTAGCTAATGCAATTACCTTTAATGGAGATTCAGTACGTTCTGCTTCATATTGTCCAATATAGTCTATTGCTCCAAGCCGTAGTAAGATAGTTGCTTGATGTGTATTAGCTTCTTCATTTTCAGTAAATTCAACTCTTCTTAGTTGTAATCTATTTTTGGACACAATTATAACTCCACGAAAATACTAATTTATTTTAACTAAGCAACTTAAATATAAAACTATCCTTAGCAGCTTATAAAGATTCTCTTTTGACAAGCTCTTTAGTTTTACTATCTATGGTTTTACTACAATTCTCTTTATAAGAATAAACCTATTGGGCGATTTACTGCATCAAGAGTAGCTCTTACTACAGCATTTAGAGCGCAATTGCCTATACGGGCAGTACCGGGAAACAATCTTTCTTCCCCTTTAATTTTGACACCTACTAAAGTAACAAGCACTGGTTCTGAAAGTTCTTCAAACATTACTTGTTGTACTTCTGACACTCTAGTAACTATAGGAGTGGGAATAATTTCATTAATAGCTTCAACAGTAGCTTGTGTAGCTGCCATTAAACGCTCTTTTTCTGAAGCAGGAGCTAAAACAACTTTTTGATATGCTTTACCTGAGTATGTTAGCTCTACTTGTATATTGTTAGTTGACAAACTAACTTGTTGGATGATTATACGTTGATTATTATCCATCATTTATTTTGGCACAATTTGTGCGTTTACCTTTCGGGATTTGCTAAATAGGGAGATTACACTAGTGTTTGCTAGCCTAAGCAGATAGTTTATATTGTAGTTACAAATCTTTTGTATGCAACCAATTCAGGTCTAAAATATGCTTAAAGTATTTTGTTTGTGTTTAAGTTAAATTTGCTTCAACTAAACGGTTAGTAGCATCTAAGGTAGCTTTGACAACTGCGTCTATCTCATCGCCTGTATTACGACAAGAACCAGGTGTAATCATTTCTGTCTCGCCATCATTAATTGCTACTACTACAACAAGTAAAGTCTCTTCTAATCCTGCAAATGTCTCACTAGCATTAACTCCTTTTACACTTAGAGTAAAAGCGTTATTTAGTGATGCAGCAACAGCTTGTAGAGTAGCATTAGCAGCGGTTTCTAGCTTCTCTTTTCCTCTAGCTTCACCAATAAAATTTGTCTCTTTTACTGATAAAGTTACCTGCATATGATATTGCCCTTCCGCTTCATCATGGCAATTAATTTGTTTCAATGCTAAACGCT
The DNA here is from genome assembly GCA_964492845.1 of uncultured Clostridia bacterium. Lineage (GTDB taxonomy): Bacteria > Acidobacteriota > Blastocatellia > Chloracidobacteriales > JADJPF01 > JADJPF01. Next base: position 74,030 of record CAZBMZ010000016.1, read on the forward strand.
TGTTAAAATCGTCCATAGCTCCTCCTTATGATGTCGGTCAATTATCACTATCCGATCTAGTTGCGTCAAGTCTAACCCTATAACTATTTAACCCTTAAATTAAGAGTTAATGTAAATTTGCTTGCTCTTAAACAATGATTTCGCTAGTATTTACGGCTTTACTACTTATTTTATACTAATTTAACTCCTAATTTGGCAATTGCGCATAGCTATCTTACAACCTGGATATTTACCCTGGTTAGTTTTTTTGATCAACTATGGCGTTCAGATCGCTTGCCATTTATAAGGAGGTGCTGCCAAATTTCTTTGCTGAACATTTCTGGCAAAGGCTGCGTTAAGGCGACTGTTTATGCTATGCTACTAAAAATCCCAGAAATAAAGGGAGGTAAAGTTTATGAAAGAAAATCAAAATGATTGGTCTAGTCCTTCTGAGGTGTTAAATAAAGTTGGTGGTGGTGATTCTAATATAAATTCTCTAGTTAATTTACGTAGATTTCTAGTAGATAACTTAGTCTTAAACCAACAAGAAAAACGCAAATTTGAAAACACTCCAGAAGAAAAGCCCAAGACTAAAACAGTATCTAAATAGTTATTTTGTCCGCCAATTCCGCTAATAAAAAATGGATGTTTGAAATATCTCAAACATCCATTTTTATTTAACAAATAATTTTGGTGAGTTGCGGAAGGAATCGAACCCTCTTGTTATTTCCCCCAGGTTAAATCTCGAATCGAACGAGAACAGCAACCGCTTTCCGGCGGCCCGTTGCTACCAGCAACTACGCAACCCAAAGCAAGCAAAATAACATATCTTACTAAAAGTGCAAAATATATCATCCATTTTAATAAGGGACTTCAACTATTTGCCCTGTATCTAAAAATTCCTTAATTAATGAATAAGTGGTGTAATAACAACAAGGTAGCGCGTCTACTAGTTCAATTATGGTTATTGGGCGTTCAAGTAACAGTCTATACATTGAATCTACTGCTAAAGTAGCATTAGCAGTAGTAGAAGTAAGAGTTGGCCGGTTAAGCTGAAAAGATGTTGTTTGCTCAGGCAACATGTCACGTAATTTATTTAGCTCATCTTGTAGTCGGACGGCTTCAATCACTAGATTCATAGATGGCCGCCAAATCATTTCACTATCTGGGCGCGATTCCATCTTTGCACCTTGTTCAAAAGCAAATGAGCCGTTTAACTCTGCTTGAAAAAGCTGATAAAAAGCTTCTTCTCCAGAAAGTTGACCCGACCAGGCATAACGAACTTCTCCAGACTCTAAATAAACCTGTCCAACTGGATAAGCACCTACCGAGGTACTCCAGGCCATAGAGCGAATTAAACCACGACCTATTGAATAAATAGTTAAAAGCCCAGATTCATGTGTATTAATCAAGGTTTGTATTACTGTAGCTAAATCAAAGTAAAACAAACTACCTTGTAACTTACTTTTTGTTTGTGAAGATAGCTTTTTGTAGCTTCGGTTTAGATATTTAGCAAGGGTAACAACCATATGTTCTGCAAAGTCTGGATTAGTTCGCACTAAATCTATTAATTTTTCTGTAGTTATATGAAAAACCTCTGCTCCCTCTGGTACTCGTGCTTCAGAAATATGAGGCTCACCAATAAAGGCTGTTGTTTCGCCTAATGCTTGCCCAGGGCCAATATAATTAATTGTTAATTGTCTAGGATCTTCTTTAGGTGATCGTAACTCTACGATACCATTTCGGATTACATATAATTTCCCGGAGGTTTCTCCTATACGAAAAAGTACGCTATTAGCTGAATAACTTTCTATTTGTCCTCTACTATAAATCCTATGTAGTAGATCTGTAGAAATATCCTTAAACATAGGTGTTGCGCGTAAAAATTCAATTTCTTCATCTAGGGATTCAACAAAACTAACTTGGAAAGAAATACCATTTAGCCCAAAACTAACTTGATCTCCATCAAGCAATATTTTTTCATCAATAGGTTCACCATTAACAAAAGTACCATTTCGGCTACTTAAGTCATAAATAATAAACTGCCCTTCTTCCATGCGAAATTCCGCATGCATTCGAGAAGCTAAACGGTGCAATCCTTGTTCATCTTGTAATAAAAGATCGCTAGATAAAGCCCGGCCAACCCTGATGACAGGAAGGGAAAATTCTTCTACTGAACCTTTCATGCTACCTGTTAAATGTGTAAATCGCACCTTCATAAATTAAACTTAAGCATTATTTGATATTTTGTTTTTATGTTGCAGACAAAATGTCCACACTCCTAGCATAATTACGCATAAACCCCAATTAAAGTGCTTTCCCCTTTGGGCTGAGATTCTTTTTTGCTTATCAACGCTTCTTCAGCAGCACTATCAACTTCAACAATAATTTTTTCTTCTATTTCAGACAAAACTTGCTTATTACTTTCTTTTAACTGCTTAGCTTTATATGATTTGTTATCTTGAGCTAAGTTTTTTCCAGATTCAATAAGGTAAGTCTCATAACAACCTATTGGGTCACGCTCTCCCCAATAATTAAATAATTCTGGTGAAAAAGTTCTTCTTGCCTCTAGTTCATCGTGTGTAGCATGTCCACCCATACGAAAAGTTTCGCCAATTAGTAGAACTGGCCCTTTTCCATCACGTGCTTTTTCTACTGCTATTTTAGTTGCAGCATAAGTGTCTAATACATTATTACCATCAAAGACTTCTCCATCAATACCATAACACTCAGGCCAATCCTTAAACTCTCCTTTGTGGTGTTGTTCTAGCTTTGTACCAAGTGCTACTTGATTATTTTGGATAATTATTATTAAAGGTAAGTGCTGAACAGCAGCAAAATTTATTGCTTCATGAAAAACTCCTGTTTTAGTTGAACCATCTCCAACCCAAGTTAGCACAACTCTTTTTTCCTTACGAACCTTAAAATTAAGTGCTACTCCACCACATACCGCAACAATATCACCAACATGGCTAATAGGTGCCATTACTCCATCTGACAAGCTACCAATATGAAGATCCCTCCCATTTGTTGGGGAATCTGCCGTTGCTAAATAGCCTCGAAACATATCAACTAGACTCATTCCCATTTCATGACAGGCCCCAGCATTACGAATCATCGGAGCAACAAAGTCTGTTCGTTTTCCATCTTTCCACACTTGCCGATCTAGCGCGTGTACACTTCCAATTGTTACAGCCTCTTCGCCTGTACCTAACCAAGCCTTAGATATTACCCCAAGCTTTACCCAACGTTTTAATGCAATATCATGTAAACGATTACGTAGTAAACCTTGGTATATATCCAGCAAAGTAGCTACATCTAGTTGACTAATAAGCTTACTGCGATTAGGGTTTTTCTTAAGAGTGTTACGATAATCTTGAATTACATTTTTATTTGGTTGCCAGTTAACATACTCCACAGGATCATAAGCTGGGTATCTTTTCATTAATCCAAATCCTTTATCTTATATGGGTAAATGGGTAAATTAATTTTGTTGATTGGTTGAAAATAAAGCGAGAATTTTATCAGAAACGCTCAAGAGCTAATAACAACAAGCGCAGAAGTAAGCTTGTTTTCTGACTTTGTTTAGTTCAGCCTAGCAAACAAAGTGGAGTATAATGCGGGGTAACTCAAAATTTTTCAAAAGTTAAGAAGTTAAATCATATGACAGCAAATATTGATAATGACGCGGTTTTTCTTTTTGATTTAGATACAGGGCGCACAGCAAATTTACCTAGTCAGCAATTAGAATGGGCTAACCGTGTTTTTGCTGAACCAATTCAAGCTGTAAGCTTATTAAATTTAACAGCCCTAGAAGCTGACAAAATTGATTTACCAACCGAAGCTAGCCTGTACACACAACTTCAAAACCGAGATAGTGAAATTGGGGTAATGCTTTTAGAAATCCGTAAAAATGAATTGCGTCAATCAATACAAACCATCCGAGAGGGAACCATTAAACGAGATCGGGACTATTCCGTTAGTCGCAATAGATTAGAAGCCTTAGAAAAAATTAATTCCTCTGAACCTAACCCACAACTACGTTATCCAGAACAAACCTTTGCAGATATTAAATCTCAAATGGCTACTTTTAAGCGAGAAATCGCTTATCTACAACAATGGTATCCCCCAATAGCCGCATTAGAACACACATTAAAAGCCTTTGATGATAGCGGTCGAGCATCTAGAGCAAATGAACAGCTTGTTCGATTAGTAGGACAAGGTTTTCGCGCTCAAGCACGTTTACGCGCTTTTGTTGGTCATTTCCGTGAAGGAAGCAAAACCCGCCTACCTAATCTTAAACTTCATTCACATGGTCAAGACTTTAGTGGTTACTTACTGTCTATTGGCAAAGATTCGCCTCCAATTGCCATTGAAGCACAGACAGCCGCCTATTTGCGTCATTTTTTAGAGGTAATTAATTTATTAGCCGAACTTTGTCAAGAATTTCTAAAAAACTGTATCTCTATTCCTACGGGTCATTGGAAACCTTTATTAACTTTGGTAAGGGCAATTATAGAATTTTTCTATATTTGTAACTTTGAATTGCCATATTTTTACACTAACTTAACTGTAGACTTACAAGACACAACTAAAATTTGGTACTTTGACACAACTGGTAATACTTGGAAATCTGTATCAGAAGATACAAGCAGCAATAAATACTTAAAGCGTATTAGTGCGGAAACTTCCTTGTTATTAGCTAACAACAGTGCTTTGCTAAAATGTCGTACTACAGACGAGTTAAACCGGTTTCTAAAACTTGCTGCTCCAACTCAAGCCCAACAACCAAACAATGTTTCTTCCTATCCTTATCATTCTTGTGGATTAGCAGAATTTGACGAAAATGCAAACCATAAACTTAAAGTAACTACAGCATTTAATGCTATTGGAGTTGTTTTAGAACAACTTTTAGATGGTGTTAATTGTCCTATGCTTACCAAAAGCCCTTTGGGAAGCCCATTAGCAACACTAGTTGGAATGGCAGAATTAAACCCGCAGGCATTTGGATTAGCTAGTGATTCGGCTGTCTTAAAAGACTCTGAAAGGTTTCGTCTACTTTCTGATTTTTGGAAATTAACAGGCCGTTGGCGTGCAATTTCTATGTTAGGCGAAGATTACGCCAAGAGAGTAACTAGAGGAATGGAAGCCATAGGTCAACCCGGGCCAGAACACCCAACTTTCCTTAGTGTAGTATTAAAGCCAACTATGGTAAAACACGCTGTTGATGAGGGTGAAGAGCTTATTGACCCATTTACAGCCTTAATGCTTGCTGACCAAGTGCGGCTTTTAGAAATGCTAAATATCACTTGGACAATTGCAGAAGATTTTTTAAGTAAACTAAAGGATGTACATTCATTAGGTAAACTTAAACGTATCATAGAATCTTTGCCACATTTAGGAGAAGAAGCCGCTAGTTCATTACAAAAGCGTTTTAACCCTAAATGGCTAGAAGCAACTAATTGGATCTGGTCGGTACTGCGTAGTTGCGCGCCTTCAGTTTGGGATTTTTGGGCAAAACTTAATCAAGAAAACCTTTGGGATGATTTTGCTAATGCACCTACAATGCAGGCATTTACTAAATTACTACGTCTATTTTGTGAAACTGCCCGGCTAGTTGTACTTATTGAAGCTAGCGGTTCAGCTATTGCAGAAAGACTACAATTTAGTGCTGAAGGTGCTGGTCAAATGATTTTATCGGCTGTTCAGTCATACTTAGAAGGTAGCACTATGCCTGTGCCACTAGTAGAAGTAATTAACTACTACTATAACCCAGAAATTAGATTTGATTCTAATCAAGCATTTACTGGAAGTTTTCGACTTTACTTAAAACAACTAGAAGTAGATCTTAAATCCATTAAAGCTAGTGAAGCACACATTAAAGGTGTATCAGCAATCCTACGTCAACTAGACATTCTTTACCCTACATCAACAATTGTAAAAGATCCTATAACCCCAGTAGAAATTGTTGTTCCTCCATCAATTAGCTCTCCTGATCTAGTTGGAATAATTAGGGAAAAAGACTCTGAAATGTTTTCTAAAATTTTCTTTGAAATGCTTTCACAAACTGAAAACGATACAAACGCATTTCTAAAAATCTTGTCTATGTTGGCACGAAAAGAAACTTTAGAATTTGTTTATACATTTGATCGTATTAACTCAACTGTTACAAAAGTCTTGCCTGATGCTAAAGAAAGATTATTACTGTTAACTTTCCCAACAACTACTAAAAACTTTTTTAATTATTTGCAAACTGTAGACAGCAACAAAGAAAAAATTGATGCTAAACAATGGGAGAGCATGCAAAAGCGAACAGCAGAATATTTTCAACAAATGGCTGACTTTGCCCAATCTCTTAATAATTTAACTCAACACTTGCCACGTATTTTGCCTACAGACCGTGAAATAGTAAATAATTTCTTAAAGGCAACTGCTCCAGCTAATCGAGATCTGCCTTTTTTAATGCTCTTTGCCTGCGATCATTTGATTATGGATATTTGCACAAATAATGCTGAAAGACCTTATCAAATGGAAAGTGCTTTAGGGAAATTACGTGCCTATTTACGTGAACAAATGGGAGCAGAATTTCAAGAACCATCAATTGAGCTTTTCCCCGTTGGTGGTGGGCGTATAGCGTGCCGTGAAGGACAATTTTTCTTAACAGGACATAATGAATCATTTGAGCTTGCTTTTGCTGATCCACACGAGCCAATGACAAATTATATTATTTCTAAAATTGCCTCTATTAAGTTTAGTTATGCAGCACAAGTTCTACATGCAGAGTTTCCAGAACTAGAGTTTTTTGCACAACTTTAGTTCAAAAACTAGTGGTTAAACATAAGCAATATCGCTAGTTAATTCACTTAAATTTTATAAACAATCTTGGCTTGAAATATAATATTTTTAAAATATAATCTTCTTAAATAATTTTCTCTAAATGCCTAAAACTGCCCCATCCAAAAATCTCATAAATCTATAGTTCAAAAGGTATTCACTATGCGCAAAAGTCTATATATATTACTTTCGCTATTTATCGGTAGTTATTTTGCTATTTCAACCTTTGCCCAAGGTTCAACAACAGGTGCTATCACAGGTTCAGTAGTTGATAGCCAAGGCTCAGTTTTAGCAGGAGCAACTATTACAGCTAAACAAATAGCTACAAATGCAGAAAGGACTACTCAAGTACAAGAAGATGGTAGTTATAGTTTTATACAACTTCCCCCAGGTGATTATCTTATAACTGTAGCAGTTGAAGGATTTAAGCCAACAACAAGTAGTTTTAATTTGCTTATTGGAACAACTCTAGTAAGTCGTTTTGTGCTATTGCCAGCAGGAACAGAAGAAGTAATTGAAGTTAAAGCATCTGCTGTATTAAATCAAACTCGAACAGAAAGCAGCACCAACATTGACACCCAAAGAATATCTTCTTTGCCAATAAATCAGCGAAATTTTTTAGATTTTTCCCTTACCTCTTCACGTGTAACGGCTGATAGAGTCCCTACACAAGGCGTAGCAGCTAATTCTGGGCTTTCTTTTAATGGACAACCTGCACGCAACAATAACATTACTATTGATGGTTTAGATAATAATGAAAGCGCGTCAGGAGCAGTACGCTCAACTTTTAGCCAGGAAGCTATTCAGGAATTTCAAATTTTAGCAGATAGTTTTTCTGCTGAATTTGGCCGGGCCTCTTCAGGAATCGTTAATATTGTTACTAAAAGTGGTACTAATGACACTCATGGCTCAGTATTTTTCTTTAATCGTAATGATGGTCTAAATACTCGTGATGTCTTCACTAGTTTTAAGCCTAATTTTGACCAATACCAATTTGGGGCGACTTTAGGTGGAGCAATTAAAAAAGATAAAATCTTTTACTTTACCTCTTTTGAACGTTTATCACTTAAGCAAAATAATTTTGTTACTATTGCTAATCAAACCGTAAGGTCTGCAAACAATATAGGTTTACCATTGCAAAATGGGCCAATCCCTTTTTCCATAGGCAATACATCATTATTAGCAAGACTTGACGTTCGTTTATCAGACACAAACTCCTTAAAAATCCGTTACACTGGTGGATTTATTTATAATGGTGCATTAGAGCCATTTGGCGGCCTTATAGGACAAACTAATTCTGGTGTACAAAAATTAGATGATAATTCGTTTGCTGTTAGCAATACATATATAAATGCTGGGCTAAATTTAGTTAATGAGACAAAATTTCTTTTTAACAAGCGTAACCAAGACGTTATAGCAACGGATGTTGGGCCTCAGGTACGTTTAGTTGCACCTGAAGGAGAAGCAATATTTGGTCGTGGGACATTTTTAACACAAAACCGTGAAGCACCTCTTTATCAGATTGCTAATATAACTTCCATTGCTAAGGGAAGAAATCAAATAAAATTTGGAGTAGATTATATATACTTAAACTTTAATCCAGAAAACTCTAATGTCCCAATTGTGCCAGGTGGATTTGCACAATTTAATCCTATTGATTTGCGTTTTCTAGGTGGGCCTACATTTTCTGGGCTAGAAGCCTTTGACCCTTCACTTAGAAGCCCACAACAATTAGCATTTTTACAAGTTTTTGCTGCTGGACTATCGCTACAAGGGTTTCCATTCTTGCCTTTAGATAAATTGTCTTTACCTGTTGCTTATGTTCAAGGTTTTGGTGATAGCCGTTCAGGTGGAACTAGTAAGTTTTTCTCAACATTTTTCCAAAATGATATAAAAGTTACTTCATCACTTTTGCTAAAAATGGGACTTCGTTATGACCTTAATCGTGTAACGCTACAAAGTAGAAATAATGGTAATTTTAGCCCTAGGTTTGCTTTTTCTTACCGTCCAACAAAGTTATCTAAGCTTAATTTACATGGGGCTTATGGGATATTTTTTGGAGTGCCTTTCCTTGGGCCATCTATTCCAGTTAATAGCACTACTTCCCAAAAATTTAATATTGCTATTGCTGTTTTTCCTTTTTCTGTAATTCCTTTTGCATTGCCTGGGCATAAATTCCCTGATGGTGACAAAGTACCAGATGCAATAAATTTTGGGCCACAATTTACCCAAGTGCTTACACTCCAACCAAATCAACGTGCTAGCTATTCACAACAAGCTAACTTTGGAGTGGACTATTTCTTTAATGACCAAACTTCTTTATCCTTACAATATACTTATGTACGTGGCTTAAAGGTATTTTCAGCACGTAATGTTAACCCTATTGTTCGACCAATTCCTAATGATCCATTTAATAGTTTTTTAACTGGACGTGTTGACCCTACTAAGGGAGATAATTTTGAGTTTGAAAATGCTTTTGACAGTTATTTTAATGGCTTTACTGTTACTTTTAACCAAAAGATAAAAAACAGACTCAATTTATTAGCAAGTTATACATTTTCCAAATCTATTGATAATTTTATAGATTTTCGTATTGAGTCAGGCTTACTTGAGCTAGTAAATTCATTTAAGCTAAAAGATGAGCGCAGTCTTTCATTGCAAGATACTCGTAGCCGTTTTGTTCTTTCTGGCACAGTCGATCTTAGTTATGGACAAAACAAAATTCTTAAAGGAATGCAGCTAGCAACAATTATTACTCTTAACACAGGCCGTCCATATAACTTGCTTGCAGGTGTAGATGTAAATGGAAGCGGTGATAATCCTCCAGGTGATCGCCCATTTATGAACGGTGTTAGCATAGGTCGTAACTTAGGCATAACTCCAGGTTTTGCAAATGTTGATGTTAGGCTAACTCGAAAATTTAATATCAAGGAAAAATACCAAATAGAAGGAATTTTTGAAGCTTTTAATCTTTTTAACCGGGTTAACATAAGCGATTTTGCACGAACTTTTCCACCTGACACACAAGGTAACTTTAATTTGCCTCCTCAAAGTGATGGTAGATTTATTGTTACTCCTGATCGTTTTCGTGGAGCATTTGCGTCGAGACAATTGCAACTTGGATTTCGCTTTACTTTTTAACAAAATATAAAAATATTGGGCTATAAGTCTATTTGCTAAGAATATGTTAGGCGAAAAAATTCTTGATGCTCAAAATCGATATAACAAACTTACAGAAGTTTTTTTAGCTGCGCTAGATTGTTCAAGTGCAGAACGTCCTGATTTTTTATCTCAAGCTTGTGCTGATGATGCTGAGTTATTAAAAGAAGTAGAGTTCCTAATAAAAAATAATTCACCAGCAAAAACATTTTTGGAAAAACCTATAGCCAAACTTGATTTAGCAACACTTACTGAAAGCCCAGAAGCTAAGGAAGCTAAAGAAGCTAAAGAGCTAAAAGATTTTATAGGTCAAAAAGTAGGCAAATATATAATCAAAGGCAAAATAGGCCAAGGAGGAATGGGAGTTGTCTTTGAAGCAATACGAAGTGATGCACCAAATAGCAAAAGCGTAGCGGTTAAAATACTCTCAACCAATATTTTAACTATTCAAGAGCGTTTTAATATGGAATACCAAATAATGGCTAATTTGGAGCATCCATTTATTGCACGCTTATTAGATAATGGTAAAACTAACGATAATTTACCTTATTTAGTAATGGAACTTGTTGATGGCGAAGCTATTGACCAGTATTGCCAAAGTCAAAAATTAAATGTTATAGAACGCTTAAAACTTTTCCTTAAAGTTTGTGAAGCCGTTGAATATGCACATTTACACCTAATTGTTCATCGAGACTTAAAGCCTAGCAACATTTTAGTAACAAGTGATGGAACACCAAAACTTTTAGATTTTGGTATTGCTAAAATTATTAAAAATAATGATGTTAATGATGTTACTAAAACAGGTTCTAGGCTTATGACTCCTGCCTATGCTAGCCCAGAGCAAATTTTAGGCAAGCCAACCACAGTTTCAGTTGATATATATGCGTTAGGTATACTGCTATACAAACTGCTTACCAATAATCTACCTTATCAATTCAAAGATAATTCCTTTAAGGCTATTGAAAAAGTAATTTGTGAGGAAATCCCCTTAAAACCAAGTCTTATAGTTGCTAAAGAAGAACAGCAATTAATTAAAACCCTGTCAGGTGATTTAGATAATATTCTGCTAATGGCATTACGCAAGGAAGCAGAACGACGCTATAAGTCAGTTTCAGAATTTGCTCAAGATATTCAACGTTACTTAAGCGGCTTTCCTGTTATTGCTCATAAAGACACTTTTAAGTATCGTGCTAGTAAATTTATTGGGCGTAATTTTAGATATTTAGTCACTAGCATTTTAATTATTTTTTTAATTTTTGCTGGAATAACAACAACTCTTTGGCAAGCAAGAAAAGCACAACAAGAAAAAATTAAAGCTGAGGCCCAAGGCCAGTTATTAAAAGCTCAAAGTGAACTAGCTAGTCACCGAGCAAAAGATATTCGTAGTTTAAGCAGTGCCTTAATGTTTAAGTATAATGATGAGTTAGAAAAATTACCTGGAGCTACTGCACTGCGCCAGCAAATGATTAGCGAAGCTTTAAATTATTTAGATGGGCTTAACAGTTTACAAAATAGAGATTTAGAGCTACAAAGAGAATTAGCCCTAGCCTACCAACGAGTAGGAGATATTCAGGGTCGCCCCTTTAGAATTAATTTAGGTAATCTTACAGCAGCATTAATTAGTTATCAGAAATCATTAAAAATTCTTGAAGATTTAGCCCAAATTGCCCCTAATGATCCTCAACTAGAAATAGATTTGTCAAACTCTTTAGAAAGGGTTGGAGAAGCTTTAGATAGGACAGGTGATATTAATATGGCAATGAAATATTTTCAAAAAGCTTTAGCTATTCGGGAAAAAATTGTCCGTAAAAATATAGGTAATTTAGAGTATCTTTATTCTTTAGCTACTTGTTATACAAAAATTGGAGATAATTTAGCTGCTCGTGGGGATTTTGTTAATGCTATGGTGCTTTATTGTAAAACATTATCAATTCGCACCAATCTAGTAACACAAGAACCAGATAATCAAAAATATCGTCGTGGACTAGCAACTATTCACACCAGATTTATTTTAATTTATCAAAATATTTATGACTTAATTAATAAAAGAATAGGTCAAATAAATGTTAGCAAAAAATTACTAGAAAAATCTTTATATTATAATCAGTTAATTACAGAAACAGCTAAAAAGTCCTTAGAAAATGAACCTGAAACCCCATTTTTACAAAGCGAATTAGCTGGTTGTTACTTACAAAGTTCTTCTATTTTATTGCAGATAGGTAACTTAAATGATATTTCTTTATTAGAAGAAGCTATTTCTACATTTGAAAAGTTAGCAAAAAGTGATGCTGAAAATAAACAATATTTGTTTTTACAAGCTAATGCTTACCGGATAATGGCTGAGGTCAAGCTAGAGAAAAAACTTTTTGATGATTCAATAAAATTTTGTCAACAAGCTAAAGATATTTATCAAGAATTATTTACAAATGATCCAAATAATAGTAATTGTCAAAACTATTTATCTTATACACACAAATTACTAGCACTTAACTATATTGCTACAGATAAAAATAACGAAGCTAAAAAATATTTAATAACATCTTTTGATTTATACCAAAAACTAGTTGATAAAAGTCCAGATAATATTTACTTTCAAACAAATTTCTTAGATACTTTTAACCAATTAACAAAATTTTTAGTTAGTAATAAAGACATTGCAGAAGCAACTCTTATTACACAACATATTTTACAAAAATATCAAGTAACAGTAACAAATAAACAAATTTCCAATTTAGAATTAACCAACTTAACTTGGTTATTAATTAATTGTGAGCCTGCTGCTTTACGCAACAAGGCTTTGGCAAATCAATATTTTCAAGAACTAACAAAAAATAACTTAGATCTAATCTCGCTTCTAAATTCTGTTGTCACTAATGAGAATCCAACAGAAAAAGAGTTGTTAGAGAATTTAGTTTCAAACCTACTAGATTGTACAAGCTAACTAGCTACTTTTAAGGGCGATTACCTGATGTTACTAGCGGTGAACAATAAACATTGTCAGTTTCTTCCATATTGCCAGATATTATTGGATAAATCCCTGAATCCTTAATTGGAGTAGGTTCAGTAGCTCCACTAGCGGTATACCAAATAATATCGTCATAATAGAAACTTAATGGATCGGCTTCACCAAAACAGCTTTCTATTTCTATCAATGTATAAACATTAGAAAGAAAGTCTGTTGAATATAATATTTTTTTCTTATCTGTATAAACTATTGATTGTGTAGGGGATAGAAATTCAACTAGAAAAGCAATATTGCTTCCCACATTACCAAAATTTAAGAGTTTGGTGGCCTTTTCACTAGAAAATTTTACATTTATTAAACCTTGCGTAGTGGCTAAATTGTAAGTAGAAAATACACCTCTAGCTTGAAACTGAATTTTGTAAGGTATTTTTTCCCAATTAATAAAAAGATCTCCATTAAAACCTAAACTAGGTGTTTTATATAGGGTAGAAAAATTAGGAAAATAGCGAAAACTTGCTAATCGAGAGTTAACAGACTCCCCAGGATCATTTTTTAATGTATCGTTTTTTGTAGGTAAGCCTTTATTTTCATCAGCAAAACCAGCAAATGCTGTTAATGCTAATGGTGTTTGGGATATTAATTTGCCATCCAAACTATATCTACTAGCCTTTATTTTTGGTAATGATAGCGGTGTAGTTGGAGGAGAGACTAACCCTAATGTCACATCATAGCCCAAAATAGGATTTCCAGTAATATTTAACAAACACCCGCCGCCACTAACTTTAATAATTACACCATTAAATGGCACAATATTTTCGACAGTCTCAATACTTTCAACATCAACAAGACTAAACATAAAAACTCCTTATTTTGTTAATTCTTGGTAAAGCCAAGTTTTTGCCATTAACCAGCTACGGTCAACCGTTCGGGAAGAAACTCCCACTACAGTAGCAATTTCATCTATTGTCATACCGCCAAAAAATCGCATTTCTACAATTTGGCTATGTGTTGGGTTAAGTTTTGCTAAATAAATTAAAGCATCATCTAGCTTTATTAGGTCAAAATTTTCCTCTATGGGCTTGTCAAAGCTTTCATCAAAAACTAGTCTAGTCATTTGACCGCCATGTTTATTGGCTTTGCGACTGCGGGCGTGATCTACCAAAATATGCCGCATTATTTGTGCAGCAACAGCTAAGAAATGCGCTCGACTTTCCCATTTGATTTCTTGCTCTTTAACTAACCTTAAAAAAGATTCATGCACTAAGGCTGTAGGTTGTAAGGTGTGATCTTTACGCTCATTTTGTAGATATCTACTAGCTGTCTTACGTAAATCATCGTAAAGCATCAGCATTATGGATTCTAATGCTGTTTTGTCTCCTTCACTCCAACGTTTTAATAATTGAGTTACTTCCCCAGGCAAAGGTGCAGACATAACTATTCCTAGTTTGATAATGTGTAGTCGTAGAATTTAACTTATCAACTAGAGAAAAGCAACTACAGTGATGCAATTATGTAGATAATAGTAGGTTTTATTTAATTAACTTTTGATTAATGATTATGATTATGTAACATTATGTTTATTTGGATCTGCTGCAATATCAATTCTTTGGCAATCTAATGAGTACTCCAGATAAATATAAAATGAAATTAACCAAGTTATTCCTAGCAGCGCAATTACAATTATTACAGCACTAACAACAGGTTCAGCCTTAATAAATGCTCCAACAGCAGCAACAATGCTGCTAATAACGCCAGTTTGAGTTAGCAGCAAACGTTTTGTTGTTCCTGTAGAAGCATTTAAGAAATCTGTATTTGTTATCTGTGATTGGTTTGTAGGTAAATTGCTGGTTGGCTGACTTGGTTGGGTAGGTTGTAAAGTAAATTGTCCAAAATTATTTTGTGATTCGTTGCTATCCCATCCTGTTTTATCTAATCCACATAAAGAACTGCTAGCAAGAGATTGTTTAATGTTCCAGGTGCTATAAGTTTTTGAATTTAACCAACCTGTAGAACAGGAAAGCCAGGAAAACTCAACAAAACTTAAGTTTTTACGCAAATAATCACAAGTTGCACCCGAGCCATAAACCCCAATTTTATAAATTGGTTTAGCATTAGCTGAATCCTTAAGTCCATCATATACACCATTAAAATATTGTATTATGGGGCCTTCTATATCAGCCATTGTAGCGTCATAGTCAACAGCAAAATAAATGGCTGAGTCTCTAGGTTGATTTATATCCTGTGCATAAGCATAAGCACTCTTTCCATCACTTTTGCCACGATCATTAGAAAAATAAGTTTTGCTAGTAGGGCTATCTTCATAAACTGTTACTAAATAAAGTCCAGCCTGGCTTAAGGCTTGTGCTTCGGCTAAAGTCAGGCGTTTATCAGCATTTTGAGTCGTGCGACTATAATAACGAGCAACAAAATCTATCCCATTTTGCTTTAAGCATGTGGCTAAATCTGTACAGTTTCTATTAGTATCCAGACCTTTCATAGAATTTCCATAAAGCAAAGTAGTTATAGATATTAAATAAAAATAATTTTTTACTTAACACTATTTTTTGTTGGGCTAGCAGTTGCTTGCATTCGTTTAGAATCTAAAACATGCTCGGTATAAACATAAAAAGAAATTAGCCAAATTAAACAAACTAAGGATGTTCCTATCACTACTTCACTAATAACAGGCTCTGACTTAATAAAAGCTGCTATGCTCATTGAAACGCTGCTAAGACATCCAACTAGCATTGCTCCAAATCTCTTTATTGTAGTAATAGAGGCAGGCAAAACTTCTTTTGCTTTATCAATATAAGTTGTTATTGGTGAACTAAAAGCAGCTTGTGTAGCTGGGATTTGGGCAGTTGGTTGTACTACTAGTTTAGGAACAGAAGATTTTGTATTTTCTGTAGCATCTTCAATATATTCTGATGGAATTTCTGGCAATGCTTCTTCTGCAATAGAATTTTGTAAAATTAACTCAAAGTAACCTGCCCAAAGTGTTGTATTTTCTACCCCTGGAGCGTTTTCTTCTTTTAATTCACCTGGATTAATTACATTGCGAGCATTTTTATAGTCGCGTTTGCTTCCATCAACCGTAACATAGTCTGAAAGCTTACGACCCGTAAACCAGCCTTCTAAACATCCTCTTACCATTATGAAATAAGCATATTTTGGATCTGCTGCTAGAAATGGGCTATCTTCAAAATTAACTTCTGGTAAATTAAGTTTTTGTGTAGCAGTTTTATAATTAGCTCGCCCTGTTAATTGAACATAACCGCGTCCGCGATAACGTTGTGCATCACCTGTTTGAGTATTGCCTATTTTGTTTTGATATTTTGAAAAATATTTCTCGCTACCCTGCTCATCTAAATACTTAAATTGCCCTGTTTCCCACATTGCTGTAGCCAACATATAAGCTAACTGATAGACACCATCAATATTTTTATCCTGTGATGCTAGGTTAAGAATAAATGGCAGGTGATAGAGTTCATCATCAGTTGGGTTTGAAAAATATTTTTTATATTGCGTCCAGAAATTACTTATATCAAATTGCATACTTCTCCTTAAACACTTCTAAATATTTAAGTTATGCTAACTAGTATGAAATTCCCTATTATACAAATAATCTAAAATGTCATAAAACCAGTCCGTATCTGTATCATCATTTAAGGCTTGGATCTTAGTTTCATCATTAACTAGATTCCAGCTTGCAACTGTTGCTAACTCATTATCTGGTGTGCAGTTAGGATAAGTAGTAAAAATATCTGCATAAGCTGTAATTTTGCTTTGTTGAATATCTGTAGCAGCTTGACTAGCTTGTAATAAATTTGCCGTAATAGTCGAAATTATTGTAGATAAACTAGCAACCTTAAAATACACTCCATAATATGTAGCACTAGCGGTCAAATATTCTTCAAAAAACGTGTCTGTATAATTGTTAGTTAAATCATAATTTGTTTCCTCGTGAAATTCTCTAATTGCTCCTGCTGTAGTGTCTTCATTTGTATTTAATGCACCACCGGGAAAAGCAAATTTTCCTCCACCTCTTAGTGGTTGGCCTGCTGTAACAATACTTCCCCCACCACTTCCATTAGAGAAAAAATAGCCACTAGCACATTTTGTAAAAGCAGCAAAATTTCCTGTACTGTCATAAATAATTGCATATACATATTCCGCCATTTTAATAGCCTCCTAAAACATTTCTACATTTATCAAATGAAACCGAAACGGCTTACTTTCCGGGCCAAAACCCCCTCCAGCTAGTAGTAGTTCGGCTTTTTTTACACCTATTAAATAAAATTGTTGAAAAATTGTGTTTAATTCTATGTCAGACAATAGAAGTATTTCGCCTTCCTGCACTTTCGGCAAAATTCCAACCCAAAGAATATACTTAAATTGAAAAAATGCTTTTTCCTGTGGTATTAGCGAAGGATGACGACTAAGAAGCTTGTCACTACGAAAAATATTAACGTTATAAGCCCCTTGATTTAATGTGTTTTCTACTTGTATTTCTAAAGGATGAGTACCTAAACCGGACTCAATAAATTTTGTTTGTTTAGTGTCCTGGACTATTTTATATAAATAACCTGGCCGGATTTTAATTTGTGGTTTATGGTTGCCATAATAATCACTAACAGAAGCAAATAATTTGTGGGAAAAATTTATTTCACAGTTATGGTCATAACCTAATTGATTAATTACATGCCAGGCAATAACAGAGCTATCTTGTTGACCAGCGGCACAATTTTTTTGAAATAAAATTATGTTCTGTGGTCTAGGACTATCAGATAAATTAATTATTTTTAATTGTGTATCTAATATCAAGATACCCTCACAAATTCTTACTTTTTAACTAAGCATAACTAATTGATTTATAATGATTTTAGATTTTTATTTAGCAATCTATTAGGTGATACAAAAGGTTAGGCATCGTATTATTAATACCTAACCTTCCCCAATTTTATTTATTTGCTTTATAAGTTACGTACATTCATAAGCTTAAATGTATAAGGTTTTGAAGTAGCACCTGCACCGCCACCCGTCATAACAATATCTGCTGAAGCTACGCCTAGAAGAGAAATTTCTGTGTTTATAGTAGAAAGAATGGCTGAATCCATTACTTCGCCTTCTTCTATTTCTGCTGCAACTCCAATCCAAATTGTAGGCTTAAATTGAAATACTGCTTTTTCTAAAGGTACAACATTAGTTTTTGTTGCTAGTATTTTTCCATCACGGTACACACAAGCATTTATACTGCCTTGAGTTAAACTATTACGCACTTCAACATCTTTAACACTAGCAGAAGGAGTATCAGCTAGCTGTAAAATGTCTCCTGAACGATCTAAAACAACTTCAAAAGCTTGACCAGGATAAGCAAGTAGTTGTGGGGTGAAATTACCATAACTATCACTTGCACTAACTTTCATATCTAAAGGATAACTAAATGGATGATTATCACCTACACCACAGTTTTGAATTACTGTCCAAGCTACGGCTAGTTCATCATAACCAGTTGATACATTTTTTTGGAAAATAACAATTTGGCTGTTATTTGAATCATTTGAATTATTGATAAAGTTTAATTTGACAACTGTTCCCATAAAAAATACCTCACTTTAATTTTAATCTTTGCTAAACAAAGAAATAGATTTTAGATTTTTTTGACTATCCAAATTATTTGGTAAAAATAGCGACAAAGTTTCCCCTTAAGAGCTTAAATAACTCTTTAATTCTTAACTTGAAACTTAAAATATTTAGACTAATTTGCTAAGCTACTACACTAGTAATAGACATTGTTAAACATTTAACTACTATAAATAGTGTATGTTAGTTAGAGTAAAGCTATATGGATAAGAAGAAATACCTGCTCCGCCGCCTCTCATTTCAATATCTGCTTCAGCAATACCTAGTAAAGAAATCTCCGTGTTGCTGCAAGAAAGCACAGCAGAACCCATTTCTTTCCCCTGTTGAATTTCTGAAGCAATACCTATCCAAATTGACGGTTCAAAACGAAATACAGCTTTTTCTTTTGGGACAACATTATTCTTCATAGCTAGCAATTTGTTATTACGATAAACTCCAACATGAATGCTACCTCGTACTAGTGTATTTAAGACTTCTATTTCTTGCGAGTTTGCTGCTGGAGTGTGAGACGGCCTTATAACATAGCCAGAATGACTAAGCTTAACTTCAAAAGCTTGACCTGCGCTAGCTAACAGCTTACGAGTATGATTACCATAACTATCTATAGCGTTTACTGTTACATCCCAGGGATAATCAAAAGGATGTGTGCTACCTACACCACAATTTTCAATTGTCTTCCAAGCTACTGCCAATTCATCATAACTGGTAGCAACATTTTTTTGAAAAATCACTATTTTACTGTTGTTAAAATCGTGTGAGAAATTAACAAAATTTAATTTAGTTACTACTCCCATAAAATACTCCATAGCGAAAAGTTAATCATGTCCAACTACATTGTAGCCTGGGAAATGTGGACTAAAGGCTTGCTCTAAATCATCCCCTGTAACACCAGCAGCATTAGAAGTGTAAGTAGTTTTATCAGCCGTCCAATTCATTGTTACAGCCCAAGCAGCATGCGCTTGATTAACATCATCCATTGCAGATTGAGCAGATAATTGACCCGGGCCGGTATCTGGTTTATTTCCATAAACTTGACAACTTGGCATTTTCCCTCCTAATAGATTTAATAGTTCTTAAGTAACACGAGCTATCTTTACGCTAATCTTTTTAAGTCCAAGTAGACTTATTTTGTATTAGCTTTCTTAGCTTTCATTAGGTAAGGCGATTTATTTTTTGATAAGACGACAAGAAACCTGGAAAAATTTTTAGGAGATTTTTGTAGGACATTTCCTTGAGGAAGAGAAATCTCTTCCTCTTAGAAAATTTTGTTTTTTGGAAAAGTTAAATTAAGCAGGTTAAAAACCAAACATTTTTTTCATTCCAGCACTAGAAACGCTTGTGCCGCCTAAACTCCAGCCCCCATCAACTGGCAACACTACACCAGTTACATAAGAAGCCATAGGGCTTGCAAGCCAAAGACATGCATTAGCAATGTCCTCTTTAAGACCAAATCTAGCTAAAGGAACAGAATCTATCACTAGTTCACGCATCTCTTTTGTTTTAGCTAGTCTATTCATTCCTTCAGTGTCATCAATTGGCCCTGGAGAAATAGAATTTACCCTTATTCCCATTGCTCCCCATTCCATTGCTGCAACACGAGTTATCATATCTACACCAGCTTTAGCAGCACAAACATGCATTTGAAATTCCATTGGATTATAAGATTGTGGGGCTGAAATATTGATTACACAGGCCCCAGGCTTTCTTAAATATTCAAATGCAGAATGTAGGACATGAAAAGTTCCCATTACATCAATATCTATCACAGACTTAAAGCCATTTGGCGACATTCCCATTGCTGGAGCAGGAAAATTGCCAGCAGCACCAGAAATTAATATATCTATTAAACCTAGTTGCTCATGAGTTTGCTTTAGGGTTTCTAGTGTTTTTGCGTAATCACGTACATCTGTAGCAAAACCTATAGCTTGTCCGCCATAGCTTTTTAATGCTTCAACCGCCGCATTAACCTTGTCTTGAGAGCGAGAAATAACCGCTAATTTTGCCCCTGCTTTGGCAAAAGCATGAGCAATTCCTAAATTAATACCGCTAGTCCCACCAGCAACAAAGACAACTTTGCCCTGAAAATCAAATGTGCTTGACATAAAATTCCCTTCAATAAAATTAAATTGTTATTTTTAGAAGCTCTTATCTTCCACGTCGATAAGTATTTTCATATTGTGGTGGTTGGTAAGGATACCCACATTTCTCTTCTAGAAAAACAAGTCTTTTTTCTAGCTTGCTAACTCGTTGCCACATTTTATCCATCTCATTAACATCTGCAAACTTACCCTTAAGGTTAGCTTCTATTTGATATTGTGCTTTAACAAGGTTTTGATATTGGGGCTGAGGAAGTTTTTGGTTTTGTTCTTGGAACC
Organism: uncultured Clostridia bacterium; assembly: GCA_964492845.1. GTDB lineage: Bacteria > Acidobacteriota > Blastocatellia > Chloracidobacteriales > JADJPF01 > JADJPF01. Next base: position 94,985 of record CAZBMZ010000016.1, read on the forward strand.
TGTTTTGTTCTAAAATTTTATTTTGCTCTAAAACTTTACTTTCTTTATTTTCTTTATTTTCTTGGGGTTTATTTTCTTGGGGTTTATTTTCTTTATTTTCTTGGGGTTTATTTTGGTTTTGTAGTAAAGCTTCGGCTAATTCTTTTACTAGTATTTGTTGCTGTTTACCTAATTCAACAGCCAAATCTCTTTTCCAATCACCATTAAAATTACCTCTCTCTATTCTATTATCATCCTTAAAGTATTCTGGATAATAACTTCTTAGAACATAGATTTTGGCAATAGCCTGGCCGCTAGGGTCGCTTTCTCCACTTTCCCAGCGTCTATAGCTACGGTCTGTAGTGTTTAGTAAAACAGCCATATCCGTTGCAGCTAAGCCTAATCTTTTTCTAGTTTCTTCTAATAGTTTTGTAAGATTTTCACTTTCAATAGGTTTTATTTCTATTTTATTTTCGGCAGGTAGTTTTTTTACTTTCGCGTTTTTCATGGGATTAACTCTTATTAGACAATAATGCCTAATATTTAGTATTTTACTGTCTCCTTGTTTTAAGGTATTTATTTGATAAATTGATCTGTTAAGATTGTTGTTCTGCTAATTTGATACTAATTTAGACATTTTTGTCAACTAGTTTAAACAAAATTCTAGAGATTTTAATGCTCTAAAAAAGCTAAAACCCTGACTACACTGGGCAATGAGGGTTATTTTACTTTTTTAGCTGATTACTAGTAGACTAGAAACGAATACTAATAGATAACATAAAAACTTACCTCTCTTTAAGTTTTATCTTGACAGTAAAGAAACTTCACTGCTAGGTAAAACTGCATCAGCCCAAAGTGGACGATGATCAGAGCAGGTGCTTTCTTGTTCAACATTTGCCCTGGTAATTTGTAAATTACGAGTGTAAATCCAGTCTAATTGAGGTCGCCAGAAAAGAAATTTTGCAGTGTAATGTGAGCCAAATAAGAATGGCGAGAAAAACCCAGCATCCGCCAGCATTTCATCTAAATATGAAGTGTGGCGAGGACGAAAAGTGTTAAAGTCTCCAGCAATAATTGTTGGAATATGATAATGCTCGTTGGAAGCAGAAATTACAGGATAAAGCTGTTCCCTACGTTTTAGAGCATTGATATGTGTGTCTAAATGGACGTTATAAACTCGGAGTTTTTCACTGCCAACAAGTATTGTTGCACCCATTGCAACACGACTACGGGTTTTTATTAATCTTTCATAACGGGGCAGTGGAAGAATTTCTATATCTGTCATTGGGTAGCGGCTAAGGATTGCTAGGCCGTGTGTACCCCGACGAGTTAGCCGCGCAGGTAAATAACAAGCATGATAGCCAAGTCTATTTGCTAAAAGCTCTGTTTGGTTTAAGCGCAGTTTTTCTTCAACTTCTTGGAGTAAAATAACATCCCCTAGGGCTAGTCTAGGTTTTTGTAACTCATCAATAATTCGCTCTAGCTTTTTTCCACAATGTGCATTAAGGCTAACAACTCTAACCTGTTGATCATCAGAAAGTAGCCCTTCTAAATCTTCTTTTGAAGAAGAAAGTAGCCCTAAACTACCTATTAATTGTTGTTTTTTTCTTACCCACTCAATCAATTTTTTACCTACTACGTTACTTATACTTTAGGCAAAATCACATTTTTTGTTAGGGAAAAAATTTTCCCTAACAAAAAAATCTGCTCCTATACTAACATTATCTGCTTTTTATGCAACAGATAATCTAGCCACAAATTAGATAACTTTTCCTGCAAAGAATTTGCTCGAAGCCTATCATTTAGATTAGGAAAATCTACTAGATCAAGCTTTTGATCCTGATTAAAGCAGGAGAAAACAAAACTTTCTTTTCCTGTATCAGGATCAATATGCTTTTGTAGGCATTGAGCGCAAACTTCTTTCATCATACATTGCATAGGTGAGTTAATACTTCCAATAGCAATATGATTAGGGCTAAATTGTTCAGCTAGAATGCTCTTACGGGCATCTTTTACGGCTGCCATCATTCTATCGCTACCTATTGCAATAATTCGGTCAATTTTACAAAGCTGCATTGGAGTTTGGCCCATTTCGCCACTTGAATAAGCCTGGATAGCTTGGACAATATTGCCTCGGAAAGTTCGATCTTGAGGGCGATTTTCATTAATTGGGATCATTTCACCAGCATCTACAGACCAAATTACCATATCTGCTGATTTTTCAATCTCTTCTCGCTTATACATATCACCAGCCTTACGATAACCAGCAAAATAAACTACCCAATTTCCATTTTTACGTAGTGCCTCAGCAATAGAGAAAAGTACAGCATTTCCAAGACCGCCGCCAACTAACATAACTTTTTCATTTTCAGGGATTTCTGTAGGTGTACCAGTTGGCCCCATAACAATAACTTTTTGTCCCGGTCGTAAACTAGCGCAAAGACGTGAGCTAACGCCCATTTCCAGAACAATCATACTAAGCCAACCTTTTTCTTTGTCTACCCAAGCACCTGTTAAGGCTAGACCTTCCATCATTAAGGTAGAACCATCAATAACTTCACTATCTACTTCAAAGTTTTGTAAGCGGTAAAATTGGCCTGGTTCAAACTTTCTTGCTGCTAATGGTGCGCGAACAATTACTTCAACAATTGTAGAGGTAAGTCTATCAACTCTAACAACTTCTGCTGTTAGTTCATCATTTAATTTTTCAGCTAAAGCGCGGAATTTCTCGTCCCTCTCAGCTTGTTTTGTAGGATCTAAATTAGCTAGCTCTTTAGCAAAAATTTTCTGGACGTGTAAATAGCCGTGTTTAGCTGAAGCCATAGCTTTTACAACGTTACCAGCATAGGCAGGATGGTTATCACCATAATAAGTAATGTAATGTCCATCTTTTTCATAAGAAGTAAAGAAAGCTTCATCTCCAGCACCAGCAACAAGACTAATTTGTCCATTTTCATCAACTTCTTCTTTGTAGCCAGCAAAAAATTGATTCCATTTATCTAACTTAAATGTACCGGGTCGCTCTTTTTCATAAATAATATTTGGGCTAGTACCTGCTGCAACACAGACTGTTTTAGCTGGTAAAGTTACAAATTCCCCGCTTTGTTGCCATTTACCTTCTTCATTTAGTTTTGCACGTTCAAAGCGTAATGCAGACACAGCACCATATTTATCAGGAATTGCTTCAACAGGGCTAAGATTTTCCATAAAAGCAATACCTTCTTCTAAGGCTTTGATTACTTCTTCGTGATTTAACCGATAAGCAGGAGAATCGGCCAAAGTCTTACGATATACCAAGGAAACCCCGCCCCAAGAACGAACTAGCGGAATAAAGTTAGGTTCTTCACCCGCACGGCGAGCGCGTAAACGTTCTTCTCGAATTTGACGACCATGATCTAAAAATATTTGTAAAACTTGTTTTTCTTCCTCATTTAGCATTGACCAAATGCGGTCTTCTCCAAGTTCTTGAGACATTTTTTCAAATTGATTTAAGGCTTTTTCTACCTGCACAGGATAATAAGCAAAAAGCTCTGTTGCTGTATCAATACCAGTTAGACCCCCACCAATAACAATTGCTGGAAGTTGGACTTGAAGATTAGCAAGGATGGATTTTTTATAAGCTCCTGTTAGTTGAAGTGCCATTAAGAAATCTGAAGCTTTGCGAATACCACGAATCAAATTATTCTTCATTTGTACAATCGTAGGTTTACCAGCCCCAGTAGCAATAGCAATATGGTCAAAACCCATTTCCCATGCGTCTTCTATTGAAAATGTTCCGCCAAATCGAACACCACCATATAACTTAAGTGTCTTGCGGCGCATTAAAGTTAAATAGATCATAAATAGGAAATTTTTATCCCAACGAACTGTAATTCCATACTCTGAAACACCGCCAAAACCTAATAAAATACGCTCGTCTAGCTCTTTGCAAAATTCATTAATATTTTGTATGGGCTGAGGAAGTATAGTTTCATTACCTGTTAATTCTTTTGGTAATGGCTCAATTTTTAGTCCATCAACTCCAACTACTCCAAAGCCTTCATTAAGTAAATAATGTGCTAGGGTATAGCCTGCTGGCCCCATTCCAACAACTAAAACATTTTTACCATTGTAGGGAAGCATATAAGGACGGCGGACATTTAGCGGATTCCAGCGAGTTAGCAAGCCATAGATTTCAAATCCATAAGGCAAATTAAGTATATCGGTTAAAACTCCTGTTTCAACTTGAGGAATGTTTACAGGCTCTTGTTTTTGGAAAATGCAGCTTTTCATACAATCATTACAAATCCGGTGGCCTGTACCGGGTGCCATTGGATTATCAATCATTATTGTTGCTAGTGCTGCAAGGGAATGTCCGTCGCGTTTTAAGAGATGTGCTTCAGAAATTTTTTCATCCAAAGGACAGCCCTTTAATGGAATATTAAGCGGATTTTTACGATAGCTAAGATCCTTTTCTACAAAGCCTTTTGAGCAAGAATCTTTGTCACGTTCATGGCAATAAAGACAATAATCTACTTCATGATAGACCTGCTTAAAATTATTTCGTCGGTCTGTTAGCTTAAAGCCATCTCGACGGCGTAAAAGCTTTTCTGGCCCATAAAACATTTCTTGCAAATCTTTTTTAGGGCGATTTAGCTTAACAAGTTGTTGATACTCTAAATTTTCTGGATGTTTATAAGAAAGCCAGTCTGCAACTTCATGGTGAGTTTCTGATGAGTGATAACGCGCAAATGACCAAGCTTCAAGCATAGTCAAAAGACGCTTAATAAATTTATGTTCTGTTCGCGCTGCAATAGTCTCGGCAGGATAAGTTTGAAGTTCTTTTTCTGTTAACTCACAATCTAATAATAAGACTTGCATTATAGCTTGATTTTGCAACACTTTATGAAGATTTGTAACACTTTCACGAGTAGCTTCAATTAAAAGATTTTTAGCAGGATTAAGAAAATGTTTATCATACTCTTTTTCCCAATTAACTAGTGTTACAACCATTTGAGCCATACCAAATTCTGCATCTACTTCCCAAAGAGTGTCAGCAAAAGCCACTTGTTGCAAAACCTGGGCTTGAGTGCGAAGAAGCACAAGATCTAACTCTGGCAACTGTGCCAAAGTATATTTTTTCATAGAGCGAGACATAAAATTACGCTTTAGCTGCATAACTAATTTTTCTCGTTCTGTTTGTGCTTTTATTTTTTCTGTTTCTTCTCTAACAGGAAAAAGTTTTTCTAAAAATGTGCCTAATTGCTGAGCCATCCTAACAATTATGTCAGATTCTGCCTTTGGTGTTAGAGTGTGATTTTCTCCTGCACTAGCTAAATATGGCTCCCAAATTTGCCAAAGTTCTGGAGCATCTTCTTTTACTTTTTTGTAAAACAAATCTGCCAACTCTTGTAACTTCTCAGATTTATAAAGATCTGAGTAATGAAAATTGCCTATTCCAAGTTGAAAATTTTGATTTTCTTTTATGGAAAAAGTAGGTAAATCAGAAAGAGAAAAATTCATAATGCTGTTAAGTTCTTTCATTTTCTTTTAGATACGGGCCTTTGCTTTATTATCAATTTAAAATTTACAGTTGGGGCTGTAGTTGGAAAACTCGAAATTTTATCATAGCAAAAATCACTCTAACAACTTATCAAAGCTATTACAGTTAGTTTTCTACGTTTTGATGCTCAAAGATATTAGTTTGGAAGCCAAAAGCAGGAATACATTTTAGCTTGAAAAACAAATCTCAAGCTAAAATGTATTTTTGATTATGATATTTTTAGAGTTTGCACAACTACTATTCATAACGCAGTGCAACAAGTGGATCTACTTTTGTGGCTCGACGTGCAGGAATATAACAAGCAATTAAAGCTACTAAAACTAAAAAGCCTGAAACCAAAATAAAAGTTATTGGATCCGTAGTGCTAACCCCATAAAGAAGGCTACTAATCGCACGACTACAAGCAATTGAACCTATTAAACCAATTCCTACACCAATTAACGCAAGCGTCATGCCTTGTTTAATCACCATTCTTACTACATCTTTTGTTTGCGCACCTAGAGCCATACGAATGCCTATTTCATGTGTGCGTTGTGAAACGGAGTAGGACATTACGCCATAAATTCCCACTGATGAAAGCACTAAAGCAATTGTAGAAAATAGACTTAATAAAACAATTCCAATACGCCGAGAAGCTATTGAATCCCCTACTCTTTGATTCATTGTTTTAATATCAAAAGTAGGTTGATCTTTATCTATAGATAAAATTGCACTACGTATAGCAGAAGTATAACCTAGCGGATCCGTCATGGTTTTAATAGCTAGATTTATTTGACCAACAGGAGTTTGATTATAGGGGCGGTACATGTGAATTAAGTGTTCATCTTCTGTTAATTCATCATATCGAATGCTAGAAACTACTCCAACAATCTCCATCCAAGGATTTTCTTTAGTATGATCTCCGCTTTTTAGCCTTTTACCAATAGCCGATTGAGTAGGCCAAAAACGTTTAGCAAACCTCTCATCTATAATTGCTACAGATGGAGTATCTGCTTTATCTTGCTCAGTAAAAAACCTTCCCTCAATTAACTTTATCCCCATTGTATTAAAATAATCTGGTGAAATTGCTCCAAATTCTGTTAAAGGTAATTTGCCATCTGTTACAGGAAAATCTTCCGCAGAAAAACTAGTTTGATTACCTCCATTTTGTAAGGGCAATCTATTAATTGTAGCTACAGATTTTACCCCAGGCACAGCAGATAATTTTGTAAGTAATTGATTATGGAAGTTTATACGGTCAACAGGTTCTGGATATTTTGTTTTAGGCAAGTTAACAGTCATAGTAAGAATACTATCTGGATTAAAACCTGTATCTAGCTTTTGTAAATTAACAAAGCTTTTAATAAATAATCCAGCATTAATTAGTAAAACCAGTGCAATAGCAATTTCTGCTATTACTAATAAACTACGCAATTTTTGTTGTTGCTGGCTAGTAGTGCTGCGGCTTGTTTCTTTTAATGACTCAGTTAAATCTAGTTTTGTAGCTTGTAGGGCTGGAACTAAACCAAAAATTATCCCTGTTGCACAAGATAAACCAAGGGTAAAAGCTAATACATATCCATCTACTTTAATATCAGACACGCGAGGCATATTTTCTAGTCCAGCAAAAGCTATTAGAGCATCAATTCCCCAAATTGCAATTAATAGCCCAAATAATCCTCCTGTTAATGACAAAATCAAGCTTTCTGTTAATAGTTGTCGAATTATTCTTAAGCGGTTTGCACCTAAAACGCTACGAATAGCTATTTCTTTGCCACGACTTACAGCACGTGCAAGCATTAAATTAGCTACATTAGCACAAGCAATTAATAAAACTGCTCCAACAGCAGCTAAAAGTAGTAATAAGCCTGGTCGTACATCTCTAGTAGCTCGCTCATACAATGAAACTACCACAACTTTATTATCTGGGTTAGTTTTAGGATGTAATTCTTCTAGCTCTGCGGCAATTGTGGCTAAGTCTTTATCAGCTTGTTCTATTGTGACATTAGGTTTTAATCTAGCTACACCATACAAACCAGGGTGATTACCTCGGTTCCAATTAGGGTCACTAGCACTTAGTCCAACAGGTGTCCAAAGTCTTACTTGACGAGGAAATTCAAATTTTGGTGGCATTACTCCAATTACTGTATAGCCTTGGTTATTAAGAATTAAGTTTTTCCCTAAAATATCACTTTGACCACCAAAGCGGCTTTGCCATAGTTGGTAACTTAATATAACAACAGGGCTTGCACCTGGTTTATCTTCTTCTGGTGAAAAAATACGTCCTAGTATTGGCTTTACTCTTAATGCTATAAACATTTCGCGGGAAGCCTGGGAACCTGCTATTCGTTCTGGTTCTCCTTCGCCTACTAAGTTATAGCTTTGATTACGAAATACCCCTATAGATTCAAAAACTCTGTTTTGATCTCGCCAATCCTCAAAGTTAGGATAAGCAATAGACATATTGTCTAGTTGAGAACTTTTTTCTGAGAGAAAGATTAACTTTTCTGGTTCTTCATAGGGTAAGGGTTGAAGTAGGACTGCATTTACTACACTAAAAATAGCACTATTAGCACCAATACCTAAAGCTAAAGCAATTATTGCAATAATTGATACAGCCCAATGCTTTTTTAACATCCGAAAGCCATATTGGAGATCTTTAATAAAAAGCTGCATAGTAAATGCCTCCAGAAATTAAAAATGCTTTAAAAATAGAAATCGGGGACTGGTAAATATTTAGATAACGCATTACACTCCGCCAATCCCTAGTCCCCGATTCGCATCTGTCTTAATGTCAATTCTTGTGCCAAAGATTTTACTTTTTCCTAATCTAAGAAAATAAAGTAGTTATTTTTATTACTATTACTTATTGATTATTAATTATTGACCGTTTTTGGGACAAGAGCGTCCCAAATAATTACAAATAATTAAGCTCTATCGGCTCTTCTAAGTACAAGTCTTGGCCCAACCCAACCACCATTAAAAAAATACTCTGTTTCTGATGCCCAATAAGTTTTAACTTTCCCTACATCAGGCGTAAAAGTTAAGTTTGTAGCCTTTTTCCAATCAATGGAAGTAGGGTAGTTTTTCGCGCTATAATCAAACCATACCTGGCCGCTATTGTCGGAATCTAGCGTTCCTCGCCCAGTTATCGATTTTCCATTTTTAATATCTACTGTCATTGATCCTATTAATGCCATAATTCCTCCTGTTATAACTTACTTAAATAAGTAAGCAAATAAAGTTTTCAGTCTGCATAAATCTTTACTAGGTAAGGCGAAATAGCTTTAATAAAGACGACATTGACTTATAAGAGGAATTTTTCAGTTAACTAATTTTTCTTAAGTAATTTAATAGTTCCTAGTCTAGTATAAATTGACCCACCTGCCCTTAAATCGCTACGCATAACTATAAGTTCTGCAACATCAAAGCTTAGTGGTTCAAACTTTATTGTTGATAATTTCTCGGCTAAATCTTGTGCATTGCCTTCTTTAACTCGTCCTAGGGTAAGGTGTGGCGAAAATGGGTGATCTGATGCACCAAAACCAGCCTTAATTAATTCTTGTTCTAGCCTTTTTTGTAGTGGTAATAAAACCCTACTAGTATCACCAGTTCCAACCCAAAACACTCTAGGCCGCCCTGAGTTTGGAAAAGTTCCAAGTCCTGATGCTGTGATAGTAAAACTATTTGTATTTTGACTTGCTTGCTCAACACAAGATTTAATAATAGAAATTTGATCTTTAGCAACATCTCCTAAAAATCTTAGTGTTAAGTGCAAATTACTAGCTTTAACCCAACTAATTTTTGCTTTACTTTGTTTTTTTAACTCTTCTGTTACTTTTTCTAATTGTGTTTTTAAGTTACTTGGAAGTTCAATACAAACAAATGTTCGGATCATCTCAACCATAAAATATTTTTCCTAAGTTTATTAATTTTATTTCTTTAACTGTTTTGGTACAGCTTGTTCAGGAATATCTAAATATTTTTCAATTTGATTTTTTAGATATTTAGCAATTTTTTTATTAATAATATTTGGTAATATTTCAACATTATCATTTTTTATCAGCATTGCTTGTAGTTTATAATCTCCCAAAGAATTTTTTTTATAGAAAAGATGTTTAATAAGATTGACTTTTATTTCTTTGCTGATACCCATTGGCAAAGGGCCTTCCCAAACACTTATTTTATCTTTATCCACTGTTATAACTCTTCTATTTAGGACTGTGGCTAGTAGTGCGTAACTCATCATTAAAGCTAAAACTCCCCCAACCCAATGAAAACCAAAATAAATAATTCCGATAATAGCTAGTAAAAATACCGATAACCCTAAAACCGTATCTTTATCAAAAGTGCTATAAGATATAGTTATCTCTCCATCATCTACTTGTAAAGTAACTTCTTTAGGCTTAGATATTTTTTTTGTTTTTGATAAATTTACAGATTGATTTTTACTAGATTTATTATCTTCTACCATCATAACAAAACAACGAGAGCAATAACCTGTTTCTGCATCAAATTGATCGGTTTGATGACAAATCTCGCAACGTGTTGGCAATGTTTGAGAAATTATTTTTAATCTACTCATATCTTGTCTTGAAATCAGTATTAGTTTAAGTAACTTTAAGTAATGATCTCCTAGATTGTACTATAACTTATTTACAAAGTTAAAATTTTATCTATTTTCTTTTCTGTGACTTTTCCAGCTAGACTAGCACTATTTTGTGAAAAGTCTTACAATCTCAAATACTAACGGCAAAATTTAACCTATATTTTTTACAAAACTTCTTGATAACCCCTTATTGGCTAGGTGTTAAATGAAAGAAAAGTTTAGCTTAAAAAAGAAACTTTCTCGACTCTTGATGCTAGATTTGCTCAAGGGGCTAGCTCTTACTTTTAAGTATAACTTCAAAGCTTTAACCCAAGCTCGCCAAGGTGGAAACCCTTCTAGCCCTATTTATACAGAATGCTATCCAGAAGAACGACCCAAAGTAGCCGAACGCTTTCGCGGCGCACCTCGTCTTAATCTTGACCCTGAAAGCGGGGAAACTCTTTGTATTGCCTGCAATCTTTGTGCAGTTGTTTGTCCAGAAAATTGTATTAATGTTGGTGCTAGTAGTCGCCTTTATATAGAAGATGGTAAACAAAAGAAGAAAAAGGTTTTAACTACTTTTGTTTATGATACTTCTCGCTGTATGTTTTGTGATCTTTGTGTGGAAATTTGCCCCACAGATTGCATAGAATTAACTCAAGAATTTGAGTTAGCCACTTATTCGCGTTCTGGCCTAGTTTGGGATCGTGAAATGTTAGAAAAAGGCCGCGAAATAGTTCGCTATGATAAAAAATAATACTAAATCCTGTGGTGCCGAGAGGCATTGAGCAAAATAATTTTTGAGAGAGAAAAAACTATGTCATTAATTGGTGAAGTAGTCCAAACAGTCAAAGCCATTGCACAAGGTCTTAAAGTTACACTTAGCTATATTCCTAAAGAAAAACTTACTAATCAATATCCAGATGAACCTATACAAGTCTATTCTGCTTATCGCGGAGAACATTACTTAAACGTAGACGAACATAACAAAGAACGTTGTGTAGCATGTTTTCTATGTTCTGCGGCTTGTCCAGCTAATGCAATTTATATTGAAGCAGACGAAGACCTACGACCTTATGAAGAGCGAATATCTAAAGAAGAGCGTTTTGCTAAGGTTTATAACATTGATTATGGTAAATGTATCCTTTGCGGTTTTTGTGTAGAAGCCTGTCCAAAAGATGCTATCAAACACGGACATAACTTTGAAATGGCTGTAACTAATTTTGCTGATTTAATTAAAAATAAAGAATATTTACTTAAGAACCGTGAAAGAGAAAGTCAATTACCTGTAATTATTATTGATGAGCAAATGCGCTCAAAATATGTAGGAAAATAAATAGAAATAGCCCAAGTGTTCTAGCATACTTGGGCTATTTTTATTTGCTTCTACTAGCTTAATTACTCAAATTGGCGTTTAAATTCTTGAAATTGTTCAACTAGTGCAGCAAGTTGCTGTTTTAGCTCCTTTATTTCATTTTCTAACTTCTCTATTCTTTCGTCATTATCATTATTACTAATTATTTCTGTTGGTCTTACTGTAACTACTTCCTTTACACTAACTTCTTTTTGTTCTACTACAACATCCCCAGCTAATAAATGGCTATAACGAGATTCTTTTGTCCCTGGTTGACGCGCCAAGCGTGCAACTAAAGCTTGGGGGTTACGCTCCATTAATCCCTGCAAAGTTAATTCTACTTCTGAAAGGTCAGTAAATTCATATAAGCGTCCGCTACGTCCGCGAATTTCTCCGACAGTTTGTGTACCTCGTAGCATTAGCACGCCTAAAACAGCTATTTCCTGAACAGCCAGGTTAAAAAGATCCTCCATATTATGAGCATATTTTGGTACACGCATTTCAGGCCCAGTAATTACCCTAGCTAAACCTTTTTTTCGTAAACCATCCACGGACTTTAATACCGTGTCTTCATCATAAGACACAACCGGTTCACGGTTGGAAAGCTGATTACAAGCATTCATTAAAGCATTTAGGGTTAAAGGGTAATAATCTGGTGTAGAAAGTTGTTTTTCAATCAATGAACCTAACACCCTAACTTCACTAGCACTTAAAGTAGCATCCACAAAATTTACCTCAACTTAAAGATATTAATTAAATTATTCTTCCTCTTCGGTTGAAGAATTTTTACTCTTTTTTACTCGGAAAATAAAGGTGTTTGAAACAACTCCATCCACTGTTACAGTGATTAAGTTATCCTCTTTCTTTTCAAGGTTAAGTTTCTTTATATTTCCTCTTAATGAAAGGGTGTTTTCTGTTCTACCAACAACAGTGTTATTCTGTTCTATACCATTAATACTTATTACTGAATTACCTACACCAAAATTCATACCTGAAATAGTTAAATTAGGCTTTTTATAATTAACTGCGGTAATTGCAGGTACAGGTTTTGGAGCAATAATTGGCCCTTTGATTGCTCGTATTGAGCTATTGCCAATGTCGGCAATATATAAATTTCCTTGGCTATCTAGTGCTAGTCCGCTTGGAAGTGTTAGTCCAGCACTAGTTGCTGCACCTTCATCACCACCAATATCAGCCCTACCTTTTCCGGCAATGGTGCGAATCCTATTAGTTTTAGCTTCAACCACTCTTACACGACTGCTAGCTGTATCTGAAAGAAAAATATTTCCATCTTTATCTACCAGCACACCCAAAGGTTTACCAAGGCTAACTTGTGTAGCTAGTATGCCTTCATCCTTGCTTGTTCCACCACCTACAACAGTATTTATAATGCCGGTTGTAGCATCAATTCGACGAATCCGGTCATTACCTGTATCAGCAACAAATAGATTTCCATTTGTATCAACAGCAATTGCACTAGGACGACCAAATCTAGCATTTATAGCTTGTCCTCCATCACCGCTAAAACCAACTTCACCTGTACCAGCAATTACTTTAATTACACCAGTTGCTGCGTCAATGCGTTTAATACGTCCGCCAGAATTATCATCTCTACGTCTATCAACATCTAGTTCAAGTAAAAAGACATTTCCATTTTTATCTATAGCAATACTTACAACAGGGTCAAGCATTGCATCTTTTGCTAAAACGCCATCTGCTGGATTATTGCCCCCACCAGCAAAAGTAAAGATATTTCCTAGTCCGCTAGCAGGTTGGACTAAACGAATTCGGCTATCTCCAAGTCCTACAAGTCGATCTGTACCAGCATCAGCTATAAAAAGTCTAATGCTATCAATAACTACTGAGGTTGGAGCAAATAAAGTAGCTAGATTTGCTGCATCACCATCGCCAAGCGAGCGACCATCAAACACAACACCACCTGAAACCGTAGAAATTTTCCCATCAAATGAAGTTATTTCTCGGACACGACGATTGCCTAAATCAGCAATAAAAATATTGTCTTGAGAATCAATAGCTAAGGATAAAGCAACATTAAGGCTAGCATTTGTAGCTAAATCATCATCTCCTAAATCCGCCATCCCTCCGCCAGCTAATGTAAATGTTGTGCTTATTCTAGCACCTGTTCTTGAATCAATTCTTAGCTGAAATCCTCGGACACGATTTTTTCCAATTATGGCTTTATTTGGATCATTATCTAAAATAACTAAATTGCTATCACCTACAACAGCAACAGCACGAGGAAAAATACGTACATCTAAAGCAGGGCCAGAATCTACATCTCTAGTAGCGGTTCTTCCACCAGCTAATGTAATGATATTGTTTGTTGCTAAACTCACACCTCGAACTGACATAGTAGCTTCATCAGAAATTACTAAATCCCCACTAGCAGCAACATCAACTGCAATAGGTCTCATAGCCGATTGTGTAGCAGGAACATTGTCATCCATTCTACAATCACGGGGATTTGGAGAACCACAACCAGCAACTGTAGAGATTCTTGCATTTTCGTTTAAAGGGCTAATAAGTCTTACACGCCCATTGCCATTATCAGCAATTAACAAACCTTGACGGCCAAAAGCTAAATCTGTTGGGTTGTTTAGAACAGCCATTTTAGCTAGTCCGCCATCACCCCTAAAACCCTGTTCGCCTGTCCCAACAGCAGTAAAAACTTTTTTTGTAGCGTTAACAAAAACTCTAATCCGGTTATTCACCGCATCAGCAATAAAAATATCTCCTGTAAAGGTTAAAGCTATTGCTACAGGGTCAATAGTTGCTTTTAGAGGGTCAATTCCCTCTTGAGGCTCTGTTCTAGCATCAATTTTTCTTTTACCACTACCAATAATTGTGTCAATGTTACCTGTAATTGCGTCTATTTTGCGCACCCTACTATTAGCACGGTCTGCAACATAAATATTTCCTTCTAAGTCAATTGCTAGTCCAGCAGGTTTATTTAAGCTAGCAACAATGGCTGGGCCTTTATCACCATTAAAATCTGGTGCGCCATTGCCAGCAATTGTAGTAATCATACCTGAGCGAGTGTTAATTTTGCGGATCCGGTTGTTATTTTCATCTGAAACATAAATATTTCCTTGTCCATCTACCGCTACACCTGATGGAGAAAATAAAAGTCCTGAACGTGCCAGTCCACCATCACCAATAAAAGGAATCCCACCAGCAATTGTAGTAATTTGACCTGCAACCAACTCTGAAAGCGGTTTAGCAACAATAGTAAATTGCTTTTGTGCCATTCCTCCACGAGTTTGCAAAGTAAGAGTTCTTTTTCCTGGAGTTTTTTGAGGAGGGACAATCAAACGAATTGTTGTAGCGTCAACCACTTCCAAAGTTTCAACTTCATTATCACCAATGAAGACCCGACTTTCTGGGCCAAAGTTTTCACCTCTTAAAGTAACTTCTGCACCACCTGATAAAATATCTTGGTTTTGGCTCATTGAAGTAATAGTTGGTGCGCCAATGGTAACAATCTTAAAAGCTTCATCATTGCTAACAGCAGCAGCATCAGAGACAAAAACTTGTGTCCCACGAATATTTACACTTGTTGGTTGAGCAAAACTAGCAGCACCGGGTTGAGCCAAAGAAAATCTTTGTCTACCTTTTTTAGTTGGAACAATTACCTCAACCCCATCTTGATCAGTAACATAAATTGTCCCAAATAAATCTTGAGTAACGGAAATAGGCTTATTAAATACAAAAGGCTGGTTATTTGTAGATTGCTCGCTTAAATCTTCGCTAGCCGACATTCGAGAAAAAGTTTTTGCACCTGGTGTAACTGCTCCAAGTGTGATTACAACACCATCCCGGCTTACTTGTCTAATTACATTGTTACCGCTATCTACGACATTAAGTAAACTACCATCAGGACTAAGACTAATACTAGTTGGTGAGTTAAATAAAGCTTCTCGTTTTGATCCATCGGCTTGACCAGAACGGCCCGGTTGACCTGCAACTAAATGAATTTTTGTCTTACTAAAATCTACATAATAAATTGCATGATTATCCGTATCAGCAACAAAAATATTGCCACCTGTATCAATTGCAACACCTTGAGGGCCACTTAATGCAATATCGGTTGAAGTAGTAAAAAAAGTTTCATCGCCGCTAGTTAAAGCAGCAGCAAGACCTGGTGTGCCTGTGCCAAGCATTGTTTCTACTGTATTGTCAAAGCTAATTCTTCTAATTGAATGATTTAGAGTGTCTGCAACATAAATTCCATTTCTAGATCTATCATCAACGGATATCCCTATGGGCCCAGCAAATTGAGCTTGCCTTCTTTCACCATCCCCATTTCCTTTTACACCTGTTCCAGCATAAATAATTGCAGGTTGTTGAATATCTTCTACCTTAAAAATTTGATTTTTTATTGGGTCAGCTAAATAAATTGCTCCTGTAACATCCTGGTCAGATTGGCCTAAAACTTTAGCTCCTTTTGCCTTGCCTACTTGAGTCACAATTGCAAAGGTTGAACTAGTTTCACTACCTCGCCGAACTGTAAGCGTTGCATAACCTTGCTTTTTTCCCATAATCAAGCCTTGAGCCGGATCAACGACAGAAACAACATCAGGACTTCCTGAACTAATAGTAAAACCTGTTACAGGTTGGTTATTGCCGTCAACCACCCTTAAATTAAGCATATTTCCTTGGTTTACTACTGGATTTGCTTTTCCATTTGGTGCCAAAATTTTTATATTGCTGCTTTGAAGCGGGGCTACTAAAACTCCTTTAATAACACTAGGCTTAAGTATTAAGTTATTTCCTGCTAAATAAGTAGTTGGCACAGGCATTAAAGCAATAAGCAATAAGGTGATTAATGCTACTCGAAACCAAGTTAATTTGCTCATAGCAAAACTCCTTAGATTAAATATAAATACAATTTCTTAAATTTTGAGTTATCAGACTAACGTATTTTTAATTAAATTATTTTAGAGACACTACCAGCACTTTGGAGGCCCAAAATAGTTAAAAAGTCGGAAAATTTTATCTAACTGCCTTAGTATCTGTAGGCAAGCTAATTACAAACGCATTTACTAAAAAACCTTGCCCATCTAAAAGCATAAGACCTGCCCCGCCAATAGGAAAAGTACTATTAGGATCTTTAAATAAACTTAAGGAATATTCTTCCCCAATATTACTAGGTGTAATCCAATGTTGGATAACATTATCAACAATTTGGATACGGATGCGGTAATCATCTCCTGGCTTTAATTCTATAGGTAATGGTAAAGCAGGGTCGCCAGGCGATAAAACCCCATCACGGCAAATATAGACAGAAAATTGATTAGCTAAATTGCTATCAGTGCTACCTAAGCAAAAAAGATAGTAATTTTTCTTGTCTCTTGCTCTAACAACCCAAGCCGCGCCACCTGCTTTGTTTAGCCTGAGTCCAAAAGAAATATTGCAATCTCGATAAAGCTTATTTTTTGGTAGCCCTACACCGCTTTCACCTTGGACATAGAGCAATCCTTTATCTGTTTTCCATCCTTGAGGAGCGTCCCAAAAAGTTAGCCCGCTTAAAAATGTATCGCTAAACGCAGCACTTGTTGGAAGTGGGGTTAAATCTAGGTTTAGCTCTACGTCTTTATCTATAGAAGTTGTAATATTTTGCTCTTTTGGTTCGTGGTCTTCTAGTTCCAGTCTAACTTTATAATTTTGTTCAGGTTGCAAGTCAGCAATTTTTAAGCTACCTGTTTCAGGGATTTTACCCTGTGGTTCATCATTAAGATAAAGCCTAGCTCCAGCTAAAGATTTAACCAACAAGTTTACAGGCACGCGACTTAATGAAACAGCTAAGATGCTTTCCTGCTCAACGTTTGCTGCTACTTCATTGTTAAAAGGTAAATAGCCCGTTCGTCTAACTTTTACTTGGTGTTTTCCTGGGGTAGTTTTTAGGCGAATGCTTTTATTTTCTTTGTCAATAACTAAATTCTCTTTAGCTATTAAATTATCATCAAGTTCAATTTCTAAGTCTTGGCTAAATTCTGTTAACGTCAACAAAATCAATGCAAATGTAGGCTTTAACTTAGCATTTAATACCTGTGCTTCACCTGCAATAACTTTAACCTGCTGGTGAAATTCTTCATATTCTGGACGTTTTATTACTACTGTATACGTGCTTGGTTTTAAGTTAGATTTAGATAATTCCCCAGTTTTATCTGTTGCTCCAAGTTTTTTATTATTTAGGTAAACTATTGATTCTGCTGGATCAGTTACAATAGTTAATGCTCCAAATGTTGGGCGTGCTGGAGTCGTTTTACTTTCAACTTTTGTAATTTCCCTTTGTGCAAAAACTGAGCAAGAAAATAGCAAAATAACCAGTAAACTAATTAAAATATTTTTTGTACTTTTGCTAACCATATTTTATTTAACACTCACTGCTAGACGAAACCCTATGTTAGAGTCTTTTTTTGTTGGTTCATACCAAAATCTAGTGCTAATGCGAAGGTCTGCTGGAGCAGCATTAAAAGAGCCTCCTCGAACTACTTTACAGACTAAATCTTTGTTTGTTGCTTTGTAATTACTACCTGGATAAGGTCTAAAGTCTGAGCTAGTCCATTCTGCTACGTTACCGGCCATAGCAAATATTCCTAATGGGCTAATATCTGTAGTGTTATTAGGTGCAAGATCTACTGAAGATGGACTTGTAACGCTTTCTTTTGGTTTTGCTCCATTTACTAGCGAAGGATCCCAATTATCCCCCCAAGGAAAAAATCGTCCATCCGCGCCACGTGCAGCATATTCCCATTCTTGCTCACTTGGTAGGCGAAATTCTAAACCTTCTTCTTTGGAACGCCATTCACAATAAGCTTTTGCATCTTCCCAACTAATAAAAGTCACAGGAAGTTTGTCTGTCCCTATAGGGAAACTATTTCTTGTTTTGTCCCAATTGCTAGGCAATACTCGGTTAGTAGCCCGTACAAATTTATCATAATCAGCATTTGTAACTTCATATTTGCTTAAGTAATAGTCAGTTAGTGTTATAGAATAAGCAGGTTTTTCAAATTCTCCTATTTTACAGTCAGGAATGGTTTTACAGTCGTTTTTATCGCTTCCTATATTTACTTGAGTAGCTTTAATTAACACAAAATCTTTTAAGCTTGGGTTAACTGTTGGTGTCGGACTAGTTGTAGGCGTATTTGTTGTATTTATTATGTTAGTGTTTGGAGTTGGTTGATTGTCCAATATTTTCCAAACTCCTACTGTAACGATCACTAATACTAGACTTATTGGAATTAAATATTTTATAGCTGATGTTTTTTCTTGTTCTGCTTTTTCTAAGATTTGTGGAGATGATAAATTTTGCTGCTCTATTTGTACTGGCCGACCGACGGGACGAGTAGCCGTTGCTTGATGGCTACGTGTTGCAACATCATAGGCTTGATTAGCTTTGCTATTTACTTGAATTTGCTGGCTTTCCTGACCCTCTACAATGGGTAAAATAGCAGTTTCTATTGTAGTCTGAATATTTAGTTCATTTGTTTTTCCTGTTGATGATAAGGTGTTAATTTTGCTTTCGCCCGTTAGAGAAGACTTTTCGACTGCCTGACAAAAAGCTTGCTCAAATTCTTTTGCTGTTTGAAACCGATCTTTTGGATTCTTTTCTAAAGTTTTCATCACAACTTCAGCAATTGCCATTGGTATTTCTGGCACTAATTCATTTAATGGTTTAGGAGTATCTCGAACATGCTTAAATAACATGCTTAAAGTATTTTCTGCTTCAAAAGGCAATCTTCCAGAAATTAACTCATAAACAATTATTCCAAAAGCATAAAGATCTGAGCGTCCATCAAGCCTCATCCCCTGGCATTGTTCGGGCGACATATAATGTGGTGTACCAAGTAATGCCCCTGTAGTAGTAAGTCTACCTTCGTTTAATGTACTGCCACTAATTTTAGCAATGCCAAAATCTAGAACTTTTACTATTTCTTGGTCTTCTTGAGTATGAAAAAAAATGTTATCTGGCTTTAAGTCTCGATGAACAATACCTTTGCGGTGCATTATCTCTAAAACACTACAAACTTGTTTTACTAAAACAGTCAATTCTGTAAAAGGCAGACGTTTACGCTTTGCTAGTCGCTTACGTAAAGATTCGCCCGCTAAATATTCCATTACCAAATAACAAATATTTTCTTCTACTCCAAAATCAAAAACTTTTACTGCATTTGGATGGTCAATTGATGCTGTAGCCCGTGCTTCACGCTTAAAACGTTCAATTGCTTCTTCGTCATCATCAGCTACAAAATTAGTGTTTAGCACTTTAATTGCAACTTGATTAGCTAAAACCAGGTGATTAGCTAAGTAAACTTGCCCCATCCCACCAGAACCAATTAATTTAACAATTTGGTATTTGCCTTGAAAAGATTTGCCTATTGGTATTATTTCGCGGATTTTACGACCTTTTTTTAGTTCTTCTTCATCTGTGCTAGTAATAGCTTGTGCTAAAGATATTCTCTCAGCAATATCTCTTAATGTCTGGTCTTGATCGGTCGTTCCTCTAGCTTCGCTATCTTCTGCGGTAAGCCGACCTGTAGGAGTTTCATCAAAAACATCTATTTTGCGTGTTGGAGATTTTTTATCATCATTGCTTGATTGAACATGATCAGAAGCAGCGGCTAAACCTTCAGGCGCAACTTTGCGAGTAGAAGCTTTTTCCTTCTCTTTTTTTCCCGAGTCTGGCAATGAGGACTGCATAAATATCCCTAAATTTTTAATTATTTTGACTTCATAAGATGCACAAAAAGTAGTAGCATTTTACCACCTAACTAAAAAATTAGAAGTAAACATTTATTCCTAAACAAATCTTAAAATGAATAGCGCACGGCTATTTGTAATATTCTAGCTGGCAAGGATGTTGCAACCGATGAGCCAAAACTTGGTGCTTCTAAAACTCTTACAGGAATAGCAAAATGTGTTCGGTTAAATAAATTAAAAGCTTCTAGGCGAAGTTTTAAGCTACTTTCTTTAATTGCAATTGTCTTTTGTAAAGCTAAATCTAGTGTAGCAACCCCAGCAGCGCGAAAAGTATTACGTCCAACAGTTCCATTTTGAGGGTTAGTAGTAATAAATCGAGCAAGTAAGCTAGTTGGTACAGTATTTGGAGCAAGTTTTATTCGATTGCGGCCTTCGTCAGACAAAATTAAGCCTTGCAAAGTGTTAAGTCGGTCTGTTCTGTTGCCATCTTGGTTGATATCTAGGCTAGTTATTATGGTAAATGGCTGTCCAGTTTGCAAAGTAACAATTCCTGATAACTCAATATTTGACAATAATTTAATAGTGCTAGGAATTTGATAAACTCCCGCTAAAGTAAAGCGATGGCGGGCATCAAAGCTAGCGTTCCCTCGTTCAGCCTTAAATCCTTCACGACGGCCTATTTCATCTTGAGCAAAGACAGAAGCCCCTGCAATATCAAATAGATCCGAGACATCATCAATCGCATGTGAATAGGTATAAGCAGCCTGAAATCCAACTCCATCGCTAAAACGACGCATAAAAGATGCTTGGAGTGAGTGATAATTAGACGAGGCCGAGTTATCAAACACACTAATTGCACCTAGTCCAACCGTTGGACGCTGGCTATTTCTTAGTAAAGATAACAAACTGCTAGTTGCACCTGCCCTAAGTAGTGCTAAAGGAACGAATTGACCGCCATTTGGAGCGCGAAAACGTAATAATTTGCTTCCATTTGTCCCAACATATGAAAGACTTGCAACATATTTATCAGCAAAAGTACGCTCTAATGACACAGAATATTGATTAACATAGGGTGTACGAAGGTTTTTAGCTGGCAAAGTAAAGGCTAGTGCAAAAATGCTATTTGTTCCAAATAAAGAACCTAGCACAGAACCTAGTTGAGAATTGCTAGCATTTAGTGTGTTTATAGTATTTGGAGCAATTAAAAACTGCATTGGCTGATTAGGTAGGGTAAAGGTAAAAAAGGCTGGATTAGTCGCTAAGTTAGCGGTAGCAAACTGGGTTATTCCTAAGTTTACAGGTACAAAATTTGGAAAAAGATTCCGAGACTGACTAACAATATTACCTAAGATTTGATCATAAAATAGCCCATAACCAGCCCTTAAAGCCGTCCGACCATCGCCGGTTAAGTCCCATGCAATACCAATTCGAGGAGCAAAGTTGTTTTTATCTACTTGGTAAATCTTATTTCGACCGTCAAAAGCCTGATTTTGAGCATTAAAAGCTAACAAAAACCCTGCTTGAGCAAATCCATTAGCAAATCCAAAGGGTAAATTGTTTGGATCTTGTCTTAATGCTCGCTCAATTCTACCTGTTGCATCTGTAGGGACGCTATTAAGCTCATAGCGAAGGCCATAATTTAAGTTTATTCGCTTATTTAGTTGAAAATTATCTTGGATAAAAAAGCTAGTTTCTGTAAAACGTAGCGCAATTGTTGAATCTGGAGTCACGGCTAGAGTTTGGAAAACGTCGGACGGCGCACCTATGGCAGCAAAATCTGCTCCCGATTGGGAAAAAAGCGTGGCCCGGTTAAGGTCTAGCAAAACATTAGAATTAAAAGTTAGTTGTGCGCGGTAGCCTCGGTCTAAAAAACTATTAAGTTGTACTCGTCTCAGATCTACACCAAATTTAATAGTATGTTTACTAAATGAAGTTATAAAAGTATCAGCAAATTGAAAGGTATTATTAGCGCGACCTTGAGGAAAAGTTAATGTATCAACTCCTATAGGGCTAAATGGAGATATATTTAGCCGTCCAAGCGGGCCGCTACGACCATCATCTTTTCCATCACTATTAACATCAGGAAATGTTGGCGAGGTTTGAAAAATAAATGGATTTCCTACAACTTCATTAAAACTAAGCGATGTACGACCATAAGAAAACCTTAGTTGATTTGCTGTAAGCTGGCTTATCTCTGTATTAAGTGTAATTGCTAAATTTTGTGTTCTAACCAAAGCATCAAGACTTGAATTTAAGGCTTCCGCTACAGCAGGAATACGACTATTATCATCAGTAAAGTTGTAACGTAATGTCAGAGTATTATTTTTGCCTAATAAATTTAGTTGATCGTCAAGTCTAAGTGAAAAAACCGTCCCATCTCCATTAGCAGGAGTAATTTTAGAAAAAGTATTTTCTCCATAAGCACCACTAACATTATTAGGTAGTGGATAAAGTGTTAGAGCATCACGCCCTAAAGGGCTAATCGTTCCCAAAAACCGTTGTGCAAAGCTAAAAGCTTGGTTACGCTCGTTTAGGGTTGGGACAGCAAAATTTAGCAATTTATTTTGATTCAAATCTTGATGCTCAAAAGCAGCAAAAAAAGCTAGTCGGTTTTTTATTAGCGGAAAACCAAAATTTCCTCCAAATTGGTTACGAGTAAAAGCATTTTTTTTCTGATCAGGACTATTTGTTAAAGCGGCTATATTTACATCAAAAAAATCTCGAGCATTAAGGGCTGAGTCAGTAAAAAAGTTATAAACTTCTGCATGAAAATCTGTTTTTCCTGTCCGAGAAACCACATTTACTTGTCCGCCAGTGTTGCGACCTGCTTCGGCATCAGCAAGCAAGGTAGTAATTTGAAATTCTGTAATACTTTCAATAGTTTGCGGAATGCTGCTAGTAAACCCTTGGCGACGGATGCCAACATCTTGATCATTATTATCTGACCCATCAATTGTAAAATTATTATTTCTAGCTCTTTGACCATTAACGGAAAACTGTCCTGTTGTGCCAACGCCTGAGCCAATTCCGGGGCCAGTGTTTCCAATGCTTTGTGCTGGTAAAAGGACACCTGGGACTAGCAAAGCAAAGCTATCAAAACTTCTAATTCCTGCAATTGGTAGGGATGTAAGTAGTTCTGATGTCGCGCTACCACGTAAAGTAGCGTCAGCAATATTGGCTTGAAGGAAGATATTTTGAGGTAAATTTGGAGGTGTTGGATTTATAGCAGTTGGAGAAACTAGAGGGACTAGAACAATTGGAGGTGGTTTAATAATTTTTTCCCGATTAACTTCAACAAGAAATTTTGAAAGCATATTTGGTTGATAGCCATCGGCTTGAGCAGTGATGTCATAAGTACCGGCAGGCAAAAAGTCTATACGATAAGTCCCATCTGAACTAGTCCGACGGCCAAAGCTAAATCCATTATTTACATTAATTACCTTTACTAAAACTCCGCTAATTGGTTGTAATTTTTCATCAATTACAGTTCCAACTAAAGTTCCTGTAGTTGTTTGAACAGTTTTTTTGCTTTTTAAGGTTAAAAGCTTTTTTGGCGTTGCATTAGTTTGTGTTGGCAACAAAGCCAAAATTAGCAAAGGTAAAAATAGTTTGTTAATTTGCATTTTGTGTAATTTAAGATATTAAGGGCTTAAGTAACTATTGATAATGCTAAAAAATTTTATGTATGATAGCAACATTTCCAATCTGTTTTATTAAATGGTGGTAAAAATGATAAAAACCAATGGAATTTACCGTGCAAATGGAGAATGTTTGCGATTTTATGAAGATAATACCGTAATATCTGTTAATTCTTTTATAGACCAAATAAATTTGGGTAAATGGTTTGGAAGAAATCCTGTTGGTTGGTCGGAAGGTATTGGAAAATATTCTATAGAAAATGATGTGATAAGTATTTCTTTATCATATAGATCAAATATAACTGAGTATTCTTGTAGAATAAAAAAAGAAGGTAGGCATTTAAGAAGAAGATTTGACAAGAGATATATTGTTTATAGTTTTTTTGAATTAAAAGATTTAGACAAAGTTAATCTTGAAATGCTTACGATAAATCCTAAAGACTATAATTTTGACGAGGCAGACAAAGCAATTTATGAAGATGAAAAGGAATGGATAAAATTTGCAACAATAAAAAATTACCATTGTAAAGAATGTAATAAATTAATTTGGTCAGAAGATAAAGACACTTACTTTCTTTATGGCGTTTGCGATAAATGCAATGATGAGTACGTTAGAAATAATCCTTGGTAATTCAGTTTACTAACTTTTAGGGTAAAAATTGATGGCTGAACAACGAAAAATTTTAACTATGGAAAACTTACCTTTGGGGATGACTTCATCCGAGCTAAGAGAGATGCTAAAGCCTTTAGGACAAGTAAGTTGGGCTTATGTTAAAGCTCCTGAAGATGGACGACTTAATCAAACTGCTTATTTAGAAATGTCTACAGAAAAAGAGGCTAGCAAAGTAATTGTTAAATGGAATGGTGCAGAGCTTAAGCAACGTGTCTTACGTGTTAAATACGTCCCCCCAGACTTTGATCTTTCTAAAATGAGCGATTCTTGGCGACAAAGTAGACCTCCTAAAAAAATAAGTACAAGTGCAGTCAAAGAACTTGTTGAAAATGAAGCTACTTCCGAAAATTCAACCGAGGAAATAACAGAAAATAAGTTTAGTACAGCTAATAAAACGGCGACTTACAATATGGATGATTTAATAGAGCTTAAACCCAAAATAGCTCTTAGTTCTAAGTATGATAGGGACGCTCAAGACTATAGCTCAAATCCACCATTAACTCTTGAAAAAAGTGTTGAAAACTCAAAAGAAAATCAACCATCCAACTCTAGCAATCCATTTTTTTGGTTTATGATTATATTTTCAATATTAGCAATTACAGGCTTATCTTTTATAATTTACTTTTTTTGGCGCAAATTATAAGTATTTTAGAGGTAAAATGACTTTATGATAAAAGTTTATAATGCTGAAAATGGGGACTTTATAGGCAAAATTAATGAAGAACAACATGAACTTTTAATAGATAAATTAGAAGAAGAAAATAGTAAAAATGACACTTATTATATAGATAGTAATACTATTGATTATTTAACTGACACTGGCGCAGACGAAGATTTACTTGAGTTATTAAAAACGGGTTTAGCCGAAGATGAAGGTATACAGCTTTATATTGAAGATGAAGATTCCTCTATTGCTAAATAGTTCAACAACAATCATTTATGAATAGTGAAGAATATTATAATTTAGGAAAACATTTTTTTGACCAAAAAGATTATCAACAAGCTGTTAATTATTTTGAGCAAATAATTGACTTTGATAAAGCAAAGTATTCTCAAGATACTATAATTTTAACTGCTTATAAAAACTTAGGTAATAATTTTTATGATCGTGGATACTATGATAAAGCCTTAGAAAATTACAACAAAGCTATTGAACTTAATGCAGATTATGCTATTGCTTATAACAATAAAGGAATTATTTATTACTCTGAAGGAAGGGTAGGAAAAGCTATTGCTAACTTCAACAAAGCTTTAGACTTAGATCCAAAATTTGTTATGGCTTATAACAATAAAGCCTTAGCCTATCACAAAAGAAAATGGTTTAAGGCTGCACTTAAACTTTACTCTAAAGCTATTGACTTAGATCCAAACTATGCAACTGCTTATTTTAATCGCGGTATAACCCATCATAAAAAAAATTGTTTTGATTTAGCTATAAAAGATTATTCTAAAACTATTGAACTAGCGTCAAGTTACTTATTAGCTCATTTTAACCGTGCTTTAGCTTACACAGCTATTTGGGAAATAGATAATGCAATTGCGGATTATTCTAAGGAAATAGAAATAAATCCAATATCTACTATATCTTACCACAACCGCGCCGCGCTTTATTCCGATAGAGGTCAATTTAGAGAGGCACTTCAAGATTTTACTAAAGTAATAGAAATAGACCCTAAAAACGCTATGGCTTATTACAATCGCTCTATGGTTTATAAAAGATCAGGACAAATGGATTTAGCTAATCAGGATCTTGATGTAGCTAAAAGATTAGATCCCAAACAATATTCCTAAAGACGAATAGTTAAATTTTTGCGAAAACCTGCAATATTACTTAAGTTATTATTACATAAGTATGTAGTGCTAAATATACTAGCCTATAATTTATATAATTGTAAGAAAAAAATTTTGTATTGGGTCTAAAAAATTAGCTCCGAAATCTTCCCTAGCTGCCTTCAGTTTTTTCTGACTAAGTGATAGAATGATGCCCATTTTAGAAACCATCCATACTTTATCAAAGCAACCCGTTTAGTATTGCGCGGTTAGCAAAATAGAAAGGCAAATATTTATGATAGAAACTATTGAGCAATATCTTGGAGATGACGCAAAAAATTTATTAGAACACGAGTCTAAAGGCATTCCTAAAGAATCCCTTCATTTACCTGGCCCAGATTTTGTTGATCGTATTTTTATACAAACTGATCGTTCTCCCCAAGTGCTACGTAGTCTACAAGCACTATTTGGAACTGGCCGACTAGCTAATACTGGCTATATGTCTATTTTACCTGTAGATCAAGGAATCGAGCATTCCGCAGGTTCTTCATTTGCTCCAAACCCAATATATTTTGATGGAGAAAATATTGTTAAACTTGCTGTTGAAGGTGGCTGCAACGCGGTTGCTTCTACTTATGGCGTACTAGGTTCTTGCGCTCGTAAATATGCTCATAAAATTCCATTTATTGTTAAGATTAATCACAATGAATTTTTAACTTATCCTAATAAATTTGACCAAATAATGTTTGGTTCAATTGAACAAGCTTGGAATATGGGTGCGGTTGCTGTAGGTGCTACTATCTATTTTGGTTCAGCAGAATCTAGCCGACAAATTGTAGACGTTAGCAAAGCTTTTCATCGCGCACATGAGTTAGGTATGGCAACAATTCTTTGGTGTTATTTACGTAATAATGCTTTCAAAATTGGTTCTACTGACTATCACGTAGCCGCCGATTTAACCGGCCAAGCTAATCATCTTGGTGTTACTATTGAAGCTGATATCATTAAGCAAAAACTCCCAGAAAATAATGGTGGGTATAATGCTCTTTCTTCTAAAGAAAGTCCTTATGGTAAGACTAATAAAAAGATCTATACAGAATTATCTTCTGACCACTTAATAGATTTAACTCGCTACCAGGTAGCCAATTGTTATATGGGTCGTCAAGGCTTGATTAATTCTGGTGGTGCAAGTGGTGATAATGATTTTGCTGAAGCCGTTCGTACCGCAGTAATTAATAAACGTGCAGGTGGAATGGGATTAATTTCTGGCCGCAAGGCTTTCCAACGTCCTATGGATCAAGGAATTAAGCTACTTAATACTATCCAGGATGTCTATCTTTGCAAAGATGTTACAGTTGCTTAATTAACAAAAAAAACATAGCCACAGAAATTTAACAAATGACTTTCTGTGGCTATATTTCTTTCTATTAGCTAGGAGAATTTGATAGGAGATAAATTTATGAGTACCACCAAAAGCCAAATTGATACTAAACCATTGCCTCCTTTACCATTTACAGAAGAAACTTTGACCCAACTAAGATTTTTAAGCAAACTCTATCCAACAACTGACGACGCATTAGCACAAATTGCACACTTAAAATCTGTTTTAACCTTGCCCAAAGGTACAATTCATATTGTTAGCGATGTACACGGCGAATTTAAGAAATTAAAACATATTATTAATAATGCTTCTGGCTCACTTCGTCCATTAGTAGAAGAAACTTTTGGCAATCGTTTGAGTGAAGAAGAAAAATTAAATCTACTTAACTTAATATATTATCCTAGAGAAACATTTGCTAATCTATCAACTGAACTTTCTAATAGACAAGCTAGAAGCGCGTTCCTTCGTCGGACTATCCGATTAGAATTTGAACTTCTTCGCAAATTAGCTTGTGAATATAGCCAAAAAACTTTAGAAAAATTCTTTCCTACTCCTTATAAAATTCTTTTTAGAGAACTGCTTTTTGAACCATTAATGAACCGAAAAGAAGAATATTTTAATGCTATTTTTGATGAGCTAGTAAGACATAACAAGGATTTAGACGTACTAAGATTAGCAGCACACGTTGTACGTAATCTATTAGTAGCAGAATTAATTGTAGCTGGTGATTTAGGTGATCGTGGCCCACGTATTGACCGTGTAATTGATTATATTATGCGTCAACCAACCGTCAATATAACTTGGGGAAATCACGATGTCTCTTGGATGGGAGCTTGTCTTGGTCAAGATGCTTGTATTGCAACAGTTATGAGGGTTTCGCTTCGTTATCGTCGTCTGTCTCAACTAGAAGAAGGCTATGGTATACCTGCTGCTCCGCTAGAAAAACTTGCTAGGACAGTCTACGCTGATGATCCTGTAGCTCGTTTTAACTGTAAGGGTGAAGGCTTAAGAGATCCTCAACTAATGGCTAGAATGCAAAAAGCTATCTCTATCATTCAATTGAAGTTAGAAGGTCAAACAGTTCTTCGCAACCCTGAGTATAAAATGGAGCATCGCAACTTACTACACAAAATTAACCCTATAGAAAAAACTGTAGAAGTTGATGGAAAAGCTTATCCACTACTAGACGATCATTTCCCAACAATTGATTGGTCAGATCCTTATAAACTTTCTCCTGAAGAAGAAGCCTGTATAAATCGCCTACGTCAGTCTTTCTTGTTAAGTCCAATGCTTTGGCGGCAAATGAGTTATGTAGCACAACATGGGGCAATGTATCTACGCCGTGACCATAATTTAATTTTTCATGGTTGTGTTCCAGTTGATGAAGAAGGTAAATTCTTAAGTATGTCTATAGATGGTAATAATTATGAAGGTAAAACACTATTTGATGTACTTAATATAGTAGTGCAACGCGCTTTTCGTAACAAGGCAGAAAAAGATGTGGATATGCTTTGGTATTTATGGACAGGTGAGCTTTCCCCTATGTTTGGAAAAGACAAAATGGCAACTTTTGAGACTTATTTTATAGCTGATAAAGCTACTCACAAAGAGACTAAAAATCCCTACTTTAAGTTAATTCATACAGAAGATTTTTGTGAAAAAATCTTTACAGAATTTGGTATTTCTCCTTCAGAAGGATTAATTGTTAATGGTCATGTGCCTGTAAAACTTGAGCAAGGCGAAAGTCCACTTAAAAAAAGTGGTAAAGCAATAACAATTGATGGTGCATTTTCCGAAGCTTATGGAGATAAAGGTTATACACTTATCTTAGATGCTAATCGAACTTATTTAGCACAACATCATCATTTTGAATCAGTTACAGACGCAATTACACAAGGTGCAGATATTATTCCTAAAATTGAAGATGTGCGAATTTATGAAAATCCTCGTCGGGTAGGTGATACGGAAAAAGGAGAAGAAATCCGCCGAGAAATTGAAACCATAGAACAATTAATTAAAGCTTATAGGGAAAACGTTATAACCGAACAACAAGCTATCAGAAATTAACCTAGCAAAACATTCCCTATCAAAGTAAAGTTAGCTACAAATACTAAATAGTTTGTAGCTAATTACTTTTTGCAAATAACAAAAAATTTTAAGCTTTAAGCTCCCATAAAAACATAGTTTTATCTGAACTACCAGAAACAAAATGCTTGCAATCAGGCGAAAAAGCAATGCAAGAAATCGACATTTTATGTCCCATAAAGTGTTGATCTTGAAATTCTTTCTCGTTTTCTAGTAACCAACGACGCACTATAATTTGAGGACTATCGCCGCTTGTCCAATTATCATAAGCTGCAAAAACATATTTTCCATCCGAAGAAACAGCAAAGTTTTGTAACCAAGTATTGTAGGCATTAAAGCGTCGTATTTCTTTTTGATCAGCAATATTATAAAGACGAACCATACCGTCTTCACTACCAGAAACTAGATGATCATTACCAGAAAATTTAAGTTGTAAAACACGAGCTTTATTAGTATCAAAGTGGGCTACTTTTTCACCTGTTTGAGTGTCCCAAACATGTATAGATTTACCTGTTGCTTCAGCAATTAATTTACCATTTGGAGAAAAGTTAGCAATTAAAATAGCTGTCATATGTTCAGCTAAACAAAAAACTTCTTTTTTGCTCTCCAAATTCCATAAACGTCCTGTACCTTCTTCACTACCAGTAAAAATTAGCTTTTTATCTGGAGAAATTGCTACAGCTTGAATAATGCTTTCATCAGAAAAACTACTAGTTTCTTTACCTGTTTGCGCGTCCCAGACCTTTGCTGTGTGATCTAGGCTGCCAGTAACTACTAGCGTGTTATCTGTTGAAATAGCTATACATCTAACCCATTCTGTATGTCCTGATAATACTTTTAACTCTTGTCCATTAGTTATGCTCCAAATTCGCGCTGTTTGATCATAACTTCCAGAAATTAACTGTTGCCCATCTGTTGAAAAACTTATTACATTGACATGATTAGTATGCCCTACAAACTCCCTAATATAGGTAGTTTGAACAGATGTAGAGGCACTAGCCTCTTTACTCATAGATTTTTCCTCCTAAAACAAATTTTGTATGATAGTAAACCTTTCATTGTCTACTAGAAGTTATGTGTTATTCAAATAGTCACAGCAGATTAATTCCGAATTAACTAAATTAGAGATTTTACAACGACTTAGGTTTATTACTAATAGTACTACGATTACGAACACGAAATCTTTCTTGTACTAACTTTTGCCATTTTGCTGGTGGGGCATCTTCCTCAATTGCTTGTAGAGAGCTTTCTGTAAGAGTTTCGCCACCTAAATGCAAAGCCTTAAAATAAATTAAAATGGTCATTATATAAATTAATGGATTTATTAAAATTATAGGTAAAAGTTCTAGTAAAGAAGCTATTGAATTTATTAGTGCGTCTAAAGCTAATGACTCAACTTTTATTAGTTTAAGCTCTATAACAGAAGCTTCAATAACTGTTGCTGCTAAAAAAGGGACTGCAAACATTAGCAAAAAGGTTAAAAAGGCTGTTGCTGGAACTCGGCTTATTAATTCTTTAGACCTTTTTAAGGCTGCAAATCCTTGCCGTTTTTCTATTACTAATACAGGAAATACAAGTAGACAATATATATTTACTATTATGCCTGGAATAATTAGCAGTAAGTATGCTATTGTAGTAATAATAATTAAAGGAATTACAGTTCTTAAAACTGGTCGTAAGTATTTTTTTATGGTTTTACGAATATTTATTTTTATAGATCTAAGAGGAAAAAATTTTAGTTGAGTTAATTTTTCTACAAAGACAAGTTGGCTAATAATAGCGGCTACTAAATGTCCAAAACCATAAAAAATAGCTGTTACAAATATAGCTACAAGCTGAATATTTGAAGAAATATTTCTTTTAGAAAAACCTTCTTGATTAAGTTGTACAGATACCGAACCTTCAGAAGTTGCTGCACTAATTGATAGCAAAATAGCTAAAATTATTACTATTAAGTAGCTTGCAACTGACAAGCGAAAAATTTGCGGAAAATATTCACTATAAAAACCAAAAGCTTGTCTAAATAAAGCAAAAGTGCCTTCTGACGCAGAACGTAAAGCCCGAGCAAAAGCAGCAGCATTAGTAGGTCGTTTTGAAGGTGTTTTTGCTAAAGCAGACATTACTAATTTATCTACTGCTTTAGGAACATCAGGACGTTTTTTTCTAAGTGAATCAGGTAAAACCGTCAAATGTTGGTTTATTAGTAGATCTAAATTACCCTTAAAAGGTGTTTCCCCTACTAGCATTTCATAAACCATAACACCCAAGCTATAAATATCTGAGCGTCCATCTAGTTGTTCACCTCGGCATTGTTCAGGAGACATATAAATGGGCGTTCCAAGAATTGAGCCTATTTGAGTAAGTTGTTCAGAAGATTGTCTTTTTGTAAGGTGTAAATTATTTTTTTGTGTTTTCTCTGAATTACTTGCAGGATTAGATAATTGTATATGTGTTGCTACTTCATCATTATCACTTACAAGTGAATTCGCTACATTATTATTATTAGTATTATTTACAGATGGTTGAATTGAAGTTTTAGATTCTTGCAATTGTGATAAAGAGTTACTTCCTTGAGCAACTGTTGCTAAAGAATTACTAATATTATTGGGGACAATAACATTATATAAGCTATTATCCTTAAGACTATTAATAGGAGCTATTTCATCTTCAAGTTTAGCAAGTCCAAAATCTAAAATCTTTACAGTATAGTTACCTTGAATATCAGGTTCTAGCCAAATGTTATCTGGCTTCAAATCCCTATGGATAATGCCTTGGCTATGTGCTTCTTCAACAGCGGCACAAATCTGTTCAACAATATTAATAACAAATTCTAAGCGTAATTTGCTTTCTTCTTTTAGCACTTCTCCTAGTGTACAACCTTGTAAATATTCCATTACAAGGTAAGCAATACGATCTTTTCCTAGATCAGCAAAACCAAAGTCAGTAACATTAACAACATTAGGATGGCAAAGTCTTCCAGCAGCTTCCGCTTCACGGCGAAAACGCTCTACAAACTCAGAATAGGCCATATATTGAGGGATAATTACTTTTAAGGCTACAGGTCGTTTTGTACCAAGATGAGTAGCAACATAAACTGCCCCCATCCCACCTTGACCAAGTTGGGATTCGATGCGGTATTTTTGGTCTAACACTTGACCTATTAATGATGCGGGGTGCATTTTATCCCAAGCCTTTGTCTACTAGGAACTAAATATTATTTGGCTAACTTTAGCCGATATTTTAGCAAATCTTATTAGAAAAGCATTTTCTATATGCCTGGAGTTAACAAAGTAAATTTAACATCCCAAAAGTAAGCTAAAATTACAAAAATAGCCCATTTTCTATTAATTAAACGATCAACTCCAAACCAATATTAATAGCTAATTAGGATAAATTTTTGGCTTTTTACTTTTATAAAGCTAAAAACTCATCTAAAGAATTAATATCAAAAATGCTTGTGGCCCAAAGTTCAAGACTAGAAGCATTTGCTGATTTGATCTTATCAACAACTGATTGTGGAAGTGTTCCAAATTTACGTTCTAAGAGTTTTTGTAAGATTGTTGCTGCTTCTTCTTGAATTCCTTGTTGATGACCTTGTTGATGACCTTGTTGATGGCCTTGCTCAAAAATGCCAGAAAGAAAAGAATTATCACGGATATCAAAGGAAGTAGACATAGAGTTAAGCTCCTGTAAAATAAGAGTTTCAAAGTTTCTAAGACCAGATAAAATAAAAAGTTTAGTTAAAGCATCTTCTCTATCATGTCGAGGTAGAAGAGAAATTTTTTCAAGAACTTGAACAATAGTAGAGCGAGTGTTATTTGAATGACAAAGAATAGCAAGTAAATTATCAGCCAAAAAATCACTTTCTAGTAAAAAATCAGCAGGAAAAGAACGAATGTCAACAAGTTGGTAGCTAAATTGTAAATTAGGATGGGAAAGGTTAGTAGAGCCATTAAACACTTTATTCCCAACATAAATAACTTGTTGAAACGGAATTTGACCATATTGCTTAAATATTAACCAATAATACTCTAACATTCTTAAGACCATTTCTTCATCATCTATACTTTGAAGTTCTAAATGGTAAATTCTTCCATTACTTAATCTCATTACTAGATCTGCTCTACGTGCTGCTACTTCTGCAAACTCTATGTTTAGTTGTTCCACTACTTGTAAATTTTCTCCTACTAGCATTTGTACTAATCTACTTGATGTTACTTGGAATAACTCTTTTAATACT
>CAZBMZ010000017.1:0-126233 GCA_964492845.1 uncultured Clostridia bacterium
GTATATTAATAAATGTAATATACTATCTATAGTAGTAATAAACTATCTTACTACTACTAATAATGCTAATAATGTTATTAGTTAATTACTTAAACTTAGCTTTGATTAGTTAATTGATTAATATAGTAGCTAGCTAGTATATTACTTAATCATTTAATTAACTAATTAACAAGTACCTATTATTAATTAGTGTAGTTAATTAATTAACCTACTGACCACTTAAATTAACTAACTTCCCACAAATAAAGGAGATCTTATGAAGAAGATTTATTTCTTGGTAGTATTTTTTGCAATTTGTTGTTACGTATTAATCAGTGATGTAAATAACAGCAGTGTTAATGCTAACATTCAATGTGAAGTGAGTTTTCATTTTGATGGATTACAAGCTATTGCTTTTGGCGATTCTAAGCGTGTAAGTGATGGTATTTTAGATGTTCATCATCATAATCCGCTTATCGAAATCAAGGAAATTAAACAAGGAAAAGAAATGGTTATTCGCACTGTGAAGGCTGATGAGTTAAAAGGAAAAGTCTTAAACGTTGATACACCTAACACGCCATTGCAACCTACAAGATATTATTCACCTGATATGACCAAAGATAGCCAAGATTTTAGATGGTGTTTAGATATCGAGAATGATTTATTTCAAAAGCAACTTTATTTGAAAGATGAGTTTTTTGCCAAAATACACTTCAACACAGGAACATTTTATGCAGAAAACTTAACAGCAGATAAATATCAATTTGTTGCTGGAAGTAAAATACATAATTTTAAGCGAGAAATAGCTAGACCTAATGGAAAAGTTCTATTAAGTAAAGGGCAAAACCTAGTAATAAGTGGGTTAAATAAAACCTTGACTTTAGCTTATCAGCCTGGAACAAACTATTCTGTTGATATTACTAACCTACCAACAAAAGATATGATGAATATGGATCATTTTGCTTTCTATTATGATTTGGTTAAAACAGATGTTCCTAAATATATGCCTGTTATGGTGAAAAAAGCTTCTTTTGCTCCACATCCAATGGTTTGCGAATCAATTATTTTTGGTAAATCAACAATAAAATAGCTATATTGTTTAATTTTATTCTTGAGCAAAACCGCATTTTGTTGGAGCTAAAGACAGTAAACAGTTAGCAATTTCATTGTTGGTTTTTGCTAACTGTTTATAGTGATTGGCGATAGTGCTATGAGTTTTAGCCATTTGATTTTGCCCTAATGCTATCAGTGCTGTTGACATAGCTTGATGAATTTGACTAGTTTCTAAATTGCTTTGTAGTTTTATTTCTTTCATAATATCTAGCTTTTGCTGATAAAGAACTAGAGCCTGTTCATTGTCATTAGTTAATAGTTTTGTTTTAGCTTGGTAGCCAATTATGACTGCTAGTGCTTCTAGTCTAGAATTTGTTTCTGTAATATTAGCAAGAAGCAATTTTGCTTTGGCATAAAATTCTTCTGCTTGAGCAAAATTTTTTTGTTCAGCAAAAATCAACCCTAAAAAAGCATAGGAACGTATCGTAAAAGCCGGACTATTAATTTCTTGAGAATTTTTAACAGCTTCTCTTAAGTAAGATTCTGCTAATGAATAATAACCTAAATTAAAACTAGATAATCCTGCTATCTGTAAAAGGCCAATTATTTGAGGATTTTTATAATTGTCAAAATTAAGTTGTAGTAATTTTTTTGCTAAGTTAAAAGCTTTTTCATTATCATCAGTTTGGTAATAGATTGTGGCAAGAGAAGCACCAGCACTATTTCTTATTTTTTGAAGATTTAACTTAGTTGATAAATCAATAACTTTTACAAAGCTTTCTTCTGCACTAATAAAATCAGGTATTTTAGAAAGATATTTAGCTTGCCATAGTAAAAAATCAACTTGCAAACAAAGATATTTTTTATTAAGAGAGAAAGTTAACCCTTCTTGTGAAAGTTGTTTTGCTTCATCATGTTTATGTGATTGTACATATAATTTATTAATCAAAGTTTTAGTTTTATATGCTTCTGGTAAATTACCAAAATTAAGAAAAGTTTTTTCTATTATTTGGCTTTCAACCAAATGTTCTTGATACTTATCGCCACTACTCTCATTGATTAATTTTTGGAGGTTTTTACGAGCAATTAATAAATTATCTCTTGTTGATTCTGGAACACTTTGGTAATAACTAACTAAGTCCACACCATAATTGTCCTGATAACGTAACTCAATATCTTTAGCAATAAGTTCAGCTTTGGTTAAAGCTGCCCTATTTTGAGTAGATAAAAACTCATCCATAGCAATATTAAGGTCTTTGTAGAGATTATTTTCAACTGTTTTAAGTGAGTTGATTGGTAAGGTAAAATCTAAATTACTTGGCAATTTTTCTTCAACAACAGAGTTATCTGTTTTAGAGAAAGGAATATAGCTTTGTAATGTAGGATATTTGGTACTAAGAGCTAAAACTATCAAACTAGCTAAAGAAAGAAATGTTGTTATACTTATTGTTAAAACTAAATAAGAATGTGATGGCTTTTTGTAATTCTTATTAGTTGCTTCTTTCTTAGTCAAATCTTTCTTAGTTTCAAAGTTTTTATCATTATGAACATTGACCTCTTTTAGTAATTCTTTAACATCGCTAAGCACTTGTTTTCTAGTATTATTAATAAAGTAATAAAATAGGGGATCACTTAAATATTTTAGTAGTAAAGTTTTTTCATCAGCAGAAAGAGAGTGCTTAAATGCTAGTATTTCTTCTACATAAGCAAGATTCATTTTGCAATCAATGCAATTTTTTAGATGCTTATTTAGCTTAGTTTTATGTTCAACAGATAGTTCACCTTTAATATACATAACAAACAATGGGACATTTTCTGTTGCGCAAATTGGCGTAAGTGGTTCTTCCTTGTTATTTAACCTCATTTAGTAGCAATCCTTATTATTATTTATTAATTTATTATTTAATTACTAGTAAGATATTACTAGGTTTTCAATAAAAGATACTTATATTTAATGAATTTTTAATGTTTGTTGAGAATAGGTTTTGAATAAACAGAGCTTGTCACTATACCATAGAAATAATACTATTTCCAAGTTTTCTTAAGAGGCAATTTTAAAATCTTACCGGTTATTAAAACAACTCAAAATTAACAAAATGCTAGCTTTTCTAAAATAATATGTAACAGCCGATTAGAAAGGTAGCTAAACAGCACCCCTTGCAAGAAAGATTTTATTAGCTTTGTAAAAATACAAATAAAATAGCCTAGTGTAATTACTAGGCTATTTTCAAAAGCTTTCAGATTTAATAAGTTATTTAGCTCTAACTAATTTACCAGGTCTTGCAGATGTGACTAAACCTTCTCTTGTTACCGCTACACCAGATACAAAACTAGCAATATATCCATCAGCATGTTGGACAAAGCGTTTTCCACCAGCAGGTAAATCACGCACTAAATTTGGACGTTTTAGCTTTAAGTTTTCATAATCAATAACATTGATATCTGCCTTTAGACCTTCTTTTAATAAGCCTCGGTCAGACAAGCCAAAATAACGAGCATTTCGGGATGAAAGCATTTCTACAGCTTGAGTTAAAGGTATTTTTGGGCCACGTTGACGATCTCTAGTCCAAAAAGTCATCATTGAAGTTGGAAAACTCGCATCACAAATTGTTCCAACATGTGCGCCTCCATCACTTAAGCTAACTAGTGCTAATGGGTGATTTAGCATTTCATAAACTGTATCTAGCGAGCCACTATGATAATTATGGAAAGGAAAATAGACTAAATTATCTCCATCACCTTGGCATAGATAATCATACAGGGCTTCCATAGGTCGGATCCCTTTCATTTTTGCCATTGCAGCAAAAGATTTTTCTATTCCAGGTTCATAATCAAGTTCATCTGTTAGAGGAAACATTCTTGCAGAAATAGTGTCAATGGTGGCAATTATTATATCTACAATTGGTGGGACTGGGCTGCCATCACCAGCAAGTGTATTAGACTTCTCTGACAAAATACGTTGTTTAACTTCTGGCTGGCGAAGTCGCGCAGCACGTTCGGCTAAAGGTAAATGAGCAACTTCTATATAACTTGGAAAACCAATAAAAGGGTGAAGTGTTGTGTCAAGTCCAGTAATAACGCCAATGGCACGAACTCCAGATTGAAGCCGCATTGTCATCCCTTCAGCATTAACTTTTTCTGCATAAGCAGCAACATCTTTCCATAAATCAGGATGTTGGCTATGTTGTGTCCAAGAAACCGAAAGCGGTTTATGTGCCGCTTTAGCAGTTTGTTTAAGTAAATCTATTTCTGCATCAAAACTTCCACCTGTACTTGGAGAATTATAGTCAGAAACAAATTGCACTACACCATGATTTATTCCTTGAAAAGCTTGCCCTAGGCCAATAAGTTCTTGGAGTGTAGCTTCTGATGCTGGTGTAGCTTTTCCGTCCGCTGTTCTATGTAAATCTGTGCGTCCTGTGGAAAAACCTGCTGCACCAGCCAGCAAAGCTTCATGTAGAAGTTGTTTCATTTGTTCAACATCTTTTTCTGTAGCGGGTTCTTGATTTTCTGCTCGCTCGCCCATAACAAACACTCTTAAAGCATCGTGGGGAACTTGTGTTAGAAAATCAATTGAATGTGGAATTGAATCTATTGTTTGCATATATTCAGCAAAACTTGTCCAACCCCATTTTATTCCTTCAGCTAAGGCTGAGCCGGGAATATCTTCTACACCTTCCATTAAAGAAATTAAGCGATCTTCTGACCCTCGTTGAACAGGTGCAAAACCTACACCGCAGTTACCCATTACTAAGGTAGTAACACCATGATAAATACTTGGACTAAATGTTTCATCCCAGGAAACTTGGCCGTCATAATGTGTATGAATATCAACAAAACCAGGTGTAACAATTGCCCCATCAGCATTAATTGTTTCTGTTGCTGCATCAGTGACTTTACCTATAGAGACAATCTTTCCATCTTTAACGCCAATATCAGCAGTAAAGGCTTCTTTTCCTGAGCCATCAATGACTTTACCGCCTTTAATTAATAAATCAAGCATTCCAAAATCCTCCAAATTTTAGGTGGGTTATGAGTGTCGTTTATATTAGCACAGGAAAGAAAAAAGTTAGTAACTAGAATCTTTTAGCTCTTAAAATGTAAAAGGTCAGCAATATTTAAACTAATAATCATACTAGAAATAAACTCTAGTGTAGTTGCTTGACGCTTTTACTAAAATTATCTAAGATATAAAAAATTTTCTCCCCACAAAGATTCTAAAATTAAATACTTACAGCTTACTTTTTCCTCACAAAAATTCTACAAATATTTATAGCTTAATTAGTTTTTTTAAATTTAAGATTAATTGTTTGTCTTAAACAAAATAGCTAATATATTTACTTAAATTAATTTATATTAGTTTATTTAACAAAAAAATAAATCTTATATTTTCAATCAATTATGCTTGATACAAAATAATTTCTAATAAGGAGGGTGTACCATTGCTAAAATTAATTTCTTTTCTAAAGTTAACTTCTTTGTTTCAACTAACAAAGGTTTCTTTTCTTCTATGTTTTTTATTAACTTGTACTTCTGTTGCATTTGGACAAGCTTCTAGCTCTACGGCTGAGTTACGTGGGCAAGTTACAGATTCAACGGGTGCTGTAATTGCTGGTGCTAGTGTAGTAATTAAAGATACAACTAAAGACACAACACGCAACACAACAACAGATGCTAATGGCAATTTTATTTTCTTGGCTGTTTTACCAAGCACTTATGATGTTACTGTTGAAGCCATGAGTGGTTTTGCAGAAAGTACACAAACAGTTGTTCTTACTGTAGGTGCGCAAGCTAGTCTTATTTTTAAGTTAAGTGCTGGTTCTAATGTTGAAGAGGTTATTATTGTTGAAGGTAACAATACTGTTATAGAAACAGATAGAACTCAACAATCTACAGTTATTGATGCTAGACAAATTACTAATCTTCCAATTGGACGACGTAACTATATTGATTATGCACAGCTTACACCTGGTGTGATAGATTCAGATAATATTGCTGATGCTTCGGATTTTCGCGTAGCACAAACACCACAATCTGGGCTTTCATTTGGAGGTAATAACGGGCGTGGAAATTATGTAGCGGTTGATGGGTCAGAAACAAATACCATTAGCGGTGCAGTATTACCAACCGTTAGCCAAGAAGCAGTCCAAGAATTCCAAGTACTACGTAATAGCTATAGTGCAGAGTTTGGAGGTGCTGCTGGAGGTATAATTAGCATTATTTCAAAATCTGGTACAAATAATTTTCATGGCGGAGGGTTTGGATATTTTCGAGATGAGTCATTAGATGCACGAAATGTTTTTGACTTTGCGCCTGGGGATAAATCGCCTTTTGACCGTAAACAATATGGAGGTTCATTAGGTGGGCCTTTAGTAAAAGGTAATACTTTCTTTTTTGGAGCTTTTGAAAGGTTTGAAGAAAATCAAACTACTTTTGTAAATCTTCTCAATGATCCTAATATTTTTAACATTACACCATCACAAACAGCATTATTTAATTTTCTTGATGGAAGCCCTTTTAGTGCAGTTTCATCAGGATTGCGAAATGCTCTTACTACTACACCAACGCTTTACCCAAGAACCGTAAGACTTTTTCAAAATGCTAGCGGACAATTTCCTTTTGAATCAAATCAAACTAATTTTTCATCAAGAATTGACCGAACTTTTAGCAGTAATGATAGTGGATATTTACGTATAAACTTAAATGACTCTGTTTTTGAAAATCAAGCAAGTGGTTCATTAACAGCAGTTTCTAGAGGTAGAAAATTAGATAGTTTTAATGGAAATATTGCTTTATCGGAAAATCATCTTTTTAGCCCGTCTATTGTTAATGAGTTAAAGTTACAATATACCTATTTTCGTTTTGAAGTAGTACCAAATGAGCAAATAGGCCCTGAAATTAACATTGAAGGTTTTGGTAACTTTGGTAGAGATATTTTTCTTCCTTCAAAAACCTATGAACGTCACTATGATATTGTAGACAATCTTTCAGTAGTTAAAGGTAACCATACTTTTAAGTTTGGTGGTTCAATGCTAGCTACATCAGTAGATGCGTTTAATGAAACTTTTGTAGGTGGACGCTTTAATTTTGGTGCAAATATTCCATTAGCAAATATTATTGCTGGTAATCCACAGTTAGGGCCAAATGTGCTTAATGCTCTAAGCTCATTTCTTACAGCAAATAACCCTGCTTTACTTCCAGCTTTAGCAACCCCAATCAATGCACTACAAGCTTTTAACTTAAATTTACCAATTGTTTATCAACAAGGTTTTGGCGACCCATCAGATGAGGGTAATATCTTTCGTTATGCTTTCTATGGTCAAGATACTTGGAAGATCAGACCAAATTTTACATTAAATTATGGT
This sequence comes from uncultured Clostridia bacterium, assembly GCA_964492845.1. Lineage (GTDB taxonomy): Bacteria > Acidobacteriota > Blastocatellia > Chloracidobacteriales > JADJPF01 > JADJPF01. Next base: position 7,398 of record CAZBMZ010000017.1, read on the forward strand.
GTGCGTTATTCAGTAGATGATCAAGCTCTTAATGTTCCAACAGATAAAAACGATATCCAACCACGAGTTGGATTTTCCTGGGATCCATTTTCTGATGGTAAAACCATTATACGAGCCGGAGCAGGGATTTTTAATGGAGCAGTTATTTATCCAATAGCTAATGTAACATCAGAATTAGCGGGAACTGGAGATCCTACAGAAATTAATATTGTTTTGGCTACTGCAACTTCAGGCGCGTTAGGACTTCCTTCTTCATTTGCAGTTTATCAAAGTTTACTGGCACGTGGGATTTTAGGAGTAAGACCTATTACAGCAGCAGATCTTGCTGTATTTGGAATTAACCCAGGCCCAGGCCGCCCCTTAGAAGTACGTTTTCGACTTGCACCAAATTACAGAACACCAACTACTTATCAAGCAAGTTTTGGTATTGAAAGAAACCTAGGAAAAGGATTTTCACTTGAACTTAGCTATTTATTTACTCGAGGCCAAAATATTGCACGTCCACGAGACATAAATCAGTTTAAGGCTACAGGCCCAGTTAATCCAATCACTGGACAAGCTACTTTTATTCGTTTTCCAACTGCAACACAAGTTGCAGCAGGTTTAACTAGTGATTTTCGTAATCCCTTACGTTTTCAAGATAATGTATATGAATCTACAGCTAAATCTTTTTATAATGCCTTTACAGTTGCTGTACAACGTCGCTTTGCTAACAGCTTTAGCCTAAATGCTCATTATACATTTTCAAAATCAATGGATGAGGTAACAGATTTTAATAGCGATTTTGCAGCACAAAATCCAATTAATTTGTCTGCTGATCGTGCTTTATCTTCTTTTGATCAACGTCATCGCGCTGTTATTAGCGGTATTTTTTCTAGCCCAATTCAAGGGACTTCTTTAACTGCAAAACTACTCAAAGATTTCCAATTTGCTCCTATATTTACGGCTGGTTCTGGTCGTCCATTTAATCTATTACTTGGCTTTGATGCTAATGGAGATGGTCGTTCTCAATCTGATAGACCAGGTGCTGTAGGACGCAATACAGGCCGGGGAGAAGAGTTCTATAGTTTTGATGCTAGAATTGCACGCCGTCTTACTGTCAAAGAGGGTGTTTACTTTGAATTAACTCTTGAAGCCTTCAATCTTTTTAACCGCACTAACTTTGCAGGTATCAATAATATTATTGGAACAACTAGACTTACAACTTTTGATGCAAGAGGCGATAGCACTAAATCACCTACTCAACCTCTTGGCTTTACTTCCGCAGCAGCAAAACGCCAATTACAATTGGGAGTTCGCTTTACATTTTAGTTAGTCATGGGAACCTAAGACAAATCTTAGGTTCCCAACATACATGTCCAAAAGCCTCTTAAGTAGTAATTTCCTGATAAACTTGCCTAATTGATAACAGATGTTGTTGATAATCTTTATTAAAGCTAGCTTCATCTTGATAACCAAGCTGTTTGGCGATTTCCATTCTTTGACTAGCATTATGAGGTAAAAATGTTTGTGGGCGTTCAAGTTGCAAGCGTAGTTGATGATCAAGGAGTCTTAGAAATCCATAGCCTTGGCTAAGAGTTTGTTTTTGTTCCAAGGTTAATAAATTTTTTTCAGCTAAATGTGTGATTAATGCCAGAGTTCCGCGAATTGGAGGATCTGCAATGCTATGTTTTAGTTGTAAGTAACGAGTTACAAAATAAACATCCAACATTCCACCAGCACCAAACTTAAAATCAATTTCGCGCCCTTTTTGTGTTTCTAAACGCTTTCTAATGTCATCAATTTCTGCTGCTAAATTATTAATGTAATCTACATTTTTTGAAAAAATTATTTCTGGAATTTGTGTTTCTATTTGTTGGCAAAAGTCGGCTTGACCAACTACAGCACGGGCCTTTAAGTAAGCCATTAATTCCCAAACAGCAGCCCTTTCTTGTAAATAATTTTGTAAATTTTCAAAGCTTGTTGCTAAAAGTCCATTTCTGCCATCAGGACGCAGCCTTAAATCTACACGATAAAGAGTACCTTCACGCTTTAATGTGGAAAGAATTTGGATAATAAGCTCAACTAACTTAGAAAAAAATTCTCGGTTACAAATTTCTTCTACTGCCCCACCTACACAATCAGAGTAAATAAATACAATGTCCAAGTCTGAGTGATAATCTATTCCACAATGACCAAGCCGACCCAAAGCTAAAATACTGTAAATTAAGGGGTTTTCTGTTCGAGTATACCGCTTTAACAGTTCGTCAAGAGCCAGCTTTGTAGCAATTTCCAAACAAACTTCGGCTAGCAAGGTTTGAACTAAATTTATTTCCCTTAATTGCTGTAATGCTTCATTAAAACTCGGCACGGCTTTTAGCAAATCATAACAACCTAGTTTAATGATTTCCTGATGCCAACAAACACGCAACTTAATCATAGCTTCATCTAATAATAAATTAGCGAGTGAAGATGACAGATTTTGATAAATGGTTTCTTTTGTTATAATTGCAGGATCAATTAATTCTTGGCTTAAAGAATTGATTAAGTAAGGTTGTGAGATTAGCAATTGTATTAAATATTGACTATTGCCGCTAATAACAGTTAATTTTTGGATTTGTTCTTTTGTAAGAGATTCTAAAGATTTGGTTGTTTCTGTTGATGCAGAAAGGGCAAAATCTTTTAAGCGGCGTAAAGCTCTAGCTGAATTTATAGATAAACTTAACCCTTCAGCAATAGCCTCGGCTATTTCTGTTTGAGTTAAATCTGTTTTAGATGTTAGCTCTAAAACAGCTTCTTGAAATAGCTCTTCTAGATTAGCAATAGGTACAATTAAGTTTTTTTGAGTTTTGCTAGAAATATTTAATACTCTTGGATCTAGGGAGCTAAATTTATTAGTTTCTTTTATTTGCGTTTGACCAAAAACACGACTATAAACATTTTGTACATTTTGACAATGATTTTGTAAAACTTGATCAAAAGCTATAAAGTTTTCAAAACCACAACGGCGAGCAAGCAAAATCAATTTTTCTGTGCTAGTTGGTAGACTATGAGTTTGCAATCCATGTTCCATCTGCAAACGATGCTCAACAGTGCGTAAAAATGTATAAGCTTGGGCTAGTTGTGTATGTTCACTGTCGCTAATTAAATTTTTATCAGTTAGTCTTTGTAGACCAATTAAAGTTTGTGGTGTGCGTAGCCAAGAATCTTTGCCACCATAACAAATCTGTAGGGCTTGAATAATAAATTCAATTTCCCTAATACCACCTTTTCCAAGCTTAACATTGTAGCCGCCTGAGCGTTTTGCTACATCTCTATCAATTTTTTCTTTAGTTTGTTGTACAGATTTTAAGGCTTTAATTAATGGTTCAGGTTGGTAAATTTGGTCTTTTAGTTGTGATAATAATTTTTCTACTAGAATTTCATCTCCAGCACTTGCACGCGCACGAATTAGGGCTTGGCGTTCCCAATTTTGAGCTTCTTGTTTGTAATAGCGAAGCATTTCAGCTAGCGAAACAACCAAATCACCTTCTCGGCCTCTAGGCCGTAGTCTCAGGTCAATACGAAAAACCGCCCCTTCTCCTACTAAAGAAGAACTAATTGTTTTAACAATAGATTCTGCTAATTTAGTAAAAAAATATTTGTTAGAAACTGTTTCTTTACTTCCAGCAGTTTCTCCATCTGCTGCATAAATAAATATTAAGTCTATGTCTGAAGAATAATTAAGCTCAAAACTACCAAGTTTCCCGAGTCCAATAATTGCAAACTCAGCCCCAACAAAACGACTGCGCTCATCAAGAATTTGTGGACGACCATAACGACTTAGTAATGGCTGATAACAAACCTGAAGTGTCCTACTTAACACGCTATCAGCTAAATTAGATAATTCTGCGGTGACTTCAGAAAGTGTTGCTAGTTTTAGGCAATCTCTTAGGTAAATTCTTAAAAGTTCCCGTCGCTTAAATCTTGCTAAACGGGCAGGTTCTGTAAGTGTTGAATTAATTGCTACAAAACGCGCTAAGTCTTCTAATAAAGCTTCTTTGTCTTTTAATTTTGTTAAATCTTTGTCTTTTTCTCTTGCTAACCAAGAAATATATTCTGGCCGTTGAAGCAATGTTTCAGATAACAAATTGCTATAACTAGCCAGAGTACATAAGTTTGCCATCAAATCTTGGTTACTGACATATTGATTAGCTATTGTCGGATGTTCCTCAAAAAGACGTTCTATAAAGACACGAACGGCGTTTGTGTCTGGTAATGTGTCAATAAACTGTTCAAGATCTAAAGACAATTTAGGCATAATTAATTAACTAAATAAAATTTTTAATAGTATTGCTACCGCTGCATAAATTCCCCACAAACCAAAAACTATAGTTGTTGCAAAACCTCTAGAAAGGTTTTTAGAAATAGCAGGAAGTCCTATTGTTAGTAAAATTAATGCCCAGATAGTAAAAATATCTAGTTGTGTTAATGCTGCAAGTAAAGCTTTATTAGAACCTTCTGGAAGTAGCATTCCTGGGTTAGTAGTAATTAAAGTGCCTTTAGTAATATCTATTGTTGAAGGGTCTTTAATAAATACAATCAATACATTTAAGCTTAGTTGAACAGCTAATGTTACAGTACAAAAAATATGCGCAACTAGAGAAAACACCTTTTTATATTGGGTTTGTCCCCCCATCAAAATTATTCCACCATAAAAAATTAAAGCTAAAATCATAGGAACAGCTATAGAAGAAACCATAGGGCTAATATAACTAAGATAAGGTGCAACTTTTGAAGCTGCTTTAATTTGGTTGTCAAACTGCTCTTTTTCATCAGGTGGTAAATCTTTATAGCTTTTACCTTGTTTTTCTAATTGTTCAGAAAAAACTTTTTCATAAAGTGCTTCCCATTTAACATCGAGTTTGTAAAGGATAATCGCTGTACTACCTAATGAAATAACTATAGATAATATTACAGGAACAATTACACCAGGGACTAAGCCTATGTCCTTAAATGTTTCACTAGGTGATATTAGCGTGCCAATAATGCGTTCAATTGGCCCAAGCTTTGCGGTTGGGGGAGTAATTTCTTGTTTTCCTTCTGTTTGTTCTTCAGACATAAAATCTCCTTATGTGTTTTGTAGGATCGGCGAAAACTTTTAATATTTCCTATTTGACCTATATTTGCTAGTTTGTTTGCTCAAAAAAACACTTTTTTTAAGCTTACGCAAAAACGCTAGACACAATTATAAAATTTCTAAGTTGCCAAGCATTAATAAGTTTATCATTACGCTGAGCAAAAAGAGTTTCAGCATTACCCTACAATTTGTCAATAGGAGAAACTATTGCCAATAATAGAATATAAACGTTCACAATTATAATAATGAACATAAAGATAATTCAAAAAATTAATTTTATCCTTCTACTTGATAAGACAGATGAAATTATTTTGTTTTATTTAATTTCGCTTTAACCAACTAAAAAATTAATCTTATTATAAAGATTGACAGCTTAAAGTTGGTGTATGATAATTTAGTTTCCTGACTAAAAACTAACATTTTGCCCCCAATAATTATTAAACTAAAAATCTATAAAACCTAAATTAACTATAAGGAAACTACTGCTATGCAACCAATAGTAATAGGCCAGGTTTGGCAACATGTTAACACTCAATACCAAGTTATTGTTAAGGATGTAGAAAATAAAATTGTTGTGGTAGAAGATTTAACAGATCAATCTATTTTTTATGATACTGTTTTTAATTTTGTGGCAGAGCATAAACTCATTAAAGAATCTTATTTTAGTGCTACCTCCCATTAATTTACAAAATTTTAAGTTTTTCTCAAAACTTAAAACTTAATCTTTTTCTAGTTTATCGTTTCTCATACTTAAGCAAACCACCCTTAAGCAGTTTAAGCTAAACATTAGTTTATCTTCCTCTTTTTCTAGTTGTCTTTTTACTCCTGCACTTTCTTTTCTTTTTCTCTCCTGCACTTCTTTTGTTTTATTTTCTGTATATACTTCTTCGTATGCTTCTTTAAATTCTTTTTTTAACTGTTAAAATTCATCTATTTTTAGCCCTGTTACAGTTAAAAATTTTTTGGGTTCATCTTTAAGTCATTATAGTTTATTATTTTTTCGTTTTATCATAATTTTCTTATTCCCAATAATGTCTAGTATATGTTTTTGTAGATTTTTGGTAGTGAACGATTACAACATTTTTAAGCTTTAATTAGTTTAGGAGGATCTTCTAGGGTCAAGGGGCCAGAGCAAACCGGCTCTTGTGGTGTTGATTGTAGATCTATGCCTATTGCAGCTAAAATAATTTGAAACCCTAACATAATTAGCAATGCTGGTAAAACTACTGTTCCTGTTGGAGAAGGAACGTTAGCCAATGAGTTTATATACCAGTAATAACCACCATATAATGCACCAATCAATATCATTGGTACACCTAAAATCAGGTAAATACTTTCAATTGAAAAATCATAAATAAATTTTTTTAAGATTATACGTCGACAAAAGCAAATAAAAAGCTTTCCAGGAAATTCAATTAAAACTTTTTTAATTGATAGATTTGATTTTTCATCTCCATAACGCGCTGGCATAGGAATATCTTTTATTACTGCTCCAACTAAATACATTTGGCTAAGTAGTGAGATTTCAAAGAAATAGGACTGATGAACTTTATCTAAAGGAACTAGTTTTAATACATCGGCTCTAACAGCTAAAAAACCATTTGTTGGGTCAAAACATTTCCAATAACCTGTTGAAGCCTTAACCATAAAGCTTAGCCCAATATTTCCTATTCGACGAAGTGCGGGCATTTGCCGTAGTGCTTGAAAATCTCGAAATCTATTTCCTTTTGTATAATCAGCTTTACCTAAAATTAAAGGAACTAATAAATCTGGTAAAAAGTCAGGATTCATTTGACCATCACCATCCATTTTAATTATCAAATGTGGATTTAGTGATAAAGCCTTATTAAAGCCTGTAATCATTGCACCGCCAACACCTTTATTTTGTTTGTGTTCAACTAGAATTATTCGAGGGTCTTTAGTGGCTAGCTGACGAATTTTTTCAGCACTATTATCTTTAGAAGCGTCATTAACTGTAACTATTTGGCTAACAAAAGCTGGCATTGTATTTAAGACAGACTCTATTTGTTTAGAAACGTTGTAGCAAGGAATTACTACCACGATCTTAAATTTTTTTAACCATGTTGCTAAAGAATCTTGAACATTTTCCATTGAATTGTTATCCAAAACCTTCTCCAAGTAATTTTTTAGTATTTTTTAGCTATCGGTTCCAGTTATGTTCTATTTCTATAAGCCCGTCCAAGCTCTTAGAAATATAGTAGCGGTTGGCAAATTCCCAACAAACATCTTCTTGGTGAGAAACAACTATTACCCTACCACCGTGTAAAACTTCTTCGCTTAAACGCCGCAATTCACTAACTAGTAAAGATCGGTTGCCTTCGTCCAATGCTCCAAAACCTTCATCAATAACTAGTGTATCTACGGCACGCCCGCCAGAAATTGATTGACCAATAGCAATAGCTAAACTAATGGCAACACGGAATTTTTCCCCGCCGCTTAAGTATTCAAAAGCTCTGAGGGGTGAACCAGGCTGGCTTAAATCGCGTGCTAATATTTCAAGTTCTGTGCCTTGATTATTTTCCTGTAAGTCTATTTGCCAAACTCCATTGCTTAAGCGTCTTAGAGTAGTATTAGCGTGTTGTTTGATTTTTTCTTGTGCAGTTTTAACAATTTTTGCTTGTAACCCACTGCGACCAAAGGTTTTAGCTAGTTTGTTATAACAAATTGCTTCTTTTTCTGCCATGTCTCGTTTTTCTTTTAATTGCTGATAAGTTTTTTGCTGATGCTCCATTTCCGCCAGTCGTCGTTTAGTCTGCTCTAGCTGACTTTCTATAAACAATACTTGATCACTAAAATCATTATATTCTTTCTCTATTTCACTAACTAAACGTTGATATTTTGCTGGTATTTTTTCAAGCTGTTCTATTAATAATTTTATTGCTCCTGTTAATTGATGAATGCGTGTTTGTGCTGTAAGTAATTCTTGGTATTGTTTTTCAATATCAGCTAATGTAGATATTTCTTCTTTTAGCTCATTAAACGCCCGTTCATTTGTTAAAGCAGGGTGTGAGAGAAAATCTGATGGTAAATTACTAATTTGTTTTTTTATGTCTTTCTCAATTTCTTGGCAACGTCTTAAGCTTTCTGAGAATTTATATTCATTAATTGTTAGTTGATTATTTAAGTTTCTTTGTTCATTTTGCCATTCATTTAATAGAATATTTATTGATGTTAATTCCTTTTCTAATGCTAGTTTATATGTAGTTAAATCAATATTTTCTTGTTTTAATTTTTCAGCCGTTAATAGTATTTCTTCACGTTCTGCTAAAGAAATTGCAGGAAGTAAACTTAGCTGGTTTTGATAGCTTGAGGTAGTAATATCAACTTTTTCTTTTAGTTTTTCTGCCATCAATAATTTTTCATATTCTACGGCTATTGCGGACAAGTTTTCTAAGTCTAATAAGACATTATCAGACTTAATATCTTTTATTTTTTCCTTTAATTCTAAAAGATTTATTTCTTGAGATAATAATTTATTTTCTGTATTAGTTAATTGATTACTAATATTTAATATTTCTAGCTCATAATTATGAACTAAAGTAAGAAAATTTTTTATTTCTTTCTCAGATGATACTAATTTTTGTTGGTGTAAGTTTATTTGTTGGTGTAAGTTTGTTTGCTTTTCTAAAGCTATAGTAAGTTCTTGTTTCCACAATTGATATTTAGAAATCAACTGCTCTTTATGTTCGCTAGTCAAACAACTACCGCAAAGAGGACATTCATTTTCCAAGTTATTTTGATCAGCTAATTTGTTTTCTAAAAGATGTATTTTTAGACTGGTTTCTTGTAATAATAAATTTTGGTTAGCTATTTCTACTTTTAAGTTATTAGCAATTTCTTGATGAGATTTTTGGTTAGCCTCTGCAAGGTTTTTTTCTGTAATTAAGTTTAATAATTTGCTTTTTAGACTATTTATTTCTTCTTTAATTTGATTAATTATTAATTCTTTTTGTTTTAATTCTTGATAAATTGGTAGAGCTTGTTTTAGCTGTTGATAAGCTTCAAATTTAGCTTTAATTGCAGTTGATTGCTGAAGGATTTCTTGATAAGAGACAAGTTTTTCTTGTTCTTGAGAAATTAAATGTTCAAGGTCGGTAATTTGCTTAAGTTCTCTTAATTTGCTAGCTAGAACTGTTTCTTGTTGAACAACTAAGCTTAATTTTTCATTAATTTGGGTCAAATTATTTTCTAAGGTTTCTTTTGCTATTTGGCCTTCAGCCAACTTTTCTAAAACATTGGTTAAGTTTTGTTTTAGAGATTTTATAGTTGACTCTGCTGCTAGAAGTTCTTGTTTTTCATTAGTTAAGCGGTGATTTAATTGCCAAAAGCTTTCTAGTTGCAAGACTACATACTTTAATTTCTGGTATTTTTCAGCCTTTTCTTGGATGTCCACAGCTTGAGCAATTATTTCGGTATCTAAAGCTTGCTGTGCTTTTTTTAGCTCAATTTCTTCTAACAAATTTTTAGCACGTTGGCTTTCAGTTAGTGCTATTTTTTTTTCGATTAATTCTTCCCTCGCCTGAAAGGTTTGTTCTTCTAGCTGAATAATTAGTTTACTTTGAGCCTCTATTTCTGTGTTTTCAATGCTAGTAGCTTTATCTAAAGCTTTTTGGTGTTCATCTTTTTGTTTTGCCCAATAATTTTTTTGGCTAGTAGCGGTTTCTCCTAACCGACGATAGAAATTTAGGTCTAGCAGTTCAATTAAACAATCTTTACGCTCGGTTGCTTTAGCTTTTAGAAAAGCGTCTGACTCACCTTGACGTAAAACTACGGCAGAAACAAAGGTTTGATAGCTCATCCTAAGATTTTTTGTTACCCAATCTTCTACAGCATTGGTAGTTTCTGGCTCGGCTTTCCATTCCTGCCCGTCCCATTGTCTAACCATTCCCCAAACCTTAGTCCGCGCGTGTCGGCTAATTGTTCGCTGTATTAAATAGCGTTTTCCTGCTAATTCAATTTCTAAATTTACCTCGGCTTTATCACATTTATCATTTATCAGACGTTCAAATTGACTTTTGCCTCCCCTATGTTCTTTATAAAGTGCAAAAGTTATGGCATCAAAAATCGCGCTTTTGCCTGCTCCATTTGGCCCATAGACTAGCCAAAGTGGGGATTTATGAAAATCTATTGAGACAGGAACAATTTCCCCTAAGTCGTTTCTTTGTCCAGAGTGGCTTAAAAACCCTTTTAGCTCAATTTTTTGCAAGAGCATTGTTGACCTCCTGCATAAGTAATTTAGCTCTTTCTTCTAATGCTAATAAATCTGCATCTTCAAAATGTTCTTGGTAAAGATAGGTTAAAACTGTGTTGGCATAATCTTCTGGCTGTTTAAGATTAGTTTGTTTTACTACTTCTGGTTTATTACTTAAACAACTAACATCAAGACAGCGCAAAGAAAATTCATCTACAAGCTCTTTTACTCGCCGCTGCACGGCAATTGGTTCATCATCTATTTCACACTCAACTGTTAGGCGCAAAAAAGATTCTTTGATGTCTAGATATAAGGTTGGCAATGATTCTAGCTCTGAGGCTAGCAAGTGAATATCATAAAATGGAGTTACACTTAAAGGAAGTTTAGTAACATCTGCTGGCCCTTCATTAGGTATATCAACTAGTAAAACAAACTTTTCATCATCTCTTTCTCCCATGTCCATACGTTGCATACTTCCGCTATAAAAGCAGGGTATTTTATGGGTGATTTGCTGGCATTGATGAATATGACCTAAACCAATATAAGCCAGATTATTAGTAAAAGGTAAATTATTACGATTCATTAAGATACCTTCATCATAATTAACTTCTTTTTCACTTTTGCTAATAACCCCAGAAATGTTTAAGTGAGCAAAAAACACGGCTGGTAAATTAGGATTTAAGGAGTTAAAAAGCGAATTGACCAAATTATCATAAGCTTTACTTAAAACAGCGTTACGATCTTTAGCCCCGCTAGCCTTAATTTGATAAGGTTCAAGCAGTTCTGGAATATTTGGATAAGGGACAATAACAAATTGCACATTATTAATAGTAATAACTTCTGCTTTATCAACTATATAAACCTGCTCACGTTGGCGTTCCTCAACATTTAGCAAAGCACGCATCATATAAAAATGCTCTTTGTCATCATGATTTCCAGGAAACATAAGCACTTGAAGACCATCTTTAATAAAGCGAGCTAAAACCTGAGCAAGTCGTTTAGTAGATTCCAACATATTACGACGAACAAAAACATCCCCAGCAATTACTAGTAATTCTACTTTATTTTCTTTAGCTAGCTCACAGATTTTTTCTATTTGGTCAAATAGTTCTGCTGCTCGGTCATAATGACCCCTTAAAGCCGCGCCCAAGTGCCAGTCAGAAGTATGCAGAATTTTCATTTTACGCTTAAGATCCTTTAGTTACTATAGTTTGTGCAAAATTAAGTGTTTGAGAAAATTCTGGTAATCTTTTACCTTGTTCTAAGCGTGTTTTTAAGATTTTGGTTACTTCGTGTTGTGGTGCAGTTGATTCTAGGAGTTTACAAATTTGTGCTACTTTTACCCAATCATTGATTGCACTATAGTAAAGCCCTACTACACCCCAAAAGCTAATTACTTCTGCAATATGATATTTCTTTCTTTTTGGATAAAGTGAGACTAAATCAAATTTATTTTCAAATACCTTTTCAAACTCTTCTAGCTTGTCTTCTTTTAATAAATATTGTCCATAATTTAATTTAGCAAATAAATAATCTGGGTGTTTTTTATAATTTTCTAACATTATTTCATCTGTCTTTTCTTCATCACCAAGCAACATATAAGCAACATATAGATAGTTGCCTAAGACAGGTACATTTGGATATTTTTCTTTTAACTGGAGGAGTTCAGAGATAACAACTTGGGGATTTTGTTGTATTAAAGCGTATAATTCTTGGATTCTTTCTCGATCACTTCTAGGTAAGTTTTTTAGGCTTTCATCTTCAACAGGTTCATAACTTATTTCATATTGATTAACACTTCTTGATTTTAATTTGCTCTTTAGATCACTTGAGCCAGCTTTTTTACGGAATTTTTTATTACTCATATGTAAGTGATACACCATTTCCAGAAAATTTTGTTTAGCTATTTTACACAAAATTTCGCTGATGTATCACCTATTGTTAGAAAGTTAGCTAGTTTTTCTTAAATTTTCAGATGTTGCAACGCTTACTTTATGACCTATTGGCAAATAAGTCCCAAATAAATAGTCAATAAATGGTGTCGTTACCCCATAACGCATTTCAGGTGTTTGATGATGATGTAGCATATGATATTTCTTTAAGTATCTTAAAATAGCTGATTTAGGTGTGAAGTGATGTGCTTGATAATGCAGTGCTTCATAAGCAAAATAACCTATAATTAACCCAGCAAACATATAACTCATTACTTGCCAGCTTGTTAACATCCAAATAATTAAGCAATAAATAGTAGCTATTGGAAGACTAGTATAAACGCTAGCAAGAAGTGTATCTAAGCCTTTAGGGTTGTCATGATGAGACAAGTGCATTCTATAAATTAAATTTTTCATAAATTCAGAACGCGCATGATAGTGGAAAAAACTACGGTGCAAGGCGTATTCTACAAAAAACCAGCTAACTAAACCTGCTACTACAAATAAGCCTATTGTAGCTAGTGAATAAGCACTAGTTAAACTTGCTGCTACTGCTAAAGTGGTAGCAACGAATGTGTAAAAATAAACTGGTAAAAACTCTTTCCAGTAATTCATAACTAAAACTCCTAATTATTTTTACTTTTTCTCTACTGGTAGGTAGAGAGATGTAGACACAATGGCTAGATGTTGCAAACAAAAAAGAACTATTTAGACTAAGCTTTGATACCCTGTAAAAGTACTTCTGCTAAAGTTCTTGCACGATCAGGAGAAAGAAATTCTTTAGGTTTATCCATTTGCAAAAAAGACATAATGTTAATAGTGATTATCCCTTGTAGTGAAAGGGCGGCCTCACCTACATCAACATTTCTAAGCTCTTTGCTATTAATTCCCCGTTCGATAATTTCCCGAAGAAATTCATAATCTCGATTATGAAAAGGTCTAACGTCTAAAGGTTTATCTTCTGGTAATGCAAAAGTAAGTGCTATAACAAAACGAACTAGATCAGGTTCTTGTAAGCAAAAAGAAAAATCGGCTTTTATTACTCGATAGATCTGTTCTGCTACTGAAATGTTAGGGTCAACTGATCGGCTACGTTCTTGAAAACAACGCTCATAAGCATCTGCTACTAAAGCTGCAAATAAGCCTTCTTTGTTACCAAAATGGTAATAAACCGTTGGTTTAGTTACATCAGTTGCTTCAACTATTTCATTAATTGAAGACCCTGCATAACCTTTTCTCATAAATTGTTGTCGTGCAACTTCAAGGATATGGGCTTTGGTTTGTGCTGCATCTTGATTTTTAATTTTTGCCATATACCAGTAAGTATATAAATTTTTCTTTTTAGTGCAATCTTAAAAACCGAGAAAGATTTAAGCAGGAAAGCGATCAGGAAAATTGAGTAACAAAAAGTTAGGTGGCTAGGTAAAATCGCATTAATTACGTATGCGTAAATAAATAAAGTATTAAGGAAATATTCTCATGCATTTTATACAAGGATTGACTTTTGATGATGTGTTGTTAATCCCTAATTACAATGGAATTCGGTCTCGCCAAGATGTTACAACAGCAATAAATATGGTAAACAAACGCATGGATATTCCTGTTATTAGTTCTAACATGGACACTATTACAGGAATTAAAATGGCAAATTGTTTAGCTTCTTTAGGTGGCTTAGGTATTTTACATAGATTTATGTCTATTGAGCAAAATATTGAAGAATTTTGCCAAGCAGAAAATAAATCTTTAGTTGGTGTCTCAATAGGCGTTGGAGACGCGGCACTAGAGCGAGCAGAAGGATTAATTGCCGCTGGTGCAGAAATAATTTGCGTTGATGTAGCTCATGGACACGCAAAATTAGTAAATCAAACAATTAAAAATCTAAGAAAAAAATACAAAGGAAATATTGTAATTATTGCTGGCAATGTTGCTACTTATGCTGGTGCAGATTATTTAGCTGCTGCTGGTGCAGATGTTATTAAAGTTGGTATTGGTGGCGGATCAGTTTGTACAACCCGTATTAAAACTGGGTTTGGTGTGCCTCAATTAACAGCAATTATGATGTGTAGACAAGTTGATCGCGCTTTAATTGCTGACGGTGGAATTCGTACTCCAGGCGATGCAGTAAAAGCACTAGCAGCAGGAGCAGATTTTGTTATGCTAGGTGGAATGTTAGCTGCAACTTTAGAAACCCCAGGAGAAGTAAAAACCACTGTTCAAGACGGAAAAGAAGCTAAATTTAAGGTTTTTCGAGGTATGGCATCTCGTGAAGCACAAGAAGATTTTATGGGGTCAATGGGCGAATGGAAAACCGCCGAAGGGGTTGCGGTTGAAGTACCGTTGCGAGGTTCTGCCGTTGAAGTAATTCGTGATGTAATGGGTGGAATCCGTTCAGGAATGACTTATTGTGGGGCTGTAACAATTAAAGATTTACAGCGTAAAGCCCAATTTATGACTATTACTCCTGCTGGTGCTAGAGAAAGCATGCCTCATGCTACAGAAAAATTTGCTAGTGCTAGTAATGGTAAAAAAGAGTAAATTCATAGAAATGTTATGTTTATAACAATATTAGGAATTTTCCTAGCATTTATATTTTTAGTATTAGGGTTAATTCATGTTTATTGGGCATTTGGAGGTAAAGGAGCATCTGAAGCCGTTTTGCCAACCGTTGATGGTAAGCTAGCTTTTAACCCTTCTGCTTTCCTTACTCTACTAGTCGCTTCAGCACTATTTATTGCAATGTTGATTATATTAGGACAAATAGGCTTTTTAGGCTTATTTGTCCCTAGTGTAATTTTTTACTATGGGACGTTATTTATTTCTATAGTATTTTTTCTAAGATCAATAGGAGAATTTCGCTTAGTAGGATTATTTAAGAAAATCAAAAATACAAAATTTGCTTATTGGGATACTGTTTTATTCTCTCCACTATGTTTATTAATTTCTATTATCGCTTTCCTACTTCTTTTTAAGTAATTCAATAATTTTTGCTTCCATTACTTGATAATCTTTATCACCTTTAACATATTCTCCGCCAGGATGAATATGACGAATTGTTCCTTGACGATCTATTAAGAATGAAACACTAGTCCAACTTTCATTAGTATTTTCTAGCCACCATTTAGTTAAAGTTTGCCAACGATAATCAATTGCAATAGGAAACTCAAAGCCTAACTTTTTAGAATATTGATAAACTTCCTGTTTGTTGAGTGGTTCAGATGATTTATGATGATAAAAGCCTACGACCTCTAGACCTTGAGACTTATATTTTTGGTAAAACTCGTTTAATGCTGGTGCTGTAGCTTTACAAAAAGGACAAATGGTAGTCCACCAACGCACTAAAACAACTTTACCTTGCAAATCTTTTAGCTGAACAGGTTTAGAATTTAGCCAATCTCCAACTTGCCAATCTATAGCTTTAGTGCCAATTAAGTTTTTATTACTAGTTTTACTTATAGCTAAATTAGTAAATAAAAATAGGCTTAAAATGGCTAATAAAATAATTTTTTTCATTAAATTGCAACCCTTCTAGCTTCAATTACTTCATCTTGTCTAATATCATAAAACTGGACATAACCAACTGTAAAATCAACAACTAAAAAACAAGGGCTTTGTTTATCAACTAAAGTGCCAGCATTAATAATTGTTACATTATCAAAAGCTCTTACCATTCTTGCGTGAGTATGTCCATTGATAACAAATTTATAAAGACCTTCCATAGTTAAGCGTAAAAGGTCTAAGTTATATTCTAAGGCTACTCCATAATCTCCGGGCCAAACACCTACCATATCATTACTACCTAAGCCGTGACAAAGCAGTAATCGGCCTCGGTCGGTGTCAAACTCCCTAGTAGCAGGCAGTTTTTTTATAAATCGCTGGGATTTATCATCAAGTTCTTGCCAATGTGTAGCATCAGGTAATAGCATATTTTGACCTTTTATAATCCAGCGTTCATGATTACCTGACACAGTAAGCACTTTATAAGTTTGTAGTAAATCTAAACATTCTATGACATCTTGAGGTGTTTTTCCGTCCACAATATCGCCTACAGACATTATCTGACCCACATCAGCTTGAGTTAAAAATTCCAGGGCAATTTTTAAGCTTTTAGCTTCGCCATGAATATCGCCTATTGCGCCAACACGTTGTAAGGTTTCTTTATTTGCCATATCTCGTTTATAATAGTTTGCCCAATCGAAATTAAGTCTAAACCACAGCTTAATAATTTTATCAATTTATTTTCAGGAGATTTTTAATTTTATTAAAATCAAGTATTTATGATACCTAAAAAAACCAATAAGAATAATATTTCTGTTGCTAATTATAGCAAAGCACTTTATCAACTGGCTCTAGGAGCCGCTGCAAAAACCCAAGAAGAGTTAACTAAACCTGCTAGTTTGGCCGAGTACAAAGAAAATATTGCTGATGCAACACTTGGACTACTAACTTCAGGTCTATGGCTAGTAATGCATGTAGCTCAAAAAAGCATTTTTCGTATTGAAGTGCGCGAACGCGCTTGCAAAGGGTTGCAGGAAGAATTTTTTAAGCACATAGAAGAAGTATCTAGTGGACAATGTAATAAAGAAGAAATAGAACAGTACTTAAAAGAGTTATTTGTTATTTATGATAAAGCTTGGAAAAACAAAACTGATCCGGGAAATAGCTGGTGGTTAGCCGAAGCAATGGCTAGAGAAATCTTAAACGTTGCAGAAGTGCCAGAGATTGGCATTGTAATTATGGTAGGCGAAATTGAGTCCACTTTGGCTTTAGGAAGCCGTTTAGCCCAACAATACATTGTCTATTAAATTTAATTATTAAAAGAAACCTATGGGAGGCAAATTTTTCTTATGAGCAGTATACCTAATAAAATAATTTATTCTATGGTTGGACTAAGTAAATATTATGATAAAAAAGCTGTACTAAAAGACATCTACCTTTCCTATTTTTATGGTGCAAAAATTGGTGTACTTGGCTTAAATGGTTCAGGAAAAAGCTCTTTGTTAAGAATTATGGCTGGTGTAGACACTAATTTTTTAGGTGAAGCTGTGCTTTCTGCTGGTTACACTGTTGGTTACTTAGAGCAAGAACCTGTTTTAGACGAT
Organism: uncultured Clostridia bacterium; assembly: GCA_964492845.1. GTDB lineage: Bacteria > Acidobacteriota > Blastocatellia > Chloracidobacteriales > JADJPF01 > JADJPF01. Next base: position 24,738 of record CAZBMZ010000017.1, read on the forward strand.
AACAAAACAGTAAAAGAAATTGTTCAGGAAGCTGTTAAAGAAACCGTAGATTTACTAAAAGAATATGATGAAATTAATGAAAAATTTGCTGAACCAATGACAGACGACGAAATGACAGACCTTTTAGATCGTCAAGGTAAAGTTCAAGAACGCCTAGACACACTAGACGCTTGGGAGCTAGATAGCCGCTTAGAAATGGCAATGGACGCGCTACGTTGTCCTTCAGGTGATACTTCTATAAAAGTTCTTTCAGGTGGTGAACGTCGTCGGGTTGCTTTGTGTCGGTTGCTCTTACAAAAACCCGACATTTTACTTTTAGATGAACCCACTAACCATTTAGACGCTGAATCAGTTGCTTGGCTAGAACATCACTTACAAGAATATGCTGGAACTGTAATTGCAGTAACACACGATCGTTATTTTTTAGATAATGTTGCTGGCTGGATTTTAGAGCTAGATCGCGGTCATGGCATCCCTTGGAAGGGTAATTATTCATCCTGGCTAGAACAAAAACAAAATAGATTAAAACAAGAAGAAAAGACTGAATCACAAAGACAAAAAACCCTAGAACGTGAATTAGAATGGATTAGAATGGCACCTAAAGCACGTCAAGCTAAAGGTAAAGCCCGTATTAAAGCTTATGAAAACTTATTGAGCCAAGAAACTGAAAAACGCGCTCAAGAGTTAGAAATTTTTATCCCACCTGGCCCAAGACTTGGAAAACTAGTAATTGAAGCTGACAATATAGGCAAATCTTATGGTGATAACCTTTTATTTGAAAATCTGTCTTTTTCACTACCTCCGGGCGGCATAGTAGGAATTATTGGTGCTAATGGTGCTGGTAAAACTACGCTTTTTCGTATGATTACAAACCAAGAGCAAGCTGACAAAGGAGATATAAAAATTGGTGAAACAGTAAAAATGGCTTATGTTGACCAAAGCCGAGAGTCATTAAATGCAGATAAAAGCATTTGGGAAGAAATTTCTGGTGGAATGGACAATATAAATTTAGGCACCCGCGCAGTTAACTCCCGTGCTTATGTTGCTCGGTTTAATTTTTCTGGTACAGACCAACAAAAGAAAGTCGGCTCTCTTTCAGGTGGTGAAAGAAATCGTGTTCACCTAGCTAAAATGCTAATTCAATCAGCTAATGTATTATTACTAGATGAGCCTACTAATGATTTAGATGTAAACACAATGAGAGCATTAGAAGAAGCATTAGAAAATTTTGCTGGCTGTGCTGTAGTAATTAGTCACGACCGTTGGTTTTTAGACCGTATTGCTACTCATATTTTAGCTTTTGAGGGTGATAGCAAAGTAGTTTGGTTTGAAGGAAATTATTCTGACTATGAAACAGATCGTAAAGCTCGCCTTGGTAGTGCGGCAGATCAACCACACCGCATTAAATATCGTCAATTAACACGTGATTAATAATTTCGTAGGTCTTAATCCCTAGGCTATAATTATTTTATCGCTTTTGACTAAATTTAAAAACTAAGTAAAATTTATGTTTATTTCTATGCCCCAATAAGTCATAAGCTACTAAATCAGATATATTAATTATTTAGGAGTAGTTATGCAAAATACTTATGATGTTGTTTTAGAAGGTGGTGGAGCAAAGGGTATTGTTTTTGTTGGGGCATTTCAAGAAATTGAAGCTAAACAATTAAATATCCGCCGTTATGTTGGGACATCTGCTGGTAGTATTACTGCTGTTTTATTAGCGGCTGGATATAATGCCCAAGAACTTTTTGAAGCTGTAAATGAGAAATTTATAGATCCAAAAACAGGAACAGAAAAACCCATCTTTCTTTCTTTTTTAGACACCCCAGAAAAAACAGACTTTTCTGAAAATGAAATTAACACTAGTTTACTTTGTTTGTTGCTGTCAGAAACAGATATTCCATTGTTGCCTAAAATAGTTGAAAATCGCATTCATCAGTCTTTGACTTATGAGTTGATGAAATTATCTGGATATCGTGAAATTTTTTCTTTACTAGAAAGAGGTGGTTTATATTCAGGTAAGAAGTTTATAGAATGGTTAACAAAAAAGTTAACAGCTAAAAACGCAAGTTGGGCAAATGCTACTTTATCAGAATTTTACAAATCTACAGGAAAAGATCTTTCTGTTGTTGCTTCAGATATTACTGCTAATGAAATGTTAGTGTTAAATCATAGAACTGCGCCTGATTGCCCAATTGTTTATGCTGTAAGAATGTCTATTAGCTTACCTTTTGTTTGGCAAGAAGTAATATGGCAAAAAAGCTGGGGTTTATACCAGGGAAGAGATTTAACTGGTGATGCTGTTGTTGATGGAGGGGTGCTTTCAAATTTTCCTATTAGTTTAATTGTTGATAATGGGCATGAAAATGTAATGGGAGATTTTAAGGCTAATGAAGCAGGTACTTTGGGATTATTAATTGATGAAAAACTAGCTGTTAGTAATGCTAGTCAAGCAAGCCCAATTGAGATTTCTAATCAAGGTGCTAGCCGATTAGCAAATATCAAAGTCTTACAACGAATCAACAATTTAGTGGACACTTTAACTAGTGCAAGTGATAAAGCAGAAATCAAAGCTCATGAAAAATTAATTTGCCATCTGCCTGCTAAAGGTTATGGAACAACAGAATTTAATATGAGCAAAGAGAGAATGCAAGCATTGATTAATGGTGGTCGTCAGGCTATGAAAGAATATCTTGATGCTTTAGCATAAGGCAGAACTTTTATCTTTGTAGTTAATTATTGGAGTAAACAAATGACACAATCTAGAATTGAAGTTTTTCAAGAACTATTAAAAGAACAGCCTGATGATGTAATGATCTGGTATGGGCTAGCGGGTGAATATACTAAATTATCTGATTGGGTTGCAGCTACTGAAGCACTAGAAAAAGTAATTAAGCTTAATTCTAGTTATACAGCAGCTTATCAAATGCTAGGTTCAGCACTTATGAATCAAGGAAAGCTAGTTGAAGCACAAAATATTTGGCAAAAAGGCATTGAAGTAGCTAATCAAACAGGTGCATGGAAAGCTAAACAACATATGGAAGGATTGTTGGCAAATGCTAATAGCCAAATAAACAACGGTTTTTGCTCTAGTTAAGATGGAAGTATTGACTAAAGTAAAATATAGGGATATTATAGCCAAATTCTAATCAATAAAAATATGTAAGAGGAATTATGGCTGAATTAAAAACTAAACCAACAGATGCAAATGTTCTTGATTTTTTAAGTAAAAATACAGCTTCAGAAAGATATAAAGATTGTCTTACTATTCTTAACTTGATGAAGGAAGCTAGCGGAGCAGAGCCGGTAATGTGGGGAGACAGCATAGTTGGATTTGGATGTTATCGTTACCTTTACAAAACAGGTAATGGAGGAGAATGGCCTATAATAGGATTTTCTCCTAGAAAAAATGATTTAACCCTTTATCTAATGCCTGGGATGTATGGCTTTGAAGCTGTTGCAGATTTAATGGAAAAATTAGGAAAATACAAAACAGGAAAATCATGTTTATATATAAAAAAGCTAGCTAACATAGATCTTGATGTCTTAAAAGAGCTAATTCATAAATCTGTTGAAGCAATGGCTGATAAACGGGTAGATAAATAAAAGCAAAGTATTTTACTTTTGCAAAATAAATAATACTTGCAACATATGTGGAATAAAAAATCAGTCTTTATTCTTCTAATGGCTATAGCCTTTGCTTGGTCATTTTCATGGGTTTTTCTTACTCCATTTTGTGGGCTAATTTTTCATTGTGGTTGTACTTGGCTATGGGCAGGAGCAGCAGAAAAGTGTGTTGGAGCAATGGATATGGCTTGTATACAACATACTTGTCCTTGGTGTGATGATGGTAAACTTGGAATGATGATTCCATTAACAATAATTTTATTTAGCCAAACTTTGGCAATTTTTTTATTTTGGTGGAAATATAATTCTAGTTTACTTTTAAAACTTATTTTCCAAATACTTATTGGGATAATTACTTTTATACTTTCTGGTTATTTTGAAGCAGTAATTCATGGTTGGATTAAAAATTATCCTAGATAAACTAGTTAATGCTCTCAAAAATGCGCTAAACTAATGGCTAAAATTTAATTTTAACCCAAATGGAGTTTTATTTTTGTGGGCAAGCTATTAAGCGATTTCTACGAAAAATTACGTAAAGTTGTTAGTCCAGGTGATGAAGTAGTAGAAGTTAAAGCAGAAACTCCAAAACCACCAATTAAAGTTCAAGAAAAACCTTCTTCCTACCCTCCAAAATTAATTGAAGGGGAAGATTTTTATTGGGAAGGTCGCTATATGGTATTAACAGATAAATATTTGCTTAAACGTGGTTATTGTTGCGAATCGGGGTGTCGTCATTGCCCTTATGGATTTAATAAAAAAAATAAAAAATCTTAAAATCCTAAGTTCTATCACTTATGCAATATCAACTTTTAATAGTATCAATTAAAGATAAAAGAACAGAATATTTTATTAAAAAGTATTTAGTAGAAAAATTAGCATTTAGCCAAACAAACTCTCAAAAAATATTAAGCAAATTACCTGTTGTTATTTTTCAATCAGAAGATATCAATAAAATAGATGTTATTGCTAATGAGTTAAAAGAATTAGGTGCAGAACCTCAAATAAATTCACCATCAAATAAATTTTGTCTCCAACATATAGAACAAGTTATTTCTTCAAGCTGTGTAAAGTGTGGCGATGCAACTTGCAATCGTTGTCAACAAGAAAATAAAAGTCTTTGCATTAATTGTTTTCTTAAACAACAGAATAAACATCGTTGGACTCGTTACCGACAAATGGCAGTTTTTGGCATTTTATTAGTAGTTCTAGTAGTATCAGCTAGGATTTACTACAACGATAACCGAAAACTAGATTGGGATCGCACCTATAATGTTGCTTTAGTTGAAGTAGTTTATGATTCTAAAGAAGATAAAGCTAGAGGATTATCTATGTCGGGTAGAGATCTACTACAACATAGCTTAGAAAAATGGTTTGAATCAGAAGCAAAAAGGGTCTATAACAGCAATATTAAACCTTTTCGTTTTAAGTTACTTGGGCCGGTGTTTAGCCAAGAATTAGCCCCGCCACTTCCCCTAGCAGATGATAACCTTTGGACAAAATATAAACAAACTTCTACTTTTATTAACTATTTTAATAATCAGTTACTTGAAACTGGATCTAACCCAGATGATTACGATATTAAGCTTTACCTTTATATCTACCCTGCTGATAAAAGAGAAGATTATGAAAAACAGCATTCCGTAGGAACAACTAGAGGACGTTTTGGAGTAGTTTTCCTGCCTGTTGGTAAACAATCAACAGGTAGAACACTTTGTTTAATTGCACATGAAACTTTGCATACAGTAGGAGCAAGTGATAAATATGATGAAAATCATTTTACCCTGTTTCCTGATGGCTATTTTGAGCCAACAAAACGCTATCCTCAAGAATTTGCTGAAATTATGTCTTTAGCTTTTCCTGTAGCTGCTGGCAAAGAAAAGGACGCTGAAAATTTAGGTTTAAGCCGAGTTGGAAAAAAAACTGCAATTGAAATTGGTTGGAAACAACCTTAATTTTAATTACTCCTGAAAACCTACATAAAAAATATGTCAAAGTTAGCAAATCTTGTAGGAGAAGTTTTAGACCAAAAATACCAAATTGATCATCAATTGGGTCAAGGCGGTATGGGCGCAGTCTACAAAGCAACTCATTTAGGAACAGAACGACCTGTAGCATTAAAAGTAATAATGCCAGAGTTTATGCAAGAAAAACGTTTTATTGAACGTTTTAAGCTAGAAGCAAAAGCGACTGGTCGTCTTAGACATCCTAATGTAGTTAATGTTACTGACTTTGGTTTTGCTCAAGTAAATTTAGAACAAGTTGCTTACCTTGTAATGGAATATCTTAATGGTTTTACATTAGGAGATATGCTAAGAAAACAAAAAAAATTATCTCTAAGTGTAACTATTGATATATTAGAACAAACTTGTTTAGCTGTAAGTGAGGCCCATAAACTAGGCATTGTCCATCGAGACTTAAAACCTGATAATATTTGGCTAGAACCAAATGGACGTGGGGGTTATAACGTAAAAGTGCTAGATTTTGGTCTAGCACAAATACATGACTTAGCAATTAAACCACAACAGTTAATAGTTTCATTAGGTAATGAGACGACTAACTCTATACCTACAATAGATTTAGAAGCAAAAACACAAGCTGCAAATAATTCTCTTAAATCTCTAGAAGCAAAAACACTTATAAAAGAAGAAAACCAATCCCAAGCTATAACCCAAGCTAACTTACTAGAAACAAATACATTAGTAAATAAAGAGGAGGCAGCAACTATTATTAGTAAAAACTCAAATACTAATAATAAAGCCAAAACTACAAGTCCACTTGCTTTAGAAATGGAAAAAATTACTCAAATAGGGGCAATTGTTGGTACACCACTTTATATGTCTCCAGAACAATGCCAGGGGGAAATACTAGATTTTCGTACTGATATATATAGTTTAGGAATTATTGTTTATCAAATGCTAGTAGGCAAAACTCCATTTACAGGAAACTTAAATCAATTATTAGTTCAACATATCCAAAGCCAACCATCTCCATTAACCAAAAAAGAGCATAATATTGCAGCGGCAATTGCTAAAATTATTATGAGTGCGTTAGATAAAGATCCTGCTAATCGCCCTGTTAGTGCTACGGCTTTTGCGGCTGAGCTAAAAGCTAGTAGTGAAGGAGAATTACCAATACTGCGCGAAGCATTATCGCTATATCGCAGAAACTTTAATACTTTTTTTAAGACTTCTCTTTTTGTTTATCTACCTTATTTAATATTTTATTTTCTTCTTATTGGAGTAGCAAAATCATTGCCAAGTGATTTTAGTTATTTAATTTATTTATTAAACAAAAGTTATTGGTTAATAGCTATTTTAATATTATTATTTGCTAATGCTACTAGCTTAGGCATATTTGCTTTGGTAGTTAGAGAAGTACAAAAATTTCCTCAAAAAACTATTTTCTTATTACCTTTTTTAAGAATTTATTTTGCTAATTTTACAAAAATTATTACTACAGCTTTACTTGCTAATGTCCAACTTTTATTTAATTATGCGCTATGTGTGCCAGTAATTTTACTAGAACAAAAATCTAATAAAGAAGCTTTAGCAAGATCAAGTTTTTTAGTTAACTACTTAAAACCAACTTTAATTGCACTAGAAATAAGAAATCTATTTTTATCTGTTTTTTCGCTTCTAATTGCTCCTATTTCCTTTGTATTTATAAACTTAGTTATTTTTATTATTAATGAAGAAAAATCTAAATTGTTATTAGAAAAGGCAACTTTAGCTTCATTTATTTTTATTCCAAGTGCATTTATTTTACTTCCTGCAATATTACTAATACTTGTTTATCCTGTTATTGCTATTGCATTTGTTTTGTTTTACTTCAAAACTAGGATAATTTTAGGAGAAAATCCAACTCAAGAAACACAATTAGATCAAGCTAATAGTTTAGCTACTGATCTCAATACTAGTAATTATGCAAGGGAAAAACGCTCTTCTTTATTAGCTTTAACTCTAATCATTACATTAGTAGGTTGGTTGTCGGTCAAAAACATTGCTTTAACTTTAGCAACTACAGGAGGATTTACTAGCGTAGTAGAAGCATTAATTTTAGTTGGAGCTAATGCTAACGCTAAAATAAGCACTTCTCTTTTTGATTTTGATGATGAGTTTACAACAACTCCATTAATTCATGCTGTTTCTAATGCCAAGCAACAAAAAGAGTTAGTAACAACACTTCTAAAAAATGGGGCTAATGTAAATACGGCTAATGATTATGGATGGACTCCAATAATGGAAGCCGTAATAAAAGATGATTTTGAAACATTAGAAGTATTAATAAGTTATGGTGCTGATGTTAATGTTACAACTAGTCAAGGTTGGACTCCTTTAATGTGGGCAATTAAACGAAGTAATTTAGACATAGTGAAATATTTACTTAATAATAAGGCTGATACAAATATGTTAACTGAGAATGGAAAAACAGCTTTACATATTAGTATTGAAACAGGAAATGCTTATATAACAAAACAACTTTTAGATTATTGTGATCAAGTTAATATTACTGATGATCAAGGAAATACGGCTTTAAGTTTAGCAGCACAAGGAGGTGATAGTTATATTGTTAAGTTGTTGATTAAAAAAAATGCTTTTATTGATCATCAAAATAAAGTTGGGCAAACACCTTTAATTCTTGCCACTATTAACAGCCAAAAAGAAGCTATTAAAGAATTACTTGAAGCAGGTGCAAAGCCTGAAATTAAAGACAACTATGATAAGACAGTTTTAGATTATACAAAGGAACAAGAAATACTTAATTTGCTAAATACAGATTAAGTAATAGCATTTTTCTTAAATTTAACTGCTAGGAAATAGAGAGAAGCTTTAATTTCCTAGCAGTGCGAGCCGAAATCGCTAATTACTGATGGCTAGAATGTAGAAGGAAGGAAAACTTGCAACAAATTTGGAAAATTTATAAAAATTTTTCCGAGTTAAATTAATTGTTACATTGCTTTATTGATCTAAAAGCTTATCTTGGTTAGCATTCTTCTTTTATCTTGGATAAAATATTAAAAAATCAAATCCCCCCAAACAGGAGAAAAAATGATAGACATAGGAAATGGTAACCTCTTTGATGTAGTAAACCTAGATAATGGAGAGGCAATAGAAACACAAGAAGATTTTAAGAAAGCTTATAAAGCCCGTAAAGCTGCTTTAGTCATAGATTTAGGGTATGCAAAATATCCTGTGTTGATTACATTTTTAGCTAATTATCCTAATACTCCTTTTGCAATTCATGTGTTTATTCCTCCAATGCCTTCTGAAGAGCATGAATATGATTTATTACAACAGCTTAAAAATGTTCGCGGCCTACGTAGTATTAGACGCGAAAATACACTTAGAAAAAATAAAAAATTAGTTGATAGCTATTTGCAATTTTTACAAAAACGATAAACCAACTGATTATAAGCTTTAGCAAAGGAACTAAAACATGCAAAGAAGAAATTTTCTAACTTCCTTAAGTCTAGCAACAATTGGAAGCTTAACGCTTCCTAAACTTAGTTTTTCAAGTAATTTTTCAAGTCCAGAAATTAGTATTGCTGAAGCTATTTCTAATTCTATTCCCTCTCGTATTGCTCGCGCACAGCAATTAATGAAATCAGCCAAAATAGATCTACTTTTTGCTCTTCCTAGCAAAAATATGACCTATTTAACTAAATTAAGAACCGGACGTAGTGAAAGGCTAATCTCGCTACTGTTACCACAAACAGGTGAGTCTGTTGTTATAACTCCGGCATTTGAAGAAGAACGTGTAAAACGAGCTAATGCTGCAATTAAAACTGCTCCTTGGGAAGAATCAGAAAATCCTTATCAACTTGCAATGGATTTATTTAAGAAAATGGGAGTTAATCGTATAGGATTAGAACCCTCTACAGATATAAATACCTATTGGAAACTACGTGCAGTTGCTCCAAACAATTTAGAATTAGTTGATGGTGAAGCAATTTTCTCAGCCCTGAGATTACAAAAATCTACTGAAGAACTAGCAGCTATAAAACAAGCTAATAAAATTACCTTAGAAGCTATTACAGCAACACATGCTGTTTTAGCAGCAAATAAAACAGAGCTAGAAATTGGCTCAGTTATATCTCAAGAAATGAGAAAACGAGGTTCTAACGGGGGCGGACTTGTGCAATTTGGCCCTAGTTCAGCACTCCCGCATGGTGGCCCAAGTGAAGTTAAATTAAGCCGTGATATGACTGTTCTAATTGATGTTGGTTGTGATGTAAGCGGTTATAGTTCTGATATAACTAGGACAATTTTTTGGGGTGACAAGCCATCTGCTAAATATAAAGAAATCTACAACATAGTTTGGCAGGCCCAACAAGCTGGAGTAGAAGCAGCCCGCGCTGGTGTAGAATGTCAAGCTGTAGATCGTGCAGCGAGAAATGTTATTGAAAAGGCTGGCTATGGGAAATATTTTACTCATCGCCTAGGACATGGCTTGGGTATGGATGGACATGAATTTCCTTATTTGGTAAAAGGAAATACTTTTCAATTACAACCTGGAAATGTAGTAACTATTGAACCTGGCATTTATTTACCTGGGGAATTTGGAGTAAGAATTGAAGATGTTTTCTTGATTACAGAAAAAGGTTGTGAGGCTCTTTCTGAACGAGTAACACAGATATAAATATTAAGAAACACAAAAAAGAGTTAATAAGAAATTTTGTTTATTAACTCTTTTTTATTGCTCTTAAAAACCGTTTTTTAGCTTAATTTCGTCCAAGACAAGTTGTCTTGGTATAAAATAGCCTGTAAAAATCAAGTTCAAAATTTCCTAATTTATTTACTATTATTTAAGGAGGCATAACTATGGGTATTTCTTTACAAAAAGGTGGTAACATTTCTTTAACTAAGGCAGAACCAGGACTGGAAAAAATCATTGTAGGACTGGGTTGGGACGCTCGCTCTACAGATGGTGCAGCTTTTGACCTAGATGCTAGTATTTTTATGGTTACTGCTGCTGGTAAAGTCAGATCTGATTATGATTTTATTTTCTATAACAACCGCGTTTCTACAGATGGTTCAGTAGAACATTTAGGTGACAATACTACAGGAGTAGGTGAAGGTGATGATGAAGTAATTAGAATAGATTTGATGAAAATTCCTGATGAAATCACCAGATTAGTTTTTGCAGTGTCTATTTATGAAGCTGAAGCTCGTCGCCAAAATTTCGGTATGGTAGCTTCGGCATTTATCCGTATTCTTAACAATGCTACTCGTAGCGAAATTTCCCGCTATGATCTCTCTGAAGATGCAAGTTTAGAAACCTCTATGATTTTTGGTGAAGTTTATCGCCATAATACAGAATGGAAGTTTAAAGCTGTAGGACAAGGTTTTAGAGGTGGTTTTGCTGAATTAATTCGTACTTTTGGGGTAAATGTTTAGTATCTTACCGGAGGTAGTATGCCAGTAAATTTATCAAAAGGCCAAAGAATTTCTTTAGAAAAAGAGTCAGGCCAAAAATTAAGTAAAGTGATAATGGGACTTGGCTGGGATCAAAAAAAAGGTGGTTGGTTGTCTTTTCTTTCTAGCGGGGGTGATATTGATTTAGACGCATCTTGCATTTCATTTGATGAAAACAAAAATATGGTAGATTCTATTTGGTTTCGTCAACTGCGTAGCAAAGATGGAAGTATTAAACATAGTGGAGATAATCGCACTGGAGAGGGTGAAGGTGATGATGAATCAATTTTTGTTGACTTGTCTGCTATCCCACAAAATGTAAAATACTTAGTCTTTACTATTAGCAGCTTTACAGGTCAAACATTTGAAGCCATTAATAATGCTTTTTGCCGTTTAGTTAATCAAGCTAATAATCAAGAGATTGCAAGATACAACCTTACTGGGGGAGGAAAATACACTGCTCAAATAATGGTTAAACTCTACCGTCATGAAGGTGAATGGAAAATGCATGCTGTAGGAGAAGGAACTTCTGGCAGCACTTTTAAAGATATGTTGCCAGCAATACAATCTCAGCTTTAAACTAAAGTTTTATTAATATTATTTTCAGGGTCTTGGGGGTTAAGATGGGAATATTTGATCGTCTTTCAAATATTTTAAAATCAAAAAAGAGTTCTGAACAGGAACAAACACAAGACCCTGAAAAAGCTTTTAATAAAATGATTGAAGGTATAGATAAAGCAATTGAAGAGGCACGAACTTATGTTGCTGAATTTACTAGCATAGAAAATAAGCTTTACCAAGAAAAGTCCGCTGCACTGCAAAAAGCAAAAGAATTTCAAGCCCAAGTAGAAAGAGCCATCCTAACTGGCCGCGATGGTTTAGCACAAGAAGCTATTCTAAAAAAACAAGAGTATGAAAATATCGCCGCTGAATACCAAAGACAAATAACCGCACAAGAAAATGTTTCTAACCAAGTAAAACAACAACTGCAAACACTAACTAAGAAGCGAAGTGAAGCAAAGCATAACCGAGATTTATTAGTTGCCCGTCAACGTTCCTTGGAAATTCAGCAAAAAATGAATCAAGTAGTTCAAGGAACATCAGGAAATTTATTTAGCGAAATGGATCAACTTGAACAAAGCATGCGTCAAGCTGAAGCCTTAGCAGAAGCACAAGCTGAGTTAAATGGCTTATCAAGAACTCCATCTAACAACTTGACTAGCAATTTGCCAAGTCCATCAACGTTAAACACATCTGCAATAGATGAATTATCCGTTTTAGAGAGTAAAGCAAAAGCTCAAGACCAGCTAAAAGAAATTCGTAGCCGCTTTGAACCAGCTAAAACAGATTTATGGTTTGATGAACCATCTAAAACAGCTATAAAACCTGAAAACAAAAAAGATATTTGGTTTAATGAAGAGCCTAAAACAACTACAAAAATTGAAAATAAGCCTAAAAAAGACTTATGGTTTAATGAATCCTCTAAACCGAATGACAAAAAAACATCTAATAAAGAAGTTTCTAAACAAATTTGGTTTGATGAACCTATAAAAAATATTTCTCGTGCAACTGCTAATTTGCCTAATCAGACAACACTAGTAAAAGGTGCTAATACTTCTTTATCTAAAATAGTTTCTCCATTAAATAAATTGTCTATACATTTAGGATGGGAAATTGCTAACTCATCTAAATCAATTGAATTAAATAGCAATTGTGTATTGATTACAAAAACCGGAAAAGTACGTAATAAAACAGATTTTATTTATTATAACAATCCTAGTTCTTCTTGTGGTGCAGTTAAACATCTGGGCGAAGACAAATCGCTACAGGATAATGAAATTATTGAAGTAGACTTTGCTAAACTTTCACCTGAAATTACTAAAATAGTTTTTTCTGTAATGATTTACCAAGCAGAAACACGTAGGCAAACATTTCAAAATATTCCTTCTGTTTGGTTAAGAGTGCTAAATGTTCAAAAAGAAGTAGTTACATTTCTTTATACCAATCGAGGATTAGAAACTGTTTTGATCTTAGGGGAGATTTACTTACATAAAAATGAATGGAAATTTAAAGCAATAGGACAAGGTTTTACAGCAGGTCTTGTAGCTTTACTTAATAGTTATGGAGTTGAAGTAAAATAAACTTACTGGATACTAAAAAATTAAAGGGGAAAAAATGGCTTTTGATTATGATTACATTATTATTGGTTCAGGCTTTGGTGGCAGTGTTGCAGCACATCGGCTGACGGAAAAAGGCTATCGTGTAGCGGTTCTTGAATGTGGCCGGCGTTATCGTAATCAAGATTTCCCTAAAACCAATTGGAATGTGCGCAAATATGTTTGGGCACCTCAGTTAGGTATGTATGGAATTATGCGTTATACCTTGCTTCCAGATTTGCTAGTGGTTAGCGGTTCTGGTGTAGGAGGTGGAAGTTTAGTTTATGCTAGCACTCTTTATATTCCAAAAGATGCTTTTTTCCAAAGCGAGCAATGGCGAGGTCTTAAGGATTGGAAAAAAGAGTTAATGCCACATTATCAGACAGCAGAAAAAATGTTAGGTGTAGTTGATGCAACTTTTCGAGGCCCAGCAGATGAAGCCTTAAAACTTTGTGCTGAGGATATTGGCAAAGGTCATACATTTAGATCTACTCGTATTGGTATTTTTACAGGAGAAGCAGGAAAAACCGTTCCAGATCCTTTTTTTGGTGGCAAAGGGCCTGATCGTACTGGCTGCACGCTTTGCGGTGGTTGTATGGTAGGTTGTCGTCATGGAGCAAAAAATAGTTTAGATAAAAACTATCTTTATTTTGCTGAAGCAGATGGAGCAAAAGTCTTTCCTGAAAGAACCGTTGTTGATGTAGCCGAAATTGCAGGTGGCGGTTATCGTGTAACAAGCCACGCTAGCGGGGCTTGGGTAAATAAAGATCGCCAAGAATTAACTTCTAAGGGTGTAGTTTTTTCTGCTGGTGTGCTTGGAACAATGAAATTAATGATGGATTGTAAGTTACGTGGTTCATTGCCTAAATTATCTAATCAATTAGGACGTTTTGTTCGCACCAATAGCGAATCAGTTTTAGCAGTAACCGCTAGAAATAAAGATAAAGATTATTCTAAAGGCATTGCAATTGCATCTAGCATTTTTCCTGACGAACATACTCATATTGAAATGGTAAGATTTCCTGCTGGTTCAGATATTAATACCTTTATGTTTGTTTATTTAACTGCTGATGGTTCAAAGCTTACTCGTCCATTGAAATTTTTATCTAACATTGTTAAACATCCTGTAGATTTTTGCCGTAGCATTTGGCCTTTTGATTGGGCCAAACGTAGCACAATAGTTTTAGCTATGCAAACTCTGGATAATTCTATAAGACTAATTCCAAAACGAAGTTTAAGCGGCTCTATTAAATTACTTACATCTCAAGAACATGGAGAAGCTAACCCCAAATATATTCCTGTAGCAAACGATATAACTCGAAGACTTGCGGAAAAAATAGATGGAATTCCTAAATCAGCTACAACGGAAGTTTTTTTAAGTTGTCCTGTTACAGCACATATTTTAGGCGGTGCCTGCATAGGGGATAGCCCAGAAAAAGGAGTAATTGACCCAGAAGGCCGGGTTTTTGGCTATGACAATATGTATGTTTGTGATGGCTCAATGATTACAGGAAATGTGGGGGTCAATCCTTCTTTAACTATTACCGCGTTATCTGAGTATGTAATGAGCCATGTACAAGCTTAGGTGATAAAGCTTTATCTATTATTCTTTAGATATATATGTTAATAAAGAGTTACTATTAAAATTAGCTCTATCACAAATTACTTGTCCAACTAATTTACTATTTGAATTAAGAGTTAGCATTCCTTCTGGCATGTTGACTGTTCCATAAAATTTTGTATTGCTATTAAGTTTAACTTCACCATTTTTAACATTTACAATTAAATTTGCTATTTTTTTAGCATCCCCTATTTTGGAATTACTATTTAAGGTTAAACTATTTTGGATATTAATAGTTACTTTACCTCTTATTTCTACTAGTGTATTAGAATTTAATTCTAAAGATTGCAGATTATATGTAGTTTCTTTATTATCTACACCTAATATAAAAGCTGATTTGCCATGCGCCCTTAAAATTCCATAACTACCTTCTGGCACAGCTAACACCAAGTTATATCTGCGAGTTAAAACCAAATCCCGAATAGTAGAAAAATCGCCAGGGCTATCTCCTTTTATTAAAAAAACATCTCTTGTTCCTTTAGGTTCAGCAACAGAAGGAATTTGATTAATTGTTACTGCGTCAGTACGAGTAATTATATGATTTATTGTAGAACTACCTTTTAACTTAATTATGTAGTTTGATGGGTATTGATTTCCATCTCCTATAACTGTTCCTTTATAAGACGCATTTTCTGATTTATCAATCTCTGGACTTCCTGGAACATAAATATCCCCTATTACAGTTGCATTTCCATTTATATCAAAAGATTCTCCTGATAAAACTCTTACTGAACCTTCAACTTTTCCGCCTCCATTTAGTTTTGGGCTACGACGTGTTATCAAAGTATTATTTGGGATTTGCAACGTAGGTTTAACGCTTGTGCTTACATTGTTTTGTGCTGTAACAGCATAATTCACTACTCTATCAAACCTACTAGTAGTTGATAGTATAATTACACTAACTAACAGACATATTAACATTAAACCTCTATATCTTTTTTGCATGATTGAATCTCTTTTCTATAAATTTTATTGATTATCTACTACTTTGTACAAAAACTCACTTAGCTCTTACCTAGTATTTTTATTTTCTACACTAAGATATTGACAAAATTTTTATTTTAATTAGAATTATTCTAAATTTAATTATAAAAATAATACTGGAGGGTTTATGAAAGTCAGACTTAGCAATGAACGTGGAAGAACAGAAATAGATTGGTTAGACAGCTATCATAGCTTTTCATTTAACTATTATCATGATCCAGAATATGTACATTTTCGCAGTTTACGAGTAATTAACGAAGATTATGTAAAGGCTGGCGCGGGATTTGCGTCACATTCTCATCAGAATATGGAAATTATTACTTATATTTTATCTGGCGAATTAGCACATAAAGATAGTCTTGGTAATGGTTCTACTATAAAAGCGGGAGAAATTCAGCGTATGAGTGCTGGTACTGGAATTACTCATAGTGAATATAATGCTTCTCAAAAAGATTCTGTCCATCTGCTACAAATTTGGATAATACCTGAAAAGAAAGGTATAGAACCTGGTTATGAACAAAAGTCTATTTCTGTTATAAATGGACAATGGCAATTAATTGCTTCAAAAGAAGTAAGTGAAACAGCAGTAAAAATACATCAAGATGCTAACTTATTTGTAACTAAGTTATTAGCAAATCAATCAATTAACTATAAAATGTCTCCAAACCGGCATATTTGGATTCAAGTAGCAAAAGGAAGCGTTTTTCTTAATGATAAATTACTAAATCAAGGCGATGGGATTGCTATTAGTGAAAAAACGGACTTAGCATTTTTAGCTAAAACAGACTCAGAAATATTACTTTTTGATTTGGCTTAATAAATATTGATACCTCAAGGAGAAAATGTATGACACCCAATATTGGATTAACAGCAGAACAACGAGCCGAAGTAGTAGAAATACTTCACACTTTACTAGCAGATGAATATGTACTTTACACTAAAACCAGAAATTATCATTGGAATATAACTGGTTCAAATTTTAGTGAGTTACATAAATTTTTTGAAACACAATATGATGAGCTAGACACAATTATTGATGATGTTGCAGAAAGAGTCCGTGCTTTAGGAAGTAAAACTATGGCAACACTGCGAGAATTTTCTGAAAAGGCTCGTGTAAGTGAACGCCCTAGCGAATATCCTAACGCTCAAACTATGTTGGCTACTTTGTTAGCTGATCATGAATTAGTGATTAATCATTTACGTAAAGATTTGCAAGTTTGTAATGATCATAATGATGCAGGAACTGGCGATTTTCTAACAGGGTTGATGGAACAACATGAAAAAATGGCTTGGATGTTAAGATCTTATTTAGAAGATTAAGTAATTTTGCAGTAAGTGATAAAGCCCCTCGGGGCTTTATCGTCCTAAAAATGTAAGTATTAAAGCAATTAAAGTTAATCCACCTCCAGCAAGTCCTAACCAATTTGGATGTAGGCTTCCTATGACCCATCCCCCCATCAAAGGGGCGGCAATTCGAGAAAAACTTTCTATAGATGAAGTGACACCTAACACACCACCGCGCCGGTCTTCTGGAGCCGCTTGAGTAATTAAACTTGTAAGTGATGGACGAGTCATACCAGTTCCAAAGGAAAAAAAGACTGCTACAATAATTAACTTCCACCAAACATCAACAAAAACTATGCTTAGTAGTCCTATCATATTAGCTAATAAGCCAATCATTAAAGCTTTAGTTTCACCTAATCTTTTAACTATTGGGCTAACTGCTCCACCCTGCCAAATTATTCCAAATAACCCAACTACAGCTAGGAAATAGCCCGTATCACGTGCAGTAAAACTTAATTGCTTTAAGGCATAAAGAGCAAACATTGAGGTATATAAATTAAAAGGAAGAACAAAAAAGAGGAAAATTGCTAATAAATTTCTTAGGCTAGAAATTTTAAAGTATTCAATAACTCTTAGATAAACAAACAACCCACCTTTTCTATCTGGGCTAAGACGACGTTTTGGTTCTTTTAACAAGAAAAATGTCCCTGTGATGCTAATTAAAGAACAAAGAGCAGCAGCATAAGCAGGCCATTGATAGCCATAAACAGAGAGAAAGCCACCTAAAGCAGGGCCAAATAAAAACCCTAGTCCAAAAGCAACACCAATCAAGGCATAACCCTTAGTCCATTCTTCTGGTTCAAGTACATCGCTAATATAAGCTTGTGTTACAGTAACATTGCCGCCAGAAAATCCATCAATTATACGAGAGACAAATAACCAAACAATTGAATGAGGTAAAAACAGTGCTGTACCTAAAAGAAGAAAACCTGTAAAAGAGCCTAATTGACTATAAAGTAGTAATGGCCGTCGTCCAAATCGGTCGCTCATTTCGCCTAAAATAGGCCCAGCAATAAACTGACAAATAGAGTAACTAGCGACTAGCAAACCAACTAAAAAGTCAGAAAGTTGTAAGCTTTTAGCATAATAAGGTAAAAGAGGGAGGATAATACTAAAACCTAACAGATCTACCCAAACAATAAGAAATATTGGTAAGAGCTTTTTCATTTTTCTACTCAGTTGAATGTTTAAAAATAGTTTTCCAGTATACTACAGATAAATAATCAAGCTAGTAGGTTTGGAGCAAGAAAGATCGCTACTTTTTGCCAATTAAGCTTAAAAGTAAAAAGCAGTTTTTGCTAAAATAGCAAAGATTTTATTTATTTTGGAGTAGTTATGAGGCTATTCACTTGCCAAGAATTGCAGTTAGTTCAGCAAGCATCTCAACAAGCAGCGCACTTAGTTAGTCGTTTTTACTGCTTTGCTCCTCGTGAATGGACAATGCTACGTTATGAAGTAAAAACCCAAGAAGAACTAACAGCTAATGAACGCTTAGACACTGTGTTAGCCCAAGTATTATGTTATCAATATGCTCGCCAAATTAATCAAAAAGTAGAATATAAAGACCTTTATTGTATTTGCCTTCAAGATACAAAAATACTTAATACTTTTAATAATATTAAAGGGGATTTATTTAATTTACTGCTTTATGTTCTTACACATGAATTAGTTCATGTTGTTAGGTTTGGACAACAATTACAACGTATTGATCTAGCTATAGAAGAAAGAAATAAAGAAGAAGAAAAGGTTGAAATAATTACTGAAAAAATTCTCTCTAAACAAATAAACTATTTAGCACAAATACCTTTAACAAAGATTAAATCTACTTGTTCACTATAACAAATAGCAAAGTCCTGCAAAAAACAACATAAAAAATATGTTCTATTGCAGGACTTTAGAGTTTTTATAAACTTAAATTTTATTTTTTAGCATATTTAACAGAACAACCATAAGGTTTAGTTTGTGCTTGACTAACACTTTTACCTGTTGTTAATTCAGCTAAAGCTTGATCTACAAAATTGATAGTTTCTTTACCCTTATCTCCACCTGGATCATCATCAATACTACCTTGGTAAGCTAGCTTACCATCTTTTCCTACAATGTACATATGAGGTGTAGTTTTTGCACCATACATATTGCCAACTAACCCTTCATGATCATCTAGGATAGGATAAGAAATATTATGAGTTTTGATCCATTCTTTATATTTATCTTTACCCATATAGCTAGTTGTGTTGACTGCTAACCAGACAACATCTTTGCCTTTGTATTTTTCTGCTGTAGTAGTCATAGTTTTAGCATCATAATGGCGTTTAACAAATGGGCAATCAGGGTTAATCCATTCTAGAACTACAATTTTTCCAGCAAAATCACTTAGGGAAACTTTTTTACCATCTTGATCTTCAAGAGAAAATGTTGGTGCAGGTGCGCCAACGGTTACGGCTGAAGTAGCAGCATTTGCATTTGCTGTTGTATCAGCGTTATTGTTTACATTTAAGTTACTTTTTTCTGTGGAATTATTAGCAGTATTGTTAACTGGTGCTACATTATTATCAGCCGTAGAACTTGCACAACCACTAAAAGCAATACTCATTATTACTACTAAAGTGGCAATCAATAGCCTTGTTTTCATAAAAACCTAAGCAGCTAGGTTCTAAATTTTATAGAAATAGCTACTTTTACCTCCTAATTTTAGTAATTTTGGGATTTGGCAATAAATTATAGTTTTTTCGCAAGCAGTTTGAAAATAGCCCAAAGATAGTTTTTAGATAAAACAAAAATGTTACAAATTAATTATTTTCTTTAGGTTTTACAGTAAAAACAGGCGTTTTAGCTAAACGTACTACCTTTTCAGTTACACTACCTAATAAAAAGCGTTCAACTCCTGTTAGCCCGTGAGTTGCTATAAGAATTAAATCATTGTTATTTTCTTCTGCAAATTCAGCAATAGTTTTTGCTGCTCGACCTTCAACGGCAAAAATTTCTGTTTCAACACTAGGTTCTTTTAATTCATTAACTAAACTATTTAGATTTTCCTCTACTCTTGTTTTTATATTTTCTGCAACAGAAGTAAAAGCAATTTGATCCATTACATAAAATGCTGGATAAACAGGTGTGTCAATTACATGTAAAAGTTGTAGTTTGGCTTGATAGTTTTTAGCTAGATCCATAGCATAACTAAGCAATTGTTTGGAATGAGCAGAAAAGTCTATTGGAACAAGTATATTTTTTATTAACTTAGAATCTCTATCCATAGCCATACTTTTACCAATAGTTAAAACTGGGCAAGTAGCAGTTCGGATAACATTTTCTGCAACGCTACCAAGTACTAAATGACTTAAACCTTGGCGACCGTGAGTTCCCATAACAATTAAACTAGCTTGGAATTGATTGGCATAATCTACAATCATAGAACTAGCAGAAAGAGCAGGAAAATATAGCTTTTCTATTTTTAGATCGCTAATTTGGTACTTTTCCACCAAGTCTTCTGTTAAATATTCAGCATTTTTTCGCAGATTTTTATATAGGTTTTCTTGGTCTGGGGAAAAATACCCAGCATAACTATAATTAACTATGGCATGTAAAATATGAAGTTCGGCTTGAAAGCGTCTAGCTAGGTCAACTGCATAAATAAAAGCTTGTTCAGCATATTCAGAGTAATCTGTAGGAAAAAGAATTTTTTTTATTGTAATCATTTTTTTGCTCCTTAGCCTGTAAGATAACAACTTTTATTTATCTAAAAAGCAAATAATATGCCTGGAGTTATCTTTTCTTTTCAGCTAATTCTTTTAACTCTTGATAAACAGCCTTTACTTTAATGTCTGTTTCTTCAAAAGTCCCTGAAGTGTCAATTTCCATATCAGCATATTTTCGTTTTTCATCACTAGGCATTTGCGAGTTAATTCGGCTTTCTACCTCGTTACGAGGTAAATTATTTCGCTTCATTACTCTTTCAATTTGGCTTTCCCTATCGCAATAAACAACAATTAATTTATCAAACCTTTTATAGCTACCTGTTTCAATCATTAGAGCAGCATCTATGATTACAATGGCATTTGGGTCTTGTTTAATAGTTTCTGAAATTAGGCTGTCTTGTTTATCAATAATAATTGGGTGTAGGATTTGGTTTAGCTTTTCTCGTTTTTCTGGGCTGCTAAAAACAATTTGTCCTAATTTAGCACGATCAATTGTGCCATCTTCGGCTAATATTTCTTTGCCAAATTCTGCTACTACTTTCTCAAATCCAACTTCACCAGGTTCAACCACTTGACGAGCAATTTTATCTGCATCAAAAACATAACAACCTAATTCGATAAATATTTTTGCTACATGGCTTTTACCAGTACCGATTCCACCAGTTAAACCAACTTTTAACATAAACTTTCCTATAATTTTAATAACTATAAATTACGTCGTAGCTTTGCAGCTTTAACTGTATTTTTCATTAGCATAGCGATTGTTAGAGGCCCGACTCCACCAGGCACAGGAGTTAAATATCCTGCAATAGTTTCGCAATCCGGCTCAACATCTCCAATAAGGGTATAACCTTTTTTTTCTAAATCTTCTAAGCGTTTGGTGTAATCAGGAAAATAGCGTAAGATTTCTGTTTCTTCAGTAAGTTTATTAATTCCAACATCAACAACAATTGCACCTGATTTTATATGCTCTGTAGTTATAAAGGCTGTCCGACCTAGTGCAGCAACTATAATGTCAGCTTCTCGCGTAATTTCTTTTAATTTAGCTGTTTTAGAATGGCAAACTGTTACAGTAGCATCCGCATGCATTAAAAGAAGTGTCATTGGCAAGCCAACAATTCGGCTACGTCCAAGTACAACTGCCCGTTTACCTGCTAAATCAATATCATAGCGTTTTAGAAGTTCCATAACTCCAGCAGGTGTACAAGCAACAAAACCTGTTTGTTTTAATGCTAGCCTACCAACATTTTCTGGATGAAACCCATCCACATCTTTGTTAACAGAAATGGAGGCAAAAATTTTATCTGCATCAATTTGTTTTGGTAATGGCATTTGTACCAAGATTCCATCAATATTATCTTGATTATTTAGCTTAGAAATTAACTCTTGTAATTCTTCTGTTGTGGTAGTTTCTGCTAAGACATGTTTTTCTGAATAAAGCCCTAAACTTTCACAAGTTTTTACTTTGCTTGCTACATAAACTTCAGAAGCAGGATCACTTCCAACAATCACTGCTGCAAGCCCTGGTTTTACTTGATAAGACTCAAATAAAGCTTTTACCTCTGCTGCTACTTCTTCTTTAATTTGTTTCGCTACTTTTAACCCATCAAGCAATTTTGCTGTCATGAAAAAACTTTTCTCCTAATTGTTATAAATTATCATCCCATAAATGGGATGCCTACTGTCAGATGTCGCTATGCGACATTATTAGATTTCTGCTTTTAGTGCCTTCACTTCTAATTGAAATTTTGGAATTTGTGGTAGGCTTTGGGTTTGGCCTCCAGCCTCGCTAGCACGTGCCACATGCCAATAACAAAAAGCTAGTTTTGTGACTGAGCGCAAAAATTGACGTTGTGCAGTAAATTTTTTCCAATTCCCGCTAAATGCTGTTGCAGACAGCCATTTTAAGCGAGCTAAAGAAGAACCTATTAGTTCTAATTGTTCAGGAGAAATTAAGCCCCGTGCTACTTCAATTGCCAACATTTCTTTAATTAATTTGGCTTCTCGGCTAGCCATATAAAGCATTACTCCAAGCATAATTAAAAATAGTGGCACCCAAACAATAAGATAAACTATAAAATAGCCAATAAAACCAAGCATTATACTTGCTGCAACTGCAATACCATTCCAAAGCGCATGTAAAATTACTGCTCCTATATAGCCAACTAATGGCATTACTATTTTTAAGGTTTTATTATGAGTTTCTCTAGCAATACCACACCCAATGCCAGTCATAGAGGTAAATAAGGCATGGGCAAACGGTGACAATACTCCTCGTAAGAAAAAAATTAAAACTAGCCCAGGGCCAACACCAGCAGAAGCAAATTCTCTACCATAATAAAGCACATTTTCTACAGTAGCAAAACCTAGTGCAATGACTCCGGCATAAACAATTCCATCTAAAATATCATCAAATTCCTTACGTAAAAATATAGATACCAGTAAAACGCCTAATCCCTTTGTTGCTTCTTCAATTACTGGAGCAGAAACAACAGTTCCTAGTATGTCACCTGCGGTTCCACCAATAACAGCACCAAAAATTGTGTTTACAAAAAAAGATATTATTACAGCTACCAATGCACCCCAGGCAAATGCTCCACCTAAGGCCCAGGCTGGTTCTGGGTCATAACGGTCTAGCCAAAGAAATAGTAATAAATAAAAAGGAGCAGGTGTAAACGCTAAAATTGTGCCAACTATTGATCCAGCCACCCCAATAGAACTTAGCATTATTACTGCAACTACTAACATTAATACTGTCATAATTCCTAAACTAGCAATTATACTAATAGTTTGAGTATTGCTTTTTTCTTTTTCTGGATTATAAACACCTATATTGCTAAAAGATTGCTTTAGTAAAGCTGTACCATTTGCTAAAGGGCTACTAGGATTTTGTCCATATTGCCCATAAACAGGGCTATTCATAGAAGGGGTTACATATGGGTTTACTGGAAAGTTCATTTGTGGGTTTGGAGGATTTATTTGAGGATTTATTGGATATCGTTGATTAGCTAGCGGTGCATTATTTGAGGGCATTCTATTTTGGTTAGTAGGAGTAAAAGCAGGATTATTAACAGATGCAGCAGTAGGAGAAAAGAAATTTTGTGGACTATCAACTACAGTTGGATTTAATACTGGAGGTTGCTGTACTAAAGTAGGTAATATCTTTGAATTATCTGGTTCAATGATAACTTGAATACTTGGCCCTTGATAACCAAGTTGTATTAAACTCCCAGATTGCAATAAAGCTCTTTCAGCCCGACTTCCATTAATAAATGTGCCATTAGTGCTTCTTTGGTCAGTTAGATAAAAACCATCTGACTCTAGGCTAATAACAGCATGTCGAGTTGATACGCCAGCATCTTTGTTTGGATCAAATCGTAGTGTACAATCTGTTCCTCTACCTAATAATAAAGAACCTGTTTCTAATTGAAATTCTTGACCTGTTAACGAACCACTTTGAATTATTAGCCGTAGTTTCATAAATTTTCACCAAAAATTAAATTAATAAGTTGATAGTGATACTAGCAAAATAACCTAAGTTTTTCTAATTGTAGCATAATTAACAAAAAATCCTTAATATCCAAAAGTCTATTTTATCATCAAACATTCAAAAGGAATCTATGGAAAAATTGACTAAACAATTATCAATTGCAGCAGAAAAGTTATCACAAGCTAAACAAATAGTAGTATTAACCGGAGCAGGAATTTCAGCAGAAAGTGGAATACCTACTTTTCGTGATGCGCAGGTTGGACTATGGGAAAAATATGATCCAGCAGAATTAGCATCACCTACAGGGTTTTTAAATAATCCTAAACTTGTCTGGGATTGGTATGAGTACCGTCGGGAAATTGTGCGTAAAAATACACCTAATCCAGCACATTACGCATTAGCAGAGATGCAAAATGTTCTAAATTTAGCTATTGTAACGCAAAATGTTGACGCTTATCACTCACAAGCAGGTAGTAAAAAGGTTTTAGAACTTCATGGAAGAATAATGGAAAATCGTTGTTTTAAGGAAGATAAATTACTTAATGATGAAGAACTAGATCATACTAGCATACCTCCTCGATGCAGTTGTGGAAGTTTTGCCCGGCCCGCAGTAGTTTGGTTTGGAGAATCGCTTCCAAGTGATACTTTAGCAGAGGCATTTAATCTAGCAAGAAGTTGTGATGTTTGTTTAGTAATTGGTACAGCAGGAGTAGTACAACCAGCAGCGTCAATTCCTGTTTATGCAAAAAATTCAAAAGCTTTTTTAATTGAAGTTAACAATCAAGAATCTGCTCTTACTCATTTAATGAATGTATTTTTAGAAGGAAAAGCTGGCGAAATATTACCTAAACTAATGAAATTAATTAAAGCTAAAAATGGCTAAGTTGATTACTTAATCATTTTGAAAGCGTCTGGTAGTATTATCTAATTTAGTACGCTCTGAGGTAGATATATTTTTTCCTATTTGTCCAGTTCGTTTTGGGTTTTCTATATAAGGATCAGCAGGTCTAGCATATTGGCTATTACTAAGCTCTGCAACAGAAACAACTTCAAAGCTTACCCAAGCTGAACCAAACCTTAATAAATCACGGTGTTCTAATTTAACACCTTGTGTGTAATTAGATGTAACTACAAACTCTTCTGTATGTGTGCCACCTCGTTGAATAGCTGTTCCATTAGAACTTCCATGATCTAGCAGAAAAAAAGCACCATTGCGAAAGAATATTGTTGCATGTTGACGAGAAACACTATTAGAGAGTGCATCAGCCGATTCAAGATGAGCAAAAACAAAATCGTTACGTCTCATTAATTTGCCTGTTTGTTCATTAATTACGCTACGCATCCGGCCAATATAAACTATTGGTTTGGTAATTAAATATTGATTTTGATAAACAACTGCATTATGTGCGGTCAAACGGCCTATTTGAGGAATTTGGGGAACGGGTGATTGTACAGATGTTATAGCTCTTTTAATCATATCAAGAGTAACTAAAACATCTTCGGCTGACATTTCTGGCCCTGGCCAATCTAGAGCAAAACCAGCACGACGATACATTACCCGACTATTGCCTTTGCTAACAGTCTGAACTTCTATTCTAACAGGATTAAATAAACTTAAATTTTGGCTAGCAAGAAAAGCTTCATAAGAACGCAAAAATTCTTCGCCATTAAAAATCATTTCTAAATCTTCAACTTTTTCTGCTTTTGTTTCTGGAATAGAAATTGTGATTATATTTGGGGTACAAACAACACTATCATAGTTATAGCTATTTTGTTTTACTTGATCGATTATTTGATAAACAATTTCACGAGCATCAAGATCTTCTTCGGTTACTGTCCAACTTCTTTCTGCGGCAGCAATTAAATATTTTTCTATTTGTTGTAAATATTTATTATTAAAGTCCATAACTATAACCAAATAAAGACTAATAAAGTAATTAGTATAAGCAAAATACCCTTAGAATTTTGATTGATATAACACAGGCAAAATGGTTTAGAATTAAAACAAGTTTACTTTAAAAAATAAGTTTTAGACAAGCAAAATATTTAGTAGAAATTTATTTGTTTAGATCCTCAAGATCTTCAACAAATTGTTCTAGTTCTCGGCGCACAACATAATAATCTTCTAAAATATCATTAAGTTTAACAATAAAAGGTATTTCTAAGGCTGCTGCGGCTTCGGCTCGTGATTCTAAAATAGTAGCTTCTTCACTACCTTCAGGGTATTTTTCTACTTCTTCCATCACTTCATAAACATTTTCGCCGCGAGGGTGTTTATGATAGCAATGGCTAATAAAAGCAAGCGTTAAGCCATCAATACAAAGTTTTATTTTTTCTGGCTCATCAAAATCAACTCTTACAAGTAAATAAGAATCTGGTGGTACACTTAAGCGTTTAGCTAAATTTATAATTCTTTTTTGTAGTTCATCAGATGAAAATACATTCATGCATTCACTCTATAAATTAAAGATTTAGCGTGTTAGTAATTGGCGTAAAGCCTCTTCACGCTCACGATTTTCTGCTATTTGAGCTACTATTGTAGCTGGAACTATTCTTTCTGTACATTCTTCTGTTGGTAATGGGCAACGTTCACAACTTGTCCCAACTTCTATACGTGGAATAGTACGATCTTTAAGAAATTTTATTGTTTTTTCTAAGTTTTCATCAAACTGCATTCCAATAGTAACACTAGAATTAGCATTTTGATTTAAGGTTAAAGGACGTGCTAGCCCAAAACACAAAAACCTACTATCTGGCTCCTCAATAAATCTGGAAATTTGTACTCCAACAATTGGATGAGTAGTTATTCTACGCGCACTCCGAAGTTGGCGTAGAAGCCTTAAACCTAACCAACGCCGGCAATGATGCTCTGTTAAACCTAAGCCGTTAGGAACCAGCAAACGAAACATATTAAATTGCTTTACTAACTTTACTCTACCTTGCTCCTCATTGTAGCGCAAGAAGTGAAGTTTGAAACCAAAAAAGCGCGGAATAATTTCGCTTAATCTATAAAGTAACATTTCAGGTGTTACACCATATTTATCTAAAAGAGAAAGAAAAATCTTTGGCTTCCATTCAGAAAGTGAAAAAAAGTCTGTGATATCGGCTCTAATAGATTTGCTCTTTATTAATAAAGCACCTGCAAAATAGCTAGCCTTAAAATCATTTAATACTTGCTCAAAAGAGTCTACTCGTTCTGGGGCCGAGGTTAAAGCCCTAATTTTTAAGCCTAAAAATTGATATCCTATTTCTCTAGCTAAAAGAAACTTCCTTTGCGTCAGGTTTAGACGTGGATTAATCAATAACTTAGGCTCTTCTCTAGGAATTAGTATAGATCTGTAACCTTGAAGCTTAGGATTTTCAGCTAAAGAATTTTCATCTATTTGATAATGATAAAATTCTTTTATCACTTTACAAAGTTGCTCATAAGAGTAGCCATGTAAAGATGGATCGCCATAATTATTGTCAAATTCTTCTACAGCTTCTTCTATTTCTTCAAAATAATTTTGTTTACGCTCTTGATAAGCTCGTAGTGCTGCACGAAAAAGATGCTCTACGCCTACTTGATAATGATTAGCAATATCTACCATTGCTTCTACTAAAGCAGCCGCTTCTGAAGGGCTACGAGTCATTATTTCCAATAAATCTGTTAATGCAATACCAAAGAAATGAAAAGGGAAATCTTTTAAGATTGGAGAAGAAAGAAATGTTTCAAGTGGGGCTAGTTCTTCAGAAAGTTTTAGTGATACTAATTCATCATAGTTACGACCCAAAACTTCAGCCATACGAACAATTTTTTCTGTTTTTGGGTATTTTTTGCCGCGTTCTATTTCTGTAACGTAGGAAGGAGATAAATCACAACGAGAAGCAAAATCAGTCAATGACATCCCATGTCCTTCACGAAATTTTTTTAATTTCATCCCAAAGATTACTGGAATATTCAGGCTCATAGAAAATGACTCTTTATGGTTTAACACTACCCTAAAATATAGGTAGCAAATATTTTTCAAATTAGCTAAAACTTTAAGATTGATATTAACTTTAAGCTGTCGATACTATCATTTTTGCCTATGGGATTGCAATCTATCCCTCATCTTGAGAAACCAACGCCTCAAGTTGTTTATAGTTTTTAGACTGTGAGTTTTAAGTGTTTTAGATTAATATTGCCAAAATCATAAATCTAGATTTTTAGGAGTAAAATTTGTGACCACTTTTTCTTGGATAGAATCTGTTCATCATGATAGTTCCCCACTTTATGTCAAACTAGAACATGAAAAATTAGGAACAACTGTAACAATTAAAATCAGAGCAGATATTAATGCTCCTATCAAAGCAATTTATTTACGTACTTGTCCAGATGGGGAACAGTCATTAACTCCAATGTATCCAATTAGTATAGATTCATTAACTGGAGATTTTTACGCAAAAACTACTAATGTTTGTCAATGGTGGGAAACTAAAGTTGTAATCACAATGAAACGCTTTAACTATCGCTTTTTTATTCATTCAATAAATGGTAGTTGGTGGTTTACGGCGGCAGGAATAAAGCAACATACGCCTTTAGATTATACAGATTTTAAGCTATTAGTTGACTTTAATGCTCCGTGTTGGATTCGTGACAGTGTTTTTTATCAAATTTTTCCAGATCGTTTTGCTGATGGAGATAAAAAATCAAATGTAAAATCAGATGAATATCTTTGTTATAACCAACCTGTAATTGCTCGTCCTTGGGGAGAACTGCCCCGTCCACATGGTGAAACTGGTGGGGTAGAGTTTTTTGGAGGTGATTTAGTTGGAGTATATAAAAATTTAGACTATTTAACAGAATTAGGTATAAATGCTATTTATCTTAACCCTATTTTTACTGCCCCTAGTAATCATAAATATGATACAGCAGATTTTCTTAATGTGGATCCTCATTTAGCTGGTAATTCATCCCTAGTAAAGTTAAGACAGGAATTAAGCAAGCGGGAAATGCGTTTAATGCTAGACATAGTGTTAAACCATTGTGGAGCAACTCATCCTTGGTTTATTGATGCACAAACAAACCCTAACAGCGAAACAGCAGAATTTTTTACTTTTTATTCACGTCCTAATAATTATGCTTCTTGGTTAGGTATTTCTAGTTTACCTAAACTAAATTACCGTAGTGAAAAGCTAAGAAATAGGATGTATAGCGCACAAGATTCTATTTTACGCCATTGGCTTAGACCTCCGTTTTCTATTGATGGTTGGCGAATAGACGTAGCTAATATGTTGGCTAGACAAGGAGAAGCGCAACTTGGACATAAAATTGGTCGTGGTATTCGTAGAGCAGTAAAAGCTGAATTTCCAGAAGCTTATCTTTTAGGTGAACATTTTCATGATGGTACTGCTCACTTGCAAGGCGAAGAACTAGACGCAAGCATGAATTACCGAGGCTTTACTTTTCCGCTTCTTAATTGGTTAGCGGGTTTTGACATTGATAAAGCTTTTGTTAAAGATTTAGACGCTTCTCAACTCCTACCAACAGAAGCATTTGCTAAACAATTACAAAATTTTCTAGCTACAATTCCTTGGCAAATTGCTACACAACAATTTAACCAACTTGGCAGTCATGACACACCAAGAATTTTAACTCTTGTTGGTGAAGATGTTGAAAAAGCTAAACTTGCGGCAACATTACTACTTACTTATCTTGGAATTCCATGTGTTTATTATGGTGATGAAATCGGCCTTGCAGGAAAAGCCGACCCTGATAACCGTCGTTGTATGGTTTGGAATAAAAAGAAATGGCAGCAAAAACTATATCAACATTACCATAGTCTAATTCGCTTAAGACGTTCTTCTACGGCTCTTTGTTGGGGAAGTTTTCAAATAATATATGCTAGCGGTCAAACATTTGCATTTTTAAGAGAAAGTGAACAGGAAAGAATTATTGTTCTAGTAAAACGTGGTAAAGATAAATTAAAAGCTTTACCTGTGCGTCATGCTGCAATTGCTGATGGTACAGCTTGGGAAGAATTAATAAGCGGACAAGAAAGAAGCGTTCATCATGGACAACTTCCTTTAGGAAAATTTTCAACTGTTACTATGCAAATTTGGCGAGAAAAATTTTAATTTTTTAGCTCTCAAATTACTAAAAGTTTTTTGAGAGCTAAAACTTAAAAACTTCGTCTAATTAAGTAGGACATCTTAATAAAAAATGTCTGATTATTTCGCCTAAGTCCAGGCTCAGCAACACCTGTAAAAGGACTAAAACCATTAACATTTAAGTTAGCATTATAACCAACAAAAAGCGATGTTCCTGGGTTTGGTGTCCAACCTAATAATAATTGACCTATTGCCCTTGTAGCTAGCGTGTCATAGTCAATTCGAGTACGAATAAAAGTAAATTGAGTAAATTGATAAGTAGATTTTAAGGAAAAAATATGATCATCAAATGCTACTCGTTTTGTGTCATTACGAGTTAATTTGCTTCTATTATATTCAAATGAAAGTCTAAATTTATCTATTGGTTGATAATTTAATCCTGCATTTATAGCTAGTTCGTTTCCTTTGCCTGGATCAAGTGGTGCATCAGGGTTAATTAAAGCTTGAGGGCTAACACGGGGAAAACGAGGGCCTGCACCAAAATCAAAATCAAAATTATTTGTTGTACGTGAGATAAAGAAAAACAAGGAATATTGCTTAACAGGTGTTGTTTCAGCTACAAAAAACCAAGAGTTTTTATAAGCTGAGCGTTCTGCATCACCTAAAAAAGTTCCTTGTTGGTTATTATTTCGTTTAGGCCCAAATTCTTCTTCAAAAAGTCGTTCATATCTACGACTATAACCCCCACTAATAAAGGTTTGTCTAGCAAAAGTAAAACTAAGTTCTGGGTTCATTGTCCAGTTTTGAACTCGTCCTTGCCAATCATAATTAATTTGATCAAAGTTAATAAACCTTATTGAAATTAATTTTGCATTAGCTTTAGGATCTGTACTTAAGCGAATAAAACCGGTGTTGGTATTGTTGTTGACTCGGCGAGTAAACCCTACATCAGCACGATAATTAGTTGAACGTCCAATTCCTTCAATAAAATAACCAAATCTTCTGCCGGTATAGTCTAAATTCCAAAAATAGCCAATCCCATTTCCAGTTCGATATTCTGACTTGCCTATCTTCGGGTCAAAAAAGAAACGCCGTGAATTTGTACCAACAACTTGAAAAGTAAAAATTGTTTTTGGGTCAACTCTAAAACGTCCATCAAAACCTAAAACATGATTATGTCGCTCAATAAAACTATAACTACTAGCAATTATTCCAATATTAGAATCTTGCCCAATATCACGTTTTACCCTAGCTACTCCAACATAAGAATTTTTGTCTAAGAATTTTTCAATAGATGGGCGTAAATTAGCATTATTTCTTTCTTCTAAAGAAAAATTTCCAGGGGCATTATCTGAGGATAAAAATAACCCAAAAGTGTCTCTATCTCTTTTACCTGTTAGCTTAACCGCTACATCAGGGTCAACAATAGTTCGAGTATTTACAATTGCTAATGGTGTGCGAAATATATCTACACCCTCTAAAAAAAAAGGTCGTCTTTCCTCAAAAAAGATTGGAAATCGTTGATTAGCAGTAACTACTGTAGCATCAGCCTCTACTTGGGCAAAATCTGGATTAACAGCAAAATCAAGTGTAACATTTGGACTTAATCCTAGTTTTATACTTAATCCTAGATCTTGCAATAATGGTTGATTAATAAAGCGTCCGTCTGAAGTGAGAGGGTTAGCTGTAACTCGTCTTCCTGTCTCTGAAAGAGTTAAACTAGGTATTATTTCTATATTTCGTTCTGTAGAAACTTCTTCAAAACCTGTTAATTGGCCTGCTTGAACAAGGGTGCCTGTTCTTTCTCGTGAAATAGGCATCCAAGAATTTAATTCATTATTGCCTCTTCTAATACGACGAAAAATATGCATACCCCAAGCTTTATCTTTACCTGCTTGATAGCGCAGTGACTTAAAAGGTATAGCTACTTCAACAATATAACCATCTTCTGTAACTGTCCCTTTAGATTCCATAACTACATCAACGCTATAATCTTCTCCCATTCCTTCATTAAAAATTCCATCACCTTGTATACCTAATGGGTTAAAGAAAAATACATAAGCCCTACGTTTATCATTAAAAGTATCTAAATAAACACCAATATAGTCATCATTAAATATTTCATCTCTTTTAGCGATATTTGCCCGAACTTTATCAGCCTCATCATAGGCATGAAAAGCAATATAAAGAGTTTTTTCATCATAACCAAAACGAACTTCGGTTTTTTGTGTAGGTGAAATATTGTCGCCGGGTTGGGTTTGATAAAAATTTGTAGCTATTGGGGTAGATTTCCAAACATTTTCGTCTAATCGACCATCAATAATAGGTTTTTCTGTAAATTTTGTTAAAACAAGGGGTTGGAGTTTTTCAGGTGGTAAAACAGGTGTTCCACTAGTAACTAGGTTAGTTTGTGCTAGTAAAACACTAGAAAAAAGACACAAAATAAGTGCTACTAATACAGTATTAACTAAAAGTTTCATTAAATGCCTCTAGCATCAATAAAGAAATGTTTTGGCGGATAACAAACAACGTTACCAAAAAAAATTTGTTTCCTAAGTACAATATAATTTTAAGCTTCTTAGTCCGCCTATAACATACCTATTAAGTTAATATTCTTATATTTTAATAATTAAGACAGAGTGTTTTTAGAGTTTACCATAAAAGCATTAATTTTCTATATTAGATTTAACGGCTGATTATCTCTTAAGTGATTTTCTATCAATAAATAAGAACCTATTAGGGATTAAAAACTACAGCTTTTTGATAGGTAGAAAAATAAAAAAAGACGGGTCAAAAACCCGTCTTTTTGTTATTAAAGATCTGTTAGCAACAACCTTAATTTATTTAACGTGTATTTCTAAAACCTCGCTCAAAACCTTCGCTATAGCCTTTGCTGTAACCTCTTTCATAGTTATTTTCTTGTTGGCTACGTCTATTGTAAATTCCTTGATTATTTCTACGATTAGACTTAGAAGCAATTTGTCCATCTTGGAAACCTAATTTAAATCCTTCACGATAGCCTCTTTCAAATTCTTTTTGTGAACCTTTATTTTGTTCTTGAAAACCTTTGTCAAAGCCTACTTTGTAGCCTTGAACAAAACCTTCTTCATAAGCACGCTGTAGTTTATTACGTAAGTTA
Source organism: uncultured Clostridia bacterium (assembly GCA_964492845.1). Classification (GTDB taxonomy): domain Bacteria; phylum Acidobacteriota; class Blastocatellia; order Chloracidobacteriales; family JADJPF01; genus JADJPF01. The sequence goes on from CAZBMZ010000017.1 coordinate 58,284, forward strand.
TTAGCACCTCTAGGAGCGCGTCTTAAGAAATCATCTGCTTGATTACGAGTTGAAGCCTGACGACCATCTTTTACACCTAGGTTATAACCATCTTGATAACCACGAGTGCGCCATTTTTGTATTGCTTGTGCTAAAGTTTCGTCAAATCCTTTGTTATAGCCTTGTTCATAACCTGCGGCAAAACCATTAGCATAAGCTTGTTCAGCAGCAGATCGGCTACGATTTGTTGAATAAAGATCTCTATTGGTTAGATTTTTTACTTCTCGTTCAGCATCGCGCTTTCCATCACTAAGACCAGACTTATAGCCTTCACGATAGCCGCGATCATAATCTCTGTCATAACTGCCATAGTAATTTCTATTAGTTGTAGAAGTATTTGGACGTTGATTATTAATATTTGGATTTTGGGCAAAAATTGGAATTTGTAAAAAAATAAGACTAAAAATAATTGCTAAAGAAGTGGTTAATTTATTGAAATTTCTTGACATATGATTAATCTCCTGTTGCTAAAAGATTTGTTGTTTGTTGGCCTTCTATATAACAATTACAGTGCCAAAACTAATAAATAAATAAAATTTTTCCGCAATTATTTTTATCTATTTGATAAATAAAGCTTTATACTTTTGTTAATATTTCCTATTAGAAAGCAATTGCTTTTTGTTTTATAGATTTCAAACTTATCTGAAAATGTCTTTAACCATATCGTGCAAAGAATTTTTAGGATTTGCTATTTACGTATGAGAAGATTAATTTTACTTAATAAACCGTATCAAGTATTATGTCAATTTACTGATGAAAGCAAAAGATCTACATTAAGTGATTACATTAAAATACCAAGTATTTACCCTGCTGGACGGCTTGATTATGATAGTGAGGGGCTTGTTTTACTTACTAATGATGGTAAGTTACAGCATTTAATTACAGATCCTAAAAATAAAATGTCAAAAACTTATTTAGTCCAAGTAGAAGGACTTCCTAGTCCTGAAGCATTAAAAGAGTTAGCTCAAGGTGTAAAATTAAATGATGGGCTAACTCTTCCTGCCCAAGTTAGTTTAATTGAGCCGCCAAATATTTGGCCTCGTGTTCCACCAATTCGTGAACGTAAAAGCATTCCTACTAGCTGGATAAAACTAACTATTCGAGAAGGCCGCAACCGCCAAGTAAGACGAATGACAGCCGCTATTGGTTATCCAACTCTAAGATTAATTCGTCAAGCTGTTGGAGATTGGCAACTAGGAAGTTTATCACCAGGTCAATGGCAAGAATTAAAATTAACTAGTAAAAGCCCTTAAGCTAATAACTTTTTCAAACAAGCCTAGCTTACTTAAAATAAAAGTGATATAAAGACAGATTATTTTTTAACTTGCCTGTTTTAAGCTTCTTCAGAAAGGTAATATATAACGCATGAAAGCTGTAGCTTGGACACTACTAGGGCTAGTAGTTTGTCTGTTTGGATTTGTTAGGGATTTACAAGCACAAGATTTTGATTTTCAAGCTACACAACCAGTCGTTGCCCCTTTTAATGCTGGCTTAGTGGCAGCATCCACCCGCACGGGTTTTCTTAATAGCAATTTTAACGAGCTTCGCGGTGTTCAACCCAATGGGTTAGCAACAATGAATACTATTGATGTTGGCATTGGTGACATTAACGGTGATGGATTTAGCGATATTATTTCTGCTCAAGCAACTACTTCACTAAGTAATAATACAGACAGAAATTGCATTTTAATTTTTCTTGGTGTTGGAGATGGGACTTTTCAATTACCACGTATTATTAATACTATTTCCCGACCTGTTTCCCTGGAATTAACTGATTTAGAAGGAGATAGACTAACTGACATAGTTATTGCTGAAGATGGTTTTATAGAAATAATGACAGGATTTTTTTTTACTAGAGGTGCAAAGACTTTTGACCGATTTGGTGATCCTAATGCCCCAGATGGTGCATTAATAACAAAATTTGGTAATCAAGTTATTTCAACTGCTACGGGACTTTTAGATGAAGATAATATTCTTGACATTACTGTAGCTGAACAAGGCGATGCAAGCGCAGAAATAGAAGTATTTTTCACTAATCTAACTGGGCGTTTTAATCCTGATGGAGTAGCAGACTTAAATATTATTGCTACTGGTTCAATTGTTGGTCAAACTGCTCTTGGTCAGAACGTTACAACTAAAGCAATTGCAATAGAAATGGCTAATATTTCTGATTTAGGCCCTTTTTCAGATGGAGACTTTGATATTTTTTTAGCTACTTCAGAAGGTGTTGAAATATTTGAAAATAACCTACTAGATTTTATTCAAATTGCTACATTAGCAAATGCTGGCCCAGCAACAGCCTTAACTGTTAAAGACCTTAATCTTGATGGTTTTCCAGAAATAGTTTCCATAAGCCAACCTCTTAATCGAGTAACAATATTTAGAGCAAATGATGTGGGAGGTTATGGAATACCTAGGCCAATTCCTGTTGATAATCCTATTGCAGTAATAACTCTAAATTTTAATAATGATGATCTAGTAGACTTAGCCATTTTACAAGCACAAACAAGCGTTCCTGCAAGCATTACAATACTTTTAGGAGATATTAATACTTTATTTACTAGCCGTAATGTACTTAGCAATCTTAATGGTATTCCTTTAGTTAACCCATTTGCTATTGCTATTGGTCAAGGTATTCCGTTAGGTGAAGAAATTGCGGCTGATGATATTGTGCTTGCAGAAAGTACCTCATCAACCGCTTCTACAGGCGGCGTGTTATTTCTACCTTCAGCTAATAACTTACTCCCTATTTTCCTACAAGTAATTACTAATATTTCTCCTGCAACTGATTTTGATGGTATTGGCGGTAATAATGACTTAGCAATAATGGAGCAAAATTTAGGTATAGTTTACTTACTTTATAACATTACAACTGATGGAGCAGAACAAATAGTTCCTATTGTTATTGGAGATTTATTTACTGATAGCTTTTTGCGTCCTACTTCATTAACTACTTTTTTTGATCCAAATATAGGGTTAAACAATATTGCTATCACAGTAATTTCTAGGAAGGATAATGATACTAGTGCTGGTCAATTAATAGTATTACTTAATGATGGAGTAGGTAATTTTGGAAATGATCTACTTTTTCGTCAGTTTGTTGCTACAACTGGCCCAACTAACATTATGAGTGGAGATTTTAACCAAGATGGTGCTAGCGACCTGGTTTATATTGATTATGCTTCTAGTTTAGCTGTTACAGCGATGAATGACGGAACAAATCTATTTTTAGACCTAAAATTTCGTGAAACTGGTGGTTTTATTCCTATTTCTGCTCAGTTATCAGACGTAAACGATGATGATATTCCTGATTTGATGGTAGTTAATCAAGGTAATGTTTCTGCTGGTAACCAATCTTTAGTTTCTGTTTTACTGGGTAAAATGGATGGAAGTTTTACTTTAACAAGTTTAATAGCTGTTCCAAACATTGCTATTTCTATTGTAGGAGGTCAAGCAGATTTCTTTGGTGATGGCCGTCCACAAATAGTAGATTTTAACGCTGATGGTTTTCCTGACTTTGCTGTAGCTTCAAGTCGTACTAGTGCAATTAGCAATAGTATAATTTCTTCGGTAACACTGTTAATTAATCAACCTTCTCAACCAGGTAACTTTATAGTTCAACCTCCAATGCCACTTTTTGATAATACAATTAATGGATTTGCGGGCTTAATTTTAGAAGATCGTTTGGGCGGCCCTGGAATAGTCACAGGTCGAGGAGGTCAAACAGGATTAGGTTTTGCTTTTGGTGGAGCTAATTTCTTGATGGCTGCTGGAGACTTTAATGCAGATGGGTTTTCTGATTTAGTTGTAACAGGCAGCCAATTAAATCAAGGAAACTTTCGCTCCTCAATTTATTTAGTTGGTAATGCTACGGCTGGAACAATGCGAACCGTTAGACCACAGCGAAGCCCACAATATGGTGGCAATGACCCTTTTATTGCTGGAGCAGATACTTTTATAGGTTGTGTTTCTGGTTGGTTTACTAATTCAGATTTTTTTAATGGTGCGGCAGATGTTTTACATGTTTCTGTAAATGGAAGTATTTGGATTGATGCCAACAACACAAGGATATTAAATCACGCACCTAGAGTAACAATTGATCGAAGAGACTTAAATGCTGAATTTGGTCAAGGAAGAAAACAATTTGTTACAGCAGGTGAAATTGTGACTATTCCTGTTATTGGTGAAGATATTGAGGGAGATCCTGTTACATTTAGTTTAGTACCAACTCCAACAGGTCAGCAACCTCCACGCTTTGTAAATATTGAAACTATTGAAGGCCAAGGAATTTTAACTATTGACACTTCGCTTTTTCCTCAAACTGGGCCAAATCCGGCTGTTTTTCGTATTGTTGTACAAGGAACTGATTTAGCTGAAAGTGGAACAGGAGGAAGACAACCTCTATTTAGCCGTGATTATTTTACTCTGGTTATTTTGCCTAATAATCCGCCTGTAATTCAACCTATACCAGAACAAACTGTAGCCGTAGATGACACAGCAATTGTTTCTTTATTGGTAAGTGATCTAGAAAATGACGAAGTAATAATTGATGTTATTTGTGATAAAAATCAGTTTGTAATAGCAGAAGGTACAGATTTAATTATTTCCCCAACAATTGATGACCTTGGATTAAATGTTTGTGCTGTAACGGCAACTGACATTTTTGGATTAAGCAGCACAGTGGGTTTAACTATTAATGTTGTGCCTAGAGTCAAGGAAGACCCAATAATTGATCCAATAGATGATCAAATCATAGGCCCTGTTGATGTAGTAGAAATTTTTGTAACATCTTTTGACCCTGAAGGAGACGAAAATTTAACTTTATCTTTACTTACTGCTCCAGACTTTGTAAATCTAATTGATAATGGCGATGGAACAGGAACCATAATTTTAATGCCAAATCTATTTTCACCTGCTTTTAGCAATGTGGTTGTACAAGTTACTACTTCAGATAATCGTTTTGCTACCACTTCTTTTAACATCATCATAGACGGAGTTTTTATTGTTGACGCAGTTTTTGACAAACAAATGCTATTTATCCAAGGTCGTGATTATGGCACAAGCGGCGCACAAGTCATTATTAATGACCAAGATGTAAGTCAACAAATTATTAGCCAATCTAACTTTTCCATTACCCTAAAAGGCAATAGACGAAGATTAAACTTACTGTCAGGAGATAACTTAATCCAAGTTATGATTGGAGATAGAATTTCTGATGCTTTTATACTTACGCTAGAGTGATCTAGTTATTTGTCGACTTCCTTTATAACACTAATTAATTACAAACTTTTCAATTGTTTAAAAACATTAGAAGACTTCTAATTGACTAGAATATTATTCTAGAATATTATTCTAGTACTATGAATAAACTATCCACTCGTGAAAGTATCTTAAAAGCTGCATTAGAGTGTTTTAACCAACTAGGTTTTCAAGCAACCACAATTGAAGAAATCCGCGCTCGCTCTCAAGCTAGTATTGGTAGTATTTATCATCATTTTGGTGGTAAAGAGCAAATTGCAGCAAACCTTTATATTGAAGGACTACAGAGCTATCAGTCAGGCTTAATAAATGAATTAGAACAATATCAAGACGTAGAATTAGGTATTAAAGCTTTAGTTAAATACCATTTACAATGGATTAGCAAAAATGCTGATTTAGCCCGTTATATTTTCCACACCCGACAAGCTGAATTTATTGGTAATCAAAAAACCGTGCTAAAAGCAATGAACAAAGATTCATTTCAAGCTCTATCAAAGTGGTTAAAACCTTATATTAAAGCTTCCAAAATCAAAGATTTACCAATGGATGTTTATTTATCAATTTTAATTGGCCCAAGCCAAGAGTTTTCCCGTCATTGGCTAGCAGGTAGGGTAAAAACTAGCCTTGACCAGGCTAGCGAACTACTTGCAGAAGCGGCTTGGAAATCAATAGCTTATTAAATTCATTTTTTATAAGGAGCTAAAATGTCTCAAATTATTGATATGTGGGCACCACTTGTCCCAACACCAAAATTTTTATCTCATGCAAGAGATAATTTTCCTAGTCAAATGCTAGGATATTTACGGATTTTTTATCATGAAACTGCTACAGAAGAGTCTATTGGAAGATTTATTGATAAATTTCATCAAGGTTTATCAGTCGCGCAATATATAAAATTAATGGATAAAGCTGGAATTAATAAATCATTAATTACTGGATTTGATGAACTTACTAGCACAGGAAAGACATTTTCACCAAATTATTTAATTTCAGAAATTTTGAGTGAAGCACCAGATAGATTTATTGCTTTTGCTGGTGCAGATATTTTTCAAGGAATGCGTGCAGTAAAAGAAGTTGAAAGGCTTGTAAAAGAAGAAAATTTTAAAGGACTAAGCTTAAGACCTTTTATGATTGGACTTGCGCCAGATGATCGGCGTTACTACCCTTTTTACGCTAAATGTGTAGAGCTTAATATTCCTGTTAGTGTCCATGCATCAGCTAATTGGACAGAAATGCGTTATAACGAACTAGCACACCCGCGACATTTTGATAATGTAGCTTGTGATTTTCCAGAATTAAAATTAATTCTTAGTCATGGTGGATATCCTTGGATTTTAGAAGCATCCCTCTTAGCACGTAAACACCAAAATGTTTATTTAGAATTGGCTGCACATCGTCCTAAGTATTTAACTCAAGTTGGAACAGGTTGGGAACCTCTATTTACTTTTGGCAATAGCATTATTCAAGATCGTGTGCTTTTTGGAACTGGAGCATTTTTACTAGGTAGACCGTTAGCAGAAATAACAACAGAATTTCAAGCTTTACCAATAAAAGCAGAAATTATGGAAAAATGGCTATATAAAAACGCTTTAACATTATGGTGATAAAAGGAAAAGAGGTCAGAAAAACTTTTCTGACCTCTTTTCTTACTTAAGTTTGATTAATGGGATTAACTAATAACGCCATCCACCACGTCTATTATTTTGAACTGGAGGACAACTATTTGGAAAATTATTTCTATTTCTTTGTCGGTTATTATTACGATAATTTACTTGATCAAATTGAGAGCGACGACCACTATAACCATCTCTGTAACCATTTTCAAAAGCATTTCTAAAGGCACGTTTGTAGTCATCTTTATCACCAAATTCACGACGATAACCGCTATCAGCATCACGATAAGTTTTACTGCGATCTACATCAAAAGAATTTCTATAACTGCGATCATTACTACCTGCACCAAAACCTAAACGATAGCCATTTTCCAATGCAGGAGAATAGAAATTACGACCATTGTTGTAATCATAGCGTTGATTGTAATTGCGATTTTGGGCATTAGCATCAACGGAAAGGGTGAATAATAAAGCAACGGCACCTAAAGCGGCAAAACCTATTTGGCGTAGAAAACTTTTTTTCATAACAAGACACTCCTTAAAAAATCTATTGGAAAATTCATTTTTTGTGTTAACTTTTTGTGCTTGCTGTTAGGGCATTTCTTGTGCCAAAAACAAAGGTTTTTATTAAATTTTATTAAATACTACAAGCTCTTTATTATCAGTAAATTACATTTTTTATTTTTTTCAAAATTTTTTGCTTTTTCAAATTTATGCGGCATATCGTGTAACTTATAACTATTTTCGTATTTATCTTCTAAAAACTTCTAAAAACTATATTAGTAGTAAGTTTTTATTTTGGTGGTGCAATTGGCAACTTGAAAGAAGGTTGTTATAATCAAATCGCCTAAGAAGTAAGTAATCCAAATTGATTTTCAGCGCGTACATATATAGTGGAAGCAAAACGTATTTTATTAAATTCACAAATACCAGAATCAACTGCTTATGACTTAATAGCAAGAATGGCACAGCAAGATCAAATAGCTTTGCAGGACTTCTATGACCGTTATAATAAGTTAGTTTTTTCTTTAGCATTAAAAGTTCTTAATTGTCGCACAGAAGCAGAAGAAGTTACTTTAGAGGTTTTTTGGCAAATCTGGCAGCAAGCTAGCCAATATAGGGAAAATCGCGGTAGTGTAGTTGCTTGGTTAGTAATGATTGCTAGAAGCCGTGCAATAGATCGCCGTCGTGCTAGAGATCGGGTTAGCAACACGCTTTATGTAGTTGATAACAATAATCTTAGCGATTCATCTATAGATATGGCATTAGATCCTGAAGAGAATTTTTATACTGCTCAACGTCGTGAAGCCGTGCTTAATGCTTTATCACAAATGAGCGACAAACAAAGAATGGCAATAGAACTAGCCTATTTTGCTGGTTTAAGCCAAAGTGAAATAGCTAATCAGTTACAAGAGCCTTTAGGCACAGTAAAAACCCGTATTCGTTCAGGAATACAAATCTTACGTGAAAAGTTAAAAGGTTATATTTAATTATGATTGAATGTAGCTTAAATAAAGAACTTAAAGATTCTCTGGCTTGTTATTTGTTGGGAGAACTAGCCCCTAGTGATATAGCAGCTATAGAAAAACATTTGGCCCTAGGTTGTAGTAGTTGTACAGAAGATGTTGTACAACTAAGAGAGTCTTTAACCTCATTAGTTTGTAGTATCCCTCTTTCTAACCCTAGTGAAAATGTCAGAGAAAAATTACTAAGTCGTGTTAGTAGTGAAACCAGGCCGCAAAAGCCTTTTAAGTTAATTATTCCTACTAAACCTTGGTATCAAACTACCCTTAACTTATTAGGTCGTATTGCTGCTTCCTTAGTAATTCTTTTACTTTTAGCAGAAACTGTTTATTTAATTGAATTTAATAAACGCGCTCGTCTGCAAGCTAGTTTACACGAAGCACAAATTAACACACTAAAAGAACAAATTAACCAAAAACAAAAAGTTATTTCTAGTATTGGTAGTAGCCGACGGTTAATTATTTTGGATAGTAAATTAATTAATAAAGCCTCTGGTCAAGCTTTTTGGGATACTAATCAAAATACTTGGTTATTTTATATTAGCAACTTACCCCCTGCTCCAAAAGGTAAAGTTTATCAACTATGGTTTATTTCAAGCGATCAAAATGTTGTTAGTGGTGGAATATTCCAAACAGACGCAACTGGCAACGCCCAACTACCTTTGGCTACACCTCGCAAATGTCAAAATATCCAAGAGGCTGCTATTTCCTTAGAGCCTGAAGGCGGTAGTGTAACACCTAGAGGTGCTATTTATCTGTCAGGCCCAATTTAATTATTTTGAGATTAATTAGTTAAAGAAAAAGCCCAAGACTATCTTGGGCTTTTTTATTTTAAGAGGTCAAATTAATAAACTTGGAGTTTTTGGTGATTGTGATAAAACTACACCTTGTTCTGCAATAGCTTGTTTGATAACTAAAAAGTTAGCATCATCAACAGGTAAATCAATTACAGCTAAAGGAGAAGTGCGCGATCTAATACGATAACGAGGCCCGGCCAAAGTATGACTATAAGTAATATTAGCTATTTCATCCCACTTAATTAAAAACAAAGGTATTCCACAGCAATATTGCCTAATACCTTTTTTTGAAATTTCTAAAGAACATCCTCGGCCTAAAGTTACTGACCAAATTAGCATTATTAAAATAAAACTACCTAATGAAAATGGGTTAGCATTAATTAAACTAAGCATTAAAAGTATTGGTACAAAAGTAACCAATCCAGCAGTTAAAACATAATTAATTGGAGTTTTTTCTTTAATAATTAAACTTGTATTTTCCTGCATAAACTACCCCAGGGATTAAATATTAAGCAAAAAAATCTCGATGATCTACATACATGCAGCGATCCATTATTACTTGTATATTATTTTTAGCCAATAATTCTGCTGCTTTGTTGTTGATAATACCACTTTGTAGCCAAACGGCTTTAGGTTGAAGTTCTAAAGCCTCTTCAGCATGTGGAAAAACATCTTCAGAACGACGAAATATTTGTACTATATCAACAGGTTTTGGAACTGCTAATAAATCAGCAAAACATTTAATCCCTTCAATTTCTGCTAACTTTGGATTAATAGGTATTATTTTGTAACCTTGGTCAAGCATATATTTAGGAACATAATAAGATGGTTTATAAGTAACTGCTGTCATACCTACTACTGCAATAGTTTTACTATCTCCTAATAACTGCTTAATAGCTGCAATATTATTACTAATAATATTATTTTGCCAATTTTCCAACTTTGACCCCTTATCAGACCAAGCAACTATTTATTGCTTGGCTGTTATAAAAACTTCCTTTGAAATAATAGCTAGACACCTGATTGTGTTTTTTTGTTAAAAACACGTACTTGTTTATTTTCACTATCATTTTTAGGGGTGATAGTGATGGTCAAAACCCCTTCTTGAGAAAGATTCCAGGTTTCATTTTCACTACTATTAGGCATTTGCACTTCACCAGTAAAAACTTTTTCTGTTTCTACAAGTAGTTCATTGTTTTCATTGTAGCGAAAACTTCTTTTTTGGGTAAAACCCCGTCTGTCAGCTTTTTCTACTGTAGTACCATCAATGGGAAAAGTGTCAGGTTCACTAGAAATTTTTTGTCCTCGTCCTTGAAATTCTGTAGAAACTGTTATTGACTTTTCATCTTGTTTAATAATTAATAAATATTCTTGAACGGTTGTAAATATTCGAGGTAAATTAACACTTTTCTCTTTGTCTAATACCCAAACACCATTAAAATCTGCCTTTTCCGCAGCTTTAATTGAAAATGAAAAAATATTTGGGCTAAAAATTGTTAAAAATGTTGTATATATAAATGTTCTACGACTTAACATTTTGTACAAAACTCCTAAAATAAAAGTATTACGTTAGTTAGATTTTATAAAATTTAGTAATGTTAGCATAGTTGCTATTTAATTAAATAGCCAATTATTTTAGCCTAAAAAGAACTACTTTTCTTATTTAGCCCAAGTTTAAGGATATATTATGTATATTAAATTGCTATTTATTTTATTCGTAATTTTAATTAGTAGTTGTAACATGGACAATGCGCCTAAGCTTGTTAGTAGCGAATCTACAGATACTTCATCAAATATACCTAATCGACCTCTAACTTTAAGCGAACAAATAGAGGCTTCTCGTCAAGAAAAAGATCGCATCTTAAAACTTTCTCCAGATAGTCCAATCTTAAAAGAAGAAAGAATTAATTTTAAGGGATTAAATTATTTTCCTGTAAACTTAAACTATCGTCTTGATGCAAAGTTTGAAGCTTATAAAGATAAAGAACAAATTAAAATGTTAACAAGCAAAGGCGAAAAAGATGTGTATATACGTTATGGAGCATTAAAATTTACTTTGGATGGTGTTGAATGTTTGCTAGATACTTTTAAGTCTCTCTCTCCAGATGTTGACCCTAAAAGGCTTTTTATCCCTTTTCGTGATACAACTTCTGGAAAGGAAACTTATGGAGCAGGCCGTTATTTAGAATTAGATGAAAATGCTAGTGGCATTTATACAATCGATTTTAACTTAGCTTATAATCCATACTGTGCTTACAATATAGATTTTAGTTGTCCTCTACCACCAGAACAAAATACATTAAAAGTAGCTGTTCGTGCTGGAGAGAAAAATTATCATGAGTAAGAAATTAATTTTTATTTTTTGAGAAAAAATCTATGGCTAGATATAAATTGATATTAAAACAAGCAATAATTGCTGAGTTATCAGACTCACAAATAGAAGCAACTGTTATCCTTAATACACAAGATAAAACCTACACTGGTACTAAAAAGGGTGTAGATAGTCCTGATAATAAAATACGTTTAGTTGTTGAGGCGACTTTAGCAGCCCTTGAACAATCTACTCCAAAACCTGTTAAATTTGAAATTTCAGATATTACAATTAAAGAATTTGGTGGACAAAGCCATAAATTCTTAGTTGTGCTACTTAAAACAGATTACTTTATTCAACCCGTAGGCGAAGCCATTGAGCTTTTAGGAGCATGTCAGCTTTCTGAAAATGGGGTAGATGCTGAAACAGTAGCCCGCGCAACACTAGATGCAACTAACCGAACTGTAAGTTCAATGCTTGGCGGAAGATAAGTAATTATGCCAGTATTAATTCTACCGCCAAGATATACAGAAGACTCAATAAGTCTTTGGAGAGCAGCAAAGGAACTTGGTTGGAAGGTTGAAAGGTTGCAGTCATGGAGAGTGCCACCAAATATTATTGATTCAACAGTTGTAATTTATGGAGAATCACTTTTTGCTGCTATAGTTTCAGAAAGTTTAGAAATTATGTTAATTGAGCCAACTTTTGATTGGTTGGCTAATTTACCTTTAAAATATCTAAAACGTCAAATTCAGTATAAAACACTAGGTCAGTTAGAAGAAATAGAAGAAAAAATCTTTATAAAACCTGCCGATGATAAGTGTTTTAGAGCAAAAATATATGAGCCATACGAAATAATCCCATCAGCAGACTTACTTCCTAACAACACCCCTATACTAATATCTGAAGTTGTAGATTGGGTGTCAGAATTTAGAAGCTTTGTAATTGAAAGACAATTAGCAACAATTTCTGTTTATGCAAGAAATGGCAAAACCGCACAAAATAATGCAGGAAATTGGATTGTTTCTAAAGATGAAATAATGCAAGCAAAAGCATTTGTTGAAAACTTTTTAGCCGATCCAGAAGTAACTTTACCACCATCTATTGTTGTAGATATAGGTTTTATAAAGGATCGTGGTTGGGCTGTTATTGAAGCCAATCCATCTTGGGGATCAGGAATTTATGGCTGTGATCCTTATGAAGTTCTTAAAGTTATCTCTAGAGCCTCTATTAAAGCTTCTTTTCTAACAGATCAAGATAGGAAATGGATTATTAATCGTTCTTAAAATCTATTACCTTAAAAGCAAAAGAGCTAGAGAAGTTCTCTAGCTCTTTTGCAAAATCAAAAAATTTAAATATCTTCTTATGCGTATGAGTGTAAACCTGGTAGTAAGTAGCTTACACCTAAGTAAGTAAAGAGCATAAAAGCAAATCCAATGATTGCAAAGTAAGCAGAACGACGACCTTTCCAGCCATGTGTAAAGCGGGTATGTAAGAAACCAGCATAGGCTAGCCAGGTTACTAATCCCCAAGTTTCCTTAGGATCCCAACTCCAATAAGTTCCCCAAGATTCATTTGCCCAAACAGCACCTAAAATTAACATTAAGGTAAAGCCTGGGAAACAAACAGAGACTAATTTATAATTAAGATCATCTAGTACTTCTAACGGAGGAATATTCTTTAAGATTTGTTCTCCCTTTAACTTAAAGAGTCCAAAGAACAAACCACCAACAATAATTACAAAAAATCCTGCACTAACAACTGGGTTAGAGCTAAAATTAACTCTAAGATTTGGCCCCATTTGAGTTAGCCAAGCTTTGCCATCTACATGCTTATGCTCTGCTCCACCACCATCATCATGGTTATGACCATCATCTCCAAGCAATGCTTCAACTTTAGCCATATTTGATGCAGAAATAAAAGGAGAGAAATCTTTTACAGTCTTCATTTGATAATAAAGTGTTCCTACAGCCAAAGCTTGTAACAAAACAGCTATACCAAATAAAGCATTAGCAGCTTTACGTAATTTTGCATCTTCTCCTAAAAACATGTCTTTAAGATACATTACAGAAGAAGCTAAAAATAAGACTACAACTAATTGTAAAAATCGTCCTACAAAAGGAAATTCTGCGGTTAGAAAATCTCCACGCGCACCAGAAAACCTAATGGGTTGCTCTCCTACTTTTGGAGTAAGCATTACTATGTTCATTCCAAAACTTCCGCCTGTAAGCGAGAAGTTCCCAAAAAGTGCTGCTACTAGTAAATAAATACCTAAACCAAATAGAGCAACACTTAAAGCGACCCTTTCAGGCTTCATATTGTCCTTTAATAGGTAAATTATTCCTACAGCAAAAGTAACTGCACAAATACCATAACTTAAAGCTGCTACCCCTACGTGAATTGGTCGCCAATAGCTTCTTAAAATTGGTTGGATTGGTTGAGTAATATCATTGCCTAAAAATACAGCTAGGATTAAGAATAACGCGCCAACAGGCATTGTTACCGCGCCTAAAAATTCATATCTCTTACGTACACCTACTAAAACGGCTGTAAGACCTAAGAATGTAGTTAATCCTAAAGTAATGTCATAAAGATTAGAAAGTGGGAAAGTATGATTAATTTTTTCAGCTAAAGGCAATGTAGGCCAAATTGTTACCATATCACCTTGGGCCTTAGTAAATTCTGTGTATTCAATCCAGCGCATTCCCCAAGCAGAAAGATTAAGCATAAAACCTAGGATCATTGTCCACATGCCTAATTTTCTCATTAGTGGTTCGCGTCCCATTAAATACATACCAAAGAACAAAGAAGCAGCTAAATAAGAAATTAATGCTAGATTAGTTTGGCTAGCTTCTTTTAGCACATCTAACTTAGTGCCTTGAAATCGCACTAGGACTAGAATAGTTGCTCCAACAATAGCGAGAATTGTTGGAAGTAAAGAATTTATGTTAAACCAATTTTCGCCAGAAACACTAGTTGGTGAAAAGTGCGCGGCTTCTGCTTTTGAAGACATTTTTATCCCTCCAAGCTTAATACGGTTATTAGAAAGTTAGTTTATTAACAGAATGTTAAAAAGAAAATTACCCAAATTATAAATTATGTAAACAGCTTATGCTAGGCTCAACAGATAAGTTTAGCTAGTAAAATCAAAAACTTCCGAGGCTACACCATCAACAACAATTATTAATCTATTGCTTCGTCCACTCTCTCTTAAGTTTAATTGCTCTGGTGTACCTTCTATCATTAACCTACCTTTAATAGGGGCAAATTTTATAGGTAAGTTAATTCTTTCTCCATTAATGCGAATAATTGCATTATCAGAAAAATTACGACCAAATACTTTTAGCTTACCTTTTTTATAAAGGGCCCTGGTTACTATAGGAGCTAATCCTTCAACATCTGCTACACCTCGTATTAACCATGCAACTGGTTGAAGTTGAAAGTTAGGAAAAACCTCATCCACTCGCAAAAAAGTTCTACCAGCGTCTAATGTTACATAAGACTGACTTCCAATAGGTTTAACTAGACCGACTGTGTCACCAAAAGCAGGTAAATCAGCAATAAAAATAGTGTCAATCACTCCAACAATAAAATTACCAGAGTTGATGGTAATTAGATCGGGTAGCAGGTAACTTTCAAAATTACCAGGATTATTACAAGTCACTGGAAATAATACAGCAGGTTGTTGATTTGCATCCGGCCCATTACCTTCAGGATCAGTATAAACTGCAATTCTTAGAGGTGAGCCTGCTAATACTCCTCGTGAACCATCACTAAAAGCAATTCTTACTTCTTTAAGTGTCGCTGGGTAACCATCTGGTTTTAATGAATTAAACCATCCAAATCCAGGATCTCCTGTACCTCCATAACGACCATCACCGCTACCATCATCTATAAGCAAAACTTGTTCTGAAACTGCTTGAGGGTTAAGACTCTCAACTTGTGTCTTAATTAAATTAATGGGTGATTTATTAGCATGAATTGATGGCAAAGGTAAAAAACTACTAAAAAGCATTAAGCTTGCAAATATTAATAAACTTAATTTTTTGAAATACATAAAAATTATCACCTATTGATATTTCTGCGCATATTGTCGTAGTCTGGCTATCTGTTGATTAAGTAAATCTGTGTATTCAGATACTGGACAAAGTTTTACATATTCAGTAAAAACTTCTGCTGCTTGAGCAATACGCCCTAATTTTATTAACACATACCCAGAATTATAAAGTGCTGTACCGTAATCAGGTAATATTTGTAAAGCGTTATTATAACTTTCCAAAGATTCTTCATAACGCTGCATTTCCGCTAGTACATAGCCTCGGTTATACCAGGCTTTGTAATAATCTGTTTTTAAGTGAATGGCTTGTTCAAAACAATATAAAGCATCTGCTAATCTGTTAGCCCGTGTAAGCACAACTCCTCGATTATTCCACATTGCAGGATCTTCTGCTCTTAACTGCAAGGCTGATTCATAAATTTCTGCTGCTTCCTCAAATTGCCCTATTTTTGCCAACACATAAGCACGATTATATTTAGCAGGTCGATAGTCTGAACGTAAAGTTAGAGCTTTTTGATAACTTTCTAAGGATTCAGCAAATTCTTCTATTCTAGCAAGTGAGCAACCTCGATTATTCCAAGCTAAATAATGGTCTGGCTTAAGCTCTACTACATTATTATAACTATCTAAAGCATCGTCAAATCTACCTAATATATTTAACACATTTCCATGATTAAACCAAGCTAAGTAAAAATCCGGCTTTATTTCAACAGTCTTTGCAAAAGCATTAAGAGCGTCTTCATAGCGTTCTAGTTCAACTAGTGAGCAGCCATAGTTATACCAAAGAACAGGCTCATCAATAATTAAGCTTAAAGCTTGCTCATAATTTTCCACTGCCTTCTTAAATTGACCTATAAAAAATTGTTCATTTCCTTCTTTAAACAATTGTTCCGCAGCACGCGACATGGTGTTGATTCCTAATTGTGAGGTAATTGTTTAGATATGTGACCTATTCTAGCATAGGTCTACTAAATGTTTATAAGCTTTATAGATGATCAACTACTCTCTATAAAGCTTATATTTTGGTAGATTATGGTTTAACTTTTGTTTTATTAAACTAATTATTTTCTAGTTTTTTGATTATTGAAGATTTATCAGATAGTTCATTGACTAATTGTTTTTGTAGTTCTACTACTTTAGCCATAATCTGAGAAACTTGATCTGTTGGACTTGCTGCTTTGCGTGCTGCGCCTGTTTCTCCTGAATCTTTCATATTTACAGGATCATTGGTTGCTTCTAAACGACGCGCACCGCTAACACCTTCTCCTAAACCTGTACCGGTTGCTCCAATACCTTTTTTAAGGGCTTCTACAGATGCTGTACCTGCAACAGAATTAGGATTTTCATTTCCCTTAGCTGTAGCTTGAAGTTGTTGTATTGAATTAGCTAAACGGCTTAAATCGTTTTTTAGCTGAGATGAGAAGTTATTTTGATTGTCTTGTATAGGGTCAATATTGGTAACAGGTTTGTTATAAGAACTACTAAAATTTTGTGAACGTGCAGCCATTGATTCTACAGGTGAATCACTAGGAGGTGTAACTTGTTTTACAGATAAACCTGCAAAGTTACCACCTTTTTTTGAAGGTTCTGCTAATTCTTGTTGCTTTAATAAATCAGCTTGGTTTATTCCACCAAGATTACCTTTTATATTATTAATACTCATAGGCTTATACCTTAAATTAATATGATGAAATTTGTTGCTGTTTTTTTGGAATAGTTAAAAGGCTTATCGGCAAAGCAAACTATTTAGTTGCCATGAGTAAACAAAATTAAAAACTATTGATAAAAAATATCTTTAAGTTCAACCATTATTAGATTTGCTGCATCTAGTCTCTATGAGAGCTTATTGTTAACTTAAACAAAAATATAAGGGGTGCAGATTATATGGCTAAATCAACCAATAAACACTATATGACCCGCCGAGGTCGTCAATATTTAATTGAACGCAAACAAGATGGAACTTTTGGTAAATTTATCCCTATTAGCAAAACAAAAGCTAAAAAGGAAAATACTAAAAAAGCTTCTACTATAACTGAACCAACAAACACTCTAAGTGTTTAACTAACAAAATTTAACCTTAAAAATGCTGAGATATTTTTGCTCAGCATTTTTATTTTAAACCTATAAAATCTAGTTAATGCTCTTGCGCTAAAGCTTAAAGCTTGTCAAGATTAAAAAATCAAAATTTAGCAGCCATTTTTGGAGTAATACTGGTAGAGTTATGGTTAAACAAAAAAAAGTATTTTATTTACTCGCTATATTTTTCTTAATCTTTTCCCTAAAACAACTAACCTTTAGTCAAGTTAATAAAGAAGTTAGTAAAGGTTCCTCTCTAATTTCCTTTGTTGCACAACCTCCATTAACTCAAGATGAAATCTTAAACAGGGTAAAAGCGGCACGTGCAGCACGTCAGGATTTTGATGATATTGCCGCAGATGTAGATCAACGCGGAATAAATTTTGTCCCTCAAGAACAGCTTTTTAACCAACTAAGATTTTTCCGAGCCAGTATTGTTAATAATGCTTTAGCACGTGCTGATGAACGTCGCAAAGCTTTGATGACTCAACCAAAAACTACAGAAACAGAAGTAATAGAAAATCTTTCTGAAGAAGAAAAACAAAACCTTAAATCACTTCCATTTATTGAGCAGGCAAGAAAAGTTGCTCTAACATATGTGTCTTCGCTACCTAATTTTATTGTCCGCCAACAAGTCCAACGTTATGGCCGTCCATTAGTTGAAAGTTGGAAGTTAGGAGACTATTTAGAATTAGCTGTTAGCTATGCTGTAGATCGCGGCGAAGACATAAAACTAAAGCTAAAAAATGGACGTTCGGCTAATACTACATTTGAAGAAGTTGGTGGACTAACTTCTACTGGTCAATTTGCTGGTCAACTATCAGCAATTTTTAGCTTAGAATCAAAAACTCAATTTACTGAAAAAGGCAGCACAAATTTTTATGGTCAACCCTGCTTAGTTTTTGAATATAGGGTAGAAACTAGAAATTCTCGCCAACAAATAAAAATTGGTAATGCCCAAGTCATTACCGGTTATCAAGGTCGGCTCTATATCCATCAAGAATCTAAACAAATCTTAAGAATGGAACAAGAATCCCTTGAAATTCCTTATACTTTTCCCATCCTGGATGCTACTTCTTCAGTAGATTTTGGCTGGGTAAATATTGCTGGTAGAGACTATTTGCTACCCGTTAATGCTCAAGTGTCTTTAACAAGCCGAGAAGATCGCTTTACTGCACTTAACTGCATTTCTTTTAATAAATATAACAAGTTTGATACAGACGTTAAGTTAGTCGATTAACAAAACTTAATTTGACTTATCTTGAATAAGCTTGATGCGAATAAGTTCATGAAACTGTCCTGGACTACTATCTTTAGTGATGATAATTTTTTCTACTGGTGAAATGCTATCTAGCAAACTTGCAATATTTCCTGTAAAGAAGTCTTCTGTGCTAGCACCTGATGATGCATGTGTTTCTTGATAATCATCAATTACATCTTCTTGTAATTTGTTAAAAATACCATCAAAAGCTTGTTGTCTTTGAGTAAAATCAATTACAGTTAAATTTGTAATCGGTTTACTAGCAATATTCTCTAATTTTCTTTTGCTGCTAGCATTTTTTTCCATTTTTTTAAGCAAATTTCTATCATTGCTAATAATTAAATCTTGTCCTCTTAATTGATAGCAAATCTCCCAACCCAACATTGGCATTGTTAAAACTCTGATTTGACCGCTTAAGTTTTGCCAAGAAAGATTATTGCTATTGCCTGCAATCATCGTGCTATCAGACGCAAGCTTAGAAATTACTGTTTCAAAAGCTAATTGATCAAAATTTGTTGGATCTGCCAAGCTAACAATTATTGCTTTATGAAATTCTGCAAACAGTGGCCCATCTATGGCTTGTGGTTCTTGTAGTAAAGCAATTGTTTTTGCACTAGAAAAAATTTGGTCAAGTTTTTCTAAAATACTTGTACGGTTGTAATAACTTGTATTTGGTGTAGTTTCTAAATCATCAGCATCTACTGGATCATTTATTTGCTTGTGAAAATCATACTCATATAAATAATAGTCTACATAATCATCATAGTAATAATCTGATGGTTCAGATTGTTCAGTTTCAGCATAGTAATAATATGAGTGGCGTTGTGTTGCTTTTGCTGGTTCTAAGTCATTATCAAATAAATAGTTATGTATGGTTTTAGAAATTTTATTTTCTTGATCTACAGCTTCTATTTTTAGATAAGGCAAATTATCAGGAATAAATTGACTGATACGTTTTACTTCTAAAGAAGGAATTTGTTTAGCTGTTATGTCTGTTTTTGTTAAAAAATATCGTTCTTCACGCCATTCTTTATCTTTTAACTCAATGTCAAAAATAGCTGCTTGGATATTTTTTAACTCATCTAAGTTTTTCATTATCCAGTAGTTACGAAAATAATAATCTTTATTTAGTTTTTCCTGTGCTACCCAAATAGTTGCATAATGGGGAGTTACTTTTTTAATCAAATTTTGATAAGTAGGCTCGGAAGTTAACCTATCTGTAGATTGAGCTTTGCTGCTTACATTGGCTAGAGTACGAATCATTAATTGTTCATTAGTAGTTAAAATAAAATAGCCATTTTCTAAAGCAAAACTTATTCGTTGTGTTTGACGTTCTCGGTCAACTTCTATTTCTTTTACAAAATATTTAGCACCGAATTTTAGTTTGTTTTCTTCAAAACCACTTTTATTAGCAAGCAAGCTAGAAAGCAAAAATTTTTCTGTTGTTAAAGGAGCAATAAAAACCACGTCCAAGCGACCAATATCATAAATTGCAATAGCGGCTTGTTTTTCGCTTATTTCATCAAGAAATCGATCATCAACATCTATTCCTAAAGCGTTGCTAAGTTCTGTAAAACGATCAGCTATTTTTGTTCCTAAATGTCTGTCTGTAAATTGCTGATAATTTGCGCTAGACAAATAACGCTCTTTAAGTTCTGAATTATTCCAACTTTTTAACATAGTGGGCAAATCGCTAAATTGTGCAAAAACTAGCGCACCTCGTGGAAAGTCGGATGCTAGCGACCTGACATTACGAGCCGAATAACCATTAATAATAAGCAAAGTGACTATAATAATTATTGCTGAGAATGTAATTAAAAGTTTATGTATTTTCATAACAACCTACTTTTTAACAAAATATTGTTTTTCACTATTCCATCGCAAAACTACTTCTTTTTGACTAATAACCTCTAAAACTTTATAAGCGCGGTTATGCCAATGTTGTTTAGCTGTATGCCAGGAATTATCTATATCAGACCAGTATATATATTCCGGTACTTCTCCTATATAATGGATTATTTCTTGTTTGATGTTTAACAAAAGATTTGGGTTAGAATTATTAGGTTTTTGGTAAGTAGTAACTGTTAAATTCTTAATATCAGCCCAATCTTCTTTGTTATTAGGATGTTGTTTAACAACTAGTTCTGGCAACTCTCCAACTTTTTTTAGCTGATTATTAATTAATTTAAAGATACTTAGCTGACTATGGTAACTACTAGCATCACTTGTAACTTCTCTAACTAATATTTCATAAATATTTGGTTCGATTAAGGATACTGTTTGCAACCAATTATCTAAATTTTTATCAAATGATTTTTCCCAACTACTAAGACAATCTATAACAACCCATCCATTAATTTGTTCTTGCAAAATAATCGCGCTAGGGTTTCCTAAATGAACAAATTTAATAATTGCTGTTTCTGATATTTTGTCTAGCTTTACATACTCTAGTTTTACATTGTCGGCGCGTTCAGGATATTCAATATCTCTTTGATAGTCATAATAGATATTGTCTTTTTTTGGCCTTAAAAATAGCTCTTGATAAATCCCACGTCTTATTATTGGTTCAGGATGAGTAATCAAACTAACTATATGTTCTGGGCTAGGATAAGCTTTACTAACTCGTGTATTTTCAAGCTTTACAGGTTCTTTTATAACTGTTTTCAACCTATCAGGAGTTTTAATAATTAATATTGCTAGTAAGCTACCTAACATAAAACAGAAGGTAAAAGCAAAAATTCTTGAATAAAAACCTTTCCATAATTTCATAATAACCCCTTTTCTACTTATCTGGATAATAAGCTAGTTTCAATTTTTTGACTGTTTTTGGATTTAGCTTCTTTTTGGTAAGTTAAATCATCGATCCGTTTTTGTAGCTTGGCTTCTACTTCTTTGTTAGTTATTGGCTGCATTGCTTTAAGAAACCTTATTGCTAAATCAAAATTCCCTACACTTTCAGCAGCATTAGCCGACAAAGCTAATAAATCAAGTGTTGTCTTATACTCTTGATTTCTCTCAATAGCTTTTAAGAGTTGTAAATTGCCGTTAGAACTATTTTTTTCCATTCCTACGAGATTTTGTGTTGAGTAGTAATTGCTAAAATACTGTTGTAACTGGCTGTCTTTTTTAGCTAATTCCAATACTGCTTCTGGAACATTCATTATTGAATAAAGATAAATTCTTTGTCTTAATGCTGAAGTTTCACGCAAAAAGTCATAAGGTTTATAGTCGTAAGGAATTTGATTAATTAATGATAAAGCTGTTTTGAAATTGTTATTCTTACGCTCTAAAATTGCTTGAAAGAATTTCATTTCAACAGTGTTAAATTGTCCATCTATTAATTTAATTGCCGCAGAAAATTCGCCTACACTTGCAAAACGTGTTGCTTGAGTAGCTAACTTAAATTCCTTATCAACAATTTTTTCCGTCATTACCCAAAGTTCACGATTGTTTTTTGCAATCGTAGGAATTAACGACACAGCCAACCAACGATTTTTACGCGAGACTTTTGCATCAGCAATAAAGTTTACTAACTCAATCATAGCTTCTTTAACTTGTTTATTTGCAGCAAATAAACGAGATAACTCTATGGAATTAATTTCACCAGCATAGATTTTAAGTTGTTTACGTTGTTCTATAGCTAAATTATATTGACCATATTTAGTAGCTATTTCTGCTATTGCTTCGCTTGTAGTAAAGCTTGAAAATCCAGATTCATCTCCATAAATAACAGGGGGTGTAATAATATATTTTTCACTAACTCTATAAGTTTTAATAATTTCAAGATTTAGAAGCTCTTTTGCTGCTTTTGCTTGTTTGTAAGAATCTACAAAATTTAGTGTTAGCTGTAGTAATTTATTCCCTAAATCTATGTCTCCGCTACGATAAACAACATCTGCTAAACCTATTAAATTAGCCAAAGTGTACTGCTCTAAAGCTAGACAACGTGAGTAATAAGCTTTTAATAACTTGTCTTTTTCTAAACCTCTATCAGCTAGTAATTTTAGAGCTTGTTGCAATCGTGTTTGGCTAGGAACATCTATAGTTTTAATATCTTTCTTAACTTCTATTTTTGTATAGTGAAGCAATTTTTCCCAAGCTTGCTGGATTTGTCCTTTACGTAGCATCAATTGAATTTCAGCGACTCTTAACCACTCTGGACGCAAATATTTATTAGCTAAAGATTTTTCTATTTCTTGAGTAAGCTTAAGTGCTGCATCATTTTTATTTTGTGAAAGTAGCAAATATAAATACTCTTTTTGCCATTGATATTGTTTTGTATTAGGCTCTTTAGGTTGGAAATTTTTACTGTGATCTAGTTCTTCCTCCAACAAACTTAAATCTTTTGCAAGTTTAGCCCTGTTGAAATAATCATAATCAACATCCGTCTTAGAAATTTTGCTGCTATTTTCAATCATCAGTTCATAGAATGGTGCAATATGTTCAATAGCAACTAGTTGTTCTTTAATTATAGTTTCTGGCGTTGTGGAAGTTTCTAGTTTAGATAGAGTTAGAAGAAAAGTTGCTTGTGCTTTAGCTTGGTTACTATTAAGTTTTCCGTTTTCTTCTTTAAATGAATTTGCAAGTAAATAAAGATAGGCTTTGATTTCTTCAGGTGTTTTTTCATCTTTATTTTCTACTAACTTATTTTTTAATTCTTCTCTTGCTTTTTCTACTAGTCCATGTTTTTTTAACGTACTAAGCCATAGTTGATTAACGTTTATTTCATCTTTATTTAAGATTTTTAACCAATAATCTAAAGCTTTTTCTTTATCATTTTTTAGAAAATAAGCTGACCCAATATCAGCTAGAATTTCAGCAGAATTAGCCCCCATTTCTTGAGCATTAAGTAAATAAGAAAGTGCCTTATCTGTTTTGTTTTGAGCTAAATACCAATGGCCTAATTTTTGTTGTTCTAGTGCGCCTTGTGGTCGCCTTTCTATATTTGCAGGTAAAAGTCTATCTGCTGTAATTGTTTTTATAGGTGTATGATAAAGCCATTGACCATATTTATTAGCCATTTCAAACCATTTATCACCAACTAATTGATTTGTTTCACTAGGCTTAATTTTGATCAAATTTCCTATTTTTTGGAAATTTAAGCTATGGTCAAAATATTGTTTATTTTGCTCATTATAATCTTCTAATTGAAGGCTTATTTCTGCATTATAGCTATCTTGCCAAAGCTTATCAGACTTTGTAGCTTTTATAGCTTGATGAACTAATGTTTTTTCATTCTTAGCTATCAAAAAATTAATTAACTGTTTTTGATAAACAGAATGTGTTTTTGTTAAATCAACTAATTTTTGTTGATCATTTTTATCACCTTGATAAAGAAGCGTTAAGTAACGTTCTACCAAAGGATCATTTTCTGCGGCTGGATTAGATTTATTTTCTTGAAAGTAACGATGCAAAGCTTTTAGCTCTGTTTTTGTATCTCCAAGTAACAAGCTAAATTTTACTATTTGTTGTAAATGAATCAAATCAAATGCTTTAGGAAAAGCTGTTTCTTTTTCCAAAAGTTCAAGTGCTTTTTGATAATTTCCATGAACTTCATAAAAGCTAATTATTTTGTAGAAACTATCTTTATAACGAACTTCTTTTTTATACCCTGTTCTCAACTGTGTTAACAAAATATATTCTTGCAAATCTAAAAACTTAGTGGACAAAACAATATTTTCTAGCAATTGTAAGCTACTGTTAGTATTAGCTTTAGCTACTTCACTGTTTACCAAACTTGTCAAAGTTTTATATAGCTCGTTTAATTCATCTCCTGTAACAGAATTTTCTGCTATGTTTGCAATAGAACTTGGTAAAACGCCGTCTATGATTTCTAATAAATTTCGTGCTTTGGCTGCGTCATAACTATTTTCTTTTTGTATCTCTTTTATTAATTTATCTCTCAACTGTAAGAAGCTTTGTAAAATTTTAGATAAAGAATCTTCTTTGTGAATTACTTCTATATAATTTTGCAACTTATAACTGTTGATTTCAGACGCTTTATAAGGATCTGCCAATAATTCTTGAAAAGCTTTTCTATAAAGATTGATAGCTTCTTTCTCATTTGTATATCTTAATTGTTCAGCTTGTTCAAATCCTGACGCTACTTTATTTTGATTGCTTTGAGCCTTTTCTTTACTTTTTTCTGTAGGTATTTTGCTCTTTAATGCTAAAGATTCACTCCCGCGGCCAGCTAAATCCAGTAATTCAATAGCTTGTTTAACATAGACAACTTCATAATTAGAAAGCTCTATAGCTTTGTTAACCGTGTTAATTGCAAGTGCTAAATCCTCTTTTTCCTTGTAAATTTCAGCTAAGGAGCCATAAAGCTCTGCTTTAGTTGGTTGGTTATCTATTGCAGCTTGATAATATTTTATAGCCGTTTCTAAATCACCTTTGGATTTGGAAATTCTGGCTAATACAACAGCCCAGCGATAATTTTTATAAGCTTGCTCAAAAACTTTTTTATAATAAGCAGCTAATTCATCACCTCCACCATATTTTTCTGTGTATTCAATAGCAAGATCTAGTTTGTAATAATCTTCTGGGTTACGGTTGATGATTTCAATATGCTGTTTAATTGCTGCGTCATAATCTTTAATTTGTGTAAATTTGTCGATCATTGTTTGGCGAAAATAAGCTATGTGAAGCCGCAAATCTCTGATGTGCATATCTTGAGACTCAACAGCTTTTAACCCTTCTGCTAAAGCGTTTTCTAAAGCGTTTCTGTTTTCTGTTCTTATATAAAGATTTGTTAAAGTCTCTAAAACTTGGCTGTCAAGCTTATCTTCTTCAAAAAGTTTTTCTAAAAGATTTTGTGCTGTTTTTGTGTTATTAAGCTCTAATTCGCGTTGAGCTAAACGCTGAGTAAGCTGATAGCGAAATTGTCCACGACTATTTTTTATAGCTTGATTTAATGTGTTAATTGCTTGTTTAGTTAGCCCTAAATGCCAATAATTGCTAACAACTTCATCAATTACACCATAATTAAAAGGATATTTTGCAATTAAAGATTGTAAGTTTTTAATAACTTGTTGTTTTTCTTCTCGCTCTCGATGAAGTGAAATTAATTGTAACCGGCAAGAAATATCTTCCTTGTATGAACGGCTATATTTAAGGCATTGCTTTATGGTTGCAATTTCGCTGTCTTGGTCGTCCATCTTCCTAAAAAAGCTTCGTGCTTTTTTAAGAAATGCCATTGATTTTGTTTGATAAATAGCTTTTTTGAACAAATTACTAGCTAGTTCTGGTTCTTCAGCTATTTCTAAAACTTTTATATAACCTAAAACAAGTTTGTCTTGATCTTTAGCTTTAGATAATTCTTGAGAAAAAGCTTTTTCTATTTCACTTGTTAACTTTTCACGTCCATAAAGCGTTGCTAAACGCTTACGACATTTACTATATTGCTCATTATCTTCTGCAATACCTTTAATATATTCTGCAACTGCCCTGTTAGACTGATGTTTAGCTTCAAGAATTGCACCCATTTCAAAAGCAAGTAATGTATTGTCTTGCTTTTGTTTACGTAGTGCTTCTACTACTTTTAGCGCGTCATCATATTGAAAATAATCCCAAAATATTGTTGCTGTATCTAAATAGGTTTGTTTATCTTTTCCTAGTTCTAAAAGTTTTGACCATTCTATTTTAGCTTTTTGATAATCGTTAGTTTCCGCATAAAGTTCGCCAGCAGTAACTCGATCTTCTGATAGTCCAGGTCTAAGACTAACTTGTTTGATTTGAACATTTGTAGCTTCTGTTAAAAACTTACTTTGCACTTGACCAAATGAGCGTGTTAAACCTACTAATTGTTGAGCAAAATCTTGATTGCCTGGATAAAGACGGTTTAATTCCCGATAAGCGTCAATTGCTTCTTCATAATTACATAGCCAAATTGCTGCATCTGCTCGAAACAATTTATAAGGCAATAAATTATTGATATCTGTGCTGTTGACTAATTTATTTTGAGCATCAGCTAAATATTTTCTTAGCTGATTATTTTTTGATAAATAGCTTAAATATTCATTTCTAACTTCAGGCCAAATAAAATAATATCGCCCAATTAATGTTTGCCAGTTATCCCATTGTTTATGAATAACATAGTAATTTAGTAAACCTCTTACAAACTGATGATTTTGAGGAAAACGATTGTGTGCTTTTTGGTAAAGTGAAAAATATAGCTCATCATAAAACTTGCTATATCCCCTATAACCTGTCACAAATTTATTTAAGTAGTCCTCTATTTCTTTGTCATCAAATTTGCTTATTAAATCTTGAGAATAGCTAGCAAATTCTTGGTAGCGTTCTTTGCTAATAAACCAGCGTGCCAGCCGATCTTGCCAAAGTGTTGTAGGGAATTGCTTTATAGCTTTTTGGTAAACTGCTAATTGGTCTTCAACCAAATTTGTCTGTCCCAACCATTGCAACAATTGTTCATAAAGACCTGACTCCTTAGGATATTTTTTAATCTCTCTATTAAATAACTCAATAATTTCTTTAGTTCGATTTTCTTTATCTAAAGCAAAAATATAGCGATTTAGCACTGTGCTATAGTCAATTTTTTGTGGCTCGACTAAATAATCTTCAAAACCTTGTTCCTCTCCATAGTAATAATACTCATTGTTATCAGACTTTGGTTGTGTAATTTTTAGCCCTTGATTAAGTTCTACAAATTTGGTTGTAGCCACAACTTTTGTTGGTTCAGGCATTGGAGGTTCAATAGTGGTTTGGTTTTCCTCGTCATCTTCGTTGTAGCTATTTTGATTAACTTCTTTGTGTTTTACAGTTTTTAATAATCTTCCTGTTTTAGCATTTTTTCCTAAATAATCTAAGATTTGTTGATATACCGCTAATTCTTTTTCTCTATCTTTATTTAGAATATAAGCATCTGCTAATTTCATTGCGACTTCAGGAAATTTTTCTGCTTTTTTGTAACGATTTTCAAAATCTTGTAAAGTTTTATTAGCTATATCTGTGTCACCTTTTTCAGTATAAAAACGAATAATATCTAAATACATTTGTGCTAGTTGTGGTGAGGTAGGAAATTCTTTTTTATAAGTTAAAAAGATTCTATAAGCTGCCGCTTGATTAAAATGGTGAATAGCATTTGTTTCGGCTTCAGCAAACTTTTCTTGGGGTTTGATATCAGAAAAAATTAAAGAAAGAATGCCTCCAATAACTCCAGGATTTCTATCAGCATTAGCAACCTCTTGATAAAACTTTAGATTACCTGTAGTTACTGGTAATCTTTGGTTTTGAGAATCCATAACTATTTCAAATAATTGATAAAGAATTTGTCCTCTTAGCTCGCTACTTGGCTTTAACTCCCCTTGATTATAAAGTGTATAAACATAGCGTGATGCTCGTTCTGCTTCTCCTTTTTTTAATGCAAGACGAGCTAAAATAGTTAATTCTTTACTTGTCCAAGCGATGTTATTTTGGCTACGAGACTCTTCTAATTTATAAAAAACATATGAACTTAGGTCTTGCTCAGAGTTGTAATTACAATAATCAATTAGCCTTATTGCAAGATCAAAACTGGATGGATCTTTTTGGAATTTAGCGCGAAGTTCTTGTCCATATGCCCGTAACTGATCATTATCAGACAGCACTTCATAGTAAAAAGATTGTTTAATATTATCAGGCCAAAATGGGTCAAAATTTTTAACATAAAGCTCTTTAGCAGTTTGCCAATCATCAATTTCTAACAAAATATCAACTTGCTTTTTAAGAAAATATTGACCTTTATCAGTAATATTTTGTCTATAAGAATCAACTATTTTTAGAGCTATTTTATATTCTTTATCTGTGACTAATTTATCTAAATATTTTTCCAAAATTTCTAAATTATCTGGATAACGATTAGCTACTTCTTGATAAAATTTAGCTCCTAAATATTTATCTATTTTATGCTTATCAGCCAAAGCAACAAGTTCATCTAAAATGTCAGTTCGTTCTTCATCTGGTGCTAAATCTAACATTTTATTCAATGTGTCAGCTTGCTTTGCAAATTCAGCTTGTTCTTGATAAAAATTGGCTAGTTCAGTTAAAGTAGTTTGGCTATTTTCAGATAAAGAAACATAGTTTAATAATGCTTTTTCTGCTGCATTTTTATTTCCTAATTCTATTTCTAGCTGAGAAAGCTGTTTATAAACGCTTGGCTGTTTTGGATAGCGTTTAGCTACCATTAAAAGTTGATTACGTGCTGTTGCAGTAGGATAAGGAACAAGTGCTGTAGTAGCAAAGAAATCCGCTTGATTATAAATGGCTGACTCTATAGCTTGAGTAACTTCATCTCTAACAACTTTATTAGTAGTATTTGTTTGCTCTTTATTTTCTGCTGTATTTTGGCTAACCATTTTGGTTACTGGAATAGTGGTAGCTACTATTAAGCCCATCATTAGCAATAATCTTTTTTTATTTCCGCTCATAATATTTTCTCTTTACTATCTAGGTAATATAACTAGGTTAATTTCTTGGCTAGATTGGTTATAAGCCCCATCTTCAGCAATTACGCTTAGAGTATAATTTCCAGCCGGTAAATCATTTGGAATCTGTAATTTACCTATATTAATTTGCTCTTTACTTGACCAACGCAAATTTATTGATGTTAAAGGTGAAAGTTTAGCAATCAATCTAATTGTGTCTTTATCTGCGTTGGCTTTAATGGTTAGTTCATCGCCTGCTTGCAAAGTAGTTTTAGCAAGTTTTACTTCTAGTTTTGGTGCGTGGCTATCAATAACAAAGCTTTTTTCTTCCTGAAATCCTTGGCCGTGTTTATCTGTTAGCAATAATCGACATTTATAAGACCCATCAGGCATATCAGCAGGAGCAAAAAAGCGTCCTTCCCAAACATTTTCTTCTGCTAAATATTTTAGTGGGAGAGTTTCGCCAAACGGCAACACAGCAAAAACTGCTTTGATAGATTCATCTGTTTTAACTCGAATTACTGGATCGCCTGGTTGAATTAAACGAGGTCGAAGTAAAGCCCTAGGTGCAGCAATAAAAGAAGTGTATGGAGTAACAAATTTATATTTTTGGGCAAGTCTAATAATTTCAGCAATATAATCTTCTCTCTCGCCATAAATATCCATTTCTCTAAGTAGTGCATCAACTCTAGCGCGGGCCCAAATTCTTGGTAACTGTGCATGTGTATCGTCAAACTCTGGCAATAATAAATTGGTAAATAAATTTATTGGACGATTACCTAAAAAAGCTTTAACGCTAACAGTTGCTTGTGCTTGAGGCTTGCGATAACGCCCAACATAGCTATAACTACTTTGATCAAAGGTGTTTTTATCGCTAGTTGCATAAACTTGATAAAAATTCTTGTCGCTTTCATCAAAACTTAAATTAGAAATATTTGATTTATGTGTTTTATCAATAATACTTTGTACTGGAAAATTTATGTCTTCTGTTTCACGTATTGACAGAGCATAACCATTACAGTCTTTAACTAATTGTTCTAGCAGGTTGTTAGCTGCATCGCTACCTAAACCTAAAGCAAAAAGCCTAGCTTGTAAATTATTGGTTTTATTAAACTGTTCTATTATTTTTGATTTTTGTAGTTGGCCTATAGTCGCATTAGCATCAGAAATCAAAATAATATTTTTATTTCCTATTGGAAAAGCATTTATTAATTTAAGTGAAGTTGACAAGGCTTGATGTAAATCTGTACCACCATAAAGCCAAGACTCTGTAACAAATGACATGGCTTTGGCAATATTTTCCTTTGTTGCTGGTAAAGGATTGTTAGCTAAAGGTGTTACAGTTTCATTAAATAAAACTAAATTAAATTGTGACTCTGGAGTTAAGCTATTTAAGAACATCTCCAACGCAGAAACAGCTTGCACCAATTTATCACCATACATTGATAAAGAAGTATCTAGCAAAATTAACACATTGCTTTTTGATTTTTGTGCTTCTTCATTAAAGACTGCTAAAGTTTGAAAATATCCGTCGGGATTTGGTTTTGCTAAAGCAGGATCTCTCAAGTCATAAGCGGAAATATGTTCTGGTGCGCGATAAGCAATAGCATTAAGCTGACTATTTGCAACATTTAGCTGATAATATAATTCTAAATCTTCTTCTAATTTAATATTTTTTGCTTTATAAACAGCTTCAAACTCATTAGCAGTAGACCTTAACACCTGCATTTTATAGTTTTCTGAAGCAATTTTTGGGTTATCAATTGGAGTGTTACTTAAAATAGTCACATGGATGTTTAGCTCGCCTACTTCTTGGCTATAACCGGCTTCAGGCTTAAGAGGAAAAGAAAACCAACTAGTTAATTCTTCAACTTCTAAGTTTTCTGTGTACTCTAATTCTAGTCTTTTACTTCCATAAGCTGGAATAGGAAAAACTTTTACAGAAAAAGCAGAACTCCCGCCATGCTCATCATCCTGCTGTAACAAACCTGGGTCAACTTTAGCATTTGTAAGCTCGCCATAAACGGCTTCTGCTCGGCGTTTCTCCATAATTACACCAGGAATACGCACATTATTTTCCCAGATAGCAAAATCAGAAATCGTTCCTGTAATTGGTAGCCCAAATGTATATTTACCTTCTAAAACTGTCCCATAGTGATTATCAAAAATCTGTAATACTTTAACTTTTGCATATTGGTTATCTATCAAAATATCAACATTCATTACAGATAAAGAAAGAATGTTTTTATTAGTTATATTTGTAGGCAGCAACACACCTGACTGAGCCGAAATTCTAGTCATCGGCCAATAACTAATTAAAATCAATGTAATAACAAGTGCTAAATATAGAGTTCTACGACTCATAAACTTGTCCTCTAGTTTTCTATTTCCATTTGTTGAAAGAAGTTTTTTGTTATTTTTGCAATACCGTTAGTAGTTCCAACATAAATATTGTCACTATTTCCAGTAATGCTTAAGACATTATCTAAGTGTATTTTTACTTGATGCCAATGTTGATTGTTTAGCTGATAAACCCATAAGCCGCTAAGAGTGCCTACATAAAGGCGTTCATTGTCGCTAAACATCGCATTAAGATTGACTGCTAAACGTCCAATTTCAGGAACAAAGCTACGAAGTTCCCCATTAGGCATTAGCTGATAGACTCCACCGCCATAAGTACCAATAAAAAGTTGTCTATTTGCTATTTGTAGGCTTGTTATCCAATTACTTTTTAAGTTGGAATTAGCGTCTTTATAGGTGCGAATTACTTTGTCATTAGAAATTTTTGCTAGTCCGGTTAAAGTGGCTACATAAATATTTTTGTCTAAGGATGCAATGCTATAAGTGCTATTACTTGGCAAACCATGAACGGTTGTAAGCAAAGAAAATTTATCTGATTTACCAATAGCTAAACCTTTAGCAGTAGCTAGCAACAGATTTTCAGAATCAGCGGCTTGATAACTACAAGTAACATTATGGTTTACAAGTCCATTTTGTTTGCTTAGGCGACTGCTACGAAAATTTTGATCAAAGCTAAATAACCCTTGTGAAGTTGCTACAACAACCTTTTTTTCTCTCAGAGAAATATGATTTATTTCTCTTAAATTTTCATTTTCTAAATGAGTGATTTTATTACCTGCTGGAGAGAAAACATCTATGCCATTACGAAAATAGCCAATCCATAAGCGTCCTAAGTGATCAACAGCCAAAGCAGAAACTAAATTGCTAGCAACACTATTAACATTAACTTGACCAAAAGCAATTAACTTATTTTTATTTAATTGCCATAGTCCATTGTCGCTAGCTAACCAAGTTTGCTCTCCAAGTTTTACAATATGAGCATTTGCTGTATCCAATTTATTTACTGGCTTTAAGTTTTTGGTAACTAGATTTTCTAGCGATACTTGCCAAAGCTGACCATTATCTTGAACTAACGTCAATTGCTGATCATTGCTGGCAATTCCTGATAAAGTGGGCAAAGTAATAGCAGTTTGAAAAACTTGTCCATCTTTTGATAAATCAGCTAAATTAGCTACAGATAAACCAAAATCAGTAGCAACTATTAACTTATCATCAACTTGAACTATTCCAACAACACGATTAGAAGCCAGTCCTTCGGCAGTAGTAAAATGCTGTGATTTAGTAGCATTTTCTATCCATAAACCATTGTCAAAAGTACCAATATAAAGTTGTTGTTGATTTTTTATTAAAGAAGTAATGGATTTTACTGTTTGCTTACCAATTTTTACCGTTGAAAACTTGTTGCCATCAAACGCTAGAAGTCCAGCATTAAAAGTGCCTATCAACAAACGTCCATTGTCATTTAGCAAAGCTGAAATAGCACCTGTTTTTAGTTCAGGCCATGAATATTTCTTAAATCCCTGCCCGTCAAAAGCTAATAACCCTTGTGAACGAGTACCTATATAAAGTTTATCTGCCCAAGTAGCAAGTGAAACACCTTCAGATAATTCTGTTAAGTTGTTGTAAGAAAACAGTTTTTGACCATTAGGAGAATATTTTATTAAACCTGCACTAGTAGCAACAAAATAATTATCCCGATAATAAGCAACCGTATTAATCTGATTAGTATTTTGTATTAATGTAACATTTTGACTAATAGGTTTACAAAATTCTTGGCGATGTTTGACAATGTTTTGCTCAAATAAACTATTTTTAGCTTTAACCAATGCTTGTTGAGTTTGTTGTTTTATATCAAAAAACTTGATGACTAAAACAATTGCTAAAACTAAAAGCAACAGTGATAAAACCAATATTGGTTTATTTTTTGTTGGGAAAATTTTTTGTAGATACTTAGCTATGTTTTTCATAAAGCAAGTATCTATTAAGGTAAGTTTTTTTAATACGTGTGCTGCTACAATGGACTAAGTGGAAATATTCTGTCTAAATTTGCGGACTTCCTATTAGTGCTAGCTGTGGCTAACCACAATTAGCACTAATAGCATTATAAATCAATAAGTTAATATAACCACCAACATTATTTTCTTAATCCTTTTAATGTTGCTAAATCTTGCTCAAAATCTTCTACTCCATAATGTATAGAGATGTTACGACTAGCTAACAAATGCTGAAAATTAAATTGGTTAATTCCTGCTAATTTGCTAGCTTGCCCCAAAGTCAACTTCTCTTTCTCAAACAACATTATGGCTATTTCTTGCAATAACTCTTTTTTAGTCATTCTAGTTGTTTGTAATATTTCATCATCTATTACTACACTCATATTAACCTCCAATTTTCTTTCAAAAGAAACATATTAACTTAAAGTTTTTCTACATTTTCTATTATCACTGGAGCAATATCATCAACAACTGCAAACTTAAAAACTTGGGCATAGAAATAATATTCTGCTTCTAAGGCTCGTTTGATGTTTGCTGCTTGGCGAAAACCATGTTGTTCACCTTCAAAAGCTACATAAGCAACTGGGATTTTCTTTTCTCTTAAGGCTTCTAGCATTTTTTCTGCTTGGTTAGGAGGAACTACTTTGTCTTCTAAACCTTGAAGTAAAATCACTGGACAAGAAAGTTGTTCAGCAAAATTAATTGGCGAACGCTGATGATATAACTCTTTTTCTTGTGGGTAGGCCCCAACTAAATTGTCCAAATAACGAGATTCAAATTTATGAGTATCTTCTGCTAAAGCTTTTAGATCGCTAACTCCATAATAACTAGCACCAGCAGAAAAGACATCTCTAAAAGTCAGTACACTTAAAGTAGTGTAGCCGCCTGCGCTACCACCATCAATAGCCAGTTTTTTAGCATCAGCAAGACCTTGCTCAACTAAGTATTTAGCAGCATTGACACAATCATCAACATCAACAACTCCCCAACTCCTATTAAGCCGACTGCGATAATCTCGGCCATAACCAGTACTCCCACCATAATTAACATCCAAAACTGCAAAACCTCTGCTAGTCCAATATTGAATTGTCAAACTTAGTACAGATGAAGTTGCTGCTGTAGGGCCACCATGACTTTTTACTAGCAATGGAGGTTTTTCTCCTGCTAAGGCTTGGTACTTAGCGTTTTTAGGAGGGTAATAAAAAGCATGTGCTGTTAAGCCATGTTTTGTTGGAAATTCAATTGCTTGTGGAATTGATAAATAGTCTTGATCTAGCATTAAATCGCTAGTCTTGCGTAAAACCTTTATTTCATTACTAGATAAATCTAATACTGCAATTTCTCTTAATTTAGTTGGAGAGCCACCAACAAAAAAAGCTTTTCCATCAGCAACTTGCAAATCAGAAATTTCTGTGTAGGGAATATCAAAATTTTTTAGCTCTTTTGTTTCTATATTGAGGCTAGCTAAATACCAAATCCCTTTTTCAGTATAACTACAAATAATTGTGTTATCCGTCGCAAAACCATAAGTTCTCATTCCAAAAACCCATTGAGGCAGTCCAAATTCAGCTTGTTTTTCACATAAGGCTTCTATTTGACCATTTTGCCAGCGATAAAGGTTCCACCAATTATTTCTATCAGAAACAAAATAAAGAGTGTTACTAACTGACCATTCGGGTTGAAAAATAGATTCTGTTTTTGTGCCAGCAACTTTTATTGGGTTGGCAATTTTTCCTTGTTCGTCAATTTCACTTACCCAAAGTTCTGTACCGTCCCAAGGCATGTTGGGATGTTGCCAGGTAAGCCAGGCTAGTTTAGTTCCATCAGGGCTAAGACGAGGTGAGCTATAAAAATCATTACCACTTGCAAGAGTTTCAACTAAAATATTGTTTGTTAAATCAATAGCAACTAAAGAATTAACAGCTTCTTGATCGCTACTTGTATGATCTTCTTGAATACAGATTAATCGATTGCGAGTTTTATCAAGTATAAAGTCTGAATAATAGCAATTACCTTTCGTAGAAATTACTTGGGGAGTATTACCTTTATTTATATCAACTAAATAGAGTTTTTGATCAGAAAAATTAGCAAAATATGCTTTTCCATCAATAATTAAGCTTTCGCCTCCTCCATATTCATGAACTCTAGTTCTAGCATTAAATGGAGCTAGAATAACATCTTGAATTGTATTGTCGGCTAAACACTCTACAATAACGCTACGTCCCGCTTCACTAGGGCGCATTTCTGTCCAATAAATTTTGCCAGAATCATAAACAGGTGTTTTTAGTCTAACAGTACCTTTAACAACAAGATCTGAGCTAATAGGCGAAGGCCAAGAACCATATTGAGCTATTTGTTTTTCTATCATTGAATATTTATTTTTCTCCTAGGTCGTTAATTTTTAGTTTATTGGAAAACGATTTCTTAAAGTATCAATAAAATTTTTGTCTGCCGAGTAAGAAAATATGCCTACTGGAGAATAGCCACGTTTACGCGCTAGCCAAAAAGTTAAAAATAGTGCAACTATTGTAACTAAAAAATTGGGCCAGGCATTAAGTTCCCATTGTCCTGACCAGGTAAGTTGCCAAGTGTTAGAAAATGGTAATAAATAAGGAATCGGCCATTGATAGCCATCTGGCCCACGTGAGCCAACTAAATCCCCTAATAAATGTAAATGAAAGCTAATAAAGGTAAGAAAAGCCACTAGAAAGCGTTGTTTAGAAAAAATTAAAGCTAGTAGTGTTACTAGCACAGCAAAACTGATATTATGACCTAAAATATGATGATAGTCCGACCACCAAAGCAAAGGATAAGAACTATTTTGAGTTAAAACTTCGGCAATTATTCCAAATCCGTCTAAATCTGGGATTACGCCAGCAAAAGCAATTATATTACGTTCTCGGTAGGTAAGCTTTTTTGGGGTGGCTACTAGCCAGCCTATCAAAAAATGAGTTATCGGACTCATAAATTATTGATTTTTGTGAATGTTAAAATTTATTTTATAACTATCAACTTTAACTAGAAAAATCATTTGAAGGCTCTTTACATTTTAAGCAGTTTAATATTGCTCCTAACTTCTCTTTTCTTCCAAGTTCTGTCAGTACCCAAGGACGATAGCTTAAAGGTGGATTATGTCTAACATGTTGGTTATGTCCACAATCTAGTTCCGCTACCCAGTGATTTTCTTCGTCAGTATGAAAACCTACTATTTTTCTTTGGTGTTCAACGCCTCTTGGAATCATAGGATCAGTCATACAAAACTATTCTTGTATCCAACGGCCAGAGTTAACAATAGCGTCTATTTTATTTTCTAGTTCTTTTAAGACATTTGGAGAATCTGGAGACGGATGATAATGCTTAATGGTTTTTCTTCTATTTCCAATAGCAATTGAAGTTGTAGCCGACGATCCATCTGTTGGCCCACCTTCATAGTTATCATTAAGGTTAAAATAGCCTACTTTTTCAAACTCTTTTACTAATTGTGCAAGTTGTTCTTTTTCTAAATTCGCAGTTCGTTCACCAATTATTTTGACGTTTTTTTCACCCTTATAAAGTACTTTTCCATTGCCATAAACGGTTAGTTTATAGACTGGACAGGGGCCTAAACAACCACTTCGCTCTAGTGTAATTAAAGAAAATTTTGCTTCTTCTGTGCTGCTAGTATCAGTAGTTTTAGTAGTTGCAGTTACAAAATCATCGTTAGTTAATTGTTTAGGTTGTTGAGCGTTAGCAAATACACTAGTACAAAAAAGTAATAAACAAGCTAGAAATATACGCATGTTGTTTCTCCAATAATATTTTTTTAATAAGAGTTAAAGAATTTTATGGGACAAGTTTTATACGTTGGTAGATTTACCTTGATTTATAAGAAAAATAAAATATTAATAATTACAAGTATTAAAACTTCAGACAATTAACGTAACCAACCTGGCAAAGCACCATCACGCCGGGCTTCTTCGCACATTTCTTGATAGCGAATTATGGTTTCTTGTCGTCTTAGCCTAAGTTCCATCAAGCGATCTTGTACAGATCGACCATTATTATTTTGACCTTGATTAATAACAACTACACTGCTACCAGAATTAACATTACCACCAATTCCTATTGGGATTCCGCCAATTCTGACACCTGGGCCAGGGTAAATATAAGGAGCAGGGGCATTGTAAACAGAAACATTTGGTGGTGTTTGAATTCGTCGGCCATTTTCTACTTCCCCTTCTAAAGCTGCAATTTGTTCTTCTTGTACTCTTAGTTCAGTTAATAAGGTTTTTGAACGACCACGCCAATAAGTTTCTCTATTTTTTTCTTTTTCTCGTCGTTGTGCTAAAAATGCAGCATCTCTTTCGGCTGCTGGATCAGGTGCAGGCGGAGTTACTTCTGCTTTTGTGCTAGCTTTATTAGCTACATCTTTCATCATTTCTTCACGGCGCACACGATATTTTTCAAAATCACTATTAGTAATTTTACGTGCAGTTGGACGAGAAGCTAAAATTGGATCTTCATCTACTATAGTAGTTTTATTAGCTTCTTTATCTGTTATTTTTTCAGGCTCAGTAGAATTTTTTATAAATGAACCTAACTCTACAGCATTTGCTAGCTCTGTGGCTGATATATTAATTTTATCTAAAGAAATAGAGAAACGATTTCCTTCTGGTAAGATAAAGATAACTACATCATTAACAATACGATACTTTTCTTTTACTTCAATACGACGACCATCTTTTAAGACTAAAGTATAAGCATTAGCAATCAAAGGTAGTAGTATGACTAGAGAAAAAGCTATAAGAAAGCGTCTCATATTTCCCTCATTTTTATCTATGTGGTTAAAAGTAATTTTTAGATATAAATACGAGTTAGCGATTTTCCTCATTTTAGCATAAAAAACTTTTTGTGTTCATCACAATTCCTTAAAAGTCTAAATGCTTTTTCCTTAAAAATATAATTTTTTAGTTTTTCTATATTTTTAAGGATTAAAGCAATATTTTTTGCTGATAAAACTTAAAGTGGGTTAACTAGCTTATTCTGATACTAGTTGCTTATCTGCCAAACATTATGATAGTTTTCGCAGTATGTCTAAAAAACGACTTAACCAACTTTTTTATTGGTAGTTTTTAGTCATATAAGAATTTTCCCAAACAAAATTAAAATAACCTAAGGGGAACAGCAATGGAAAAAACAAACTTACAAAATTTGCAAGATGCTTTTCTTAATCAAGCAAGACGCGATCGCTTACAGGTAACTATTTACTTACTTAGTGGGATTAAACTAACTGGCAGAATCCGAGGTTTTGATAAATATTCTGTCATTATGGATGGGGGCAGTCAGGAACAACTAATTTTTAAGCATGCAATTTCAACAGTTGCACTACCTAAAGGAGTTATTTCAAAGCTTCCTATAGATGAAGAAGGTACTAAAGAAGAAGCTCAAGCAGCTACTTCTAATAGTGCTACTCCTAGTGGAGCGGCTAAGTAATATAAGTTAAGTATGCCAGGATTATTTATTACTTTTGAAGGTATTGATGGTTGTGGCAAAACCACACAAATAAAAATGTTGGCTGCATTACTGGCAGCCAACTCTATACCACACCTAGTAACTTGTGAACCTGGAGGAACAAAAATCGGTAGCCAAATCCGCCAAATTTTATTAGATAATAAAAATCATCAATTATACGCCACAACAGAATTACTACTTTATGCCGCCGACCGCGCCCAACATGTCAGCGAAACATTAAAACCCGCATTAGATAAAAACCAGATTGTTCTTTCTGATCGCTATACAGATGCAACTCTAGCTTATCAGGGGTTTGGGCGTAAATTATCACAATCCTTAATAAAAGAATTAAATAAAATTGCCACAAATTCACTTATTCCAGATATCACTATACTTTTTGATTTACCAGTCCCTTTAGCAGATGAAAGAATGCTTTCTCCTAACTCAGAACGTAGCAAAGACCGTTTAGAAAATGAAAAAAAAGAGTTTCATCAAAGAGTTAGAGATGGGTATTTAGCTTTAGCAAAAGAATTTCCTGAACGTTTTTTTATAATCAATACAATTGATAAAGAAGAAGCGATTTTCCAAGAAGTTTGCCATGTAATATTACCTAAAATCGATTTACTCTATCCTATTACTAATCATGTCACTAAGTAATTTAGTTGGGAACTCATTAATTAAAGAACGGCTGCAAAAAGCAATAAGGGCGGCTCGTGTACCTGGAGCATTAATTTTTGCTGGTCAATCAGGTGTAGGAAAACAGCAGTTTGCAATAGAGTTTGCTAAGTCATTAAATTGTAATTATTTAGATAAAGATTTTAATAGCTGTGATAAATGTAGTTTTTGCCAGCGTATAGCTGCAAATCAATTTCCTGATACTAAAATAATTACTCCTGATGGACAGTTTATTAAAGTTGATCAAATTAGAAATATTATTAGCGAAGTTTACTATCGCCCTTTTGAAGGAAAATATCGAGTTTATATAATTGAAATGGCTGAACGTTTAAGAGAACAAGCCGCCAACGCATTACTTAAAACTCTAGAAGAACCTCCTAGCACTTCTATTATCATCCTGCTTACTAGCAGTTTAGATTCACTACTTCCAACCATTCGTTCTAGAACCATTAAATTACAATTTTCTCCTTTATCAGAAGAAGCTTTAAGTAGTTACTTGAACGCTAATTACCCTAGACCAGACCTTGAACAAAAATTACTGGTTAAGTTAGCTCAAGGAAGCATTGGACGAGCATTAAGTATAGATATTTCTGAATACTTAACACGTCGCCAAGAATGTTTAGAGTTACTTATAACTTTAGCTAGCAAGGATAAAACAGTAGCTTTACTAAAACTAGCAGAAAGTTTTGGACGTAAAGAACGAGCAGAATTTGATTTATATTTAGTGGTTTTACTAGCGTTATTACAAGATCTAATTCATTTACAAATTTCTAACAGTTCCCCTATAATTAATTTTGATATCCTCAGTATTTTATTAGACTTAGCACTTAAAGCACCTAAAAAAATATTTATAAGTTTATCCAGTAGTTTAATAGCATTAGAACGCGATTTAATACGTAATGTTAACCGACAGTTAGTATTAGAAAATATTTTCTTATCATTAAATAATTAACAAGTATCTTTACTACAAATTAGAAAAAATGGCTAATACATCTGTTAAAGTTGACTTTTGGCTATTAAACTGTTTAATCTTGAGCAGTAAGCTTTATAAATTTATTGAGAAAAACCTGTCAACTACCTAGCCCTAAAGGGCTAGGCTTGTTACGAAGGTGACAAGCCCAGTTGAGCAGACTAAGTTCGTTAGAGAACTACGTTACGAAGAGAGGTAAAAGACATACCTTGGGATGCGAGCCAGTTCCAAGCTCTGTAACTGCTAGGTTAAACAGTTGTAAGGGTATAAAGACAGTGCCTAGTAGATATACTGATTCGTAACATTGTCGAGGCAAACTTAACCGTAGAAATACGAGGTTATACAAACTATGAATAAAGTATTTGTACTAGATAAAAATAAACAGCAACTAGATATGTGTCATCCAGGTCAAGCTCGTAGGCTACTCAATGCAGGATTAGCGGCTGTATATAAGCGGTTTCCTTTCACCATCATACTTAAAAAAGAAGTAACAGACCCACAACTACAAATTTATCAGCTAAAGCTAGATCCTGGTAGCAAAACAACGGGAGTAGCTATAGTTAATCAAGAAACAAGAGAAGTAGTATTTGCTGCTGAAATAGAGCATAGAGGACAAACTATTAAAGCTAGTTTAGATACTCGTCGTGGAGTTCGTCGGGGCAGACGTTCAAGGAAAACTAGATATCGTAAGGCTAGATTTAATAATAGAACTAGGGTTTGTGGTTGGTTAGCTCCTTCTCTACTAAGCAGAGTATCTAATGTAGAAACTTGGGTAAAAAGGCTTATCAAGATATGTCCAATATCAGCAATAAGTTTAGAGTTAGTTAAATTTGATACGCAGTTAATGCAAAATACTGATATTAAAGGAGTTGAATATCAACAAGGCACTTTAGCAGGTTATGAGGTTAGAGAATATTTGTTAGAGAAATACAAACGTAAGTGTGTATACTGTAAAGAGGGAGATAAACCATTGCAAATAGAACACATAATACCAAAAAGCAGAGGTGGAACTAATAGAGTAACAAACCTGACATTAGCTTGTGAAAAGTGTAATATAAAGAAAGGTAGTAAAACAGCTTTGGAGTTTGGATTTGAGAAAGTGCAAGAACAAGCAAAAATTCCACTAAAAGATGCAGCAGCAGTTAATAGTACAAGGTGGGAAACACTTAATAGAATAAAGAGAATAAAGATACCAATAGAAACAGGATCAGGAGCAATAACTAAGTATAATCGTAGAAAACAAAACTTAAGAAAAGAACATTGGATAGATGCAGCGTGTGTAGGTAGTAGCACCCCTACACTAAAACTAGATAAAGTAGAAGTATTGAAAATAAAAGCTGTAGGGCATGGAAGTAGGCAAATGTGCTTAATGGATAAGATAGGATTTCCGCGAACTAAGGCAAAAACATCTAAAAGAGTGTTTGGATTTGAAACAGGAGATATGGTTAAAACTGTAGTAAGTAGTGGAAAAAAGAAAGGTACATACACTGGTAAAGTTGCAGTTCGTTCAACAGGTTATTTTAATATAACTACTCAAGATGCTACTATTCAAGGCATTAAACACACTTATTGCAAACTTTTATTTTCTTGTGATGGTTACTCTTATTCTTACACAAAAGGAGACGGCGTTTCCTCTCGTCCATAAATGGCCGAGTCTCCACGCCTTAAAAGATTGATGAAAATTTGTCCCCGTTGCCATTTGAGGTATGAAAATCAAGATAATATTTGTCCACAAGATGGAGTAAAACTAGAAGCATTGCCTGAAGAAAAAACCCAGCTATTTGATTCATTAATTGGGACTGTGCTAGAAGGCCGCTATAAGATTATTTCCAAGCTCGGTCAAGGTGGGATGGGTGCAGTTTATAAAGCTGAGCAAATAAAGATGAATCGTATTTGTGCTATTAAGGTAATTCCTGAAGACATGGCACAAAATGGAGATGCTGTTGAGCGATTTAACCGTGAAGCTCAAATGTCTGCACTGCTTAATGATCCTCATGCAGTAATGGTTTATGATTTTGGTGAAACGGCTAGCGGAATGTATTTCCTAGCAATGGAATATGTAGAGGGAGAAACTTTATCTAATTTACTAAAGCGAGAAAGAATTTTACCTGTAGAGCGAGTTTGTGAGCTAGTTAGACAATCTGGTCAGGCTTTAGCAGCAGCACATAGCAAAAATATGGTTCATCGAGACTTAAAGCCAGATAACATCATGATAGCTAAAAAAGATGATAAAGATTGGGTAAAAGTCCTAGATTTTGGTATTGCTAAATTAGCAATTGATGATAAACACAATGATTTAACTCAAACAGGTATGGTTATAGGCACTCCACTTTATATGTCACCTGAACAATTAGCAGGAGAAAAACTAGACCCACGTTCAGATATCTATAGTTTTGCTATTATTACCTATCAATTATTAACAGGAAAATTACCTTTTTCTGGCGATAATGCACAATCAATAATGGTAAAACGCCTTACAGAAAATCCTTTACCTCCTAGTGTAGCTAATCCTCAAGTATTTATTCCACCTAATATTGAGGGAGCGATTATGAATGCTTTAGCTCGAAACCGAAATAGTCGCACTCCTACAATACAAAAGTTTGTTGAACAATTTGAACAAACCCTAAGAGATCTTACTAATTTTAAGGGAAGAACTTCTCCTAATATTGCAATTCCTACAAGTCCACAAAGTGCTTATCCTGGTGGGCCACAAGGTCAATATCCAAGTGGGCCACAAGGCACATTTATTAATCCTCCACCTTCAACACCTAATCCATCAAATCTTCCATCTGCTGGAACAAATCCTTATCAACCAATACAAAACACTCCTCCAAACACTTTTCCAAACCAAAATCCAGCAATGGGTAATACTCCTAGGCCATTTTCTACGCCTAATACACCTAACCCATTTCCAAACCCTAATATACCTACAGGCCCAACTAATCCTACACCTTTTCCAAACCCTAATCTTCAAGGTGGGATGCCAGGACAACAACCTACTGCTTTTCCTCCTCAAATGACACCTAATCAACCAATGAGGCCACCAATAGGTTTTAATCAACCAACGCAAATGGGGCAACAAATGGGAATGTCAAATAACCCTTACGCGCCTCCTTTGCCTATGCAACCAGGACAAGGGCCCTTTGTACCGGGCCAGCCAATGCCTTTACCACAAAAGAAGCCTTATAAAAATGTGTGGATTTTTGTAGCCATTTTTGTGTTTTTATTTATATCTGGTAGTTGTGGTATGTGTTTAGCTATTTTTAGATAAAATAGCTATCTTATTTGGAAGATATATGGTTAGTAGTAATATCAGCTATTACTCTATCGTTACTACCTAATATAATAGTACGAACAATAGTAACTGTTTTTCCTTTTTTAACAAAAGAAGAAATAGCCTTAAACTTACCTTCTTTTTGATTACTAATAAAATTTGCATTCAGGTTAATAGCTAAAGGAAACCCCGACATATTTTCGTTTGCAGCAGAAGAACCCATAGCTAAAATTGTGGCGGTTACATCAGCAAACCATAACATTGCGCCTGCATGAACTACTC
Source organism: uncultured Clostridia bacterium (assembly GCA_964492845.1). GTDB lineage: Bacteria > Acidobacteriota > Blastocatellia > Chloracidobacteriales > JADJPF01 > JADJPF01. The sequence continues at coordinate 102,690 of CAZBMZ010000017.1, forward strand.
CATAAGGGTTTATTATTCCTGGTTGAATTGGCATTTCTGAAATTACTTGTTCTTGGCTTTGTTCTATAACAGTAAACTCTATATTTCCCTCTATTTTCATTTTCTTTCCTTTTATAAAAAATTTTTGATTTATATAAATAAAAAGTAGTTATAAATTTGATTTATAACTACTTCAATATAAAGAAAATAGGATATGGCAAAAAATCAACCATTAAACCCGCCATCAACATTAATAGTTGTACCTGTAATAAAAGCAGCACCAGGGCTTGCTAAAAAAGCGACAGTAGCAGCAATTTCTTCAGCTTTACCATAACGACCAAGAGCAGTTAAGGCTTTTTGTCCGGCTGAATGCTCTGAATCTGCTGGATTCATATCTGTATCAATTGGGCCAGGTTGCACAATATTTACAGTAATAGCTTTTGGCCCAAGGTCACGCGCCCAACCACGAGTATAACCAGCTATTGCAGCCTTTGTTGCTGAATAATCTGACATTGCTGGAAATGGTGAACGATCTGCAAGCCCTGAGCCTATAGAAATAATCCGTCCACCTTCACCCAAATATTTAGCAGCAGTACGAACAGCCGTTACCACACCACCTACATTTATTGCAAATTGACGCTCAAGTTCTACTAGGTTATTTGAAGAATCCCCAACTAAACCAGTAACAGCAACACCAGCATTATTTACAAGAATATCAAGACCTCCAAAATGTTCTGCTACTTTGTTAACTAAATCCTCTACTTGTTTAGAATCAGCTTGGTCAGCTTGAAAAGCAACTGCACGAACCCCTTTAGATTCAAACTCATTAACTAAATCTTGAGCTTTGCTAGCCGAAGAAGTGTAACTAATAGCTATATTTGCCCCTTCATCAGCAAGTGAGCGAGCTATTGCTGCTCCTATTCCACGAGATCCACCTGTTACTAATGCTACTTTTCCTTCTAGTTTCTTTGACATCGTTTTTTCTCCTTATGTTAATTATTTGTTAGTTAATTTATTTATTCTAAATGTTTTAAGTGCAATGCTCATAAGCTAATAAAAAGCTTTTCTTTTTGTCTTCTAACTTTTTTTGCATTAGCCAAATAGTCATTTTTATCATCACGATAGCCCAAAGTTAATAAAGAAACACTTCGTAAGCCTTTTTCTGGAAGCTGTAATATCTCATCCAAAGCTTGAGGATTAAAACCTTCCATAGGTGTAGCGTCTATACCTTCAACCGCAGCAGCTACCAAAGCTGTTCCTAAAGCAATATATGTTTGTTTTGCTGCCCAAGCATAGTTTTCTTCTGCTGTTTTATTAGAAATCAAGCTTTCTATCATAGATTGATAAGCTTTTAGGCTATCTATAGTTACACCCCTAGTTTCAGCAATATTACTAATAAATTCTTTTACTTGTTCTAGATTGATGTTTGACCAAGCTGCAAATATAAGTAAATGCGAAGCTTCTACAATTTGTGGCTGATTATAAGCAAGAGGTTGTAGTTTTTTACGTAGCTCTTGATTTTCTAAAATTAGTACCGTGTAAGGTTGAAGTCCTGTAGAGGAGGCAGATAGTCTTATAGCCTCTAATATTCTATCTAGTTTTTCTTGTGGAATTTTTTCCCCTGTCATTCTTTTTGTTGCATAACGCCAATTTAACGCTTTAATTAGTTCCATATACTTTTTCCTTTCTAATATCAGTTATTAAATTATTTTTGTACTGTTCGGTAAAGAATATAACAATACAAAAATAACCTGTCAACATAATTTTGTACTTTTTGGTAAAAAATAGTTATTTTTTTTGCAGATCAGAAAATTTATTTTAATAAGAAATAGTTATCTAATAGATAATATTGATTTTATATAGACATAAATTATATTTTAATATTATACTGACAGGTATAAAATAAATGGGAGAAAAAAATGAAAGCAGGAAGACCAAAAGAATTTGACATAGAAAAAGCTTTAGATAGCGCGTTAGCAGTATTTTGGCGTAAGGGTTACGAAGGAACATCATTACAGGATTTAACTATAGCAATGGGCATTAATCGTCCTAGCTTATATGCTACATATGGAAACAAAGAAGAGCTATTTCGTAAAGCACTAGACAGGTATTTTGACACTAGAAAATCTGTCATAGATAATGCACTTAATCAGCCTACGACATATAAAGTTATAGAGGAGTTACTTTATGAGTTTGCTGATTCCAATACTAATCCAGATAATCCTCCAGGATGTCTTGTTGTACAAAGCGCGCTTGTATGTGGAGAAGAAGCTGATTGTATAAAAAAAGAGCTAATTTCCCGTCGTCTTTCTATGGAAACGGCTCTTTACAATCGTTTTGAGCGTGCAAAAAAGGAAGGGGATTTTCCTGAGAATATAGAGCCTACAGATTTTGCCCGCTATATAGCTACTATTTCACAAGGAATGTCTATTCAAGCTGCAAATGGTGCAAGTTCTGAGCAGTTACGAAAAGTTGTAGAAATAGTGCTAAAGCAATTTTCCAGTTTTCTTCTAGCAAAATCTAATGAATAGCTTACTTAATTATTTTGTTTTTTGAGATAAGGCTTTATAAGCAGCACTTCGCATTAAGTCAACAGGTGGTTCTAATCCTGTCCAAAGCTTTAATTGTTCGGCAGCCTGAGAAATTAACATTTCTAAACCGCTTATTATTGGTATACCTAATTTATGTGCTGTGTCTAAAAGCGGTGTAGCAATTGGGTTATAAACCAAGTCGTAAACTCTAGCACAGTTTTTTAGGGCTTCTTCCATTATTGGCATATTAATATCTGAGGGCCAATCAAACATCCCTATTGGTGTAGTGTTAATTAGCAAATCACAAGATATTTTATCTGACTCTGAAAAAGGTTTTATTTCTGTGCCAAAAGTATTAGCAAAATATTCCATAACTTGTTGGTTGCGTCCATAGACAGTAATTTGTGCGCCTTGGTGTTTAAGCCCTACAACAACGGCACGAGCAGCCCCACCTGTGCCTAAAACAGATACTTTAGCTTTATTTAAGTCCATAATTTTTAAGAGTGGAGCTATAGCACCTATTACATCAGTGTTATAGCCAATAAGCCGACCTTCTTTAACTACAATGGTATTAACAGCACCTATTTCTTTTGCTATTGGGTCAATTTCATCTAAGAATTTTTGTATATTTATTTTATGAGGTACAGTTACACTAGCACCCATAAAATGCCAGTCTAATTCCCTACTTTGCAAAGAAATAAACTTTTCTATAAACAAATCTAATTCATTGGCAGAAACATTTATTGGCAGATAGACAGACATTTGTCCAAGTGTGCTTAATGCTATGTTATGTATATGAGGTGAAACAGAATGCGACACTGGACAACCTAATAAAGCATAAATTTTTGTTTCTTTATTTATACACTTTGGTTTATAAAGTGAAAGCATTTCTGAGAGTGTAAATTGTCCTGGTGCCGATTCTAAGCCTTTTCTTAGAGAAGTAAAAGTAGTAAAACTGCCTCGACTAGGAGCTAAAACCCGGCTAATTCTGCCTGCTTCACCCATTGCTAGGGCAATCAAAGGTTTATTATCTTCTTTTGCTTTTTCAAGCAAAGAAAAAATAGCTAGTTGGTCTGTTACTTTGTTGGCTTTAGCAGCAATTTTTATAACATCTGCTTGTAGCTTTGTCATAGAGCTATAAACATCTAATAAATCTTTTAGTTGGCAGCTTTCAAAATTATGATAAGAAAGTATTATTTGAGGGGATTTATTAAAAACACGTTGGTAGATATTATATAGCTGCAAAATTACAGTATTATCATTTGATAATTCAAAATCAAAATAATCCTTGGCTAACTCCGCACTTCTACTATTAATTAAACCGTTAATTTCCTGTATAGATTGATTGGGAGTGCTTTCTTTTTTGCCACTGCGAAAAGTATAAATTAAAGGTTTATCTGTAACAGCAAAAGTAGTTCTTAAGATTTCTTCCCCATTTACTTCTATATTCCGATCTGTTAAGTAATCAAGCCTTACTTCTATTAGATCGGCTTGCCTAGAGACACGTAAAATATTGCCTAAAAGATCTTTTAAGTATTCAGCAGTTATTGATACAGTAATTTGACCTTTTTCCATTGTTTATACAAGTTAAACTATTATAAGTTTAAAAATCAGGATTTTACTTAGAAAGTAATTACAATTAAAAAACAATGACTCTAGATAATCAAGTAAAATTATCTAGTTTATTTTGTTGGACATAGCAACTAGTTGTAGAACAGAACAGAAACTAAATTTTTACCAATTGCCTTTGCCTAACAGCTTCATAAAGTATAACAGCCGCAGCAACTGAAACATTTAGCGATGTAACTTTACCTAATAGCGGAATAGAAATTAAACTATCACAATGCTCTTTAACTAAACGTCTAATACCTTTCCCTTCACTACCCAGGACTATTGCCGTAGGTGTTTGGAAGTCCCACCCAGTATAGTTTGTTGAAGTATTTGCTTCTAGACCAACTACCCAAATATTTTTTGATTTTAATTCATCAATTGTATGAACTAGATTAGTTACTTGGACAACTGGTAAATATTCTGTAGCACCTGCCGAAGATTTTACAACTGTTTCAGTTAAGCCAACTGAATGATGTGCAGGGATAATAACGGCATTAGCTCCAGCACATTCTGAAGTGCGGATAATTGCGCCTAAATTATGTGGGTCTTCTACATTATCTAAAAGTACAAATAATGGATTTTTTCCTGTATTAGCTAACACATCTTCTAAGTCGGTGTAGCTAGCAGAACGAGCAATAGCAATTACTCCTTGATGATTAGTTCCATTAACTAAACTATCTAAGTAGCTACGTTTATGGTAGCTGATAAGCACTTTTTTTTGACGTGCAAAATTAAGTAGTTCTGTAAGCCGTGCTGGACGATTACCTTCAGCTAAGATTATTTCTTCTATTGGACGGCGGTTTGCTTTTAATGCTTCTAAAACAGGAATTAATCCATAAATATAAGCCATTATTTTTCACCAACTGATTTAGAAATTAAATAATAACGCAATCGTGAGTAGCGATTAAAAGTCATTTCATTATCCTTAAAATGTACAGAGCGAGTAGCAATTTTTCCTGTACCCAACATTTTTGTGCGCTTAAGTCCCCAGCTTTGTTGGCGTTGAATACATGGCCAAACATTTTCTAGTAATTTTGATGCCGCCTTAAAATCTGTATCATAAATAGCATTTTTACTTATATCTTTAAGAATTGTTTGTAGCATCCGAAAATTTTCTAATGTAGTTAATTTCATTTTGCTACCAAGCCCAGAATAATCAAATGACTCTACACGTATGCGAAAATTATTTTTTTCAGAACTAGTATAAATATCTACTACAGTTTGTTCAGAAACAGATTCTGTTGCTTCGGTTATTTCCCTAGTTCTTTTACCAAAACTAACATTTTCCTCTGTTGCTTCAGATTGATAAAACCGCAGCCGCCCTTCAACAATTAATACAACATCACTAGCAGCAAAGCTTATATCTTCCTCAAACCCATCCAAGGTTGCCGTTAGTTTTACGCTATTAACAATATCAACAGCTAATTTTTTTATTTTTCGATTAGGATTTTCAAACGATAAATCATCGTCTTTAACAACAGTTACAGGAAGTTTTGCAGCCGCAACTTGTTGTTCAGCTATTTTTGCTTCAGCTTCAGTTTGATAGCGAGCAATAGCAATAGGACGATTTAAGTCAAGGAGTTGTTTTGCTTCTGTAGCAGTATAAAAACCTAATCTAGCAGCTTCTTCACTAGCTTTGTTTCGATCTTCTACCAAAATAGGCTCTAGAACTACATTAAATCCCGCCAAAGATTGTTGGAATTGATTTGTCATTTGCGAAAGAGGATCTAGCTGAGCATTAGGATCACGTTCTCTAATCTTTGCTGCTTGTGCTGCTAAATTCTTTTTAAGATCTTCTGTAGCAGGCAGTTCTTCCCCACAGTAAAGGCATTTTGCCCGTAAAGTGCTATTATTTCTGGTACATTTTGGACAAACAACAACTTCTTTAGACAAGCGTTTTTCTCCTTTCAAGCTTAAGTTAGTATCATTATATCCTAACAATTTATTAAAGTTTTTATTTGTTTTATTTATTAGCTTTTGCAAAATGAAAAAACACTTCTTCAAAATGGCTAGTTGTTAGATTAGCTTTTTGGCGTAGTTCGCTAACTGTTCCATCTACAGCTATTTGACCTCGTGATAAAATTACTACTCGATTAGCAATACGCTCAACAAAATCCATTATATGAGAGGAAAAAATTATTGTTTTTCCTTCTTCATAATATTCTGATAACCTTTTACGTAAAGTAGTAATTGTTTCTACATCTAAACCATTAAGCGGTTCATCTAGCATTAAGATTTGTGGATTACCAAGCATTGCTGCAATTAAACCAATGCGTTTTTTCATGCCAAAAGAATATTGTCTAATTAATAAATCTTTTTTTGCCTTTAAGTCAAAATCAATTAACGCCTGCTCGATTTCTCTATTTGATTCTCTGCCTAAACCTTTTACACCTGCAACAAAGCGAAGAAATTCTTGTCCTGTTAATCTTTCATACAAAACTAAATTTTCTGGCAAATATCCAATCATTTGACGAGTTTCTACTAAATGATACTTAACTTCTTTATCTGCAACTAAAACACGCCCTGTGTCAGGTTCAATCATCCCTAGAATAAGTTTAATCATAGTAGATTTACCAGCACCATTTGCACCAAGTAAAGCAAAAATCTCTTTTCCAATCGTCAAATTTACTTCGTTTAGAGCCTTTAAATCACCATAGCATTTTACTACTGATTCTAACTTAATCATTATCACCCTCTAAACCAATAATTAGCACTCTAGCACGTTCTCGCGCACGAACTTGTAACTTGTCCATTGCATATGGATAAAGAATAAACCAAATCCACCAAACTTGTATTACCAAAATAGCAATTGCTAAACTAGCAATTGCTATAAAAGGAATGGCTAGACCGGGACGAGCAGCCATTTCAAAGCAAAGAACTCCAACTAAAGAAGACACAGTTAACCAAAGCAACATTAATTGAAAAAGTAAAAAAGCTGCTGTCTCAAGATCAAAGCTTTTTAATGTAAGAGAAATAAAAAAACTAATAAAAGTTGTAGGTAAAGAAACTAGTCCTGCATAAATTACTTTAGACCAATACATATCTTGACCCGCAACAGGTAAGGAACGTTCTAGCCATAAAAATGGTAATTGATGTTTTACCAGTGCTGGAGCTAGTGCAGCTAAAGCAAAACTAGTAAGTGAAACCACAACTTGAGCAATAATTTCTACTGGGTAATCAGTTCTTTTTGCCAGTAAAATTAAGCTAATTTGAAAAATTATTGCAAAAGCAAAACTTAAATAAACAGCAGCAGAAAAAAATCGAAAAGTTAAAATTAAATCTCTTAATAAATATGCGCTAATCTTTAATCCAAAAGCTTTAGCTAAAATAAAATTTTGGCTAATAAAATCACTAAAACGCCGCTTTTTAGAAAGCAGTTGTTCTACTATTTCACGATCTTGTATTGCCCATTTTCTATAACCAACAAAACTAATTATTGATATTAGTAGAGATAAACCTATTGATAACAAACTATTTATAGTAACTAAACTTATTGTTTGATTACTTACCCATTTATAATAAAGTAAAACTAGTAATTCTCTTATGCCTAAGAAATAGCAATTTAGCCAATAGCCTATTGTAGGGAAAAAATATTGAATTAAAAATAATGTAGTAAAGAAAATTAAAATTCTAACTAAATTTAGTTGCTTAAAATGAGCAGTAAAAATTACTAAAAATAGTTGTAAAACTGTTAGTTGTAATCCTATAGGTATTAGTAAAAAAAAGGTCACTAATAAAGTTTGTGAAGACTTACCAGAAATTTGAGAAATTAAAAAATTGACAATACCTAAAATAACTAACAACAACAGATTTTTAGTCATTCTTATTATTAATATAGAGAGAAATCTTTCATTAACTGGGATTGGAAGCCCATCTAAATAAGCATCTGCCGATTGTAGCGGGTAAAGTTCAGTTATTACTTTTGAAATACTTGAGAGTAGTAACAAAAAAATTATTACTGTAGTAAGTAATTGTAAAGTATTTAATGATAGCTCTGGATAAGCTCCTATGGCTAAAGTATTAAGGTAAGGAACTGCCAGTAAATAAACAACTGCTAAAATCATTGGAGCTAAAACTAAGAAACTAAATAAGTTGTCTTTAATTTGGCGAAGTGTTTCTAAGGATTTAAGATAAAGTATTTGCGAAAAAATTTTCATCAAATTATGCCAGCCATTTTAACTAAATCTAATAAACATAGACATTTATATCAAAGAGCAAGTTATTGTCAATAGCTCTATAACTTGCTACTTTAGGCAAAATTAAAGCCCAGCGTTAAAAAACTGGGCTAGCGGGCTTTTTTAGATAATTTTTAATAGCATGTCGTTTACAAACAATAAGTTATAGCTATTATTTATAATATTTATAACATTTTTAGCTTAAGCTACTGCAACCATTTCTTCTTTAGGATGTACAACTTCAACAGAACATTTGGCATGTGAACTAACATATGAAGATACTGAGCCAAGTAGAGCCTTTCCTATTGCTCCACGTCCATGAGAGCCTACAACAATTAAATCAGCATTCCAATTTGCAGCCTCTTTGACGATCAATTTTTTGGGAGAGCCTTCTAAAATTTCACCAATGATGCGTAATTTTTCACTTCCAAATTTTTCCATCAATTTTGTTGTAGCTTTGTTGACAACCTTTCGCGCTTCTTTTCGATGTTCCTCAAAAGCCATCAAACGAACACCATAAAATATAGGATCGGGCCATTCTGTAACTATATGAACTACACTTAAAACCATTATTTCTGTACCTTGCGACCAAAGCCGGTTTGCTACTTCTTCAACAGCAGCATCGCTATAAGTGGAACCATCTATTGCTAATAGGACTTTCATAACTCCTCCTTTTAGTTAGTTAAAATTTATCTAAAACTAACTTTTGCTTTTAGTTACGCAATATCTGTGCCTATTCAATTTTTTAACTGGATCAATATTCCTTGTCCTTAAAAATGGTGTTTTCTGCCTGCTGATTATGTGGAAACTCACAGCTAAAATAGCTAACTTCCACCTAATTTTATTTAAACCATAAGCCTAAACTGCCATTCGATAAGTCAACCTTTAATCTACATATAGGAAGTAATAAATTTTATGAGAAACACACTTAGATTTTTAGGATGTTGTGCATTAGTTGCTATGCTATTAATTTGTATTCTTCGTTTAGGCTATGGCACTAAGCAAACATCTGATATAAAACAAACAAATCTACTTTCAACCACTCCCACTGCTATAAACAATACAACAACAAATTTAGAAATTTTTGGTTATAAGATTTCTGATACAGACTCCATCCCTGTTTCAATAAACAATACAAAAATAGATTTAGAAAACACTCCCCAAGTTGTTGCAAATGTTGAAAATATTGAAAGTATAACTGTTGAAAAGACAGAAGAAAACAATTTCACAGAGGAAACAAACATTACATTAATTAAAGAAACTTCCTTAGCAGAATTAAAAAATTTAGGTTGGCGTTTTCCTAAAAAAGCAGATTATCAAGTTGATGTTTATCCAGAAATAAAAAAGCATTACAAAAATGAAATAAAGGCTGATTTTGATGGTGATGGTAAGATAGACAAAGCTATTTTGTTAGTAAGAGATAATGAAAATGCTTTTGAGTCAAAAGAATCCAGTATATTTATTTTTCTCTCACAAAATAAAACTTCTCCAACTATTTATCAAAATCCAGGCGGAGAAGGTTTGCTATATTATGGTTTAAGCTTGCAACCTGCCGAACTAATAGAGCGTGTAGGGTTTTCTATAACACTCACAAATCCTGCTATTGATGCTTCTCCTTTTGAAGGTTGTGGAGGTGAAATAATCTTTTGGGATAATGATAAAAATAAATTTTCTAGCTTCTATACTGGTTGCTAAAGAACTCTAATAAATAATAGAAATAAATTGCCTAATAAAAATTAAGGAGCAAAACAAATGGTTAAGAGAATTATTGCTATTGCAATTATCTACTTGTTTACTACGGTTGCTTGGATGGTTTTAGGAGCAACAATTTTTTCCCGCACTTACTCACTAGACGATAGATTAAATAGCAAAGTGGCTTCTACTTGGGGATCAGAACATAATCAAACCCCTCCTAGTGCATTTTTTGAAAAAACTGTTACCAAAGAAGTAAAAACTGTAGAAGATGGAAAAATAGTTATAAGAAATGTAGATGAAAAAACTACAAGTGTTTTACCTTTAGAAAGCACTGATATTAAAGTAGATTTTGATTTAGAACATCGTCAAAAAGGACTGCTTTGGTATAGCACTTATAAAGTCAATTTTGATGGAACTTATAAATTTCTCAATAACACAGATGGCGACAAAATAACTTTTTCTTTTTACTTTCCTTCCTCAAATGCAATTTATGCTGATTTAGTTTTTGCAGTAAATGATGTAGCAGTAAATTTAACTAATCAAAGTAATGTAGCAACAGCAACTGCTCAAGTGCCTGCTGGACAAATGGCTACATTAAAAATAGCTTATCGCTCACAAGGCTTAAATAATTGGCATTATAATTTTGGAAGTGATGTAACACAGGTTAAAGATTTTGCATTAAGGATGACTACTAATTTTAAGGATATTGATTTTCCTGAAAACACTTTATCACCAGCAGAAAAACAAGAAATCGCTAAAGGATGGGAAATGCTTTGGTCATATAAAAGCTTAGTGTCTGGTTTTAGAATTGGGATGTCAATGCCAGAAAAATTACAACCCGGCCCACTTGCAGGACAAATTAGCTTTTTTGCTCCTGTATCATTATTTTTCTTCTTCTTTTTAATGTTTATTATTACTACTTTACGCAATATTGAAATTCATCCAATGAATTATTTCTTTATTGCAACAGGTTTTTTTGCTTTCCACTTACTACTTGCTTATTTAGTAGACCATATGTCAATTCATATGTCATTTGCCGCTAGTTCAGTAGTTTCTATTTTCTTAGTTATCAGCTATTTACGCTTAGTCGTAGGAACACAATTTGCAATTCGTGAAGCAGCTTTAGCACAATTTGTTTACTTAGTATTATTCTCTTATGCTTTCTTTTTCAAGGGCTTTACCGGACTTTCAATTACTATAGGCTCTATTTTAACCTTATTTGTTGTAATGCAATTAACTGGTAGGATTCGTTGGGAAGAAAAATTTGCTACCAAGATGGTTTATGTTCCTAAAGAAGACAAAGATAAAAATAAAGAAACAACTCAAGCTCAATAAAATCAACAATATTAACATCAGGGTTTTACAGCCCTGATGTTAATTACATCTATTTTTTCCGACCTATCTAAAATTCCCTGCAAAAGTTTTCTCTAAGATGGATTTTCCTTTATTTTCCAGCTAGACTATAGCGGCATGTCAAAGTTAAGATTTAACACTAATCAAAACACATCTAATTTAATTAGCAGGAGAAACTATCTTGCCAGCAAAAAAACTTATTAAAGTAAGAATGTATGGAAAAACTGATGTTGGTTGTGTCCGACAAAATAATGAAGATAATTTTTTTATGTCTGATTTAGTAGATGGTTTTACTCCTCTACCTAATGAAACCCTAACTCGTCAAGTTACTGATAATCGTGTACTTTTGGCAGTTGCTGATGGTATGGGAGGCGCGGCAGCCGGTGAAGTAGCTTCAGAACTAGCAATTAATGGACTAAAAGAAGAATTTTTACATTTTCCTGGTGTAGGCTCTCCAGAAAGATTAATGCGTGCTATCCAGCAAATTAACCAACATATTTGGGATACGGGCCGCCGTCATATTCAATATCGAGGAATGGCTACAACTCTAACTGCTGCACTAATTGAAGGTAGCCGTGCTTATATTGCTGAAATAGGAGATTCCCGCGCTTACATTTTACGTGGTGATAGAATTAAACAAATCACTACCGACCAAAGTTGGCTAGAATTAATGATTGAACAAGGGTTGATGACTCGGGAAGAAGCTAAATCTAGCAAACAAAGAAATATGATTTTGCAGTCTCTAGGTGGGCAACAAGAAGTAAAAGTAGCTTTAACTTCTGTAGAATTAGCAGCAGGAGATATTTTACTGTTATGTAGCGATGGTTTATCAGAAAAAATTTCTGCTCCAGAAATGCTTACAATTTTAAGACAAAGCTTAAGTTTAGAAATAGCTTCTAGTAAAATGGTTAATTTAGCTAAAGATCGTGGTGGAGAAGATAATATTACTTTAGTAGTTGCACATTTTGATGGAGATGGACTAGAAGCTAGCCCAGCACCGGAAGAACTAATTTCTTATATAAAAGTAATTAATGTTTTTGACCATGTAGCAGATATGGGTGTAAGAGATACTCGTAAATTATCTTCTGAGCAACGTGGCCCAGCTAATTTTAAGACTACAATTAGAGTTAAAGACACTGCTGGAGTTTCAGATAGTAATTATCCTAATCGCCTACAATTAGAAGAGCAAGCCACTGCTCTAGCAGATTATATTGAAACTTTACAATTAGCTTTAGAACAACAACTTAATGATTTAGATCAATATACTGAATGGCAACTAAAACAAGCACGTCTTGATATTGCATTACAACATTCTATTGAAGGCTTAAAGTCTGCTGTCCCAGCACTATCACAACTACGTGCAGCACTTAACGAATGTAATAAAAATATTTTTCGCTCTACATCAAATAAAAAACAATAGAAAATACCTAGTCCGTTACTCGCGTCTTAATGCAACTATTGGGTCAACTCTAGTTGCTCGGTTTGCTGGCATATAAATAGCTACTAAAGTAATAGCCACTAAAATTAATATAATAGCTACATATGTCATTGGATCAGTTGTAGTTATTCCATAAAGTAAGTTTGCTATTAAATGATTAAGTGCTAGAGAAACTCCTAAACCTACACCAATACCCAACAAAGTTAAGCTTAAACCTTCTTTTAATACCATTTTTAGTATGTCAAAAGTTTGCGCTCCTAAAGCTAGCCGTACTCCTATTTCATGTGTTCTTTGTGTTACTGAATAAGAAATAACTCCATAAATACCTACAGCAGCTAGAATTAAAGCTGAGGCAGCAAAAATACCTAGTAAAGTCATCAGAAATCTTGCATAAGTTAAAGAATCTGAAACCATTTGAGCTAATACTTTTGTATTAAATACAGGTAGATCTTTATCTACACTAAGTATTTGTTCCCTAACTCCTTTAACAAGGCTATTTGGATCAACTTTTGTACGCGTTACTAAAAAAAATGTGCTTCTTAAAGCAAAGTCTTGTGGGTATTGATAAAAAGGAAAATACATTTGGCTTTCAAATTTTTCACTTAGTTGAGCCATTTTTACATCTCCAACTACACCAACAATTTGGCTCCATTCTGGCGTTTCATTTTCATCAGGAACACCGCGAGTAATTCTTTTTCCTATAGGATCTTGTCCAGGAAAAATCTTCTCTGCCATAGTTTGATTAACTATTACTACCTTATCACTATTAACATTATCTTGATCAGTAAAAAATCTTCCCTTAATTAACGGTATACCCAATACCTTAAAATAATCTGGTGTTATATCTGCACTAGCAGCAAATGGAATATTGTTAAAATCTACTTGCTGGCCTTCTACACTATAGCGAATTTTAGGATTTTGCCCTGATAAAGGTACTGATGTAGAAGTAGCAACGATATCAACCCCAGGCAAATTAGTAGTTTTTTCTATAATTTGTTTATGAAAATTTAGTTGTTTGTCACCATCTTGATAAACGCTACCTTGCAAAGCAAATTGATTAGTTAAAACATTATCAGGATTAAAACCAGGGTCAACTTGCTGGATTTTCATAAAACTTCTAATTAAAAGTCCTGCTCCAATAAGTAAAACTAAGGACAAAGCAACTTCACTAACAATTAAAATATTGCTAATTTTTCTACCACGCCAGCCCGTAGCGGTGTGGGTGTTTTCTTTCATCACTTCGCCTAAATTAGTTTTTGAAGCTTGAAATACAGGAACTAAACCTAAAATAACTCCTGTTAAAACAGAAACTAAAACTGTAAAAAATAATACTGGAAGATTGAGTTGTATTTCGCTTGCTCTAGGTAAAAGAACTAGATTCCACTTAATAAAAATAGTAACTAATAGATTTGCTAGTAAAATACCTAGTACACCACCCATTAGCGAAAGTAATAAACTTTCAGTAAAAAACTGTTGGGCAAGTCTTAAACGTCCTGCGCCTAAAGCAGCACGAATAGCAACTTCTCTTTCTCTAATAGTAACTCTAACTAAAATTAAGTTTGCTACATTGGCACAAGCAATCATTAGCACTAAGAAAACTGCTGATAGTAAAATCATTAGAGCAGGTCGGACATCTTTAACAATTAGTTCGTGCATTGGTGTAACTACTACTGTCCAACCACTATTAACATTAGGATCTTCTTGTACTTGTGCTTCAGCAATAGTTTTTATTTCTGCTTCTGCTTGATTGATGCTTACACCCGACTTTAAGCGTCCAATGACTTGAAGGTTATGAAAACCACGAATTTCTTTTTCTGGTTCTAAGGCTAAAGGAACAAAAATATTAAAATTATTATTGCGATGATCATTAGGAGCAATACCAACAATTGTGTAACTACTGTTATTGACTGTAATTTTTTGACCAATTACATCAACATTTCCACCAAAGCGTTCTTGCCAATAACCTTCCCTAAGAATAACTACTTGAGCATTACCAGCTTTATCTTCTTCCTTAAAAAAGAAACGACCCTTTAAGGGCTTTACACCAAGAGTATCAAAATAATTATAAGTAATTTGGTCACCTAGAACTCTTTCAGGCTCTTTATCAACAGTGATATTAAAATTTTTTGTTCTACGTCCAGCTAAATTTTCAAAAACATGGTTACGATCTCGCCAACCTTCATAGCGAGCCGGGACAGTTACAGCTAAAGGAGGTATTCCGCTAGTAGGATTATGAGATTGCACAAAAACCAGGCTATTAGGATCTTGATAAGGAAGTGGTTTTAGGATAATGCCATAAATAATGCTAAAAATTGCAGTATTAGCACCTATACCTAAAGCTAATGCAGCAATAGCAATAATAGTAAAACTAGGGCTTTTTCCAAGCATTCTTAGGCCATATCGGATATCTTGCCAAAGTGTTTCCATTTAACCACCTCCAAAGCTGGGTGAGAACTCAAAACACCTAACAAATACCAATTACTATGCCAGTATTTTATATATTTTTATTTATTGCAAATAAAGTAGTTAATAGTCTATCATTAAAAAAACTACTAATATTCATATGACCGATTTTGGGACGATTTTGTTCAAAAGTGGTCACTAGGTAAACTACTTAATTACATGGAATTTAATATATATTGCCAACGACTAAAGGCTGTTTCACCAAATAAAACTACTCGAATTAAGCGCACATTTCGCGGTTTTAGTGCTGCAAAAGTTTGAATAGCCTCTAACATTAATTTAGCGGCTAAATCCATTGGAACATCTCCTATACCTGTACCTAAAGCAGGAAAAGCAACTGAGCTAAGATTCCTTAATTCTGCTCCCATTAAAGTACGTAAGGTTGTTCTTTGCAAACAAATAGCTCCGTCCATTGCTGCAACTGCATGAGCTATGTATTTAGCACGTAAGCTACCTGCTTTTGTCCAAATTACTTCACCCATTTTTACAGGAGCTTGTTTAAGTGCATCTTGCTCAATGATATCACCTCCAGCAATTCGTAAAGCATTAGCAACACCTAGTTTCATAGTTAACTGTGTATTGGCCGCATTAACTATTACATCGGCTGACTCTTGAGTTAAATCACCTTGTTTTAATTCAACTGTTATTGCTCCAATTTGGGCTAAATCTTGACTAATCAAAGTAAACTGTGGGATTGGTTCAGTAATTCTTTCTAAGACTTGTGCCATAGCTTCAGCCGTAGAGTATCTATCCGTAATTTTTTTCTGTAGAGCTTTTTCAATTACAGCAAAAAGATAGGCTTCTGCGGGTGTTTCTGCTTTTGGAGCTTGATAAAGTGCTGATGTATGGGCTAAATGTAGTTCTTTCCAGTGCTGTCCCTTAAAAGGAACTTGATTAGTAGCTAAAATATGCGCTGTTACTCCTAAAGCATAAACGTCTGTTTGACGATCTAGACCTTCTTGCAACCATTGTTCAGGAGCCATAAAAGTAGGTGTACCTGCTAAATAATCTAAATAAGAGCTAGTGTTAATTTCTCTAGATAAATCTACTGCTATTCCAAAATCACCTACTGTAGTAACCCCATTTCCACATAAAAACAAATTAGCAGGTTTTACATCTCGGTGAATAACCCCAGCTTGATGAATACTGTGTAACCCCTTGGCAACATCAATAACAATTTGACAAACAATACTAATGGGTAATTTCCAAGAACTTCTTTTTAAGTAAGAAATTAACTCTGATAAATCAATACCATCAACATAACGCTGGATTACAAAAGGAATACCTTGTTCAAAGCCAGCATCCAAAACGCTAACAACATTTGGTGATGAAACTCGTGCTGCTAAATGAGCTTCCTTAAAAATACTTAAATCATTTGATGTCTTAAAAGTTTTTACTACTAGCGGTGTTTGCAAAATTGGATGGCTAGCTAGATAAGCCGTTCCCATTGCTCCTTCTCCAAGCGCGCTATGAATAAGTAAACCATGAAAGGTTTGTCCTGGAGTTAAAGCTTTTTCTATATTTGTTGACATAAAAACTACTATCCTTGTTTTACTTTTAAGCTAAGCTTACAACAACGGTAAATCCAATAAATTAATAAAAGTTGTATTGGTAAGCGAATTATTAAAGCTATTGTTGCGCCTGTTGATCCACCTGCATTTATATGATTTATCAACATTTGAATGTTGGCCGGAAATACTGCTATAAGCAGTGCAATTAAACCATAACCAGAAAATTTACGTGAAAAAGGAACTAATACTCCAATACCTCCTAAAATTTCAAATACTCCACTAATATAAACTAGTTCTAAATGATATGGTAAATAAGGTGGCATCATATTTAAGTAAAATTGTGGATTTACAAAGTGCATTATTCCAGCAGTAACAAAAAGTATTGCCAAAAGTATTAAAGACCTTGTCATTATAAATTGCTCCTAAAATGTTATTAAATAAGTAACTTCGCTAAATGCTACAAGAAAATACTAAAAAGTACAAACCATTAACCTACCGAGTATTTTTTACATAGTGATAAGTATTTACCAAGTATTTTTTACATAATTTAGTCTTAAATATGCTATCTGATTTTTACTTTATTAATTTTGATAGTTTTAACTAAAATATAAAAAATAAAATAGATATGTCGATTTCAGGGAAAATTTCTGTCTTGTGGCATACAGGTTGCTTAAGGACTAATCAAATATTAATAAATCAATTAAATAAACTTATAAATCAATAAAACTTATAAATCTTATAATCTATAAACCTTAGTAATTTAATTGGTAAAATTCTACTGCCCCTACAATCTAAGCCCCAAGTAAACTTATATTTTTGTATTTTCTTTTTTAATTTGAAAATAGTTTTTTATTAAAGAACAAGTTTTTATTAATTATTTAACTTATTATTTTTGTTTTTTGTCATATCACTTTCCTCTACAAGTGTTCTAACTTTGTTCTAATTTATTTATTTGTTTGTACTTATCAACCAAAAATCCTCTTTATTTTGGTATCTTAACCTTACGCTAAATCTATTATAGCGTAAAAATTATTTTATTATTTTACAGGAGAAAACATGTCTATCAATAGTATTAACTCTAGTATTAATTTACGCAACATCGATTCAATAAACCAAAATCAACAAAGTATTAACACTAACTCAGAAACCTTACAAACACCTGTAAACACTGGTGAATTGGTTCGCCGAGAAGACACTAGCCTTTTAGGTGCATCTTTACTTAGAATGCAGTTACAACAAAGTGCGACTAGTCTTGTTAGCAGTAATAGCAATACTCAACCGCCTCCAAGCCCTTCTCTAAAACCAAGAGAAGTTTTTAACCCACAAGTTAATACTTTCTTAAAAAATACTATTTCACTTCCAACTGATAGATTTAGAGATAATAAAACAGTAGCAACAGTTAATTCTGCTAATGTTTTACAAAGTTCTCAAATTTCATTTAAGGGTGGTGGTAGTGCAACAAGTTTTTATACAGCAGGTTTTCCAGCAACTAGTGTAGCAACTTTACCTAGAATGGCATTTGACAAAGCAGGAACTTTATCATTTTACAAATCTGCTCAACCTCTTTCTTCTACACAACTTCAAAGCGTACAAAACCTTTATGCAGGTGATTTAACATCAAGAAAAAATTACTCAGTCAATTTAGCTAATTTAGCAAGTAATTTAACAACATTAAGAAATTCTGGAAATTTAGATAATAAATTAAAAGGTAAAATTGACACTGCAATCAATAACTTAAAAACTGCTTACAATGCACTTTCCGACGTTAATGCTCCAGCACCTAGCCCGCGTCAAATTTATGCTCAAGTAGCAAATGCTTATCGCGCACTTGATAGCAGTTGTGACTTAAACCAAAATCAAAAGAATTTAGTCAAAACTGGTGTCAATATTTTAGCTATTGGTGCTTCAAATTATGATACTAACCGAGTACCAGTAGCAGGAACTCCTATCACTCCAGCACCAGCAATGCGTCCAACACCTGATCAAGCCGCAGCAGCAGGATTTCCGTTACCAAATTTCAATACAGTTCGCAATAATCCTCTTTCCCAAGCTCAAGCCAATCCTGCACAAGTATTTGGTGCAGATGTAACTAAATACTTAAAAACTATTGGCTTAAATAACATTGATACCAATAAAATAAATTACCAAGTAAATTCTGCTGATAAATTACAATTTATCAATGTTCCTTTAGGTGATGGTCGTAGCCAAACAGTATTTTTTAATGGTGGTTTCCCTGTTCCCGCTGGTACTGCACCACAAGCAACTTTTAGTGGAACAACAGGTGTAAGACAATATCTAGATGTAGCTAAAAACTCTCAACAAACACAACAAAAATTAACAGCCTTTTATGCTGATCCTGCTAATGCTGCAAGACGCAATAACTATAATGTAAACTTGCAAAACTTAACTTCAGCTTTCCAACAACTCAATCAACTAGGTAACCTAAAAGATGATGCCAAAAATGTTGTCCAAAACTCTATTAGCAAATTGCAAAATGCACAGCAACAAATTGCTAATGGTGGACTTCCTGATGTATTAGGACTATATCAACAACTTGGTGATAACCTTGATAAATTATCCCAACAACAAGGCTTTAACCAACGTCAAAGAGGAGTTCTTGATACTCTTAATGGCTCATTACTACCTATTGGAGTACAAAATTACTATTTCACTCCTATTGGTTTATCTCAACAAGCCTAAAATTTTTACTTAAGTCAATTGTAATCTCATAATACACCCGAAAATTAACAAGCTGTATAGTAAGAAAGCAACATAAGTTCTACTATACAGCTTAATTTATTGATTTTACGGTTTATTTAAGAATTAAAACGGCAAGCTATCAAAAATCTTACTTGCTTGCAGGGTATTGATAGCTTAAAATATCTGCTTCTCGTACAAAATAAACTCCATCTAATAATAAGCAATTAATAATATTTGTACTTTCCATTGATAGTATTAATTTTTAGAAAAATTCTTAATAACAAATTTTTTAGTTAATTAAGAGGAGTGTCCTATTTTGTTGGGAAATAAGAAATCATAAAACTACTGGAGGCAATAAATGTCAGGGACAGAAAATATATTGGAAAATTTAGACCTAAGCACAGAAGACAAAATTCGTGAAGGGTTAAACTATTTATCCAACGTAGTAGAAGGAAAAGTTACACTACAAGAAATTTCTGGAATAAAAGATGATGATATTAATGCCATATTAACAGTTGGTGCATTAATGTATCAGCAAGGCCGACGTTCTGAGGCTGAAGATCTTTTTCGTGGAGCAGTATTATTAAATAAGAATAATGCCTTAGCTCGCTCTGCTCTTGGAACTGTATTAACTGCCGAAGGAAAACATGATGAAGCGTTAATAGAACTTAATGAAGCTATTCGTCTTAACGATACAGATATCTCTGCTCATGTTAATCGTGCAGAAATCTTTCTAAAACGCGCAGAATTTAAGGCAGCAAGCGATGACTTAAAACGTGCAATTGAACTTGATCCTAACCAAAATGACCCTGCGGCTAACCGTGCAAGGGCAATCATTATTGGAATGAATGAACTAATTAAAGAGTTACAACACCAAATTGATCAAGGTCAAGAACCTGTATTATAAATGCTAAAAATAAGGTAGTTCAAAACTACCTTATTTTCCCACCTTTTTTTAGAAATTAAGCAAGGTTGTTTACTATTTAGCTAGATTTTTGATAGCAATCTATCAAGTAAATAGCTAAAATCCTAACAACTTCCAACCTATTAAAATAACTGCTTAAAAAAATAAGGAGCTAAAGTCGTGTTTGAAGATCTGCTCAAGTCTTTTAAAGAAATTAAAACTGAATTAATGGCTGGCAACGTCGCTGGGGTAATTACTCAATATAGCGATATTGTTATGGCTATACTGGTATTAATGATTCTAACCTTAATGATTTTACCAGTGCCAACATTTGTCTTAAGTTTTTTATTGGTCTGTAACCTAACTTTAGCTTTTGCGATTTTAATGGTTTCTATTTATATCTCTGAACCAACACAACTAGCTTCTTATCCTACTATTTTACTTCTAACTACATTATTTCGCTTAGGTCTTTCTATTGCAGCTACTCGCCTTATTTTATTGCAAGGTGATGCTGGTGCTGTAGTTGAAACCTTTGGTAAGTTTGTTGTAGGCGGCAACATTGTAGTAGGTGGCGTAGTCTTCTTAATTATTACAATTGTTAACTTTCTGGTAATTACCAAAGGTTCAGAGCGTGTATCTGAAGTAGCTGCACGTTTTACCCTAGATGCAATGCCAGGAAAACAAATGAGTATTGATGCTGATTTACGTGCAGGTGCTTTTGATATGACTGAGGCCCGCCGTCGTCGTAATGCTTTAGCTCGTGAATCCCAACTTCACGGTTCAATGGATGGTGCAATGAAGTTCGTCAAAGGCGATGCTATTGCTGGCATCATCATTACTTTAATTAACATCATTGGTGGCTTGACCATTGGCGTTTTAATGCGTGGAATGGAAATGTCCCGCGCAGTTAAAGTTTATACAATTTTAACCATTGGTGATGGATTAGTTGCTCAAGTCCCTTCACTCTTAATTGCTGTGTCTGCTGGTATTGTTACAACCCGTGTAGCAACAGAAGATAGCACCTCCAACATAGGTAAAGATATAAGCCAACAACTCCTTGCCCAACCTAAAGCAATAATTATCGCCGCAGGAATTTTGGGAATTTTTGGTCTAACATTCTTTTTTGTCCATCCTTCTACTTCTATTCCTTTCTTTATAATGGCTTTTATTACTGGTGGTATCGCCTATAGCACACTTAAAAATGGTGTTCCTGTAGTTGGTGAAACGGCTGAAGCAAAAGAAAAAGAGGAAAACAAACAAAAAGGCTCACGTGATCCTCAAATTTCTTTAACTGTCCCTATTTCAGTTGAAGTTAGCAAAGACCTTACCCCATTAATTGATCTTAACCAAGAAGGTAAATTCTTAAGTGATCTTGTTCCTAAAATGCGCCAATTGCTTTATCAAGAATTAGGTGTTATTTTCCCTGGTGTACAAGTAACAGGTAATGCTCCTGTAGCGGAAAATAGCTATTTATTTAGATTAAAAGAAGTGCCTGTTGAAATTGGAAAAATTGTTCCAGGTCATATTTTAGTCAATGATGGTTCAGAAAATATTAGAGTTTATGGACTTAAGGGAATTGATATTAAAAACCCTGCTACAGGTAAGCCTGCTGCTTGGGTGCCTATGGAACAAAGGGATTTAGCTAAAAATGCTGGTTTAGTTGTTTGGGAACCTCAAGAAGTTATCTTGCTACATTTAACAGGTTTTCTTAAACGCTATGCTAATGAATTTATTGGCATTCAAGAAACACAAAATACTTTAAGTGTACTAAGTCGAGCAATTCCAAACCTAGTACAAGAAACTGTTCCTAAAGTTATTTCTATCTATCAATTAACTGAAGTATTACAACGTTTGGTTCAAGAAGAAATTTCTGTGCGGGATATGAAAAGTATCCTTCAATCCCTTAGTGAATGGGGACGTGTAGAAAAAGATACTATTATGTTAACTGAATATGTACGCTCTAGCTTAAAGCGTTATATTAGTTTTCGTTACACTGGTGGTAACCCTATTTTGTTTGTTTATGTGCTTGATCCAGAAATTGAAGATGCAATTCGTGGGGCAATTCGTCGTACTTCATCTGGAACTTATATAGCACTTGATCCAGCAATTACCCAAGATATATTGGCAGCATTTCGGCGTGAGATTGGGAATTTACCCCCTACTGCCCAACAGCCTGTTATTGTAACTGACCAAGAAATTCGTCGCTTTGTCCGACGTATTGCAGAACTGGAATTTCGTAATTTAGCTGTACTTTCTTATCAAGAATTAGCTCCAGAATTATCTATTCAACCTTTAGCTAGAATTTCTCTGCAAGCTAGCCGTGGGCAATTAAGATAATTGCCCAGCTTTTATGCACTAGGAGACAAAGTTAAAGATGAAATAACTTCTGGTAAACTTTCAGGTAAACTAAAAACAGGTATACGAATAGGAATATTTTTTAGCAGTCTCATCATTCTCTTAATACCACTTGGATTAATTGAATGAACAACTATTTTAGTACCATAATTTAAGCAAGTCTTATTAGCTAATCTTGTGGCTACAGCACACCCACAACTATGATTAGCAAGGTCATGGTCAAGTAAAATCAAATCAAATTTAACTATATCAAGCAGTTCAAGGGCTTCTGTTGAATCTTTAGCCCAATAGATTTTTTGTTCTTCTAAGAGAGGTTCTATCATTTCACGACGATAAGCTTCATCTTCTAACACTAAAACTTTTAATGGCTTCTTGTTCATTGTGGTATCTCCCGAATTATTTTATTTTTAGGTTTGTATGTTTTGCTTCTCTTCAATTATTATTCCAAACCTAAAATTTATTATTTTTTAGCCTAAGAGCCTTTCCATTAATCCTATATCTTTCATTTTATCAATAAGATATAACCCGAATTATTTTTAATGGTTCAAAATAATTGTCTTAAATTTAGTAAGTTTTGTCTGACATTTTTGGCATTTTGCAAAATTTTGACAGATCAAAAACGCCAGTTTTGACAATTATTTTTCTGAAAATATTAAGTAAATCTTATTTTGAGATAATTTATCAGAAACAAAAAGGTAAATTCTTTTACTTATTAGACACGCTTTACCCCCTATTTGGTTCCCTCAAAATTGCTAATTTTTGCCATTTATTTTTAAGTATGGTTTTTTTCTACTATTTATACAAAATAGCTCTTAAGCCTTGACCTTAA
>CAZBMZ010000018.1:0-59932 GCA_964492845.1 uncultured Clostridia bacterium
TGTCTGTGCTTTGCCAGTTTACTTGGATGGGTTGACCTGCCATAACTTGTTGATTTGTTGTAGGTTGGCTTATTGTCACTGTTGGTGCAACGTTGTCTACTGCTGATTGAATACTAAAGTTGTTAGCGGTAATTGCTTGAGCCAGGTTACCGGCTGCGTCCCTAACAATTAGGCGAAGTCGAGCTTGACTAGTTTCTAATGTTTGAGGAATTGCAAAATTAAAGCTTTGAGTTGAACCAGACAAGCCTGTTGCTAGCGCAGTTGGAAAAGTCTGGCCTCCATCGGTTGAAAGCGACAAGTCTTGAGAAGCCACGCCCACATTATCGCTTGACATCCAATTTATGCTTAAGTTGCTACCTGCTACAAAGCTTTCGCCGCCGATTGGAGCAATAAAATTAATTGTAGGGTTTTGAGTGTCGCTGTTGCCACCACCGCCCCTTCCAATAGTAAAATTACCAGTAATTGAGTTAGCCCTTTTAGCTCCAAGGTCAACTGTTGAAACTCTAATTTGAGCCTTGTTAGCAACTTGGATATTTGGCACCATCCAGTTAAAGTCTCTAGCATCTGCTCTAAGCTGTTCTGCGCCAGGAATAACCATAAAAGTTTGGCCTCCATCAGTTGAGAGTTCGACCTTGTGGCTTGCAATTGAAAAGCTTTGCGCTGCAACCGTTGTTTGCCACTCTATTCTAAAGCTTTGTCCCGGCATTAGTTGTTGATTGGCTGTAGGGCTTGTTACTTGAATGTTTGGCGGCTGACCTATTGTAAAATTTCCTGTTATGGCTATTCCACTACAGTTTTGTGATGCTGTGTCAAACTCGCGTCTTTGAAAAATTGGAGTATCTGTTTTGAGGTCAATAATAGATCTGCCTGCAAAATCAGTAATATAAATTAAGTTCCCATCTGGTGATATATCAAATGCTTGTATTGTAAAAACATTGGCAGTAAATATTTTGGTTAATACTTTAGAATTTAATGAATATTTATATAAATCTAATCCTCCAAATTCAGCAAAATAAAGAGTAGCGTTATTAGGGCTAAATCTAACACCTGTCCTACCTAATGAAAAATTACTAGCAAAAGTAATTCTGTCAACAATTTGTAATGAAGCTGTGTCAATAACAATAGCACCTTTGTTAGTATCATTATTAACACCAAATGCCAACAATTTACCATCTAAAGAGATATCTAGAGACATAGATAGAAGAAAATTATTAATAGGAAGGTCGTTAATTCTAGTTATCTCTCTTCTATTTTGAATATCATAAACACTGATAAACCCATTTGAGGAAATATAAGCATGTGTTCCATCTGGGCTAAATGCTATATCTAGCGGAATATCAATATTTATTGTGTTAACCGTTATTAGAGTTTGTGGATCTATAACAACCACCATATTATCACGCGCAAGCATAGCCCATATTAGTCCATCAGGTGCTAACCCTACATTAAAAACTGCTTTTGTATTTAGGATAGTTCTAACCGTGTTTTGTTGTAAATCAATAACAAATAACCCAAAATTTCTCTCATTAAAGCCTGGCAAAGGTTGTGTAACAAAAGCTTTTGTTTTATCTTTTGATAACCGTATATTGTCTCCTGCATTTGTGTTCCCCAAACTAATCTGTTCTCTTTCCAAACCTGTTAAACCATCAATAATAGACAACCTACCATCAACTTGAGGTAAAAGACCACGGTTAATTATTCTATACACAATAGGAGGTGTATTTTGTTGAGCAAAAATACTTGTATTAAAGACAAAAAGAATACAGAGTATGCCTATAAGCCACTTTAGCATAAAAGTTCCTCCCAAATTTACTATTATTAGTTATAAGTTGAACCTATGTGGGTAATTCTAGTTGTTAGGAAAAATACATAACCTGAAGGATCAAGCCCTGATATTCCTTGTCTACCTGTGTTTGCAGATGCACATCCTATTTGTGGTCTTGTTGATTTTAATATGACTAACCTAAGTGTTTGGTCTTTTTCTGCTGGACATTCTATTGTACTAGAAGAAGAAAAAAAAGACCCTACACAATCATCAATAATAGCTAACCCACCAGGAAGGTCGTTAGGAAAATTACTAGCGTCATAGCCTGGAATAATACCAGCAGCACCAGTAGCGTTATCTTGAGCAACAAGAATGGCACAGGAAAATCTTTTAGGATCTTTTGGGTCTTGATTAGGACAAGGGAAAGTGTTAGTTTGGTTGAAATTACAAGCGTTGCCAGCACCGTTGAAGCCATTAATATAAAAGTTGTTGGTTAAAGTAACGTCATAGTAAATAACTAAGCCGCGTGTGATGTCGCCTTCGTTGGTTTTCATTGCTACATCTGCACGAACTGACCATTGATATCTTTCTTCTCGCTCGTTGCCAAAACGTCCTCGTGGCATTACTTTTTGTCCTATGTAAATTGTTCTAAGTGTATATTCATAGCTGTTTTGTAATTGATAAACAATTGATTCTCTTGCTTGTTCTAGTGATGGATCTGTAAGTCGTGTCTTATGTTCTGGATAAAAAGCATTTAAGAAATCTATTGTTTTATTTGTTGCACCGTCTAAACCTTCAAAGACTTTTTCCGGTTCACACAGTCCAAATTGACTAGCAAGATTACTAGAAGATGTACCCATTGAAGAAGGAGGAGTAAGTACACCTTGGCAAACGTAGGGTTGACCGCTTTGGGCTTTCCTTAAATGATCAACTAATTGTTGTTGGACGCGGTTATAAACCTCTTTTACGATTTTATTACGAATTGGACTTGATGTAGCTAGGATCATATCTTCTGAGCGAGATATTGCTACATCTAAAGCAATATTTTTTAAATGAGCCGTTGTTCTAAGTGCTGGCCCTATGGATGCCGCTGTTACTATTATCATTATAAATACTGTAGTAACAAGTATTGCCCAACCTTGACGGCTGTTAAACTTTCTTAATACTCTCTTAAATTTTGTGTTTAATAAATTCTTTTTCATAACAGCCCCTTTATTCTAAGTTTTGTATAACTATTGGGAAGTTAATAGTTGCTTTGCGGGTAATTTGCTCTGAAGCAGCACCCTGACCGGCTGGCAAAACTCTTGTTAAAGTAACATTCACTGATTTAACATCATTAAGCCAACTAACTAATGGTGTGTTTGGTGTTGAGACTGTAGTCAGATTTTTTAGCTGGTAAGATACGCTAATAGAATCTATTTCGCCTATGTTGATTTCTGAGCCACCTTGGACAGAGAAATTGCCATTTTCATCAGGTAAGATTACCCCACCTTCATTTCTTACAACTCTGCTACTCATTTGATCTTGTTTTAGATAAAAACTAACTACTTTCACTGGTATGAGAGTTGAACCAATATCAAACTCTGTTCTAGGTGAGATTACTGGATTAATTACACTTGGAAAAACATCTGCACATTCACCATTTGCACAAATGTTGTAAGTAACACTGATAAATTTACGTGCTGCATTTCCTGCACCTTGTACAATTTGAGTCGCGCTGACTATTTTTACAAAGCGGGAAATAGGTCTAGTAGGTTCTACTGCATCATCTGGCTGATATGGCGGCGTGCTGACCAACAACATGACTTCGCCTGATTGAAACATCTCTGGGCTGGGAATCCAAGACAAACCGTTTAAGGTTTGTTCTAATGGGATGTTTGGCGCAATATCTGGTTCATTCGCGCTTGGATCAGGTGTTGGAGTGTTTCTAGGGTTTGGGCTAGAAGTTGGTGATGAACTTGGGCTTGGAGTTGGAAGATCTTTAACTGGTGGACGTTGATTTTGATCTGCTGTAGTTAAATTATCTTCTTTATCAGAACCAGCACCAGGTAAAAAAGTAGTTGAGACATTAGAAGGTAAAGCAATTCTAGCAGTGCCTAAACTACCAACTTGGCTAACGCCTTGAGAGAGAGAAAAACGAGGACGTTTTGCATCAGAATAAATTATAGTAAAGGCATCAAAACCATTGACTTTATAAGGCGTTATAACGCCTAAAGTAATTGGCGTTAGTTGGCCTTTATCATTAGGTATTGCGCCTATTGCTGGTAAAATTGGAGTATTAAAAGATTGACCATTTGAAGTAGCAAGTCCCCTTGCTGGAAGGGTGATTAAAGCTTGTTCTAAAGAAGCTTGAGTGTTGGTAAGAGATTTTTCAACATCAATTAAGCGGGATTGACGAAGATCTAACTTAAGCCATTTAACATAAAGACTTCCTAAAGTAGTTAGTAAAATTGTGCTTACCACAAAAACTACAATTGCTTCAACTAAGCTAAACCCTTGATGGCGTTTAAGATATGTTTCAATAAATGTAATGTTTTTCATGCTTCTTATTCCTTTTATTGCTCGGTGGAGCCATCAGATTTAGTAATTATGTGTGTACGCGCAATGGTACTTGTATCTTGGTAAACTACAATGACACAAGCAGTTACATCATTAGGATTTGGGAAATCTTTTCTAACAAGCCATTGACGGCGGAATTTAGGAATAAGAGATTTGCTTGGATTAAGTACAGCGGCAGTTGAACAATCTAACGTAGTACCCCCCCCCCACGTAGTTTTGCTTATCATTTTTATTAAGATTATCAATAGGGTTTGTTTTGCCACCTTTGCCACCTTTGTCATCGTCATCTTTTGGGTTGTCATTAGGATTTTGAACAAAAGCACCTAACAAACAACCTGACTCATTGAGTAGGTCAAAGTAGCCGGTTACAGGGTTATTTGGATCAATAGAACCAATTTGAGTTTGATTGTTAGGGATAAGGTTGGCTTGGTTAACGCTGTCGTTATAAAGATCAGTAGCTTTTTTTAAGGAAAGTAAATTAACATCCGTTAATTTTTGAGAGAACCGACCATTATTTATTGTGGATAACATGATTTTCCCAACACCAGCAAACATAATTGCAATAAGGATTGCAGCAATCATATACTCTACTAAGGAAAATCCCTGTTGTTTATGCGTCCGTAAATACCTTAGTTTTTGAAACATATAGGTAGTCTCCTAAATATTTTTATTAAACTTAATGTAAATATATTAGACTGATTTTATTAACCAAACCGTGAGTGCAAGATTATGCAAGTATTATAGCTTGACAATTTGGTTAATAAAAGTTTGTTGTTCTGATTTGATTATTTTGAATTTTATTTGAGCTAGGGCAAATTCTATACCTAAGAACTATCTAAAAGTAATTGGTTTTATGATTCAATAAGTTAGAGTTGATGCAAGAGTTTTTAGTATGACATTAATGCCAAAAGTGGCAGATAAGCAGGTGTCAAATTTGACATGTCTGCCATTTTTGGCATTGTTAGAAGCTAATAGAAGCTAAATTACTGTCCCATCTGCTATTGTAGTGTTCTTAGGCACAATTACTATTCCTTCACGAATATAATAATTTGGCCCATCATACTCATCTAAGCCTTTTTCATTGAGTATACGAACATTAGCACCTACACGAGCATTAGTATCAATAATAGCTTTACGTAATGTAGTTCCTTCCCCAATACCAATCCAGGGAATAGAACTACGACGATCTTTTTCAAGTTCTTCTAAAGATTGATAGGAATCTGCACCCATTATTAAGCTATTTTCTATTCTTGTACCCCCGCCAATTCTGCAACGTAGCCCAATAACACTTCTTTCAATATAAGCTTCATTGATAATGCAGCCATCAGCAATTATTGCTTCTCGCACCTTACAGCCACGCATTTTAGTAGCAGGTAAAAAACGAGGACGTGTATAAATTGGCGCAGAGGTATCAAAAAAATTAAACTTAGGTAAAATACCGGTCATATCTAAATTAGCTCGATAAAACGCGCCTATTGTCCCAATATCTTCCCAATATCCGCCAAAGAGAAAAGCTTGTACATTAAGATCTTTTATTACAGCCGGAATAATTTCTTTGCCAAAATCAACACAGCTAGTATTTTCATGTAGGAAATTTTCAATAAGTCGGCGATCAAAAATATAAATTCCCATTGAAGCAAGGTAGGGACGTTCTTTGGCTTCTTCTTTGCTAAGCCCAAAAAGTGTTGTATCGACTTTCATTGCCTTTAGAGCATCACCTTTTGGTTTTTCAGCAAATTCAATAATTCGACCTACTTCATCGGTTTTCAGCAAACCAAATTCGCTTGCTTCACTTTCTGATACAGGAATAACAGAAATGCTAACATCTGCTTTTGTTTGCCGGTGTTTAGCAACAAACTCCCTATAATCCATACGATAAAGATGATCGCCTGATAAAATTAACATTAATTTTGCTGCTGGATCAGTAAAATGACGTAAGTTTTGCCTTACAGCATCAGCAGTGCCTTGAAACCAGCTAATATTTTCTGGCGTTTGTTCTGCTGCTAAAACTTCAACAAAGCCATTAGAAAAAGCACTAAAACGATAAGTACGGTTAATATGATTATTAAGGGAAGCGGAATTAAATTGCGTTAGTACATAAATTTTAATGATATCGGAATTTATACAATTACTAACAGGAATATCAATTAAGCGATATTTTCCGCCTAGCGGGACGGCGGGTTTAGAACGTTCTTGAGTAAGTGGAAATAGTCTTGAACCTTGACCACCACCTAAAATGACCGCAAACACATCTCTCATAAATCTCTTTTCCCCTTGCGGTTAGAATATGGTAAATAAACTCGTTTAAAGTGAGCGAAAAAATTATAATACCGTTTTTAAAATATGCTAAGTAATCAAAGCTTTTAATTAGCCCTGCCCTGAAGGACAGGTCTACTACCAAAAGCCCCTCTGGGGCTTAACAAATCCTTTAATGCTACGTAGTAGCATCTGATACTAGGCAAGTCCTTCAGGGCTTGCTGAAAGCACAGAGCTACTATCAAAAGTCCCGCTGGGGCTTAAAAAATAATAAATCCTCAAATGCGGTATTATAGCATTTGATACTAAGCAAACCCTTTAGGGCTTTTGCGTGTCTTGTTTGTCTTAGGAGATAGCCTTGGCAACTAATCTAGTCATTTCTGATGATATTCAAATTGCACTTTCAGAAGGTGAAGCTGTTGTAGCATTGGAGTCAGCCGTAATTGCTACTGGGCTACCTTCACCACATAATTTAACGGCAGCTTATCGTTGTGAAGCAGCCATAAGGCTGCAAAGTGCCAAACCTGCAACTATTGCTATTTTAGCTGGAATGGCAAAAGTAGGCTGTAGTTCTGATGAAATAGACGATCTAGGCATTCGTGACGATGTTGTAAAAACCAATTTAAGCAACCTTAGTGCTATTATGGCACAGGGCCGTTGGGGAGCAACTACAGTTTCTACAACTATGCACCTAGCTGCACAAGCTAAACTTATGGTTTTTTCAACGGGTGGAATAGGTGGAGTTCATAAGGGAGCAGAAAAAACTTTTGATATTTCTTCTGATCTTTTAGCACTTTCTCGATATCCCCTTATAGTTGTTGCTGCTGGAGCTAAATCAATTTTAGATCTACCCCGAACAGTAGAAGTGTTAGAAACTTTAGGCGTTCCTATTATTGGTTATAATACTGATGAGTTACCTGCTTTTTACTCACGTAAAAGTGGGATAAAACTTGATATTGTGGCCCAAGATCCAGCCGATGTTGCTCGCATTGCTAAAGAACATTGGCAATTAGGTTTAGGTGGAGGTCTATTAGTAGTAAACCCTATAGCAGAACATCATGAAATTCCTGCTCAAGAAATGGAAGAAATCTATAAAACTGCTATGGATGAAGCTGCTTGTGAACAAATAACAGGAAAAGCTGTAACTCCTTATTTACTGGCTAAACTAGGCAGCTTAACTAATGGTCGTACAATTACTAGTAATATAGCGTTACTAGAAAATAATGCTCGTGTTGCTGGAGCAATAGCAGTAGCATTAGCAGAACAATTAAAATAGGTAATTTTATGGAAACAACAGAAATTTTAGAAGATTCAATAGAAACAAATAACAATGATTTGCCCTCAGTAGTTATAGTTGGTCGTCCAAACGTTGGTAAGTCTACACTTTTTAATCGATTAACAGAAACTCGCCGGGCCTTAGTTGCAGATATTCCTGGGCTAACTCGGGATCGAATTTATGGACGGGTGCTTTGGTCAGGATGTGAATTTGAAATTGTTGATACTGGTGGAATTATCCCTGATGACGAAGCAGAAATCCCTATCAACATTTTACGTCAAGCCAAAGTAGCACTTGATAAAGCTAGTTTAATTTTGCTTTTAGTCGATGCTAGAGCAGGTATAACATCTCTTGATGAAGAGCTAGCGCATTTACTTAGGGGTTTAGGTAAGCCAGTCTTTGTAGTTGCTAACAAAGCAGATGCACAAAAAATAGAAAGTCATGCTGCTGAATTTTATGCTTTAGGTTTTAATGAAGTTTTTCCTGTTTCCGCTGAACATGGAAATGGTACTGGAGAATTATTAGACGACGTGATCAAACTGCTCCCTTTTGCAGAAAAAGAAGAAAAAAAAGTAGAAGAGATTAAAATAGCTATTATTGGTCGCCCTAACACCGGTAAATCTTCTCTTGTCAATAAGTTATTAGGTCAAGAACGAGTGATAGTTTCACCTATTGCTGGCACAACTAGAGATGCAATTGATACAATTTTGGAGCATGACGGAAAAATCTTTCGCCTTATCGATACGGCAGGCATTCGCCGTAAAGGACGCACAACAGAAGTATTAGAAAAACTTTCTGTAATTATGGCAAAAAAGAGTATTGAAAAAGCCAATGTAGCAATTCTAATGATTGATGGTGTAGAAGGCCCGACGGCACTTGATGCTAACATTGCTGGTTATGCTCATGAAGCAGGTTGCTCAATGATAATTGCTGTTAACAAATGGGATTTAGTAGAAAAAGATACCTATACAGTAATAGAGTATGAGAAAAACCTAAGAGATCATATGAAATATTTGGATTATGCTCCCGTTATTTTTATTTCTGCTCTTACAGGTCAAAGAATAACTAAATTATTAGATATCGCTGCAAAAGCTTATCAGGCACGCAATGCACGAGTTAGCACAGCAGAATTAAATCGATTTTTTGAAGAAAATATTGCTCAGCCTCGCGCCAGCACTCCCAGCAAAAGCCCTGTTAAAGTACGTTATATTACTCAAGCAAGAACTTCACCACCTATGTTTGTACTTTTTACTAACACTAGTAAAGATCTACACTTTTCTTATGAACGATATATTGAAAACCGTTTAAGAGAGGCATTTGGCTTTTTTGCAACACCAATTAGAGTTAAACAAAAAGGAAAAATGAAAAGATAATTTGAATAGAAACAATAAAAAAGGGAGAAAAATTTTCTCCCTTTTTCTTTTTTATGCCGGAGGGGGGACTTGAACCCCCACAGGTTGCCCTATACGCCCCTCAAACGTACGTGTCTGCCAATTCCACCACTTCGGCAAGTTATTAAAACTTTAAATATCTAAAAATTACTTATTTTCTTTTTTAGCGTCTT
The DNA here is from genome assembly GCA_964492845.1 of uncultured Clostridia bacterium. Lineage (GTDB taxonomy): Bacteria > Acidobacteriota > Blastocatellia > Chloracidobacteriales > JADJPF01 > JADJPF01. The sequence goes on from CAZBMZ010000018.1 coordinate 9,421, forward strand.
TATTAGCTTCTGGTTTAGGAGCATCTGTTTTAGCTGCACCTTCTGTTTTAGCCTTGTCATCAACTTTATTTTCTGCTGGCTTTTCTTCTGTTTTACCAGTTGCTGCTGGACTAGCAGCGGGACTTGTTGCCGGGCTAGCTGATGGTGCTGGTGTAGTAGTTTCACCAGTAGCAGCATTAGCACCTGGGCTAACAAGTGGAGATGGTAGTGGTGTAGGTGTTGTTACTGGTAAAGCTGGGTCATCATCTAAACCAGAAGCAACAGATCCTCCGCCTAATATGCCAGGCATAGAAAACAGAAAGGAGAGAATCATATAAAGGCTAGCAGCAACTAAAGTGACTTTAGCAATTGTGCTTGCTGCACCTCTAGGGCCAAAAGCGTTTTGCGCTCCGCCTCCGCCAAGTGCCGAAGCTATATCCCCTTTGCCTGATTGTAATAAAACTGAACCTATTAAGGTTAAAGAGGCGAGTATAAAAAGTGCTAACAATAACCAACTATACCAATACATGAAAATATATTACCTAACTTTTACTTACTTGTAGTTTACGATTTGTGCAAAACCAGTAGCGTCTAAACTTGCACCACCAACTAAAGCACCATCTATGTCAATTTCTGCCATTAAACTAGAAATGTTATCTGGTTTAACACTACCGCCGTAAAGAATGGGTAGGTTTTGGCTTAATTCGCTTCCCCAATTATCAGCAATTACGCTGCGAATAAACTTGTGCATATTTGCTGCAATTTCAGGTGTGGCAGTTTTGCCTGTACCAATAGCCCAAATCGGCTCATAAGCGATGAGAATAAGCGAAAGTTCTTTAGCTGTCAAGCCGCTTAAACCGCCCTTAAGTTGAGAACCTACCACGGTTTCCATCTCTCCACTTTCACGATCTGCCAAGTGTTCACCAACACAAACAATAGGCTTAAGTCCTGAATCCAAAGCAGCACGAACCTTTCTATTAACCATTTCATCTGTTTCTTTGTAATACTGTCGTCTTTCTGAATGTCCAATAATTACATAACTACAACCTAGATCTTTTAACATCTCTCCAGAAATTTCTCCTGTAAAAGCACCTTGTCCGGCGGTTTCACAAAGATTTTGTCCAGCAGTTTTAATATTTGAACCCTCTAAGCGATCATTGACGGTTTTTAGTGCGGTAAATGGTGGCGCAACAACAATGTCACAATGGCGTGAATTAACGACTTGAGGCTTTAAGTCTAGTACTAATTGCACCGCCTCAGATAATAATTTGAACATTTTCCAATTACCTACAATGACAGGTCGGCGCATTTTTTCCTCTTTCACAAAAATAAGTTTTAATGTTAATAGAAACATAATAAGCAGAGTCTTTTGACTCTGCTTAATTTTTTACAAGATTTTGCTAAATATTAAGTAACATCATTTAAGGCTTTTACTCCTGGAAGTTCAATCCCAGAAAGAAACTCTAAGCTTGCTCCTCCACCTGTTGAAACGTGGGAAACTTGTTCTGCTACGCCTGCTTGGTTGATGGCTGCAACTGAATCGCCACCGCCAATAATGGTTGTACCTTGACAGTCTGCAACTGCTTTTGCAACTGCCATTGTACCTTGGCTGTAGCTTTCTTTTTCAAATATTCCCATTGGGCCATTCCAAACAATGGTTTTTGCTGTAGCTATTTCTTTACAGTAATTTACTACGGTTTCAGACCCAATATCAAAACCTGCTTCGTCTTCGGTTGTTTCAGTAATAGAGCAAGTTCTTAAAGCTTCGGCTGTTTCCATATTTTTAGCAACAACGTGATCTGAAGGTAAAACTAGACGAACTCCCCGACTTTCAGCTTTAGCTATTAATTCTTTAGCTAGGTCTAGTTTGTCGTCTTCTACTAGAGATTTACCTATGCTCAAACATTGAGCTTTTAAGAATGTATAAGCCATTGCTCCACCAATTAATAAAACATTGGCAGATTTTAGCAGGTTTTCAATGACTTCTATTTTATCAGACACTTTTGCACCACCAAGAATAACTACAAATGGGTGTTCAGGTGCATAAAGAGCTTTACCTAAATATTCTAACTCTTTTTCCATTAAAAACCCTGCTCCGGCCCTAGCAACAAAATGAGTCATCCCTACAGTAGAAGCATGCGCACGATGAGCAGTACCAAAAGCATCATTTACATAAATGTCACATAGCGAAGCTAATTGACGGGAAAAACCCTCATCATTTTTTTCTTCTTCTGCATGAAAACGTAAATTTTCCAGTAGTAAAACTTCACCATTAGCTAAGTTATTTACCATTGCTTCAACTTCGTTACCAACACAATCGCTAGCAAATTTAACTTCTTTTCCAAGTAGTTCTGCTAAACGATCTGCTACAGGTTTTAATGAGTATTTAGCATTAACTGTGCCTTTTGGCCGTCCAAGATGTGAGGCAAGAATTAGCCGCGCACCTTTTTCTAAAGCATAATTAATGGTAGGAAGCGCGGCTGTAATACGAGTATCATCGGTTACTTGTCCACCTGATAGAGGGACGTTAAAGTCCACTCTAATAAATAGACGTTTTCCATTAAGCTCTAAATCTCTAATTGTTAATTTCTTCATAGCCTACCCCTAGATTTATAAACCTTTTGCTACTAAGAAGTTAATTAGGTCACGAACTCGACAGCTATAACCCCATTCATTATCATACCAAGCCATAACATGGACTAGGTGATTGTCTACAACTTTAGTGTAACCAGCATCTACAATTGAAGAATTAGGATTACCACGAAAATCAATAGAAACTAGTTCTTCTTCACAAAATTCTAAAATGTTTTGCAGTGGGCCATGTGCAGCATCTTTTAGAGCTTGGTTGACTTCTTCTTTAGTAGTGGCTTTTTCTACTGACACAACTAAATCTACTACTGACACATTAGGAGTAGGAACACGCAAAGCAATTCCATCTAATTTTCCTTTTAATTCTGGAATTACTAACCCTATGGCTTTTGCCGCGCCTGTTGTAGTAGGAATTATTGACATTGCAGCAGCGCGAGCGCGTCTTAAATCTTTATGAGGTAAGTCTAAAATCTTTTGGTCGTTGGTGTATGAGTGAATTGTAGTCATTGAGCCACGAACAATATTAAATTTTTCGTGTAGCACTTTAGCAGCCGGAGCTAAACAGTTTGTTGTACAGGAGGCATTAGAGATTACATGGTGCTTTGCTGCGTCATAAGCTTCATCATTAACACCTAATACTAATGTAATATCTTCGTTTTTACCTGGAGCAGAAATAATTACTTTTTTTACTCCGTCGCGTAGATGTAAAGCGCATTTATCTCTATCAACATATCTTCCTGTAGATTCAACAATAACTTCTGCACCAACAGCACCCCAATTAATTTTTGTTATATCTGGTTCGCTATAAACTTTAATTGTGCGTCCATTAACAACTAAATCATTTTCATGCACTTCAACCTTAGCATCAAAAGTCCCAATGATTGAATCATATTTTAATAAGTGGGCTAGAGTTTTAGCGTCAGTAAGATCATTTACAGCAACAAACTCTATTTCTGGGTTATTAATTGCAGAGCGTAATAAATTACGACCAATACGACCAAATCCATTAATACCAACTTTAACTGACATAAATAGACTTCCTCCTTGACCAACTTTGCATTGGCCTTAAGTAATTTTCATAGGTTTATTAAATTAAAGCGATTATTTGAACAAAGTTTAGAATTACCATAAATGCGCTATTTAGAGCAAATAAACAGCGCGGAAATTTATTTAAGGAAAAAGTTATATTAAGTTAGGTTATTTTTCCTGATTATCGACATGGATCAAATGAGCAATAACAAATTTCCCTTTTTTCTACCCAATGGAAGCTAAACCAAAGCGGGGTTGTTCTATAACTCGTTGAATTAATTGATGGGCTAGTTTGTCATTATGAGAAAGTGTTAAAAGTAAATCTGCTTCTTGACGTGCAATTTCAAGTAGCTTCCGGTCTCGGACAATATTAGCGACTCGAAAAATTTGTTCGCCTGATTGACGTGTCCCTAAAATTTCACCTGGGCCACGTAGCTCTAAATCTTTTTCCGCAATCTTAAATCCGTCTGTAGTTTGTTCTAAAACTCTTAGTCGTTCGTTAGATTCCTTAGACTTACTTCCGGCAGTCATTAAAATACAGTAAGATTTTGCTGCACCGCGTCCAACCCTTCCCCGCAGTTGATGAAGTTGTGAAAAACCAAAACGCTCTGCATGTTCAATCATCATAACACTAGCATTTGGAACATCTACGCCAACTTCAATTACAGTTGTAGAGACTAAAATATGACTTTGATGAGCAATAAAATTTTTCATCACTTCCTCTTTTTCTTGAGGTTTCATCCGCCCGTGTAAAAGACCTATAGAAAAATGAGGAAAAACATCTTTTTGCAACACTTCTGCCATTTTGGTAGCAGCAGCTAAATCCATTTTTTCTGATTCTTCAACCAAAGGATAAACAATGTAGCATTGACGACCTTGGCGGACTTCTTCAGCAATAAATTGATAAACTTTATCGCGCGAAGCCTCGCCCCTTATGCGCGTATCTATTGGAGTACGTCCGGGCGGGAGTTCATCAATAATTGAGACATCTAAATCACCGTAAACCGTCATAGCTAGACTGCGTGGAATCGGTGTAGCAGTCATAACAAGGACATCTGGACGATAGCCTCGGCGGATTAATTCGGCTCGCTGCATTACTCCAAAACGATGTTGCTCATCAATTACAACTAGCCCTAAGCTAGCAAACTTAACATCATCCTGAATAACTGCATGTGTACCTATTACTAATTGAATTTCATTAGCGGCAATTGCGGCTTTAAGCAATTTTTTTTCTTTTGCTGTTAAGCTTCCTGTCAATAACTCTACTCTATAGTTAGTTTTAGCAAATAATTTTTTAATATTTCTAGTGTGTTGCTCGGCTAGAATTTCTGTCGGCACCATCAAAACAGTTTGATAACCATTTTCTATTGCTACCACTATGGCTTGGGCTGCTACTATGGTTTTTCCTGCGCCAACATCGCCTTGAAGCAGCCTATTCATAGGACGATCAGAGGCTAAATCTGTAACAATTTCTTTTAGCACTCGCTTTTGTGCATTGGTAGGCTTAAAAGGCAAAATATTTAGCACAGCTTGACGCACAGAATCGTTAATTTCAATTTTTGTTCCTTTAGGCTCTTTTTCTCGTTCAGAACGCTTAACAGCTAGACCAAGTAGCAGCCAAAAAAATTCCTCAAAAATCAATCGCTGATGAGCAGGTGAAATTGCTTGATTATAACTATCTAAAGAAACATTCTCTGGTGGGAAGTGTATTTGTTTTAAGGCTTCAGCGCGAGTAAGCAAATTATTTCGTGCTAGGATTTGTAGAGGTAGATTTTCCACTACGCTACTAAAATCTATTCTTTCCAACAAGTTATGCATGATGCTACGTAGCTGTTTAGTGCGGATGTCGCCTAGTTTTCTATAAACTGGGACAGAACGCCCCATATGGATAGCATCTTGGCTTGGGTCAGTTTCCTTATCAATAATTTCATAATCAGGACTCTCAATAGTTAAACTATTACGGTAAGTGTCGTATTTCCATTGTCCAAATAAAATTACTCGGCTATCACGAAGAAAAGTTTTTTCTAAAAATGGTTGATTCCACCAAAAAGCACGTATTCGCCCAGTTTCATCTGAGCCAGAAAGCTCAAAAATTTTATGTTGATTGGCTTTTCCTACACGGTAGTTTCCAGCTACTTTTACTTCTACGGCTACAGCAGCTTCCATTCCTTCGTCCAAATCAGCAATTTTGGCTAGATTTGACCGATCTTCATAACGCATTGGAAGATAAAGCAGCAAATCTTCTACTTTTGCTTGAGCAGAATTAGAGCAAGCATTTAGCAAGCCTATTGATCCAGCCAAATTTTGTGCTGTTTTTTTACCTACTCTGGGCAGTTCACTTTCTAATTCTAAAATAGGTGTTGATAAGGTAATCATTAAAAATACTAGATTAATTTTATTGGAAGTTTACTTCATTAAAGAAAAAATAGATTTCCATCCATCTTTATAAACTGGTATAGCTAATTTTTCTCTTAACTCAGCTAAAGTCATATCGTCTAGGAAACGCTCTTTTTCACCTGTTACACATTCTGGAGGAAGGATTAAAAAATCGCCAAAGATATCTTTTTGGGCAAGCACAAAATCGCGTCCAGAAAGCAGCCCCGCAACAGTTGCTTCATCTCCAAAAAAGTCATTGACTACCCCAATAGGCTTTAATTCTGTCCCAAAATTATTATTAAACTCGATAATACAATCTTTTAAGATAGGATAAAAAAGCGTGCCTGTTGCAATTGTGCCGCGAATGGGCTTTGAGGCTGTTTTTTTGCGTTTTAGCAGTTTTTTGAAATCTACCAAAAATCTACGCACCATTCCTACACCGTCTTCTATTTGTGGAGATTGACCATAATGGGCATTGTTAGGAATTTCTCGACCTGCTCTTAAATAAAACTCATCGCCAAGAAAAGCAAAACGAGTCCCATATTTACGTTGAAATTGCTCTTGCCAAGGGCTAACTTGATCAATAACTTCGGCTGACCACTGTGCCGTTACAGGTGTAAGCAAATGACGACGTTTATGATGTTTATTTAAGCCTAGCGGGACAATGGCAGCAGATTGGACACCTGGATAAAGCTTAACTAAATCAAACACGGTTTTTTCTAGCTGTTTACCATCATTTATATTTGGACAAAGTACAATTTGCGCGTGCAGTTCAATGTCATGCTCAACAAAATAACGCATTTTATCTAGTACATCATCAATTCGCTCACGTCCAAGCAAACGACGACGGACTTCTAAATCTGTAGCATGAACAGAAACATATTGAGGTGAAAGGCGTTGCTCGACAATACGATTTATTTCGTCGCGGCTCATATTTGTCATAGTAGTATAATTACCATGCAAAAATGATAGTCGGACATCTTCATCCCGGAAAAATAAAGAAGGTCGCGCGTCTGGCGGGTTCATTTCACAAAAACAAAATAGACACTCGTTAGCACATTGACGAGGCATAAAGGTTTCAAAGTCTAGTCCCCAAATTTCCCCTTCTTCTAAATCAACATCTAAATTCCATTGCTCGCCAGAAGCTTTTTCTACGGCTAGTTTTAGCTGTTCTTCTGAACCTGTAAAAAACTGGAAGTCTATATAATCTCGTAATTTACGACCATTGATAGTAAGTATTCTATCTCCTACTTCTAAACCTAGGTCATAGCCTAAACCATCTGTGTCTACTGCGGTAATTTCTACGCCTCGTCTTCTTTTTAACTGGGCAACTGGATAAATACTATCAAATTGATCGCTATACATAAAAAAATCCTGACTAAAAAAGTAATAATAAAAGTGAAATTGGAGAATAAAAGAAAAATGCTAGCCTAGTCAAAACTGATTGGCAACTATTTTGCCTGCTTTTTATTGAAATAACAATATTTAGCATTATTTTTTTAAGCTAGCTACAGTTTCTATATGATAGGTTTGTGGAAATAAATCTACGCCTACAATACTAGTTAATTGATAGCCACAATCAGCTAAAACACGTAAGTCTCTTGCTAGGGTAGTTGGCTCACAAGAAACATAAACAATTTCTTTTGGCTCTAGTGTAGCAATACTAAGAAGAGTTTTCTTAATTATTCCCACTCGCGGAGGGTCTAAGACTATCAAATCTGGCTTGGTAATTTGTCGAGACATTTTAGCTAACCATTTTTCAGTAGAAAAATCATAAAACTCTAAGTTATTGATATTATTTTCTTTAACATTATGCTTTGCCCATTTAACAGCCGTCTGATTGACTTCTGTAGCAATGACTTTCTGGTAATTTTTAGCTAGTTGCAAGGCAAAAAATCCTACTCCAGCATAAAGATCTAGGGCTATTTTTCCTGTTCTTGTGCCTACCACATTTTCAACCAATGTTTCTAGCAAATATTGGTTAACTTGAAAAAAACAATTTGGCTCAAAATAATAATTAATACCTAAGACTTGTTGATAAACAGAATCTTCATTTAAGCCAGTTATTTTTTGGTTAGCTGAGGTTCCATCAACACCTTTGATTAAGTCAATTTTTGAATAAGGAATTTGAGATAAGGCTATCTCATCTTGAGCATTTCGTAAAACTTTTAGAGCTTGGTTAAGCTCATTAGCTAAAATTAAGCAATTCTCTATATCACAAACCCTGTGAGAGCCAGCTTTATAGAAGCCTATTTGCAAGGGTTTTGTGCTACGTTCTATTTTTAATTGTACTCGGTTTCTATAACTAAATTCTTCTGCATGTTTTACTTCAACTCTATTAGACAGAGAAAAACGACCTATTCTTTTTAGTGAATCTTCTATAAAACTAGCTTTAGCTGCTAGTTGGGCGGAATAATTTATATGTTGTAGTTGGCAGCCTCCACAACGGTCAAAATATGGACAAGGCGCAACACGTCTCATAGGGGAAGGACTAAGGATGTTTACTATTTTAGCGCGAAAAAAGTTTTTTTCTACTTCAGTAATAACAACCTTAACTCTATCTCCTGGAACAGTTTCAGGAATAAATAGAGCAGCGTTTTCTAAACGTGCTAAGCCTTCTCCACCATAAATTAATTTTTCTACTGTTACTTCATATTCCGCGCCAAGTTCTATTGTAGCCATAAACTTAAAAAGCACAGTAAGCAATAAAGCTACTGTGCTTTTACTAGCAACTCCTAAGAAAATTATTAGAAAGTACGTCCAATGCTAAAGCGAATAACACGTTTTTGTTCAATAAAGATTTGACGTGGATCATTACGATTAGTTTTTGCATTTGGATTATAAGCAAAAATAAGTCGGAAAGGTACACCGACAACAGGAACTTGAACCCGAAGTTCAGCACCTAAAGAGCTACGGAAGTTTTGACCTATTCCACTAATTGCATTATTTACCCTAACTATAGAACTATTAGTAACTTGCCCTTGGAAAGTAACAAAGCGAAATCCTTTTGGCAAAGCTGTCAAAGGTGTTTCAGGAGTACGAGCATCATCAACTTCTTTTTGACTAGCTATTAATCCACGAGGATTAAGAATAAATACTGTTTGAGGGAAGAATGATGAAGGATCATCAGGAACAATAGTTCTAAAAGGATTTGATACTAAGCTTTGATCAGCATCATTGCTAGTATTAAAAGCCGTTCCAGCATCAGCAAATAAAGCCATTGTTAGAGGCCCTGCTATAGGCAACCTATATTCAAGGTTATAAAGTATTTGTGTGTCGCCTCCAATAGGAGTAAATTCTGGAAAATTTTGATTGCTTACTAGTCTATTATTAAAAGTAAAATTACTTAATACGCTAGCATCAACACCTCGTAAACGTCTTCCGGGTTTTAAGACTTTTAATACTCTATTAGTACCAAGTTGTATAGCTTGAACATCAGTTGCAGTAAAGAAGCGGTCAACTTGGGCTAAAGGAGAGATAGAACGAACATTATAACCGCGCAAGGAATCTTCACCGCCTAAGAAGAACCGATTAAAGATTGGAACACCACCTATAAAAGCTAGAGAATTTGTTGCAGGAGAACCCCCAAAGGAAGACACCTTTTGGAAAGAAAATCTCATTCCCAAAACATGTGGTTTTTCGCGTTTTAATATAGGTGTAAAGTATTTTACCTCAACTGAAGGGAAGAAAAGCTTAACATCTCCCCCTAAACCACTAAAGGCAAATGAAGCGGCTAAACTCATACCGTTAGTTGGGTCAATAGGGCTGTTAAGAGTATTATAATTAATAGTCGGAGTAATTGTACTAGTAGTAATATTTGGCTGAGTAAATGATACAAAAATATCATTAGCCATATCTGCGTCTCGGTTAGCTGGTGGGTCAATAACTTTAGAAGAACTAAGCCCATAGCTTAAACCTACACGAGTAAAACGAGTGTATTTGATATATTTTCTTGGGATAAAATAAGTTAGTGGTGCTGTAAAATTTATGCTAAAACCTGTTGTGGTACGGGTAAAAAGCGCGTCATCAAAATTATTACCAAATACTGATCCTACAGTTGAGCCATCAAATAAACCATTATTTAAGCCTCCACTAAAGAATTTTAACTTACTGGTAAAAACGGAAACACCTGCACTAATTGGGCGACCTCGTAAGTAAGGTTCAGTAAAACTAACAGAAAGGTTTCTTTGTCTATTACCAGCTTGAATATCAAAAGATAAAGACTCTCCATAACCAAATAAGTTATTGGTTGAATAGGTAATTCCTATAAAGCTTCCCCCAATACCAGAAACACCCCCTGTAAAAGAGATTTGTTGACGACCTTTTTCTTTTACTTTTACAAATAAGTCAACAAAACCATTTCTATCATCGGTTTGTATTTGAACATCTTCCTCTTTAACTTCTTCAAAATAGCCTAATTGATTAAGGCGTAACCGGCTAAGGTCAAAAAGTTCTTGGTTATAGAGATCGCCTTCATTAACTAGCACTTCCCGACGCATTACAGTATCACGAGTAATTGTATTGCCAGTAAACTCTAAACGACGAATAGTAAAAGGTTTACCTTCCTCAATTACAATAGTAAAATCTACTGTATCATCTGCATCATTAAAATTTTGCTGTAAATCTGTAGTAGCTTGAATATAACCTGCTCTACCATAAAGTTTACGTAAGCGTTCAAATACGCCTTCACGAATGACTTTAGCTGAAGCTATTTCACCAGACTTCATTCCAGTAACAGCTAAAATTAAGTCATTATTATAGAGTGAGTTACCTTCAACATTAATTTTGCCAAAGTTATAGCGTTTTCCCTCACTAATAGGAACTTTTATTTTAACGCCTTCACCTTTACGGCCAAAAATAGGTATTGGCTTACCAACTTTGCCAACATTTTCTAATTCTGGTTCACCAATTTGAGGACGAATATAGCCTTTTTCACCTAAAAATATTCTGACTCTTTGCAGATCTTCGTCTAATTTGCGTTTATCATATATATCTTTGGAATTAAAAGTAGTAAGAAAGCTAGATTGTTTTACTAGCTTCATAGATTTTCTTAATTTACGGTCAGAAAAGACTTGGTTACCATCAAAATCAATTTTAACAATTCTAACTCTTTGACCTTCATTAACTACAAAGTTAACAGCCACAGTAGTAGCAGAAATTTCCTCAACTTGATCATCTATTTGAGCATTTGGTTTACCTTTTTCTGCTAAAAGTTCCTGTAAGACCTTTTTAGCATTTTCTACTGTTACTGGGTCATAGCGCGATTCTTTAGAGACTTGAACCCGACGTTCTCGAAAACGCTGGATAACGTCCGATTCTTGGACTGATTTTAGCCCATCATAAGTAATATCCCGAATAACAGGACGTTCTTTAACATAAAAAACAACTACTGTCCCACCACGTGGGCCTTCTTCTTTGAAAACACGGCTTTCAAATTCATCAAAAAAGCCTTGTGCAAGTACAGCTTGAAAATCACGTTGTACTTGAGCATCACTATATAAATCATCTCTTTTTGTTTGAATATAAAGGCGAATAGTATCTGTTGGGATTGCACGATTACCACGAATTTCTACATCTTCAACTCGTGATTGATCTTGAGCTAATGCAGATTGAGTAAATAAGGCTAAAGTTACTATGATCGGCATTGCTGCCATAAAAAACAACCGCTTCATAAAAAAGCCCCCGTAGAGGATATTAAATATTAAGTTTAATAAGCAATTTTGTTAATAATACTAGAGTTTATTTTGTGATATAGAGTTTATTCTAACAAAATAATCTGAGTCTTAACTTGCCTAAGATAGGATAAAACTCTCAAATTAAAAGATTTTAGTTGGACAAACTAGGAAAAGCAAGGCACAGATGCTAAAGACCATTAATAATAAAGATATTAATATTTTCCCTGGTTTGCCAAACACGCTTTTATTTTACTATCCTAGCAACAGTTTACTGGGATAGCTTATAAATTTAAGGTTTTAGAGTTTCCACTTAATATTTTAATCATCCTTATAATAGCTTCTCTCCGTCTGCTTAAACCTAAAATTCAGCCTAACAGTTCAAATAAAAAAGAGCGCGAGACGCGCCCTTTTTATCATTATTTAATTATTTAGCTTAGTTTTAGTGTGTTAATAAAGGATCGGTTTCCTCTACATCTACTAAGCGATATTGAAGTTCTGCATTGTCCAAATAGATTTCTATACTTGAACCTTCGCTAAAGCGGCCTTCAATTACTGCTTCAGAAAGTGGATCTTCAACATAGCGTTGTAATGCCCGTCTAAGAGGACGCGCACCATAAGAACGATCTGAACAAGTCTTTTGCAATAACCATCGTTTAGCATCATCAGTAATATTTACTAATAATCGTTTTCGCTCTAAAGTTTTGTTCATTTGTCCTAACAACATACCTACTACTTGCATTAAGTCTTCTTCTGTTAGTGGATCAAATACAATAATTTCATCTAAGCGGTTAATAAATTCTGGGTTAAAGGTTTGACGAACTGCTCCCATTACTTCTTCTTCTATTTTTTCATTTTGAATTTCTGTAGAAGCTTGAAAACCCATATGACCACGTTTTTGGATAAAACGCGCTCCAATATTAGAAGTCATAATAATAATGGTATTTTTGAAATCTATTGTATTTCCAATAGAATCAGAGAGTTGCCCATCTTCAAAAACTTGAAGCAGAATATTAAAAACATCTGGGTGAGCTTTTTCAATTTCATCAAATAAAAGCACTGAATAGGGATTGCGTTTAATTTTTTCTGTAAGTTGTCCGCCTTCTTCATGTCCAACATAACCGGGAGGCGAGCCTATAAGCTTAGAAACCGAGTGTTTTTCCATAAATTCAGACATATCAAAACGAATCATTGCCCGTTCACTAGCAAAAAGAAATTCAGCCAACGAGCGTGCAACTTCTGTTTTACCAACACCGGTTGGGCCTAAAAATAAAAAGCTACCTACAGGACGGAAAGGACTTTTTAGTCCAGCACGACTACGCCGAATTGCTCTTGCTACAGCGGAAATAGCTTTTTTCTGAGAAACAATTCTTTTATGTAGTTCTGTTTCAATTCTAAGAAGCTTTTTCATTTCTTCTTCTTTAAGAGAAGAAACTGGAATGCCTGTCCAACGAGCAATAACGTCTTCAATGTCGTCTTTAGTAACTACATGTCGGGAATCAAATTCATTTATTTCTTGCTCATAAAAAGAACGGCTATTGTAAGAAGATCTGGCAGTTCTAACTAACTCATAAGAGTTAGCATTTTGTGAGTAACGAAGTTTTACCCTCGCACCTGCTTCATCAATAATATCAATGGCTTTGTCTGGTAGAAACCGGTCTGGAATATAGCGGTTTGATTGATAAACGGCTGCTTCTATTGCATCTTGCTCATAGCGAACTTTATGGAAAGATTCATAGCGTTCTTTTACGCCTTCTAAAACACCAACAGCTTCTTTTTCATTTGGTGCAGGGACTTTTACAGCTTGAAAACGGCGTTCTAGGGAACGATCCTTTTCTATCGACTTACGAAATTCTGCCGGGGTAGTTGCTCCGATACATTGAATTTCACCACGAGAAAGAGCAGGTTTTAAGATATTAGCAGCATCCAAAGAGCCTTCAGCCGAGCCTGCACCAACTAAAGTGTGTAACTCATCAATAAATACTATATATTGTGGATTTTCTACAAGCTCACGCATAATAGTTTTTAAGCGTTCTTCAAATTGTCCACGATATTTAGTACCAGCAACGACTAAAGAAAGGTCTAAAGCTAAAATTCTTTTATCGGCTAAAAATGAAGGAACATCACCCGACATAATGCGCTGTGCTAATCCTTCAACAATTGCAGTTTTACCAACGCCAGGTTCACCAATTAGCACAGGATTATTTTTAGTGCGACGGCACAAGATTTGTACGACTCTTTCAATTTCATTAGCACGTCCAACTAAAGGATCTAATTGGCCTTGTAGGGCGGCTTCGGTTAAATCCCGGCTAAATTCGGCTAAATGAGGAGTTTCTTTCTTTTGAGCAGCATGACGCTCATTACTGCTAGAGCGAGTTAGTTCATCACGAATAGCGTTAAGGCGTAAGCCTCTTTCATGTAGTATTTCTGCTGCTACGCTTTTTTCTTCCCGTAACAAACCTAATAATAAATGCTCTGTGCCAATATGACGGTGCTGTAAGCGTTCAGATTCTTCAGCAGCATAGGCCAAAACCCGTTTTGCTTCAGGAGAAAGAGGTAAATCTACAGAAGTAGAAACTTTTTCTCGCAAAATTGTACGGCCTTCAATTTCCTTACGAATAGATTCTATAGAGGCTTGAGAGTGGCGGAAAAATCTATTGGTAAGACCTTTATCTTCACGCATTAAGCCTAAAAGGATATGTTCAGCTTCAATTGCTGGGGCACCAAACTGACTCGCTTCATAGCGAGCAAAAAAGATAACCCGACGAGCTTTTTCTGTATATCTTTCAAACATGCCTATCTTTCGCCTTAGTTTAATGCCGTGTCTTAAGCTTGAGCTTTATGTCACGGGAGTGAACGGATCTAAATAAGGGTTTTAATCTTATTTAATTAACTTAAAAAGATATAGTAATAATCTTTAAGAAAGTAAACGTCCATCTTCTAAATGCAATACCCGTGAGCAAATAGCTGCTAGACGTTCGTTATGAGTAACTATAACAGAAGTTAGTGAACATTCGCTGTGCATTTGTTTAAGTAACTGATGAATTTCTTCGCCTGTACGACTATCTAAATTTCCACTAGGTTCATCAGCCAAAAGCAACTTAGGTTTTGTTACTAATGCCCTTGCTAAAGCAACTCTAGCAGCTTCACCGCCAGATAGCTCGCCAGGACGATGTTCTAGTCTAGTCCCCAAACCAACCTGTTTTAACATACTACTAGCAAGTTGAAAGCTTTCTTTTTGTGTCATGCCTCCAACTAAAAGCGGCATCATAGTATTTTCAACTGCTGAAAATTCTGGTAATAAGTGATGAAACTGAAAGACAAACCCTATGTCTTTATTTCTCACTTTAGCCAAGTCTACATCAGAGAGTTTACAAATGTCAAACCCATCCATAAATACAGAACCTTCAGTTGGTTTATCTAATCCCCCTAGCAAATGTAGTAAGGTAGATTTACCTGTCCCAGAAGGGCCAACAATTGCAATCATCTCACCGTGCTTAATTTCCAGCGTTAAGTTTTCAAAGATAGCAACTTTATTTTTACCAAGTTGGTAAGTTTTAGCAAGTGCCTTGGTGTAAAGTAAAACATTTTTTGAGTCTTTTGTGTTTTTTGTGGCACTCATTAAAAATCAAATACCTAGTTTTAATTTTTGGTTAATACCGATAAATAAAAATTTTGGTTATTATTCATAACGCAAACTTTCCACAGGTACTAACTGCGAAGCTTTCCAAGCAGGATAAATAGTTGCTAAAAAGCTTATTGCGAGTGTAATTGTAGCAACTAGAATGACATCTAGCAAACGAGTATTAAAAGGAAGATAAGAAATTGAGTAAATTTTTGGGTCAAGTTGGATTAATTGATACTGATCGGCAAAATAGCTAGCCAGAACACCAGCAATAATACCTACTGCCATACCTACAATTCCAATAATTAAGCCTTGGAGGATAAAAATTATTAAAATGCTTCGTCGAGTTGCTCCCATACTCATTAAAATAGCTATGTCTCGATTTTTTTCCACTACCATCATTATTAAAGTAGTGATGATATTTAAGGCTGCAACTAGGATAATCAAGCCAATTCCTACTAAAAATCCTAGTCGTTGTAGGTTTAGAGCAGCAAAGACAGGCTGATTAAGTTGCTGCCAATCCTTAGTTTTATAGCCTGGCCCAACGCTAGCTAAAACTTGAGTAGCAATTTCTTTTACTTGATAAATATCTATTATTTTTATTTGAATAACCTGGGTAGGTTGTTGGTTAGAAATCAGTTCTTTCATTGCATCTAGCGAGATATAGCCCCAATTAGAATCATATTCATAAAGACCCGACTTAAAAATTCCTACTATCGTAAAAACTTTTTGACGAGGAGCTAGTCCGGCTGGTGTAAGTCGTCCTTCAGATGAAATAGTTGTAATGGTTTCACCTAGCTTTACACCTAAATCTGCTGCTAGTTCTGTACCTAAAATAATACCTTCCTCTGCATTTTCATTAGGTTTTAAGCCATCAATTGAACCTTGTACTATGGTTTGGAAAATTTCATTAGCTTCATTTTTAGCTGTTAGGTCTACAGCTTTAACAATCGCCCCCCGTGAATCTATTGCACCATTTAAGTAAACTCCTGTGTAAAGTGTAGCAGCAGCAGCTTTAACACCTGGCACTTTTACAACTTTGGCAATTAGTTCATCTGGATTATTAAACGCGCTTTCATCTTCACGAAGCAAATTAAGGTGTGCTGTACCGCCAAGGATTTTATTTTGCAGGTCTTGTTCCATTCCACTTTGAAAAGATAAAACTATAACCAATGCCCAAACGCCAACCATAATCCCTAGCATAGAAATTAATGTAATTACAGATAAAACGGCCTGACGACGTTTTGCCTGCAAGTAACGTAAGGCAATAAAAAACTCATAACGCACTTTGGGTTTACCCTCTTTTGCTTATTTTCACCTGCAATTAGATAAGCTTTTTCTGTTGGAACACAGGAAAAAGCAAAGTAGTTTACTTTATTTTTTAATGGTTTTGGAAATTTGTTTTGCACAAATAAAAATAGCAACCAGAAATTTCTAGCTGCTATTTTTACTGAAGAACTAATTTTACTTTCTAACTTAGTATCGCCATAGTGCGATTCCGCCTAAAATTCCTGCTTCATTACTAACAGTTTTTACATTTGTAGGTAAATCACCTTCTAGTTTTTTAGCATTACCACCACCAATATAAAGTGCGCGATAATTAATAATTCTTGCTAAAAGTTCAATAGCGGTTTTAACTCGTTTATTCCATTTCTTTTTACCTGCTTTATCTAATGCTGCACGGCCTAATTGTTCTTCATAGGTGCAATCTTTACGGAAAGGATGATGTGCTAGCTCTAAATTAGGAACTAAACGACCATCAACAAAAAGTGCTGATCCAAGACCTGTGCCAAGTGTAAGGACTAGTTCAACGCCTCTACCCTCAATTGCTCCATAGCCTTGAACATCGGCATCATTAGCAACTCTAGCGGGTTTGCCTAATACTTGAGCTAAAGTTCCAGCCAAGTCATAACCTCGCCAATCTGGATCTAAATTAGGTGCTGTGTAAACAACTCCTTCATGGACTACGCCGGGAAAGCCAACTGAAATACGGTCAAAACTAACTGTTTGACTGTTAGCTAGCTCTACAATTACATCTACAATTGGTTGAGGTTTAGCAGGTTGTGGGGTATCACGTCGAGCGCGTTCTGTTAGTGGTACACCATTTTCATCAAGTACCATCATTTTAACGCCACTCCCACCAATATCTATTGATAGTGTTCTTGGCCCGCTTGGTGCAGCATCGTTACTTTCAGAAACAGAGCTTTCAGCTACTATTTCAGCAATAACTTCTTGTGCTGAAGTTTCTGGAGGGCTATCAACAACAATGGCTGCTTCTACTACAGCTTCTGCTGATGGTGCAGCTTCAGGAGCTTCAACTTCAGTTACATTAGTAACAACATCTGTAGATTTAGCGGATGATTTTTTAGTTCTTTTTTGCATATTATTTTCTTTTCCTGCCTTTCTGCTAAATGCCTCTCGGCTTGTGTGATTTGGAGGTAATCCAAAAATTTTAGGTGCTTAAAAATTGTGGTTTTGAGTAGTTTTAGACAACTAGGCAAACAATTTTAATCTAAAAAATTTTTTGGTCTACCAAAATATATTTATTTCTCGGAAAATTCCCCTACTAACAATCTAGCAACAAAAACTATCAAATTCCTACCTCATCAAAAAGTTTGAGGAGGCAAAGTAATAGGCGTTTTTCCTGCCTTTAGATGTTCTTGTTTAGGCATTGTGTAGAGTGTTAAACAACGCCTACAGCGATAAAGTCCTTGTTTAGCAGGCAGTTGTTTTTTTAAGCTTTCTGATGCTGTTAAATATTCCTTCAAATGTCCTGCACAAGATTTACCCTTATCATTTTTTATAATGCAATTGGTAATCATTTTATCTAATTTAGTAATTTCCATTTATTAACCTCTAAAAACTACAAAAAATTATAAGCCTAAAACCTTTTTTATAGCTTCTTTTTCGTTTGCAACCATTATTGGACGATTAGCAAAAGCTGCTGGAATCCTATTTTCTTGATAAGTTACTTCTGTTTTAGTTTTTGAGTATTTACAAAGTGAATCTAAATGATAATTAACCGTGTAATCAGGATCTTTAAGTAAATTTCCGGTTAAAATTGCTACTACTCTTTCATATTTATCTATTACACCATCCTCAACTAGCTGACGAATTCCAGCTAGTGTTACGGCTGAAGCAGGCTCACAGCCTATTCCATCACTACCTATAATTGCTTTAGCATCAGCTATTTCACCTTCAGAAACTTGATGACAGCCTCCACCCTGACACCAATCTAAGGCACGTAAAGCTTTTTTCCATGACACTGGACGACCTATTTTTATTGCTGTAGCTAGAGTGTCAGCCTTTTCAACAGGAATTAATTTTTCTCGCTCGCCTTTTTGCCACATTTGCACTAGTGGATTTGCTCCTTCAGCTTGGATAATGTGCATTTTTGGCATTTTATCAATTAGTCCTAATTGTTTAGCTTCAGCAAAACCTTTACCAATGGCAGAACTATTACCTAAATTTCCACCTGGAATAACAATTCTGTCTGGAACTTGCCAACCGCATTGCTCTAAAAGTTCAAAAGCAATAGTTTTTTGACCTTCTAAACGAAAAGGATTAACAGAATTAAGTAAATAAAGGTCGCTTTCTTGACTAAGTTCTAAAACTAGCTGCATTGCCATGTCAAAATCACCATCAATTTGCAGCGTTTTAGCTCCATAATCCAAGCTTTGGGAGAGTTTACCAAAGGCAATTTGTCCGCTAGGAATAAACACGGCTGCTAACATTCCTGCTCTTGCTGCATAAGCGGCCATTGACGCAGAAGTATTACCTGTACTAGCACAAGCAACAGCCTTTGCACCCAAAGCATGAGCTTGTGCCACGCCTGTAGTCATTCCATTATCCTTAAATGAGCCTGTAGGATTTAAGCCTTGATGCTTAAACATTAAACTATATAAATTTGCATATTTAGCACTTTTTGGGGCAGTATAAAGCGGGGTGTTGCCTTCAAATAAAGTAACTATATGGCGTTGATCAGTTAAAAATGGAATTAGCTCACGAAATCGCCAAACTCCACTTTGATCCATTGGTACTAATGAAGAACGTCGAGCGCGAAAAAGTTCTTTTAAGCTCAGAGGATCTAGCCCTGTAAAATCATAATTAACGTCTAGTAAATCTCCACAATGCTGACAATGATAGATTTTGCTAGTAATTGGGAATTTTTCCCGACAATTTTCACTTATACACTGTAAATAAGCTGTCATGAATTTATCTTTCTTTATAGAGCAGTTTTTAGAAGCAATTTTTTCAGCTATCTTATCAGAAATTTTCTGTTTTAATCAAAATCCTTCAACTGTTTAGGAGTTGCTATGGTTCGCCAATTATTAATTTATCAAACTATAAAATTGGTTATCTTAACATTAATATTAAGTTCATTTAACTATTATTTAACTAACAATTATAAAAACATAACTAATAACATTTCTGCTAAAACTTCCTTAAAAGCTCAATTACCAATAAGTTTTGAAGAAAATTTAGGTCAAGCCAATAAAGAAGTGAAATTTATCTCTCATGGCAGGGACTATAACCTTTTGTTAACAAGCAACAAAGCTATTTTGCTAACAAATACTAAAGAACTTGACAGTCTAGAAATAGAGTTTCTTTCAGCAAATAGTAATACTCAACTTGTTGGAAAAAATAAACTAGCCGCTAAAACCAATTATTTATTGGGAGATAATGAAAATAATTGGCAAAAATCTATTAATAATTACAAAGCTGTAACTTACAAAGAGCTTTACCCAGGTATTGACTTAGTATTTTATGGGAAAGAACAAAACCTAGAGTATGACTTAGTAGTTGCTCCAAAGGTTGACCCTAGTTTAGTAAAAATCAGCTTTCAAGAGCTTAACAATTCTCATAAAACATCTATTGAAATAGATAAACAAGGGGATTTGCTAATTAGTACAAAAAGCGGTATTGTCCGACAGCATAAGCCTTTTATTTACCAAGAGATAGAAGGCCGTCAAATTGCTATCAATGGTAGCTATAAAAAACACAATGACAACACAATTGGATTTTCACTAGCAGAATATAACCAGGATTTTCCACTAGTTATTGACCCAGAAATTTCATTTTCTACCTATTTAGGCGGACAGCTAACCGACCAAGCCAGCGCAATTGCTGTTGATAGAGAAGGAAATAGCTATATTGTTGGAACTACTAGCTCAAATAATTTTCCTCTAGTAAAACCTCTGCAAGCAACTTCGGGCGGAGGCCCACTAGATATTTTTATTGCTAAACTAAGTGCTGATGGTAATAGCTTAATTTATACTACTTATCTAGGCGGTAGCAGTATTGATCAAGCTTTTGATATTGCTATCGACTCATCCAATAATGTTTATATAACTGGCTTAACAATTTCCTCTAATTTTCCAACCAAATCAGCATTACAAGCCCAAAAAGGCGGCGGAGTTTTTGACGCATTTGTTACTAAAATAAATGCTTCTGGCAGTGAGCTAGTTTATTCAACTTATCTTGGTGGAAGTGATGATGACCAAGGATTTTCCTTAGCAGTTAATCAGCAAGGCAATGTTTTTATTACTGGCAGCACTGCTTCGCGTAACTTCCCCGGAGTTACAGAAGGTGTCTTAAATGGCATCACAGATGGCTTTGTCACCGAGTTAAACCGACAAGGAACAGCCGTTATTTACTCTCGTTTCCTAGGTGGTAATGATGAAGATGAAGCCTCAAGTATTGCTATTGACCAGCAAGATAACGCTTATATAACTGGAGACACATTTTCGCCTAATTTCCCAGTTAAAGACAGCGTGCAAGCTAATTTAGCAGGTGAACAAGATGCTTTTATTACCAAATTAAACTTGTCTGGGGATGTTGTTTATTCTAGCTATTTAGGAGGAACGGGAAATGATTCTGCTATTGATATTGCAGTTGATTTAGAAGGAAATGCTTATATTACTGGCTCAACTGCATCTAGTAATTTTCCTATTAAAGATGCTTTGCAAATGACAAATGCCGGGGGTGGAGACGCATTTATAACCAAAATAGCTGCAAATGGTAAGGAAGTAGTGTTTTCAACTTATTTAGGAGGAACACTTACAGACAATGCTAGTTCGATTGCGCTTGATCCAGTAGGAAATGTTTATGTTAGTGGAACTACTTTTTCAACTAATTTTCCTATGCTAAAACCTATTCAAGATAAAAATAAGGGCAGCAATGATGTTTTCCTGACTAAAATAAATGCCCTTGGAAATAGCTTACTTTATTCTACTTACTTAGGCGGAGCAGGACAAGAAGATAGTCTTGGAATTACAGTTGACACTTCAGGAACAACTTATTTAGCAGGAACATCTATTTCTACAGATTTTCCTGTTGTTAACGCTCTACAATCAGCATCTGCTGGAACAGCAGACGCATTTATTACTAAAATTCTTGAGCCTATTGGCCAACCAATACCAGATTTTTCTTTAACCATTACACCTAGCACACAAAATATTTTTGCTGGCAGTGCAACTAGTTTTACTGTTAACTCTAGGTCAACAAATGACTTTAACCGTCCTATTAATTTATCTGTCAATATAACACCATCAACTAATAACTTAACTAGTAGTTTTGCACAAACCACAATAATAGCTGGTCAAAGTACAACTTTGACAATCAATATTGATGCTAATACTCCTGCTGGTAGTTTCACGCTTAATATTACTGGTAGATCAGACGACCTTGTTCGCACAACTAGAGCTATTTTGATGGTTCAAAGACCTGCTCCAAATCCAGATTTTAGTATTACTGTTAATCCTTCTCAGATTGATGTAAATCGTAGACAAACTGCAACGGTCAATATCAATGTTAATCGAGTAGGTAATTTTGCTGGTAATGTCACAATAACAACATCCAATAGTATTCCTAAAGTTTTGTTAACTCCGTCTATGCAAAGCACTTATGGTGCAAGCGTTAGTTTTAGCTTTAAGGTTAAACGCCGCGCCCCTCGAGGTACTCAACAACTAACTTTTGTTGGTCGTGATGATAATGGTCGAACTAGAACAGCAACTTTAATGCTAAATATTAGGTAAAATTTAATAAATATTTTAATTCTTACTTCGCTTAGTTTGGCTTGAAAGGTGGCAAAAACTAGAGTGTTAAAGCTATACTAAGCCAGGTAAGGAGTAACATAGATGTCAGAAGTTAAACAATCCATTTGTTCAGTCTCTCATATTACTCACGACTGTTATAACTTAGAGCAAACTAATTGTAATAACTCTACTAAACACACTCATTTTGACGATCATTCATCTGATCATAATCATTCACACAATCATAGCCATTTAGGACATCATCATGGCTTAGATCTTGAAAAAGTTAACCTAAAACTTAAAATTTCTACTTTTGTTACTGTTTTATTTGTAGTAATTCAAGTAGCAGCAGGTCTTTTTACTAATAGTATTGCTTTAGTGTCAGATGCTGTTCATAACTTTACTGATGCATTATCTTTGATTATTGCATTATTTTCTATTTGGCTACAAAAACGCCCTGTAAGCCTATCAAAAACCTACGGGTATAATCGAGCAGGTATTTTAGCTGCTTTTATTAATTCTTCTAGCTTAATGGTAATAGTGGCTTTTCTCTGCTATGAGTCTATAGAACGCTTGTTTAATCCTCGTCAAGTAGAAACCCATACAATGTTTTGGGTAGCAATTGTTGGGCTAATTATAAATATTGGTATTGGTTTAGCTCTACATAAAGATAGCAAGCATGATATTACAATCCGCAGTGCCTACATTCATATGTTAGGAGATGCTATTAGTACGGTTGGGATCATTATTGGTAGTATTGCTATTTATTACACTGGTTATATGATTATTGACCCAATTATTAGCCTTGGGATAAGTGCTTTAATTTTATGGACTTCCTGGGATATTTTACAGGAAACTGTACATTTATTATTAGAAGGAACACCAAAAGGAATAAGTGTAGATAATGTTAGCAAAGCAATTGAAACTGTTCCAGGTGTTCAAGCCGTCCATCATATTCATATTTGGGCTATTGCATCACAAGTAACCGCGCTTAGTTGTCATATTCGCGTTAATGATATGAATTTAAGCAATTGCCAGGATTTACTGCTAAAAATAAACACTATATTAAAAGATAATTTTCAGATAAATCATACTACTTTACAGTTTGAAACAAATTCGGATAAAAACTAAAAATATGGCAACAAAAATAACTTTAGTTAGACATGCTCAATCAACAGGAAATGCTAAAGAATGTTTTACAGGTCAAACAGATGTAGACTTATCAGAACTAGGGCATAAACAAGCAGAACTAACAGCACAAACTCTTGCTAATGAACAATTTACAGCTATTTATTCTAGCGACTTAAAACGAGCTTATTTAACTGCCAAAGCTATTGCCAAGTTTCATAAACTAGACATAACAACTGATCCAGATTTAAGAGAAATAAATTTAGGGATTTTTCAAGGAAAAAGTTTTATAGAAGTAGAAAAAGATTATCCACAAGAATTTGCTGCTATTTCACGCCGTGATTTAAGTGTAGTAATACCAGAAGGTGAATCTCATGGCATGTTAAGAGATCGTGTAATTAAAGCTTTTAATAAAATAATCTCTTGCCACATTGGAGGCCATATTTTGTTAGTTGTGCATGGTGGGGTTATTTTTCATATTAATCATTATATTTTTGCAATCCCACCAACAGAAACTTTTCGCCTTTCTTATAAAATTTCTAATTGTTCTATAAGTCGTTATGAAATGATAGAAGTTGAGCGTTGGAGGTTAGTTTCTTTTAATGAAGATGCTCACTTAAATGAGCTAAAACAGGCTAGAACTGTTAACTCTCAATTTTTAACCACCAGCGAAAAAATTTTTGGTTGTAGTTAAATAAATAGTTGCTAAAGACCTATCTTGATAGATTGCATTTTTGCAAAGCAAAGCCTTATTATTGGCTTTCACAATCAGCATTTATTCTTAGTCACATCTTAAAGTAAGTAATTTTACAAGGAGATTTTTTAATGAATAAAAATAATAATTTTGATTTTAAGGCATGGTATAACCAAATTATTTGGGAAAAACAGCGTTTAGAAACAGAATTAACTCGTATTAGTAAATTAACTAATATACTAGATTCATTCATTAGTGAACAAGAATCTCCTGAAGCGCAAGCTACTGATGAAAATATACCTATAACAAACGAATTTGAACAATTAAATACAATAAACAAAAAAATCCAACTGCTTTATTTTCTATTGGATACCGTTAGAACATTATCTGCTGAAGTAAATTCAGACCGACGGCTAGAGTTAATTATGGAAAAAGCTGCACAACTACTTAATGCTGACCGAAGTATGTTGTTTTTGCTTGACCCTGAAACTAAACAATTATGCGCCCAAATAGTAGACGATCAAGGTCAGAAAAACATGAAGTTTTTGCGAAATCTAGGCGTAGTAGGAATTGCAGCCACTAGCGGACGGACATTAAGCGTTGCTGACACAACAAAAGATGCTAATTTCAAACCTGAAATAGATGAAAAACCCGCCTATCATGCTAAAAATATTATTGTAACTCCTTTAAGAGATTCTACTGGAACTATTTTTGGTGTAATAGAAGCATTAAACAAAAATGAAGGTCGTTTTACTCCAGATGATGAGTATCTTTTCCAGGCTTTTGCTACACAAGCATCAATGGCAATTAAAAATGTTGCTCCAGGTATTGGCGCACCTCCTTTAGTAAGTAACCCACTGCTTTTAATTATGAAGGCTCTTTCTACAGGTCTTGGAATAGATAATCTACTACAAGCATTGATGAAGAAAACTACTCAAGTAATGAATGCAGACCGTAGCACTTTATTTATGGTGGATTATGATAAACAAGAAATTTGGTCAAAAGTTGCTGAAGGTGCTGGTATTAGTGAAATACGCTTCCCTTTAGGAATTGGAATTGCTGGACATGTTGTTAACACTAGCGAAATGGTTAATATTGGTGATGCTTATAAAGATCCTCGTTTTAACCAAGATATTGATGCTAGAACTGGTTATTACACTAGAACTGTCCTTTGCGCTCCACTGCTTGATGAAACAAGCAAAGTTATAGGTGTATTGCAAGTTCTAAATAAAAAAGATGGAATGTTTAGCAAACAAGATGAACTATTAATAGGGGCATTTGCTAGCCAAGTAAGTAGAGTAGTTAAAAGCTCTCAGCTAGTACTTAATTTGCTTGCAATATTAGAAAGCGAACGTGCTTTTATTAAATAAAATAGTGGGGCAAAAAACATATTTTGTTATTTTTTAGCTACCTGGAGAAGAGCGTTTTGCTACTTGCTCTTTTAGCATTAATACTCCAGAAATACGCTTGTTTTCTAGCTCTAAAAAGTGCATTTCTGTTTTTAATTTCTCAATTGCTTCTTGATGTTTTTCTTGATTACTTTTCATTGCTACTCGGAAATTTTCCTGTACTTGTCTTAGCTGTTCTTGTAACTGTCTATTTGTTTCCATTAATGGGTTTACTTGAGTTAATTTATTGTTTTGCTCATCAAATTTTACCTGCATTTCTCCAATTTGTGCTAAAAGTTCCCTAGTACGATATATATGATAAAAACCTAAAGGTACAGGTAAAATAAAACCCATTGCTGCTAGTAGCCCCAACCAAAATACTTCACCCTCTAATTGTGTTATTCGTTCTTTTTGAGCTATAGCATTATTAGCCTCATTATTTACAGGAGTTGAATTAGAAGGTTTTGACTCTTGAGCTAAAACACTTATGTTTAATATTAAAAATAATAAGATAGTAAAAACTAATTTTTTCATGTTAAAATCCGCTATTATAAGTATTTATTCGAGTTATAGCTTGATTATAGTATTAAATAATTAATCTGCAATAAATAGAAACTTATTTTCCCGCTTGGGAAAAACTTTGTTGCCCCAAGACCTTTATTACTCTAAAATTCTACTTATTTATCTTCATCAACTTAAACTAAAGTCAAGTAATACAAACTGAGGAATTATGCTTAATAATGAATTATCCATTTCTTTTGCAAAACGGATAGTGTTATTTTCCTTACTAATTTTACTCTTAATAGTAGCTTATCCTAATCCACAAATTGCACGACTAGATAATACAAAACTAACACTAACTCAAGCACAACAAGCCATTTACAAAACACCAGCAGATAAATTACATAATTTTGCTATTGTAGATGGTTCGCTCTTTTGTGCAACAAATCTAGGATTATTAACTTATGATGGGCAAAAATGGAAGCAATTGCTAGGAGAAGAAACTTTTGCCGTTAAAGTTATTAATGAAAATTTAATTGTAGGAACAAGGGAAGGAATCAAAATTTCCACTGATGGTGGAAAAAACTGGTATCTTTCCAATGAGGGCTTGGTCAAAGGTCTAGTCCCATTAGCAATTGAAGTTACACCATTAGACAAAACAATTTATATTGGAACAGATCGTCATGGTGTATTTCGCTCAACTGATAATGGAAAATCTTGGCAAGTAAGCAACAAAGGTTTGCCTCCATCAATTGGAGTAAATCCTTTTGCTGTAGTTAAACGCTTGTCTATATCTCCAGATAACCCAAAATTAATTTTTGCTGCTACTGATTCTGATGGACTTTACTTAAGCTATGATGGAGGAGAAAACTGGCAAGCAGCTAAATTAAACCTGCCAGGCGCGTTTAGCCATAGAGTTACCCCACCTTTTATTAGCTTTGATAAAGAGCCGCAAAGCATTTATACATTAGTTAATTTTCCTATTCACTCACATTTACTTGAAAACCGTGTTTATAAAAGTATAGATAATGGTCAAAGATGGGAATTAATTGGAAAATTAGAAGCAAATAAACAGTTTTATGATTTTTCTGTTACTAATAATATTGCTACAGTAAGAACTAGCAAAGAGCTTAAAACAATTGATCTAAATAAATTAGCAGAAGAAACCCGTAGAAGCTTTTTAGCCCAGTCAACTATTGAACCTCTGGCAACAAGCGTTGCTGGCACAGAGCCAGATTATGAAATAAATGATCTTGCTATTTTACATGACAGTGGTAATTTTACTAGTTTTTTTGAGCAAAATTTAACAAATTTTGGACAGGAAGTAACAAAGCGTTTTTATCAGCGTCATGGGGATGATTATGACATTATTGTAACGTTTTTAGACCCAGATTATGGTTTTCCATTTGCGGCTGGGGCATTAGCTTATAATGCGCCAATACAAAATCAAGTTGGAGGAATTGGACGTTCAGTAGGTGTTTTTAACGGCGGCCCAAGTGTTTATGGTAGCAAAGGGCGACTTCGTGCATTTTGTAATTTAAGTTTAATTTCACAATATCCAAGTAATTTTAGTGAAAGTTTTTCTTTTACTAATTCTGCCTTAGATGTTCTTAGTCATGAAGTTGGACATACATGGTCAGCTTTCTTAAACTTTGATGATAATGGAGTAACTAGTAATGAGCTTTTAGGCCGTCAATTTGCTCATTGGAATTTCTTTTTTAATTCAGGTTCTTCACAACTAGAAGGAAATTCTTATCAAGATCTAGGTAATGGCAATTTCCGCATCAATGGTGCTACTTCTCGTTATAATGATTTTGATCTTTATGCAATGGGGTTAAGTTCTGGTGGTGGTAATACTTTTATTGTTAGTAATCCTATAAATATAGATCCACAATTAACTTTAGATGGAGTTAACCCTTTAGATATTAGTCAAGTAGAAAATCGTGCATTACCTCCTTTAGCTCCACCTGATTTTCCTACTCTTACTGTAACAGGTACTCGTAAAAATGTTACTTTAGCTGATGTGACTAAAGTAGAAGGCCCACGTGTCCCAAGCCAAGAAAGTGGAGCTTTAAAAATTGCTTTTGTTTTAATTGCTCCTCCTGGAAAAGAACCAGAAGACCAAACAATAGAAAAAGTTAACAATTTGCGTAAGGCCTGGATTAATCAATTTTCCTCAATAACTAATAATAGACGTAAATTAGATAGTTCCGTAGCGGCTCAAGGTGGCTCAGACACTACCCCACCTCAAATAGTCGTCAAAGGCCCAAGCGGTGGTGATGTTGTGCCAGCAGGAGCAATTATTACTATTAGCTGGGATTCAAAAGACAATAACACTATTGCTAAACATGATATTTTTATGTCCCTAGATGGTGGTCAAACTTTTCCAATTGAAGTAGCAACACTACTAAATGGAACAACTCAAAAGTTTGATTATGCTTTACCACCAGAACTATTTTCACCTAGTGCAAGCATTAAAGTTATAGCTGTTGATCATGCTGGCAATAGAGCCGATGACACAACCGACATTGCTTTTCAGATTGAGAAAGAAACCACCCCACCAACTGTTAAAGTAAATAATCCTAATGGTGGAGAACAGATTATTGCTGGCTCACCTTTCTTGATTACCTGGACATCTACCGATAATGGTTTGTTGCAAAGTCATGACGTTAATGTTTCCTTAGATGGTGGCAAGACTTTTCGTAGCATTTTTAGTGGGTTACCAGGACGTACTCAAAGCTTTATTTGGCAAGTTCCTGCTGATTTAGTTGCTAGTGATGCTCAAATCCAAATTGTTGCTAAAGACTCTGTTGGAAATGTTGGAAATGACCTTTCAGATAAATCTTTCTCTATTGTTCCTAAAGATAATACTAATCCACAAGTCAGACTGCTTAGTCCTTTAGGGGGTGATAGCCTACAAGCTGCTGCTAGATTTAACATTACCTGGACTAGTTCGGATAATCTTAAAGTAGCTGGGCATCAGTTACAGTTATCTACCAATGGTGGACAAAGCTTTGACACAATTATTGCTTCAGGCTTAAGTGCTGCAACACAAAACTTTATTTGGCAAGTTCCAGACTTAGAAATTACTAATGCTCGTGTCCGTATTGTTGTTAGAGATGAGCAAAATAACGTTGGACAAGATACAACTGCTAACTTAAACATTACTAGAAGTGATGTTACGGCTCCAACTGTTAGAGTAATTTCGCCTAATGGCACAGAGGTAGCTAATGCAGGTGAAAATCTACAAATTAACTGGCAAGTTTCAGACAATGTAGCCGTTCAGTCACAAAGCATTAGTCTTTCTTTAGATGGTGGCACTAGCTTTTCTACTACTATAGCTGATGGTCTACCAGCTAATGCTAATAGTTTTACATTTAAGCTACCAGATACAATTCAATCCACCCAAGCAAGAGTTAGAGTAACTGCTATAGATACTGTTAATTTAGCTGGTAGTGACGTTTCTGATGCTAACTTTATTATTAATGGTAAGGACACTGTAGCACCGCAAGTAACAGTAGTTTTTCCTAATGGCGGCGAAGTAATTGCTAATAGTGACTCGGTTAAAATTAGCTGGCAAGTTTCAGACAATTTAGCTGTCACCTCTCAAGATATACAGATATCTCTTGATGGTGGTGCAAGCTACAGCACTCTAAACAGCGGCTTAGCAGGAAATGTTCAAGAATTTACTTTAGACTTAAAAACCCTTCAAAGTGAGCGAGCTAAAATAAAAATTATTGCTCGTGACAACCAAAATAATGTTGGTTCAGATGAAAGCAATAATGTTTTTGCCCTTTTAGCTAAACCAAGCATTTTGGATGTTAAATATAATTCTACCAGCCAAAAATTAACCATTTCTGCTACTGGAATATCTACAAATTCAACAGTAGAAATTAATGGTCAAGCCATTCAATCAAGAGCCAAATTTAAGGCCAAGAAAGGTAATTTAGTATTAAATGGTAGTCTAGCCGCGTTAAATCTACGTAGTGGCGATAATATTATTATAGTCAAAGAACGCGGATTAGTATCAGGTGCCTTTAAGCTAAACGTTAGATAGCCCACGAAAAACTTACGGTAACCTAGAATTAAATCTTACTAAGGAAGTAAGATTTAATTCTAGGAATAAAAAGGACATATGCCAGAACCATTTGTTCCAAATACGGTATTAATTAAGGATTTAGTAGATCAATTAATTTCAGATAGTGAAATGGTTGCTGTGGCTCGCGCTAGTGGTAGGGCAAGTGGCCCGATAACAGGTCTAAGAACTTTAGATATTAATTTAGGTGGTTATCTATTCCCTGGTCTACATATTTTGCAATCAGGTACAGGAATTGGAAAAACTGCTCTAGCCCTACAAATTGCTAGTATGTGCGGTTTTCCTGCTCTTTTTGTTTCTACAGAAACTAATATTTTAGAACTTTTTCGACGCTTAATTGCCCGCACCACTAAAACAGCTTTAGAAAGATTAAAAAGTGGTGAATTAAGTGCTAATGCTATTGCTTATTTAGCTAAACAAACTATAGAACAATCTCCAATTTTAGCAATTATGGATGCAACACCTTGTTGTGTTTCTGTAAATCAGATTTGTGAAGTAGCCATTAGTTTACGCGATTGGGCAGGTAGCAACCGAATTTTAATAGTAATTGATTCCTTACAATTTTGGTCACGCCCAGAAATAGACTTTGGCAAGAACATAGAAAATATTGCAAGTTCTGTTCGTATAGCCTCGGAACTTGCAGCACGTCTCTCTAGCCCTGTTTTAGCACTTAGCCATAAAAATCGCTCTTCTATTGATAAAGCCCAACAATCTAGCACACATCCATCTGCTTTGTCTCAAGCACAAGGTGGTAAAGCCTTTGATATTGAATACTTAGCAGAAAGTGTTTTAGAACTTTCAAAAGAAAAAGAAATTAAAGTTGACTTAACTGCGGCTAAATCCTCAATGGTGCTTTCTATTCGTAAAAACCGACATGGAAGTTCTCCAGTTAATATCCCATTAGATTTTACTGGTCAATTTCAATTATTTACAGAGAAAGGTTAATTATTGGTTTTTTATTTTCTAACTTCTTATCTTGGCTACTTGTTAAGAATAAGTTAGAATTGAACAATTTAATTTCTAAAGTTAATAATACTTAATTAAAAGTTAATAATATTTTTGTGTGGCCTTTGACAAATTATTTTATTTTTTGGAGTGTAAAATTAAATTATGCCTCGCCCAAATGAACAAATAGGCCCTTACACACTCATTCGCCAACTTGGTCGAGGTGGCTTTGGGGCTGCTTGCCGCTGTGCTTCTAGGACAAAATATGCTACTAGTGTTAGAAGTCCTTATTTTGGTTTCCGTGTAGTTATTTCAGCAGCAAGCTAAAGCTAGTTGGGAGCAAAATAAGTGGCAGAATTTAGAGAAAAATTTTTCGCTACTACTAAAAGTAATATTTCTACTCTCTCATCTTTTAACTCTTTAGGATCAATAGTTTGGCGAGCAGATATAAATTCTTTTCAAACTCTACAAAAATTATTTTTAGAGTCTTTACAAAAAAAACTAGATCTTATTGTCCATCAACAAATTGATGCTAGCGTCCCACTTTTAGAAGAACTAAAAAGCCAAGAAGCAGAGCTTAATTATTTAATAGAAAAATTTGATTCCTATAAACCTAATCCAGAAAATTTAGCTAATGAACTCCAAAAAATAACTGACTATTTAGGGTTAGAATTTTCTTATATTCGCTGGTCAATGGAAATTTATAGCAGTAATTCTAAAAAACAAGTCCAAAATTTATTGGATAGTTTTAGCCAACAAACCCTTCAGGATTGGAAAGAAGCTACTAAATGTTTTGAAATAGGTGAATATAAATTTGCAAAAGAAAAATTTAACATTGTATTAAATAGCAACCGAACTAACTATTTTGCTTATCAATATTTAGCTTTTATTGCAGCCCTAGAAAATGATGTTGAAACATCTCTTTCAAATTTTAAGTTAGCACGTAAAATAGCCGACACTCCTTATCATCAAGCTTTAGCCCTATCACATTTAGTTATTGGTTGTGCCGCGCTAGAAGAAAAAGAAAAAGCTCTTAAACTAGCCGAACAAGCAACTGAAATTTACTCTAATTTAGCAAGGCTTTGGTATCAACAAGCTATTTATCAAGCAAATCTATTAAATAAAGAAAAGTGTCTATTTGCACTAAATAATGTTTTGCAATGTGATTGGCAATTTTGGGGAGTTTTAATTGCTAACAATAATTTTTCCAATATAGAAATAAATTCTTTTTTCTCTCAACTACGCCAACAACAACAAACATTTGCTAAACAGGCTGTAAATAAATTGGAAAAAGCAATTAAGACAGTAAAAAAAATAGGTGCATCCTACAGTTTAGTAAAAGTTAATGATATTTTACCCGCTTTAACAGAACGTTTAGTAAAGAATAATATTTTTAATTATTTAGAAGTTATTTCTGAAGCAAATAGTTGGCAAAATAACATTTTTCAAGCAGCAGAAAAACATTTACGAGAACAAATTTCTAGCAAAAGAAGTAGTTTGGCCCAACAAGAGAATAATAAAAATAGAGAAATTAAAGATTTAGATTTACCTATAAATAAATTACTTCAAGAAAGAAAAGAGCTTGAACTAATTTATAATAAAAGGGATCTGGGTTGTAGTGGTTATATTTTATTAAATGTTTTTAGCTTTGTTTTATTTATTTTATTTGTGATTTTAATAGCACCTAAAATTTTACTTTCTAAAGATTCCCTTAATTTTTTCACTATTGCTATAATATTTATTATTTCAACAATTTTTTCAGTTTTTTCACCTATAATTTTTAATAATTTATCTTACATAAAAAAAGTCTCTCGGCCAATAACTAGCATAGATCGTGAAATTCAAAAGAAGAAAAAAGAAGCTAAAGAACTTAAAGCAAAACTTGAAGAAGACTATAAATCAAACAAATTAAAACTAGAAACCGAGTTAAAAGATTTAGACAAGCTTTTAGAGCTATGCCAAAACAAACAATCTTTATAGTTTAATTTTTCCATTGTCCCGGGGCAGACATATCAATAATTTTTTCTGGGGCCACAAATCTTTCTTTTGCAAACCACTCCATAGCCTTTTTTTGCAAGCTTTCTTTTTCTGATGTGTCAATTAATTGGCTACGACGATACCAAACAACAGCTAAGTAAAGTTCCATTTGTGTAGTTTCAAAACCAACTTCTGCATCAACTAAATAATTAATAGCCTGCTCTTTCTGCCCACGAATAGCAGCAATTGAGGCAAGAACTAAACTAGCCAAAGCGTTTCCCCAAGTAGCTTTTTCTTTATAAATTCTTTTTGCATCCTTTTCAGCTATTGTTAAATATTTGTTAGGGTCTTGTTGGCTATTTTGCGCTTGTGTTGCTAGGGCTAAAGCTGTTCGTGCGCGCAAATGAAAAGATTCTATTGCAATAATTTGTGTACGAAGGAAAAAAGAGCTACTTAAAACAGGCCAAATTTTTTGGATACGCTGCCAAGCTACTTCAAAATTATTTTGATAAAGATCTATTTCTACTTCTGTGTAAAGTTTCCAGTAATGTTGCAGGTCAAAACTTTTTCTTACCCAACTTGCCATTGCTGCTTCAATTTCCTTGCTTGCTTCTTCTGGCTCATCAGCCGCTAGAAAAACCATATGTGACCAAATCCGCAAGTTAGTAGCAGCAAATAAATCTCCTCGTTCCTGCGCATCCTTTAAGAAAGTAGAAAGTTGTTGGGTAAGCTCTGTAACTTTGCCTAAAAAAAGCAATGTACGAACAAGAAAATAATGTGCTGTGTCCATCTCCCAAGTCACATTAGTACATTGTTCTTGTAAAATAGGCTCTGCTTTAGTAAACATTTGATAGGATTTTATCCAATCGCCTCGCATATAAGCAGCAAAACCTGTTTCAAGTATTGAAAGCGCGGTTGTATGAGGTCGATTTATCTTTTTTGCTAGCACCAAAGCTTGATGACAAAGTTGGTTAGTAAATACCTGACTACGAGAACCTTCTGTAGCTGAATGTCCTATTTCTAAAGCTAATGCACGAACTACGCGATAAGGTTCGCCAGCATTAAGAGCCATAAGCAAATGCCGTGCTTGAAAGTCTATTGCTCGTTTGGTGTTAACATAGGCTAGCCCAACAATTGCAGACCAACAAACATCAATTCTTAAAAGCTCTTTGCTATCTACTTCTTTTTCGGCACGTTCCTTAAACCCTAGCCCGCGTAACCAAACTTGAAAACGTGTAAATAAATAAGAAAGCAATGCTCCTTGAGTGGTTTCTGGTAATTTAATATCTACTTTTGCTAAAACTTTACGAAGTACAGAAATTCCTTCTTTAATATAACCATTAATTAAAAATTGTTCTGCTGCACGGCGTTCTAAATCAATAGTATCTGTACTTGTAGAAGTTTTAGCAGCAATTAAATATGCTTGTGCTGCTTCGGCCCCACGTCCAGCATTAGCCAAAGCATCACCTAATTTAACTTGTAACTGCGGCTCTTTTTCTTTTGGATTTAACCCTAAAGCCATTTTATAAAATCGTGCAGCATTATCAAAAGCTAGTGCTTTTGTTGCTTCCTCAGCAGCAACAATTGTGTAATGCAATGCTTTTTCTACTTCACCAGCAGCATTAAAATGAATGGCTAAACTCTTAGCATCTAGCTCATTAGGTGTTTCTAGAGCCATTGCTAAATCCTTATGATATTCTACTCGTTCTAAATCTTTAATTTGGGAAATAACCGTTTCTCTAACACCTTCATGATAAGGAACTAGCTTTTCTCCTGACTCATTGCTAATTACTCTAATTAAACGACCTACTCTAAGCAAAGAAAATGCTTCTTGTTCGTGAGAATCTAATTTTATAGCTTTTTTAACAATTTGCCTTTCTATAGGTTGATCAGCAATCGCCACTAATTCTAAAAGCCGTCTAGCATCTTTTGGCAGTTGTAAAACTCTTTGTTTGACTACACGCTTAATTAAAGAAAATCCGCTTTCAGAAAGGCTATTTTCTCCAATACTGCTTATTAGTTCATCGTCAATACGGGAATAACGAGCAAGTTCATCAATCAATAGAGGAATACCTTTAGATTCTTCTGCAATAATTTCTGCTAACTTTTTAGCATTAGGTTGTTTATCGCTAAGTAGTGATAGAGCTAGCTCTTTGGCCGCGCTTAAAGATAATTCCTTAATAGCAATTTCTCGTGTATCAATAGCCGCTGCTGCCATAAATTGAGCATTGAAAAGATGTTTTAGAAGTAGACTATTTTCTTTATCTTCAATTCTATAGCTTGCAATTAAAAGCATTTCTGGTGCTTCAGGTGGACGAAGCAGTTCACTAAGTAAAACTCCACTGTCAACATCACCCCATTGCAAATCATCAATAAAAATAACTAAGTCTCGTTTGTCGGCTAAACGTGCAAGTAACTCTCTTAGAGCCGAAAATGCACGACGGCGCAGTTCTTGAACATTAGGAATATCTACTAGTCTTTGGCGAATAGATGTTGCAGCTAAAACTGGTTTTAATACAGGAAAAAGTCGTGCTAAAACAGCCATATCTCTAGGCAGTAAGGCTTCTACTTCTGTTGTTGGTAGTCTCTTTAAGTATTGGCTTAAAGCATCAATAACACTATCTAAAGCTTTATAAGGAAGATTTTCTTGACCATAACAACGCCCAAGTAAGACTACTAGGTTTTGTTCTTTACTTTGTAGTTCGTCAATAAAGTAATTGATCAAAGCTGTTTTACCAATGCCTGCACGACCTGGTAAATAAACCGTGACTGCATTGCCAGCTTGCACAGTTTGAAAAGCATCCATTAAAGCAGCTAATTCTGTCTGTCTACCGCTTAAAGTGGTATTTCTTGCTCCGCTGCTAACAACAATAGCAATGCTTTGTTCATCCTTGCCTAAACGCCGTAAAACTTCATCACCGCTTGGACGCAAAGCCGGATCACGTGACAAGAGTTCTTGACAAAGCTGGTTTAAGTCTACAGGTAAATTTTTTACTAGTTCCGATGGTGCTATAGGGTCTGTAGTTTGTCTTTTGATTAAGATATCTAAAATAGAGCCTGTAAAAGGAGTCCGACCTGTTAATGCTTCATAAAGAATTACACCTACGCTATACCAATCAGAAGCTTTGGAAACAGATGATTTGCTGCCTTGTTCAGGTGACATATAGGCTGGTGTGCCAACAATATTCATACTTTCATGAATACCTTTTCCAGCAATTTCAACTGCTAAACCTAAATCCAAAATAACTACTCGACCCTGTGGAGTAATTAACACATTAGAAGGTTTTAAGTCTCGGTGTAGCTTTCCTGCTTCGTGTAAAACAAATAAGCCTTCCGCTAGTTGTCGTAAAGCCGAGCGCAAGCGGCTTTCATCTAAAGAAAACTCTAAAAAATGAACGTCGGTAGATTCATTAGCCATCTTTTGACTAATTATATTAAAGTCCTGACTACTAATTTGCTTTTGGGTTAAAGTTTTTTCCTGCTGTAAGGTATTTGCTGGGTTTTTCTGTGTTAGTATTTCTTCCCCTTCTGCCACACGTACTGTATTTGCATTAATAATTGAATCTATTGACTCTAAACCTTTTTTATTATTCCAAAGATATTCTAAAAAATTTACCCCTTGAACTAGTTCCATGGTAAAAAACCATTGATCTTCATCTGACATTAGTTCATAAAGTGAAACTAAATTATGATGATGAATGTCGGCTAGGGTGCGAAATTCTTGCTTAAAGCGATAAAGAGATTCTGCATCTGTTTGATGAAGTGTTTTTAAGGCTACAATGGTTTTACGCTCTTGATCAAAGACTTGATAAACACTACCAAAGCCCCCAGAGCCAAGTTGACGTTGTAATTGAAAACGTTTTGTACCAGTAAATTCAGATTTTATACCCATTAAATTTTTTGTTAATTTTTGTTGAAAAACTTCTTTTCTTGACTTGTTATATTGCTTTAATTATCTAAAAATATTAAGAATTATCTAGCCTATTTAGCATTGACACTAAAATAACTTGGGCTACACTAAAAACAAACACAATTTCCGGGGACGTTAACCTTGACAACAGACGAATACTTAGATCGATTAGAAGATGATATGCGTAAACTTCGCATAGAGTTTGATGTCTTCTTTAATGGTGGGGCAAAGAAACCGCCTTATGATACCAAAAATCGTGTAGAATCGCTAATTAAACGTTTTAGTGATGATCGTAATATGAGTTTTTCACAGCGTTTTCGCTATAACACTTTAGTAGCACGTTATACTTCTTTTCGTGAACTATGGCGTAGAAATATGCAAGCTTATGAAGAAGGGCAAAACCCTAATGCTAAATTAGCAGGTACTTTTGCTGAACGTCCCAGCGGGGGTTCTAGTTCTACTGTAGCACCTCCTGCTACTACGGCAAGAGCAGGATTTAGAGCAACAACTGTTACTTGTAAAGATCCACAACAAGAAGTAGATAAAGTTATTTCGCTTTATAACAGTGTAATTGATGCTAAACGCGCTTGTGGAGAGCCAACAGACAAACTTTCCTTTGAGCAATTCCATAAAATTATTGTAGTCCAAAGCTCAAAACTAAAGGCCCAACTCCAATGTCCATCCATTAGTTTTTCAGTAGAAATTGATCAAGGCCAAGTAAAATTTAAGGCCAAGGGAGACACTTAAAAACACAAAAACAGCTAGCCAAGATTTAAAAGTCTTGGCTAGTTTTAAGTTCTATAAAATACTTCTTCTTTTCTAAACCTCAATAAACCCTCTAAATAACCAAGTTGAAACATCAAAAATTTAGCTTAAATCCAAACTGTATTTGTCTTGCGCTAAATGCAGCGCGATAAGTTTCTTTTGGAGCAATAAAGCGTCCTGATTCTTGTTTTGGTAAGGAAAAACTGCCTGTTTGATTGGGAGCAAACCCTCTATCAATTTGGCTAATGTTTACACGGTTAAAAATATTAAACCCATCAACAAAAAGAGCTAATTGAAGATTTTCTGTTAGGTTTATCTTTTGTGTCAAACGTAGATCAAGTGTAGCAAATCCTGGAGCAATACCTTTATTACGTCCAACATTTTGAGGTCTATCTGCTGGAAGAAAATCTCCATTCATATCTAAATCTGCTGTAGCAATTAAGTTGTATGGTTGACC
This sequence comes from uncultured Clostridia bacterium, assembly GCA_964492845.1. Taxonomy (GTDB): domain Bacteria; phylum Acidobacteriota; class Blastocatellia; order Chloracidobacteriales; family JADJPF01; genus JADJPF01. The sequence continues at coordinate 47,589 of CAZBMZ010000018.1, forward strand.
AGATTGTAATATTAAAACAGGTGATAATTGAGTATTTTTTAATCGCTGGTTAATAGTTTCTAAACCAAAAACGCCAGAAAAAGTAAACCGATTTCTAACATCCTGTAAAGATAAACCTCTTTCTTGCTGTAAATTCAAAGGGTTGACGATTTCTTGAATACCAATAGGAGAAATATCTACAACATTATCAATTGCTTTAGAAAAAGTATATTGAGCTAAAAAACTAATCCCTTGGCTTAATTTACGTGAGCCAACCACTGTAAAAGCATGGTAATAGCTATCAAAAGCTGGTGCATATTCAAACAATAATCCTTGATTTGGATTAGGTCGTCCAGTAGTAGCACTAGCTATTGGATTTCCTGCAACAACTCTAATAATAGGATTAATATTACGTACAGATCCAATCTTAATCCCACGTGTTAGATTATAATCCAAAGAAATTTGTGTTTTATTATTTAAGAAGTAATCAATAGCAAAATTGCTTTGAATTGTATAGGTATTAGGTAACTCTGAAGCAAGTTGATAAGTTTGATTCAATTGAGGGATAAAATTAATATTTTGCGGAGGTTGTTGACCTTCAGGAAAACGACGATTAGCCAAAGAAAATGGTATTGTAGAAAGAGGAAATATTAAGCTTGCTAGTTGGAAATTTTGACTAAAAACTTTGCTAGTTAAATATGGGCCAACAATTGGAACTCCAAAAAAGAGTCCAAATGCACCTCTGATATTTAATTGAGATAATTTTCCTGGTCGATAAGAAAATGCCAACCTAGGGCTAATATTGCCGTTATTGTTTGGGCCAAAATCAACTCTATTTAAATCATAACGAACACCTGCACGCAACATAAAATTAGGTCTTAATTTAATGTCATTTTGTAGAAATAAAGAGAATAAAGTTCTGTTAAGCCCTGTTGTATTGTCTCCAAAACCTTGAATATAAGTTGAAGGCAAAGACAAATTTGCTAAATTTAAGTTCCGAGGAACACCTAACTGAGGGAATTGCTGTGATAAAGAACGTAAAAAGGCTAATTGTTCAGGTGTTCGTAAACTAGGATCAAAGGTTTGTAATCCAGTAAAGAAAGGTAGATTAGGCTGGTTAAGCATTTTTGAAAAATCTAAAGCTAAAAAAATAGCATGGCCTGCTGTAGGTAATATTACTTTTGAATTATCTAAAGTTTGGTTGTAAAGCAAATCTACACCAAATCGCAGTAAGTATTTACTTTTATTAATTGTTGTATTGTTTACAAATTGAAAATATCGTTCTTCCCTGGGTTGGCTACCTGTTATTCCTCGTCCAAATTGTGTAAACCCTTCTGTCGGCAGCAAAGTTACTAATGGACTAGCATTATTAGGCGATAGGGTTTGATTAGTTTTTTCAAACAAAAATCTACTTTCATTAACCAAGTTTATATTGCTATTAAAATAAGTATTTTGAAGCAAAATCCCATTGTTGTCTGAACGCTGAATTAATGCACTCGTATCAGATATTTGAGCTACAAAAGGCTGAAGTACTCCATTATAAATAAAATTACCATTATAACGTGCCGAAAAGTTGTTATTTTGTAATTGCCCATCTAAACGCAAAAGAAAAGTGGTGATCCCATTAGAAAAAGGTAGCGGGCCATTGCTTAGATTAAACCCTAATTGATTAATTGATGAAACCGTATTATCTCTAATAGTAACTACACTATTATCTTTACTTGAAAGTCGAGAAAAAGAAGAAAAAAAGAAAAGTTTGTCTTTTATTATTGGGCCACTTAAAGAAGAGTCTATAAAATATCGCTCTGACTCAGGCTTAAATTTAGCAAAGGCATTTCGTCCTGTAAGACTATCATTGCGTATTTGGCTAAATAATAGACCATGAAACTCATTACTTCCTCTGTTAGTAATACCATTAATAAAACATCCCCCTACTAAACGCCCATACTCAGCAGAGTAATTGTCAGATAAAATTTGAAAGTCCTTTGCTGTAGAAGGGCTAAAAAACGCCCTTGGAGGAGCATTATTTGTATCATTGTTGTCAACACCGTCTGTACTAGTATGATTAAAAGAACCCTGTTGGCTATTAAAAACAAATCCAAAATTAGATGAAACTCCTTTTGGTAAAGCACGATCTCCTAATAAACAAGCAATATTGCCTACATAAACACTATTACCTGGATCAATAGGCAGAGAATTTGTTAATTCTCCTCCAATGCTAATGCTACGTTCTGTTCTAGTATCATCTAACAAATTGTTTGCTGTAATTTCTATTATTTCTTCTTGAACAACGGCTGGTTTTAAGGACAAATTAAATTTAGCTGTAGTTCCATGGTCAATAGAAACATTAAAAGCTGTTTTGGCAAAGCCATCTAAGAACAAAGTAACTTGATACTCTCCTGGAGGTAATTGTGTTAGCAAAAAATTTCCATCTTCAAAGGTAAAAACTTCTCGGCTAATGTTGGTTTGCAAGTTTTTAATAGTAATTTTAACTCCTCCAAGAGAGAAGTTTTGTTGATCTGTAATATTACCAGCAATGCTTGCTGTGGGAGAGCCAGCAGATTGCGCTTTTGCAGTAAAACAAATTAAAAAACAAAGTATCAAACTAAAAAACAAATTTCTAAAATGATTAAATCTGCTCATAACATCCTCTAAGATTTATAGATAGAAGTCTAAACTGAGGCTTTAGCGAGGATAAGCTACGGTTTGCTACTATGTATATTCGTTTAATATTATTGTTGTATGATAGAGAAATTAAAAATATAGCGGTGTGTTATTAGATAGAGGGGACAAATGCTATTTATAAATTTTTGTTTCCAAAATAAAACTCTTTTTTAAGTGATCTCCCGCTAGTTAAAAATAAAGCGTTCATTTTAATGAAAACTTCTCTTTCTGTATAGGTAAAAAGCCTATCTATTAGCTTTAGTAGAAATAGGTTAAATAAAAGAAAAATATAAACCAAGAGTAAATACTTAATAAATATAAATTAAATAAGAAAAGCCCTGACACATCGGTAGTAGTGTCAGGACTTTTTAGCAGTAACCGCTAGCAGAGGTTATATTTTAATAACATTTTCTGCTTGAGGTCCTTTTGGGCCTTGTGTAATCTCGAATTCGACCATTTGTCCTTCATTTAAGGATTTATAGCCATCTTCTTTGATTGCTGAGTAATGTACAAATACATCACTTCCGCCGGGTTGTTCAATAAAACCATAGCCTTTGCTATTATTGAACCATTTTACTTTTCCTTGGGTTCTTGACATGAAACTGCTTTCCTCCTCTGATATTACGTGTGCCACAAACTTGCGTTAAGAAGGCTTGGCGTGTCTAGTATCAAATAACCCCATCAAACCCTTAGTAGCAAACTAATAGCCGCCAAAGGAGGAGTTTAAATTCCTCTGGCGGCTATAGTTACTTCTTTTTGATTATGATAGCGGTACTGCACAAAACAAACTACCTAAAAACCAATACTTTTACTAATAAAATCTGCGTCACACAACTTGGGGCGTATAGTATCTGCTATGGATAAATATGTCAAGGAGAAAGTCACCCCTTTAGCCTAACCAACTGCTAAAGCAAGCTATATTAACATTTTAATGGCATTTTTAAGCTTATTTATGATTAGTTTTCATCATCTTTAACTTTAATATGTAGATCATCCACCCCAGCTTAATTTACTCTTTAGTATACTAAAGTAGTTCTTATTTGGTGATTGGACTAGGTGAAAATAATTTTTATTTTTACGAACGCTAATACGATCTTGATATTTTAAGGAAAATCCTATCTGACCATCTAATGTTAAAGTTACTTCCTCACGAGGTGTCATTAAAATTAGTTCAATTGGTTCTTCATCTGAAATTACAAGCGGTCGATTAGTTAAAGTATGCGGACAAATAGGAGTAATTAGCATTGCATGAAGACTAGGATGAATTAGAGGCCCGCCAGCAGATAGAGAATAAGCTGTTGAGCCAGTAGGAGTAGAAATAATAAGGCCATCAGCGCGAAAACGTGTAATTAATTGTCCTGTTACCCAACACTCTAAATCTATCATTCGGGCTAATGCAGATTTATTTACTACAACATCATTAAGTACTACACCATTAGCTATAAGCTGACCATTACGGGTTACTTGTGCATCTAATTGGACTCGTTTTTCTATTTGATACTCATTATTTACTACTTTTTCAAGCATTGGAAAAAGTTCTTCTACTGAAAACTCTGTCAAATAACCAAGCAGCCCAAAATTAATTCCCATAATAGGAACACATCGCCCAGCTAGCAGCCTAGCAGTTGCTAGCATTGTGCCATCACCACCTAAAACAATAATTAATTCTGATCTTTGGGCTAGTTCTTCGCGGGAAACTAAGGATAAATGATTGTTATGATTAAGAAATTTACGTGTAGATTCTTCTACTAGGAAAGTAACACCCTTTTTTGTACACCATTTGCTTATATCTGCAACTAGTTGCCAAGCATTCTTTATATTTGGTTTTACTAATGCACCAATACAACTAATCTGACTCATTTTTATCCTGCTCAAATTCTATTTCTATGAAATTACTATTAGATTCATTGAGTTTTGATTGTATTTCTTCAGCAATTTTTACTAGCCAAACAGGGATAGTAGCATAAGTTAATCTTTCTTGGTTGTTATATACACGATTATTAAGTTGTTCTACGCGTCGTTCTACTTGTGCAAAAGCCTTTGTATCAGGCAGATCTTGCCAATCTTCATAACATCCATGTTGAATACAAGGAGCAGGTTTAGCTTTCCAATGAACTAAGCACCCTATCCCATCTTCAAATAATGGACAGCTATAAGTTTGGCTAAAAGTATCTCCAAGCTCAGTCAAATTATAGTTTTCAATGCTTTCTTTTGCACGATTGATTATTTCTAGAAATTTTTCTTGATTAACTCGTGAACTATTTTTTAGAGTTTGCCAGATGGCTAAGGCTTCTAAACGAGTAATATTGACATTAACAAAGCTAGAATCCTTACAACAAACCGTTTGACAAGTGCGACAATCTTTTGCTTTAGCTGTGTAGTTTTGGTTGATGTAGCGAGAAAATCCCTGTTTTACTCGTCGCAGTTGTACCAAGGCTTTAGACTCAAACATATTTTTCATAATTATTATTTATGGCTATTTAATCATTATCATCTATATCTGGACTAACAATATTTAATCGTTTTTTCTTTAGGATTAGCCCTTGACGAGTTAGGCCAAGGTCTTTTGCTGCACGAGTAATATTACCATCATGGCGTTTTAGAGTTTGTTCTATCATATAGCGTTCTAGGCTGTCTACAGCTTCAGATAAAGTAGTTCCACTACTTAAATCCATAAGACTTTGCCACATTCCGCTACTAGAACCGCCTTTTGGTTGTAGAATTTCTGGGGAAAGATGTTCGGGAATAATCAACATTCCATCTTCAGTAAGGGCGGTAATTCGCTCCATTTCATTTTTTAATTGCCGGACGTTACCAGTCCAAGGAAAAGCTACTAATGCTTCCATAGCTTTAGCTGAAAGGGTTAGTTGTTTATTACATTTTTTAGAAAAATCTTCTAAAAAGAAATTTACTAGCGTTGGAATATCTTCTTTTCGTTCGCGTAATGATGGAATATGAATGCGAATCACATTAAGCCGATGAAAAAGGTCTTCTCTAAAAAGCCCCTCAGCAACACATTTTTCTAAATCACGATTAGTAGCAGCAACAATTCTTACATCAGCTTTTACAGGGCGATCATCTCCAACAGGGTGAATTTCATGTTCTTGGAGAAAGCGTAGCAATTTTGGTTGGACATGCATGGCTAGTTCGCCAATTTCATCTAAAAACAAAGTCCCACCTGTTGCAGCACGAACAATGCCTAAACTATCTTTATCTGCTCCGGTAAATGCACCGCGACGATGACCAAAAAGCCGACTTTCTACTAAATCCGCTGGTACAGCAGCACAATTAAAAGGCAAAAATGGTTTTTCTGCTCTTTTGCTGTTGTTATGGATGCTACGTGCAATTAACTCTTTACCTACTCCTGATTCTCCTGTAATTAAAACTGTTACATCAGAAGAACGGATTTTTTGTATTCGTTCTAGCACTTTGTTCATTGATGCGGACTGAGTAATAAATGTAGCAAAAGCCTTTGAGGAAACAGCTTTTACTGCTGTTGTATTTGCGCGGTTTGTATTACTTCGGGCCAGGCTTCTTAATGTACAATTTTCTAAACCTTGCTCAACTAGTTTTATAAGAGACTCAAAATGCCCAATTCTAGCTGGATTTTTAGCTCGGTCAATTGTGGTATATAAAATAAAGCGACGTGCAGGAACATCTGTTTGATTAGTGTTATCTGAGAGCAATCTAACTTTTACGCCTTCTGGTAGTTGCTGGCTTTTATTTAGAAAGCCTTGAACTTGTTCTGTAACTCGGTCTACAACTTTTTGATCTGCTCCACGTGCAGTAATTAATTTCAAGTTATTATCTGACGCTAAATCGTAAATTATTGCTTGTTCATTTAGTTCATCTCGAATAATAGTAGCAAGTTCACGTAGCAATAAGTCATGTGAAGAAGTAGCAGCAATTAAACGCTCAACTACTAGGGCATCAAGTGTTAGCATTGGCAGATAAAGACGGCCTGACATAGAAGTTCGTCTCATATCTTCAATAGCTGCTACAGTTCTAGCGCGAGCCGGTTCAGCACGTAGCTCAGAAAAAATCTTTAATGCTTTTTCTAAATGGCCTCTAGCCCGCTGTCTATCAGCAGTTTGCGACAGCACTAACCCTATTTCATAGTGAGAAAGTCCAGCCTCATAGTTATAACTAATAGATTCCAAAATAGAAATACTTTGGGCAAGTGTAGAAATAGCCTGATCTTGAATTGCTTGTTGAGATTTTAGTTTCCCTTCAAGACGGGAGACTATTCCAGAATGATAAAGATTTGGACTATCTTTCAAAAGTTTTTGGGCATTTTTTAAGCACTCTTCTGCTTCATTAAGCTTATGTAAAGCAATATAAGTTTCTCCTAAATAGCCGTAAGTTTCTGCCATATCAACAATTCGACCAATTTTAGTTTCAATGGCTAAACAATGTTGAATATTGTTTAATGCCCCTTCATAGTCAGCACGAGTAAATGTCATTTGCCCAAAAGCTAACCAACTAGCAGCTTCTAAGGATTTTGCCCCGCTTTCTACTGATAAAGTTAAAGCTCGTTTTAAGCTACTTTCTGCAAGCTCAAAACGTCCTTGGAGAAAGTGCAGTTTTCCTAGCGTAATAAATACAGCGGCTTCATCTCGTCGGCTTTGTCCGCCTTTTAAGAGCCTCATTGCAGATTGAATAGTGGATTCGGCCCTTGACCAATCACCAGTAAAAAGTAGCGCGTCTGCTAAATTATTGTAGGCTAACGCACTAAAGTTTTTATCTTCAACATGTGACCAATGTTCTATAGCACGCTCATATTTTTGTACAGCTTTATGGATATTTCCTTCTTCAGTATCAATAAAAGCTAAATTGCTAAATAATTTTCCTAAAATTAAATGATCTGGAGGTGTTAATTGGTGGTCTTCTTCTTGTTCAAGAAGACTTAATCCCATTAAACAATCCTTTTTAGCTTCTTCTTGTCGGCCTTCAGTGCTATCAACCAAAGATAAGTTCCAGTAAATTTGTGCTAGTGAACGCACATCATTAACTAGACGTTGGGATTCTAACGCAGTTAATAAATAATCTCGTGAGATTGAATATTCATCAATCATCCAATAAACATAGCCTAGTAAAGCATTAGCTGTACCAATACCAGCATCAAAGCGAAGTTGTGAATAAATGCGTAAACTATTATTAGCATATGAGATAGCTTTGGGAGGTTCATTTAGCCAACGATAAAGGCTAGCTAAACGAAATAGAACTTGTGCCATGTTTGGACGAGGAATATCTAACAGATTTACGCTTACTTCATACTTAGAAAGTGTTTTTAAGGCTTCTTGGTAGCGGCCAACATTTTCTAAAAGTTCAGCTAGTTGGCAACGAACTTCTACTTCTTGTTCACTAGTTATTCTACCTGTAATTAACACTTCACTAAGCAGAGCAATAGCTTTTTCACTATCACCGCTTTTTAGTGCTATACGTCCAGCAGTTAATTTTTCTGTTAACTCTGTTGTAAGTACAACCCATCGGCCTGTTGTCATCATGTGTCCTCGATTTTGGTTAGCTAGACTAATTTGCTAATTTATATATTTTTCTAATGCTAACCATAAATATCCTATCAATTTATATAAGAAAAAATCTTTGGAAATTAGTTGATATTAAGACTTAAACAGAAGGAAAGTTTACAATGATGAAACAATTATGCAATTCAAATATTTGTATTTCAAGATTTTTCCGAAATCCTAACACCTTGTTTTTATGCTAAACTTGATAAACAAAGCCTAAAGCAAATTTTATTGTCTTTATATAGGTTAAAATTATGCCCAAACCTAAAGTAACAATTGTTGATGACGAAGCTAGTTCCAGGCAAGGATTAAGCGAATTATTGGCAGCCTGGGGCTATGAAACTTCCCAAGCTGTTGATGGGATGGAAGCTTTTCACTTAATCCAAACTATTAAGCCTGATGTAGTAATTAGTGATGTAATTATGCCACGTTTAGACGGCTTTGGGCTGCTTCGTGAAATTCGGGATGTAATGCCCAATATCATAATTATTATTCTCACGGGTCAAGGTAATATTGAAATGGCAGTTCGGGCAATTCAAGAAGAAGGGGCATTTTATTACTTAGAAAAGCCTGTTGACCCATTAAAACTTAAAGTCGTCTTGTCAAAAGCTGTAGATTATGGTTCAACTCGTCGGGAAAATGAATCTCTTCGTCGCCAACTTTCAGACTATGGTATTTTTGATCATTTAGTTGGGGCTTCGCTTCCAATGCGAGAAGTTTACACACTAATAGAACAAGTTGCCCCAAGTTCTGCATCTGTGCTAATTACAGGTGAATCTGGAACAGGTAAAGAAATGGTAGCTCGTACAATCCACAATCTTAGCCCTCGTAAAGGTGCGCCATTTGTAGCAATAAACTGCTCTGCAATTCCTGAAACCTTAATGGAGTCAGAACTTTTTGGTCATGAGCGAGGAAGTTTTACAGGTGCTTATGAAAGGCGTATGGGATGTTTTGAGCTTGCTCATACAGGAACACTTTTACTAGATGAAATTGCAGAAATGCCACCAATTCTACAAGCTAAACTCTTAAGAGTGCTAGAAGAACGCCATGTTCGGCGACTAGGAAGTTCTAAAGAAATTTCTGTTGATGTTCGTGTAATAGCTGCAACTAATAAAGATCCAATGGAAGCAATAAAGAGAAATGAGTTTAGAGAAGACCTTCTTTATCGTCTCAATGTAATTACAATAAAACTACCTTCCTTAAGAGAAAAGCGAGACGATATTCCGCTACTTGTCCAACATATGATAGATGACCTTTCACGTAAACATCGCCGTCCAGCACGTATTATTACTTCTGAAGCTCTTAATATGCTTTTGGCTCATAACTGGCCCGGTAATGTTAGAGAATTACGTAATGTTATAGAAAGGGCTGTAATTATTTGTGATAAAGACCAAATAGAAAAACGTCATTTACCTCCACATTTATTAGAACGCGAGCCAGAATACCCAAAAGAAATTTTGTCAATTCCTGTTGGTATTCCACTAGAAGAGGTAGAACGTCAAGTAATTCTAAATACTTTAGTTAAAACAGATAACAATAAAACTAGAGCAGCAGAAATTTTGCAAATTAGCTTAAAAACTCTTCACAATAAACTAAAATTTTATCGTGAAGCTGATCATAAAACAGACGATAAACAAGAATAACTATTCTTATGACTTCAAAATCACAAGTAATTTCCCAGCAATTAAAATTAATAGGTGCGTTAGTTTTCAGTGTTGTTTTACTCCTACTGGTAACAAATCTTACTTATTTAATTACATCCAAACTAGAATATGTAGACTCCCGAGTAGCTTTATATAAAACAGAAATAGCTGCTTTAATAGAAACCTGCATTAAAAGCGAAAAAGACAAATCTGCAACCATATTAATTAAATCAAACAATAATTTACAAGCAACCCTGCAAACAGCCCTAAATCAATTAGAAGTAGCCAAATATATTGCTATTACAGATGAAAGCGACAAACCATTGGCTGTTGCTGCAACAAATCAAGTAGCAGAACTAGATTTTTCCGAGCCAGATATTAAAAATCTCAGAGATTCTAATATTTTTATTCAAGCACTTGTTTTGCTTTGGGGTCAAAATTCTTATCAATATTCTTTTCCTCTTACATTGGGACGTGATGAAGAAGGCCAAAATTATGGTGTAAAAATACGCTTTGCTATTTTAACTTCAAACATCAGAATGCTTTTTTTAGATGCTTTGTTAGTTAACCTAATTTTATTTTTTACTAGCATTGTAGCTGCTGCAATCATTGCTCTTAAATCTGCTGATTTAATCACTAAACCCTTGGACGCACTTTCTAACCAATTAGAAAAGCTTGAAAAAGGTGAAGTTATCCAAGATGAAGAAACCGCTAAATTTCAAACTATGCCCCACAGCTTAAAGTTAAAGCTAAAACTACTTGGCAACCGCATGGCAGGCGAGCGCAACGAACTAGAAACAACCAAAGGACAGCTAACACAAATTATTGGAAAAATAGAAGAGCGTCTTTTAATGCTTAACCCTGATAAACAGGTGGTTTTAATGAGTCCAAAAGTTGATCATTTGCTAGGCGTAGCAGGTATTGATTTAGTCGGAGCAAAATTAAGCGATCGGCTAGGCTCAAACCATCCTCTTATTGATTTAGTAGACCGTGTAGATCAATCTCATACTTCTGTAGAAAATCTAGTTATAGTCAAACATATAGGTGAACAAGCCCGTCAAATTCTAGCTTCTGCTCAATATATAGAAGACCGTTCCGGCCCCATAGGAATTTTAATTAGCTTGCGGGACTTTGATTCTTTCCGACAATTCCAATCTCAATTAGATTATTCTGACAAGCTAGCTGCTTTAGGTCGTATTACTTCAGGTGTAGCCCATGAAGTTAAAAATCCTCTTAATGCAATGGTAATTCATTTAGAAATTTTACGTGCTAAACTTGACCAACCTGGCACAGATATTACACCTCAACTTGATATTTTAAGCTCAGAAATTAAACGTCTAGATCGTGTAGTGCAAACCTTCTTAAATTTTACTCGTCCAGTTAAAGTCAACCTAGTCCCAATAGATCTTAATGACCTAGTGCATCAAGTTACTCGTTTAGCCGCAGCAGAAGCAGCCGCTAGCCAAGTTGATATTTTAGAAGAACTTAGCCCAGAATTTTTACGTGTCAATGGTGATGCTGATTTACTAAAACAGACTTTGCTAAACATTATTATTAACGGTTGTCAAGCTATGCCTAAAGGCGGCCCTCTAACAGTAAAAAGCAAACGAACTGGTAATTATGCAGTAGTAACTATCTCTGATCGCGGTGTTGGTATTCCGCCAGAACTACAACATAAAATTTTCCAGCTTTATTACACAACCAAGGCAAAAGGTAATGGAATAGGTTTAGCAAACGCCTTTAGAACTATCCAACTACACAATGGACGTATTGAATTTGAGTCAACAAGGGATGTTGGAACAAAATTTAAGATCTATTTACCTGAAGTTTAATTTTTAGTAGTAAGAAGCTTTCTAATTGGTTAAGTTGGCCTGTTTTTATAGCTTTTTGGCAATTTGCAAATAATCTAACTTTTAAACTTGCCTTTTAAGTCAACAAGTGTTTTACTATGTTTTAGATGGAGGTAAAAGTTAATGTTATTTATCAAGAAAATTTCACATCTTTTCTTAGCCTTGTTTTTAGTAGCTACCCTAGCACAAATTAATTTAGCTAAAGCTACTGGTAATGACGATGATGAGGAAATCATAGCAGAATCAACAGAAAGCAAACGTCCTCGCCGGGTACGTGCTGAGAGTGTAGAAGATTCTGAGCGTAATAGCGTAAGCGTAAGCCGTAATAGAAAACATGGAATTGTCCGACGTGGTGTAGTTGGTACTGGCAAAGGCACAGCTTATTTAGCTAAAGGTGGGGCAAAGGGCGTAGCCGGTGGAGCTAGAGGAGTGGCTATTGGTTCTAAAGGTGCCGCAATAGGAACAGCTATTGGTTCTACTGCCGCTGCAAAAGCAACGGCCACCGCAGCAACCTCAACTGCAAGTGGAACAGCCTATTTAGCTAAAGGTGCTGCAAAAGGAACTAAATCTGGTTTTAATGCTGTGGTTGGAGCATTTAAGTAAAATAAACAGACAAGTAATAGACAAGTCCAATAGACAAGTCCAATAGACAAGTCCAATAGACAAGTCCAATAGACAAG
>CAZBMZ010000018.1:60032-124519 GCA_964492845.1 uncultured Clostridia bacterium
AAGTCCAATAGACAAGTCCAATAGACAAGTCCAATAGACAAGTCCAATAGACAAGCCCAATAGACAAGCCCAATAGACAAGCCCAATAGACAAGCCCAATAGACAAGCCCTAAAGGACTTGTCTATTACCAAGTGCTACTACGTAGCACAAAATGCTTTGTCTCTCCCTTTTCTAAGCCCCAGCGGGGCTTCTGACAATAGACCTGTCCTTTAGGGCAGGTCTATTTATTAGGCTTGTCTATCAGGTTTAGTTGACAAGCAACTTGGCACTTTTGTCAAGCATCCCACCGCCAAGCAAATTTACTGGGAGGCGATCCGGGTATGCAATGTCAAAGTTGTGGTACAGCTATTAAAAAAGCTGGAAAAAATTGTCCTGCTTGTGGAGTAGAAATAACAGCTATTTCTACAGCTATAATTGCTCCACAAATTCGCACAAATACATTAGAACCAAGTTTTATCAATGAATTATCTCCTGCCTTGCCGTCTGGAATAGGAGCTAAAGTTAAACTAAATGGTCAAGTTAATAATGAAAAATTAGCTTCCGCTTTAGCTAATGAAAAATCCTTAGCCAATTCTTTTGCTAGCAATATGATTAATCCTCCTCCAACAGCAATGACTAAAGAAACAACTCCCCCTACGGAAGTTTTACAATTTACCTGTAGACGCTGCAACAATGAGTTAAAACCTGCTGCAAAATTCTGCTCTGTTTGTGGTACAACTACAGAACCAAGCACACTAGAAAGAAGTCTTAAGTATATTCAAAGTATTTCTCAAGATGGCTTTAGCTTAGCAAAAACTCATATTAGTCAAAGTAGTTTACCTATTGTTACAACCGTACTAGTAGCACTAGCTAGTATTTGTTTACTAGCAGCATTTTTTCAATATTTGATCCCAACAACTGTTGACGATCCATCAGCCTCACCATTAATCTATCATCTACGCAGTATCGAATTTCTTCTAGTGGCACTAGTTTTTGTGGTAGCAGGTTCAATTTTTAATCGTCGTTAATGATTGATAAACCCTGTTGCCTAGCTCCTTGTGCCGAAGGCAACAGATGCAAAAAAATAGCCCTACTCCATCACCCGCTAATAGCAACAAGCCTATTAGCGCGGCTTATTCGTATTATGCACTAGTCGTTTTTTCACTACTTAATTTACTTAATTATGTTGATAGATTCATCTTTTCCGCACTAATACCAAATATCAAAGCTGATATGCACTTTACAGATGCACAGATAGGTTATATGGGTAGTGCATTTACTATTGTTTATACAATTTTTTCTCCGCTTTATGGTTATTTAGCAGATCGCCGTGGTCGAACAAGTTTAATTTCCTCTGGTGTAGCAATTTGGAGTATTGCAACTGCGGCAGCAGGATTAGCACAAAATTATTGGCAAATGTTGATTGCTCGTGCTGCTGTTGGAATTGGAGAAGCTAGCTACGCAACTATCTCACCTGGGTTTCTCTCCGATTATTTTGATCGCAGCAAAAGAGGTATTGCATTTGGTATTTTCTTTACTGCTGTTCCCTTGGGTCAAGCTCTTGGTTATATTTTAGCTGGTAAACTCTCCCCGCCTGAAGTTTTGGGTTGGCGATATACTTTTTTTGTTGTAGGTATCCCAGGTTTATTAATGGCTGTAGCTGCACATCTTTTGCGAGAACCTGAACGAGGAAAGCTAGACCAAGTTGAGCAAGAAAACGTTAGTGAAAAAGTTGAGACTACTCCATCAACAGACAATTCTTTATTAAGTAGCTATAAAATTTTGATTAAAACCTATCCTTATATAATTGCTACTTTAGGTTATTCTGCCTTGACTTTTGCATTAGGTTCTTTATCTTACTGGGGCTTAGAGCTATTAGTTTCCAACAAAGGAATAGAAAAAGAGATTGCCAGCGTAAAACTAGGGCTTTATGTTACTTTTGGTGGACTTTTAGGAACGCTTATGGGCGGTTGGATAGGAGATAAATTACTTAAATGGTTTAAGGGAGGTTATTTTTTAGTTTGTGCTTTTAGCGCGCTTTTATCATCTATTCCTCTAACTGTCGTGCTTTCATCGTCCAATCCAGACACTATTTTTACAGCTATTTTTATTACAGTTTTTCTATTCTTCCTTGGTAATGGCCCAGTAAATGCTATTGTGGTAAATTCTGTGCCGCCTCATGTTCGTGCTACTGCTGTTGCAACTACAATTTTATCTATTCATGTTTTAGGTGATGCAATTTCTCAGCCGCTAGTAGGCATAATTTCTACATGGATAACAAAACAAGGCTATGTTCCTGCCTTTATAACACCTGTTACTAATTTATTAGGTTTGCAAGCTAACCAAAGCCTAGCAATTGCAATGCTTATTACTCCTGTAGCTTTAGCAATTTCTGGCTTACTGTTTTTGTTAGGCTTACTGGATGGAATAGATTTTAAGAAAAAAACTAGATTTGTAGTAGAAAATAATTAGTAGAATCGTCTATTTTTCTTTATTTGTTATTGTATTTACAAAAGTTGCTGTTTCTTTATCATCAATTCCAGAAATTAATGTTGCTGTTTGGGTGTTAACCATTGTTTCTGCTTCAGAATTAGCATTTGTAATAAGTGTTTCAGCTTCTAAATTACTTAATTTTGTAATTTTTGGTGCTTGCCAAATTTCTTTTACTTTCTGGAGTTGCTCGCTAAGTTGACCTAAACTGCTAGCAAACACAGGGTCAACATTTATTGTCATCAATAGTTTTTCTGCTAACTCTTTTGCTGTTGGACGTTTATTTCGATCTTTGCTTATGGTTTGCATAACCATATTCTCAACTTCTTGAGAAATAATTGGATTTAAGACTGAAAGTTTTTCTGGTTCTTTAGTTAAAATCACCCCCAACCAAACATAAATGTTATCTAAATGATCTTGAAAGGGGACTTCACCTGTCAACATTTCATATAAAACAACTCCTAAACTATAAACATCTGCATGTATATCTGTTTTACCTTCAAAACGTTCTGGTGCCATATAAGCAGGAGTTCCAATAATTCTTCCTGTTGCTGTTAATGCTTTAACATCTAGTCCTTCACTAGGCCCCATTAGCTTGGCAATTCCAAAATCTAATAATTTAACTACTTCCCCTTCAGGTGTTTGATGTAAAAAAATATTATCTGGCTTAATATCTCTATGAATAATGCCTAAGTTATGAGCTTTTGATAAAACATCACAAACAGGTATTAAAATTTCTAAAGCACGCCCAAGAGAAAGAGCTTTTTTCCTTTTTAGCTCTTCTTTTAAGGAATGTCCCTTAAGTAATTCCATTACTTGATAAGCAATTCCTTCACTAGAAACGCCTGAATCTAAAACAGCTATTGCATTAGTATGAGTAATTTTGCTAGCTGATATAGCTTCAAGTTGAAAGCGTTCTAAAGCCTCTACAGAATCATTTCCTGCAATTGGCCGAAACACCTTTATTGCAATTGGCCGCTTCATTATTAAATGTGTGCCTCGATAAACAGCACCAAACCCCCCAGCACCAATTTTTTCACCTAACTGGTATTTACCATCAAGTATTGTTCCGGGTAAAGTTTCAGCTAAAGCAGAAAAAATACGGTCTGCTCTTTGTTGGGACAAAATTAATTCTTCATTTTTTCCTTTTAATTCTTGATTTTTTTCTTCTAATTGATTCTTTTGCTCTAATATCTCATTAGTGCGCTCTCTAACAATTGTTTCTAAACGTTGATTTTTAGCTTCAATTACTCTAACTCTTAATCTATAAGTTCCATAAACACTAATAGTTAACAAAAAAGAACCTGTTAGCAAAAACCAACTTTGTAGCCAAAAAGGTTTTTCTATACGAAAAGCTATTGTTTTAACTTCGCTTTCAATTCCACTTGGATTAATGGCCTTTACACTAAATAAATAATCACCCGAAGCTAAACTTGAATATTGCGCATTACCAACATTTGTTGATGACCAAGCAGTTTCTTCTAATGAATTAACAGATTTTAACTGGTATTTATAACTATTTCTTTCTTCATCAACAAAAGAAAGAGCTACAAAATCTATTTCTAAGCTATTTTTATTATGTCCAAAAGATATTGTTTGACCAGTAATTAAACTTTGGTAATCTTGATAAGCAATAGCCTTTTGGCCTACTTTGATGTTAGTGATTTCTAGTCCTGGGTTAACTAATGAATTTTGGTCAAGCCTTGGATTATACCTAGTTAACCCCATTGTGGTAGAAAGCCAAAAATTTCCTTCTTTATCTACCATTATATGTTGTGTAGCACTAGCCTTTTGTGAGAAACCATCTTTATAGTTATAATGCTGGATTTTTCCATTAGTAAGTTTATCTATACCATTATTAGTAGCAACCCAAATTGCTCCGTCGTTGTCTTCATATATCCAATGAATAACATTATTAGAAAGCCCATTAGCAACGCTAAGAGAGCTAAATTTTTCTCCATCCCATTTATAAAGCCCATTTCCTTCTGTTGAGATCCAAGTAGTATTTTTCTTGTCTTTTATAATATAACCAACAGCTTTGGCTTTTAGACCCGAAGATTCTTGGAAAGACTTAAAGGTTAAACTACCGTCAGGCAAAATACTAATTAAAGTAGCCCCATCTTCAGTACCAGCCCAAATTTGATTATCAGACGTTTTATTTAGGTTATATATTTTGTTACTTGAAAGACCATCTACCCTAGTATATATTTTTACGGCTTTATCATTATAAATTATTAGGCCATCATTAGTACCTATCCATAGTTGACCAAGATCATCAACTAGTAAACAATAGGCAGGATCTTCACTTAGACCAATATTTTTATCTAAAACTTTTACTAGTTCTATAGATATTTTGTCAGCTTGTTTTCTTTTGCGGTAAGCAGCAATATTTGAATAATGAGAAACCCAAATTAACCCTGTTTTATCTTGTACTAAAACATTAGCTCTTTCTTTTGGCAAGTTAGGTTGTAAATCTGATAGATTAATTAATTTTCCGTTAGAAAGTATATTAACGCCTAGTTCCGTAGCAATCCAAATATCTCCATCCTTGTCTTGTAGAGTGCAGTTAACCTTATTTGCAGTCAATCCATCCTTATCAGTGTAGTTAACAAACTTTTCACTAGTTAGCTTACTTAGTCCGTTATGAGAGCCAAACCAAATAGTAGATTCTTTATCAATAAAAATTGGCAAAATAATGTTGTTTGGTAGTCCATTATCAACTTTGTAATAGGATAGATTTTCAATAGATATAGTATTTCTAGAAAAAGAGAACTTTATAGCACCCTGATTAGTTCCTACCCAATAATTACCTAAATGATCAGAAGTTATACTAAAACAAGTATTTGAGGGTAGACTATTTTTAGTATTAAAGTATTGAAATTTATTTTCGTCTTCTAAAAATCGAGCAATTCCGTTTTCAGTAGAAGCGATCCAAATGTCCCCAAATTTATCTTGGTGAATGTCGCGTATTCGACCTGGTAATAAACCATCTTTTTCTTCATAAATAGTAGTAGTTTTATTAGTTAGATTTAGCTTAATTAGATTATTTCCACCAAGCCAAAAATTCCCTTCTTTATCTTTGATGGCACAGCGAAATTGTTTTGGCAATTGATATTTGTTGGTTATATTTTCAAAACTCTTGCCGTCATAAAGAAATAAACCGTCTTCTCCAGCAAATAAAAAATTATTATTATCAGGCAATACAGCAAAAAAGCTTTTTGAACTAGCCCCTTGCTTGTCAGTAAAAGATTTAATTACGGCTTTTGATTCTTTAAATTCTATTTTGCTAATGCCTTCTTCCATTGCTAGCCAAAAGATATTTTCTGATTCCTGATAAATATCATAGACTCGCATTCCAGCTAAACCATCTTCTTTACTATAATTAGTAAAATATGCCCCGTCATAAATACTAAGACCGCCTTTAGTGCCAAACCAAAGACGGCCTTTTTTATCTTGAGTAATTTTTAGGATGGTATTTTCTGCTAAACCATCGCTAGTAGTATAAGTGCGATACGGCAGTTGTTGTGCCAAAGCAAGCTTTTCACTAAAAAAAAACAAAAAACAAATTGTTAAAAAGGTTAATTTGATAATTAACAGCTTGCTTTTCATAAAAACCACGTAATCAAATAATGGTAAATTTTACTTAATCTATAAATTTTAGTGTGTAGGTATTGGGACAGAAGTACTACCACCACCTTTAGCTTTATTTAAGTCTTGTTCCAAACCTTTTAATGCTTCTTTTACCATTTCATTAGGATCAGTGCTAGCAAATTCCTTAAATTTTGCAAATGACTCTTCGGCTAATTTTAAGTCTTTTAAGTCAATATAAGCTTTTGTTTTATGATAAAGAGCTTGCAAATGCTTAGGATCTTTAGACAAAGTTTTATCTAAATATTCCATTGCTTTTTTAATATCTGGAGGATTAAGGAACATATAAGAAATACCTGTGTCAGTAATAACATTTAGGTCATCTGGCTTAATTTTACCTGCTTTTTCATACCAACTAATAGCTTCTTTCATTAGATTAGGATCGTTTTTTTCTCGTCCCATATCAAAATGTAAGTTGCCTAATTGGGCTAAAGGGTCAAATTCATTGGGTTTTAATTCATTAGCTTTCAGTAGAAAGCGTTTTGCATCTTCAAGCATCCGGCCTTGAGAGTAAAGATAACTACCTACTTTAAGTTGTGAGTCATAATCTTGGTTTTTTTCACCAAATTCTAAAGCTTGTTTAATTTGTCCTTCTATTTCATCAATACTTGGATGATTAGCAGGCATATCTTCAGTGCCTTTTAGAGGCCCGGCTTTACTTGCTTTAGTAGTTGCTGGAGCCGATTTATTAACAGTATCCGTAAAAACATACCCTACAACTAAGCCTAGTAATATACCTATAATTGCAAACATTACTGGGTTAATACTAGCACTAGAAGTAGTACTAGAAGTAGAAGTTGGGGAAGTTTCTTTACTTGGTGTATTTTTTTGTTTTTTGCTTTCTGACATAAAAGTACCTATTTTGAATGGTTTTATTAAAATTTTTATTAAAATTAATGAGGGTGTGTTAAAGCAAATCTATAAGCCGAATTCTGTTTCTTAACTACTGTTAAGATAGCGATCATTCATCTAGGCTAGCTGTTACCAACTAGCTCAAGCAACCTACCCGGAGCGCGTATTATTACTGCTTTAGCAGTAATAAACTCAAGCGGGCCACTCTACATACGCCTCCCTATTTGGTCTTGCACCATGGAGAGTTTACCTAGCCGGCTGTGTCGCCACAACCGCTGGTGGGCTATTACATTAAGAATTGCTTCCCCACCGTTTCACCCATCACCTGTACTAGCAAGCTAGTCATCGGCTGGTCTATTCTCTGTTGCACTTGTCGTCGGGTTACCCCGCCTGGCAGTTAACCAGTCCATCGCCCTGAAGTGTTCGGACTTTCCTCTCTTCCCTTAAATCCAAACTAATAAATAATTTAGACTTAAGGAGAACAGCGATCGCTTGATTTGCTCTAACACAAAAAAATTATAACATAGAGATTAAAATTTAACTTCCTGTGGCTACCTAGTTGCAGAGCTAATCTTTACCAAACTTTACTCTTTGTGCTAACTTTCAATTTGCTTTATTTTAACTTTTTAGGAGAAAGTTATGTTTTTTTCTCGACTTTCTAAAATTGCTTTTATTTTAATTTTATTAACTTCTTTAGCTTGTGATCAGCCAACCACAACTAGTAATTCTAACAATACCCCTCAAAACAATAATCCAACTTCAGTACCAAGCCCTAGCACAACTAATAACCCAACTTCAAATGCTTCTGCTACGCCTAGCAACACGCCTATAGCAACAACTACACCACAAAACAAAACCCAAGATAATGACGCGCCTATAAAGCTCTCAATCCCTGAATCAGAACTTCGTAAACGTATTCCAGCACCATCAGAATTATCAGAAGAGGAAAGACGAAAAGGTCAAATGCTAGCAGATAGGGCTGATAATTCTAGAGCATTAATTAGATACTATAATTTTCTAACAGATATTCGAGGTCTAAACTTAAACCCTCCTAAAGATTTAATTGGTGGTGCTAGTGCATTTAAGGCCAATGATGTTTTACAGTTTACTTTTAAGGAACCTGAAGTAGCCGTACTAATTGCCCAATTTATTGATCCCCAAAATCAAAAAATTGGCATAGGGTTTATGCAAAAATTAACTGTTGATGATCGTAAGTATTTACAAGTCAGAAATTATTCTTTGTTAGTTAAAGGTGGAAACGAAAAGATTTATAAAGTTCTTACTGATGCAGTAGATCAATTTGATAAAGTTCAATAAGTTATTTATTAAGGTAAACCACTCTAAATAATTTTAGGGTGGTTTTAATTTGTTGATTTACTCTAGCAACTACATTTTTACCTACCAATAGACGCATCCTTAACATTTTGCTATTATTAGCTTTTAATGACCTCCACAATTAAAGGAAATTTATTTAACTTAGTAAAAGCTGTGTAGGAAAGCTGCATGGGAAATTTAATAAAACAATCCTCTAAAAACAACTCTATTAGCTCACAAAGATTATTACCTAATCCTACCACTAATAAATTAATTGTTTATACTAATTCAACTTTAAGCCGTAAAGAAAGATTTAGCCGTCCAATAAAAATTATTTGGACATTATTTACTTTTCTTTTTTATGTTTATTTAGATTTCCGAGGTTGGTTAAAAGGCTCAGAAAAATCTCGTGAAGCTAAACTTCGTATACAAGCACAAAAACTTGGCGAAAGACTTTTAAGCCTTGGGCCAACTTTTATTAAAATTGGTCAAGCTCTAAGTACTAGAGCAGATTTACTACCTGTGCCTTACATTGATGAATTATCTAAATTACAAGATAGAGTTCCTGCCTTTTCTAACTCAGAAGCCTTTTCTATTATTGAGCAAGAACTAGCAAGTCATCCCAAAGAATTATTTAAAGAAATTAGCTCTAACCCTATTGCAGCCGCTAGTTTAGGGCAAGTTTACCGCGCTTACTTAAAAACAGGTGAAGAAGTAGCCGTTAAAGTCCAACGTCCTAACTTAAGCATTATTATTAGTTTTGATTTATTAATTTTGCGCCGAATTATTAAATTTTTGCTAAAACATACTTCATGGATAATGAAGGGCAATGACTGGTTAGGAATGCTAGATGAGTTTGAGCGGGTTATTAATGAAGAACTAGACTATCAACTAGAGGGTACTAATGCAGATAGATTTAGAATAAATTTTGCTGATTGGTCAGGTATTCATGTACCAAAAATTTATTGGGAACATACAACTTCACGAGTTATTACAATGGAATTTATTTCTGGTACAAAAATTATTGATGTAGAAAGCCTTGAACAAGCTGGTTTTTCTGCTAAAAAAATTAATGAATTAATGCACCGTACTTATTTTAAGCAACTTCTAGAAGACGGTTTTTTTCATGCCGACCCTCACCCAGGCAATCTACTAGTAATGCATGATGGTAAACTAGCATTTTTTGATTTTGGTATGGTGGGAAATATTTCCTCTACCCTGCAACAACAAATGGTTTCAGCGTTTTTTCATATCTTAGAAAGAGATTTTGATGGGCTAGTAGATGATTTAATCTCCTTAAATTTCCTTAAGCCAGAAGTTAATATTGCTGAATTTCGTAAAGTAATCCGTGATATGTTTGCACGTAAAATAGACTTAGATTTAAGCCAAGTAAACTTTAAGGAATTAACTTATGAAATTGGAGAAATAATTTATAAATATCCTATCTCTACCCCAGCAGCATTTACATTTATTATTCGGGCATTGATGACTTTAGAAGGCATTAGTATTCAAATGAACCCAACTTTTAACTTTTTAGAGGTAGCCAAGCCCTATGCTAGCGATTTTCTTTTCCGTAAAGAAAGTGCGCATTTACGTAAACAAGTTTGGGAAAATTTACGGGAGGTTGGCTCCGGCAAAGTAAATTGGGGACGTTTAGCTCAACTTGCTAAACTAGGCTGGCAACTTTGGGCTGAACCAAAAATAAATCGCTTTTTATATGGAGATAAACCAAAATAACCGTGTCTTTTAATTCTCGTAATTTACGCATTTTACTTTTTGATATTGATGGAACTTTGCTAGTTACAATACATCGCAGTATTTACCGAGCTAAAGTTGCTGAAGCTGTAGCTAGTATTTTTGGAACAGCAGGAAAAATAAATGAGGTTTCTTTTAGTGGAAAAACGGACTTACATATTATTTCAGAGGCATTATCAGACGAAGGCATTTCACTTAAAGAAATTTGGCAAGCTTTACCAGAAATTGAAAAACAATTTGTAGCTATTATAGAAACTTTAAGTAAGACATCTGCTGTGTTTCGTTCTTGTCCAGGAATGCCAGGCTTACTAGAAAAACTACAGCTAGATTCTCGTTATCAATTAAGTTTACTAACAGGTAATGTTGAGATTTTAGCTAAATTAAAACTTAATCAAGTTGGGTTAGAAAAGTATTTTTCTTGCCCTGGAGCATTTGGAAGTGACCATGAAGATAGATTATTTCTACCAAGTATTGCTGCAAATAGAGTAGCTAACTTTCTAGGAATTTTTGATCTATCACCATCACAATTTATTGTAATTGGTGATACCCCACGAGATATTGCTTGCGCACGTCATTTTGGGGCAAAAGTGTTAGCTGTAGCTACTGGGAATTTTTCTAAAGAAGAGTTGGCTAATGCTCAACCAGATTTACTCTTTGAAACTCTATCAGACACAGATAAAGTAATTTCGGCATTAGCCACACTTTAGCTTTAGAGTAGGTAAGTAGTAAAAAAGTTTTTAGTTGAGGAAATTAAGTTAATTAGTTGGTTATAAAGGTATTAATTAAAGCAGATGAACTTAGCTCTAAAAATTGTTTATGAAACTCATGAAGCAACTATGATGGTATTACGCGCTTTAACTGGTTTTGTGCGTCGTCCATTTTACATTAAAGAAACTGTACAGCAGATGGATTTAGTTGGTGTAGGTAGTTTACCTATTGTAATGTTAGCAGGTTTTTTTATTGGTGCAGTTTTGGCATTACAAACCGCTGCAACCCTACAAGCTTTTGGTGCGCAAAATTACACTGGCCGATTAGTAGCAACTTCTTTAGTACGTGAACTTGCTCCAGTATTAACTTGTATTTTATTGGCAGGTCGGATTGGTTCAGGTATTGCAGCAGAACTTGGTTCTATGACTGTTTCAGAACAAATTGATGCTATGCGTGCATTAGGAACTGATCCATTGCGTAAACTAGTCTTGCCTAGAATTATTGCTCTAGTAATTATGGGGCCTGCACTAACAGTTTTTGCTAACATAGTGGGAATAATTGGAGGATTAATTATTTCCTTAACTATTTTACATATTCCTACTTCAGTTTATACAACATCAGCACGCGACGCATTAAATTATCATGATATTTTTGGAGGATTGCTTAAACCTGTTGTCTTTGGTTTTATTGTAGCTGTTGTAGGCTGTCGTTGTGGACTGCGTACACGTGGCGGAACAGTAGGTGTAGGTCTTTCTACAACTCAATCTGTAGTTATGGCAATTTTGCTAATTTTAATCTCTGACTTTTTTCTAACTAAATTACTTATTGCCCTTGGCCCTAGCTCAGTATATTAATTTAAGTTATGAGTGACAAAAACCTTAATAATCAAGCAATTGTATTTGAAAATGTTTTATTTGGTTTTTCAGACCAACTAATCCTTAATGATGTAAGTTTTTCTGTAAAACCAGGTGAAAGTATTGTGTTAATGGGTGGTTCAGGTAGTGGTAAGTCAACAACTCTAAAATTAGTCTTAGGTCTTCTTAAACCTGAATCAGGAAGTTTACTAGTAGATGGGGAAAACATTATTGGTCATTCAGAAAGCAAAATGATGGCAGTAAGAAAAAAAATCGGCATGGTTTTCCAGGAAGGTGCATTATTTGATAGCTTAAATGTATTTGAAAACGTAGGCTATCGCCTCTTTGAACAAGGTGCTGAAGAAAAAGAAGTAGAACATATTGTTAGACAAATGCTTAAGTTTGTTAACCTGGAACATGCTATTTATAAAATGCCTTCTGAACTTTCTGGGGGTATGCGTAGGCGTGTTGGTATTGCTCGCGCTCTAGTAGGAAAACCTAAGATTATACTTTATGATGAGCCTACAGCAGGGCTTGATCCCCCCACTGCAAGAACTATTGTTGAGTTAGCTATGAAACTTCGTGATTTAGAAGGTGTAAGTTCAATTTTTGTAACGCATCGTATTCCTGATGCTCTACAACTTGCTTCAGAATATGTAACAATAGATGAAAAGGGTGAAGTAGTTGTACGCAAAGATGAAAAAGGAACTAAATCCAACACTAAATTTATTATGCTAAAACAAGGAAAAGTTATTTTTAACGGCAATGCAAAAGACCTTTGGGCATCTGAAGATCCTTATATTAAAGAGTTTCTTGCTTAAAGGTAAATTTTTGGAGGTAATGCTATGTCCAGCAAAAAAACTATTGGGTTTGCACAATTAAGAGTAGGTTTATTAGTGCTTTTAACTGTAGGTCTAATAATTGCTACAATTTTAACTATTAGCGGTGACATAAATTTATTTAAGAAAACTCTTACAATTCGTACTAAACTTCCTCAAGTAGATGGTTTACGTCCTGGTACAGAAGTAAGGTTAGCAGGCGTTTATATAGGTCAAGTTAGTGATGTAATTTTGCTACCAATAGCTCCAAATGAACAAGATAAACAAAAACTTCAAAGTGTTGAAGTAGTTATGAAAATCAATAAATTAATTGATGATGTACCAGCAGAAGAAAGAATACGTAAAAATTCTTTAGTCAAACTTGGCTCGGTTGGCTTATTAGGTGATAAAGTTATTGATATTAGTCCTGGCACAAAAGATAGCGACGCAATTAAAGATGGTGATTTAGTTCGAGGTGACCAGGAAGACTCTCTTACTCAAGTAGTATCTGGTGCAAGCAGCATCTTACAAGATATTGACACTTTAGCTGACCAAGTAAAAGAAATTGCTCAAAACATTAACCAAGGAAAAGGTAATTTAGGTTTAATTGTTAAAGATGACAAACTTTATACAAATGCTAACGCCACTATTTTAGAGTCTCAAAAATTAGTTGAGCGTATACGCGACGGTGGCGGAACAGTAGGCAAATTACTTAATGATCCAACTTTGTATGATCAAATACAAACTACAACTAAAAAGGCTGAAACTTTAATTACAGATATTTCTGGTGGTAGAGGAACTATTGGTAAACTTGCCACAGATGATGAGTTATATAATCGTACTAATCAAATTTTGACTAGAGTAGATAGTATTATTAATAAACTAGAGGAAACTACCAACAAAGTAGATGCTGGGCAAGGTACAGTTGGGCAATTGCTTAATAATGATAAATTATATAAAGAAACTGAAAACACAGTTGCTAACCTAAACAGACTTACAGTAAGACTAGAAAAAACTTTAGATAACAAAGGCTCTGTAAATAAGTTACTAGAAGATCCTACGCTATACAATAATCTAGCAGATGCTTCTACTGAGGTTGTTAAACTTTTACAAGATTTCCGAAAAGAACCTAAAAAATACTTAATAATTAAAATTAGAATTTTCTAAAGTTAACTTATGTCAGCAAAAACACCAGGTAGAAAACCCATAATTAAGCCTCCTGAAAAAAGCGAAGCTTTAACAGTTTTGGTAATACTAGCAGTAGCTTTATCTGTAGTTGGTTATTTTGTTTTTTTTACTAAAACCTATGGCTTTATACTAAAAGCCAAGTTTAAGGAAGCAGATGGTTTGAAAATTGGTGCAGAAGTTCAATGTGCTGGTGTTAAGGCTGGTAATATTAAGAATATTCGCTTTTTGGATGTTCCAGAAAAAAAAGGGGATGAAAATTTATTTGAACTTACATTAGAACTTAGTCCAGAAATTAATGGTCAACCTATAGAAAAAATTATTCGCAAAGATGCTAAAGCAATTATTATTATTGTTGGTGCATTAGGCGATAGAGGAGTCAATATAGTACCTGGCACACTTAATGCCCCAGGGGTAGCTAATGGAGATTATATTTTAGGTGAAACAGAATTAACCCCAGCTATGATTTCAGCAAATTTAGGTGTGATTAGAAAGAAATTTGAAAGTATCCAGCAAATTATTGAAGATAATGCTAAATGGATCAATGATGGCAAAGGAACGTTAGGCAAGTATAATAAGCCAAATAATGAAGCTCAAGTTAACCTTAGACGTTTATTAAAATTAACCGATTCTTTAGAGCCATTAATTAGAAAAGGAAAAGGAACTATAGGAAAATTTCAACAAGATAAAGAATTTGCTGACCGTATAGAAAGAATTTCTAAATTAGTTGATGATTTAGAAGACCAAATACAAACTGGTAATGGTTCAACAGGAAAATTTCTTAAAGATAAAGAATTAGATAACCGTGTTGTTTTGATAGAAAATCGTGCTAAAGCTTTGCTAGATCGTTTCCAAAAGATTGCTGAAAAAGCAGAAAAAGGTAATGGCTCTGCCGCTAAATTTCTTAATAATCAAGAGTTTAGAAATGATATTAATAAGCTAGAAACAAATTTTAATCAACTTTTTACTAAAGTAACCAATAAAAAAGGTAGTATAAATTTATTTATTAATGACACTAGACTTTCAGAAAACATTGGTACTATTTCTGTAGAAATGACTAAGCTAGCTTATGATATTCGACAAAAACCAAGAAAATATGTTAAGTTTACGCTCTTTTAATAAAATATTAATATTAAAAGAGTTAGTATAAATTTTTCTTTATTTATCTTTATTTCTGTTACTCACTGTGTATAATTTGCTGTATCTTTTACCAACAAAAAATAAATCAAGAGTATTAAAGTAATTTTTAGAGGGTTTTATGAGAGAAAATTCTTGTCCGCTTTGTGGCGAAATTATTTTGCCATCTGTACTTAATTTACATATCCAATTAGAAAAAACTTGGCAGCGAGAACTAAAAGAAACTCATCCTGAATGGTTCACTGATAAAAATAGCAATGAATTATATGAAAGGCTTAAAAAAGAATATAAAAGTAGACATGAAAAACTTAAAGAAGAAGCTGATGGGCTTTGTAACAAAGGTGATAATAGCCGTAAACTAGATATAGGCGATGGTAGAGAGCTTGAAGTAGAAGAAGAAACTTTTTAATATAACTTTCTGATTTTATATCTACCTGTTCTTATAAATCACTAGAAATTAAGGTTTTAGAGATCTATTTAATCTAGTAAGTTTCCATGCAAAATCACTAACTTAAGGAGCTAGAAGCATGAAAAAACGTTCTTTCTTATCTATTGTACTAAGCTTTTTACTAATATTTAGCTTTGCATTAGTAAATTTACATTGTGGAGAAGGAAAAACCCATACTGTACATATACCTAAAGACCCAAAAGTAGCTCCCTGTGAGCCAGGTAAATGGGGAGGAACATTAAAACTAGCTCTTTCAGGCGCACCATTAACATTTAATCCTTTTATCTCACCTTCTGTAGAGACTTATGAAATAACTTCAAAGCTTTTTGCCACACTAATAGACTATGACAATGTTAATAAAAAAGCTAATAATGACGGGTTGGCACGTTCAATAGATACTTTAGAAAATGGACGTAGTTATGTAGTTCATTTGCGCGAAGGAGTAGCATTTTCTAATAGTGTACCAATTACGGCTGAAGATGTTATCTTTTCATTAAAAGCAGCTTTAGATAATCGCTTAAATTCCATCTATGGCGAATTTATGAAAGTAGATGGTCAAGCACCAGAATTTAGCAAAATGGATCCTTTAACAGTAAAAATTACTTTTGCTGAACATTATGAACCTATCAAAGAGCTACTTTCTAAAGTCCCTATAGTTTCTAAAACTTCAATGGAAGATTATTTCTTAAAAGGAGATCCTAAAACAGCTTATACATTAGCCACAGCCCCAGAAAAAATTGTTTCTTCCGGCCCTTTTGTATTAAAAAGTTATTCAGAACAAAAAATTGAACTTGTCTATAATCCCTATTATTGGAAAGTAGATAATGTTGGAACTGCATTACCTTATTTAGATGGTATTACTTATGACCTAAAAGTCTCTCGTCAAGGCCAACAAAATAATTTATTAACTAAAAATGAATATCATGCCGTAGAACTAATACCTACTCAAAAACAAGCCTTTGAAGGTAATGATCGCTTTATTATTAAAGATGCAGGCCCCTCTCTATCTGTTTGGCAACTGGTGCTAAATTGGCGTTTGCAACAAGGAAGCGTTAATATTAAACCTACCTGGGCGCGTACTAATTATTTTCGTTGGGCAATTTCTGCACTCATTGAAAGAGATAAAATGGTCTCAGATGTTTTTAATTCTTTAGGTCGCCCTGTTTATGGACTAGTTACACCTGATAATCAACTTTGGTTTAATAATGAAGCTAAAAAATATCCCTTTGATATAGCTGCTGCTAAAAAATTTTTAGGACTTGCAAAATTTTCTAATTCATCAGATAACGCACTAAGAGACAATGCTAACAATAAAGTTCGTTACGAATTATTACATTTGAATGAATATATTCCTCAACAACTAGCTAATCGTTTAGCAGAAGATCTAAAACAAGTAGGTATTGAAATAGAACCAAATCCCCAAGACTACAGAAAATTTTTAGGTTATGTTAATAATGGTTTGTTTGAGGCTGCCTTAGTAGAATCTACTCCCCTACTACCAGACCCAGCCTTTATGCAACCTTTCTTAAGTAAATCAGGAAGATACCTTTATTTTGATGATAGCAGCGATGTTAATCTTAAAGGTATGACTGGTAGTGATCCTTTTCTTAACAATGTAGCAAAAGACTTAAATGAAGCACTAAAAAAATCCTCCTTAAAAGAGCGTCAAGATATTTACAATAAAGTACAAAAAGATTGGGCAGATAAATACCCAATCATTTATTTAGTCAATGAAAATGTTTTGGTTGCGGCTCAAAAAAATTTAGCAAACTTTAAGCCTGCACCTATAATACCAACTTTAACTTGGAACTCAGAAGAGTTTTACTTAAAGCAATAATCTGTTATTGCTTAATGAGGTGGGATAATGTCTAAGGAGTGCCGGCAGTGCCATCGCTCTTTTTTAGATAAAGTTGTGCATTGTCCCTATGATGGATCCTTATTAGTACATAATCCTGAGACTTCTACAGATACATTTATTGACTTAATATTAGATAATAAATATCAAATAAAATCTAAGATTGGTGAAGGTAGTATTTGTAATATTTACCGTGCTTTAGTCTTAGAATCTGGCTATCAATGTGCAATAAAAATCCTACGTCCTGCTTTAGCCAAAGATGAAGCATCTATTACGCGGTTTAAGTATGAAGTACGTGCTGCCCATAAAGTACAACACCCTAATGTAGTCCAACTATTAGATGCTAATATTTTAGGTACTGGCCCGATGTATATGGTAATGGAACTTCTAGAAGGTGTTACATTAAAACAAGAGCTACAAAAAAGCGGCCCTCTTGGTTTAGAAAGAACTAAAAATATTGTTAGACAAATTTGCGAAGGTTTGCAAGCTGCTCATATAAAAGGAATTGTCCACCGCGACCTTAAACCAGACAATATAATGATAGTTAAACAAAATGATAACCCAAATTTTGTTAAATTATTAGACTTTGGTATTGCTAAAGTTAATTGGGATAAATCTATTACAGCAGAATACTCCCCCTCAAATATTGTTATGGGAACACCTCGTTATATGTCGCCAGAACAATGTAAAGGACAACAACTAGATCTACGTTCTGATATTTATAGCTTAGGCATTATCATTTATGAGTTATTGTCTGGGATGCCTCCTTTTACAGACGCATCCCCACAAGTTCTATTAAATAAACATGCTCAAGAAACTGTACCAAGCTTAAAGCGAAAACGCCCTAGTCTACCTAGCAGTGTAGAACGAGCCATAATGCATGCACTAGAAAAAAGCCCCTTAAAACGTCCTAAGTCTTCTATTGAATTTGCTCAAGAATTTGAAGATGCAATCAATCTAGAGCCTTCAATTTCTCCAGATATTTCTCGCTCTCCTGACCTAAAACACCTATTAAATAGTCAACCACCTAGTTTAATACCTGTAGTTAAACAACAATCCAACAATTTTTCTATAGTAGAATACATTGAGCCAGAAAAATCATTTATTCCTAATCCTTTTGCTTCAGAACAAATTAAAACAGAGCTAAAAAATAATTGGCATTATTTAGTTATAGGAATAATTGTTTTAGCAATTGTTATTTTAATAATAGCAATTGTTATATTGCTTATGTCTTAAATGAAATTTTCCTATAACTTAAGTATTTAATAGACTTATTTGATACTGCCTAGCCGACTACGAGCCTTTAAGGATTTATGCTATTATCCAAGTTTTGAATTTCTCGCCTAATTTCATAAGTATCTTAAAATCGGTGGTAAAAAATGAGTTTTGCAAAAACAGTAACAGAAGCCGGGCTACCAGCCGTAGCAACTACAATAGAAAAAGCACAAGAATATTTATTATCTAAACAATATCCCGATGGCTATTGGTGGGCTGAACTGGAAGCCAACGTAACTTTAACGGCTGAATATGTAATGCTACATACTATTTTAGGAACAGGTGCTAATCGTCCTTTCCATAAAATAACCAAATACTTACTTAATCAACAACGTAGTCATGGAGGTTGGGAACTTTTTTGGGGCGATGGCGGCGAGTTAAGCACTTCTGTTGAAGCTTATTTTGCTCTTAAATTATTAGGCGTTCCTACAGATCGTCCAGAAATGAAGGCTGCACGCGATTTTATTCTTGCACGAGGTGGAATAACCAAAACCAGAATTTTTACAAAACTACATTTAGCTCTTTTTGGTGCATTTGATTGGAAGGGTATTCCTACCTTACCACCTTGGATAATGCTGTTACCTAACTGGTCACCATTTACTATTTATGAAATGGCTAGTTGGGCGCGTAGTAGTACAGTTCCCCTACTTTTAGTTTGTGATAAAAAGCCTGTTTGGGCTAGTGCTAACAGCAATGTAGATGAGCTTTATGTAGGTGGTCGAGAAACGGCGGATCTTTCCTTGCCAACAGGAGATGCACTTATAGGTAAAGTCTTTGTCCAATTAGATAAAATTTTTAAGTTTTGTGAAAAAGCTGGCTTTGTACCGGGCCGCGCTCGTGCTTTAGAAATAGCAGAACGTTGGGTAATTGAACACCAAGAAGCTAGTGGTGACTGGGCCGGAATTATTCCTGCTATGCTTAACTCTTTATTAGGTTTATATTCTATTGGCTATAGTCCTGACCATCCAATTATGGTTAAAGGGCTAGCATCAATTGATGATTTTGGAATTGAAACAGATGACGAATTCCACGTTCAACCCTGCGTTTCTCCTGTTTGGGATACGGCTTTAACAGCCATCGCGCTTTGTGATAGCGGACTACCTCCTAATCACCCAGCATTAGTTAAAGCTGGTGAATGGTTAATTTCTAAGCAAATTCTTCGTTCTGGAGATTGGGCAATTAAAAATAAAACTGGTAAACCTGGCGGATGGGCATTTGAGTTTTATAATGATTACTATCCTGATGTAGACGATACAGCAGTTGTAATTATGGCACTTGAAAAAATGCAGCTACCTGATGAAAAGAAAAAACGTGAAGTAATAGATTTAGCTACTCGTTGGGTGCTAAGTATGCAATGCAAGCAAGGTGGTTGGGCAGCATTTGACATCAATAACGACTTAGACTTACTTAATCAAATTCCTTACGGCGATTTAAAGGCAATGATTGACCCTAACACAGCAGATTTAACTGGTAGAGTTCTAGAAATGCTTGGACGAACTCGATATAAAACTGATCCAGCAATAATTAATCGTGCAATTAATTTTCTTAAAACCGAGCAGGAGTCTGAAGGCTGTTGGTTTGGGCGTTGGGGAGTAAATTATATTTATGGAACAAGCATTGTTTTAAGTGGGCTAGTAGCAATGGGCATAGACAACCGGGAAGCTTATGTAATGCGGGCTACTCAATGGCTAAATTCAGTGCAAAATGAAGATGGAGGATGGGGAGAAACTTGTAATTCTTATGTTGACCGTAAATTAATGGGACAAGGCCCAAGTACGCCTTCACAAACAGGTTGGGCATTAATAGGTTTAATTGCTGGCGGTGAAGGTCGTTCAGAATGTGCGCGTCGTGGAATTGAATATTTAGTTAAAAAGCAAAATGCTGATGGTAGTTGGCCGGAATCCGAATTTACTGGTACAGGATTTCCAGGACATTTTTATATTAACTATCATTTTTATCGAAATCATTTCCCTTTAATGGCTCTAGGGAGATATTTCCATCATGCTTGAGATCTTAAAGTTGCTTTGGGGAACTGTACTTCTACGCCCCTATGTTTTTACATTTTTTGCTGCTTATTTATTTCTAGCAATTACGGCTATAGGTTGGCGACGCACCGCGCTTTTTAGCGTAATTGCTTTTACCATCGCTTTTTTATGTGAATATAGCTCAATTCATAATGGCTTTCCCTTTGGGCTTTATTACTACATTGAGACTACTTATAGCCAAGAATTATGGATTGCTGGCGTTCCCTTTATGGATTCGCTTTCTTTTACTTTTCTTTCCTTTGTTGCTTATCAGATGGCTTTGCTACTCCGTTCACCTTTAATAGTGCGACGCGGTGATATTCAAATGGTTTTAACAAAAAAAATCACCAATTCTTGGACAACAAGCCTTTTAGCAGGCTTGTTAATGATGTATTTAGATATTGTTATTGACCCAGTTGCACTTCAGGGTGAAAAATGGTTCTTAGGTAAAATTTATTATTATCCTGAAGGCGGAGAGTATTTTGGAGTAACAATTGCTAATTTCTTTGGCTGGTTTTTTGTTTGTGTAGCAATCTTAAGAATTTATTTATTCTTAGAAAAATGGTTAGGTGTTCAAGAAAAAACTCTTTACTACCCATTTAAGGGGCTTTGTCCTGCTGGTTTATATTTTGGTATTTTAGGCTTTAACCTAACTATGACATTTTTAATTAAAGAAATTACTATGGGTTGGGCTAGCGCGTTTATTTGCTTACTTTTAGCACTAGTTTTTGCTCAACATATTTCTGCTTGTTCAAGGTTTATTCCCAACCCATCACTTAAAGATCATAAAAAGGATTATCCTAATAGCTCTCTATTAGCTGTTTATCCTAATTTATTGAAATAGAAGCTTTTTTAGGTTCATTAGTAGGTTTTAATACTTCAAATTTTTCACCTCTTAACCCAGCTAAAACGCTATTGCCTTTAGCATCAACTTTTAACTCTCCATAACGAGCCGTTTCATAATATTTAGCATGCCCTTCTTGAAAAAAGAACGACTCTGCACCTAATCGCATTCTTGAAAAGTATCTATCTATGTTGACTCGGTAATACAATAAATGCTCACCAGGAGCTAAGTTTTCGCCTTTGTAAAAACGTAAAAATGTAGCTACATTATTTTCATCAATTTTAATAACTAAGTTACCTTCCCTAGGGACAGCAGTTAATTTTTCACGTGTAAACTGCCGAGATATTTCATAATCCAACACCATATAATCACCTTGAATTAAAGAGCGTGGGTCAACAGGAGCTAAACGAAGTAAAACGGTTTTTCCTGATGCTAAAACACTTTCTTTTTGTACTATCATTGAATTTACTACAAATAAAACTAGCACTAATGCTGATAAAGTTGCCCAAAGTGCAGGGCTACGAAAATTAATTGGTGTAGATGGAAAAATACTTAAAGTTCCTTTTTCTTCATCCTTAAATTTAGACAAGTACCAGCGCATTAATAGAAATATTATTCCGCTAGCTATTAAAATATAAGATTTTATATCTAAAGTTAGGTCTAAATTATAGTAATAAATAGTGATAAAAACTGGAAAAAAAATGGTTGCTAAAGCTATTAAAATATAATCTCGCAAACTATAACCTAAAATCATTAGCCATAAAGCTGCTAGTAGTCCTGGAGTAGAAATAAAACCTAGAATTAAAGTTGCTATAACCCCAAATAAAATAGGTGGTTGTTTTAATCGCTCTAAACTGCCTAAAGCCCATTGATAAAGCCAAAGTAGCGCGAAAGAAAATATAACTTTAGCAATTAGCCAATCAAAGTTAAGCCATCCATTATAGCGAAACAAAAATCTTATAGGCTCACCAATTAAAATTAATAGTAATGTTGCGGGTATTGCTACTGCAAAAGCATAAGCTAATGGGCGAAAATCAGATTTTATTTTTGCATTAGTAAAAAGTATTGCTACTGCAACAATTTCTGCAAGTATTAATATATGAAACATCCAATAAAATTTTTCATCATATATCCAAAAAATTATAAAAGCTATTGCTGATAAAGGAGACAAAAAGCGATGTAAAACATCTTTATAAAGTGGATATAAAACTATAGATAAAACTATCATTGAAACTACTGCGGCTAAAGCATCATTAAAAATATCTGCTAGAGCATAACAAAACATTATATGACCCGCGACGCTTAGAGCTAGAGCTAGTTGTACAGGAAATGTTTGACTAGCTTTTCTACGTAAAAAAACTGCTGCAATAATCCATACAGTACCCATTACTAAAGCAGATTCAGCAGATTTTACTAACTCAGCTATAAATATAGCCAATAGGAAAAAAATTGAGGCAATCCAAGCTCCAAATACCATCATTAAACGGATATACCAGGCAGATGCAGCTTTTTGCCATAAATTTGAATTATTTATTGCAGCTAGTTGATCATCACTAAGAAAACCTTGTAAATTTAATTCTTGAAGCAAATTTTTTAATGTAATTTTAATTTCCATAAATGGCTTCTTTCTCCATTGTTTTACCAATGTTGCGTAAAACAAAAGTTGCTAAACTAACTACAGCTAAAACAATTAATCCAAACCCTAGCACTACTATTGCATCATCACTTATCTCAAAAATTGCTTTGCCAATAAAAGTTAACACTACTGCGCATATACTTAATGCAACCATAGTAAGAGAAAAGAGATCTTTAGAATAATGGCGGGAATAATAGCTAGTTAAGACTAGTAAAATGACTAATAAAATAGGTGGAACGACTGTCCAATAAGTAGTTTCTTGAGGTATTTCTATAATAAGTGCAGCAGTAAAAGAAGTAAGAAAGAAAAGTGTTGCAGCTAGTACAAACCATCGTAGCCAAAGGGCTGAAATCCATTTTAGCTTTTTATAAGCTCCATATTCTCTAAGAGTTAAAGCAAATATATTTAAAAACCCTAAAATGCTAACTAACTGATGTTCTTTATCAGTCGCTGTTTGATTAAAATATAAACTTACTGCTATATTAAGTAGTAATAAGTATATCAGCCATAATCCGCCAAATTTAGCAAATACAACCCAAGGAGTTATTAACAAAGCCCAGCCAACAAAAAGTTGGTAAGCATCTGCTCCAGTTTGATAAATTTGTCCATAAACGGCTAATAAAACCCCTACAAAGATTGATGCAGCTAAAAGACAGACTTTTCCAACTAGATTGTCCAAGCCTTTTACTAAAGTGGCTATAATGGAAGCTATCATCAAGCTTTGAATTAAGCCTAATTTTAAGTAAGCAGGCATTATTGCCCAGTTAAAAGCAAAGAAAAAGATTATGCCTGCAAGAATTAGTGCAGCACTAAAGAGTAGAAGCATTCTATCTGCCCAGGTTTGCCACATTATTTTAGGTGGATTAAGTAGCTTTATAGCTTCTTTTCGAGCTTGCTCGTCTAAATAACTAGCACTATAAAGATCCTGAATTAATGAAGCATCTGCTTTTTTATCTAAATTGCTAGGGTCATTACTCATAAAATTATCTTTCTTAAGATCAAAATAAATCAATTTATCCTAACTTATTGTTGCAAAACTTATAACATTTTTTCCTAGTAATACTTTGGGAAATTATTACAGTTTTTTTAGTGTCACAGATGAAAAATTGACTTGGTATTTTTGACTAAGATGTTTAATATTATAGATATTGTTGTTGTGCAAAGTTCCTCATAAATGCGAGAAAAAATCCACATCAAGCAGCATTTACACCTTCAAAATCAAGACTTATTGGCTCGGCATTAAATTTGCGTAAACTAAATAATAGCTCTAACCATAGGAGGTGAGTTATGAGAATAGATGCAAGAAGGAAAATTGGGGACATAATACATGAAAACCCAACAGCTAACCAAATTCTAAAGAATTTAGGTATAGACTCTTTTCACAATAGCCATCGCTCGCTTTGGGATGTTTGTACAAATGCTGGGATTCCTGTTAGCAAAGCTGTTGAAGAGCTAAAACTAGCAGAAGAAACTGGGCGACAAATTAGAAAATTTACTAATAACAAAGCTATCTAAGTTTGCCAAGTTGAAAGGTTGTTAATTATAATCTGTCAGCCAATTATTTTAGGAAAAGTAGCAGGTAAAAATGACAATAGAATCTCAGGATCAAATTCAAAAAGGTAAGCGTCGGGTTATTAATAACATCCTTTGTCCAACAAATCTTAGTCCAACCTCAGACGAGGCTTTGCGATATGGCGTAGCTTTTGCTCGTGCATATAATGCAAAGCTCTATCTTTGTTATGTAGCAGAAAATTCTAAGCTAATGCCATTAGAAGAAGTTAACAAATTTTTTGTTGATTCTATTGCTCCTTATATAAGTGAAACAGATAGCCCCTGGCTTAATTGGGAAGGAATAATTTCAAATGGAGAGCCAGAACAAGTAATTATTGAGACAGCAAAAGAAAAAAAAGTAGACTTAATTGTTATGCGTTCTCGTCGTCGTCCTTATGCTGCAATGCTTTTAGGCTCTACAACTGAGGCTATTTGTCATACAGCACCTTGCCCTGTTTTAGTTACTCATCAAGAAGAACGTGAATGGGTAGATGTATCTAGTCAAGAAATAGGCTTAAAAAAAGTATTAGTAGCTTATGATTTTTCTTCACACGCTGATCTAGCCTTAGATTATGGTCTTTCCTTAGCACAAGAATTTCAAGCACAACTGCACTTAATGAATATTTTGCCCGATAAAACAGATAAATCTGAGTCCGAGCCTACAGATTATAGTAATGAGCTTGCTTATTTGCGCAATTTGATCCCTTCGGAAGTTGAGCTTTGGTCTAAATTAATACCTGTAATTGTTACTGGCCGACCTTACCAACAAATTCTTAGTTACGCTCAAGAAAATAATATTGATTTAATTGCTATGGGCGCGCGTGGAAAAGAAGCTAATACTATTTGGTCATTATTTGGCTCAAACGTTGATAGAGTCCTACGTCAAGCAAGTTGTCCTGTACTAGTAGCACATTTGCCAGAAACCGAAACACAAGAAAGTTAATAGTTATTAATTATTCTTAAACTGCTACTAACTGAGGTTTTTCTTCTTTTACTAATTTGTGGCTTTCAACTGCAAAACGACCAATAACATTTTGTAGTAGGTCGCTTTGTTTAGCTAATTGTTGGCTGCTAGTAGCTAAATTTTGTGAGCTAGAAGCATTTTGAACAATTAGTTCTCTTAACATTTCTACAGCTTTAGCAACTTGCTTTGCACCTACAGATTGCTCTTGTCCTGCTGCGTTAATTTCTTGCATTAATTCTCTTAGTTTTATTGTTGCTTGGGCAATTTGTTCTGAAGCAGCATTTTGTTGCTCAGTAGCATTAACAATATTTTGAGAATACTGGCAAACTTCTGTTACTGTTTTTTCAATTCTTTTTAGTGCTGTTGTTACTTCTTGGCCTTGTCCTAGCAGTTGAGAAGCAATTTCCGTGCTTTTATCCATATCTTCAGTTGCTTTAACAGCTTCTCGTTGAATACCTTTAATAATTTGGTCTATTTCTCTAGTGCTTTTTGCACTACGTTCAGCTAGTTTACGAACTTCTTCCGCAACTACAGCAAACCCCAGTCCATGCTCACCTGCCCTTGCAGCCTCAATTGCAGCATTTAGAGAAAGTAAATTAGTTTGATCCGCTAAATAAGCAATTAAATCCGCAATTTTACCAATATCTTCAGTACGCTTTTCTAAAGCTTTAATTGTTTCTGCTGTTCGGTTTATACTAGCGTTTATTTTTGTAATTCCTTCGCTGCTGTTAGCCATTGCTCTTACACCTACGGCTACTTCCTTACTAGATTTTTCTGCAATAGCAAACATTTTCTTTGCCATTTCTGCTACTTCTTCAATAGAAACAATCATTTGCTCAATACGGTGGCTAGTTTCAGTAACAAATTCTAATTGTGTTTGTGTACTATTAACTACATTTTCAATATTTACACTCATTTGGTGCATAGCGGCTGAGGTTTCTTCAATAGACGACGATGCCATATCATTCATCCTAGAAGTTTGATCTGAAGCTGCTGCCATTTGGCTACTTGCGTGTGAAAGCTGATCAGAAGTTTTACGTAAATCACCTATAGCGGCCTGTAAGGTTTCTATCATAGTGCTAAAAGCTGTTCCAAAACTATCAACTTGTGAAAGAGGCTTAACTTGAACAGTTAAATTACCACTAGCAATTTTACTAGCTGCCACTCCCATTTCACGAATATATTCATAAAAACTATTTAATGACCTGCTTAATTCTCCTATTTCATCATTTCTTTCATTATAGCGGTAGTTATCTACTAAATCGCCTTTAGCAGCACGTTTTAAGAGTGATGCTAGACGAATAATTGGAACAGTAATTGTTCGATTAAGAAAAGCTGCCATCAATAAACATACTAAAGTAAATATTAGAGAAGCTCCTACAACTACCCATTGACTTAGAGTTCGATTATTGATAGCGGCTTGAAGTAAATTTGTTTTTTGAGTGATAGATAAGGCAATAATGTTTTCTACTAGGGTTTCTTGCTGTTTATATATTGGTAAATATTCTTGTTGGAAAATTTGTTTTGCTGTTTCAAGATCAGGTTTTTGAATTGTAGGTATTAGCTTTTCTTTAATTAAGTAAGCCGATTTAGTTTCTAAATCATTTAACTCTTTCAATGAATTAACAAATTCTGGTGTTAGAGCAATTTGTTTTAATTCTGCTAAATTAGTAAAAATTCTTTGTATAGAGTTGCTTTGTCTTTCTAATTCTGCGGTTGCAGTAGGGTTTAGCATTAAACTATGAATAGCATCATTAGTGCTTACTACTTGATACTTAATTTCTTTCATTCTTTGTTCAAGTGCAAAATTTACAGAAACTATTTTCTCTAAGTTTTGACTTACTCCTACTAGTAAGTTTAGCAGAGTAAAAACAACTGTAACACCAAAGATCAAAACTACTATAAAAGCACCAAAAAGTTTTAGCCTAATGTCAAGTTTCATAATTTTTACCTAGAAAACGAAAGTTTTATTACTTCAAAAATTTTACAAAAGCTTATTTATGAAGAAATTAGTATGCCACTCATTAATTTATTTTTACTGTTGTAGGGCTTTAAGTTAAGCAAAAATAGACGATTAATTAAGGAAATGCAAGTGTTCATTTTTGAACACTAAAGTTCATAATCGAACATTAAATAAATTCTTGTGTGTTAATTTTGAAGCTTTAAGCATTTGATAGTCTTTAAATAAAATAATACCTGTAACTTATCTACTATAAGCAGTTACAGGTATTTGTCTTGACTTGCAATTATTTTTATAGCGGAACTTCTACTTCTCGAACTGATATGCTATATTCTATGCCGTCCAGGGTTAGAGTATTATTTTCTCTAGATGTAAATTCATCAAACCATTTTTTGCCCAACATAATAGCAAATTTTGTTTTTTGCATATCATTTCTAAGTCTTAGCAATTCTATTTTTAGTTTTATTACATTTTCATCTAACCATTTTAATTGCTCTTCTTCTGATAGATTAGCAGCGTTGGCTTGATAAAACTCTAAACCTTTTTTGATTAAAAGACCAGGTGCGTTAATAGGTTTGCCATCTTTAAGTTTGGTACGAATTTCATCAACTTTAGGCAGTGAGGAATGTTTAGCAATTTTAATTTCAAATTCTTTAGCAATATATTTATCAGTCGCTTCTTGTTTTTCTGTAGGTGGGGCATAACCATTTCGCCCAATACCGTTAGTTTCTAAAAAAGCTTCCTGTTCTGGGGTGTAAGGTGTTTTTTGTAACTTAGTTCCTTCTGGGTCAAGCTCATTTTTTAGGAAGTTTAATACTTTGATTTTAGCTTCTAACTCTAGTTCTTGGTAGGATTTGCGGCAAATTTCTGTTGCTGAAGTCCTGCCATTAGCAATAGCTCGGTTCATTACAGGAATTCTATCTAACTGAAGGGAATAGATTTTATTTGGGTCTGAATAGGTTTCTTGAGCATCAATTACTCCTTCAGCCTTTAATCTATTAAAAGAGTTTTCAGACATAGAAGCAGGTAAAACCAAAATATTAAGAAAACCATCTCGAACTAAAGAATAATTTCTATAAATCCAACTGCGGAATATTTGTTCAAATCCATGTTCTTGATAGCCTTCCTTTAACTCTACTGTTCCATTTATTTTAGCTCTGATAGACAAATTTAACTTTGTACTATTCCAAGTTAGACCATCTAGCGGACATTTGATATTTTCCTCTGCTACAAATTTTGGATAGCCTTCTTTTGTTTTGGTAGGAATTCCTATACGTTTATAGTTAAAATCTTCGTGATAAGGATAAAAATAAGCTTCTTTGTCTTCCATTAGTAGTTCCAACATATCTAAGAGACAAAATGCGTCTGCTGCGGGTAAATATTTAGTGTCACGTCCTTGAGAAAATCTTTCTGCTGTGTTGCTAATAGCATTTTGAATGCTAGCTTCGACTTTTCCATATTCAGCATTAGTAAAAGCATTATTGACACCACTAATAAAAGCTTTATCACCTAAACAAGCTAGGATATCTAGGGCAAGTTCTGTTTTAGTTCTTTGAGTTAAGATCATTGCCGCAGCATAAGCCGCTTTAACAAAGCCTTCCGTCTCTATATCTTCCCCTCTAACATTACTATCTGTTAAAACTACTTCTGTAGATTTTAAGTAAGTATCTGAAAGTACATAAATTCTATTATCAGAGTCTTTTTTGGGTGAGTAACGAATTTGTTGAGAGTCATTTGGTTGATAAATATTAACAGCATTTCCTGTTACACTAAAAATTACACCTAAAGAAGATGGACAAAGAAGATCTACCATTTGTTTAAGGTCTTTTTCTCTAGCATCAACTAAAAAGCTTTCCATTGAAACTCTAAATGATGGTAAATCCTTAGAATGGCATAACATTCCGCCAAAACGTTCTGCCATATCACTCATTAATTCTTTATTATAATAATCACCATAACCTACTAATAAGACTGAAGATAAAGATGCTTCTATATTAGTAATAGCCTTTTGAATGTTGGCTACTTCCTTTTTATAGTTACTTACTACTGGGTAACCATCAGTAAAGAAACATAGTGCAAAATTAGGACTAATTGCTGCTAAATCATTAATAACATTTTCTGTATCAAGTAAAATCTCTGAAAAACAAGTGCAACCAAGTGTAGTTTTATTATTATTAATTGTATCTGTAACTATTTGGTAATCTCTTTCTTCTGTTACTCGAAAACCTTTAAGAACAAATCGAAATTCCCCTTCACTACTAAACCAACCTAAAGTAATAGTGTCGCCTACAGGAATAGTTTGAGCGCGAGCAATTAAGTCGTCTGCTAAGCCAGAAAGCAAATAATACATTGAGCCGCTTCGGTCATAGATCCAAATATGATTTAAGGTTTCTTTTTTAGCAGTTTTTTCTTGTTGTGGAACAATTTGTTCATATAAATAAAGATTATCTTTTAATTTTAAGTATCGCATCAAAACCCTCCATAAAATAGAGATCTTCAGTCTATAGATTTAAGGTTAAACTAGGCGAGACTATCGAAATACAAGCGAAAAGTCAAGCCTAATTTAAGGTAAAATATAAAAATTTTTAGCTAGGTTCTTCTGAAACTTTAACTAGTAGTTTTCCTTGGTTTGAACCATCAAAAAGCTTGTTAATTGCTTGAGGTGCTTTTTCTAATCCTTCTACAACATCTACTTTATACTTAAGCTTACCACTAATAAACCATTTACCTAGATCATTATTAGCTTCTTGGGCGCGGTTTAAATAATCAATAACAATAAAACCTTGTACTTTAGCACTTTTAACTAAGAGATTAGGAAAGTAATAAGGGCCTGGTGCAGGTCTTTCTACATTATAGCCAGAAATTAATCCGCAAAGAGAAACGCGAGCAAACTTATTAATTTGTGCTAGCACTGCATCTAAAATCTGCCCTCCAACGTTATCAAAATAAACGTCTATACCTTTTGGACAAAGCTCTTTAAGACGATTAAAAACGTTTTCTGTTTTATAATTTATTGCTGCATCAAATCCTAGTTCTTCTTTAATCCATTGGCATTTCTCATCACTTCCAGCAATACCAACTACATAACAACCCTTTATTTTTCCAATTTGACCCACAACCGATCCAACAGCACCAGCCGCCGCCGAAACAACTAGAGTTTCTCCTGGCTGTGGATTAGTAATGTCTAAAAGTCCAAAATAGGCCGTATAGCCAATATGTCCAAAAAGCCCTAAATAGGCTGTTAAAGGTATAGGCAATCCTTTTGGGATTACGGTTAAAGTTTTTCCCTCTAAAGCAGCATAATCTTGCCAGCCTGTCATAGCCTGGACTAAGTCCCCTTTTTGAAAATTATTGTCTTGGGACTCTTCAACAACCCCTAATGCAATACCTCGCATTACTTCACCTAGCCCAACAGCAGGCATATAACTATCTTGCTCATTCATCCAAATTCGATTAGCTGGATCCAAAGATAAATAAATATTTCTTACTAATACTTCACCTTCTTTTAATGTAGGAAGCGGTTCTTCTCTCCATTCAAAATCTGAATTATTTACCATACCTACGGGCCTGGAAGTTAGCCGCCATTGACGATTTAATTTTGTCATGCAAAAGCTCCTTAAATTTTTAATTAAAACAATAAACTATTGAGTTATTTACAAATATTGCTATCAAACTATTAATAATTCTTAGTATGGTTATTTAACATAAGATATAAAATTTTTCATACCTAAACACCTTTTTATTGACCAGCTTATTGACCAGCTATGTATTTAATTATAGCTAATTAAATACATCCATTAATTATCAGACATAGCGTTCTAGTCTACATTCTAATAAAATAATTAGTACTACTGTAGTTTATTCTGCCACAGTAGCTTATGCTATAGCCATTATATAAAAGCTAATAGCTATATTAATGTAATTACTATAGTTTATCTTGCTACTGTAGTTAATTCCACAGTAGCCAATTGCACTTCACTAGAATAAAAAACTACTGTAGCATAAGAACAAATTTTAGATTTAAGGTTTAATACATGAAGAAAAATAAAGCACGAACTATAGCGGTAATGAACCATAAAGGCGGCTCAGGTAAATCTACAACAGCCGTTTCTTTAGCTCATTTTCTTGCACAAGAAAAGCATCGGGTAGCAATTATTGATTGTGACCCTCAAGGAAATATTTCTAGCTTAGTAGGTCTAAAGTTAGATAGAGATAATAGTCCAACACTTTATGATGTTTTGATTTCAGAATTTCCAATTAGCCAAGTAGTACAAAAAATAAGACAAGGCTTTGACATTATTCCTTCTAATAAAAAATTAGCTATGGCAGAAATGCAAATGCATGCCTTTCCTGCTCGTGAATGG
Source organism: uncultured Clostridia bacterium (assembly GCA_964492845.1). Lineage (GTDB taxonomy): Bacteria > Acidobacteriota > Blastocatellia > Chloracidobacteriales > JADJPF01 > JADJPF01. The sequence continues at coordinate 91,695 of CAZBMZ010000018.1, forward strand.
ACTCTTGAACGCCAGTTTCATAATTTTGCTAATGATTATGATTTTGTTTTTTTGGATTGTGGGCCTTCACTTTCTTTAATGGTACAAAATGTACTTTGTTATGCTGATGAACTGTTAGTTCCCTGTGCTGCTGACACGCTTTCTGTTCAAGGTGTAGCACATGCATTTGAATCTATTGAACATACAGAAAAATTTTTCCGTCGCCATCCTCTTATACTTGGTATCGTGCCAACTTTTCAAAATAATGTTACTAGTGTGGCTAAAATTGTGGTTGATTATTTAGTAGAAACTTATGGACAGCTAGTACTTCCATCAGTTCGCCTTGATACTAAAGTAACTCGTGCTGCTGCTCAAGGTGAAACAATATTAGAATATAGTTCTCGCTCTCGTGCAGCAGAAGATTATAAAAGCCTAGCTCTTAAAATTGCTCAAACTTCACCTCAGGAGGTACTATCAATTGGCTCGCAAACAAACAGATAAGTCGGATAAGAAAAAACTCTTTTTTGGTGAACACCTGGAAATAAAACCTGCTTTTATGCAGCGTCCTAAATCTATGGAAGAAGTTATGGCAGAAGCTTTTTCTAAAAGTAATGATTTAAAAGTTGACTCTAGTGCTACTGTAGAAACAAAAACTACGGTGGAAAATCCTGTAAATTTAATTAATAATCAAGAACTAGAAACTAGAGTAGATTTAGATTCTACTCTAGTACCTTCTGCTACTGTAGAAAATTTAGTAGAAACAAATGATTCTAAAACTACTATAGCTTTTGATGCCACTCTAGAACTAACGCCTACTGTAGAAAATTTAAGTTTAGATAGCAAAGCTATTGAAACTACTGTAGCTTTTAGTTCTACCCTAGCATCAAAGCCTACTATAGAAACTATTATTTCTCTAAGAGATATTTTATCGTTATCGGACGAAGATAAATCACCTAAGTTGGTTTCTGCTACTGTAGTTAATAATGCTACTGTGGCTAAAAATGATGCAAATATAGCAATTACTGCTACGGTAGCTGATAATACTACCGTAGCAAAACAATCCTTAGATTTAGAAGAAATTCCTCAACGTTTAAGAACAGATATAGCAATGCTAAAACGTTTGGTTGTAGCTAATTGGCAGGCTTTACCAGAGCAAGAAAATATTTCTTCAAATTATTGGTATGCTTATGCTCAGGCCTGGCATTGGATAGAAGATAATGTAATAACTCATTTGGATAAAGATTCAAAATTAACTCTTAGACATTGTTATAGAAAAGCTTTTGGAGATCCTGCGGCAAAAGGAAAATTTTTTGCTGGTCAATCGCTTTTAGCTCAAGAGGTAGGTTTAAGTAAAAGACGAATCCAAGATGTTTTAGAAATATTTAACTTACTTGGTTGGGTACGTAAAACAGCACATCATAACCGAGGCGGCTATAAAGGCACAGATTATCAAATGTATTTGCCTACTACAGTAATAGATTATTTTAAGCTATAGTATATGGTGCTAGAGTGGAATAAAATACAACAATTATTCCACTCTAGCATATAAATCTACTGTAGAATTAATTTGCTACAACAGTTCCTGTAGCTGACATAATGCCTTGGTTAGGCCCTGCAAAATTTCCTATTGTTACTTTAGTCTTAATTCTATGAGTTTCTATATTTTGGTCTTGAAAAATTACTTTAGGCACTTCACCAGAAAATTTTATTATCAACTGGTAGCCGGCATTTGGAAAAGGATCTTCAGGTGTTTCTTTATAAGCTAAATCTACTAATATTTTATCTTTTTCTCCCAAATCATAAATAGCTAACATTTGAGCATCAGATAGACTTAAATCTAAACTAATTTCTTTATTTTCGCTTTTTTCAATTAAAGCAATTAATTTTTTCTTATTTTCTATACTTTCTATTGAACCAGTAAAAGAATTTTCTGCTACTACTTCACTAGGTTTTTTACTATCTATATTATTACTTGTATTATTTGTTGGAGATGCGCTAGGAGTTGGACTAGAAACACTAGGAGTAGTGCTAGATTCTTTACCAACACAGGCTGACAACAAAATAAGTAGTAATAAAACCATAAACAGGCGATATTTCATAGATTATTTACTCCTAAAACCATTTATATTTTTCTACCATTATTAATAGATATTTTTTAATAATTAAAAAATATGTTTCACAAAAAACAAAAAAATACTTTATAGCAAAAATTTTCAAAAATATTACTAATACAAGGTATCTAAAAAAAATAAGTTGTGCTATTATTTTTCGACCAGTGAGATAGATTTGAGTGTAAAAACCGTAACATATTTTAATAAAATTATAAAAGAAAACCTTCCTACCAATGTAGGACAGTAGGCCGCTTAAAATCCATATATCCATACACCCTATCTATCCATACCGTCAAACTTACCACTAAAAAAGTAAGCAGTTTTGTCTAAAAAATTAGACAAAATAAATATATTCCTATCTAAATAAAGATTTAAGGAGATTTTATGTCTGTTCGGGATGTGAATTTAAGGTCAGGCGAAGCTATAGAAACTTTACGTAATCAACCAGAAGAAACTAAACCAAAACCCAGCACTACACCCCAAGCACAACCAGAAACTTTTCAACAAGTAGCTGATCCTAATCGTAGCAGCCGTTTATCATCACAGTTTACTAGAGGAAAATTAAGTGTTGGTAATAGCTTTATTCAAAAGCAATTATCCTCACAACTTGCTCAACGTGCTTCATTAAACCAACCTGCTAGTTATTCTCGTGAAAATTTAACTCAGTATATGAAAAACATTTCTGGAGCCGCTCAACAAACTAGCGCGCTTCGTCAAGTTCAAACTGAACAATCTCTTAGCACTGTAAAAAATACGGTTGATTTTGGTAGTGATGTTGACAAGTTACAAACAGGTAAAGTTTTAGCATCTACAGATTCTGCACTTCAACAAACACAAGTGCTTAGTCAAATAAATAAAGTGCTTGATTCATTTAATGAAACAGTAGCTTCAATGAAGCAAAGTGTTGATTCTCTTTCTCAACCAAGCACACAAAATGCCGCTGCTGCTCTTGGCGCAGTAGAAGCTAGAAGCCGATTATTAGACATGGGGTTTTCACAAACCACTACTAAAAAGCTCTCTGACCAATCTGCAACAAAACTAGCTGGTTTAGATAGTGGAGTATTAACTGCTGTAGCAAAGAAGAATCTTACAATTGAACAAGAATTTGCTCAAAAAATAGATTCTCTTCCCTCAGATTCTTATAACAAGCTTCTCAGTTTGCCAGGCACAGAACAAAGCCGCATTTCTAATTTAAGTTTGGATCAAATGGTAGCAGAGTTAAGTAAATCAACTCCTACACCAACCCCTGGCCCAACTCCTAGCGATGCTAGCGCAGCACGTACCCGACTACAAGAATTAGGATTTTCCTTAACTACAATTAGAAAATTGCCAGACACTACTGCCGTTCGATTAACTCAAATAGATGAAACTTTAATAAGAAATACTGGCAAGAAAAATATGACAATTGAGCAAGAATTTGCCAAAAAAGTTGGTGACTTGCCTCAAGCAGAATTTGATACATTAAGAGCTTTATCTGGTGATGACCAAACCCGTATCACTGGCTTAGGCTTTGATCAAATGTTACAAGAGTTAAAGAAAACTAAGCCTACAGACATTCCTGGTATGGAAGAAGTTAAACTTTTCCCAATGCCTGATTCCTCAGCCGCTCCAATAGTTGAAGCTATAAATCGCGCTCAAGATAGCGTGGATGTTTCTATTTATCTATTTACCGAAGCTAAAGTCATGAACGCTCTTAAAGAAGCTGCTGCTCGTGGTGTCAAGGTTCGTGTAATGTTAGAACCTCAAGTAGTAGGTATTAAAGATGCAAATAAACCTACCGAAGATCAACTACGTGCTGCTGGAATTGAAGTAAAAACTACTCCTGAAATCTTTAGTGCAGGTAATAAAGTTGACCATGCTAAATTTATTGTTGTAGATAAAAAAGAACTTTTATTTGGTACAGGTAATTTAGTAAAAAGTGGTTTAGGTGAAGGTGATCCTGGCTTCCATAACCGTGATTTTTGGGTTAGAGATACTCGCGCTCAGTCTGTGAGCGAGGCAAGCCAATTATTTGACGCAGATTGGGATCGTCGAGACTCTACAAGTATAGACTTTAAGAACTTGGTAGTAACTCCTGATAACGCTAGCCAAAAACTTTTTGAATTTATTGATAATGCTAAAGAAAAACTTTATGTCTATAACCAAAGCCTAACAGACCAACCAATGATTGACCGTATCATTGCCGCAAAACAACGTGGTGTAGATGTTAAAGTAATGGTTAATGCTCCTCGTGGAAGTACAGATAAAGTTATTCAAACTAAAGCTAAATTAGAAGCAGCAGGTATTGATGTTGCCTACTACCGTCAATATGAAACCCTGCATGCTAAGGCAATGATTGCTGATAATAAGGCTTATATTGGTTCTCAAAACTTTACTAGCGGCGGTCTTTATAATAATAGAGAATTTGGTCAAATTGTTGACACTCCAAGTGTAGTAAAAGACCTAGAAAATATCTTTATTAAAGATCTAAAGACTACAGGTATTATTGCTGGTGATATTACTCAAGAAGCTGAAAAAGTCCGTATTCATCGAATGCCTGACTCTACTAGCAAACCTCTTGTTGATGCTATCAATAGTGCAACTAAGTCTGTAGATTTAGAAGTTTACCTACTTACAGATATTGGTGTAACAGAAGCATTAAAAGCAGCAGCTAAGCGCGGTGTACAAGTTCGAGTAATGCTTGAACCTAAACCAGTTGGTGAATATAACAACTTTGAAGAAAAAGCTACTGAACTTCGTGCTGCTGGTGTAGATGTAAGAGAAACTCCACCAGAATTTAATACCAACATGAATGTTGATCATGCTAAGTTTATGATCATTGATAACCGGGATATGCTCTTTGGTACAGGTAACCTTACTAAAGGTGGCCTAGGCGAAGGTGCTAAACCTGAATGGAATAACATTGATTTTTGGGTAGAAGATACCCGTGCCGAAGCTGTTAAAGAAGGTGCAACCCTCTTTGAACGAGATTGGAACCGCCAAAGCACATCTGATATTACCTTTAAACACTTGGTATTAACTCCAGATAATGCTAATTCCCGTATAGGTGATATGATAGATTCAGCAAAAGATCGTCTTTATGTCTATAACCAAACTCTTACAGATCAAGCACTTATTGATAAACTAATTGCTGCTAAACAACGTGGTGTAGATGTTCGTGTGCTAGTAGGCAAAGTAGAAACCACACCTGAACGCCCAATTCAACCAAATCAAAAGGCTGTTGATCAACTAAGCGCAGTTGGTATAAAAGCTGACTTTATGTCTCGTAACTACCTGCATGCTAAAGGAATTATTGCTGATGATAAGACCTTTATCGGTTCACAAAACTTTACTGGTGGTGGTTTAATTAGAAACCGCGAAGTAGGTCAAATTTTTGATGATCCAAAGATGGCTGCTCAAATGGCACAAACCTTCTTAGCTGATGAAGTAGCTCGTACCCCTATAGATATGGATGCAGAACAAAATGGAGTTAAAGGACTATTCTTACTCCAATCAGGCGTTTACCAAGGCGGCGCACCTAGCACAGCACCTGTTACTAAAGACAGTCCTCCAGCAGATCCATTTAACTGGGTTAAAAATAATCGCCAAATTGGTATTGAAATTGACTTACGTGAACCTAGTGAAGTTGGCACAACGGAAACTGATGCTCGTGCAGCAGGCTTACAATATATAAATATTCCTCTTTCAGATGCTAGCACTCCAACAGCTAATCAAATTAACCAACTATTTTCTGTAGTTGATAATGCAAGAAAAGCCCAACAAGCTGATCCAAATAGTGCTAACGGTGTTTATATTCATGACAGCAGTTCAAGTAAATATCGCTCAGGCATTATGTCATCTCTACTACAAATTAGAGCAGGCGTTGCACCTGATACAGCCGTTGCTGCTGCTAAAATTAGAGGTATGGCACCAGACTTTATAGCTAAAAATGGTAATAAAGCTTCAGAACAAATTGATTTTATTACCAAATATGGCGATGTTTACCAAAAACTTGGTATTCAAGCCGGTAGCCCTCAAGAACAAAAGTTCAACACTTCATTTGCAACTCTTTGGGCTAATAATAAAACTGCTAGTCGTGCAGACTTTGCAAAAGCTTTTGAAGCTCAATGGAATCGCTAGGACAAGTTCTTGTCCATCTGTAAAATTTTAATGTCCACTTGTGCCAGTTGCTTTTCTTGCAACTGGCATTTTACTTTGAGTTGTAATTCTAATTAAAATAACTAATAAAATTTATTTTTAAGGAGCAACCTTAATGAGTAGTCCCCCTATTGCTAGTCAAATATTTTTCTATATAAAACGTGACCTTGGGGAAGCTGTCTATGGCTTTGAAACTTCTGAAGGTTTAACTGTCCCTATATTTAGCTCTATGGAACTTGCACGAGGTTTTTTAGAATTTGCTCGTGTACGTGGTCATGGTGTTGCAATGATCGCTCCTACACAAATTTCTGACTTTGCTGATGGCTGTAAAGGAGCAGGAGCAAAGTTTTTACAACTTGACCCACAAACCGATGTATTAAAATCAGCAAGGGCAAAAAATATTCTCTTAACTGGTAAAAAAGCATGAGGGAAATACTTAAATCTATTTGGGCGGCTTGGAAAAGGTTTGCACATATTTTGGGCAAAATTCAAACAACTATTTTGCTCACTCTAATTTATTTTCTAATTATCCCTTTTTTCTCTCTAGTGCGATTAAAAGATCCTCTCTCAAAACGCTTAGAAGGCTCTTCTTACTGGCAAGCTTTCAAAAAACCATCTACCACCCTAGAACAGTTTCAAAAAATGTTCTGAGGGCTTTCTAGCTCATTTTAGCTATAAATCAAATTTTAATTCTTCTCGCAAATAATAACCTCGACACCATCCACAAATTCCAACAAAAGCTTCTAGCTCTGAACGCGGTACAAGACGTTCACATTCTGGGCATTTTTCATAGGCAGATTCATAGCCTGGTACTTTTTCATATTCCTTTAGCAGATTGGAAAAAAAGCGATTCTTAAAATCATCGTCTTTGCCCATAATCACTCCTATTTAGCAACCCCTAAAATTTCATTTACTAAGTCATTATTGTAAGTGACATTGTCTCGAACACAAGCTTGTTTAATGCTTTCTAGCAGGTCTGACAAAAGTGCGCGGCCACCTACACGACTTTGGCGCACTTGTTCAACTATTCTTTCTAATTTGCGCCTTTGTGATGCGCGGGTGTGTTGTTGTTCTTGAGTAGCCTTGTCTATAGCTTTGGTAAAATAGGCAAACGAGCCTATAGGGTCAAGGCTTCGTTCAAATATTTGCTTCATATATACAACTATATTTTCTTGTCCAAGGTGGGCGATTTTTCTATATGCTGTTAGGTCAGCTAGAGTTGGACGGTTTCCTGTTAACTCTTGATAAATCATCATCACCTGCTTTTCGAGATGATCTTTTTTATTTCTAAGATCATGATCATGATCATGATCTTTCATGTAGCTCTGTGGTAGCTGGCTCTGTGTGAGCCGGCTTTCTGATAGCTGGCTCTGTGTGAGCTGGCTAGAATTATTTTTACTGACTTCAATAGCTATTTTATTAGTATTATTAACTATTTCTTCATCGTTAAGAATACCTGGTATAACTGGGCAAAAATATGAGCCTCTAGCCGAACCACCAAAAACAACACTTTCTTTTTTTAGTAGTCCTCTTTGTTGCAAAATAGCAGCTTGTCTTTTAATAGATGCTAAAGATTGATTACAACGAGCAGCCCAAGCTTCTAAGCTAATATGACAGCTATTTCTTTGAAAACCAAGGGTTAAGCGTAACAATTGTAAATAAGGAGTATGGGTCATTGGGGGAAGTTGTGGCAAAATTTCATCAAAAACAACTTGTGGGATTCGGCTATGTTCTACACTACGCCAATTAATATTTATAGGGCTAGCTTCGGTTTTACCTAAAGGTGTTGGGCGGTGTGGTAGAGGAATATCTATTATTTGTTCAGATTCTTCTAGTAAATTAGGTTGTGTTTTTAATTCTGGTAAAGGTATAGTTTTTTCTAGCTGGCTCGCTAATAGCTGGCTCTCTGTGAGCCGGCTCTGTGGTAGCTGGCTTTCTGTGAGCTTATCATTTTGAGAAAGTGTCTTTGTGAGCCGGCTCTGTGAGCTATCTATAATAGAGCTAGCTCTTTGAGTGCTAGCGATCGTAGTATTTTCAAGGCTAGATCGCTGATCTGAGATCGAAGCAGGATCATTTTTTTGAGCTTCGATCAATTGGGGAGTTGTGTTGATCGCCGCAGAGATCGGGCTAGAGATCAATTCAGTAGACGACTGATCAAGATCATTAAGATCATTAAGATCATTAAGATCATTAAGATCATCGATAAAAGAATCTTCCTGAGCTAACTCATCTGAATAAGGTTCTTTGCCTAAAAGAAACCTTAATGCGCGGGTAGCTGGTGTATTACGAATAGTTGCTTCTGAAGAAGCATCTGTTTTTGTATTATCCTCAGCCTTTGCGGACTTTGCGCGCGGCTTTGTCTTCTTTTGCGACACGTGAAACAACCTCCTTGGCTAATCGAGCATAATCAACATAGCCAGCCGTGTTTGGATAATCAATTATAGGGCGACCTTCTGCTGTTGCTGTAGAAATAGCAGTGTTTAGATTAATAGTTGAATTAAGTAAATTAGTTCCAAAGTCAGATTTAAGCCTTTCTCTTAAAGACTCTGATTCTCTTACACCTGAACGAAAGAAAGTTTGTACAGCAAAAATAGTGACATTTAAGTTAAATTCTCGGACAAGTTCTGCTAGTACTTCGGCTAGATCACCTATTCCAGTTAGTGCAAGCCAAGTAGAAACAGGAATCAGCACTATTTGAGCCGCAGCTAAAGCATTGATGGTGAGTAGGTTTAAGCCTGGAGGACAATCAATAATGATATAGTCATAATTAGTTAGCTTAGATAGCATTTGACGAAGCCGACGTTCACGGTTAATTACTTCACGTAGTTCAATTTCACCAATAGCTAATTCGCGGTTAGATGGCAAAATATCTAAATTTGCCCGTACTTCTCTAATAGCTTCTACTGGTTCACAACGTCCAAGTAACGCACCATAAAGGGTTTTTTCTATAGAGTTAGAATCAATAGCAAAAGATCTAGCAATATGACCTTGAGGATCACAATCAACTATCAAGACTCGTGCTGTTTTTTTCATTGATTGAGGATGGGCTAGAAAACAAGCTAAATTAACTGCTGTGGTCGTCTTGCCAACACCACCTTTTTGATTAGCAATTGCAATGACGGTGGACATTAAATTTCTCCTTAAAATGAATAAAACAAAACTTTTGCCAACAGCAATTGCCATTAGGCGGCTTTGCGAATATCAGGTACTTTGCCTAGCTGTTCTTCTAGTGATAAAAGTAGTAGTTGTTGACGATGTGCGCGAAGTAAATCTACTACTTCTTTATCGCTATAGGCATAGTAAACTGATCGACCATCAGTTAGAAGAAATGGAGCAGATTCATAAAGTTCAATGCCTTCAGCCTTAAGGCGAGCTACAACTTTACGAATTGCTTGCAAAGAAAAACCTGAACGGCGTAGTTCAGATACAACTAATCCTTCGATTACATCAGTAACAGCATAAAGAGATTTGTAGCCCGGGCCAGTGCTTTCAGAGTGTTGGGAAATACTTGGGATTACAATATTTAACTTTGACCAATAGCTTACTTGTTGTCGTGTCATACCAGTAATTTGCATTAATTCTCCAACCGTATAAGTACGCGCTGGCAAAATAAACCTAGCTGACCGAAACTTCCCTTCTTTAGTAAGTGTTCTCATTTTTTTACTCCAGTTATTATGGGTCATAATTGATAGACTTTAGGAAACAACTTAATAATAACTTTTAACAAGTATTGTTGTTTGTTTTTAAATATCAAAAAACGCGATTTTTAACAAATAAAAAAACTTGTTTTTGATAATTTATTTAGATACAAGTAATTAACAAAATGAAAATGATCTCTTGAGAGCTAAGGCTTGATCTGATAAAGCTACTAAATAGTTATAGTTATAAAATCATAAAGATAGTTTTAGACAAGTAAATAATTTGCTGTAAATTAAATTAGGAGTGCAGATATTTTTTACTAAATCTTCTACACTCCTAATTTATTGAGATCTTTAGCTTGTGTTTTAAGGCATCCAAGCCCCTCCACTAGGACTAAGAACTTGCCCAGTAAAAAAGCTACCTTCATCACTTGCAAGATAAAGTGCTGCGCTAGCTACTTCACTAACTTTGCCTGCTCTTTTTGCTGGAGTTCCCATTATCCAAGCTTGTTTTATCATTGGTGAAATCATATCGGTCATAGGCGTTTCGATTAGACCTGGTGCAATGGCATTAACTGTTATTGAACGTGTGCCAACTTCACGAGCTACAGCACGAGTTAGGCCAAGGATTCCTGCTTTAGCTGCTGAATAGTGTGGCGAGGCTTCCAGTCCCAATGTTGCTGCAATTGAAGCCATATTAATGATCCGGCCATAGTTTTTTGCTGACATAATCTTTAATGCTTCTCTTGTACAATAAAAAGTTCCATATAAATGTACTCTAAGCATTTTATCCCAGTCTTCGTCTGATAAATTTTCAGTTACGGCCCAATGAGTTTTAATTTCTCCTTCAAACATTTCTGCTAGTTGGGCTTCTGCAACACGGTTAAGGTCTCCTTCTTTTTCTGGGCAAACTTCTCCAATACCAGCATTATTAACTAAAATATCTAACGTACCATATTTTGCTAGCAAATCAGCAAAGACTTGTTTTACTTGGCTACTATCAGAAACATCGGCAGGTGCTGCTAGGGCATTAGCGGAAAGATCGCCTAATAATTGAAGAGTTTTTTCTATAGAAGATGGCACAATATCATTTACTACAACATTTGCACCTTCACGGGCAAATAACAAGCAAATTTCTTGTCCAATTCCAGAACCTCCGCCAGTAACTAGAGCCACTTTATTTTTTAATCGCATTCTTCCTCCATTAAGTCTAAAAATCTTTAACCTATCTTAAATAAAAAGCTTGGGCCATCACCACCAAAAGTTACTGTATCCCCAGATTTTATTGGAGCAGAGCCTAGCAGTTTGGCAGTGTTTAAGAAAGTCCCGTTTTTGCTATCTAAGTCTGTGATAATAAATTGTCCAGAGTGTTTAAGATCAAGGGTTATTTTAATTTGTTCTCTTGAGATCATATATTCTTGATATTGATCATACTTAATCATGGAAGTATTGCCACGGCCAATAACTAATTCTCGAAAATCATTTAATGAAATAAAGTCTGATTGATTAATTCTTGAGCCTGACAAGTGTTGTAGGACAATTCGTTTTAGTTGTCCAGTGCTGGGAATATCGGGTAGGTTTGGACGAGGGTTTAAGTCAAATTCAAAGGCTGGGCCATCTAAGCCAGCTTGAATAATATCTCCTAATTTTAATTTTGTTACTCCAATAGCCCTACGCTTATTAATGAAAGTACCATTACGGCTATTAAGATCTAGCAAAGAGAATTGGCGAGGATTATTAGAAATAGTAATTTTTGCATGACGCGACGAAATCATAATATCTTTATTTTTATCAAATTTAAGTATAGAAGAAGAATCTCTACCAATAGTTATTTCTGAATAAGTGCTAACTAAAAACCCTTCAACTTGACCAGCTTTTGAGCCTATTAAATGGTTAATGATTATGTATTCCTTCATAGTTACTTCAGTAAAATCACAGATAAATATGATTTTTACTGCCTCCTATGCAATAAAGAAATTATTAGTTTGTTAGGTTTATAAAAATAAGAAAGTGCTGCAATATACTATTTAAGCAAGTCAAGGTGCAATAGTTTAATAAAAGAGAAAACTAGGTATTTATTAAAATTGGTGTTAATAAAAAATTGCTGTATTCTATAAAACGTTGTTATTTTAAGTACTTGCTTTTAGCTATTAAATAAATTTAGTAGAATTTATATTAAGTAATTATTTTTTGGGCAAATAGATATGGATTCGCAGTTACAAGATTTGATTCTAAAACAAGCAGTAGAAAAAGGCTTATTGTTAGAAGAGGATTGTTGTTTAGGAGAGTCTAACGAAACAATAAAGCTTACTTCTGAACGTTTGGAAAAATGGGGTGGTAAAATAGCAAGACTTTTGGAAATGGGTTTAATTTCTGAAGAAACATTAGATTTACTTGCTAAAGATATAGACTTAGCACAAGAAACAAAAATAATAAGTACAAGAAAAACACAAGAAATAAAAGAAGAAGAAAATTTTACTAGTGGAGAACTCAAAAATTTTAATGATAAAACACCATCTACAGCAGTTACTTTAGTAAACTTAAATGGAGATGATTTAAGTACTGAAAAAAATATTCATCAACAAGTAACTATAATAAAACCAACAACTTCAAGTAATAGCAAACCTAAACCAACAACATCATTATTTACTACAGACGAACTAAGCGAAGAAACTTTGCTAAAGGGCTGGGAACGTTATAAAGACTTAAAATTAATTGGTGTTGGAGGGATGGGAAAAGTTTTTCGTGCTGTTGATCCAAAACTAAACAGAATTGTTGCACTAAAATTTTTAGTCGAAGATGAAGCCGATCTAGTAATTAGATTTATTCGAGAAGCTAGACTTCAAGCAAGAATCGAGCATGAAAATATTTGTAAAATTTATGAAATAGGAGAATTTCAAGGTCGTCATTATATTGCAATGCAATATATTAATGGTATTTCCTTAGATAGAGCTAAGGAAACATTAAGCGTTGAGCAGAAAGTAAAAATTATTAAAGACGTTTCGGAAGCGTTACATACTGCTCATAAACAAGGACTTATACATCGAGATATAAAACCATCAAATATATTAGTTGAAAATACTGATGATAAAGGATGGTCACCTTGTATTGTAGATTTTGGTTTAGCTCGTGAGGTTGGTGATATTAATGGGACTGGTGCCGGGGTAATATTAGGTACACCTTCCTATATGTCACCTGAACAAGGAAAAGGTAGAACACATCTTTTAGATCGTCGAACGGATGTTTACAGTCTAGGAGTAACTTTATATGAGCTTTTAGGAGAAGAACTTCCATTTAAGGGGAAAAATTATTTTGATGTAATTTTACGAATTACCCAAGACGCTCCAACCCCGCTTAAGGAAATAAATGATGCAATTGCTGAGGATCTAAATATTATTGTAATGAAGTGTTTAGAAAAAGATCCTCAACTTCGTTATTCATCGGCAAAAGCACTAGCTACAGATTTACAGCTTTACTTAAATGGTGAAGCTATTACGGCTAGAACATCAAAAACATATAGATTAAAAAAATTTATAAAAAAACATAAAGCAAAAGTAGCAATGTTGTCTCTAGTAGCTTTATTAATGATATTTTCTACAGGAATGTGGATTCGTACTAGTTGGCTAGCTAAAGAGCGAGAAAGAATCACTCAAGTTTTTGGTCAAGAAGTAAAAGAAATCGAACAAGTATTGCATTACTCAAACTCTTTACCTCTTTATAACACTCAAGCAGCAAGAGGTTTAATAGAGAAACGAATTAAAACAATCAATGAAAAAATTGCATCAGAAGGACAACTTGCAAAAGGCCCGGGCTACTATGCTCTAGGTTGTGGCTATTTAGCCTTGCAAGATTATGAAATGGCCCGGCTATATTTAGAAAAATCATGGGAAAATGATTATAAAAAACCTGATAATGCTTATGTTTTGGGCTATGTTTTAGCTGAGTTATACCAAAGATTACGTAGTGAAGTAAAATTTATTGCTAATAAAGAAGCTCAAGAACGCAGACTAGCAGAATTAAAAGCTTTATATTGTGATCCTGCTATTAAATACTTAAAAATAGGTAGTGAAGGTAGCGTAAATAGATTATACACAGAAGGTTTAATAGCCTTTTATCAAGACCAATTTGACGTTGCTTTGGCAAAATCTAAAGATGCTTTTACAGAACTGCCCTGGCTTTATGATGCTAAACGGCTAGAAGGCAGAATTTACCAACAAATGGCTGTAGGAAAGCTTAAAAATGGTGATTATAAATCTGCTACACAAGACCTTGAATTAGCTAAACAAGCCTTTCAACAAGCTATAGATATTGCTCGTAGTGATGCAGAGCTTTATGAACTAGAAGCAGAAAGAAACTTAAAGCTAATGGAAATTATGTTTGATACCGGCGAGTCACCCGAAACAGCATCTGAGCAAGCTTTAGCTGCTTGTGATAAGGCTTTAATTGTTAATCCAGAAAGTAGCAGCACACATATAACTAAAGCTAAGATCTACTATACATTAGGGTTATATCAAATTAGATTAGGCCAAGATCCAGTAGCATTTGATAAAACTATTGTTATGTCTCAAAAAGCTATTGAACTAACGACTCAAAAGGCCAAGCTACAAAAAACTAGCCTTACTGGAGAATTAGCAGGTATTCCTTATGGTTATTTAGGAGCAGCCTACTATAGAAAAGCTGCTCAAGAAATGACTTTAGGCCAAGATCCCCGCCCAACCCTAGAAAAAGCTCTAGCTACCTATAATACTGCTCTAAAACAAAACTTGTCCTATGACTTTATCTATAAAAACTTAGGTGATATTTATTGGCAAAAAGGACGCTATGAATTTAGCATAGGGCTTGACGCTATTAACTCATTAAATTCTTCAATAGAAAACCATCAAAAAGCTATAGAGCTTAATAAAACAGACCTTTTTAACCATAATGCTTTAGGAAATACCTATGAAATTAGGGGAGAATATGACTTATTTTGTGGGGCTAATCCTGAAAAATGGCTAAATTTAGCTGTCGAAGCCTATCAAAAGGCTATAGCAATTAATCCTAATCATCCTTATCCACACAATAACATAGGTATTTCTTTTCGTACCAAGGCACGTTATGAGCTAGCCGCAGGTCTTGATCCAACAGAGTCAGTAAAAAAATCGGTAGAAAGTTTTGAAAAAGGGCTTAAACTAGGCCCTTTTGCTGATGGATATAGGTTTTTATCTGAAGCCTGGTTAGTAGCGGCTGAATACAGCATTAATCAAAGCATAGATGCTACAGAAAGCTTAAAAAATGCTCGTCTTGCTTGTGAAGAAGGGATTAATCGCAATAAAAATAATCCAGAACTTTACTTAAGATTAGCTGAGGTTGATACATTAACAGCCCGTAATTTAATAATCAAAAATCTTTCTCCTAAAGATTCTTTTCAGCAAGCCAAGGCTAATTTTCAAAAGGCTTTAGAGCTAAATAATGAAAGTGCAGAAATCTACTTAAAATTAGCAGAATGTTATTATCAAGAAGCTTATTGGAAAAAGGAGAAAAAAGAAAAAGTTACCTTAGAAGTTCAAAAAGCTATAGAATTACTTACAAAAGCTGAACAATTTAATGATAAATTATTGGAAGCAAAAGCATTAAAATCAGTAGTTTTATCATTAAAATCAGAGTTTGATATATCAAAAGAAACTATCTTACTTGAGTCAAAAACCTTACTTGATGAGGCAGTAGAGAAAAATCCATTATTAAAGTATAAATACCAAACTTTAATAAAAAGTAAATCTAGTTCTTAATGGTGTTTGTTTTTCTCTAAATTGTGCTTAAAATAAGTTATTTTTACTAGAGCCAATATTTTAAGGGGGCTGAAAATGATTGGAAAAACAGTAGCTCAATACAAAATACTAGAAATATTGGGTAAAGGTGGTATGGGGCAAGTTTATAAAGCACATGACACCCAATTAGATAGAACAGTAGTCTTAAAACTACTCTCAAGTGAGTTATTAACCAATGACACGGCCCGCAAAAGATTTGCCCGTGAAGCACGCCTAGCTTCTGTGCTGGATCATCCCAACATTTGTATGATTTATGAAATTCAGGAAAAAGATAATCAGTTTTTCATTGTCATGCAGTATGTAGAAGGTCAAACCTTAAAACAAACCATTAATAACCAACCACTAGCTAATAACACGTTGATTTCTATTGCTTTACAAGTGGCTGACGCGCTTTCTAGTGCGCATGATGTTGGTATAGTTCACCGGGATATTAAACCACAAAATATAATGATTACCCCTCGTGGTCAGGCAAAAGTGCTAGATTTTGGTTTAGCAAAAAATATTTATGAAAAAAACTCTCTTACCCGTCAACTAGATATGATGGGAATAATTGAAACTCCTGGCACGCCTGCCTATATGTCACCAGAACAATCCAGGCGTGAGCGAATTGATAGACGTAGCGATATTTTTTCTTTTGGAACAGTGCTTTATGAAATGGCAACAGGTATAAAGCCTTTTACAGGCAAAGATCCACGCGACATTATTAAATCTGTTTGTGAACAAACTCCACGTTCAGTAACAGAACTAAACAGCAATATTGCACCAGGCTTTCAAGAACTTTTAGAACGCTCAATGGCAAAAGATGCTGATAAACGCTATCAATCAATGCCAGAAATGATTGCAGACCTAAAATTTATTGGCTCAGAAGCCTCTGCCAACAAAGCTGTACCAGATGGAATTATTAAACCTTTTGCTCCTGTAGAAAATGCAAAAATTAGTTGGTTAGATAGACTTTTGCCAAAGTCTTTACGTCGAACATCAAAACCTGCTGCTAGTCCAGTTGCTACTTTAGGTTTGTCACTACCAAGCAATATAAGAGAAACTACTGTTAATAAAGAAGTTAATAAACAAGATGCTAGCAGTAGTAGTAACAAAGAAGCTAATGCTGCAACTGTTCCAGCTAAAATTGCTGTTAACGATCTTGCTAATGAGAATCAAAATAGCCTAACTTCTGATGATGATTTTCCTTTAATTGCTGGTCAACATAAGACTTTAGCCATTATGCCACCAAAAAAACTAGGTGGACTCTATGATGAAATCTGGGGTATGGCTTTACTAGAAACTTTAATTACAGAATTTAGTAAATTTAAGTCTTTGTCTGTTCGCCCTGCAAGCCAAGTTGCTAAATATATTAATCTAGAAATAAACCCTTCTGAAATAGGCCAAGAACTAGGTGTAGACGCTATTTTAACAACAAGTTTTATCTCTGTAGAAGATAAGGTTTATGTCATTGCCCAACTTTTTGATACTCATACAGGTGCAATTGTTTGGTCTAAGAAAGTTGAAGCAGATGTAAGTAGTGAAAGCTCTGTTTCACAAGACGGTATTTGTCAAACTTTGCTTTTACAAATAAAACAAAAAAGTAGTCCTTTTGAACTCTTGCAAGACAAAAATGAAGAAATTCGGCTAGATGCTATTTCTAAGTTAAAATATTCAGCAGATTTACTAGCTATAGATGCTTTAGCCGCAGCATTAAAAGATAAAAGTCCTAAAGTAAAAGGGGCAGCATCTCTAGCTCTAGCCCGCTTTGGTCGTGCTGCTAGTTCTGCTGTTCAAATGCAGCTAGAAAGTGCAATGCGCTCATATGATTTTGATACTGCTCGCTTTGCCGCTGCCGCGGCGGGTCGTCTTACTAGCGTTGAACTTGTTCCATTATTGATAGATGCCCTAGCAAGCGAAGCTAGTCTACTAGCAAGCGAAGCCGCCTTAGCCCTAGGTCACTTAAAAGATGCTCGTGCTTGTCCAGAACTTACAGAAGCTTTATTGCGATCAGATGCAAATGTCCGTTTTGCGTCTGCTCAAGCTTTAGGTGAAATTGCTCAAATGCAAGTTCTACCAGCACTTGAAGACCGTTTGCGTAAAGATGAAGACGAAGGTGTTAGAGCAAAAGCTTTTTGGGCAATTAAACATATTCAAAAAGTTAATTATTAAACTTATGTCTGATAATCTATAAAAGAAAGCTGTTGGTTATGGATAATACTTTATATTTGGGTGTTGATTTAGGACGTTCTACACGAATAGCTATAGTTGATACTGCGGGAAAAATTATTAAACAAGATCGAGTACCAACAGAACTTGTAAGTGGACGAACTTTAGTTGATGGGCTTATAGATTTAATTAAAAAAACACGTTCAGATGCACCGCTTCCTATTGCAGCAGTTGGGCTAGCAGTTTCTGGACTAGTGGATTATCAAGCTCAACAAGTCAAAGTTTTGCCTAATTTACCAGATGTTTCCAATATAAATGTTCACCATGAAATAGTTCAAGCCATTGGGCTACCTGTAATCATTGATAATGATGCTAATGCTGCAACTTATGGGGAATGGCGTTGTGGTGCAGCATTAAATATGAATGATGCTATTTATATTTATTTAGGAACAGGTATTGGAAGCGGACTGGTATTAAATGGGCAGCTTCAACACGGGGTGCGAGGCTATGCAGGTGAATTTGGACATATGAAAATAGGTAGCCAAGACCTAGATTGTAGTTGTGGCTCGCAAGGATGTTTAGAAACTATTGCTTCTGGGCCAAATATAGTTCGTCGTACTAGAGAGCAACTTTTTATGGATCCATGTTTTGCTACAGAATCATTACTTGCTGGTCAAATGAAAAATAAACTTACTTGTGAAGATATAGTAGAAGCCGCTAGCAAAGGTGATAAATTTGCTCGTGCTATTTTGCTAGAAACTGCTAATTATTTAGGTCTAACTATTGCTAACGTTATTAATTTGCTTAATTTAGAAATAGTTGTTTTGGGTGGGCCTGTTATGGGAGCAGGTGAATTTTTAATTACTGCTATTGAACAGGCTACTAATAAATATAGTTTTGCTCACCTTCTTGCAGACTGCAAAATTACTAATGGCGGTTTAGGAAATGATGCTGGCGTAATAGGCGCGGCAATGATGGCTTATGATGTAGAAACAGCAATGCGACAATAAATACTTAAAAAAAGGGAGATAAAACATGCAGTATTTCGTTACTGGAGCATCCGGTTTAATAGGTAAACGCTTGGTCAAGAAATTATTAGGACGAAAAGATAATGTAGTATATTTTCTTATTAGACAAGAAAGCCAAAGTAAGATTGACGCTTTACTTAATTATTGGGGTGCTAGCAAAGAACAAGCAATAGCTGTTTTTGGTGATTTGTTAATGCCTAATCTAGGCTTATCTCCAGAAAATATAAAAGACTTAAAAGAAATAGATCATTTTTTTCATTTAGCAGCAATTTATGATCTAAAAGCAGGTGCCGAAGAGCAAATAGCCGTCAACATTACAGGCACTCATAACACGGTTTCTTTAGCAAATACAATTGGTGCAAAGTGCTTTCATCATGTTAGCTCAATTGCTGTAGCAGGAATGTTTGAAGGTATTTTTCGAGAAGACATGTTTGAGGAAGCCGAAAATCTACAACATCCATATTTTGCAACTAAACATGAATCAGAAAAGATTGTCCGCAAAGAAGTTAAAGGGGCTTTTCGCATTTATCGCCCAGGCTCAGTAGTTGGAGATTCTAAAACAGGCGAAATGGATAAAATCGATGGCCCATATTATTTCTTTAAGATTATCCAACGTATCCGCCAAATGTTACCACCCTGGATGCCAACTATTGGTATAGAAGGCGGACGAATTAATATTGTTCCTGTTGATTATGTAGTGGATGCAATGGACTACATAGCTCATCAGCCAAATTTAGACAGCAAATGTTTTCATTTAACTGACCCTGAACCAATGAGAATTGGAGATGTCCTTAACACTTTGGCGCGTGCGGCTCATGCCCCTACTATGAGCCTGCGTATTAATGCTGCTTTATTTGGTTTTATTCCTAAAGCTATTAGAAATGGGATGATGTCACTGTCTCCAGTTCGTCGAGTTAAAGACGCTATAATGACAGATTTAGGGCTACCAGAAGATATTCTTCAATTTGTAAATTATCCAACACGCTTTGATAATCGTGATGCAGCAATAGCACTTAAAGGTAGTGGAATTAGCTGTCCAAAATTAGATGATTATGCAGAAAAACTCTGGGATTATTGGGAGCGAAACCTAGATCCAGACCTTTCAATTGATAAAACCCTGCGTGGCAAAGTTGCAGGCAAAGTTGTAGTAATAACGGGCGGTTCTTCTGGAATTGGACTAGCTACAGCTTATAGAGTGGCTGAAGCTGGTGCTACAACTATTATTTGTGGTCGGGATGAAGAAAAACTTGCAGCAGCTAAAAAAGAAATTAACGAGCAAGGTTTAGATGTAGTTACCTATGCTGTTGATGTAGCTGATATGGCGGATTGTGACCGTTTTATAAAATTATTGATAGAAAATCATGGTGGTGTAGATGTTCTAATTAACAATGCAGGGCGTTCAATTCGTCGTAGCATTGAATCAAGCTATGATAGATTTCATGACTTTGAACGAACCATGCAACTTAACTATTTTGGTGCATTGCGTCTAACAATGGGCTTGCTACCAAAAATGATAGCTCAAAAGCGAGGTCATGTTATCAACATCTCATCAATAGGCGTTTTGACCAATGCTCCACGTTTTTCAGCTTATGTAGCGTCAAAGTCTGCACTAGATGCTTGGACTCGATGCGCTGCATCAGAATTTGTTGATGTAGGTATTAAATTTACTACTATAAATATGCCACTAGTAAAAACGCCTATGATCGCACCTACAAAAATTTATCAGAATGTTCCAGCATTGCTACCTACAGAAGCAGCAAATTTAATTGTTGATGCAATAGTCCATAAGCCAGTAAGAATAGCTACACGATTGGGTGTTTTTGGTGAAATTCTTCATGCCTTAGTTCCAAAAATTGCACAAATTATTATGAACACAAGTTTTAGAATGTTTCCAGACTCTGACGCTGCAAAAGGGAAGAAAGATGGAAAAGCTTCTCAAATGACTACAGAGCAACTTGCTTTACAAGAGATATTGCGAGGAGTCCATTTCTAATTGATGTTTTAAGTCTGGGAGCGCGAACATCTTGCTCGCATTCCCAGAAAATTATTATTTTCTAGTAAGGAAAATTTTTGTAAGCTGGTTCTAATTCTATAGCTTTGTTGTAATCCATTGTGGATTGTTCTTCATTTCCAACAACTTTATAAAAAATGCCTCGATTATAATAAGCTTCTGCATAATTTGGGTTTAACACTTCTATAACTCTGTTGAAATCTTTCAAAGATTCTTCTAGCTTTTCCTGGCCTAAATAAACGATTCCTCTATTATTGGTAGCTTGTACAAGATCTGGATTTATTTCTAAAGCTTTATTAAAATCAGCTAAAGCTAACTCTAGTAATTCTAGTCCTTTAGCAAGCTCTGATGAAGCTATCAAGGATTGTCCAGCACGTAAATAAACAAGACCTCGGTTGCTATAAATTTGATCTAAATCTAAATAGGATTTTTCAGAATATAATTCTATAGTTTTATTTAGATCTATAAGAGCTTTATCTAGCACATTTTGCTTTATATATATTTCTGCTCTATAAGCATAAATATAAGCAGTTTCTAAACCTAATTCTATAGCCTTACTAAAATCACTCACAGCTTTATCTAATTCATTTTTTGCAAAATATAATTCTCCTCTACAAGAATAACTATATTTATAATTTGGATCTACTTCTATAGATTTATTAAAATCGTCTAAGGCTTTACCTGGAAACTCAAGTGTCTGATATAACTCACCTCGTATTTTATAGTAAAATGGATTTTGCTCTAATTCTATGGCTTTATCAAAATCTTTTAGTGCTTTATTCAATAAACTTTTTTCTATATATATAGTTGCTCTAGAAATATATCCATAAGCATAATTTGGTTCTAATTTTATAGCTTTATTTAAGTCTTTCAATGCGTTATCTAAATCATTTAATTGTTTATATACATCAGCACGTCTTCTATAAGAATAAGCATTATTTTTATCTAATTTTATAACTTTACTATAATCATCTAAAGCTTTATCTAAGATATTTTGTTTACTATATAAATCACCTCGACAACTATAACTATAAGCATATTTAGGTTCTACTTTTACAGCTTTATTTAAGTCATCCAAAGCTTTATCTAACAAATTTTGCTTTTTATAAAAATTTGCACGACAAGTATAATTATAAGCAATATTAGGCTCTACTTCTATAGCTTTATTATAGTCCTTTAAGGCTTTCTCTACTTCATTTTGCTCTTCATAAAAGGTTGCTCTCCAAGTATATGCAAGGTCATTATTAGGCTCTAATTCTAAAATTTTATTAAAATCATCTAAAGCTTTATCTAGTTCTCCCTGTTCTACATAATATTTAGCTCTATCATTATAATTATAAACATTTGATGGATTTGATTTTATATCTTTATTATACTTTGCCAGCAAGTTTTCTTGATTTTTAGCCATACTTTTGTATTAGTATTACCTTTCTTTAATTATTGTTTATATTAA
Source organism: uncultured Clostridia bacterium (assembly GCA_964492845.1). GTDB lineage: Bacteria > Acidobacteriota > Blastocatellia > Chloracidobacteriales > JADJPF01 > JADJPF01. Next base: position 114,007 of record CAZBMZ010000018.1, read on the forward strand.
ATAAATTTTTACATATTTCTTGCCAGACTTGTAAATGCTCTTTTTTTATTCCACTAGCACGATTATATTCATACTCTAGCCAATAAGTATATTTGTTAATAAATAGTTGCGGGTTGCTAACTAAGCGTAAATAATATTTTAGGGATGGTAAAACGCCATTTACAATTATTTGGCAAGGATGAAATTTACTGTATTCAATAATCTTTTGTTCTACAGACTTTTTATCATCAAAATTAGGCTCATTGGTAGTTAAAACATAATATCTGTCAATAGCTACAGTTTTGATTTTTTGATAAATATCAGAAATTATATCTGGTGAAATAGGCTTAAGATGCTTAATCTCAATTGCTTCAAAACAAATAGTATCAGCAGATTTTACTTCTATGTCACCAAGGGATTTAGCGCGGAAATCAGGGCTAGTATGATGTTCAAGAGGAACAAGCTTTTTGTCTGAATATCTTTTTACATCTAGCATAAGTAGATCATAAACAGAATAAATTGCTATTACTGGGATTCTGGCTGTTCCAACTGTCCATTTTTCATATTTATGATAAATGTGTTGGTTGATAGCTTCTATAATTTTTTCAATAGTTATGTTTGTAGGGTTTTGGGAGAAACAGATATTTGAAAAGCTAATTTCTTGGCTAGTTTTTTCTATCATCAAAGCTAAAAGTGCTCCTAGCATTTTAGGAGCATCTTTTGGATTAGTCTGTAGAAAATTCAAGATATTAAGAAAAGCTTGTTTTACTTCTAAATTACGAATTTTTCCAGGATAGGTAAAATTATATGGGTGAGGTTGTTCTAAGGAACGTGTTAGCCAAGCACTTTCTGCCATAGCAAAATGCCGAAAATGTTCTTTTAAAAAAGGTGTTACATATTTAGTATCAAATGTTCGACCTGAATAACCGTTTTCCATGTTTTCTTGATGATATCTAATATCCTGGTCAGGATTTAGTATTTTGTAAACAATGGAAGTTAGAGTTACACCTAAAACGGCTTTTAATGTCTCAGAATTGTTAACTATAGTTTTTAGGTCTACTACATAGTTTTCAGGCAAGTTTGATAAACATTGCAATAGAGATTGCCTTTTAACTTTTTCATAAAAACTTATTAGAAATTCTTTTGGGGATTGTGGCATTAAAACTCCAAATTAGGCTGTAAAGAAATGTTGTTAATACGTTGTCTAGCATATTGACAATAATCTTCACTAATATCAAAACCAATGTAGTTTCGTTGATGTTTAATTGCTGCTATAGCCGTTGAACCTGCTCCTATAAATGGGTCAAGAACAATATCATTAGGTTTTGTTAAAAGATGTAGAAATTCTTCTATAATTTTAACGGGATAAATTGCAGGATGAGGGCAATTTTTTAATGATTCTACAGGAGTTATAATAGCGTCTTTTTTTAACGGGTTTCCATGTATCCGAATTATTGTAAAACCATTTTTGTCTAACTGTATTTTTCTACCTCCTTCTTGTCCTCCAAAAGGTTCAGAATGAATACCACGTATTTTCATACGAAACCCTTGGATTTCTCCCTCATGAACTTCCTCAATAACTTTTTTTAGTTCACTATAAGCTAAGTTTTTTTGGTTTTGAGTTAAATTAGATTGTTCGATTAGCTCAAAATACTTTTTACCTATATTGCTATTTTTTCCATTAGCATTAATTGTAGGTAAATTAGATTCTGGTAATTTCAAAAATTCATCTATGTAATATTGATAATTTTGAGATTTAACAAAATGAAAAAAAGGCTCTGTGCTACTTACTAAACGCCGCTTAAATTGTCTAGGAGTAGGATTTGTTTTTACCCAAGTAATATTATTAACTAAAGTTACTTTACAGCGTTCTGTTGCTGCAATCGCAAATCGATAAGGTATTAGCAACAAACTACTATCAATATATTTATCTCCAACATTTACTACTATGCTACCCGTTGGTTTTATAATGCGAACACATTCGCAAAAAATTTCCATCAATGAATTGATGTAACTTTCAGCATGTTTTTCATTACCAATACCTCCAGCATTATATTCTCGCTGTTGAAAATAAGGAGGTGAGGTTATTGCTAAATCTATAGAGTCGCTAGGGATTAATTGAAGCAATTTTCTGCTATCACCACAAACAATTTCATTATAAAAAGGAATGGGTGTTAGACCAGAAACATCATTAGATATGGCTACTTTTTGAGAGAGCATAGTATTATTTATAAAAATTTTTGATTTTTGAAGATATAGTTAAAAAGAGCTTGTTTTAACAAAATATTTAAGTCATTACAACTTATTTTTATTTGCTCGGAACATACACCATAAGTTTACTTTACCAAATATTTCTTTAGAAACTACTCTGTATCCAAAATGCTCATATAATGGCACATTATCAGGGTTTGCTGTGTCTAGGGCTACTCCAATTGAAGTTGGATGATGTTCTGATAATTCGTTTAAATGATTAAGTAAAGATTTACCATAGCCTTGACCATGACCTTGTGGATTAACCCCTAAAGCCACCAAATAAAAATGAGGTTTTTTTGGCTTTTTAGCTTCTATTAGCTGGCTATATTTAATTAATCGATAAGCTGGCACAAGGCCAGAAACTAAAATCATTTGTAGCAGCAAACTACTAACATCAGTTGAAATATAGCTTTTCCAAAAAGACGCTTGATATTCAGGTGATTCAATATTGGCAATGCCCATTAATTTATTATCTTTTGTTACCCCAAGGATTTCTTGAGTATGCTTAAATTTAACTATTGAAAGGTACTTAAATAAAATTTGCTCTAAAGTTTGATAATGTTTTAGATGATTTTCAAAAACATATCGGTGAAAAGGATCTTTTTCAAAAGCAAGTGTTAAGGTATTAACAGCATCATTTATTTGATTTTCGCTAATTGTTATTACTTTATTAGTAGTTTTTAGCATTTAATTATTAGGTTTAGATAAAGTGTTATTTGCATCATTTGATTTTGTTGATTTTATAGTGGCTGCAACACGAAAGCCACGTCCGTTTAGAAGAAAGCCTGGGTTATGCCAAAAACGTTTAGCTAGGCGGCAATGGTCTTCTTTAGCTTCCCAACCACCTCCACGAATTACTCGGTATTGACCTTCGCTAGGGCCTTGGGGGTCTTGCGTAGGACTTTCACTATAATAAGTCTCGCTATACCAATCAGAACACCATTCCCAAACATTCCCAATCACATTATAAAGGCCAAATCTATTAGGCTTAAACTTGTTTACTTCTACTGTGTTTTGTCCGCCACCAAAATTAGCATCTTTATGATCAAGTTCATTGCCTGTTGGGTAATTACCTGTATGACCACCACGAGCAGCATATTCCCATTCTGCTTCTGTTGGCAAGCGGTATTCTCGACCAGTATTAGCTTGCAGCCAAGCACAATAGGCTTGTGCGTCCTGCCATGAAACATTAACTACAGGATGATTTTCTCTTTTCTCTTTGTAGTATTGCCGCCATTCGGCTGTTTCTCTGCTTGTAGCTTTAGCAAAAAGCTCATATTGTGCATTAGTTATTTCAAAACGTCCTATCTCAAAACTAGAAAGATATATTTTTACTACAGGTTGTTCACTACGCGCACAGTCTCGGCACCCAAGATTTGGATTAGGTTGCCCACGATTAAAGTTTCCAGCTTTAATAAAAACTGTTTCCGGCACTAAAATATCTTTATATTTGATTCCAAACAGTTTACCGCTTTGACGTGGCTTATCTTCTGGCTTGCTAGCTGCAAGGATAATTTCTGGATCATCATCTGTTTTAGCTGAAATGGCCGAAAACACAATAATAATTAGTAGTAATATTAGTTGTTTTTTCATTATACTATTTAGCTAATAAAATTTAATATTCCACTAAAAGATAAGTGGTAAATTAATTATCTTTGTTTAGTAAAAAAATACCAGCAAATTATTAAAACCAGACCAAATAATAAAAATGAAATCGTCCTAAATGACGTGTTTGCAACTATTTGAGTTTGAGATAAATTTTCTTGTTTAGGTTTTTCTGTCTTTTCAAGTTTTTCAAGCTCTTTTCTAATCGCATATTGAAAAGGGCCTAGCTGTCTTTTTAACTTTTCTTCTTTCTCCAAAGATGTTTGCTCAATATGTGTTAAATTTTATGTTTATTAGGGCTACGTAAGCTATTTAGCATTTGACGGAAAGATTTTAAGTTTGTAACTACAGTTGCATTTATAGATTTAATAGTTGCTAAATAAGCGTCTGTTGCCTGACCTCCTATAATTAGCTGCACTTGTGAACCTAACAAACTACGAAGTTTTTTTAAGTCTAAATGTAAGTAAGGATCATCAATAGGATAAATAATACTTAAAGCTACTAACTTGGCTTTGTGTAATTGTGCAGCTTTAGTAATTTCTTCTACTGGAAGATTTACACCTAAATAAATTACTTTCCATCCTTCGTAAGCTGCTGTAGCAGCGGCTAGCAATGCTCCTAGTTCATGCCATTGTCTAGGGGGTGTTGCAATAATTATTTTTGGTGCAATGCTAGTAGGTTGTAAGTCAGTTTTTATCCTTCCCAACAAATTGCGAATAACAGCCGAAGCTAAATGTTCTTCAACTATTCTTAATTTCCCTTCTTGCCAAAGTTTTCCTATTTTATAAAGTAGCGGGACAATTAAATCATCAATCAAAATGTTAGGATTTAATTCTACTTGAGCCTTTGTTAATATTTCGTCTAATTTTTGTGTATCTATTTCAGCTATTGCTGCTAAACAACCCTCAATATATTGGTCTATGCTTTGATTACTAGCACTAATACTTAGATCTAAGGGTTTTTCTGCTATCATGCTAGAAATTTGATCACTAGGTAAATGGGCGATTTGTCCAATACTAAAACCATTTTCTATGGCTTCTCGTAGCAAGGATAAACGAGTTACTTCTTTATCTGTATAAAATCGTCTGTTAGTAGTGTTACGGCTAGGAGAAACAGCCCCATAACGCTTTTCCCAAACACGAATAACATGTTGAGTTAGTCCTGTGCGTTGAGAAACTACTTTTATTGGTAACATTTCTTGGTTAGACATCAAAAAACCTACTTGTTAAAAATTTGTCTATTTTTCTATCTTAATCAAAACTTTGTTTGTCAAGCAACATTTATTTGTCAAATTTTAGTAAAGTTCGATTATCTTTAGTAAATACTAAGGTTATCAAGGTTTAATAATAATCTTTCTCTAATCTAATTTTTATAACAAGGTTAAAAAATATTTAATTAAATCTTTTGTCTAGTTTTTGTCTAAAAATTGTTGACAATATATTAAACTTGATTTATTCTCCCCAATATAAAAGTTAGCTCGTAAATTTAAGAGGGTGTTAGAAAGATTTTTGAGAAGTTTTTGAAAAGTTTCGGGGGTACTACTAATCTAATTTGCTACATTATTTAGATTAAGTAGTCAATGGGTTACCAGTTAATGAGCAGAGCCAAACCTATGGTTAAATGGAGGGTCTAGCTGTAGTCGCCAAATTTCATAATAGGACATTTGGCTCTTTGGCCTGCTCAACTGGTGTTTCTTTACAAAATTAGGTAACAAAATGCAACAAACAATAAGTTTGCAACAAGAAAAAGGAAACAAGCATTTTATTAGTCTGCTAGTTTTTTTAACAATATGTTTTTCTGTTGCTGTTGCTGGGGCTGTCTTAACTAACACATCTGTTAGTTCTTGGTATTTAACAATCAATAAACCTAGCTGGACACCGCCTAATTGGTTGTTTGGGCCTGTGTGGACTAGCCTTTATTTTATGATGGCTCTAGCCGTCTGGCTTATTTGGTGCAAAGTAGGAAGTTTAAAAAAACTCCCTTTAGTGTTATTTGGTCTACAACTTTTTCTTAATTTAATTTGGTCAGGATTGTTTTTTACTTTGCAAAATCCAAAAATTGCATTTATTGAAATTGTGTTTCTTTGGCTATCAATTTTAGCCACATTAATTTCTTTTTGGCGTGTTAGGCTGGTTGCTGGGTTGTTACTACTTCCTTATATTCTTTGGGTTGGATATGCTGCTATGTTGAATTTTACTATTTGGAGAATGAACCCTTAAGTTTTTCTATAATTTCTGTAGCGTTAAAGTAAATAAGGCATAGTTTTAATAGGGATTAGCTAAAAGCTAGTCCCTATTTTTTTTCCTGCTTTGATAATCTAAAATCAACTAATCTTAAAATTTTTAAGGAAATTATATGAAACGTCTTATAATTTTATTTATCATAACTAGCTTTTTTACTATAAATTACAACATTTTTTCATCTAACTTAGCTTTTGCTCAATCTCAAACAAAAATAAATAACTCGCAAGCTAAACAAATGTTAATAGGTAAACATAGACTGCAATTACAATGGCTAAGTTTTTGGAACCGTAAAGAAATGGGTGCTGTAGAAATTAAAGAAAATAATGGAATATTATCTGTTGTAGGTAAACAAACTAAAGGAGATGATTTTTTAGAAATAACAGGAAATATTTTAGAAATTAACCCAAAAGATTTTGTATTTGACGGAAAAATCACTATGAGGGTTAATTATAATAATGATGGAAAACCTTGTGTAAGAGAAGGTAAACAATTATTTAGAATTTCTGGAGCAAGAAAATTTTGGCGACTAAAAGATATGCTTAATCCTTGTGATAATACAACAACGGATTATATTGATATTTTCTTTAAGGATAATTAAAACTAATTATATAACTTTATGCTAACAATATTTTTATCATTTCTAACATTAATTTCTGCTATTTTGCATATTAGAGCAAAAAGATATACTACAAATTTTTATATCTTTAAGCCTCTAACAATGATCTTTATTATTTTAATAGCAATTCAACTACCAGTAAATGTAACTCCTAGTAATTACAAATATTTAATAATTACCGGGTTACTTTTTTCTTTGCTTGGGGATGTGTTGCTAATGCTGCCATCTGATAGATTTGTAGCAGGTTTAGTTAGCTTTTTAATAGCACATATTTTTTATATTGTTGCTTTTGCTCTAACAGGAATAAGCTTATTTTCTCTACTTTATACAATACCTTTTTTAATCTATGGAGCAATACTTTTTCTTACATTACTTCCATACTTAAAAGAGATGAAAATCCCTGTTGCTGTTTATGCAGGGGTGTTGCTAATAATGGGTTGGCAAGCCTTTAGTCGTTGGCTAGACTTTGGGCCCGGTGGAAGTTTTACGGCTTTTATTGGTGCAGCCTTTTTTATGGCATCAGACTCTATTTTAGCCCTGGATCGTTTCAAAGGCTCTGTTCCACAAGCGCAAATCTATTTTATGACTACATATTTTCTTGCCCAATGGTTAATTGCTTTATCAATTTGCTAAATCAAGAAAATTCTTATCCAGTGTTTCTCATCCCAGCAGCAACGCCATTAAAAGTAACTAGTAGAGCATCTTGCAGCGTTGAATCTGCTGTATTAGCCCGAAGTCTACGCAAAATTTCAATTTGTACAAGATTTATTGGATCTACATAAGGATTACGTACATCTATGGAGCGACGCAGAACGCTATTAGATTCTAATAATTTTTGATGTCCAACGATCTTTAAGATGACTTTTACAGTTTCATCAAAACGATTTCTTAAATCTGCACCTAGCGATTTTAATTCTTCAGGTACAAGTGCCTCATCATATTGTGCTGCAATTGCTGGCTCTGCTTTAGCTAGCACCATTTCAAGCAAATCAATTGTAGTCTTAAAAAACGGCCATTCCTTATACATTGTTACAAGTTCGGCTTCTCGGCCTTGTTGGATAATTTTGTTAAGAGCATCGCCAACACCTAGCCAGGAAGGTAGCATCAGCCTTGTTTGTGTCCAAGCAAAAATCCAAGGAATTGCCCGCAAAGATTTAAGTCCGCCGTCCAAGCGACGACGAGCCGGACGACTGCCTATTTTAAGCGTTCCAAGCTCTATTTCTGGGGTAGCAGTACGAAAATAAGCAATAAAATCTTTGTGGCTTAGAACTTCACGATAAACCAAGCAAGCTGTGTTAGCTAATTCTTCCATCAAATTGCGCCATTCTGCTTTAGGTGCTGATGGCGGCAACAATGTAGCTTTTAATGTGGCACTTGTATAAAGTTCTAAAGTTCTTAGCGCGATGCCAGGAATACCAAATTTAGCTTGGATCATTTCACCCTGTTCAGTAACTCGGATTTGTCCATCAATTGAGCCAGGCGGCTGAGAATGGATTGCTTGATAAGTTGGGCCACCACCACGCCCCACAGTACCACCACGCCCATGAAAAAGCGTTAATTTTATGTTTTCTTTTTTACAAAGCTGTGCCAAATTTTCTTGTGTTTTATAAAGACTCCAAGCGGCTGTTAGCAAGCCTCCATCTTTTGCCGAGTCAGAATAGCCAATCATTATTTCCTGTTTACCTTGAATATGATTGCGATACCAATCAATTTTAAGCAAGTCTGCAACTACTGATTCTGCACGGTTTAAGTCATCTATACGCTCAAAAAGTGGCACAACTCGCAAGTCTTTTGTGATACCAAATTCTTTTTTAAGTAACTCAACTGCTAGTACATCAGAAGGATACTCGGACATTGAAATAACATAAGCCCCTAGCGACTCTTCACCAATTTTTGCAGCCATAGCAAAAGTGTCCAACACCTCTTTTACTTCGTCGCTAGCTGTTAAATTATGTGGAATTAGAGGACGGCGATTATTAAGTTCTTTAATAAGAAACTCTTGACGTTCTTTTTCACTCCAATTTGTATAGCTACCAAGTGATAAATATTCAGTGATTTCATTAAGTGCTTCTGTGTGTCTTGTAGATTCTTGGCGTAAATCAAGTTTAACCAATGTCAGACCAAAACAAGCTAGACGACGTATTAAATCAAGCAATCTACCATTAGCAATAACACTAGCATTAGTTTTAACAAGCGACTGATAACATAAATTTAACGGCTTGCTTAGTTCGTTGCTATGCTGAAAAACACCATCATTAGAAGGATTATTTCCTGCAAAAACTTCCTCTAAATATTTGATTGTTTTAGTCATACGCTTTCGTAAGTCGCCAATTATCACCCGATAAGGCTCATAGCTATCGCCAACCTTATCGCGTAGCTCATCGCTACATTTATTCATTGAAAGTTCATAATAAAGCGCGTTAAGTTCTTGAAAATAAAGATTAGCTGCTTGCCAACGAGCTAAAACGCAGGTTTGCCAAGTAATTTCAGCCGTTACATTAGGATTTCCATCTCTATCGCCTCCCATCCAAGAACCAAAGCTAATTAGGGCAATATCAATAGGCAAGTTTCTACCAGTAAATTTTTTTAGATCGCTATCCAATAAGCGTAAAAATTTAGGTACTGTATCCCAAAGAATTTGCTCCATTACCACAAATCCACGTCTTGCTTCATCTAGCGGGGTGGGCTGTCTGCGTCGAATTTCATCGGTCTGCCAAATAGCTACAATCTCTCTGTTTAACGTTTCAAGCACGCTGTTTTGCTCATCAGCCGTAAGATCTCGTCGATCCCGCTGTTGAAGGGTTGCAGCCACTTGATTATATTTTTGGATTAAAGTTCTACGCATAACTTCAGTAGGATGAGCAGTTAAGACCATTTCAACGTGTTGGGAGCAAATAGCACTATAAATTTGCTCTTGGCTAATACCTTCATCTAGCAAAGTTTGAAAAATCTCTGTGTTAGATGCTCGTTGAGCCTTGCTATCAGGATTAAGTAAATACTGATTACGTCGTCTAACCCTGTGATGCTGTTCAGCAATGTTAGCTAAATTAAGAAAGTGAGAAAACGCCCTAGCCATCAGCAAAGCTTGCTCTGTAGGCAATTTGGTTAATATTTCTGTTAATTTATTAAATGAATCAGGATCGGCTTCACGAGCCGTTTTTGATAGGACTCGGACGTTTTCAACAGCTTGAAAAAACTCTTCTCCTACTTGAGTTTTTAGAGTTTCGCCTAGCAATTCACCTAACAATTTAACATCTTCTCGTAAAGCTAAGTGTGGATCAGACATTTTTATCCTCCTAAAAATTAGCAACAAAAATATATAACAACACAAAGCAAAAGTAGCAAAACATTATTTTGCTAAAACAGTTAAAAAAGTGTCACAACAAAAATTTATTGAAATTAGAATGGCTGCTATTATCTAACCAGTGAGTCAAACAATACTTATAATCTATTGAAGGAGATAAACTTATGAATTCTGATCGTCCAACCATTAATGACAATACCCCAGCTTGGATGGCTTTTGTTTGGATTTCTTTTGCAGTCGCTGTTGTGTTTATGTGCTTAGGTATTTATCACTTACCAGTAGATTTATGGATTAGAGGTTATATGGTAATGGGCTTGTTTTTTTGTGTTGGCTCCACCTTTACTCTTTCCAAAACTGTTCGGGATAACCACGAAGCCAAAAAATTAATTAATCGAATTTCTGAAGTAAAAGCCGAAAGAATGATCCAAGAATTTGAAACTAAAGATGTTTCAGTTGGACAATTTAGAAGATAAATGTTTTAAGAACCAGCCCTAAAGTGCTGGTCTATTATCA